>KK211389.1:0-313563 GCA_000622025.1 Lachnospiraceae bacterium AD3010 | reverse complement strand
CCTGCGCCTGCGGAAGAGCCAGCCCCTGCACCTGCAGAAGAGGCAGCACCTGAACCTGAAACCGCCCCTGAAATAGAACCGGTTTCAGATGATCCGAATCACATTATGACTCCGGAAGAAATCGCAGCGATGGTAGCCTCTGCCGGAGGAGATGCGCCCGCGGAAGAGCCAGCACCTGAAGCAGCACCGGAGCCCACGGATGCGGAATCCTCCGATCCAAACCATATGATGACGCCGGAAGAGATAGAGGCACTGCTTAATGGCGGCGCTTTGCCTGCCGGCGATGCAGAGCCGGATGCAGGAACAGCAACGGAGGAAACAGTCGGAGAATCCCCTGATACAGCAGACAAGGCAGCACTAGAAGCGGAGTCAGAGGGCGGATCTGCAGCAGAGGGGGCAGAGCCTTCAGCAGATGATATGTCAGCTGATGAGATAGCAGACCTTCTGGGCGCGATACCCGAGCTTGGAGACGAGAGTGGCAACAAATCTGCCGAAGAGCCTGCAGCCGGGACTGAAACGGAAGAGGATCTGCTTTCCGAAATAACCGGCGCGGAAGAAAAAGATGTAACAGATATTATTGACGAGATCCCTCAGGATGATGAGCTCTCAGAGATCAGCGACCTCTTGAAGAAGAATGACAGTAATGAGATGGTCGATGATGAGATCATGAATATGCTGGGAGCGGGTGAAGAGGGCGGCCAGTCCGGAGCAGAAGCACCGGAAGAAACAGATCAAAAGGGAAAGAAGAAAAAGAAGAAAAAAGGGAAGGGATTTTTTGCCCGTCTCTTCGGAAGAAAGAATAAAGATGAAGATGACTCCGAAGAAGATGAGGAGAATACAGAAAAACAGAAGGCAAGTGTTCCTCTTGAGGAAGACGGCGTTATTGTTGACGCTATGTCCTTTGACGGCGTAGAGAATGTGGGAGGAGAACTCGATATTGATATAAGGGAAGAGCCCCCCAGAGAAAAGAAGGCTGCCGAAAAGAAGGAAGATGAAGATGAAGGAGAAAAGAGCGGAGGCAAGGAAAAGAAAGTTGGCTTATTAAAGAGAATATTGAGTGCACTCTTTGATTCCTCGGATGATGATGACGAGATCGAGGGGGATCATACCGAGGCCACACTTGAAAACATGCAGGTTATCAAGGAGGCTGAAGAGGAAGAAGCCAACAAGAAGAAAAAGAAGAAGAAGGAAAAGAAACCGAAGCCAAAGAAGGAAAAGAAGCCTAAGCCTCCAAAGAAGCCGAAACCTCCGAAGCCTGTTGACGACGGTCCGCCTGAAAAGAAGATACCGAGAAAGAAGCTGATCGCGGTTGTTATTTTCTTTGCTTCGCTTACGGCAATGATCATTTTCTGTCTGTCCGTATTCCCTAAGGCAGGCTTTATCAAGCAGGGTACTGAGGAATATGAACGGGGCGAGTATGATGACGCATTCCGTTCGATGGCCGGAGTAAGGAATCTGGATGAGGAAAGCCAGCTTATCTTTGATAATACGGTAATGATAATGACCGAGCAGCGAAAGCTGGAGTCCTATGATGATTACAATAAGCAGGGTAAGAACCTGGAAGCCCTGAACGCTCTGATAGAAGGTGTGGCATATTACAGGGAGCATATTGAAGAGGCAAAGGCCAAGGGAATAGACGGACCGCTTACGAAGACCTACGGGGAGATAATCTCTGTTCTTAAGGAAAGGTTCGGAGTGGGAGAGGATCGTGCAAATGAGCTTGCCTTTATCGCAGACCGCACCACCTATACCATTGCCCTTATGGACATTGCGGATCCTGAGTGGAGAGAAAGGGTTAAGCAGGAGATAATTGCCGACGAGCTTGCAGGGCTTGATATTGATACCAGGAGTAACGCTGAGAAGAATAAGAAGAGAGTAGTATCCACATCAGTGGAGGCCTACGATCCACATGCTATTCCGGTTGAGGAGGCGGCACCTCCTTCCGATAATCCGGAGGGAAGTATAGCTGCGGATACCGGAGAGACAGCGGAAACCCCGGAAGAAGGTAATGAAGCCAATGAGGCTCCGGAAGAAAACCCCGGTGGGGAAGAAGGAGAAGGAAACAGCGAAGCTTCTGAAGACCGGGATGAACCGTCGGGCGGTGAGGAAGGCGATCTTCTCTATGAGTTTAATGTTTCAAGACAGGATGATGGTACCTATTCTTCAAGGTAAGATGTCCGAGGGTATTCAATGATTGCGATAATAGATTATGACGCGGGTAATATCAGGAGCGTCGAAAAAGCAGTAAAGAAGCTGGGTTTTGATCCGCTGACCACAAGGGACAGCGACGAAATAAAAAGAGCGAGCCATGTAATCCTTCCGGGGGTCGGAGCCTTCGGGGATGCCATGGATAAGCTTCACCGTTTCGGTCTGGTCCCGGTAATAAAAGAAAGCGCAGACTGTGGAAAGCCCTTCTTAGGTATCTGTCTCGGTGAGCAGCTTATCTTTGAAAAAAGCGAGGAATCTCCGGGAGTTCAGGGACTGGCACTATTAAAGGGCGAGGTAAAAAAGCTTCCATCGGATAAGGGACTGAAGGTACCGAATATCGGGTGGAATTCGGTTGAGATCCATAAGAACAGCCCTATTTTTAAGGATATTGATGACGGAGAGTTCTTTTACTTTGTCCATTCCTACTATGTTCATGCTGAGGACAGGAGCATAGCTTCTGCCACCATCGAGTATGGAGTCATAGCAGATGCAGCTGTTGAAAAAGGTAATATTTTTGCAACCCAGTTTCATCCGGAAAAGAGTTCCGATATGGGTTTAAGAGTGCTTAATAATTTTCTGAGACTATGTACACCAAACGTATAATCCCCTGCCTGGACATAAATGACGGACGGGTCGTAAAGGGAGTGAATTTTGTAAATTTAAGAGATGCCGGAGATCCGGTGGAGGTTGCAAAGGCCTACGATAAGGAAGGGGCGGACGAGGTGGTCTTCCTGGATATCACGGCATCAAGCGATCACCGGAAGACTGTGGTGGAGCTGGTAAGGAAGGTTGCGGAGCAGCTTTTTATACCCTTTACCGTTGGCGGAGGGATCAGAACCGTGGATGATTTCCGGGAGGTTTTGAGGGAAGGCGCCGATAAGGTTGCCGTGAATTCCGCAGCCATAGAGAATCCGGAGCTTATCAGCGGGGCTGCCGGAAAATTCGGAAGCCAGTGTGTGGTCCTTGCCATGGATGCCAAAAGAAAAGAGGATGGGCGATGGACTGTTTATAAGCACGGCGGAAGAACCGATGTCGGACTGGACGCTGTTTCGTGGGCGAAAAAAGCGGAGAGCCTGGGAGCAGGCGAGATACTGCTTACAAGTATGGATGCGGATGGCACAAAAGCCGGATATGATCTTGAGCTTACGAGAGCCATTGCGGACTCTGTGTCGATACCGGTCATAGCCTCCGGAGGTGCCGGAACAAAGGAGCATTTTTTAACCGCTTTTACCGAAGGGCATGCGGAGGCAG
The DNA here is from genome assembly GCA_000622025.1 of Lachnospiraceae bacterium AD3010. GTDB lineage: Bacteria > Bacillota > Clostridia > Lachnospirales > Lachnospiraceae > NK4A144. The sequence continues at coordinate 310,104 of KK211389.1, read as the reverse complement.
CCCTGGCAGCATCCCTCTTTCACTATAAGGAGCTGTCTATATTCGAGGTCAAGGATTATCTGAAATCAAACGGAGTGATGGTAAGATGCCGGGTATAAGTAACGACTGGCTTCCCGTATTAAAAGAAGAATTCGGGAAGCCTTATTACGCTGAGCTATATCGATTTGTGAAGGAGGAATATGGAAAACACAGGATATTTCCGCCCTCTGCTGATGTGTTCAATGCATTTCATTATACGCCGTATTCAAAGGTAAGGGCTGTGATCCTTGGGCAGGATCCCTATCATAATGTCAATCAGGCTCATGGACTGGCATTTTCAGTGCTGCCGGAGGTAAGGCCAAAGGATATCCCGCCATCTTTAAAAAACATTTATAAGGAGCTCCACGACGACCTTAATTGCTATATTCCCGATAACGGATACCTGAAGAAATGGGCAGATCAGGGAGTGCTTCTTCTGAATACTGTTCTGACAGTCAGGGAGGGAGCCGCAAATTCCCATAAGAATCATGGCTGGGAGAGCTTCACCGACGCGGTGATACGCTCCCTTAATAAAGTGGACAGACCACTGGTATTTCTTCTCTGGGGCAGACCTGCAGGGGAGAAGGCTGAAATGCTTGATAACAGGAGGCATCTCATACTAAAGGCACCACATCCCAGTCCTCTGTCGGCAAGCCGGGGTTTTTTCGGCTGCAGACATTTTTCAAAGTGCAATGCTTTTCTTACAGAAAACGCAGTGGAACCGATAGACTGGCAGATAGAGAATATAAGGGAGAAAGGAAAAGCTTATGGAAATTAAAATGCTTTCGGAAACATTGAAAAGCAGCTCATATCCCGGAAGAGGGATAGTGATAGGAAGAAGCGGAGACGGAAGGTATGCAGTCACGGCTTACTTCATAATGGGAAGAAGTGAGAACAGCAGAAACCGTATCTTTATTGAAGACGGAGAGGGCATACGGACAAAAGCCTTTGATGAAGGGAAGCTAAAGGATCCCTCTCTGATAATCTATGCTCCTGTAAGGGTCAGAGGGTGCGATACCATCGTGACAAACGGGGATCAGACAGATACGGTATTTGAAAATATGGAAAAGGGACAGAGCTTTGAGGAGTCCTTAAGATGCCGTGAGTTTGAGCCTGACGGTCCGAATTATACTCCAAGGATATCGGGGCTTCTTCACGTTGAAGCAGGAAAGTATGATTTCTCCCTTTCTATCTTAAAGAGTGACAACGGCGATCCGGCCGGGTGCCTTAGATTCACCTTTGCTTATGATAACCCAAAGGCAGGAGAGGGGAGGTTTATTCACACCTATATGGTAGACGGGGATCCCCTTCCATCCTTTGAGGGAGAGCCGGAGCGGGTGGATATTAGCGCTGATATTGACGGGTTTACGGATAATATCTGGAGGTCACTCAATGAAGAAAACAAGGTCTCCCTATTTACCCGCTTTATTGATATTGAGACGGGAAAATATGAGACAAGGATAATAAACAAGAACTGCTGAAATAGTGAAAGGAGCGTCATTTATCGTGCGGGAATTTGAATTAAAATACGGCTGCAACCCGAATCAGAAGCCTTCCAGGGTTTATATGGAGAATGGGAATGAGCTTCCCTTTGAGGTATTGAACGGAAGACCGGGATATATCAATCTCCTTGATGCATTCAATGGCTGGCAGCTTGTTAAGGAATTAAGGAATGCGACCGGACTTCCTGCAGCTACATCCTTTAAGCATGTGTCTCCTGCAGGTGCGGCCGTGGGTCTTCCGCTTAATGATACGGAAAAAAAGATATACTGGGTTGATGACCTTGGGGAGCTTAGCCCTCTTGCCTCTGCCTACGCAAGAGCGAGAGGCGCAGACAGGATGTCATCCTATGGTGACTATATAGCATTATCGGATGTATGCGACAGAGATACAGCGAAGCTCATAAAGAGAGAGGTGTCTGACGGTATCATCGCCCCAGGGTATGAGGATGAAGCACTGGAAATACTAAAGGAAAAGAAAAAGGGAAACTACTGTGTATTGAAGGTGGATCCGGATTATGTTCCTGAGGAAAGGGAAAAGAAGCAGGTCTTTGGTGTGACCTTTGAACAGGGCAGAAATAACGCGCTTATCGATGAAGGCTTTCTTGGGGATATAGTCACGAAGAATAAGGATATCCCCGACAGTGCAAAGCGGGATCTTATGATCTCCCTTATCGTTCTCAAGTATACACAGAGTAATTCCGTAGCTTATGCGAAGGGTGGTCAGGCAATAGGGATAGGAGCGGGACAGCAGTCAAGGATACACTGTACACGTCTTGCGGGGCAGAAGGCAGATAACTGGTTTCTGCGTCAGAGCCCTCAGGTTCTAGATCTTCCCTTCCTTGATGAGATAAGACGGGCCGACAGGGATAATGCAATAGATATCTATATCGGGAATGAATACGAGGATGTCCTCCGTGACGGAAGCTGGCAGAGGATTTTTAAGACAAAGCCTGATGTTTTCTCTGCAGAGGATAAGAGAAGCTGGCTCGACAAGAATACGGATGTGGCGCTTGGTTCCGATGCTTTCTTCCCCTTTGGCGACAACGTGGAAAGGGCAAAAAAAAGCGGTGTAAAGTATATTGCTCAGCCCGGCGGTTCCATAAGGGACGATAATGTGATCGAAACAGCGGATAAATACGGGATGGTGATGTATTTTACGGGTCTAAGGCTATTCCACCACTGAAAAGAGAAAGAAGCCTGTAAAAGACTATAACTAACTGCCGGTGGCGGGACTTGAACCCGCACGGTGTTGCCACCAAAGGATTTTGAGTCCTCCTCGTCTGCCATTCCGACACACCGGCAATTGTCGTTGATTGCGAAGCAATCTACGACCTACGCACCCGCATCGGCGAAGCCGATTATACAAGCGGGTGCAACCCGAAAGTTGATTGCGAAGCAATCTGCGACCTACGCACCCGCATCGGCGAAGCCGATTATACAAGCGGGTGCAACCCGAGAGTTGATTGCGAAGCAATCAATGACAAATTATAGCATAGAGGTGAAATAATGTCTATCAATCTTATAATGCCCATGGGCGGGGCGGGAACGCGTTTTGCAAATCTCGGCTACGAGAGTCCTAAGCCTCTTATCGACCTTAACGGGCGTCATTTTTTTGAATATGCTGCCGATTCCGTAAAGAAGCACTGCAATGTAAGCAGCATCACCTTCGTTGTACTTAAGGAGCATATAGAGAGATTCGGAATAGATAAGGCCGTACTTGAATATGCTCCGGATGCCAGGATAGTCGTACTTGACCATGTGCTTAACGGCGCGGTACTGACCTGCAAAAGAGGTGCTGAAACCATAAATAATGATCTGCCTCTTATTTTCTGCGACTGTGACCTTATGTTCCGCTCGGAGAAGCTATATTCCTATGCAGACGGGGCAGCAGGAGGGTCAGACTACAAAAACGGTGAGCTGGACGGCTGGCTTGTGACATTTGAGAATAGCGAGCCCCGCTTCAGCTATGTAAGGACCGATGAAAAGGGCTTTGTCACCGAGACTAGGGAAAAGGAAGTTATAAGCAGCAGGGCTGTATGCGGTGCCTATGGCTTCCGCAATAAGGAGCTGTTTTTAAGCTATGCTGAAAAATATATGGATAACTGCCCCTATAATGAGTATTTTATGAGCGGTATCTATAATCTGATGATAGAGGAAGGAAAAAGGATAGGCGAATTTCCAACGGATGAATTTCTGTCCTTCGGAACGCCGGATGAGTATAAACAAGCAAGGGAGATATTGAAAAATGCCGATAAAGATAAATAATTTTTTGGGAAGGCTCGGATGGAACGCGAGAAAGTACCTTCCGAATCTTGCCAGCAGTGCATACCTTAAGCTGCAGTTTTTTACCAGAGGCAAGGCTCAGAAAAGGTACTGTGAGTATTTCTTAAATGTGGAGGAAACCCCGAAGCCGAACGTTGTAAATATTGAAACCATAAACCGCTGTAACTCCACCTGTGCCTTTTGCACAGCCAATATCCACGCGGAGAAGCGCCCGTTTATGGAAATGACGGATGAACTGTATAAATCCATTATCGATCAGCTTGCCGACTGGAATTACAGGGGGCATCTTACCCTTTACGGGAATAATGAGCCTCTGCTTGATAAGAAGATAATAGAACGTCATAAGTACGCCAGGGAAAAGCTTAAGGAAAGCTATATCTTTATGTCCACAAACGGGCTTTTACTTAACCTTGACACTGTGAAGGCAGTACAGCCTTACATTGACCAGCTTATCATCAATAATTATTCTCTGGAGATGAAGCTCCATAAAAATATCCAGAGGATATACGAATATGTAACGATGCATCCCGAGGAATTTGAGGATGTGGATATACTCATTCAGATGAGATATCTGCAGGAGGTACTTACGAACAGGGCAGGATCGGCACCGAATAAAAAGTCGGCGGAAAATGTGGTGAAGGAGAGCTGCCTTCTTCCATTTACCGATATGTGGATCACTCCCAACGGTCATATGGGCCTATGCTGCTGTGACAATTATGAGGTCACGAATTACGCGGATTTAAATGAGGTTCCCCTAAAGGAAGCCTGGGTGGCACCGGAGCTTATGGAGGCCAGAAGGAAGATCGCTGAGGGAAGACAGAATTACCCCTTCTGCAAGCACTGTGACTTTATCGATGCAGGCATGAGGATGCAGATAGTTAATGATATCCTTGCCGGAAACGAGGCTGCCGCAAACCGCAGGGGAGGGCACGAAAGAGGTCTCGGAAAGTGATAGAAAACGTAACCCGAGAGGAGATCATTTCCTGTGTATCAAAATATATGCCGGTAACTGTTACACGGCTGTGATTGAAAAAATGAGAAAAAAAATTTTTAAAATACCCTAAAGTATTTTGGGAAATGTCCGATATAGGTATTACAAGGATGGTTTTCCCGTATTTCGGGAATTAAATCTCACGGAGGAGATACCTATGAAGATCAATGCGAGCAGTGTCGCTATGGATTCAGACCATAGCTACAATTCATCGGGATTGTCTTTGCATATCGTTCGTGATATGAGCCGGGACGAAGCAGCGCGGCTTGATATCTCCAGTGAAGGCAGGTCCTATCTATCCATGCTTTCCGATCAGGAAAGAAATGGCAGAGATTCCGTGAGAAACAAAAACGGCAAATTGGCAATGGGGCTTTTGGATGGCAGTAAAAGAGCCGGAAAGGCTTATCAGACTGCCTGTCCCCCGGAGGAAGAGTCACCCGAGATCAAAGCCTTAAAGCAGATCCTTGAAATGATGAAGCGTTGGGCGAAGGGGGATTATTCCTACAGAGCCATTGACTTTATGCAGTATGAGAGCCATCGCCATTCATCGGACTTTTCCCTTGGAGTGTCTGACGGAAGCAGGGTCGGCTTATTCAGATCACAGAATGAGGGAGCCTTCTCACATTTTATCGGTGCCGGGGCAGTGGACTTAAGAAGCCCTGCGGTAGTCTCACAGGGAACAGGAAGACTTATGACCAGGGTCACAGCCTCCTATGATGTTATAAACGAGAGTGAGGCTGTAAGTTTTAAGACCGTGGGAATGGCACACACAGCTGACGGAAGGGACATAAACTTTAACGTGGAATTCGGGATGAGCAGAAGCTTTTCTGCAGCCTTCCAGTCCCTTACAAAGGAGGACTATTCAGTTGCCCTCTGTGATCCGCTGGTGATAAACGTGGATTCTGACTTAACCGATATAAGCGACAAGAAGTTTTTCTTTGACCTTGACAGTGACGGTAAGGAGGAGGAGATATCGGGACTCGGCAGGGGCTCCGGCTTCCTCTCACTTGATAAGAATGATGACGGAAAGATAAATGACGGATCGGAGCTTTTCGGAACGAAGTCGGGAGACGGCTTCAGAGACCTTATGGATTATGACTCCGACCATAACGGATGGATAGATGAAGGTGACGCTGTATTCGGCAGATTGAAGATCTGGTATAAGGACGGGGAAGGGTCAGAAAAGCTCATATCCCTTAAGGAAGCAGGAATCGGCGCCATCTACCTAGGAAATGCAGATACGGAATTTTCAGATAAAAATGCTGCTACCGGTGCCCTGAACGGAGTAATAAGAAAGACGGGAATCTTCTTAAAGGAAAACGGGAATGTGGGCACACTTCAGCACGTAGACCTGGCACTTTGATAAACCTCCATGAGGCCGGGTCGGCAAACAACCGCGGATCATCCGCTTTCTGAAAGGGGCGCCTTACGGCGTCCTTTTCAATTTTTTCTTTGTTTTTTTCTGTAAGAGAGCTATAATAGTAAAAATATAGCGCATTTAATGAAGCATATGGTTTCAAATCGGAGGAAAATATTTATGGTTAATGGACTGGTTTATACCAATGACAAGTGTGTGGGCTGTAATAAGTGCATAAGTGTCTGCAGCGCTATGGGCGCCTGTGTTTCCACAGAGCCCGACGGAGCCGGGAATACCAGGATAGAGGTCGACGGGAACAGATGCGTATCCTGCGGTGCCTGCTTTGATGCCTGTGAGCATGGTGCCCGTGATTTTAACGATGATACCGAAAGGTTCTTTGAAGATCTGAAGGCGGGACAGAAAATATCCGTACTTATCGCGCCTGCATTCAAGGCAAATTACCCGAGAGAATACGAAACCATACTCGGGGGTCTTAAAAAGCTGGGCGTAAACCGTTTCATAAGTGTTTCCTTCGGTGCGGATATCACCACCTGGGGTTATATCAATTATATCCAAAAGCATAATTTCCTCGGAGGAATATCCCAGCCCTGTCCAGCAGTGGTTGGATATATTGAGAGATACCTTCCGGAGCTTATTCCGAAGCTTTTCCCGGTGCAGAGTCCCATGATGTGTGCTGCCATATATGCCAGAAAGGAACTGAAGATCACCGATAAGCTGGCATTTATAAGCCCCTGCATCGCAAAGAAGATGGAAATAGATGATCCGAATAATAAGGGATATGTGAATTATAATGTGACCTTTGACCACCTTATGAAGTACGCGCATGAGCATAATGTAAAGGGCTCACCCGTTACTGACGAGATAGAATACGGTCTGGGCTCGGTTTATCCCATGCCCGGAGGACTTAAGGAAAATGTGTTCTGGCTTCTCGGAAGCAGCGTATTCATAAGGCAGATGGAGGGTGAGAAGAGAATGTACCACTTCCTCCGGAGCAATAAGGACAGGATAAAGGGAGGAAAGACGCCCTTCCTCTTTATCGACGCCCTGAACTGTGAGAACGGCTGTATCTGCGGAACAGGCACGGATCCCGTGCTTTCCGAAACCGATGACGCTCTTTATAATCTCTTAAAGATACAGGAAAGCGTAAAGGACAATACAAAGAAGAGCCCTTGGTCAAAGCCCCTTACTCCGGAAAAGAGACTTGCAATGCTTAATAAGCAGTTTGCACACCTGAATCTGGATGACTATCTGAGGAAATATACCGACCGCTCGGCCCAGTGTCCCATAAAGGTACCGTCGGAAGCGGAATTTGACAGGATTTTCAACAGTATGGAGAAGCTTGATGATGCTTCGAGAAAAATTAACTGCTCCTGCTGCGGATACGATACCTGCCGGGATATGGTCACTGCCATATATAATGGCTTTAACCACAAGGAAAACTGCGTCCACTATCTGAAGAGCATAGTGGAAAAGGATAAGGAAGAGGCTGAAAGCCAGGTTGCACATGAGAAGGAAATGCTGGCAAATCAGAGAGCGAGCATAATGCAGACCGTGAATAACGTGAATGAGGAGTTCCTTACCTTGAAGGAGTCCATAGAAGGGCTTGCCGAGGGCAATAACAGTAATGCCACGGAGAGCACGGAGCTTTCACATGAGATCGGCGAAGTGGAGACCTTCTGCAATGGACTGGGTGATTCCGTGAGCAATATAAAGGATGCTCTTGCCGAGCTTATCTCCAATAATGAGCAGGTGGTAAACATAGCTGACCAGACTAACCTTCTGGCACTTAACGCTTCCATAGAGGCAGCGAGAGCCGGGGAAGCGGGCAGAGGCTTTGCGGTAGTTGCAGGCGAAATCAATAACCTTGCAGGGAACTCAAAGGAAACAGCCAATAAGAGTAACGAGGCAAATAATAATATAAGAACTGCGGTCGATGGGATCTCCGAGGAAACCGGGCATCTCCTTCAGGTTGTTACCGATGTAAACTCAAGGATACAGAATCTTGCGGCATCTACAGAGGAGATCTCAGCATCGACCAGTGTCCTCAGGGCTACCATGGATTCGATAAAGTCTGAGCTGGAAGACCTTGTCAGGTCCGGAGAGGAAGCCTGATATAGATACTCTCGTTCGTGAACTAATAGACAGAAGGAGCCTCAGTACCGAAGGCTACGCTGCCCTTATCCGGGAGAGAAGCCCTGAAACAGCTTGTATTTTAAGAGCTGAGGCTGACAGGCTGAAGGAAAGGATATACGGCAGGGATGTCTATGTCCGCGGACTTATAGAGCTAAGTAATATCTGTAAGAATGACTGCCTGTACTGCGGGATCAGACGGAGCAATGCTTCCGTTGAGCGGTACAGGCTTTCAATTGAGGAAATACTATTAAGCTGTGATACCGGCTACGAGCTGGGCTTCAGGACCTTTGTGCTTCAGGGCGGAGAGGACGGCTTCTTTGATGATGATGTGCTGTGCGGACTGATAGGCAGGATAAAGGAAAAGCATCCGGACTGCGCAGTGACTCTCTCAATGGGTGAGCGGAGCAGAGAAAGCTATGAAAAGCTTTTTAAGGCGGGGACTGACAGATACCTTCTCCGTCACGAGAGTGCTGATCCTCTGCATTACAGAAAGCTCCATCCTCCGGAAATGTCATTTGAAAACCGTATGGAGTGCCTTAGAATACTTAAGGCTACAGGCTATCAGACCGGGTGCGGCTTTATGGTGGGTTCCCCCTTTCAGACAGAAAAGGAGCTTTCGGAGGATCTTAAGTTCATTGAGAGCTTTAAGCCCGATATGTGCGGCATAGGGCCCTTTATTCCCCATAAGGCAACACCCTTTGCAGGAGAAAAGCCGGGTTCGGTTGAGCTTACACTGTTTCTCATTTCGATCCTAAGGATCATCCACCCCGAAATGCTGATACCCTCTACAACCGCACTCGGTACCTTAAGTCCCGCCGGACGGGAAGAGGGGATAAGAGCCGGAGCCAATGTGGTGATGCCGAACCTTTCCCCAAAAGCTGTCAGAAAAAAGTATGAGCTATACGACAACAAGATATGTACCGGGGAGGAATCGGCAGAGTGCAGAGGCTGTCTTGAAAGGCGTATGGAAAGCATAGGACACCGTATAGTTACAGACAGAGGAGATATAAAAAAGCGGTAAGTAATGGATTAATGAAAGGAGCGGCATAGACAGGAAATGGCAGTATATGATCCTGCATCACTAAAGGCAGAAGAATTCATAAACCACGAAGAGATACTGGAAACACTTGATTATGCGGAAAAGAATAAAGATAATAAGCCGCTTATCTTAAAGATACTGGAAAAGGCCAGGCCGGTAAAAAACGACAGAGGCTGTACCTGCAGAGGTCTTTCCCACAGGGAGGCATCCCTTCTTTTAGCTACAACTGATCCGGAGATCAGACAGAAAATATACAGTATAGCTGAGGAGATCAAGCAGGCGTTTTACGGAAACCGCATAGTCATGTTTGCGCCCCTATATCTTTCAAATTATTGCGTGAACGGATGCCTGTACTGTCCCTATCACCTTAAGAATAAGCATATCGCAAGGAAAAAGCTTGATCAGGAGGAGATTAGACAGGAGGTCATAGCACTTCAGAATATGGGTCATAAGCGGCTCGCCATTGAAGCCGGAGAGGACCCTGTAAATAATCCCATAGAATATATCCTTGATTCCATAAAGACCATATACAGCGTTCATCATAAGAACGGGGATATAAGACGTGTTAATGTAAACATTGCCGCAACCACTGTTGAGAACTACAGGAAGCTGAAGGAAGCCGGGATAGGCACTTATATACTCTTTCAGGAAACTTATAATAAGGAGAGGTACTTAGAGCTCCACCCCACAGGTCCGAAGCATGACTATGACTACCATACGGAGGCTATGGACAGGGCTATGGAGGGCGGCATAGATGATGTGGGCTTAGGTGTCCTCTTCGGACTCGAGCTTTATAAATACGAATTTGCGGGACTCATCATGCATGCAGAGCATCTGGAGGCTGTCCACGGCGTAGGACCACATACCATCAGTGTTCCCAGGGTAAAGAAGGCAGATGACATAGACCCGGATGCTTTTGATAACGGGATAAGCGATGAGACCTTTGCCCATATCACAGCCTGCATAAGACTTGCGGTTCCATATACCGGAATGATCATATCCACAAGGGAAAACCAGGCGGTGCGGGAGAGACTCCTTCGCCTCGGCATATCCCAGATAAGTGGAGGATCAAGAACCAGCGTTGGAGGATATACGGAAGAGGAAAGACCCCATGACACGGAGCAGTTTGATGTTTCGGACCAGAGGTCCCTTGACGAGGTGGTATCCTGGCTTATGGATAATGATCATATACCCTCCTTCTGCACGGCCTGCTACAGGGAGGGAAGGACCGGGGACAGGTTTATGGCTCTCTGTAAGAACGGACAGATCCTAAACTGCTGTCATCCCAATGCACTGATGACCCTTGCGGAGTATCTTGAGGATTATGCATCTGAAGCTACAAAGAAAAAGGGCTATGAGATGATAGAGCGGGAATTAAAGAAAATTCCAAACGAAAAGACCAGAGCCATAGCAAGAAGCCATATTGAGGATATCAGAACCTCAAACAAAAGAGACTTCAGATTCTGAAAAGCTCTGCAGCTTTTTTAAGCAGCCGGAGGAGAGACTTGAGCCTTAATGACACACCTGTATCCGAAAGGGTACATATAGCGTTTTTCGGTATAAGGAATGCGGGAAAATCGAGCCTGGTTAATGCCGTAACTTCCCAGGAGATGAGCCTTGTGTCCGAGGTGAAGGGGACAACGACGGATCCTGTAAGGAAGGCCATGGAGCTACTGCCAATAGGACCGGTACTTATCATTGATACTCCGGGGATAGATGACAGCGGAGAGCTCGGGTCAAAGAGAGTAGAAAGAGCGGAAAATATACTTAAGGAAACCGATATCGCAGTCCTGGTGAGGGAATACGGCAGTGAGCCGGAAAAGTCCGAGACCGATCTTATAAGGCTTTTTGAAGACAGGGGTATTCCCTATGTGAAGGCACTTACAAAGGCGGATCTATACGGGGGAGAGCTTAAGGATGGAGATTCCGATGGGAACGAGATAGCTCTAAGCTCCAAAACCGGTTTTCATATTAAGGAATTTAAGGAGCTCCTGGGATCTTACGCAGAAAAGAATAAGGGAAAAGAAAAAAAACTGGTGGGAGATCTCCTAAACCCGGGAGATACGGTGGTGCTGGTGATACCTATAGATGAGTCGGCTCCAAAAGGGCGTCTTATACTTCCACAGCAGCAGACCATAAGGGATATCCTTGAGAGCGGTTGCAGCGCGGTGGTATGCCGTGACAGTGAGCTTCAGGATACCCTGTCCGGTATAAAGAAAAAGCCCGGACTTGTGATCACCGATTCCCAGGCCTATGGCAGGGTCTCAAAGATAGTGCCGGAGGATATTCTCCTTACGAGCTTTTCCATGCTTTTTGCGAGATATAAGGGCGATCTCTTTGAATTAAAGAAGGGAGCGGACAGGCTGAAAACCCTGAAGGACGGCGACAGGGTGCTTATTTCCGAGGGCTGTACCCACCACCGGCAGTGTAACGACATAGGAAGCGTAAAGATTCCCGGGTGGATAAGGGATTACTGCAAAGCGGAGCCGGAGTTTTCCTTTACTTCGGGAAGGGACTTTCCGGAGAAGCTAAAGGATTATTCACTTATAGTCCACTGCGGAGGCTGTATGCTTAATGAAGCAGAGATGCGCTTCAGGATAAATAAAGCCCGGGAGGCAGGTGTCCCTATAGTGAATTACGGCATAGCCATCGCAGCCATGAACGGGATACTTGATAGATGCATGGAAGTGTTTCTATAAGATCCTTCACCATGTCCCGGGTTGGCAACTATTTTTTTCGCGCTACGATCCCGCTAAGCTCATCCTTCGTCTTATGACAAAATTTTGCTCGGCGCTGTTCCGGTCTTGCATATTAGCATTACGAATAATAATCATAATCCTGATGCAAGCCCGGCCTTCGCACTCGCAAAATTTATAAGTCTCGGATTCGCTAAGCGGGACGTGCTGATTGCTCAAAAAACAGTTGCCAGCCCGGGACACGGGCAAAGACGTGTGGAAAGATCCTTCGTCGCTATCGCTCCTCAGGATGACAGATAGACCGCTCCTCAGGATGACATAGATTATGAACAGATTCATTGGTGACAGAGCCTTTTACAAAAGAGTTCTTTCAATAGCGATACCAATAATTATCCAGAACGGTATAACGAATTTTGTAAGCCTTCTGGATAATATTATGGTGGGCAGGATCGGAACAGAGCAGATGTCAGGGGTTGCCATCATAAACCAGCTCTTTTTCGTATTTTACCTCGGGGTCTTCGGAGCCATATCCGGAGCGGGGATTTTTACCGCACAGTATGTAGGACAGAAGAATACCGAAGGAGTCCGCCATACCCTTCGTTTTAAGCTTCTGGAAGCGGCGGTCATATCGGCAGCGGGAGTCCTTATCTTTATTTTCTTTAAGGATCAGCTGATATCCCTGTATCTTCATGAGCAGGGGGAAAATATTGATGCGGCTGCTACCTTAATGTACGGGAACCGGTATTTAAGCGTGATGCTTATAGGACTCCTGCCCTTTGCGGTGACACAGTGCTATGCGGGCACCTTACGTGAGTGCGGGGAGACACTGGTACCCATGAGCGCAGGGGTTATAGCGGTATGCGTAAACCTGTTTCTTAATTATGTTCTGATCTTCGGGAATTTCGGTGCACCGGTTCTGGGTGTCCGGGGTGCAGCCATAGCAACCGTCACTTCCCGTATTGTAGAGCTTCTTATCGTTGTACTCTGGACCCATTTGAACAGAGACAAAAATCCCTTCGCGGTGGGATTATACAGGGGATTTTCCATACCCTCATCACTGGCGCTTAAGATCCTTATAAAGGGTACTCCACTTTTCTTAAATGAGTTTATGTGGTCATTGGGAATGGCCGCCCTTACCCAGTGCTACTCCGTCCGTGGCTTAAGCGTGGTGGCGGCCTTCAATATCTCCAGCACCATTGTCAATCTTTTCAAGGTATTTGTGATCTCAATGGGCAATGTGGTGGCTATCATGATAGGACAGATCCTGGGGTCAGGCGATATGTCGAACGTTGTGGAAACAGACAACCGTCTGATCGCTTTTTCCGTATCGGTTTCAGTCGTGCTTGCGTTTATACAGTTTATAATGGCACCGCTATTTCCGGAATTTTACAATACCGGAGAGGAAATAAAAAAGCTGGCCGCAGAGTTTATATGTATTGCAGCGTTTTACCTTCCGGTGGAGGCCTTCTTAAACTCTGCGTACTTCACCATAAGGTCAGGTGGCAGGACAGTCATAACCTTTCTATTTGACTCGGTATTTCTGTGGTTTGTATCCTGGCCTGCAGCCTTCATTCTCTCCCGTTACACCTCATTCAGTATCGGGATCATTTATACTACAGTTCTTTCGCTTGATTCAATAAAGGCTCTGATCGGTTTCATCATGCTGAAAAAGAAGATATGGATAAGGGATCTGGTGGGAGAATAAAAAAGATCAATCAATTAGATTAAATTTATCCCTGTGAAAAACAGAAATGAGTGCTATAATAACATTCATCAAATAATTTGACTATTATTATGAGGAATGGATCCATCATAACAGTCAATGACCGGAGGGAAATATGTTAAACAGGGAAAAATACAAGATTCAGTACTTTATGCCGAAAAAACCCACCTATGAGTGGGCAAAGAAGGATCATATCACAAAGGCTCCGATCTGGTGCAGCGTGGATCTCCGCGACGGGAACCAGGCGCTTATTGAACCTATGAGCCTCGAAGAAAAGCTGGAATTCTTTGAAATGCTTGTCAGGATCGGCTTTAAGGAGATAGAGATAGGCTTCCCCGCAGCATCGGAAACCGAGTATAAATTCGCAAGAACCCTTATCGAGAGAAAGATGGTGCCGGATGATGTGACACTGCAGGTTCTGACACAGGCCAGGGATCACATTATCAGAAAGACCTTTGAAGCGGTGAAGGGAGCTCCGAAGGCCATAATCCACCTCTACAATTCCACCTCTGTGGCACAGAGGGAGCAGGTCTTTAAAAAGAGCAAGGAAGAAATAAAGCAGATCGCAATAGACGGGGCCAAGCTCTTAAAGCGCCTTGCGGATGAGACAGACGGAGATTTCTCATTCGAGTATTCTCCGGAGAGCTTCCCGGGAACAGAGGTTGAGTATGCGGTTGATGTCTGCAATGCGGTGCTTGATGTATGGAAGCCGAAGAAGAATAACAAGGTGATAATCAATATCCCGACTACCGTGGAAAATGCCATGCCTCACGTATTTGCCACACAGATCGAGTGTATCAGTAACAGCCTTAAATACCGCGATGCCGTGGTTCTTTCACTTCATCCCCATAATGACAGGGGCTGCGGGATTTCGGATGCGGAGCTTGGGCTTCTCGCAGGTGCGGACAGGATAGAGGGAACTCTTTTCGGAAACGGAGAGAGAACCGGTAATGTGGATATAGTGACCCTTGCCATGAATATGTTTACCCACGGCGTAGACAGTAAGCTCGATTTTTCGAATATCACCTCCATCGGTGAGACTTACGAAAGACTTACGAGAATGAGGATACATGAGAGACAGCCCTACGGCGGAGCGCTGGTATTTACCGCTTTCTCGGGATCCCATCAGGACGCCATAGCGAAGGGCTTCACCTGGAGAAAGCATCATATGGACAAGCCCTGGAGCGTACCCTATCTTCCGGTTGATCCGAAGGACCTGGGAAGAGAGTATGACGGGGATGTGATAAGGATTAATTCCCAGTCGGGAAAGGGAGGCGTAAGCTTTATTTTAAAGACCAATTACGGTATGCAGGTTCCGAAGGAGATGCAGGAGGATGTGGGCTATACCGTAAAGGGTATCTCCGACCACGAGCACGCGGAGCTTTCGCCCGAGCGTGTCTATCATATCTTTGAGGATAAGTATATAAATAATGACGGCGTATTCTCCATACCGGAGTGCCATTTTGAGCAGCAGCATGACGGCATCCTTACAAAGACCACCATAAGGCAGAACGGACAGGATGTTGTTGTCGCCGCGAACGGAAACGGGCGCTTAGATTCGGTCAGCAATGCAATTAAATCCTACTTTGATATCTCATATGAGCTTTCAATCTATGAGGAGCATGCCCTGAGCAGGGGATCCTCCAGTAAGGCCTGCACCTACGTTGGCATAACCTGTAACGGAAGGAAGTACTGGGGAGTAGGTATCGATGAGGATATCATTAAATCCTCCATTAATGCACTTTGTGTGGCAGTAAACCAGCTGGAGCTTTTGAAAAGCGAGGACGCCGACAGAGACAGACGCATAACGGAAATAATGAATTATATACAGGAGAATTATCTATCTGTAACACTTGATGATCTTTCAAAGGAATTTTACCTTTCAAAGCCCTATCTCTCCAAATACATAAAGGAGCAGTCGGGAGCAACCTTCAGTGAGAATCTGCAGAAGATAAGGCTGAAGAAGGCCTGCACACTTCTGAAAAACGGAAATATGAAGGTGGAGAGGGTTGCGGAAAACGTGGGATACCCGAGTGTCGAGCATTTTAACCGTCAGTTTAAGAAGCGCTACGGCATGACCCCGGTTCAGTTCCGTAACGGACGAAAGTAATGCTATCCAAAACGCCCTGAAAAGATTATAATCAAAGGATAAAACGATACGAAGCCTGCGAGACTTGAAGAGAAAAGACACTCAAAGAATGGGGAAACGGGCGGATGGCGGATTATCTGCATAACGAAATGAGAAAGCTTTCACACGTGGTGCTGGTCATTACGGTGTCGGTTTTTTCCATCATTCTTATTTCACTGAACATAAGACAGGGATGGGAGAAGTGGACCATCCCTGTTATCTGCGTCTTTCTTGTGGCCGTATTCCTTATGCACGTAAGCGGAAAGCCCGCCGAGAATGACAGGATCTATATTTATTCAACCATCATCTGTATCCAGTTATTCTACTATATTGCAAATGCTGAAAATGTGTATTTCTGTACTCCCGTTAATCTTTTGCTTCTTATCCTCATGGGAATGGCGAAGGAGAGACGGCTTATCTTTGCCTGCAGTGCAACCGGAACAGCAGGCCTTGTCATGAGAATAGCAAATAACGATATCCCCGGGAGCTATTTATGGAATATTGCAGCCCTCTGGACTTCCGCTTTTGTATTAAGCAGGTTCATAGTTGAGACCAGAAGGACTGAGGAAGCCTATAACAGATATATTTCCCAGCTGAAAAACCAGAATAAATCCGCAGACGATTTCCTTGCGAATGTTTCCCATGAGATCAGAACTCCGGTAAACGCGGTTATCGGACTTACGGGAGTGTGTCTTGAAAAGGAGGAGGATCCGGAAAAAAGGGAGAAGCTTAATATGGTTTCGGAAGCAGGCCACAGGCTTTCGGAGCAGATAAGTGATATCCTGGACTATTCGGAGATAGAGAGGGAAGCGCTGGCAGTGAATCCGGAGGATTACCGGCTTTCCACAGTGGTCAGTGATCTCATTGAAGAATTGAAGATATATGATCATCCGGACGTGGAGCTTATTATCGACGTTGATCCTTTAATCCCTTCCGTTATGAGGACAGATACACAGAAGCTTAAACGGATACTCTGGCATGTTATCTCGAACGGCTTCAAATATACCGCAAGCGGCTGTGTTTTTGTGCATTTCAGTGCGGCTCCCCAGGATTACGGGACGAACCTTAGGATCGATGTAATTGATACAGGTATCGGAATGACGGAGGAGGAAAGGGAAAAGATATACGAGCACTTCTATCAGTCAGATTCGGGACGTGACAGGTCGAGCAGCGGTCTGGGGCTCGGAATGAGTATTGCAAGAGGCTTTACCGAGGCTCTGGAGGGCTTTATCACCGTGAAGGGAAATCCGGGAGGTGGAACCTGGGTCAGGATAGCCATACCTCAGGGAGTGGTGAATGATACACCCTGTATGGTGCTGGATGATGTTGAAAACAAGGTGGTTGGCGGGTTCTTTGATCTGGAAAGATTTTATGAGCCCTTTGTGCGTGAGGCATATGACCGCTTTGTTACCGATGCCGTAAAGGGATTAAAGAATACCATGCACCGGGTCGACAATATCGGGAGCTTAAATGTGGTTCTTGAGAGTGTAAGGCTGAACCAGCTCTTCGTATCGGAGGAGCAGTATCTTGAAAATACCGGATATCTGGATTCTCTGACGGATGAAATGGCAGTGATCGTTGTCTGCGGTAATGATTTCAAGCCGGAAAAGAATTCAAAGGTCAAGATACTCAGAAGACCCATATGCACCTTTAGTCTGGTGGAGGTTTTGAATTCGGACAAACCTGCAAAGGATGAGAGTGAAAAGCGTCTGAAGCTTCACGATGCAAGGATCCTCGTTGTTGATGATGAGAAGATGAATCTTATGGTTGCAAAGAGCATACTTTTAAGATACGGTGTGGAGGCAGTGTGCGCTTCTTCCGGGATGGAAGCTCTGGACTACTGTATGAGAGAGGATTTTGATGTTGTTTTTATGGACTATATGATGCCGAAGATGGACGGGATAGAGACGGCAAGGAAGATCCGTTCAATCCCAGGAGTGGAAAAATCCCCGAAAATGGTGGCCTTTACCGCAAATGCCGTAAGTACGGCAAAAGAAAGGTTTATCAATGAGGGCTTCAGTGCCTTTTTAAATAAGCCCATAGAGTTAAATGAGCTTGAAAGGGTTTTAAGACAGGTCTTTCCGGAGACAGCCTTCAGCTATGTTAGCGCAGGGGAAGAAGTGCCTGAAAAAAAGGAACGGGATAACGTTTCCGGAGAAGAAAGTAAAGAGGAAAAGGATGATCTGGCTCTTCTCAGGGAGATCGGCATTGATACGGCGAAGGGCCTTGACTACTGCCTGAAGGACAGGGAAATGTACGTCGCAGTTATGCAGGAATATGTGAAGGATGCGGGACAGAAGACAGAGGATCTAAAAAAGTATTACGCCGGGGAGAACTGGGATGAATTCGTTATACGGATACACTCCGTAAAGAGCTCTTCTCTTATGATAGGTGCGACGGAGCTTTCGGGAAAAGCCAGGCGTTTGGAGGAAGAAGCGAAGGAAAGGAATACGGAGTATATACATAACGAATTCCCTGCCTTTCTTCCGGAATATGAAAAGGTCGTTTCGACGATAAAGGAAATTTACGGTGATTCAGAGGTTTAAGGATTTTCTCTTCGATAACAGGAGAGACATACAGGAAAGGCTCTTTTTGCTGCTCACGCTGATAGCTCTGAGCGGAATGGTGCTGTCTTTTATTGCAAGTGTAATAAACGGTGAGAACCCGGAGAGCATACTGAATATGCTTGTTGCCTTTATTATTTTTGTGGTCACAATATACCTGGGTTTTAAGAATAACAGATTCAGACTGACCGTAAATCTTTCCGCCATACTTCTGATATTTGTGTTTTTCCCTGTGATGTACTTTACAAGCGGAGGAATATACGGCGGTACCACCATCTGGTTTTTATTTGCAATGCTCTATGCGGGCATGATCCTCCATGGCAGATGGAGAGTCGCAATGATGGTTTCCGAGCTTATAATCGTGGCAGTCTGCTACTATCTCGAGTACAGGTACCCTTCCCTTGTAATTCCACATTCCAAAGAGGAATTCTTCCTCGATTCTTATGCCTCCTTTGCCATATGCGGCGTCATAATGACACTGATGCTTGGATTTCAGGTATATATGCTCAGGCGTGAGACAAAGATAGCAAACAGGCAGAAGGAGGAAATAGACGATCTGAACAGGGCGCAGAACCGCTTTTTCTCCAGTATGAGCCACGAGATCCGTACTCCTATAAACACCATAATCGGATTAAACGAAATGATACTTCGCGAGGATGCCTCGGAGGAAATAGCGGAGGACGCCAGAAACATACAGGCTGCGAGCCGTATGCTCTTAAGCCTTATCAATGATATCCTGGATATGTCAAAGATACAGTCGGGTCAGATGCAGTTAACGCCGGGTACTTACAGAACTGCGGAAATGATCTCCGATGTCTCGTCAATGATACAGATAAGGGCAATGGAGAAGAAGCTTCTTTTCGAGGTAAACATCGCCCCGGATCTTCCGTCGGAGTTGAACGGTGACGAGATGAGGATAAAGCAGGTGCTCATAAATATACTTAATAATGCCGTTAAGTATACCGCCGAGGGAAGCATTACCCTTTCCGTACAGTGTGAAAGCTTAAATGATGCAAAGGTTTCCCTGATATTTACCGTTACGGATACGGGTATGGGTATCAAAAAGGAGAGTATCCCCTATCTTTTCACTGCATTTAAGAGGGTTGACGAGGATAAGAACCGCCACATAGAGGGAACAGGTCTCGGGCTTTCCATTGTGAAGGAGCTCACAGAGCTTATGGGCGGAAAGGTTAGCGTTAACAGTATTTATACCCAGGGTACAACCTTTATTGTGGAGATACCACAGGAGGTTATAGATCCGAATCCGGTGGAGAGACTGGATATGGAGGGGCAGAGAGAGGTGGCTGCCGTCAGATACCATCAAAGCTTTGAAGCCCCGGATGCAAGGATACTGGCTGTTGATGACACTGCGGCAAACCTTATGGTTATAAAAAAGCTCCTGCGTGACACGAAGGTACAGCTGGACACTGTATCAAGCGGGGCGGAAGCGCTGGAAAAGACCCTGAATACGGAGTATAATGTTATATTCATGGATCATCTTATGCCGGAAATGGACGGCATAGAGTGTATGAAGAAGATAAAGGACCAGATCGGAGGAAAGAGCAGGGAGGCAAAGATCGTTGCCCTCACCGCAAATGCGGGAAGGGAGAGCCGGAACCTGTACGAGAAATCGGGTTTTGACGGCTATGTGCTTAAACCTGTTAACGGCAGTACCCTGGAGGTTGAGCTCAGGCGTCTTCTCCCGAAGGAGCTTCTTAAGTACGTTGTCACCGATGAGGATATACTTGAGGAAAGTGTATCCTGGATAAAGAAGGGGAAGAAGAGGGCAAATATAAAGATCACTGTTTCAAGTGTGGCAGATCTGCCTCCTTCCCTTGCGGAAAAATACGATATCGGGGTGATCCCTCTTAAGGTTGAGACCGAGGGAGGGTGCTTTAAGGACGGAGTGGATATTGATGCGGATGCTCTGATCTCATATGTGGAGAACAGGGGAAAAGGGGTAAGGATACTCCCTATAGAGGCAGAAGATTTCGAAGATTTCTTTGCCGCGAAGCTTCGTCAGGCCAATAATATCATACATATCTCGGGACCGGAAAAAGGGGTAGACAAGAGCTATTTTCCCGCAGTTGAGGCGGCAGGAAACTTTGACAATGTAACCATCCTTGATACTCTTACCGTATCCTCCGGACACGCGCTCCTCGCAATAGAGGCCGCACAGATGGCAGAGGAAGGCGCGAGGATAGAAACGATTATCGAAAGAATAAAGTCTGACAGGTCAAATATCCATGCAAGCTTTTTGGTCGACAGGATAGATCCGATGGCTTACTCGGGACAGGTAAATTCGGTTGTTGCTACTATTATGTCAGCCTTTATGATAAGAGCGGCATTTACCTTAAAGAACGGAAAATCGAAGCTTTTCGGCGCTTATATAGGCTCCAGGGAGCGCGCCTGGAAACAATATATCGCGGGAGCTTTAAGGGACACAAAGAATATTGATACGAGGATGCTTTTCATAACCCATGCAGGCGTTCCAAAGGCAGCACTGGATTTTATCAGGGGAGAGGTTGAAAAAAGAGTATCCTTTGATGAGATATATGTTACCAAGGGTTCACCCATAGTACCGGTTAACATAGGGGTGGGAACTTTCGGATTATTTTTCAGGATGAAGGACAGAGAGGAAAAATGGGATCGGTAAGGAGCATGACGGGCTTCGGAAGAAGCGAAACGGAAACGGACGGGAGAAGGTACACGGTTGAGGTAAGGACCGTAAATCACAGATTTCTGGATATCAGCATAAAGATGCCGAAGGTCCTGTCCCAGTTTGAGGCCTCCATAAGAGGGATAATGAAGGAGTATCTGGAAAGAGGAAAGGCAGATGTTTTTATCTCCTTTTACAATACCTCCGGAGAAACGGAGTGTGTACACTACAATAAGAGCATCGCAGCAGAGTACCTAAAGTACCTGAAGGAGATGAGCGAGGATTTTGGTCTCGATAATGATGTGAGGGTCTCCAATCTTTCCCGTTTCCCGGATGTTTTCACCACAGAGGAGGGGGAGCTTGACGAGGATAAGGTCTGGAAGGAATTTGAGCCGGTATTGCGCTCCGCCCTTTCGGAGGCCAGGCTTTCGCGTGAAAGGGAGGGAGAGAACCTTAAAGCCGACATTCTCTCAAAGCTTCAGGATATGAAGAAGGAAGTGTCGCTTATAGAGGACAGGGCTCCGGAGATAGTTGAGAATTACAGAAATAAACTTATGGATAGAGTCAGGGAGATGCTGAGTGATTCCACCATAGATGAGGCAAGGATCATTACCGAGGTTACGATCTTTTCGGACAAGATCTGCGTAGATGAGGAGATCACAAGGCTTAAGAGCCATATCGACGCTATGGCGGCTGACCTTGAAAAGGGCGAAGGGATCGGCAGGAGACTCGATTTCATCGCACAGGAGATGAACAGGGAAGCCAATACCATCTTAAGCAAGGCAAATGATATCATTACCGGAGATACGGCCATAGAGCTGAAAACCGGAATAGAAAAAATAAGGGAGCAGATTCAGAACATTGAGTAACGGCTTAAATCTTATAAACGTAGGCTTTGGAAATATAGTGAACGGAGGAAAGATAATCGCCATCGTTTCTCCGGATTCGGCTCCGGCCAAGAGGCTTATACAGAACGGGAAGAAAGAGGGCTACTGTATAGATGCGACCCATGGCAGAAAAACGAAGGCCTGTATTTTTATGGAGGATGACAGGATGGTATTATCTGCCCTGATGCCGGAAACCATTCTGGAGAGACTTAAGAATTCCGGCGGAGGAAAGGACAGGGAAGAGATATGAAGGGAATACTTATAGTGGTTTCCGGTTTTGCGGGAGCCGGCAAGGGCACCATAATGAAAAATCTTATGGAAAGATATCCGGGCTTCTCCCTGTCGGTATCGGCCACAAGCAGACTTCCGAGAGAGGGGGAAAAGGAAGGAGTAAATTATTTCTTCAAGACCCGGGAGGAATTTGAGGAAATGATCGAAAGGCAGGAGTTTTTGGAGCATGCGGAATATGTGGGTAATTACTACGGAACTCCTAAGGCCTTTGTGGAAGAGAAGCTTTCAGAGGGACTGAACGTTCTTCTGGAGATAGAGATACAGGGTGCCATGCAGGTAAGAAAGAGCTTTCCGGATGCACTGCTGATCTTTATAATGCCCCCGAGTGCAGGCATACTCCGGGAACGCCTTACGAAAAGAGGCACGGAAAGCCCGGAGGTTATTGAGAAAAGACTGAAAAGGGCGGTGTCCGAGTCCGAGGGTATTGAAAACTACGATTATATAGTCATCAATGATGAGGTGGACAAATGCACCGAAAAATTGCATAATATTATTCTGTCTGCGGCAATGCAGCCGGCAAGACAGAAGGAATTCATAGAAGAAGTCAGGAATGACCTGAAGAAAATGTGAGCGAAGCGACAAAAAGTCATTCTGAGCGAAGGAACAAAATGTCATCCTGAGCGAAGGAACAAAATGTCATCCTGAGCGAAGCGACGCATATCCCACATCGCAGATGTGGGATGCCGCCCCGGCGAGGGGTTGCGAAGCAACAGGAAGGATCTTAGAGAGGAGAAATTATGTTACATCCGTCATACAGTGACCTTATGGCAGTGGTAAATTCAGAAGTCGAGGACGGGGAAGCACCTGTTGTAAACAGCAGATATTCCATAGTCCTTGCGACGGCAAAAAGGGCGAGGCAGCTTATAAGCGGCAGTGAGCCCCTTACAATTACAAGAGACAAGAAACCCCTTGCGGTAGCCATTGATGAGCTCTATAAAGGTGAGCTTAAGATCACCAGCAAGGATGATGATGATGATGTTACGGAGACAGAAGAACAGGAATCCTAAGTGAAGATATATTTTGTGTCCCTGGGCTGCGACAAGAATCTGGTGGATTCTGAGCAGATGACGGGGCTCCTTCTTGAAAAGGGCTTTTCCCTGACAGATAATGAGGAAGAGGCCGAAATAGTGGTCATCAATTCCTGCTGCTTTATAGGCGATGCCAAGGAAGAGAGCATAGAGGCCGTAATAGAGGCAGGAAGGCTGAAGGAAGAAGGAAGGATAAAATATATAATCCTTACCGGCTGCCTCGCAGAACGCTACAGTGAGGAGATCCTGACTGAGCTTCCGGAGGTTGATGCTGTGATAGGGACCGCAGCCTTTGACAGCATAGTTTCCGTTATCGGGAAGCTTCAGACTAAAGAGAGCGGGGAGCGGATAATTGAAAAGAAGGACATAAACGTTCTTACGAATCCGGATGTCTCCCGAAGTATTTCTACCGGCGGGCATTATGAGTATCTGAAGATCGCGGAAGGCTGCGACCGGAACTGCAGCTATTGCATCATCCCGAAGATAAGGGGACATTTCCGGTCTGTACCTTTGGAGAGGCTTATTAAGGATGCGGAGGAGCTGGTTTCAAAGGGGGTAAGGGAGCTTATCCTGGTTGCTCAGGAAACCACTCTCTACGGAAAAGATCTCTACGGAAGAAAGATGCTGCCGGAGCTCTTACGCAGGCTTAGCGGCATAGAGGATCTAAGGTGGATAAGGCTTTTATACTGCTATCCCGAGGAGATCGACGAGGAACTGGTATCAGCGATAAAACTGCTTCCGAAGGTCTGTCACTACCTTGACATTCCGATCCAGCACTCGTCCGACAATATACTTAAAAGAATGGGCAGACGGACGACGGGAAGAGAGATAGAAGAGCTTATTGCTGTCCTTAGAAAAGAGATACCGGATATTTCCATAAGGACCACCCTGATAACCGGCTTTCCGGGTGAAACAGAGGATGAACACCGGGAGCTTTTGGACTTTATAAGGAGGATGCGCTTTGACCATCTTGGGGTATTTGAATACTCGCCGGAGGAAGGCACAAAGGCTGCAGTGATGCCGGATCAGATCCCCGATGAAGTAAAGATACGACGCTATAACGAACTAATGAGCTTGCAGCAGGAGATCTCGATCTCGGTTCAGAAGGAGCTTACAGGGTCAGAGCTTGAGTGCATTATCGAGGGGAGGATCCCTGAGGACAGGGTCTATGTCGCCAGAGGGCACCGTGACGCCCCCAATGTTGACGGAATGGTCTTTATTGATGAAGAGGGAGCCGGGCCGTTCCTTATGACCGGGGATTTTGTGAGAGTGAAGATCACAGGGTCTTCCGAGTATGATCTTTATGGAGAGATTACGGAATAAGATCCTTCCTGTTGCTTCGCAACCCCTCGCCGGGGCGGCATCCCACATCTGCGATGTGGGATATGCGTCGCTTCGCTCAGGATGACAAGGCTTCTCAGTTTTACGGAGCCGCTCGGGATGACATTTAAGGATGGAGAACAATATGAATCTGCCGAATAAATTAACCGTATTAAGGATAGTGCTTGTTCCGGTTTTTGTTGCCGTTATACTGTCCGGCTGTTTCGGAGACAATTCCAGGTGGGTGGCTCTGGCTATATTTATTATTGCGAGCCTGACAGACCTTCTGGACGGAAAGATCGCGAGAAAGTATAATCTGGTCACGAATTTCGGGAAATTCATGGATCCCCTGGCGGACAAGATGCTGGTATGCTCCGCTCTTATCTGTCTTGTGGAGCTTAACCGCATTTCTTCCTGGATGGTTATAATAATAGTCGTTAGGGACTTTGTCATAAGCGGTTTCAGGCTGGTAGCCGCAGAAAGCGGAAGGGTGATAGCCGCGAATTACTGGGGAAAGTTTAAGACTGCCTCTCAGATGATAATGATCTGTCTTCTGATAGCGGATATCCGGGTTGGTTTTCTCCCTCTTATCACAGAGGCCTTTAAGTGGATCGCACTGTTCCTTACGGTGATATCACTTGTGGTGTACATTGCGGATAATAAGGATGTAATGAAGGAAGAATAAATGTCAGACGATGATAATAAACAAAAAGAACGTATCGCAGAGGCCACTGTAAGGCTGGCCGGTATAAAGACGGATAAGGTTAAGGAGGAGCTTAGGGATATTCTTTCCTCCAACAATCCTTCCGTTCAGATCTCCGATAATAACGGGGAGGTCTTTATAAAGCTCCGGGCTGTGGAAGAGGAAGACAAAAATGCCAAAAAGGTTCTGAAGCCTGCCGTCAAGGAGATAAAGTCGAGGCTTGGACAGATGATCTACTCCACGGACGAGGATGAGACACTGGAAGACGCAGTTGTAAGCCTTCTTAAGGAAAACCGTTTCACCATAGCCACCGCCGAAAGCTGTACCGCGGGATTATTTACCGCAAGGCTGGCAAACGTCCCCGGAGTCAGCGACATATTAAAGGAGGGCTTTATCACCTATTCCGAAAAAGCCAAACGTAAGTATGTCGGGGTTAAAAGGCGTACCCTGGATAAATTCAGCGCTGTAAGCGAGCAGACTGCTTTTGAAATGAGTAAGGGGGCTGCCGCCCAGGCGAAAACCGACTGTGCCGTTTCCATAACAGGTATCGCGGGACCCGACGGCGGCAGTGCAAAGCAGCCGGTGGGACTTGTATATATCGGTGTTACGGTTCAGAAAAAGACTACAGTAAAAGAATATCAGTTTTCCGGAAGCCGCCAGGAGATCCGTTCCCAGGCGGTAACTGAAGCGCTTGCACTGCTCCGACTCGCACTTCTTAAGCGCTTTTCCGAGGTCACCTTCTCCTGACCACGTGTTTTTCTCCCGGATAGCTGAAATATCAGGGAGGTAAAACATGACTGATCAGGAAATCATGAGCTTCATTGAGGAAAAGAGATACAATGATCTACGTGCCAATCTGGCTGAGCTTAATGAAGCGGACGTGGCGGCACTTCTTGAAGATCTCCCGCAGAAAGTTCAATTAAAGACCTTTCGTCTGCTGCCAAAGGATATGGCGGCGGATGTTTTCTCCTTTCTGCCTACGGATGTGGAGCAGGATATCATCACGTCCCTTACGGATTCCGAGGCGACAGCAATCATAGACAACCTTATGGCGGATGACGCTGCGGACCTTATGGAGGAAATGCCTGCAAGCGTGGTCAAGCGCCTTTTGTCCCATGCGAGCCCCGATACCAGAAGGGATATTAACCATCTTCTGAAATTCCCCGAGGATTCCGCGGGTTCCATTATGACGGTGGAGTTTGTGGACCTGAGGGAGAATCTCACGGTGGAGGAAGCCTTAAGCCGCATAAGAAAGACAGGTATCGACAGGGAGACCATAAACAACTGCTACGTTCTGGACAGCGCAAGACGCCTTATAGGAATGGTGGCTCTGCGTACCCTTATCCTTTCAAAGTCCGATGCCCTGATAAGGGACATCATGGAGGAAAAGGTGATAAGCGTCGAGACCATGACGGATCAGGAAGAGGTTGCACGGATGATCTCAAAGTACGACTTCAGCTCCATTCCCGTGGTCGATTCCGAGGACCGGCTGGTGGGTATCATCACCGTTGACGATATCATCGATATCATCGAGGAAGAGGCTACGGAGGATATTCAGAAAATGGCTGCTATCCTTCCGTCCGACGATCCCTA
Organism: Lachnospiraceae bacterium AD3010; assembly: GCA_000622025.1. Lineage (GTDB taxonomy): Bacteria > Bacillota > Clostridia > Lachnospirales > Lachnospiraceae > NK4A144. The sequence goes on along the minus strand of KK211389.1, from coordinate 283,168 downwards.
TGACAGGATGTCCCCTATTGATCTCTGGAAGAAAAGGATAGGATGGCTTTTACTCCTGATGGTATCCGCCACCTTTACGGGAAAGATCATAACGAGCTACGAGTCTTCGCTGCAGGCCTACATAATCCTTACAGCTTTTATCCCCCAGCTTATGGATACTGGGGGAAACTGCGGCTCCCAGACCTCTACCACGATTATCCGTGCTCTTTCCTTAAATGAGATTAATTTCCCGGATCTTGCGAAGGTTATCTGGAAGGAATTCAGGACGGCCATAATATGCGGAGGAACCCTGGCGGCTGCCAATTTCGTGAAGCTTCTCCTTATTGACAGGGCGGAGCCGATGGTGGCACTTGTCGTCTGCATCACAATGGTCTGTGCGGTGATCTGCGCAAATCTTGCGGGCTGTATGCTGCCGATGGTGGCCAAGCGTTTCGGGCTGGACCCCGCCGTCATGGCTTCTCCGATGCTCACCACCGTTATAGATGCCCTTACGCTTTCCATCTATTTTCAGGTGGCTGTACACATCCTTCATATCGGGCTATAGCGTTGCTAATTTAAGGATTTTGTGCTATGCTGTAAGAGGCTTGGGACGTTTTCTACGGTGATTTCCGGAGCCTCAGAAAAAATAAAAGAAAAGGAAGTGCCGATTATGCATTTTATCATTACCGGAAAGAATATTGACGTGACACCGGGATTAAAGAGCGCGGTGGAGGATAAGATAGGGAAGCTTGAAAAATACTTCACACCGGATACTGAGGTACACGTAACACTGTCTGTTGAGAAGGACAGGCATAAGATAGAGGTTACGATCCCCGTTAAGGGCAATATCATCAGGTCAGAGCAGGTATCAAATGATATGTATGTTTCCGTTGATCTTGTAGAGGAGATCATCGAGAAGCAGATGAAGAAGTACAAGAATAAGATAATCGACAGATCCCAGGACGGAGGCAATCTCCAGAGGGATTATCTGGAGCAGGATTATTCGGATGAGGGCGAGATCAAGATAGTCCGCACCAAGAGATTCGGCTTTAAGCCTATGTATCCCGAGGATGCCTGCGTGCAGATGGAGCTTCTCGGACATAATTTTTATGTTTTCAGGAATGCCGAGACCGATGAGATCAATGTGGTATATAAGAGAAGAGGCAATACCTACGGTCTGATCGAGCCGGACTGAATACGCTGATACAGCTTTTTAAGATTCTTCCCCCGGAGACTTCCGGGGGATTTTTTATGCTTTCTTTAAAACTTTTTTAAGAATTTGTGGTACTATACCATATGTAGTATCTGAAAGGATGGTTAGCAACCATATCAAGAGTTTAGGGAGGATTGAAGTATATGAGAGTCAGAAATAAAAAGATGATATCGCTGCTTTTGGCGGCATCACTCATTTTTTCCTTTAACTCCGCTTCATTTGCTGAGGAGATAGTGGATGCGGAGGCAGAGGTTGTAAGTGTTGAGGAGAATGAGGGAGCGGTAGTACTTGCTGAGAATAATGAGGACCGGTGGCTTTTTACCGCCGCAGACGATGCTTCAAAAAATGATGTAAGTGCGAATAAGATCATGAGCGGAAGCATCTCGATCACAAAGGGTGCACCCTACTTAAGAGTATCTGCGAACGGCACGACATCGGTAAAGGCTATAGACACGGCGATCATAGAGAATATGAAGTTTACCGTCAGCGGCGCCACTTATTATACCAGGGGCAACCGGCTTTATAAGGAGTCGGACGGTTCTCTTGTTTCAAGGAAGTTTTCGTATAACAGCATAACGATAAGCCTTAACAGTATCAGGCGTGCCGGAGCGGATCTGAAGGATTCGGGGAGCATCGCATATACCGATGACAAGAAGACCGTGATAAAGGATACAAGAGGAAACCAGCTTGTAAACTATACCGCGACCATAAATGACAAAAAGATGCTTCCGTATCTCAAGGACTGCAATACGGTTACAGGCGATGTGTTCTTAAAGATCTATGATTCCGTATCAAGCCAGAGGATAACCTTCGGAGACGGAAATCTTTCGGTATTGATCAGATATGACGCCGCAGTCGAGTACAGAGGCAAAAATGTAACACCCACAAGTCATTTCATCGCTTCGGACAATGATTCCATATCCGGTGAAGTGGACGGAGCAGTAGGTGTTTCCGCAAGACTTGAAAAGAAGGTAAGCGGGAACTGGGTACCTATGGACGGAAAGAAGAGCGACAGCTATTACTGGAAGGATACCACGGGTATCACCTTAAAGAAGCCGAAGATCTATAACGGAAAGAAGGTTGGAGCCTTTTATGAGACGAACGCACCTTATTTCACCATAAAGGCCTCATACAGAAAAAAGCTGATGCCCAATGATCTGCTGACCATAGACCAGAAAGCTTCCCTGAAGAACGCCTTAAAGAACACAAAGATCTTCTTTACAATTGAGCCCAGAAGAATCAGCACGGAGGAGATCACCTACAATAAGTACGAGCCCTACAAGTATTATGTGAGAAAGCTTACCTACAGTTCAACGAAGAATAAGCTTAAGGGCACGGTTCAGTACAGAAAGTTCAAGGGTAAGAAATCCACCCTCAACGTAAGAAAGGTGAAGAAGGTTGGAAAGAAGCTCAATATCCAGTCTAAATCCCTTTACGAGTCCAGGTATAACAAAAAGACGGATGCGTATTTTGAGTTTGATTCCAATACCAAAGAAATAACCCTGAACGGAGTGAACGGATATTACGGCACGGCGGTGATCAACGCCGATCACGTAAAGGTTAAATAAAAATATGGGCTGATCTATACGCTTGTACACAAAAAAGGCCATGAAAGTAAAACTTTCCTGGTCTTTTTTTGTTGAAATTAACAAATATCTATGGTAAGATAGATAACGCATGTGAAAAAAATAACAATCACATTAATCAAATTCAAGGAGGCATTTTATGGCACAGAAGATTGTATTGGCAGGTGCTGTCAGAACAGCTATAGGAAAGATGGGCGGAGCCCTTTCAAATACTCCCGTAGCTGATTTGGGTACGATAGTTATCAAGGAAGCTCTGAACAGAGCCGGCGTAAAGCCCGATCAGGTTGACGAGGTCCTTATGGGCTGCGTTATCCAGGCTGCACAGGGACAGAACGTGGCGCGTCAGTCTGCTCTGAACGCAGGCATTCCAAACGAGGTTCCCGCTGTAACCATTAATGTTGTATGCGGCTCAGGACTTAACTGCGTAAATATGGCAGCTGACCTTATCAAGGCAGGAGAGGCTGACATAATTGTGGCCGGTGGTATGGAGAATATGTCAATGGCTCCCTATGCTATGACAAAGGCCCGTTTCGGATACCGTATGAACAATGCGACCATCGTTGATACAATGGTTAATGATGCTCTTACAGATGCCTTTAATCATTATCATATGATGATAACAGCAGAGAATATCTGCGATGAGTGGAAATTAACCCGTGAGGAGCTTGACGAGTTCTCCGCAAACAGCCAGCAGAAGTGTGAGAAGGCTGTTAATTCCGGAAGGTTCGACGACGAGATAGTTCCCGTTCCCGTAAAGGTTAAAAAGGAAATGGTTGACTTCAAGAAGGATGAGGGTCCCCGTCCCGGAACCACCAAGGAGATCCTTGCAGGCTTAAAGTGCTGCTCAGGCAAGGACGGCGGTATGGTTACCGCAGGAAACGCTTCCGGTATCAATGACGGCGCTGCAGCTATCGTTGTTATGAGCGAAGAAAAGGCTAAGGAGCTTGGGGTTAAGCCTATGGCTACCTGGATTGGCGGAGCTCTTGCAGGCGTAAGGCCCGAGGTTATGGGTATTGGACCTGTGGCAGCTACAAAGAAGGTTCTTGCAAAGACCGGCTTGACCATTGACGATATGGATCTTGTAGAGGCAAACGAGGCCTTCGCTGCACAGTCTGTTGCAGTTGCAAAGGAGCTTAAGTTTGATATGAGCAAGGTCAATGTTAACGGCGGAGCCATTGCACTGGGACACCCCGTTGGAGCATCAGGCTGCCGTATCCTTGTAACCCTTCTCCACGAGATGCAGAAGAGGGATGACGCAAAGAAAGGTCTTGCTACCCTCTGTATCGGCGGAGGAATGGGCTGCGCTACAATTGTAGAAAAGTATTGATATGAATGACAGTCGGGCTTTAAGCCCGGCTGTTAATTGCAGTAGTCCGTTTTTGAACTGCTGCACGCGACGCCCTTTTTTGCAAAGCAGATTTAAATTCGGGCGGCGTGTCTTGAATATTTTATTAAAGGAGGATCAGAAATTGGGATTTGTTGATTATGAAGTAAAGGGCAATATCGCCATCATCACCATCAACAGGGAAAAGGCTCTTAACGCCCTTAATTCAGAGGTGCTTGACGACCTTGAAAAGGTTTTTGACGGTGTGGATGTGAATGCGGTACGCTGCCTTATCCTTACCGGAGCGGGGGAGAAGTCCTTCGTGGCAGGAGCTGACATAGGTGAGATGAGCACCCTTACAAAGGCTGAGGGTGAGGCTTTCGGAAAGAAGGGAAATGATGTTTTCAGAAAGATCGAGACCTTCCCTATTCCCGTTATCGCTGCTATCAACGGCTTTGCACTTGGTGGAGGCTGTGAGATCAGCATGAGCTGTGACTTCCGTATCTGCTCCGAAAACGCAATGTTCGGACAGCCCGAGGTAGGCCTCGGTATCACACCGGGCTTTGGCGGAACACAGAGGCTTGCCCGTACAGTAGGTGTCGGCATGGCAAAGCAGCTTATCTATACCGCAAGGAATATCGATGCAAATGAGGCATTGAGGATAGGTCTTGTGAATCAGGTTGTTCCCCAGGCTGACCTTATGGCTACAGCCGAGAAGCTTGCCACGACCATCGCAGGAAATGCTCCCATAGCTGTAAGAGCCTGCAAGAAGGCTATAAACGACGGACTTCAGACAAATATCGATGACGCTCTTGTTATAGAGGAGAAGCTCTTCGGTTCATGCTTTGAGTCCTATGACCAGAAGGAGGGTATGGCAAACTTCTTAAGGAAGAAGGATGACCCTGCAAAGGTTAAGCACGTAGCTTTTAAGAATGAATAAGATCCTTCGTCGCTTTCGCTCCTCAGGATGACAGAATATGTGCTCCTCAGGATGACAGAATATGTGTTCCTCAGGATGAGAGGATATGTGTTCCTCAGGATGAGAGCTTGACGGAAAGGGTATAAGAATAATTAAGGAGGTAATATATAAATGAAAGTAGCGGTTATAGGCGCAGGAACAATGGGCAGCGGAATTGCCCAGGCTTTTGCAGTAAATGATGAGGTGGAGAAGGTTTATCTCTGCGACATCAAGCAGGAATTCGCTGACGGCGGAAAGAGCAAGATCGAGAAGAACCTTGGCAAGCTCGTAAAGAAAGAGAAGATGACTCAGGACGCAGCTGACAAGGTTATGGCTAAGATCTCCGCAGGGCTTAACGATCAGGCAACGGATCCCGATCTCGTTGTTGAGGCAGCTCTTGAGGTAATGGACATAAAGAAGCAGACCTTCAAGGATCTTCAGGAGAATATCGTAAAGAATCCCGACTGCATCTTTGCTTCAAACACATCCTCTCTTTCAATAACGGAGATAGGCGCAGGCCTTCCGAAGCCCATTATCGGAATGCACTTCTTTAACCCCGCTCCCGTTATGAAGCTTATAGAGGTTATAAACGGAGCCAATACTCCCAAGGATGTAACTGACAAGGTAGTCGAGATCTCAAAGAAGCTCGGAAAGACTCCCGTTCAGGTTGCCGAGGCTCCCGGATTCGTTGTTAACAGGATCCTTATCCCCATGATCAATGAGGGTATCTGCATCTACAATGAAGGCATTGCAGACATTGAGGGTATCGACAGCGCAATGAAGCTTGGCTGCAATCACCCCATGGGACCCCTTGAGCTCGGCGATCTGGTTGGACTGGATGTCTGCCTTGCAATTATGGATGTTCTCTATAATGAGACAGGCGACAGCAAGTACAGGGCCTGCACGCTTCTGCGCAAGATGGTTCGCGGAAAGAAGCTCGGACAGAAGACAGGTATCGGCTTCTACAAGTATAACGAGGACCGCACCAAGACTCCTGTTGACAAGCTTTGACAGTATATGATCTTTGATAATGTCTCCTGCGGATGTAGAGGCCGCAGGAGATAGAGATATGATGAAGAAGCCCCGGTTCAATAAGGAGACCGCGGGAAGAAGTCATACATTTATTTTAAGGAGGAAACAAATGGATTTTTCTTTTGGTAAGGAACATGTTCTGGCGAGACAGCTTTTTAAGGAATTCGCCGAAAAAGAGGTAAAGCCTCTTGCAATCGAGGTTGATGAGAAGCACGAGTTTCCCAGAGGAACCGTAACAAAGATGCAGAAGTACGGCTTCATGGGTATTCCCATTCCCAAGGAGTACGGCGGACAGGGCTGCGACCCTCTTACATACGTAATGTGTGTTGAAGAGCTTTCCAAGGTCTGCGCCACCACCGGTGTTATCGTTTCCGCTCATACTTCACTCTGCTGTGATCCCATTATGACATACGGAACAGAAGATCAGAAGCAGAAGTACTTAGTACCCCTTGCAAAGGGAGAGAAGCTCGGTGCTTTCGGTCTGACAGAGCCCGGCGCAGGAACCGACGCTCAGGGTGCACAGACCAGGGCTGTCCTTTCAGATGACGGAAAAGAGTGGATCCTTGACGGCTCCAAGTGCTTCATCACAAACGGTAAGGAAGCTGATATCTATATCATCATTGCTTATACCGATATTGTTGAGGACAAGAAGGGCAGGAAGCAGAAGAAGTTCTCAGCCTTTATCGTTGAGAAGGATACTCCGGGCTTCACCTTCGGAACAAAGGAAAACAAGATGGGTATCTGCGGATCCTCAACCTATGAGCTTATTTTCCAGGACTGCCATATCCCCGCAGAGAATCTTCTCGGAACAAGAGGAAAGGGCTTTGCCATCGCAATGCATACTCTTGACGGCGGACGTATCGGTATCGCTGCACAGGCTCTTGGTATCGCTGAGGGCGCTCTTGACCGCACCATCGAGTACGTTAAGGAAAGAAAGCAGTTCGGAAGAGCTATAGGTGCTTTCCAGAACACCCAGTTCCAGCTTGCAAATATGGCTACCCAGATCGAAGCTGCAAAGCTCCTCGTATATGCAGCTGCAGATGCAAAGGCTACAAAGAGCTACTATGGTATAGAAGCTGCAAAGGCAAAGCTTTTTGCTGCCGAGACCGCAATGGATGTTACGACAAAGTGCGTACAGCTTTTCGGCGGATACGGATATATCAGAGAGTACGAAGTAGAACGTATGATGAGAGATGCAAAGATCACAGAGATCTACGAAGGTACTTCCGAGGTTCAGAGAATGGTTATTTCCGGTGCATTGCTTAAGTGATCACCATTATTTTGATAAAGGAGAAAATACATGAAAATCGTTGTTTGTATTAAACAGGTGCCCGATACAAAGGGAGGGGTTAAGTTTAAGCCCGATGGAACACTGGACAGAGGAGCAATGCTTGCGATTATGAATCCTGATGACAAGGCTGGTCTTGAGGCAGCTCTCCGCATCAAGGATGAGGATCCCGACAATACCGAGGTTACCGTTGTTACAATGGGACTTCCCAAGGCTGATGATGTTCTTCGTGAAGCTCTTGCAATGGGAGCTGATAAGGGACTTCTTATCACAGACCGTGTTCTCGGCGGCGCTGATACCTGGGCTACAAGCTCAACCATCGCAGGTGCATTGAAGAATATGGAGTATGACCTTATCATCACAGGACGTCAGGCTATCGACGGTGATACAGCTCAGGTTGGACCCCAGATCTCCGAGCATCTTGGAATCCCTGTTATTTCATACGCAGAGGATATCAAGCTTGACAGGAAGGCAAATACCGTTACGGTTAAGCGTCAGTTTGATGACAGATATCATATGCTGACAGCCAAACTTCCCTGCCTTGTAACAGCTCTTTCCGAGCTGAATGAGCCCCGTTATATGACTCCCGGCGGAATCTTTGATGCTTATTCCGATGAGAACAGGGTTACCGTTTGGGGACGTGACAAGCTGGACGTTGCCGATGAGAATATCGGTAAGGGCGGTTCACCCACAGTTATTGCCAAGGCATCCGATAAGGTTGCAAAGGGCAAGGGTGAGGTTGTAACTCCCGGTTCCCCTGCGGAAGCAGTTGATTACATTTTTGGAAAGCTTACAGAGAAGCACGTCATATAGATGATATAGGCATCAAAAGTCAAATCGGATTCGTGCTTGCACGATATCAGATTTGAATTTGTATGCCGTATATCATAAATAATAATATTAAGGAGGAAAAAATGGGATTAGAAGAATATAAGGGCGTGTTTATTTTCGCCCAGCAGGTAGATAATGAAGTATCAAGCATTGCTCTGGAGCTTCTGGGAAAGGGACGTGATCTTGCAAACGACCTCGACAATAAGCAGGTGACAGCAGTTCTTATCGGATCGGATGTTAAGGGTCTTGCAGATGTTCTTGCAGAGTACGGTGCTGACAGGGTTATCGTTGTTGATGACCCCGAGCTTAAGGAGTACAGGACTGAGCCCTATGCTCACGCTCTTTCATCAGTTATTAACGAGTTCAAGCCTGAGATCATGCTGGTAGGTGCAACTGCCATCGGTCGTGACTTAGGTCCCCGTGTATCAGCAAGGGTTCATACAGGACTTACGGCTGACTGCACACAGCTTGACATAGGTGACTTCCCCTTACAGCCCGTTGAAGGCCAGGAGCAGAGACATAAGCAGCTCCTTATGACCCGTCCCGCATTCGGCGGAAATACCATCGCTACCATCGCCTGCCCTGATTACAGGCCTCAGATGGCAACGGTACGTCCCGGCGTTATGCAGAAGATCGAGCCGAAGAAGGGGGCTAAGGCTGAGGTTGTAGAGTACAATCCCGGCTTCACACCCAATGACTGCTATGTAACCATCGACAAGGTGGTTAAAGAGGTTTCAAGCGTAGCCAATATCCAGGACGCAAAGATCCTTGTATCCGGCGGACGTGGAGTCGGATCACCTGAGAACTTCAAGATCCTCGAGGATCTGGCAGCCTGCTTCAAGGGCGGAATGGTTTCCTGCTCACGTGCGGTTGTTGACTCAGGCTGGAAGCCGAAGGATATGCAGGTTGGACAGACCGGAAAGACCGTTCGTCCTCACGTATACTTCGCTATCGGTATCTCCGGAGCCATCCAGCACGCTGCAGGTATGGAGGAGTCCGATATCATCATTGCGATAAACAAGGATGAAAATGCTCCTATCTTCGATATAGCTGACTACGGTATCGTAGGAGATCTTAATAAGATCGTTCCCGAGCTTACAAAGAAGATCAAGGCCGGCGCATAAGCTTTTTAACAGAATATCGTAATGAATTCAGAACCCCTGTCTTCCGGAAACGGATGGCAGGGGTTTTCTCAATTTAGGCCGATGCTAACTGTTCATTTTTGCTATCTATGCAATGGTCGGGAAGTTCGCAGGACATCTTATTCATCCATGGACAATGCCTGTTTAAGTCCGTCTCCAACAAGATTGCAGGCAATCATCAGCGCGATAAGGATCATCATGCAGGGAAAGAGCTTATACGGGTGGAGAAGACAGTTGTCAAATCCGTCTGAAATAAGCCTTCCGAGAGAGCAGCTTCCGACCGGCAGCCCCAGTCCCACGAAGCTTAAAAAGGTTTCAAGGAAAATCGCATTCGGTATGGTTATCATGATCTGTGTCATCAGGGTACCTGCGATATTGGGTAAAAGCTCCTTGAAAATAATATAGGATCTGCCTGCCCCTAGAGTTCTCGCTGCCAGAATGAATTCCCTGTCCTTAAGCCGGAGCACCTCGGCCCTTGCGATCATACTCATTTCCATCCAGCCTGTAAGCATAAGAGCTATGATAATAGAGGCGAATCCGGGTTTTAGGACCAGCATCAGAAGCGTCACCACCACCAGAGTCGGAATGGAGCCTGCGATATCAACAATCTGCTGCATGATAAAGTCTGTCCTGCCGCCAATGAATCCCGAGATCATACCATAATTCATGCCGATTATCAGATTAATAAGGGCAGCCGCCAATGCAATTAAAAGAGAAACCCGTAAGCCAACAAAACATCTGGAAAAAAGATCGCAGCCCAGACTGTCTGTTCCAAAGTAATAATATGTGTCATTTAAGCCCAGCTCCTCATAACGGTTCTCGATTATATCCCCGTTTGTACCCGGGAGTTTCTCCGTTCCGGAAAGCATTCCCGGAATCCTCGGTGCCATGTCCGCTCTTTCCAGATTCTGCTCATTATAGCTGTGCGGTGAAAGTGCAGGAGCAGCAAAGGCAAGAATAATAAGGAGAATGAGGAGTATAAGCCCGAATATATTGGATGCTTTCCCGAAAAAGCGTTTTACTGTTTTCCGGTAAAAACTGTCCTGTGATATGTTTTCATCTATTGAAAAATCCTTTTTTTCGTTTGCAAAGGCAAAATCATTCATCATTCTCTCCCTTCTTCAATTCTGACTCTCGGATCGATTATCCCGTACAGGATATCCAGAATAAACCTCGCCGTTACGTATATTGCCGCAAACACAAAGCTTAAAGCTATGACAACGTTATAATCATTTGCTTCTATGGCGCTTGATAAAAGAAAGCCTATGCCCGGGATGGAAAATATCCTCTCCGTTACAAGAGATCCTGTCAGGAGCCCCACAAGAAGCATGGCCATAACTGTTATTATTCCCATAAGGGAATTCCTGATAACATAGTGGAATAAAAGCGCTTTTTTTTGTATCCCCTGACTTACCGCAAAGAGAACATAGTCCGATTTTAAGACCTTTGTTGCCTCGTCCCTGGTATAGCGTGCAACAACTGCCGTTACGAAGGTTGAAAGAGCTATGACAGCCATCACGGATGACCTTACCGGAGACCTGAAGTCAAAGAGCAGTGGAAATACTCTCCATCTGTATCCCAGAAAATAGCTCATGATAATTGCAAAAATATAGGATGGAACCGAGATTCCGATTATGCTGATCAGCATACAGAGAAGATCGGCTATCCTTCCTGATCTTCTAGAACCGTAAAAATTGGAAAAGGCTGCAAAAAATCCAAGTATAAGCCCCAGGGCACTTCCGAGAAGCATGGCACATAATCCTATCAGCATGGATACCGGCATTCTGGAGGCTATCATTACCGATACCGGGGTATTAATGGAAAGGCTGTAGCTTATACCAAAGTCCCCTTTCAGAATATTTGCCGCATATATGAAAAACCGCTGTAGCACGGGCTTGTCAAGACCGTACATTTTCTTCATCATTTCCATCTGCTCCGGAGTAAGCTTTTCATTATTAAACGGTGATCCGGGCATTAGATCCATTAAGAGAAACAATATGAGTACTATAAGGAACAGTGTAATGATCGATAAAAAGAGTTTTTTTAAGAAATATTTTTTCATACCGGAACTACCTCACCTTCACTGCACGGTCAAATTCAAGAGCGCTGCCGTCAAAGCTTATATCCACGCCTTCAAACTTATCCGAAAACAGATATGCATCTCCTTTGGTAAACAGGGGAAGAACGGCATTATCTTCCATATATGCTTCTTCCGCCGTATGAAGCAGCTTCATGCGTTTTTCCGGATCCGTTTCACGTGCTGCGGCATTCAATACCGTATCTGCATTTCCGCCGGGATAATGACCGAAGTTTGTACTGGCGTCTCCCTTAAAGCAGCCAAGGAATGAATTAGGATCCGGATAATCGGCTGACCATCCGGCATACACAAGCTCAAAATCACCCTTCTGCATCATATCCAGCCTCTGTGTGGGAGAAACCAGTTTTACCTCAAGATGACAGCCGGGGAGATTTTTTTCCAGCTGATCCTTGATTATTTCACCCAGGCTCTGGTTATTGGCAGCTATGGTTAAAGTGAGGGTGATCTCGTCCACGGAAAGCTCTTTAAGGCCTTCTTTCCAGCACTTAAGCGCTTCTTCCTTATCAAACCCCGTATACTCATAGTATAAATCCCCGTCTTCACCAAAATCCCGTCCATCCGGCTCGGGAGAAAATGTCTTCGGTATCAGTCTTGTAAGAGGCTCCGTTCCCGCACGGAAATAGTTCTCTGTTATGCTATTCCGGTCTATAGCCTTTGATAATGCCCTGCGGATATTTTTATTCTGCCATGCCTCACAGGTTTCATAATTACCCTGAATATACTCGATGACTCCTCCGGTCTGTATATGAAGCCTGGGATCATCAAGGGACAGGCTGAGATAGTCTCTTGCAACCGGTATGATATCCATTTCTCCTGCCTGAAATATCATCTCTGCCTGCTGTGAATTATCCACCTGCCTGAAGGTCAGACCGGGAAGCCTCACTTTATCCGCATCTACATAATAAGGATTTTTACAATAATGAACCTGCATGGCAAGAGGCTCATATCTGTCCACCATAAAGGGGCCGCTTGACAGGATCTTATCAGGGCTTTCTCCGTAATTCCCGCCGCAGTCCACATAGAATTTTCTGCTACATGGAGATGTGGGGGTCTTTGTAAGAACATAGATAAAATACGGACAGGGCTCCTCAAGCTCAAACTTAAGCGTCCTGTTATCAACGGATCTTACCCCCAGCATATCCACAGGCAGACTTCCGTTGTTCACCTGTTCAACATTTTTTATCTTACAGATATCGTCAATTATAAATATTGCCTTACTGGTTTCCGCCGGATCTGCAATCCTCTGGAAAGCAAATACGAAATCATCTGCTGTAATGGGATCTCCGTTAGCGAAGCGTAATCCATCCCGTATTTTTACAGTATATGTGAGGCCGTCATCAGATACCTCACAGCTCTCCGCAAGTTCCGGTACCGCGGCGTTATTTTCATCCAGCCTGTACAGGCAGCCAGTATAGGGACTGACATATTTTTCGCTTCCGGTATCCGAAACCTTCTGAGGGTCCATGGTTGATGTAATGGATAATAAAGCCACATCGATCTCTTCATCAATGGCTTCCTGCCCCGTTACTGTCTGATATCCGTTCTCTGCAGCGCTGCAGCCTCCCAGGCAAAACAGGACTCCGCATAGAATAAAGGCACCAAGGGAATTCAACATCTTACATTTTCTTTTCATGACATGATCCCCCATTTCTTCGCCTCCACATCTGCACAGAAAACCTGGTGGGTAGTGCTTCCGTTTACATTTTTCCAGCTCCCGTTTTCATACAGGATTCCTGAAGTCTCATAATCATATCTGCTTTCCGGATGCACCTGGAGTACAGGATTCGGGCTGGGTATGGCGGCTATCAGATTTTTCGTGTAGGGGTGAATGGGCTCATTGAATATATCCTCTGTTGTTCCTGTTTCCAAAAGATATCCGAGATGCAGCACTCCGATCCTGTCCGACAGATAACGCACCATGGAAAGATCGTGGGAAATAAACAGCATAGCGGTTTTTGTTTCCGACTGTATTCTTTTCAGCATATTAACGACCTGTGCCTGAATGGATGCATCAAGCGCGGCGATGCATTCGTCCGCGATGATAAGCTCAGGCTCGAGAATAAGGGCACGGGCAATACCCACCCGCTGCCTCTGTCCTCCGGAAAACTGGCCGGGATAGCGGTCAGCGTGCTTTCTGGAAAGTCCCACCTTCTCCAGCATATCTCCTACTTTTTTATCTCTTTCCTGCTTTGAGGAATATGCCTTTCTGATATCAAGCCCCGCGCCGATGATATCTCCGATCTTTCTTCTGGGATTTAGGGAAGACATGGGATCCTGAAAGATCATTTGTATTTCTTTGCCGGAAAAACGTATGGTTCCGGATGAGGGCTTATTTATGCCTATTATGCACTTTCCTATGGTGGATTTTCCGGAACCGGATTCCCCTACAAGACCGTATACTTCTCCGGGCTTGATATGAAAACTAATATTATGGAGGACCTTTACGGCCTTTGCGCCCTGTCCGAAGCACTGGGTAAGCCCCATTACCTCCAGGAGATACCCTGAATCATTATCCTTTTGCATAGTCCGCCGCCTCCTTTTTCATTTTTTCGATCCGCCGAGTGAGGTCTGCGGGGCGTTCCACTTTCGGAGCCCTTTCGTCAAGAAGCCAGGTGGCGGCATAATGAGTATCTGTTATTTTGAAAAGAGGAGGTTCCTCCTTAAAATCAATTTCAAGTGCATAGGGATTTCTCGGTGCAAAGGCATCCCCCACAGGGTCTTTGGATAGATAGGGCGGCGTCCCCGGAATGGAATAAAGCTCACCCCCGGATTCATCATCGGGAATAGCGGAGAGAAGTCCCCAGGTATAGGGATGCCTCGGATCAAAAAAGACATCATATATTGTTCCGGTCTCGATTATTTTTCCCGCATACATAACATTCACATAATCTGCAACCTTTGCGACCACTCCCAGATCATGGGTGATATAGATAACCGAAAGCCCTCTTTTCTGCTGAAGACTTACAATAAGGTCAAGTATTCTATCCTGTATTGTCACGTCAAGGGCTGTCGTGGGCTCATCGCAGATAAGTATCTCCGGATTTGAAGAAAGGGCAATGGCTATTACTATCCTCTGCCTCATTCCTCCCGAGAATTCATGCGGGTACTGCTTCATCCGCCGTTCCGGCTCCGTAATACCAACCTCTCTTAAAAGGTTAACAGAGCGCTCCACCGCCTCCTTTTTCTGAAGCTTTTCATGGGAGGAAATGGCGAGAATAAGCTGCTTCCCTATGGTCATTGTGGGATTCAGTGATGTCATAGGATCCTGAAAGACCATGGCTATCTTCTTCCCGCGGATATTCCGACGGAGCCATTCTTTATCAGCTTTTATCAGGTCAGTAACACTTCCTTCCGGATCATCACCGTAATAAACTATGCTTCCGGAATTAATGATACCGTTCGAAGGCAGTATGCCCATGGCAGCCTTCATGGTTACGGATTTACCGGAACCAGACTCCCCCACGATCGCAACAGTTTCACCTTTTCTTAAGATCAGATCGACTCCCCTTATGGCATGTACAGTCTCTGATGCCGAGTGGAAGCTTATGTCCAGATCCCGTATTTCCAGTACAGTCTTGGCCAGATCCTTCATAAATTTCTATTCCTTTTCCTAAAAACGCAAGCTGCAAAAGTCCTATAGTGTCTATATTCTACAATCAGAAAGGTTTTTTTTCAAATCACATCTAAAGCAAGGATATCTACGGCGAAATTTCTGGGACTTTCGGATTTTGAATAATCCGAATAAAGCCGTGGTGAAATTTCCGGTTGACGTAAAACAGCTTGTGAATTAGAATAGTAATGTTGTATTAACCGAATAGGAGGTAAGCTGTACAGATGATGACAACTATTATCGCAATAGTTGTGACTCTGGTTATAGCGGTACCTGTATCTGCGATCATAGCCACAAATGCCCATGAGCGGAAGATAGAGAAGCTCATCGGGGATGCAAATGACAAGGCTAAGGAGATCACCGAAAAGGCTGAAAAAGCTGCTGAAGACTTAAAGCGTGAGAAGCTTCTGGAAATAAAGGAAGAGTCCATCAATCAGAAAAACGAGATTGAAAAGGAAGCCAGAGACAGACGCGCAGAGGCTCAGAGGCTGGAGAGACGTGCACAGCAGAAGGAAGAAGCTGTGGACAAGAAGGCCGAGCAGGTTGAGAGAAGAGAGCAGAGCTTGGCAGATCGTGAGGCGGACTTGAACCGTCAGAAGGAAAAGATTGCGAAGCTCAATGAGGATCGTGTACGGGAGCTTGAAAGGATCTCAGGTTTAACCTCTGAACAGGCTAAGGAATATCTTTTAAAGATAGTAGAAGACGATGTAAAGCACGAGTCCGCACTGATGATCAAGGAATATGAATCACGTGCAAAGGAAGAAGCGGACAAAAAAGCCAGGGAATATGTTGTCAATGCGATCCAGCGCTGCGCTGCCGATCATGTGTCCGAGACGACGATTTCCGTAGTTCAGCTCCCCGGAGATGAGATGAAGGGGCGCATAATCGGACGCGAGGGAAGGAACATAAGGACCCTCGAAACCCTTACGGGTGTTGATCTGATCATAGATGATACCCCGGAGGCTGTAGTTCTGTCGGGATTTGACCCGGTAAGGCGCGAAGTCGCACGTATAGCTCTGGAGAAGCTTATCGTGGACGGACGGATCCACCCCGCGAAGATCGAGGAAATGGTGGAGAAAGCCAGAAAAGAAGTTGATACCATGATAAAGGAGGAGGGCGAAGCCGCCTGTCTCGAGTGCGGTGTTCCCAATGTACATCCTGAGCTTATCAAGCTTCTGGGAAGGATGAAGCTCCGTACCAGCTACGGACAGAATGTTCTCCGTCATTCGGTTGAGGTATCCATACTTTCTGGGCTCTTAGCTTCCGAAATAGGGCTTGATGTACGTATCGCCAAGCGTGCGGGATTACTCCATGACATAGGCAAGGCTGTGGATCACGAGATGGAGGGAAGTCATATCCAGCTCGGTGCAGATCTCTGTCGTAAGTACAAGGAGTCTCCCATAGTAATAAATGCGGTAGAGGCTCATCACGGCGATGTGGAGCCTGCATCTCTTATCGCTTGTATTGTTCAGGCCGCCGATACGATCTCGGCTGCCAGACCCGGTGCCAGGAGGGAAACTCTTGATGCCTATACCAATCGTCTTAAACAACTTGAAGATATCACGAACTCCTTTAAGGGAGTCGAAAAGTCCTTTGCCATTCAGGCAGGCCGTGAGGTTCGGGTAATGGTGGTTCCCGAGCAGGTTACAGATGCTGACATGGTTATCATGGCGCACGATATTGCAAAGCGTATCGAGGATGAAATGGAGTATCCCGGACAGATAAAGGTCAATATCGTACGTGAAAGCAGAGTTACAGATTTTGCAAAGTAAAGTAATATGAAAACTGACCCGCCGCAGATATTGCGGCGGGTTTTTCATACTGGTATCATTAATATGGAAAAAAAATACATCGCATTAACATTTGACGACGGACCGGACAGGGAAGTGACCCCGGCGGTACTTAATATCCTTACAAAGCATGCCGTGACTGGTTCGTTTTTTCTTATTGGGAGGAATATAACAAAAGAAACCGAAGCGATCGCGAAGGATACCTCCGAAAGAGGCTTTGAGATAGAGAATCACTCCCTGAACCACTATTATATGGATAAGCTTTCACCGCGGGAGATCCGCGATGAAATAGAGAGAAATGAAGAACTCTTATTTAAGATCACCGGAAGAAGGTCTGCGTTTTTCCGTCCGCCCTATCTAGCTGTCAGCGAAGAAATGTATGACAATATCGACCTCTGCTTTATCGGAGGTCTGCACTGCGAAGACTGGGATGAAAGGGTCACGGCAGAGGAAAGAGCAGAGAGGATCATAGAGCAGGCAGTTGACGGAGCTATAATACTCCTACATGATATGGAGAATAATTTGGCTACGGCGGATGCTCTGGACAATATAATTCCCGCACTGAAGGATAAGGGTTTTGACTTTGTGACGGTTAATGAGCTCTTCAGGATAAAGGGTATGGATCCTAAGGGAAGAGCTGCAAGACACAGGGTTTTTGATGTTGTGGGAAATTAACGGGAAGAAGATCCTTCGCTTACGCTCAGGATGACATTGATGGGCGCTCAGGATGACAGCAGCGGTGTCATTCTGAACGAAGTGAAGAATCTTTCCACTGGATGGCATAGAAAGGAGAAAGTATGAACCCATATCTATCGAGCCGCGAGCATATTCCTGACGGAGAGCCCCATGAATTTGACGGAAGGGTTTATGTATACGGCTCTCACGATAAATTTAAGGGTAGCGGCTACTGCCTCCTTGATTATGTTTGCTATTCCGCTCCGGTAACGGATCTCACGGACTGGCGCTATGAGGGCGTGATATATAGGAAGACCGACGATCCGGACAACAGGGACGGTTCTATGTGTCTTTACGCACCGGATGTCACAAGGGGTCCTGACGGAAAGTACTATCTCTATTATGTTCTTGATAAGGTGCCGTATATCTCTGTCGCGAGATGTGATACTCCGGCGGGAAAATATGAGTTTTACGGCTATGTAAGATATAAGGACGGAGTACGTGCGGGAGAGAGGCCCGGTGAAGAAGCTATGTTTGATCCCGCAGTACTGACGGAGGGGGAGATCACCTATCTCTATTCCGGTTTCTGCATGCCGGATAACAGGGAACGCCACGGAATGATGGTCCTTACTCTCGATAAGGATATGCTTACGGTCACCGGAGAACCCCGGACCGTTGTTCCCTCTAAACCCTATTCAGGTGGAACGGGCTATGAGGATCACGAATACTTTGAAGCGCCGTCCATCAGAAAGTATGACGGGACATATTATCTTATCTATTCCTCCATAAAATGTCATGAGCTCTGCTATGCCACGAGTGCTTCACCTATGAAGGATTTTAAGTACCGCGGTGTGATAGTAAGTAATACCGATATCGGGATCGGTTCGTATAAGGATAAGGATATGCCGGTCTTTTACGGCGCCAATAACCACGGCGGCATTATAAGGCTTTCTTCAGGCGATGAATATGTTTTTTACCATAGGCATACCGACGGCACGAATTTCAGCCGGCAGGGCTGCATAGAGAGAATAAGGATTGAAGAGGACGGTGCGATAATACAGGCGGAAATGACCTCCACCGGGGCGGAGTCCGGTAATTTCAAGAACCCGGGGATTTACCCCGCATATCTTGCCTGCAACCTGTTCTGCGAGAAGGTACAGACCTATACAGGAGATCCCGGAACCTTTTTAGGTCCCGATTTCCCGAGGATCACAGAGGACGGCCTTGATGATCTTAAAGATGACGGCTATATCACGAATATGGTGAACGGTACGGTCTGCGGATTTAAGTACTTTGACCTTTTTAACCTTAAGAGTGTGGTAGTGTGGCTAAGGGGATTTGTAAACGGGGATCTTTCATTCCGTATCGGGCTTCATGGTGAGATACTCGGAAGGGTCCATATTGAAAAAGAAAATTTCTGGAGACGCTTTGAAATTCCGGTGAAGAGCATCAATGAAGAAAATGCATCCCTCTATTTTGAGTACCGGGGCAGCGGCGCCCTTCAGTTTGAAAAATTTGAGTTGATATAAATGCTTTGCAGGTAATAAGAAAGGGGAACAGTAAAAATGAGTGAAATAAAGATCCTGGCAGCAGGAAAAGAACAGGCCGATATAGTTGCACCGTATATGGGAAGAGAGGCTTTAGATGCCTTAAAAGCCTCTCTCCCGATCACGGTTCTGGCTGCAACAGATAAGGACGGTGTGATGGGAGTGCTTGCGGGTGCTATGGATCAGGATGTATTTATGATAGATTCTCTTTTCGTAGACCCGGAAAAAAGGGGACTCGGAGCCGGAAGGGCGCTTATTGAATGCCTTGACGGTATTTTCGAGGAAGGAGATATCGCCGTCAGGGCGGAATTCAATATAGAGAATAAGGATAATGAGACACTTCCGGGTTTCTTAAGGGCTATGTATTTTGAAGAGGAGGATATCGACTATCCTATGTATTATCTTGGTTCGATAAGAGATCTCCGGACTGCAAGCGCGAAAAAGCCGGAAAATGCCGAGATCAGAAGCTTCTCCGATACCGATGAAAAGCTTTTGAAAGCCGCCTCGGCAAAGAGTGTTTCCGAAGGGAATCCTCTCCCGGAGGGAGGGCTTCTATCCAAAAAAACAGACACAGAGTCCAGCTTTTGCATAATAGAGGACGGAAAGATAACCGCCTATGTGG
Source organism: Lachnospiraceae bacterium AD3010 (assembly GCA_000622025.1). Lineage (GTDB taxonomy): Bacteria > Bacillota > Clostridia > Lachnospirales > Lachnospiraceae > NK4A144. The sequence continues at coordinate 263,473 of KK211389.1, read as the reverse complement.
TCGTGGAGAACGTAGATGATGAGCTGCTGAAGATAGCTGCGCTGTATTCATCTGCGGATGATCCCAGGGAAACAATATATATGATCAACTGTATGGTAGAGACAATAAAGGGTAAGTACTACTCGGGCAACAGGGTTGCCATGCTGGCACTTAGCCCCCTTTCAAAAAAGGTGATCGATTTCTTTTTCGAAGAAACTGTACCGGTTTCAAGAAGCTTTATTAAGTTTTTGTGACATTTTCAGAGGAATAACGTATAAAGACTTATACGCTGGATTTGTATAGACAGAGAAAAAGGAGAATGATATGGGAAACCTGATAAATGAACAGAAAACCGAAGGCGGGAAGAGCATCAACGAAATGAATACCGGTGCTTTTAAGCAGCAGGATATTAGTACCCCCACCGGAGATGAACAGAATCCGGACAACCTGAAAAAACAGGAAAAAAAGGACAGACTGTCTTCCTTTTATACTGATGAGGAAGCTTCCTACTATGAAAGGATAATGGAGAACTCCAAGTCCAAAAATGAGGTCTTAAGCGTCAGGGTAAGGGATAAGGTGGAAAGTGAATGGGGTGTGGTAGAAAAAAATACAAAACCCTTTTTTACACAGAAGCTTGCAACCGCAAAGAAGGATAAAAAGTGGGGTTCCACAGAGAATGATGCCGTAAAAAAGGCAAAGAGCAAATTCAGGAATGCGGATGTCTGTACGGTAAGGGAGCTTTCATCCATGACAAAGTACTACGCTGATCTCAGTAAAACCACTAAGGTCAGCGAGAGGGCAAAGGATTCAGTTGAGGATCCGGAACTTTTGGAATGGGTGAGTAAGCTCACAAATGACGAATTAACTCCCGAAATGTTCACGGACGATTATCTCTCCCAGCATATGCCAGCTATGATGGATATTGCGAGGGAATTACAGAATGTGAGCGAAATAAGAGAGAAATTCCCGAAGTTCTATTCTTCACTGCCTGCAGAAAAACGGGCCATACTGGAAACGCGTGAAAAGATCGGAAAAGAGATGGAAGGTCTCCTTAAGGACCATCTATATCTTCATGGTATTGAAATACAGGAAAAACGCGGGGAAACAAAGCCTTCCTTAAGAAGGGAGGATCCGGTCAGGGCCATACGCCACAGAGACAGGGAAGAGCTTAAGGACAATTATCATACCAGGCTCTATGGGTTTCTAAGAAATGCATTAAAGAATTCCGAGGTTGATATAGCAAGGACCTTTGCAAACAGTGAGACTTTTTCTGCAAATGCGGAAGCAGAGGAGATCGAGAATGAGATCAATGAAAATGTAAAGGCAAAAGAAGCCTGCGGACCGGAGATGGAAAAATCCCTTGCAGAGATGAAGAAGGCACTATTACTCCGGGAGAAAATGATAAGTGAACAGAAAGAGCTTATCAGGGTATTTGAGAATAAAGAACTGGATAAGGAAAAGAGACGGGAAGCAGCGAGGAAGATAAATACAAATAATAAAAGGATCCGTCTGGTTTCCAGGCATGCCGAGCATTACAGGGAGTTTATCGACTACTGCCTCGGGAAGAGGGAGAGGGTCACTAAGCGCACCCTGAATTTCCTCTTAAAGGAAGGGAACGAGGATTTTGGCGATCTGATAGCCTTCAGGGATTCTGTTGATGTCCTTGAGGAAGGACTTATATTGAATGAAAAGCTTAAGATAAAAAGAGCTCTCATTGAAAAGCAGAAGGAAGCCAGGAAGAGAGGGGTTGAAACAAGGGAAGCAGAAGGCTTCGTGGTCGCGGATTATAAAGAGGGAGAGGCGGCAATAACGCAGGAGATCCGTGAACTTCAGCAGAAACTAAAGGATGTTCCGGTCTATAAAAAGAAATCTGCGGAAGAGATCCATGATCTCATCATAAAATCTAAGTTTAACGAGGCCAGGAAAAAGAGGGAGCATATCAATGCTCTTAATGAAAAAGCGGAAAAAAATCTGAGTGATGCCATGAAAGGTTCGGAGGTGCTTGCAAAGAAGTACCAGCTTGAAAAAAACACGGACAGAACCAAGGATTACTTTTTCGATCCCTTTAATACTTTTAAGAATCTTGATTATACAATACTTATCTGCAGGTTCCATCCGGGAGAAGATATGCCATATGAGGTAAGGGAAGAGCTTAGGGAAAAGGGGCTGAAGCCTTTATTAAAGGAGCTTTTATCCATTACTCCCGAAAAGCTTTCCTCTATGAGGTTCAGTGAAAAAACGGATATCAACAGCCCGGAATACTGGCATAATAAGGTACTTCTGCATATCGGAATGGATATGAAGGATTTCTTGGATAAGCTCAAAAACTGGAATGTTACATTGACCGATGATGAGTATGCGCAACTAAAAGCCTTCGGTGCAGTTGCGCAGAATATCTTCGCGGAGATAGAGGAAAATGAGCTCCAGCAGAAAGAACCGTTAACGGTTATTCTCAAGGGAGATACTCCTTTCGAAAAGATTGAGGATGCTAATACAAACGTATTCAAGAGGGACGGGGAAGGAAGCGGTGATATTGATGCCCTTGCAAATAAATATTCAGAGAAAAGTCTGGGTTACGTAAAGAAGGCAATGAAACAGAGAGGGGGAAGAGGACAGGATGAAGCAACGATATTCCAACAGCTCAGTATAATGATCGATCGTATTTTCAGCGGGAAGATGTCAGGAGATCTTGTCGGAAATGATATCCCCGGTGATTACAGGAATGAGGTTCAAAAGATAAAGAACGGAATGAATAAGAGCCTTCAGGATGAGACCAAAATGGCGAAGATCTTTAATGATGATTTCGGAGAGAAAGAAGGCAGGGTAAGGCTCAAGATAAAGAAGGATGCGGAAAATTATGATGCTATGTTCTCCGGGGAACAGGCGGCAAGATGGAAGACCAGGTTCGGTACAAAGGTGCATGGCGCGGACCTAAGATGCTTCAGGATCCTGATGCGCCCGGTCAAAAAAGACGCAAACGGTACCTACAGTGAGGAAGCACTTAGGAATAAGCAGCTTAATGATAAGGATTTCGAGGCTTTTATGTCCGGAGATGAGATGGGGATCAATTCCGTGCTCTACCGGGTAGGAAAGAAGATAGCCCAAATAAAGATAACTCCCGAGATGTTCAGTAAGGACTACTTACATGAGCATTTCCTTGAAGTGTATGACGATATACAGCTCCTTTTCGGGTTCGAAAATTTCTATGTTGAGTATCCGGATTTCTTTGAGAGTGATGCTTTTACGGAAGAGGAAAGGGATGCTTTCCGCCGGAACTATAGCAATAATGAGATGGTTTCATTATTTGTCACCTACTTCAATACATACATAAATACATATGGGATCGAGAGAAACGGGAAGGAAATAAAGTCCCACAAAGAATTAAAAACCGATGAGGAAAAGAAAGAATATTTCAGGGATCATATCAGGAAGGTTATGGAGCAAAATGAGTTCTTTTTAGCCGGTCTTCCGGACTGTCAGAAAGAGCTTCAGAAGTATGAGGACAAATTCAAGGAAAAGCCGGATGAGGTACGTAGGGCTTCCGCACTTTATATGGACAGAAAGGGAAAATATAAGAGGATAAAATCAAAGCTTGAATTTCTTAAGGATGATATCAACAACATTCCGGAGGGCAGTAAAAAGAAACAGATGCTTGAAAAGATCCCCGAGCTGAAGGCGAAGCTTGCACTCGAGGTGGAGGAAGCAAAAAAGGAGCTTGATATTGCGACGAGGATCAGGGATCACGTACTGGGAAACAGTGATGGGAAGCTTAGCGATGAGGATCAGCGCTACTTTGAAGAGAATGGTAAAGCGACTTTCCTTCACAGGGAGTATGACAAAAAAGCCGTAGAGGAGGAGAGAGCCTTAGAGGAGAAATCAGCAAAGAAAAAAGCTGATGATCTTCTAAACGCAGAGCTTTCAAAAAAAGAAACAGCTGCAGAGGAAACGAAGGTAGAAAAGACAGAAGAAAAGACGGAATCCGTAAAAACAGAAAAGACAGAAAAGACAGAAGAAAAGAAGGAATCCGTAAAACAAGAGAAGCAGGAAGAAAAGCAGGAGGAAGAGCTTCCCGCGCTTCCCGATTACAAGGTAAGTGTAAATCTCACAATAAATGACTACGAGCAGCAGGAAATCCATAACTGCTGGTGCGTTGCCGGAGCCACATTGTTTAATGCCTTTATGGGTGTAAAGAAGGGTGAGGCGGGATCGGTAAGCCAGAACGACATGAGAAAATTCTCGCCTAAGGACAATGAGCTTAAGTCTTATGAGGAAGTGGAAAAAATGGGCCTCGGTATAACAAAGGCGGACTATGACTTCTTTGTAAAAGACAGAAGAGAATACATGGGAGAAGGTAAGCAGGAGGTTGGAAGTATCTATGAGACAGCCGACTTCTTCCTTAGAAAAACGAGGGACATGGCTGTAAGACGCCTTGCCATAAATCTTCCCTCCCTGAAGAAACAGATGGGGACTGTTGAAAAGACAGAAGACGAAAAGAAGGAGGACAGGATACTCTTTAATAAGCAGAAAAAGCTCTTCCTTGATGAAGTGAACGCCATACTTTCAACAGGCAATCCCGTAGCAATACTGAACGGTCATGATGCTCATTTCAAGACCATTACAAAGATTGACGGGGAGAAAATCACACTTCTCGAATCATCGGGACTTAAGGAAGAGGTGAAGACTATTGATGAGGTTTTATCCAGGCATGACAACGGAAATCTTATTGAGATCACCTGGCTTTCAAAGCTCAGAACTCCCGAAGAAGAGATGGCGGAACAGCCCAATCTTAAATACAGTGAAGAAGATGGATACAGCTTAAAACAGAGCACGGAGGAAAACGCGAGGAATCCCATGTGGGTGGAAGGAATCTCTGCAAGTAATGAAGATAAGGAACTCTCCGTCATAAGATCCGCATACCTCCCCTTAAAGGAATCGCCTCTGAAGATAAAGGAGCCGGATCAGCCGGCAAATGAGATCCACGAGGAAAAGCCGGCAAACGAGATCAGGGAAGAAAAGCCGGTAAATGAGATCAAGGAAGAAAAAGCTGAAAGTGAGATCCGGGAAGAACAGAAGGTAAATGAGATCCATAATGAGGAGTCCTCTAAGGAAGAGAAGAAAAATACCGGCGAAGAGAAAAAGAATAATAATATTCCGGAGAGCGGAGACTGGGGAGATGCCCTGGATGAAATGTCAGATCTCGAGCACGACCTTGAATTTGAAACCGAAATCGAAGGGCTGGAAGAATTTAAGACCATCGGTGGTATGGAGGATGCAAAGCTTGTTCAGACAATTGAAAGGGACCGGATGCTCAACGAATACGAGATAGATGACGGGAGCGTGAACATTGAAACCAAAGAAGAATTGATGGAAAGACTTGAGAAGGAAAGTCAGGAGGAGGTCAGGGAGAGGATAAACGAACCCGGCATAAAGGTTTCAGAAACATTTTATAAGGAGGCTGCAAAGGCAAAGGGGATGAAGGGATCCTTCTCCAAGAGCTTCAAGGCGGCTGCGGCAGATTTTATTAACAGTATCGAGAACTTCGGAATGGGAGATCCCGATGATGCGGACTTCTATAAGGCAATGGGGCTTAAGAGTGTAGTGGAGCTCATCTATATAGGAAATCAGCCGTTAAATGATTACGTAAAAGAGAACTATAATTACAAAGGAGATGATCCGGAGGTACTGAAAAACTACGCTGCGCTGATTGCGGGCAAAATGGAGGCACCGCTAATACTCCTCTTCCCTAAGGTAGTTAAGGGAGAGCTTAAGTACATACCAAAGCACCTTCCTGTTGACATTGTTACGGAAGATAAGAGCATTCTTCGACATAAGCAGGATTATAAAAAGAGCTGTATCCGGAGTGAGCAGAACCTAAGGGGAAGCATACCGCTTCATACTGCAGTAAAGGCAAGCAGAGCCTACAGGGAAATGTATAATGCCGATACCTATGGCTTTGCAGGCATTGAGAGCATTTCAGACAGGCTGAAGACCGTGAAAAAAGGAAGCGACCCGCAGTTCAGGCAGTTTATAGATAATTTCAATACCTACTATATGGTGGTTGAAAGATTTGCCTACAAAGGCGTGGACGGAGCCGGCATAGGACGGATCAATGAATATCTGTCACAGGCTTACGAAAATGCAGTGCTTTACATGAGGGGTAAAAAGCCGAAGGAAGAGCGTCACCGGATAGCTCTTGATGCAATAAAGGAGCTTGAAATGCATAAGAAAATGCTCGATCATGCCCTGACTGGAGGCTTATTAAGGGACAGCTGGGACAAAGCCTCCTTCTCCCAGATTTTTGAGGCATATAGGAGCAGCGTCCGGAAGAAGGAGAAATAAGCGCCTTAAAGGTCTGATGATATAATGTTGATGATCCTGTGGGTGATGCTTGAGGTGCCAAAATCCGTCATCTGTATTCCTATGAGGATAGTCGCGTTTTTTGAAGGAATATTGGCGAAGAAGGGTCCAAGCCATCCGTCCCAGCCATATTCGCCCTTAAACCTTATGGTGTCGTTTTCACCCGGATCGATACAGATCCGTAAAAGGTTTGAATAGGTAAAGCCGTAGATCCCGAAGCGCTCATGGAAGCGGTCATTGATATGGGCAGGCCTTTTCCTGTCAGTCATAAAGTTTATGGTGGCGGGAGAGAGGATACGCTGCTCTTCGGGAGTTTTTCCGCCGCGAAGCAGCATCTGGGCGAATTTCATATAGTCACTAAGAGTGGAAGCAAGACCGGCGCCTCCGGATTCGAAGGCCGGGGGAGCTTCCATTCTGTTCCTTATCCCGAGATAGTTTCCAAGATATTCATTACTTCCGTCATCCGAAATGGGGATCTCATTGCCCGAGGGTCCGGCTTTCAGGTGGCTTTCCGGGACGTAGGACCTTGCCAGACGGGACTGCTTTTCCGCAGGCACAAAAAAGCCTGTATCATTCATTTTAAGAGGCCTGAAGATCTCTTCTGACAGAAAATCGGAGAACTTCATTCCCACTGCCTTCTCTATTACCGCCCCGAGAATATCCGCAGAGGTACTGTAGAGATAGTCGCTTCCCGGATCAAAGGCAAGGGTCAGCTCTCCGATCCTTTCCGCTACCTTTAACGTACTCATTTCGTCCTTACTTCCGAGACGGGAGCAAATATCCCTGAAGAGCTCTGCAGCCTCTTTTCCGGCGGGAGTACTCTCATCGGGATAACTCAGGCCTCCGCTCATATCAAGAAGATCGCCCAGGGTCATTTCCCGGCTCACCGGATGTTTTTTCCCGCTGCTGTCGTAATAGTACTGCTTCTTAAAAGAAGGGATATAGTCGGAAACCGGGTCGCACCTGTCAAGGATCCCACGTTCGATAAGGATCATAACCGCCGCGGAGGTTATGGGCTTTGACATGGAGTAGAGTCTTATTATGGTGTCATCACTTAAAGGAATGTTGTTTTTTCTATCGGCAATACCTCTCTGCAGCGACAGGAGCTCCATTCCATCCTTGTATACAAGTACCGAAGCGCCTCCGATCTCTTTTTTATCAATGTAATAATCAATCGCTTTTATTATTCTGTCTCTCATTTTTGTACAAACCTCCCTAAGATTGACCCCATATTTTGTTGGTAATTTTTATCAATACCATTAGTATATCAGAAAATGTCACAGAAAAAAGTACCTAAAACTGTCAAAAATTACGTTGATTTTTTGTATAAATGTTTGTATAATACGTTTTGTAGTCGTGAAAGTCACGGCTAAAATACTAAAAAGGAGAAAAGTATTATGAAAAAAGTTTTGGCAGTTTTATTGACATTGTCAATGGCAGTCGGAATGTGTGCCTGCGGATCTCAGGCAGCAGCACCCGCACCCGACGCTGCTCCTGCGGCAGAGGCGCCCGCAGCTGAGGAAGCAGCTCCTGCTGCAGACACCAAGGCAGAAGAGGCTGCACCCGCAGCCGAGGAAGCTCCTGCAGCCGATGCAGCAGCCGCCAACCCTGTTGCCGGAAAGAAAGTTGCTTATGTAATGCTTCTTCCTTCCGCTACGATCTTCCAGATGTGGAAAGATTCCTGCGCAAATCTCTGCGACGCTATGGGAGTTCAGTTTGATTTCTTCTTCTGTGACGGAGATTTCAACAAGTGGCAGGATACCATCCGTACCTGTGCATCAGCAGGCTATGACGGACTTCTTGTAAGCCACGGCAATCAGGACGGCTCCTATGTATTCTTAAAGGAGATCACCGAGCAGTATCCCGATATGAAGATCGTTACCTTCGATACCCAGTTCTATACAGACGGTGACTATCAGAAGATCGACGGAGTTACACAGTTCTTCCAGCAGGATGACAGCCTTGTTACAGTCCTTCTTGACTCAATGATCGAGAAGTACGGCGAGGGCGTTCGTCTTATCAAGGTTTGGAGAGGACCTAACTACAACTCACCTTTCGATCGTCGTGAAGTGGGCTGGAAGGCTTATGAGGACGCAGGCAAGATCAAGACCGTAGGAGAGGTTCAGCCGTTACAGGATACAATGGATTCCGCAAACACCGTATTTGCAGCATATCTGCAGAGCGTTAAGCGTGAAGACGTTGACGGCGTAGTTGTTTACTATGACCTCTATGGTCAGGGCGTTTATAAGGCAATAACCGAGAACGCAAACTTCAGCGGAGACAATGCACTTCCTATGGCATCCGTTGATATCGATCCCGTTGACATCACAAATATGCAGACCAATCCCGAGATCTGGACTGCAGCAGGAACGACCGACTGGACACTTAACGGTGAGATCGGTATGCGTATCCTCTTCCTGGAGATGGCAGGAGAGTATGACAAGATCTATGATCCCGCAAGCGGAAAGACCGGTGTTGACTATGTAGAGATCCCCGGATCACCCATCCTTGCAAAGGATCTGAAGAGCGATTCTTCTGTTGAGAACCTTGGCGATATCGCAGGAGATACCTATGGAAATCTTGATTATCTCTCTGAGGCAGACTGGATGCCCAAGGATCTTATCCACAAGTAAGATGTAATGACGTTCTTTAAGACATCATAAGGATTTTTTAAGGAGGGCATCGGAGGAAGCTCCGGTGCCCTTTACTTTAGAAAGGAATATACCGTTATGAAGATAAAGGTATATCAGGTTACTTAAATGGAAAAGATAACTCTAAGTACAAAAGAAGTTTCGATGGAGTATCCCGGAGTCAAGGCCTTAAATAAGGTGAATTTTGAGATATCCACGGGAGAGATACATGCCATTGTGGGAGCAAACGGCGCCGGGAAATCAACTCTCATGAATGTTTTTGCCGGGTCGAATCCGGGCTACACCGGACAGGTTTATCTGAACGGAGAGCCCATTGAGATAAGGACTCCCAATTTTGCAAAGAAGCACGGGATACAGATAGTTTATCAGGAGGTGGATACTGCACTTGTGCCCTCCCTTTCGGTGGCGGAAAACATAATGCTGAACGACATCGTCATGAACCAGAAGAGCTCGTTTATGAACTGGGGTTCAGTAAGGAAATCTGCCATAGAGGCGCTTAAAAGGCTGAATGTCACCAATATCAATGTCCGTACCCTTGTGCAGAACCTGACTCTGGCAGAAAAACAGATGGTACTGATCGCCAGGGCCATACAGTCCGAATGTAATTTCCTTATCCTTGATGAGCCTACGGCCCCTCTTTCGGATACGGAAACGGAAGAGCTCTTCAGAGTGGTAAAGAGTCTGAGAGAAAGCGAGAATATCGCAATAATGTTTATTTCCCACAGACTTCATGAGGTGCTGCAGATATGCGACAGCTATACCGTTATGAGGAACGGTGAGATAGTGCATAATGCCCCCGTGACCCCCGAGACCACCACTAAGGAAATAGTGGAGAAGATGCTTGGCCGCTCCTTTGAGGAGAACTTCCCCAAGGAGGAGGTAAAGATCGGAGATAAATTCTTCGAGGTTAAAAACCTGTCGGGAGCATACGGGAAGGTGAATAATGTTTCCTTCTATGTTAGGAAGGGTGAGATAGTCGGAATAGCGGGACTTGTGGGAGCCGGAAAATCAGAGCTCTGCAAGACCATTTTCGGAAGCTATAAAAAGACCGGCGGAAGCATTATTCTGGACGGCAAGGAATTGAAGATAGGCAATCCCGCGCAGGCCGTGAAAAACAGGATCGCTCTGGTTCCGGAGGAAAGACGTAAGGAAGGAGTGCTCGTACAGGAAACGGTTGCATTTAATCTTTCAGCAGCCTGTCTTGATAAATTCTGTATGATGAGCTTTGTACAGACCGGAAAGGTGAACGAAAACGCAAACCGTTTTGTGCGCGATCTGGGAATAAAGACACCTTCCATAAAGCAGCATGTACGTAATCTTTCCGGAGGAAACCAGCAGAAGGTTGCTGTAGGAAAGTGGCTGGCAGCGGATTGTGACATATATATATTTGATGAGCCTACAAAGGGAGTCGATGTAGGAGCAAAGCAGGATATTTTCCATCTTATCAATAATATCGCACGGGAAGGAAACGGCGTAATATACGCCTCCTGTGAAAACAGTGAGCTCTTATCCATTACGGACAGGATCTATGTGATGTTCGGAGGAGAGATAATGGCAGAGCTTGTTACAAAGGATACCAATGAGGATGAGATAATGAATTATTCTGTAGGTACCAGAGCCGAAGCAAAAGCCGGTGCCTGAATGAAGGAGGAAAAGTATCAAATGCAAGAATCAGCAAAAAGCAACAACACCGCCAGATTCCTACTGAACTGGGCGGCTGTAATCACTCTGGTACTGTGTTTTATATTCTTTACACTGTTCAAGGGTTCCCTGTTCCTATCGGGCATCAATATGGTAAACATACTGCTCGCCATGTCCATAACCACGGTTTTCGGAATAGCGGCAACGGTTACCATGGCGCCGGACGGCTTTGATATGTCAGCCTGTACGCTGGCAAGCTGCTCCGCCTATGCCTTCGTTTCTTCATATCTGTGGTTCGGCTGTAACCTTGGGGTATCGATCCTTATAACCATCGTGGTGACCCTCATTATGTACCAGCTCACCATGTTTTTGATCCTTATCTGCAAGGTGCCGGATATGCTTGCAACCTGCGCTCTGATGTTTGTTCATCAGGGTCTTGGACAGTGGTATATCGGCGGTGGAGCGGTATCGACCGGTATGAAGTCATCCTGGGGTGCAGAGCCTGCACGTACACAGCTTTCGGACGCTTTCTCAGCAATTGGAAGAGCTCCCTACATCATAATCATCATGCTTGCCTGTGTATTTATTGCCTGGATCATCCTGGATTTCACGAAGCACGGACGTTTCCTTTACGCAATGGGAGGAAACAAGCAGGCTGCAAAGCTTTCCGGTATTGACGTAAAGAAATACCGCTATATCGCGGGAATGATCACAGCAGTATTTATCGCTATAGGCGGTATCATGGTTTCTTCAAGAGGCAGCTCTGCCCAGGTTATGTGCTGTGATAATTACCTGATGCAGTCTCTGGCAGCGGTCTTCGTAGGAAGGTCCGTGGGAGGAGCAGAGAAACCCAATGCTCTCGGAACCCTTGTGGGAGCTATGCTGGTTTCCACTTTGGAGAACGGTCTTACAATATGCGCGGTTCCCTATTATGTGCTTCCCGCTGTTAAGGGTGCGGTTCTCGCACTGGCCCTTATTGCAGCCTATGCAAGTGTTAAGGAGCAGTAAAACGGGATACAGTCCGGGAAGAGAGATGAAGAGCCCGGAATGACGCAGGACAAAAATAAAAGAAAGGAAACGAATCAATAATGTCAGACTTCAGCAAATACTTTTTAATGATCAATGAGGACGATCCCGAAACCACGGAGAAGGTTGTGATAGAGTACACTCTTCTTAAAACAAAGGATCAGATCGACTGGGACGAAGCTACAATGGAAGCCAAGATCCCCGGTTCACACGGAAACTTAAACCATGTCTGCAGGGTAACGGACAAAAAGGGACATACCCTCTACATCAAGCAGGCGGGAAGCAATCTCCGTATCGATGCGGATATGACCGCGACCCTTGACCGTAACCGTCAGGAGTCAGAGATACTCCAGCTTGAAGAGAAGTGGGCTCCGGGAATGGTTCCCCATATCTATTTCTTTGACACCATAATGTATGCCTGCGGAATGGAGGACTGCAGTGATTACCTTGTTATGCGTGAGGCAATGCTGCAGCATAAGACCTATCCGAAGTTTGCTGATGATATCTCAACCTTTATGGTAAATACACTGCTTCTTTCAAGTGATGTTGTGATGGATCACAGGGAAAAGAAGGAGCTTACACGTAAGTTCATCACCCCGGATCTTGATGATATTACCGAGAAGCTGGTTTTAATGGAGCCCTATTTAGGCGCAGACAGAAACAATATCTATGAGCCGAACCGTGCCTTTATCGAAAAGGAGCTCTACGGTGACGAGAAGCTGCATCTTGCGGTCAGTAAGCTTAAATTCAATTTTATGACCAATGCACAGGCTCTTCTTCACGGAGATCTTCACACCGGTTCCATCTTTGTAAAGGAGGACTCCACAAAGATCTTTGACTGTGAATTCGGAACCTTCGCTCCCATGGGCTATGATATCGGAAATCTGGTGGCAAATATGATCTTTGCATATGTTAACGGACTTTCAACGGATGATAAGCCCTTCTGCGACTGGTGTCTCGACGTTATAGAGCAGAGTATGGATCTCTTCATTGAGAAGTTTAAGAAAAAGTATGATGAGGCAGTTACCGAGCCTATGGCAAAGGTAAAGGGCTTCAAGGAATGGTATCTGGATTCCATACTTAATGACACCGCAGGTTATGCAGGAACAGAGCTTCACAGAAGGACCGTGGGAATGGCCAATGTGGCTGACGTTATCAGCATTACCGATGAGAAGAAGAGGCTCCTTGCTGAAAGAGTAAATATCTTTGCGGGTAAGGATTACATCCTGAATCAGGAAAAGTACCGCACGGGTAAGGATTTCAGAGAAGCGGTTTTAAGGGCCACGGAAGAAGCACGTAAGACTTTATAAGGAGGACAATACCAAATGGCTTCAATAGATGAATTTTTTGACAAGGTTATAAGCGTTAAGCTTCCCGATGACAGACAGAGCGTGGATATTCTTGACCAGACTCTGCTGCCGGGAACCATAAAGAGGATAAACATCCACACAAAGGAGGAGCTCTGGGATGCAATAAAGAAGCTAAAGGTCAGAGGGGCACCGGCTATCGGTGTAAGTGCGGCTTACGGACTTGCAGTCCTTGCAAACAGGATAGAGGCAACGGACTTTGACGCCTTTTACAAGGAATTTAAGGAGATCAAGGATTACCTTGCATCATCCCGTCCCACAGCCGTCAATCTTTTCTGGGCTCTGAACCGGATGGATGACAAGGCTCTTTCGGTAAAGGATCAGAGCATTGGCAGCATAAAGGAGACGCTTTTTACCGAAGCTCAGAAGATAAGGGATGAAGACGTCGCCATCAGCCGCAATATCGGTGAGCTTGGCTTCGGACTTTTGAAGGATCTGAAGAAAGAGGGCAAGGAGATAGGCATTCTCACACACTGCAACGCGGGAACCATTGCTACTGCAAAGTACGGCACCGCAACGGCACCTATGTACACGGCTTTGGAGCACGGATGGGCAGGGTCCGATATGCATGTTTACTGTGATGAGACAAGACCCCTTCTGCAGGGTGCACGCCTTACCGCATTCGAGCTCTATAACGCAGGCATAAACACAACCCTTCAGTGTGACAATATGGCTTCCATGCTTATGAAGCAGGGTAAGATAGACATAGTATTTGTGGGCTGCGACCGCGTTGCCAAAAACGGTGACTCGGCAAATAAGATAGGAACCAGCGGTGTTGCCATTCTTGCAAAGCACTACGGTATTCCTTTCTATATCTGCGCTCCTTCTTCAACCATTGATCTTAACACCGCAACAGGAAATGATATCCCTATCGAGATGAGGGATCCTGAGGAGGTTACGACCATGTGGTACAAGGAAAGGATGGCACCGGAAGGAATAGACGCATTTAATCCCGCCTTTGATTTTGCGGAGCATGGACTTATCACAGGTATCATCACCGAGAAGGGAATAGCAACCGCTCCCTTTGACAAGGCATTTGAAGAGCTTGGCATCTGAAAATCGGAAAGGAGAATGATCTTAAGATGTATAAATTCGACAAGAAATGGGAAAAGGAAGTTCTCTCCATAGCCGATGGTATCCGTATGAGAGTCTTCCAGTTCACTGTTGAGCAGAACGGCGGATATTTAAGCCAGGCCTGTTCCGCTTCGGAGATTTTTGCCGCAATGTATCACGGACTTATGAAGCTTCCGAAGATTAAGACTCCTCTTATGCCGGATCCCTGGCAGGGTGCACCGGGACCCGGGAATCCCATACACACGGGAATTAAATTTAATTCCGACGGTAAAGAGGGCTATGACCGCTTCATCATGTCTCCCGCACAGTACGCCCTTGTGGTTTATGCGGCTCTTATAGAGACAGGCAGAATGGATGAGGCCGGAATGGATGCTTACAATAAGGACGGCGGAAGCGTTGAGATGATAGGCGCCGAGCATTCTCCGGGAATGGAGGTTACGACAGGTTCTTTAGGACAGGGCATTTCCCAGGCTGCAGGTATCGCAATGGGTATGAAGCTTAAGGGAAAGAAAGGAAAGGTATTTACCTTCCTTTCGGACGGTGAGTGCCAGTCGGGAGAATTCTGGGAAGCACTGCAGGCATCCTCCTTCCACCATCTTGACAATATGATAATGATAGTTGACAGGAACGGCTGCCAGTGTGACGGACTTATGAAGCCGGTTATGAATATAGAGCCCTTTGATGAGAGATTCAGATCCTTCGGCTGCGAATGCGTACGTATAAAGGGACATAAGCCCCTGCTCCTTGCTGAAGCTCTTAATACTCCTCACAGAGGAAAGCCTCTGGCTGTGATACTCGATACTTCACCTTACCATGGCCTGTCCTTCCTGAAGGAAAGAGCTCCCAAGTTCCATTATGTCAGGTTTACAGACCCCAAGCAGAGGGAAGCGTACAGGAAGATTTATGACAAAATGGTGAAGGAGGGCTGATACTATGGAAATACTAAAGAGAGTTCATGCAAAAAATCTTGTAAAATGGGCAAAGAAAAAGCCCGATGTTCTGGTGCTGTCAGCGGATCTTACCAGCTCCTGTGAGGCTGATGCCTTCCGTGATACCTATCCTGACCGTTTCTTTTCAATGGGAATAGCTGAGCAGAATATGCTCGGTTTTGCAGGAGGTCTTGCAAGGGAGGGCTTCGTACCCTATGTACATACCTTTGCAGTATTTATCTACAGAAGAGCACTGGATCAGATAGCAATGAGTGTTGCCTATCCGAATCTTCCCGTAAAGATGATAGGCTTCCTTCCCGGTGTTACCACACCCGGAGGAGCGACCCATCAGGCAATAGAGGATACGGCTATCATGCGTTCACTCCCCAATATGACGGTTCTGGAGGTCGGAGACGCCACCGAGGTTGAAAACGTGCTGGATGTGGCTTACAAGATCCCGGGTCCCGTGTATGTAAGGATGCTCCGCGGAGAGCTTCCACGTATCTTTGATACACCGATGGAATTCAAGAAAGCGAGAAAGCTTTCATCCGGAAAGGATCTTGTTATTGTATCCGCAGGAATATGTACGGAGGAGGTTCTCCGTACCACAAAGATACTTAAGAAGAACGGCATCGAAGCTTCCATCTACCATATCTCCACACTGAAGCCCTTTGAGTATCCGGAGCTTATGAAGGATATTAAGAACAGTAAGTACGGCGTGATCACGATGGAGAACCACTCGATCATAGGAGGACTGGGATCCTGCGTAGCGGAGTGTATGGCAGATGAGGGTATAGGAAAGAAGCTCTACCGTGTAGGTATAAACGACAGCTTCCTTCACGGAGCAAGCAGACCCTATCTTATGAAGGAATACGGCATAGATGCTCCTGCTCTTCTTGCAACGGTAGAAAAGGCTGCGGGAAAGAAGATAAAGTACAGTGAGGATGATCTCGGAGAGGTATTCATTCCCGCACTTCATTCCGATGCAAAGGCAGAAGCACTGTAAACGGAGGTCGGTGAATTGAAGTTTAAGTATTATGATGACGCGGTATTAAAGTCCCAGATCTCCGGAGACAGGTTTACGGTCACATACAGAATAAGAGCCGGTGAAAAGGAAGCACTTGAAATGGCAAAGACCATGTGTGTTGAGCAGTCGGTGGAGTTCCCCGCTGAGCACATAGAGTGCGAGACCATCCAGAGCGATGTGATCGGAAAAATAGAGGAATTTAAGGATGCCGGAAACGGTGCCTTCAGAGCGGTCCTAAGCTATGCTTCGGAGAACGTGGGAGAGGACTTCCCCCAGTTCATAAATGCGGTATTCGGTAATTCCAGCATACTTCCGGATATTACAGTAGAGAGAGTGGATATCTCTGAAAAGATGAAGGAGATATTCCCGGGACCTAAAAGGGGTCTCCCCGGTTTAAGGGAACTCCTTGATGCTAAGGACCGTCCCCTTTCCTTCACCGCACTTAAACCTCTGGGGCTTCCTTCTGAAGCCCTTGCAGAGGAAGCGTACAGGTGTGCGCTTGGAGGGATCGATCTAATCAAGGACGATCATGGTCTTATGAACCAGAGCTTTGCGGAGTACAGGGACAGGGTAAAGAAGGTGTCCGCTGCCGTAAGAAAAGCAAATGATGAGACAAAGGGACATACAGTCTACGTTCCGAATCTTTCCGGCGCGTTTTCCTCAATGCTTGACAGGATAAGTGTGGCCGAGGAGTACGGTGCCGGAGGCGTTATGTTCGCACCGGGTCTTGTGGGCTTTGATATGCTCTACTATGCTTCGAGGCATACTGACCTTGTGGTTGTGGGGCATCCTGCCTTTATCGGCTGCTATATCGACCGGGGCAGAGGCGGCATAGACGTGGAGTGCCTTATCGGACAGCTTCCGAGATATGCAGGCGCAGATATTATGGTGTTCCCGAATTTCGGCGGACGTTTCTCCTTCAGTGAGGAACAGTGCCACGGTATACAGGAAATGGCTCTTGAGGATCTGGGTGTCATTAAGCCTATGGCGGTCTCACCTGCGGGCGGAATGAAGGTTGAACGTATTGATGAGATGAGGCGCTTCTACGGGAATGATGTTTCTCTTCTTATCGGCGGCAGTCTTTTCACATCCCCCGGAGGACTTACGGAGAACTGCAGGAAATTTAAGGATAAGCTGGAAGAGAAATAAAGGAGGATGAAGGTATGTTAAAGGGAATTCCGGACATTATCTCACCGGATCTTTTAAGGATACTGCACAAAATGGGTCATGGGGATACCCTCGTGATCGGTGATGCCAATTTCCCGGCAGCAGCGGTTGCAGAGGAAAAGGGGCACATCAATATCCGCTGTGACGGTCACAAGGCAACGGAGCTTCTGGATGCGATCCTTAAGCTCTTTCCGCTGGATGATTTTGTGGAGAAGCCCGTGACCATAATGGACAAGATGGAAATGCATAAGGATCTTGAATGTCCCGTGTGGCAGGAGTTTACGGATATTGTTTCGAAGTACGATAAACGCGGCAAGGACGCGGTACAGTATATGGACAGATTTAAGTTTTATGACGCAGCCAAAGACGCATACGCGGTTGTTTCAACCACGGAGCATGCCTTCTATGCCTGCATCATAATTCAGAAAGGATGTTTATGAAAAAGATAATAAATGCACCCGAAAACTATACGGATGATATGCTTAAGGGCATATATAGGGCACATGGAGATCAGGTAAAGTATGTAAATGACGATCTCCGCTGCTATTGCACCGCAAAGAAGAAGGACGGCAAGGTTGCCATTATTACAGGTGGCGGAACCGGACACCTTCCCTTATTCTTAGGGTATGTCGGTGAAAACCTTCTGGATGGCTGCGGTGTGGGAGGAGTGTTCCAGTCTCCTTCATCCGAGCAGATCTACAATGTATCAAAGGAGGTGGAGGCAGGCGCCGGCATCCTTTATCTCTACGGAAATTACACCGGCGATATAATGAACTTCGATATGGCGGCTGAAATGCTTGAGATGGATGATATCGAGGTAAAGAGCATAGTCGGTGCCGATGATGTTATTTCAAATAAGGATCCCGCTTTGAGAAGGGGAGTTGCAGGCATCTTCTTTATGTACAAGTGTGCCGGTGCAAAGGCTGCTGAAATGGGGAGCCTTGATGAGGTTCTCAATGCCGCGAAGAAGGCAAAGGATAATACAAGGACAGTGGGCTTTGCGCTTACTCCATGCATAATCCCGGAGATCGGTCACTCCAATTTCACTCTTGAAGAAAATGAGATGGCTTTCGGAATGGGTATCCACGGTGAGCCCGGTGTCTGGAACGGGCCGGTAAAGACCGCTAAGGAGCTCGCGGAAGAGGCTGTTAAGGAGATACTTGACGATATGCCCGTATCCTCCGGTGAAGAGGTGTCGATCTTAATAAACGGACTCGGTGCCACAAGCCTTGAGGAGCTCTATATCCTGTCAGGAAATGTTAGTGAGATACTTGACAGTAAGGGTATAAAGATCTACAGGACCTTCGTGGGAGAATATGCCACCAGTATGGAAATGGCGGGCGCGTCTATATCTATCTTAAGGATCGCAGACGACGAGATGAAGAAGTGGCTCGATATGCCTGTTAATACGCCGTTTTATTCTCAGGCGTAAAAAGAATAGGAAGTTTTTTATGTCGCCCGGAGGGATATTTCCGGGCGGCTTTTATAAATCAGGATTCTTCGGGCTGAAGCCCTCAGAATGACATATGCCATCGTCCGAAGGACTGATGGCACGGCGACATCTTTGAGCAAAGCGAAAAGATGTTGGGTGAAGAGAAAACAAAAGATATTCTGCGAAGCGAAGGATCTTTCATTCAGAGAAGAAGATTCTTCGGGCTAAAGCCCTCAGAATGACAAAAAGCTGTCATCCTGAGCGAAGCGAAGGATCTTATCATATATGAAAGGACGAGAAAATGGAAAAAATAGGAATTGAAGATCTGCCCGGACTTTTTGAAGCTTTGGCAGGAGTGTTTGCGGAAAAGAAGGACGAGCTCTGTGATATGGACGCGAAGATGGGTGACGGAGATCTGGGTCTTACTATGGAGAAGGGCTTTTCCGCCATGCCGGGACTCGTAAAGGAGAATACGGAGGAGGGCAATATCGGAAAGACCTTATTTAAGGCAGGAAGCCGTATGGCAGCTATCGTTCCTTCAACCATGGGAACCCTTATGGCGAGCGGTATCATGGAGGGAGGAAAGCGGCTTAACGGTGAAAAGGAGATGGATGCTTCAAAATTCGCCCTGTTCCTGAGGGGCTACGCTGACGGCATAAAAAAACGTGGAAAATGCGAGGTCGGAGACAGAACGGTTCTCGATGCCATCGATAAAGCAGCTTCAAAAGCGGAGGAAAAAGCTTCCGGGGGAGCATCCCTTGCAGAAACTGCACTTGCCGCCAAAGAGGGAGCAGAGGAGGGCTGCGAAGCCACGAAGGATATGAAGCCCAAATTCGGAAAGGCTGCGGTCCACGAAGCCGCAAGCATAGGTGTATGTGACCAGGGAGCTACGGTAGGGAAATATCTCCTTGAAGCGATGTGCGCTTTTATTTCAGCGTGAAATGGTGTACGGGAGAGTAGAGTAATCCCTGGGGGAAGATCCTTCGGGCTTTGGCCCTCAGGATGACAGGGGATTCTTTTAGGGGAAGATTCTTCGGGCTGAAGCCCTCAGAATGACAGATAATGAAGCCCTCAGGATGACAGGGGATTCTTTGGAATCAGAATCTGGATGAAATCATAGTAATAAAGTAGTATAATAGAGCAGGCGGCACTGCCGCCTGTTTACTATTTTATAAAAAGGAGGATATTCATATGTTTAGTCAGGTAGAACTTGGATTTGGTATGGATGCACTGGAGCCGCATATCGATAAGCTTACTATGGAAACCCATTACGGAAAGCACCATGCAGCTTATACAAAGATGTTTAATGAGCTTGCGGAAAAGGCGGGAGCAGCGGATAAGGATGCTGCGGAGATCTTAGGAAGCCTTGACAGCATTTCCGATGAGACCCTGAGGAAGGGCTTAAGAAATCAGGGAGGAGGCTACTATAACCATAATCTTTATTTCTCGACCCTTTCAGCGGATCCCGCAAAAGCCCCTTCAGGAAAGCTTCTTGAAAAGATCAATGAGACCTTCGGGAGTCTTGATGAGGTTAAGGACAGGCTTTCCAAAGCAGCTATAGGGCAGTTCGGCTCAGGATGGTCATTTTTATCGGCTGATAAGGAGGGTAATCTTTTCGTATCCGCATCCCCCAATCAGGATAATCCCATAAGCGAGGGTACGGGAAGAACTCCCATTCTTGCACTTGATGTGTGGGAGCACGCATATTACCTTAAGTATAAAAACCTGAGAGCCGACTATGTAAAGGAGTTCTGGGAGGTTCTTGACTGGAAGAAGGTAGAGGAGATCTACAATAAGATCGGTTGAGAAGATAGGAAAGCATTTGGCATGGAAAAGAACATAGAGCTTTTTGTGCCCGGGAGGCTTTGTCTCTTCGGAGAGCATTCCGACTGGGCAGGTATGTACAGAAGTACGAATTCTGCACTTTGCAGGGGACAGGCAGTTGTCACCGGAATAGAGCAGGGGATATACGCTGTCTGTGAAAGATCTGAAGAATTCATAGTGCGGAGCGACCTTGAGTTTTACAAGGGTGAAGAGCTCCGTTCCGAAATGGATTCCGAAAAATTGATCAATATCGCTTCAGAGGGCGGCTTCTTCTCGTATGTAGCGGGAGTCGCCTCCTATATAAACGATAATTACAGTGTGGGCGGGGTAAAGATAAATGTTACCCGTATGGATCTTCCCCTAAAGAGCGGTCTTTCCTCATCTGCCGCGATCTGTGTTCTTGTAGCCCGTGCCTTTAACCGTCTTTACAATCTGAAAATGAACGTTCAGGGTGAGATGCAGGCGGCCTTTCGGGGAGAGCAGAGGACTCCATCGAGATGCGGCCGTCTGGATCAGGCCTGTGCATACGGAGTGAAGCCGGTACTGATGGGCTTTGACGGTATTGAGATAAGCTCACGGCCATTAAGGGTGGGTGCTACCTTTAACTGGGTCATCGCAAACCTTATGGCTTCAAAGGACACCATAAAGATCCTGGCAGATCTTAATAAATGCTTTCCATTTGCGGAAAGTGACCTGGACAGATCAGTGCAGGAGGCGCTGGGACCGGATAATTTAAGGTTTAATGAGGCGGTAATAAGAGCTCTTTCGGAGGGAGATAAAGCTAAAGTCGGACGCCTTATGGATGAGGTTCAGGAGAACTTCGATAAAAAGGTGGCACCTGCCTGTACGGAGCTTAGGGCTCCTGTCCTCCATTCCGTGCTTAAGGATCCGGAGATAAGAAAGCTAATTTTCGGGGGAAAGGGTGTTGGCTCCCAGGGGGACGGTACTGTACAGTTTCTCGCAAAGAGTGACAGCGATGCAGAGAAGCTCTGTCAGTATCTGGAAAAGAAAAGAGGTATGCCCTCATTCCGGCTTACCCTTAAGCCGGGACAGCAGATAAGAAAGGCTGTAGTTCCTCTTGCCGGATTCGGAACAAGGGTTTTCCCCGCTACAAAGTCGGTTAAAAAGTGCTTCCTTCCTGTTCCCGATAAGGACGGACTCTTAAAGCCCGCAATACTTATACTCTTAGAGGAGCTTATTGATTCCGGGATAGAGGATATCGCCCTTATAATCGGTGAAGAGGACAGGGCCGACTTTGATGAGTTCTTTACTCCACTGTCAACGGAGCATCTTTCAAAGCTTCCAGATGACAAGCGTTATATGGAGGAGAGGATAGAGGACATCGGAAAGCACATTAGATATATCTACCAGAAAGAGCGCCTTGGCTTCGGACACGCGGTCTATCTCGCCCGGGATTTTGCGAAGGATGATCCGGTACTCCTTACCCTGGGGGATTTCCTCTATAGATCCAATAATGAAATAAATGCCACGAAGCAGGTAATGGATGCATTCTATGAGACCGGTAAGCTGCTTATCGCCCTTATGGAAGTACCAAAAGAAAGGGTGGTCCATTACGGCATAGTCCATGGTATATGGGAAAATGAGGATGAAACCCTGCTGAAGGCTGACTCCATGGTGGAAAAGCCTACGGGAGACTATGCATCCGAGTATCTGGGAGTAATGAATTCAAGGAAGGAAAAGAAGTATTACGCGACCTTCGGGGAGTACGTTCTTACACCCGAGGTTTTTTCGGAGCTTGACAGGGTCATAAAGGGCGGAAGTCCCACAGAGGGACAGGAATTCGGTCTCACGGCTGTTCTGGATACTGTACGGGAAAAATACGGTATGAACGGTTTTCTTCCGGATGCGGAGTGCTTTGATATAGGGCTTCCCGAAGAGTATGTGAGAACCGTATCGCAATTCGGAAATATCCATGAATAAAAAGAATACTTTATATGCTTTTATTACGGCAGCTCTGCTTGCTGCCGTACTTTTATTGTCCATAGGTTTTAAGGAGCCCGCTTCCGGCAGCTTTTCACCCGTCTTCTTTTCTTTTTCGGGAGGCAGCGGCAGGGTCAGTATAAGCTGTAATGAGGTGATTCTTGATAAAGGGAAAAGTGAAGCACTGATAGTATTCTCAAGCCCCAATTATTCCTATGTGAAGGTTGATGACAGGCTTTACGAGGGCAGCTATACGGAAAAGAGCTCTTCATTTCTGATACCTGCAGTTCTTGACAGTGAGTTTACGATTATTGGCTGTACCACTGCAATGTCAACGCCTCATGAAATTGAGTACAGCCTCTATATCTCTCTTAATGAGGAAGCTCCCGGACACCTTTCCGGGGACCAAAAGGCTTCTGATAAGGAAAACAAGGAAGGGCAAGAAGAAAGTGAAGAATTAAAGGACGGAGTCAGGGCAAAGGCTGCATTGGGCTTTTCAGACAGTGATGCCCCAAAGATCCCGGGTTACACCTTTAAGAAAAGACTGGAACTTAAGTTTGCCAGATACTTTGATGTATTTTATTATGATAAGGGCGTTAAAGTAGTCGGAGTCGCAGACAGATCCTATTATCTCTGTATTCCCGAGGGAGAAGAGCTTCCAAAGGATCTTCCGGAAAACCTGACGGTAATAAAAGCTCCCCGCAATATCTATGTCGCTGCAACCGGGGCCATGTCTTTATTTGACGCACTGGGTTCGGTTGACAGGATAGGCTTTTCCGGAACAGATGAAGGCGGATGGTTTATCGATGCACCGAAGAAAGCCATGGAAAATGGCAGTATGGAATATGCCGGAAAGTACAATGCGCCGGATTATGAGCTCCTCTTAAACAAAGGCTGTGACCTTGCGGTAGAGTCCACAATGATACTCCATAGCCCCGAAACAAAGGAACAGCTTAAGAATCTCGGAATTCCCGTTTTCACCGACTATTCAAGCTATGAAAGAACGGCCGCGGGAAAGAGCGAATGGATATATGCCTATGGAGCCATACTTGACAGGGAAGAGGAAGCAGAAAAGGCCTTTGCAGAGATCACGGATGCTTTGGATTCGTATAAAAGCATTGCCGGCAGCGGGAAAAAGGTGGCTCTTTTTTATATCAATAACGGCGGACTTGCAGTAATAAGGAGTGATGAAGATTACATTACGGATCTCATCCTTCAGGGCGGAGGGGAAAACGCTTTCTCTGAAGCGGCTGATAACCCCGGGGATTCCACAGCCATTACGCTTCCGATGGAGAGCTTCTATGATCTTGCATCGGATGCTGACTATATTATTTATAATTCCACAATAGACGGATCCGTTTCATCATTAAAGGATCTTCTGTCAAAGTCGGAGCTTTTTAAAGATTTTAAGGCTGTAAAGAACGGCAATGTCTTTCTACTTGGAAAAGAGTTTTATCAGTCAACAGACAGGCTGTATCTTTTAGCGGGAGACATCAATAAAATGCTGAACGCTGGCACGGATGATATGGTGTTTTTAAGGCGTATATCCTGAAAGTGATGAAGAGCGGAATCTGTGGCATTTGCTTGAAGGATCAGAAAAAGGGTCATGAAAAGATTTACAGTTGTTTTTGCAGTGCTTATACTGCTCTTTATTTTAGCTGCATTGGTTAATACTGTTGCCGGGAATGTAAGGATACCGATTGACAGGGTATTTTCTTATATTTCCGGAGGCGGCACGGACAGCAAGGAATACACGATACTTATGATGATCAGGCTGCCGAGGATATTTATGGCTGCACTTCTCGGAGGTGCACTGGCGCTTTCAGGCTATCTCCTTCAGACCTTTTTCAATAATCCTATAGCAGGACCTTTTGTTCTCGGGATCTCATCGGGGGCGAAGCTTACTGTTGCTATGGTCCTGATTTTTTCCCTTAAATTTTTTACGGCTCTTTCTTCGCTGGGTCTCATAGTAGCATCCTTTGCGGGTTCCCTTATCTGTACGCTCTTTATCCTTCTTATCTCAAAAAAGGTGAGGGATAATTCCACGCTCCTTATTGCCGGTATAATGATAGGCTATGTGGCATCGGCGCTGACTGATTTCATTCTGAATTTCGCAGATGATTCCAATATAGTGAATCTGCACGGCTGGTCCCTCGGAAGCTTTTCCGGAACGTCCTGGAGGGATGTGGCTTTGGCAGCGGTTTTTGTGCTTCTCGTATTTGTCCTGACCTGCTGCTTTTCAAAGCCGATAGGGGCTTTTTCGCTTGGAACCGGTTACGCACGGAGTATGGGAGTGAACGTCCGCCTTTTCAGGATCGTGATCATCCTTTTATCAAGTATTCTTTCGGCTCTCGTAACTGCCTTTGCGGGTCCCATATCCTTTGTTGGAGTTGCGGTACCCTTCCTTACAAAAAGGGCACTTAATACCTCCAGAACCATAGTTGTCATCCCTGCTGTTTTTTTATCGGGAGCGGTGTTTGTGATGATATGCGACCTTATCGCAAGGACGGTCTTTTCCCCGGTAGAGCTTAGTATCAGTACGGTAACAGGGATAATCGGCGCTCCGGTCGTTATTTTTATGCTGATAGGGAGGAGAGATCCGTCATGATTTTTAAGACCCGTGATCTGTCAATCGGATATAAGGGCAGGGCAGTGGTGTCGGGTATTGATGTTTCTCTTGAAAAGGGAGAGATACTTTCCGTTATTGGACCGAACGGTTCGGGAAAATCCACCTTTCTGAAAACTGTATGCGCTCAGTTAAGCAGG
Organism: Lachnospiraceae bacterium AD3010; assembly: GCA_000622025.1. Lineage (GTDB taxonomy): Bacteria > Bacillota > Clostridia > Lachnospirales > Lachnospiraceae > NK4A144. The sequence continues at coordinate 238,292 of KK211389.1, read as the reverse complement.
ATAGGAGGAGGGATCTTTCTTGACGATAAAGAGCTTTCCGGATACAACGCTGAAGAAATATCAAAGAAGATATCACTTCTTTTAACCGACAGGATAAAACCGGAATATATGACCGGCCGGGAAGTCATAGAGTCGGGCAGGTATCCTTATACCGGAAGACTCGGTTTTTTAAGCTCTGAGGATAAGAATGTCGTTGACGGGGTGCTGTCACTTACCGGAACCGGAGGGATCTCAGATAAGATATTTAATGATATGAGTGACGGCGAAAAGCAGAGGATACTTTTCGCAAGGGCTCTCTGCCAGGAGCCGGAGCTCCTTATTATGGATGAACCCCTGTCATATCTGGATATAAGATACCAGCTGGAGCTTATAGACATCATAAAGCAGCTCTGCCGTGAAAAGAAGCTCACTGTCATCATGTCAATACATGAGATTTTTATTGCGGGTAAAATATCGGACAGAATGATCTCATTTAAGGACGGGAAGGTATTTCACTCCGGTAAAACAGAGGAAGTGTTTACGGACCGCTTTGTAATGGAACTCTATGATATAGATGAAAAGGGGATAGCTTTTATAAAGAATTGAGTTGTGCTAAAATAATTATTTGTAGTTTTCAAAGAGGTGCCGGACGGGAGCGGGATATTATACAGATTTTGATAGTGAACGCTTCCGGAAGGAGAATAGGGAAACAGGTGAGAATCCTGTACGAACCCGTCACTGTGATAAGTAAGGGCGTTCTATAATTTGCCACTGGATCCAAAGGATCCGGGAAGGGAAGAAACGTCCGTTATAAGCTTTAAGTCAGGAGACCTGCCTCTTTGGAGTAAATCATTAAACCACGGGAGGATTGGTAAAATGAAAGCAAGGTTTTTTAGTATTGTTTTGGCAGTTTCCTTATGTGCTGCAATGGTATGCGGCTGCGGGAACGCTGCGGGGAGTGCACCGCAGGAGGGAGCTGCAGAAGCGGCTCCGGCTGAGGGTGCAGACAATAAGGAAGAAGCGGCTCCGTCCGAGAGTTCCGCTGCGGAAGAAACAGGAGCGGCGGAAAAGGACGCTGCAGAGAGCGGGGACGGTGAAAGCATGGAGGACAGGGCGGATAATGTCGCTGATCTGATCGATGCTATCTACGTCCAGGAGTGGACACCCGATACAGAGGAGCAGTGCAGGGCGGCAAAGGAAGCCTGGGATGCCCTTTCGGATGAAGAGAAGGAAAAGGTAGAGGGAGAAAATGCAGACCCCGACTATTTCGGACGGGATACCGGGGATGCTTCAAAGGACGATCCCCTGAATCAGGATGATATCGGGGAAAACGAGATACTGGTAGTTAGCTTCGGTACCTCCTTTAATGACAGCCGCACGGCCACCATAGGCGGTATTGAAAAGGCGCTTATCGAAGCCTTTCCCGACTGGTCGGTCAGGCGTGCCTTTACCTCACAGATCATTATGAACCACATACTCGCACGGGACGGTGAGAAGATCGATAATGTGGAGCAGGCTCTTAAAAGAGCTAAGGATAACGGAGTAAAGAATCTTCTGATCCAGCCCACCCACCTTATGCACGGTGCGGAATATGATGAGCTTATGGATACTCTTAACAGCCATTCGGCTGATTTTGAGAAGGTAATGGTATCAGAGCCTCTTCTGGGAGAGGCCGCAGATGATGCCTCCATCATAAATGCCGATAAGAAGGCCGTAGCGGAGGCGGTGACTAAAGAAGCCGTATCCCTTGCAGGGTATGAGAGCCTAGATGCAGCATCGAAGGACGGCACGGCCTTTGTATTTATAGGCCATGGCACCAGCCACAGGGCAAGTGTGGCCTACGACCAGATGAACACTCAGATGAAGGAGCTTAAGTACGACAATGTATTTATCGGAACCGTTGAGGGTGAGCCTGAGGATACGGAATGCAGCAATGTTATTGAGACTGTAAAGGATAAGGGTTATAAAAAGGTTATCCTTCGTCCCCTTATGGTCGTAGCCGGAGACCATGCAAATAATGATATGGCAGGAGATGATGAGGATTCCTGGAAGAATATGTTCCTTTCCACCGGCGCCTTTGACAGTGTGGATTCACAGATAGCGGGTCTGGGCGAGATCCCTGATATACAGAAGATCTATGTGTCCCATGCTTCAAAGGCCATGGAAGACACAGGAATTGACAATGCTTCAGAAAAGGAGGGCGGCAGTGCTGCCGCCCTTTCCGACGGAACATATGAGGCTCTTTTCAAAACGGACAATTCAATGTTCCGGGTAAATGAAGCTAATAATGACCTGGGAACCTTAACCGTCAAGGACGGAAAGATGACGATCCATATTTCCCTTACTTCAAAGAATATAGTGGAGCTTTATCCGGGGCTTGCTTCCGACGCTGAAAAGAGCGGCGATAAAACCTTGAAGCCCACAAACGATACCGTCACCTATTCCGACGGTACAACGGAGGAGGTCAACGGCTTTGACGTTCCTGTGCCTTACCTTGATAAGGAATTTGATCTCGCACTCCTCGGAAAGAAGGGGAAGTGGTACGATCATAAGGTGACGGTATCGCTGTCCTAAGCGTTTTCTCTCCGGGCAAGATCAACATGCTGAATAGTTCCCGCACCGCCGGACTCTTTAAGGAAGAGTCCGGTTTTTCTGATGACTCCCTTTACACCGAAGCCGGACTCTATGTCCATACTGCGTCTTGTAAGCTCCGTATCCGCCCTGTCAAGGAAGATCGCGCCAACGTCGGCCTCACGTAAGGTCATAAGGGCATCATTTCCGTTTTCATCCCGGCACCAGATCTTCAATCTGTCAAAGATCTCGTCATTTTCATCTATCCAGCCGTTATGGTCGCTATCATATTCTTCAAGATCTGAGAAGCCGTCCCCGCTCTTAGTTCCGAAGAGCTCATTACCATTGTCGATCTTACCGTTTCCGTCCTTATCGAGGGCGAGGAAGCCTGAGCCCTTTCCGAGGGAGTGGATCTCATCCTCCTTGCCGTCGGAATCAATGTCAAAGAAAAAGGTCTGGTCTGATATCTCCGATAAGCTGCTGTCTCCGAAATTTACGACCAGGGGATCCGTAAGGGTGATCATCTTTCCGGTAGTGATACCTATCTCTTCGGAAAAGCTCCTTGAAACGCCGAAGGACAGGTTAAAATCTATGGTTCTGCCGTCTTCTGTAAGAGCCTGTCCCTTGCCGCTAAAGCTGGTAGCCTCCTCCTCATGATGAAAGTATTCCTGTCTCTCATAGCTTACAAAGTAAAGGCTCCCGCCGGAAAAACCGGTCTTCATGGTTTTTAGTGCTTCAGAGAGCGGAGAGGAAGCGGAGCCGTACTTACGCTCAAACAGCTTTTCCATAAAGGAGATTATCTCCTGAACAAGGATCTGATGGAGAGATCTTATCTCATTTTCCGCAAGAGCGCGGCTTTCATTCTGCTTTCCGAGCCGCTGCATGGAGGACGGGGTAAAGGAGTAGGTATTGTCAAAATCCTCCTCCTTTGAGAGCTCAAAGCTGTCCCGGTCCTTATTTTTTTCATCACTGATACCCTTACGGTCCATATTCTTAAGGACCTCTTCATTAAAGAGCCCTCCTACTATCGTGCCCTTCCGGTAGGATTCCCTTGTTTCACTCCGGAAAAAATGGGCAGAGCTCATTTCCACATTTGCTGCTGCAATCTTCATTCATTTTCCTCCTTATTTAAAGTAAAGATCGGATGCCTGTCATCCTGAGTGATTAAGCCCAATGTCATCTTGAGTGATTAAGCCCAATGTCATCCTGAGGAGCGAAGCGACGAAGGATCTTTAAGATTCTTCGCTTCGCTCAGAATGACAGTGTGCGCTCAGACTGACGCCGGCATTTCCGTGAATACAAAAACAGCAGCAACCTTTCTTTAAGAATTTCGTCCCTGTGAAAAGATTGATGCTGTCCCTGCAAAATGGTAAAAGGAAGGAAAACTATTGTTTTTGTATGGTCAATATTTATATCGGATGATGGTTGGAAAAACTTTAGCGGCTTTAAAAAACATCCTCAATCTGCTATACTGATGTGACGATTGGATCTAATATCCCGTTTGGAGTGAATCAGATGGCAGTTAAGCATGACACAGAGGTGGTAATAAACGGAAAGGTTTTTACCCTGTCCGGTTATGAGAGTGAAGAATATCTGCAGAGGGTTGCAGCATATATAAACAGTAAGATTTCCGAGTACAATAAGATCGAGAGTTTTTCCAGGCAGAGTATTGACGTGCAGAACACCCTGCTGCAGCTTAATATCGCTGATGATTATTTTAAGGTCAGGGAGAAGTACGACAGCCTGAAGGAAGCATCGGAGGCAAAGGATAAGGAACTATACGACGTAAAGCATGACCTTATCACAAACCAGATAAAGATGAAGAATCTGGAGGAAGCTTTGCAGAAGCTCCGTATTGAGAATAACGAGAACCAGAAAAAGATTGTTAAGCTTGAAACCGAGCTGGGATTTTCCGGAGAGGTTGAAGAATACTATGATGACGTGGAAGAGGTAAGCGAGGGCATTCCTGATATAGTAAGGGAAGCCCCGAAGAGCGAGGGCCAGAGTGCGGTCTCCTCCCGCAGAAAAACCGGGAAGAGAAAGCATTGAGAGCAGAGCTCCTTTCACCTGCGGGAGATCCGGAATGCTTTAAGGCTGCAGTGAATGCCGGGGCAGATGCGGTCTATATGGGCTTGAAGCGCTTCGGTGCCAGAAGCTTCGCAGGTAACTTCACGGAGGAAGAATTTGTCGAAGCTCTTGACCACGCTCATCTTTTTGATAAAAAGGTCTATCTTACCTTAAATATCCTTATGAAAGACAGGGAGCTTACTGAGGCTTCACGTCTTTTGGAGCCACTGTACAGAGCAGGGCTTGACGGTGTCATTGTCCAGGACACCGGACTTATTTCCCTTATAAAAAGAGAATATCCAGATCTCTCTGTTCATGTGAGTACTCAGGGCTTTGTGACCGGAGTCCACGGGGCAAGGCTTTTAAGAGAGCTTGGAGCCGAAAGGGTGGTTCCCGCCCGTGAGCTCTCCCTTGAAGAGATACGTGAGATCAAGGAAAAGGCGGGAGTGGAGGTTGAGTGCTTTATCCACGGCGCTCTGTGCTACTCATATTCGGGAATGTGCCTTATGTCTTCATTTCTCGGCGGAAGGAGCGGGAACAGAGGGCGCTGCGCTGGACCCTGCCGACAGCCCTATGAAAATAATGACTACATACTTTCCATGAAGGATCTCTGCGCTTTAAGGGAAATACCGGCGCTTCTCAAGGCCGGGGTTGACAGCCTGAAGATTGAGGGCAGGATGAAATCAAAGGAATACGTTTATTTTGTCACAAGTGCCTACAGGAAATATATGGATCTTTACTACGAAAAGGGAGATCTTAATAAAGGAGAAAAGGATATCCGGGAGATACTGGAGCAGTACTCGAGGAGCGGAGCAATAAACGGCTACTTTCATAAGCATAACGGCGGAGAGATGATAACCAGGGAGAGAGGAAGCTACAAAGCCGGAGAAGCGGTGCTGCCGGAATCCGGCCTTTCACTTGAAGCTTCCGTATCCGCTGTATTTAAGAAGGGAAGAAAAGCCAGGATAATACTGGAATACGGCTCCCACAGAGTAGAGTGTGAGGGGATAAACGTTGAAGAAGCTGAAAATAAGCCCTTGAGCCCTGAGAGGATAGAAAAGCAGCTAAGGAAGACCGGGAACAGCGGCGTTAGCTTTAAGAAAACTGAGATCATCTCGGAGCCTGACATCTTCCTTCCCGTATCGGGGATAAACGACCTTAGAAGGAAGGGAATAGAGGCATTAAAGGAGGACATATTGAATGAATACAGACGTTCTCTTTGAAGATCCGAAAACTGCAGATAGGGCAGCGGCTATTCTTTTGTCCAGGGGATTGATACAAAACATACGTTATTTTATCTCTTCTAAGAGACCCGAGGGAGTTGACAGCAGGACCTTTATGCTGCTTTTCCCCTATGTTCTCAGGAGTTCTTCCGAAGAAAGGCTAAAGAAGCTCCTTGAAAGGGAAAGACCGGAACGGATACTTATACGTAACATTGAGGAGCTGGGGTTCCTTAAAGACATGGGCTATAAGGGAGAGATACACGCGGATTCCTGTCTTTACAGCTTTAATAAGGAGAGCGTAAAGGTATTGAAGGAGCTGGGGATAAGGGAGTGCACCTGCCCTGAAGAATTAAGTATTTTTGAGCTTAAGGAAAGGGGCTTTAGTGACTCTGTTCTTAAGATATACGGCAGAACTCCGCTTATGGTTTCCGCACAGTGTACGAAAAAGACAGTATCCGGAAAATGCGAAAAGAAGCCTTTTGGCTTTTTTTCGGAGATAAGGGACAGGAAAAAGGCTGTATTTCCCGTAAGGGCTGAGTGTGGCTACTGCTATAACGTTATCTATAATTCGGTGCCTCTTATGCTCATTAAAGAGAAGGAAGAGCTTATGAAAAGCGGATTAAGTACGGTCCGTATGGATTTTACTGTGGAAAGGGCGGAGGAAGCAGCGGATATCACAGAGTGCTTTATAAGGGGAAGGGATGAGACGCTTAATAAGCTTATAAAGGGCTACACAAAAGGACATTTCAGAAAGGGCGTAGAATAAGTGACAACAGTTATTCTTGGACTTTCAAGATATGTGCTTGCTTTCTTTTTTGCACTTTATACCCTGCACTGCTTCCTCGGCTTCAGCTCCGGAGATGAGGAGGAGAGAAAGGGAATTGCCCTTCTGCAGGCTGTTTTTCTGGTATTGATACATACGGGGGGCTTTGCGGTACTGTATTTTAAGACGGGTGATCCTGAAGTGCTTTTTTACTGTGCGCTGCAGGAGGTACTGCTTATAGGCTATATGGTGCTTATGAGGATATTGTACCCACGATGCAGCAGGCTCCTTGTAAACAATATGTGCGTCTTTCTTGCGATCGGCTTCGTAATGCTTAACCGCCTTTCGGGAGGAGACCATTTAAGGCAGTTTGTGATCGCCGTTTTTTCCCTTATCATTACCCTTCCGGTCCCTTACCTTGTCAGAAAGATAAGAGAGCCCTGGCGCTATACCTACGTCTTCGGGATTTCGGGGATAGTGCTGATCCTCCTTGTGGCGGTACTCGGGCAGGTCACCAGAGGCTCAAGGCTTTCTATTTCGATAGCGGGTGTTTCTTTTCAATCCTCGGAATTTGCAAAGATCCTCTTTATCCTTTTCCTGGCGGGTCTTCTGTCTGAGGACTGTTTTTTCGGCGACAGCAGGAAGGATAAGGAGCTTAAGCTTATTAATTTGCTTATAAGCGGTATATTTGCCTTTGCCTACGTTTTTATAATGGTGCTTTCAAGAGATCTTGGAGGAGCCGCCATCTTCTTTATGATCTATGTTTTTATGCTCTATTATACTCTGAAAAAGCCCTGGATACTGCCTGCTGCAGCATTGACCGCTTCTCTTGGGATGCTGGCGGGCTATAAACTCTTCCCGCATGTCAGGAACCGTTTTCTCGCCTGGAGGGATCCCTTCTCTTATATTGAGGGGCAGGGATACCAGATAACCCAGTCTCTTTTTGCCATAGGCACCGGGAGCTGGTTCGGAATGGGCTTAAATGACGGTTCTCCGGATAAAATACCGATCGTTACCAGAGATTTTATCTTTTCTGCCATAGCTGAGGAGCTGGGCTGTATCTTCGCTGTCTGCCTGATACTTGTCTGTATCAGCACCTTTCTTATGTTTATAAATGCCTCTATGTCCGGAACAGATCCCTTTTTCAGGCTTCTTGCCCTGGGGATCTCCGTAAGCTACGGCTTTCAGGTATTCTTAAATATAGGCGGGGTCACAAAATTCATACCGCTTACAGGTGTTACGCTTCCCCTTGTGAGCTACGGTGGCTCCTCACTTCTGTCAACCTTAGTCATGTTTGCCATAATCCAGGGGATAAGCGACGGAAGATATCCAGGGTATGTCAAGGGAGGGAATGACTATGAGTGATCCGGTCAGGAAAAAAAGCAGCATTAAGGAAAAGAGCCGGAATCACGAGCTTCACATCATAATGTATATATTTGTCGCCGCTTTCCTGGTGATCACCTTATTTTTCTCATCCTACGTATATCTCTACGCGCCGAAGACCATTAACAGCGCATACAATATGCGGCAGCAGAACCTGGAAAAAAAGGTTATCCGGGGTACCATCTATTCTGCGGACGGTGATATCCTGGCTGAGCAGGCGATGAACCATGACAATATAGAGGTCAGGTACTATCCCTATAAGGAGATCTTTGCCCATGCGGCAGGCTATTCAACACATGGCAAATGCGGAGCAGAATACGCGGGAAATATCGCCCTTCTTACCAGCAATGCCCCGGTAAACGAGAGGCTGCAGCATGAAATGGCAGGGGAGAGGAATTACGGAGACAACGTGATCACGACCTTTGACACAAAGCTCCAAAAGACAGCCTTTGACGCTCTAGGGGTTTATAAGGGGGCGGTTATCGTTATGGAAGCGAAGACCGGAAGGATCCTTGCCATGGTGAGTAAGCCCGATTTTGACCCCAATACGGTTTCAGAAAACTGGGCGGAGATCTCTGCGGACAGAGAGAATTCACCTCTTGTAAACCGGGCGACCCAGGGGCTTTATCCGCCGGGATCCACCTTTAAGACGGTGACGCTTCTTGAATACATAAGGGAAAATCCGGATTCCTTCGGGGATTTCAGCTTCAACTGCAAGGGAAGCTTCTCATACGGAGATACGAAGATAAGCTGCTTTCACTCAACTGTCCACGGAAATCTGGATCTTAAGGAAGCGTATGAAAAGTCCTGCAACAGTGCTTTTTCGGATATCGGAACCCTTCTTGATCCGGATTCCTTTAATGATACAGCTAAAAAGCTCCTCTTTAATAAGGAGCTGCCCTTTGATATAGCGGCAGCGAAGAGCAGCTTTGTACTAAACGGCAGTTCCTCTGAGGAGGAGATAGTACAGAGTGCCATAGGACAGGGAAATACGCTGATGTCGCCGGCGCATATGGCATTGATAACGTGCGCTATTGCAAATAAGGGGATACTTATGAAGCCCTATGAGATCGAAAGGATAGAGAATTATCAGGGAAGCATAGTAAAGGAGTACCAGCCCGAGGAATATAAGAGACTTATGTCCGAGGAGGAAGCGGAGTTATTAAAGGAATATATGACCGATGTGGTGGAAAACGGTACCGGAAGGAAGCTAAAGGACCTTCCCTTTGGCGCTGCGGGGAAAACAGGCTCTGCGGAATACGGGACGATCAAAGGCAACAGCCACTCCTGGTTTACGGGCTTTTCAAACCCGGAGGATCCGGATATAGTCGTGACAATTATCATGGAGGGGGCGGGAAGCGGCAGTGATTACGCCGTTCCTATGGCGAAAAGGATCTTTGAAGCCAGAGGCTCACAGTGATCACAGTATCCCGGTGATGAAAAGATCACGGTTCTTTGAGAGATCAAGGATTTCGTTGTCATTACGGAGAGTGGGACGGGACAGGTCATTTCCGTTATTCATCATAACCTCCCAGGTGCTTCCGTCATTCAGCATTACGCGGCAGCCGATAAGCTCATCCACGATATTCCTGGAGAAGAGCTGGGTAAACTGCACATCGTAGTGCTGAAGCATATTTGTTTCAAGGATGTGTATGACCTCATAGGGGCATTTGGCAGCCCTGTAGGAGCGGGCACTGGTCATGGCCTCATAGGTGTCAAGAATGGTCATAGCTTTGGCGTAGGGGTCGATCTCATTCCCCCTAAGTCCCTGGGGATAGCCGGTTCCGTCGGTATACTCGTGGTGCTGCAGGGTCGCATTCAGAACATGCTGACTCACATTTTTCGAATAGTGGTCCAGAAGGTAGTAGCCGTGGAAGGCATGGGTCTTTACCAGATCATATTCCATGCGGTTTAGCTTGGTGGGCTTATATAAGATATCGGGAGGTATCATATATTTTCCCACGTCAAAAAGGAAGCCTGAAATGCAGAGCTCGTTGGTCTCCATTTCGCTTAATCCCAGCCATCTTGCGAAGATCTTACCGATAAGCGCCACATTCAGTCCATGGGCGTAGGGGAGCTGGTCCTCTGTGGGAAGATGCAGATAAAGATAAGCGAAAAGCTCCCTTCCAAGCATCTTTTCAGAAACAAGATTTTTCACGATCTCCAGAAGATCCTGGATCCGGAAGGGTACTTTTTTGAAGATAAAGGAATCCACCGCGACCTTGTAAGCCATAAGGTTTGCGGTATAGTCCTCCTCGAATTTCTTAAATACCCGTGAAACCTTTACCTTTCCGTAGTAGGTCTCAGCGAAATCCTCTTCTTCAAGGATATTCACGGCAATGAGCTTGTATGCTGCAAGCTGCTTTCTTATGATATTGTCGACTTTTGCACCCTTTTTTATAACGACCTTCTCACCAATGGTGATATTGTCGCCAAGGATCATCCCGTCTTTTAATTCCGCAAGTGCTACCGTATACATTTATCCTGAAATACTCTCCAAACAGTATAGAATCATTAGTTTCATTTTAGATGTTATTATATGTTATGTCAATCACTTTCCAATCCGCTGTTTCGGCCACAGTTGTTTAATTTAAAAAAATATGGCATATTTAAGGGCATGAGGTTTATCCGGGAGCTGTACATTTCCCGCAGTCTGAAAGGGAAAGAAAAAAAGATAATTGCGAAGCTGAAGCTCGGTATAGGCACGGTCGGGGTGTACTGTATCGCGGTACCGCTGTACGGCTCCGATCCGCTTGAAATATATAATGCTGCGGAGCTGAAGCAGAGATGGTACAGGAGATCTCCGCTTCTGATCGTGGGCCTGGCCGGTGGGAAAAAGGAGGCAGAGTATATGTCGGCCAATATTCTGTCGGTGATATATGAAAGCCGGGGAGATTATGATAGCAGGCGTTTCTTTAAAATAACTGAGGGCCTGCCGGAAAGGAGCAGCGCTGTCAGATCATGACTCTTTTTCTTTCCGTATTGAAGATAATCGGGATAGTGCTGCTTATCCTTCTTGGGATCGTACTTTCTATACTCCTTATCATCCTCTTTGTTCCCTTCCGATACAGGATAGAGGGGAAAATAAAGGCAGGTGACAATTACTACGACTTCAGGACCGATGTCACCTGGCTTTTGCATATACTCCACGGTATTTTCACATTTCTGAAGTCGGTCATGGAGGATGAATGCAGCGACGAGGCGGTTTTGGAGAAGCAGGGCTTTCACTACGAGATAAGGCTTTTCGGTATCAGGATCCGTCCGAAGAAGGAAAAAGAGGAGGCTTTGGAATACCCGGAGCCCGAAGGATCGTCTGAGCTTCTTTACAGGGAAGAGGAAGCTGATAGGGCGGAGGAAAGGAAAGAGCCTTATAGGGAGAATGAGGGGGAGAAGCGTGAAGAGCCTGCAAAGGAAGAGCCTGCAATTGAAGACCATCTCTTTGATGATGATATCCCTGAGGGCTTTTCAGCTAAGGTAAAGGATTTTACCGGGATGCTCCGGCGTTTACCAAAGAAGCTTAAGTCCGTAAAAGAAAATGCAGGCTATAAATACAGGGATTTTTGTGATAAAATAGATGAGTTAAGGAGCAGGATAAAGCATTACTATGAGCTGATTAACGATGAGTCGACAGGTAATGCACTGAAGCTCGCCTGGGATGAGCTTATGCGGATATTACGGGCTCTAAAGCCGAGGAAATACAGTGTTGATCTCATATACGGCTTTGAAGACCCCGCACTTACCGGAGAGCTTACCGGTGTCTTTTCCGCACTTTTTCTGTCTGCGGGAAAGAGGGTCAGGCTGCGGCCGGACTTTGAAAACAGCGTCATGGAAGGAGAGCTTTTATTTAAGGGCAGGATCAGGATAATAACACTTGTGATTGTACTATGGAGGCTCTATTTCAGCAAGGATTTCAGGAAGTTTTATAAAGAGATCAGAGGATAAGGATCTTTAGTCGGAGCGGCGACAGTGGTTTAGAATAAAGACAGAGGAGAGATATTCAGATTATGAATGAACTGAAAAAAGGTGATGTATTAGATAGCCTCTTAGGCGGTATGGACAAGTTTCTCTCATCAAAGACCGTAGTGGGAGAGCCGATAAAGGTCGGTGATACAACTCTAATACCCCTTGTGGATGTTTCCTTCGGAGTAGCCGCAGGAACGGGACAGGCTGATAAAAAGAGCGCCGACAGGGGCGGAATGGGAGGAAGGATGACTCCCAATGCCGTTATAATGGTAAAGGACGGAAAGACCCGTCTTATAAACATTAGAAATCAGGATGCAGTGACCAGGATACTGGATCTTGTACCGGAGCTCCTCGGAAGGTTCACGGAGCCTAAGGACAGGGAACACAACCTGACAGATGAAGAGGCTGTGGATATTGCCTTTGACAGGTCTGAAAACAAATAAGGATCTTAATTTTTTACCGGTGACCTGACCGGCGGCGGGAAGACCACCGCCGTTTTTGGTTTTGGATGGAGAGAAGATATCTTTTCCGGCCCGGTACCATACGATAAATGAACATACTTCTCATACACAATTTTTACAGGACTCCCGGGGGAGAGGATACGGTCTACAGGAATGAGGCGGAGCTTCTTAAATCCCACGGACAGAATGTCATAACCTATACCAAGGATAATGATGATATGGAGCCTGAGGATCTTTTGTCCGAGGCTGTATTCTCGGAGAGGAGCTTCCGGGGTGTCAGGAACTTAATAAGGGCAAATGAAATAGACATAGTCCATGTGCATAACGAGCGTTTCCTTATCTCTCCCTCTGTATTTAAGGCTGCAAAGGAGGAGAATGTTCCGGTTATACGTACTCTCCATAATTTTCGTATGCTCTGCATTAATGCCATGCTTTTCAGGGATGGAAAAATATGCAGGGAATGCCTTAAGGATGGAAGGACTGCAAAGCTCCCGGCGCTTCTCCATGGCTGCTATCACGGAAACCGTCTGCATACCCTGCTAAACTTAAGGATAAATGACTATGCCGAGAGACATGGCTTATATGAGGGCTTAAAATATATCGCTCTTACGGATTTCAACAGGGATATTTTTGTCTCTGCGGGCTTCAATGGGGAGGATATTTTCGTTAAACCCAATTTTTCCTTCGGCTTTGATCTTAATAAGGGGGACAGAGAGGATAAAAGACAGGATTTCCTTTATCTCGGACGTCTTGACCCCCTTAAGGGAATAGAGGATATTCTTAAAATGTGGAGCAGGCTCCCGGAGAGCTATGTTTTGAATGTGGCCGGAAGCGGGGAAGAGGAATATGAGAACCGGCTAAGGTCAGACTATGAAAGATATAATATCCGCTTCCTCGGAAGGGTGGATAATGAGGAAGCCCTGAAATTACTGGAAGGCTCAAAGGCTATGATCTTTGCTTCGAAATGGTATGAGGGCTTTGGTATGACAATAATCGAGAGCTTTTCAAGGGGAACACCTGTTATAGGACTTGATCTCGGGAACGGAGGAAATCTCTTAAAGGATATTTACGGAAGCGATAAACCTCTTATGAAGGATATAGCTGAGCTTCCAAAAAGGATAGAGGACTTTGACAGGGATAAGGATTCAGGCTTATATGACTTTGATAAGAAAAGCCTCCTGCCCTATACTCCCGAAGAAAACTACAGAATGCTTATGGAGATATACGAGAAATGCATAGGATCCCGGTAACACGCTCCTCAATGCCGGAGCTAAAGGAATATATGAAGGAAATCGAGCCTCTCTTTGAAAGCCGCTGGATCACAAATGCCGGAGTAAAGCATGAGGAGCTGGCGGAAAGACTTAGGGAGTATCTCGGGGTAGAGGCTCTCGCCTTAACGGTTAATGGTCATGCGGCTCTGGAGCTTGCTCTGGAGCTTCTTAACCTTAGGAAGGGAGGAGAGGTAATAACAACTCCCTTTACCTTTGTATCAACGACACATGCCATAGTCCGTAGCGGATTCAAGCCTGTTTTTGCGGATATCAGGGAGGCTGACTGCTGTCTGGATCCCGACAGTATAGAGGAGAAGATCACCGAAAATACAGTCGCCATAATGCCGGTCCATGTATACGGTAACATGTGTGATGTAAAAAAGATCGGTGAGATAGCCAAAAAGCACGATCTTAAGGTCATATATGATGCGGCTCACACCTTCGGAGTAAGGCTTTATTATGACGGAGAGTGGAGGGGAAGCGGTTCCTTCGGGGATCTTTCCTGTTTTTCCTTCCATGCCACAAAGGTCTTTAATACCATAGAGGGAGGAGCAGTCTGCTGTCATTCGGAGGCTGAGAGCAGGATCATAACCCAGACAAGGGATTTCGGAATCGTGGATGAGGAGACAGTGAGATATATTTCTCCAAATGCCAAGATGAGCGAGTTTTCCGCAGCCATGGGGCTATGTAACCTCCGCCACGTCGATTCGGAGATAGAGAAGAGAAAGAAGGTAAGTGATCTCTACCGTGAGAGATTAAAGGATATAGACGGGGTAAGGCTGATAGGGGAAAGAGAAGACGTAAAGGGCAATTTCGCATATTTCCCGATATTTATCGATAAAGAGAGCTACGGCTTAAGCAGGGACGCTTTATTTAAGCTCCTTGCAGAGAAGGGGATAGGTGCAAGGAAGTATTTCTATCCGATGATAACCGAGCTTGACTGCTACAGGGAAAGCTATGACAGCAGTGAGACTCCCGCAGCGCTTAGGGCTGCAGAACAGGTTATGACCATTCCCATGTACTCGGAGCTCTCTCGTGAGGCCGTTGAAAAAATCACGGAAATAATAAGAAACAGGGAATAAATACTTAATAAAACAGGACAAATATAGTATAATATAATGTCCGGCGTATGGACGCGGCTTATTGATGTAAGAGAACGACTGTTATAGAAATATGGAAAAAGGCAGAAAGATCAATTCCATAAGCAAAGCAAGAAGCGCCAACCGCTATCTTGTCGAGAATGATGCCAATATGAACCGCATCACGGCTGGTGTGATGCCATGGATCATGGTATCAATACCTCTTGTTGTCGTTCTCCGTTATCTGAATATCTTTACAATGTCGATCCCGCACCTCGTGATCTTCTGTGCGGTGGTCAGCAGCGTGGCTGTATCCACGGCTATGGTGAATAAGGCCTCGGGAAATATTGTTTTCAATAAATTTTTTAATGTGATCGCCCTGTCTCTCGGGGTGTTTTCCGTAGCACTTCTCCCGCATGTGGGGATTTGGATCTCCTTTATACTTTCCACGATACTTACGCTTTTCTATATTGATCCGGTCCTCACCCTTTTTTCCGCCGGGATGAATTACATTCTGATGCTTATCGCTATGTGGGTCAGGGTGGCAAATTGGCGGAATATGCATTATCTTTTGGGCTTTCTCGGGGGAGAGCAGCTTCCTGTCTATATCGGATATGTGCTGGGACTTACGATTGAATTTGTGATAGTTGTGCCCCTTATCTACTACATCGCGAAGACCGAGGAGGAGCATATCATAAGGGAAGACAACCTTATGGAAGAGGTAAGGTCGGATGAGGAGAGGTACTTCCTGGCTTTTGAGAATTCCAATGATATCATAGTCGATTATAACTATACTTCTGACGAGCTGATAACCTTCGGAAGCTTTGACGGACATGACAATGTCAAGGTGGGCGGAAAGAAGGTTATTAAGGATTTCCTGTCTTCTCTTAGCAGCGGAAAGAAGATATATCCGAACGATGTTGAGAAGATCAAGCTCTTTATGGAGGGCAGGCTCACAGGGCCTATAGAGTTCAGATATCATAAGAACGAGGATGAGGAATACAGATGGTATTCCGTTGAGGGACAGACCGTATATAACGAGCAGACCGGAGAAGCAGAGAGGGGAGTAGGCAGGGTTAAGGACATAACCGCCGAAAAGAGGGAGGAGCAGATCCTTCTCGAAAGGGTTGCCCGTGACAGGGTCACCAACTTTATCCAGTGGGATGTGGGCTTAAGGCTCCTTTCACAGAAAACTAGCGACGAGGGGCCGGGAAATGTGGCCAGTATCTGCTATATCCACTTTAGCAACTTCTCTGAAATAGCAGATGTTATGGGAAGAGTCTTTCTGGATGCGGTCATAGAGCGAATGGCTGAGGGCATACGGAATCTTACCGCAGAGGATGATCTGAAGATAAGGATATCCGATCCTTCATTCGTTGTATATTTTAGCAATCCTACGGATGAGGTCATGGAGATCTTTGATTCCAGAATCAAAGAGGGACTTGATTCCCTTAATATAAATAAGGGCGCCGGAATGGGGCTTAAGTATACCATTACCTATTTCCACGGGCTTGCAGACCTTATGGAAGCCATGCCTATGGAGGAGAAGTTCCAGATAAACAGCGTGCCCGACAGTCAGAAGGATAATCCCTATTTCGGTGAGATCATTCCCTTTGTCTTTAATGTGCTTCAGAGATCAAAGGAGCTGCAGAGTGCCGTGGAGCTTACCCTTGAGCGCATAAGCAGCCAGTTTAACATAGATTTCATCCATATTCTGGAACGGGACAGCACTACAACACTTGAGAGCTTTTCCTGCATAGGTGAATTTGACAAGGTGCACAGGCTGGGCTGCCCTTTCCTCGGAAGAAAGTTCAATGTGGATAAGGATGATTTTGACAAGGCAAGAAAGCTCCTTGAAAAGGATGATGTCATAAGGGTGGATCACAATTTCTTTGACTTTCTTAAAGGGGACACCGGAGACTTCCTGGATGCCCTGGGTACATCCGGGATTATATGCTTTATTAGATCCGAGGACGAGATAAGGGGTTGTATCTTCTATGAGAAATCCGACAGGGACTATGAATGGCCGCAGGAGCTTATAGATGCCCTTTCGGAGCTCTCTTCCATAATAGCTTCCTTCATCCTTAAGAATATGGCAGATCAGGCAAGTGCCGCAAAGTCAAACTTCCTCTCATCCATGTCACATGAGATAAGGACTCCGATGAACGCCATCGCCGGCTTCTCAGAGCTCATTCTTTCTGAAAAGAATATTTCGGATAAGACAAGGAGCTATGCGGGAAATATCAGATCCAGCGCCAATAACCTCCTTGGGATAATCAACCAGATACTTGATTTCTCAAAGATAGAGTCCGGAAAGTTTGAGATCATAGAGGATAATTATGCCATGTCCTCCCTTCTCAACGATATTACAAGTATAATCGGCATACAGATATCCGAAAAGCCTATTAAATTCACCGTTAATATCGGAAATCATATTCCCGAGGGTCTGTACGGGGATGTTATGAGGATAAGGCAGATATTTATAAATATCCTCAATAATTCCGTCAAATATACGGATAAGGGGGAGATTACCCTTTCAGTGGACTGGAGACCGAAGAATGATGAAAGCGGGGAACTCATAGCAGCCGTAAAGGATACGGGTATAGGCATAAAGGACGAGGATATGCCAAAGCTCTTCGAGTCATTTATGCAGATAGATACCAGGAGAAACCGCGGTATCACCGGAACCGGACTGGGACTTGCGGTCTGTAAGAATCTCCTTAATCTCATGGGAGGATCCATTGAGGTGGAGAGTGTTTACGGCGAAGGCAGTACCTTCAGCTTCTCGATACCCCAGAGGATAGTTGACAATACGGACTGCAGCTTTGTATTCGGTGAATCAAGGGTAAAGAATGAGGAATTCAGCCTGCCGTTTGTTTGTCCGGATGTAAGGATCCTTGTGGTGGATGACAACAGGGTGAATCTCGAGGTTGCAAAGGGCCTTATAAGCCAGTATGGGGCAAGTGTAAATCTTGCATCCAGCGGGATCGAAGCTCTGGCGCATCTTGAAGAGGATGAGCCGTATGATGTTATCTTTATGGATCATATGATGCCGGGAATGGACGGCATAGAGACCACTGTGAAGATCAGGGAGAAATATACAACACCGGTTATCGCTCTTACAGCCAATGCAATAAAGGGAGTTGAAGAGGAATTCCTGAATGCGGGGATGAATGATTACCTTACGAAGCCGATAGAGCTTAAGAGGCTTATGGAGGTGATGGATAAGTGGATCCCGGAGAAAAAGAAGAAGAGAGATCCGAAGGATATAAACGAAGTATCCGATATGGTCAACGGGAGCTCCGCGGTCAGGGACACAAATGAAAGCGGAAACAGGGAGTGGCTGAGACACCTTGTAGATATTGACGTAAATAAGGGACTGGAGAATTCATTGAAGGATCTGGAGATGTATAAGACCCTCCTTAATTCCTTTATCATGTCAAATAAGCCCGAGACCTTTGAAAGCCAGCTTGCATCCCATGATCTTGCGGCTTATCAGATATCGGTTCATGCCCTGAAAAGCTCGGCACGCTATATCGGAGCAGATGAGCTTTCCAATCTCGCAAAGCATTTTGAGGATCTTGCCCGTGACAGGGAAGAGGAGAAGATCCTTGATGAAAAGGAGGGGCTGGAAACCCTTCTTAGCCGGGTCCTTATGGAAATAGAAACGGCACTTCAGGAGGAGGAGGCAGAGGGAGAAACGGAAGCAGGGGAAGATAGTGATCAGGGGGAGCTTCTTCCCGATGAGGATGTAAGGGAACGTCTGCAGAGAATCGTTTCTCTGCTTCAGGATATGGATACCGATGAAGCCGAGACAGAGCTGGGTGAATTTACGGAGCTTTCAGGTGTCCGCCCTGAGATAAAGAAGGAAGCAAAGAATGCGCTTAAGCTGCTTCGGGACTTTGACTATGACGAGGCGGAGGAGTGCATTGAAAGCGCCTTACGAAATATGGTATAATCAATAAAGGTGGTGTTGTATTATGCAGAAATTACTTGCTTTAGCTTCAACAATCGACAAATTGAAGGAATTTCAGAGAGGCTTTGACGGGATATATAATGCAAAGTATTCTCTTATAACAAATGATATCTTATCCGAAGCCGGATCCTTCATTCCCGAATGTATAGTGGTTTATGTTGAGAGCGCTATGAGGCAGAAGCTTTTTTCAATGATAGACTTCAGGGAGGATGAAAGGTTTAAGGATATTCCCCTTTTGCTGGTTGCGGACGAAAAGGACAGGGAGATCTTTTCAAGCAATGTTTTCCCCGGGGCTTCCTATGAGCTTCCGGAATACAGCTCTCTTGAGTCCATTCGGACGGCGATAGACAGGCTTATGATATCCTGCGGAAGGAAGAAGCATATCCTTGTTGTGGATGATGACCTGGTTGCATTAAAGGTCGTAAAGGGATATCTGGAAAAGCAGTTTAAGGTTACCTGTGTCAAATCCGGTGCCCAGGCCATAAAGTTTCTGGAAAAGCAGTTCCCGGACTGCATACTTCTGGACTGCTATATGCCTGAAATGGACGGCCCCACTACCTTAAAGAAGATAAGGATAATGGATAAGGGAGGTACGGTACCTGTTGTGTTCCTTACGGGAAATTCCGAGAAGGATATGGTTATGAGGAGCCTTTCCCTTCATCCCAGCGGCTTCCTTCTTAAGCCCGTGAATCAGGGAGAGCTCATAGATAAATTAAGCGATTTGGTCTGATTAATGAAAAATGTATTATTGATAGTAACCGGTTCCATTGCAGCATATAAGGCTGCGGACCTTGCACACGGATTCAGAAAAGCGGGATTCAATGTAAATGTCATTATGACAAGGAATGCCGCTTTCTTTATTAACCCCATTACCTTTGAGACACTCACGGGAAATAAGTGCGTGATGGACACCTTTGACAGGGATTTTGACTTTGAGGTTGAGCATATCAGCCTTGCAAAGGCTGCCGATCTCTGTATGGTGGCCCCTGCCAGTGCCGATATCATTGGAAAGATCGCAAACGGCATAGCGGACGATATGGCTTCAACCACAATAATGGCCGTAAAATGCCCGAAGCTTATAGCTCCCGCTATGAATACCGCTATGTACGAAAATCCCATAGTTCAGGACAATATGAAGAAGCTTAAAAGCTACGGCTACGAGATCATTGAGCCTGCAAGGGGACTTCTTGCCTGCGGTGACGAGGGAAAGGGAAAGCTTCCTCCGGTGGAGGAGCTTATAGAATGCGGCTTAAGGCATATAGGACATATAAAAGATATGGCCGGGAAGAGGGTTCTTATCACTGCCGGTCCCACCGCTGAAAGGATAGATCCCGTGCGCTTCATCACCAACCACTCTTCAGGGAAGATGGGCTATGCTCTTGCCGATGCGGCAGCAGACAGGGGGGCTTACGTCACTCTTGTTTCGGGACGGACAGCCCTTAAAGCGCCGCTTGGTGTTGACAGGGTAGATGTCTTTTCCGCTTCGGAAATGGCAGAAGAAGTGTTTAAGAGACAAAAGGATACTGATATCTTTATATTTGCGGCAGCTGTTGCGGATTTCAGACCAGCAGAAATAAGTAAGAGTAAGATCAAGAAAAAAGATGGTGAAACACCTGTTATCCATCTTGAAAGGACGGTTGATATCCTTGAAACCGTAGGTTTGAAAAGGACGGAAAAGCAGTATATATGCGGCTTTGCCATGGAGACCGAGGATCTTATCGAAAATGCTGCAAAAAAGCTCAAGAAAAAGAATGCCGATATGATCTGCGCCAATTCATTAAGGGATGAAGGGGCAGGCTTTATTAGCGATACGAACAGGATAACCCTTATAAAAAAAGACGGAAACAGGGAGCTGCCCTTCTTGTCAAAGAGAGAGCTTTCGGATCTTATATTTGATGAGATAGTTTCTGATATTTCCCAAAGAACGGGAGTCTCTTCGTAAATGGGAAAGACTCTTGTGATAACGGAAAAGCCCAGTGTTGCCAGGGAATACGCATCCATACTGAATGTCAGGGGGCGTTCTGATGGCTTTTTAGAGAATGACAGCTTCTGCATTACCTGGTGCGTGGGGCATCTTATCGAGATGTGCTATCCCGAGAAATATGATGAGAAGTACAAGAGGTGGAGGATGGAGGATCTCCCCTTTCTTCCTGCTGAGTATAAATACGAGGTCATAGACAGCGTAAAAAAGCAGTACGGGATCGTTAAGAAAATGCTCCACAGGGAAGATATAGAGACCATACTCTGGGCAGGAGACTCCGGAAGAGAGGGTCAGGTAATAGAGGAGCTTATCCGCAGGAAAAGCGGAGTAAGGAAGGGGATCAGGGAGAAACGGGTCTGGATAGACTCCACCACCGAGGAAGAGATAAAAAGAGGCATAAGTGAAGCGAAGCCTTACAGTGAATACGATAATCTGTCAAACGCGGGGATAATGCGCGGGATAGAGGACTATTCCATGGGCATCAATTTTTCCCGGGCTCTTTCCGTGAAATACGGAAAGATGCTTAATGAAGCTGCCGGAACAAAAAAGTATTCCGCCATAGCCGTAGGAAGGGTTATGACCTGTGTTCTTGGTATGGTAGTCAGAAGAGAAAGAGAGATAAGGGATTTTAAGGAAACCGTATTCTACCGTATCAGAGGCAGCTTTTCCGTTCCGGAGGGAAGCTACGGCGGGGAATGGAAGATCACGAAGGGTTCTGCCTTAGAGGGACTTCCCGGGATATACAGTGAAAAAGGTTTTCTTTCAAAGGAAGCCGCCCTGGAATTCATCGAAGCCCTTAAGAACAATAAGGGAGCTATTATAAAGGATATAAAGAAGACTGATGAAAAGAAGAAGCCGCCTCTTTTATTTAATCTTGCGGAGCTTCAGGCAGCCTGCTCCAAACGCTTTCATATTAGCCCCGACGAGACTCTGAACTGCGCACAGGAATTATACGAAAAGAAGCTTACTACCTACCCGAGGACCGATGCCCGGGTCTTAACAAAGGCGGTGGCATCCGAGATCATAAAGAATCTAAACGGGGTAAAGCGCTATACACCGGTGAGCGGCTTTGCCGGGAAGATCATTTTGGAGGGGCTCTATAAGAACATTATAAAAAAGCCTTATACCGATGACAGCAAGGTGACGGATCACTACGCCATAATCCCCACCGGGAACCTTTCTGAATATAACAGGTTAAGCGATATCTCAAAAAAGATATATGATATGATAGTCAGACGCTTTCTGTCCATATTTTACCCCCCTGCCGTATTTAAGAAGGTTTCCCTGACAACAGTTGTCAGCACCGAAAAGGGAGAAGAAAGCTTCTTTACATCTTCAAAGGCTCTGAGTGACCCGGGTTTCTTCGTGATAACCGGTCAGGACAGAAAGTTTGCGGGAGCTCCCGGAAAAACGGGGGAGGAAAAGGGCAGTGAAAAGGATGAGGAGCCGGAGGATGAGGAAGAGGAGAATGACGGAGATCTTCTGAAGCTTATCCCGGTAATAAAGAAGTCAATGGAGGTAAAGCCCACGGAATTCTCCCTTAAGGAGGGGAAGACCAGCCCTCCGAAACGTTATACCACAGGATCTATGATACTCGCCATGGAAAATGCGGGTCAGCTTATTGAGGATGAGGAGCTCCGTGCCCAGATAAAGGGAGCCGGGATCGGCACCAGTGCCACAAGAGCCGGTATACTTGAAAAGCTTATACATATCAGGTACTTAGGCCTTAATAAAAAGAACCAGATACTGACACCGGGAAAGCTCGGAGAGATGATCTATGAGGTGGTATATCTTACAATGCCCGGGATGCTGAATCCCGAGATGACGGCAAGCTGGGAAAAGGGTCTTTCCCAGGTTGAGAGAGGAGAGCTCACACCGGAAAAATACAGGGAGACCCTGGATAATTATGTGAGAAAATACGTGGATTCCGTAAGGAGCCGGGATCTGAGTGTAGAGCTTGGAAAAAGGTTCAGGGCTCTTAATCAGAGAAAATAGAAGAAAGGAAACAGCTGTTATAAATGGAAAGAGCAAAAACAGTCAATTTATATGATCTTAATGAAACCCTTTCGGGAGATTACTTAAGGGGCTTTACCTATCCGTGGGAAGCCTTAAACGGGATAGGAGATATGATAAAAAAGCTTGGGGAAAGCCTTGATCCCGTGATCTATGAAAAAAAGGGCGATGATATCTGGATCGCACGGAGTGCGAAGATCTTTCCGACTGTGGGAGCAATACTTGGTCCCTGCATAATCGGAGAAGATACAGAGGTCAGACCCGGAGCTTTCATAAGGGGGAAGGTCCTTATCGGAAATAACTGTGTCGTTGGAAATTCCACAGAGCTTAAGAATGTGATCTTATTTAATCATGTACAGGTGCCCCACTATAATTATGTCGGGGACTCGATCCTCGGGTTTTATTCCCATATGGGAGCCGGCTCCATAACATCAAACGTCAAGGCAGACAAGACGCTTGTTGTCGTTAAGGATGGGGAGGAAAGGATAGAGACCGGGCTTAAGAAATTCGGCGCAATGCTCGGGGACCATGTGGAGGTGGGCTGCAATTCAGTCCTGAATCCCGGAACCGTGATAGGCAGAAACACAAATATCTACCCTCTTTCAAGCGTGAGGGGCGTTATAGCACCGGATTCCATTTTTAAGGAAAAGGACAGCATAGTAAAGAAGCATGAGTCGTGATAATACGGATAAAAGTATCAGGCCGGGAAAAGGAGAGCGGGGCTATCTTGACAGCCAGCACCGCTCTTCCCTTGTGCGCTTTCTTATTCCCTGCGTTATTACCCTGATCCTCACACTCTGCACCTGGGTCATATTCCCGCAGTACGGGATGGTATTTCTGGTGCTTGCCGTGATATCCGCGATACCGACAGCTATGGCAGCCGTAAATCTCATCATGTTTTTGAGATTTAAATCCGTAGATTACGAGGTTTATGAGAGGATAGAAGAGGTGAGGGGAATTGTGCCGGTCCTATATGATTCGGTTATTACCACTACGGAGAAGTCGTACTTTGTTCCCTGTATCGCAGTGATAAACAAGAATACCTTACTTCTTTTTCCCGATAAAGAGACTGATGATAAGGAGCTTTTAAGGCACCTTAACCTTATGTCAAAAAAGAACGGCTTCAGGGAATGGAATATAAAGAGCTTCCGGGGCACAGATGAATTCATAAAAAGATTAAAATACCTGAATGAACAGAAGATAAAGGTCCTTACAAAAGACGGGGAAATGATAAAGCTTATTTCCAACCTGTCATTATAGTCCTATGAAAAAAAGGGGTATTGCAGTTTTTTTAATAGTACTTCTCCTTTGTCACAGCCTTTCAGCCTGTGGCGGGAATACGCCTTCCGGAGGGAAGGAGGATATCCCCGGGGACGCTGAGAGCGCGGAAATCAAAAGTGACGTTCTTTCGGATGCCGCAGGGGCGGAAGCTCCGGCTAAGGAAACAGAGGAAATAGATGAGGCAGCTGAAGATTCCCTTAATGAAGCATATAAAGGATGCAGTGCTGACCTCTCCTTTGATGGGATGGAAAACGATATCTGGACCGGATATATAACCCTTCCGGACGGAAGTGAAAAGGAGCTTGTTATCCCTGTTATGACAGACGGAAGCGGGAGTCTTATCCTGTCTGATTATTATAGGAGGATAGTCTGTGTTTATGAGCCGGAGGATGAAAAGGGGGAGCTTAGGCCGGTCACCCTTGACGCCTCCGCCCCCGATACTGAAAGCCTTTTACGCTATGCTTCCTTTATCGAGATATATGATATCCTTTCCCAGGCCGGATGGAGCGGAGAGTATAAGGAAGCGGAGCTTTCTGATATTATAAAAGAGGAGCTTTTGACGGTTTCCCTTTCCCCGGGGAGGCTCCTATACTTAAGCGATGCTGATAAATACCATATTTTCCGTTTTGATGCGAGGGCAAAGGAAAATGGTTATGAAGAGGAGCTTTTTTCTTCAATGTCCGGGATATTTGATGAAATGGACGAGGGCGAATATGCCCTGATAGTAAACAGATAACGGGATCGCTCAATTTTTCTGAGCCAAGTAAGGAAGCTTTAAGAATAGAATCTTAAATGAAAGAATACATAATAGAAGCCCCCGATGAGGGGCAGACCTTGCAAAAGTATCTGGAAAAGGCACTGCCCGGAGCAAAGGGTGCAGTGCTTTTCAAGGCGCTTCGAAAAAAGAATATAGTGTTAAACGGGAAGAAATGCGGCGGTAAGGAGATACTGAAGGCTGCTGACAGTATAAAAGTGTTCTTTTCCGATGAAGTCATAGAAAAGTTCGAGCCGCGGAAAAAGCAGGCAGAGACCCAAAGAAAGGTAAAGAAAGAAGAACTTAAGTCCTTTAAGAGGGATATAGTTTATGAAGATGATAATATCCTTATCATAAATAAGGACGCCGGACTTTTAAGCCAGTCTGACGATAGCCCGGATATCTCCGCAAACGACCTTCTTCTTAAATACCTGGAGGACTCCGTACGCGGCTATGCGGTAAAGCCCTCGGTATGTAACCGTCTGGACAGAAACACTTCGGGACTCCTGCTCTGCGGAAGGACCCAGAAGGGATTGAAGTGCTTAAGTCAGATTTTAAAGGACAGGAGCCTGAAAAAGTATTATTATGCAATAGTTGACGGAGAGGTTAGGAAGCCTCTTAAACTTAAGGGTTATCTGAAAAAGGACAGGAGTGAAAACAGGGTCCGTATTTTTGACACAGAGGAACCGGACTCCGATCCTGTGGAGACCGAAGCAGAGCCGGAAGGAAAGATAAATATCGGAGGCAGGATACTTACGCTTCTTTATGTACATCTTATTACCGGTAAACCCCATCAGATAAGGGCTCATATGCTTAAGGCCGGCTTTCCCGTCCTTGGTGACAGAAAGTACTGTACCGAGGAGTCATTAAAGGCCTCTGAAGAATTAAAGGCAGACAGGCAGATGCTGCACGCTTTCAAGGTGGAATTCCCGGAGATAAAGGGGGAGCTTTCATATCTTTCCCATAAGGTTTTTGAAGCGGGGATTAAGGATGATATGAATTACTTTTTAAAATTCAGAGTAACTGCTAAAAACAGTCATCTGCAGAACCGCAGGTAGAAAGCTATGTCCTGGAAGACAAGGGGGCTCCGTGGGTCGGAGCTCGAAGACCTTATAAACAGAACAAATGAAGAATACAGGGATAGGGGCCTTGCACTGATACAGAAGATCCCGACGCCCATAACTCCGGTGGAATTTGACAAGGAGTCAAGAACCATAAAGCTTGCCTACTTCGATCAGAAGAGTACCGTTGACTACATAGGGGCGGTGCAGGGGATCCCGGTATGCTTTGACGCCAAGGAATGTGCGGTTGATACCTTTACCCTAAGAAACATCCATAAACATCAGGTGTTATTTATGAGGGATTTTGAGGCACAGGGGGGGATAGCCTTTTTCCTTATACACTATACGGAGAGGGATACCTTTTACTATCTGACCTTCAGACAGCTTCAGGGATTCTGGGAGAGAAGCGAAAACGGGGGACGAAAGAGCTTCAGATATGAGGAAACGGATGATAGATACTTTATAAAGCCTGCGGCAAATATGTATCTTCCATACCTTGAAGCCATACAGACGGATTTAAGTGACAGAGACGGGGAAAAGGAGAGAAACATCAAATGAAAAACAGACTTTTACATACTCCGGAGGGAGTAAGGGATATATACGGAGAGGAGCTTGAAAGAAAGGAGCTTCTGGAAAACAGGCTTAAGTCTTTGATAAAGTCTTACGGCTATAAGGAAATAGAGACCCCAAGCTTTGAATACTTTGATATTTTCTCAAAGGATACGGGTATCACATCCTCAAGAGAGGTTTATAAGTTCTTTGACAGGGAGAATAATACCCTTGCCCTCCGTCCGGACTTTACCCCGGGGGTTGCGAGAGCCGCTGTTAAGTATTTTTTTGAGGATGAGGATCCGAAGAGACTCTGTTATCTTGGGAAGACCTTTTCAAACCATTCGGGACTTCAGGGAAAATTAAAGGAGGTAACGGAGCTCGGACTTGAATATCTGGGGGAGCCCTCTTCCGATGCCGATGCTGAGATGATAAATATAGCTGTGGAGCTTCTTAAGGATGCGGGACTGACGGATTTTCAGATCTGCGTCGGAAATGCCGAATACTTTAAGGGACTGTGCGAGGGAGCGGGTCTTGATGCTGATACGGTGGCCGAGCTTTCGGAAAATATAAGGAACAAGAACTACTTCGGAACGCTGGACGCCCTTAATGATGTTGATGCTCCAGATTCAATAAAGAGTACCCTTAGGTCCTTCCCTGACTTTTTCGGAAATATAGAAATACTGGATGAGGCACAAAAGAAGGTAAAGGGGATAAAAAGATCCGAGGATGCTGTTAAAAGGCTAAAGGAGCTTTACGACAGACTGAAGATATACGGAGTGCAGGACTATATAACCTTTGACCTTGGGATGCTGTCAAAGCATGACTATTATACGGGCGTGATCTTCCGTGCATACACCTTCGGCACCGGGGATGCCATTATAAGAGGCGGAAGATACGATAAGCTCCTTAAGAATTTCGGACGGGACAAGGCTGCCGTGGGCTTTACTCTTATTATAGACCAGCTTTTATCCACCTTAAAGCGTCAGAATATAGAGGGCGAAGCAGGGAAGGAAGAGGCTTATATCTATTATGACAGTGTCTCCTTTGAAGCGGCACTTAAGAAGGCAACCGAGCTCAGGGCTAAAGGGATATATACCGCAATGACAAGGCTAAATGACGGGATAAAGCCCTCAGGAACTCATAAGGGATCCGGGAACAGCCTGGTAATATATTTTTCGGATGGAAAGGAAAAAAAGATCTGATGAGATATCTGACTTTTGCACTTACAAAGGGACGCCTTGCGGATAAAACGCTGGAAAAGCTTGAAAAAACAGGTATTACCTGTGAGGAGATGAAGGATAAGTCTTCAAGGAAGCTGATCTTTGTTAATGAGGAAAAGAAGCTTAAGTTTTTCCTGGCCAAGGGACCCGATGTTCCCACCTATGTGGAGCATGGAGCAGCGGATATAGGGGTTTCCGGTAAGGACATAATTATGGAGGAAAACCGTGCGATCTATGAGGTCCTGGATCTCGGCTTCGGAAAATGCAGGATGTGCATATGCGGCTTTCCGGAGGCCAAGGAGCTTCTGGCCCACCATGAAATGATAAAGGTAGCCACAAAGTATCCAAGGATCGCAAGGGATTATTTCCACAATAAGAAGCATCAGACAGTCGATATAATAAAGCTTAACGGTTCCATTGAGCTTGCGCCCATAGTGGGACTTTCGGATGTTATATGTGATATAGTGGAGACCGGCTCCACCTTAAAGGAAAACGGACTGACCGTGCTGGAGGAGGTCTGCCCGCTTTCTGCCCGGATGGTGGTAAATCAGGTCTCAATGAGGATGGAAGCCGAAAGGATACGAGGAATAATAGAAGCGCTGAGAGGTGTATCATGAGAATAGTTGATCTTAATAATGAAACAAAAGCGGATCTTCTGGGAAAGCTTTTGAAAAGAAAGCCCGCGAGCTTCCCGGAATATGAGAAGACCGTGGAGGAAATAATCTCAAATGTCAGAAAAAACGGCGATAAGGCCATTTTTGACTACGCAGAGAAATTCGACCACTGCACCCTTAATACATCCAATTTCAGGGTGAGTGATGAGGAAGTTGCAGAAGCCGTAAGAGAGGTGGGAGAGGATCTGATGGGTGTCATGGGACGTTCCATCAACAATATCCGGACCTTCCACGAATGCCAGAAAAGACAGAGCTTCTTTAATACAAAGGATAACGGTGTGATCCTTGGGCAGCGTATAACTCCCATAGAGAGAGCCGGTGTATATGTTCCCGGAGGAAAGGCGGTCTATCCGAGCTCGGTTCTTATGAACGTAGTTCCCGCCATAGTTGCGGGGGTTAAGGAAATAGTCATGACCACCCCTGCCAATGCTGAGGGGAAGGTCAATTCCCAGGTACTGGCAGCCTGTAAGCTTCTCGGGATAAGGGATATCTACAAGACGGGAGGAGCCCAGGCTATCGCAGCCCTTGCCTACGGAACGGAGTCCATTAAGAAGGTCGACAAGATCGTAGGTCCCGGAAATATCTTTGTGGCCCTTGCAAAAAGGGCGGTTTACGGGCATGTGAGCATTGATTCCATCGCAGGTCCCTCTGAGATACTGGTGCTTGCGGATGACAGTGCAAATCCCCGCTTTGTCGCGGCAGACCTTCTTTCGCAGGCAGAGCATGACGAGATGGCATCCGCTATCCTTGTCACCACCTCAAGACAGGTAGCCGAGAGGGTTTCAGAGGAAATCGATAAATTCCTGCCGGGGCTTTCAAGGAGAGAGATAATAGAAAAGTCACTGGAAAACTACGGATATGCCCTTGTTGCGAGAAACATACGCGATGCTCTCGATGCCGTGAATGATATTGCTTCAGAGCATCTGGAAATAGTGACAAGAGACCCGTGGAAAACCATGACGCAGGTGAAAAACGCCGGAGCCATCTTTATCGGACCCTATTCCTCAGAGCCGCTTGGAGACTACTTCGCGGGACCAAACCATGTTCTTCCGACGAACGGCACGGCAAGATTCTTTTCACCTCTTTCCGTAGACGATTTCATAAAGAAGTCTTCGGTGATATCATATTCCGAGCCTGCGCTACGGAGTATACACGAGGATATAGAGGCATTTGCCAGGGCTGAGAAGCTTACGGCCCATGCCAATTCCATTGCGGTGAGATTTGAGTAGAAAGGAATGATGTTTATGGACCGCAGAGCAGAGGTAAACAGAAAGACAAAGGAAACGGATATAAGCTGTGTCCTTCTTCTGGACGGCAGCGGGAAGGCAGAGATAGATACCGGTATAGGTTTTTTTGACCATATGCTTGACGGCTTCACAAGGCATGGCCTGTTTGACCTTGAGCTTAAGTGCAGGGGAGACTTAAATGTTGACTGCCACCACAGTATAGAGGACTGCGGGATAGTGCTCGGGCAGGCCATAAAGGAGGCTATCGGTGAAAAAAAGGGGATAAAGCGTTACGGAAGCTTTATCCTGCCCATGGATGAGGCGCTTATACTTACGGCAGTGGACCTGTCCGGAAGACCCTATTTCTCTTTCGATCTTGAATTCAAAGAGGCAAGGTGCGGGGATATGGATACGGAAATGGCAAGGGAGTTTTTCTATGCTGTGAGCTACTCTGCCGCAATGAACCTGCACATAAAGGAAATAAGCGGGTCAAACAGCCATCATATAATGGAAGCTGCATTTAAGTCATTTGCGAAGTCACTTGACATAGCCACGTCTTTTGACGAGAGGATAGGCGGAGTACTGTCCACCAAAGGAGTATTATGAGTAACGAATACAAAAAAGTAATTCCCTGTATGTTTATTAATAAGGGACATGCGGTTAAATGGTTCGGGGCAAAAACCGCATTAAAGAAGGATCCCTTAGCTCTGGCAATGGATTATGCGAATCATGGTGCTGATTCACTAATCATCTTTGATCTTTCCGAGGAGGATGAGGAGCACGAGAATAATCTGCATCTCATAAAGAATATCTGTGCCGCAATCGACATTCCCGTCATCGGAGCGGGGAACGTGAAAAGACTGGAGGATATAAAGAAGCTCCTCTACGCCGGCTGCAGAAAGGCTGCGCTTAATTATAAAAAGCCCGAAAACATAAAGCTTTCCGAGGAGGTCAGCACACGTTTCGGGCGGGATCATATTGCAGCCTGCATAGATAATCCCTCACAGCTCGAGCAGGGAAGGAACGAGATAAAGAACTATATCAGCACCCTGATCCTGGTAAACGAAAATAATCTGGAACCCTCCGCGGACTGGGTGGACAGGGCCTGCAGCAATAATGCAAACCCCATATCCGTAGGCTTTGTTCCGATATTCCACAAAAAATCCTTTCACGAGCTGGCGGCGGTCTTAAGGAATTATTCGGTGCAGGGTGTGTCCGGAGGCGATATAAACGAAAAATTCGAAGGCTTTATGGACTTCAAGCGTCAGTGCAGGGGTCTCGGGATCCCGGTAAATACCTTTGAAAGCAGCATGCAGTGGGAGGACTTTAAGAAGGGGAGTGACGGCCTTGTGCCGGTGATAGTCCAGGATTATAAGACTGACGAGGTCCTGATGCTTGCCTATATGGACGGGGAAGCATATATAAAGACCATAGAAACAGGGCTTATGCACTACCACTCAAGGAGCAGGAATTCTCTCTGGATGAAGGGGGAAACAAGCGGAAACTTCCAGTATGTGAAGAGCCTTATTTCAGACTGCGATAACGATACGATCCTTGCCAAGGTCCTGCAGGTGGGGGCAGCCTGTCACACGGGAAAGCGTTCCTGCTTCTTTAATACCATGCTTAAAAAAGAGTATGATGATCTGAATCCCCTTAAGGCCTTTGAAAGGGAATATAATACCATACTTGACAGAAAGGCACATCCGAAGGAGGGCTCCTATACAAATTACCTCTTTGACAAGGGTATAGACAAGATACTGAAGAAGGTGGGAGAGGAATGTACGGAGATCATAATCGCCGCGAAGAATCCGAATCCCGAGGAGATAAAGTATGAAATGGCGGATTTCCTCTATCACGCCATGGTACTGATGGTGGAAAAGGGAGTGACCTGGGACGAGATCACGAAGGAGATTAATTCAAGGTAGCGCTCCTGTCATCCTGTAGCACTCCTGTCATCCTGTAGCACTCCTGTCATCCTGAGCGAAGCGAAGGATCTTTGGTCATAAATTCAACTTTTGTTAAGGAGAATAACCATCAAAAAAACAGCTCTAAGCGACGAGCTTTTACTTTCAATAGAAAAGCCGGAACGCTACATAGGAAATGAAATAAATGCCTGTATCAAGGATAAAGAGAAGGTGGATATCCGTTTTGCCCTATGTTTCCCGGATGTCTATGAGATAGGCATGAGCCATCTAGGGATACAGATCCTTTACGATATGTTCAATAAGCGTGAGGATGTTTGGTGCGAAAGGGTGTATTCGCCCTGGGTCGACCTTGACAGGATCATGCGGGATAGGTCTATCCCGCTTTTTGCTTTGGAGTCACAGGACAGGATAAAGGACTTTGACTTTCTCGGGATCACATTGCAATATGAAATGTGTTATACGAATATCCTTCAGATACTGGAGCTCTCCGGGATCCCTCTGATGCAGAAGGAGAGAGGAGAAGAGGATCCCATAGTTATTGGAGGAGGACCCTGTACCTATAATCCGGAGCCCATTGCTCCCTTTTTTGATCTTTTTTATATTGGTGAAGGCGAGAAAAGCTATGATGCTCTCCTTGACCTTTATAAGGAAATGAAGAGAGAGGGCAGGAGTAAAGATGAGTTCTTAAGGGAGGCATCGAAGATTGAGGGAATGTACGTGCCCTCTCTCTATGATGTGGAATACAATGAGGACGGAACCATTAAACGCTTCTTTCCTCTTTTTGATGACGTTCCGAAGACGGTCAGGAAAAATCTTATTACAGACCTTGACAATGTCTCCTATCCGGAAAAGCCGCTGGTTCCCTTTATCCAGGTGACTCAGGACAGGGTGGTACTGGAGGTTATGAGAGGCTGCATAAGGGGATGCCGTTTCTGTCAGGCAGGGCAGATCTACAGACCCGTAAGGGAGAGGAGCCTTGAATTCTTAAAGAAAAAAGCAGAGGAAATGCTGAACTCAACCGGACAGGACGAGATAACCTTAAGCTCCTTAAGCACATCGGATTACAGTGAATTGGGGGAACTTGTCAATTTCCTGATCGAGAGCTTCAGGGACAGATATGTGAATATCTCCCTTCCAAGCCTTCGTATAGACGCCTTTTCCCTGGATATAATGAGCCGGGTGCAGGATGTAAAGAAATCAAGTCTCACCTTTGCGGCGGAAGCCGGCTCCCAGAGAATGAGAAACGTAATAAATAAGGGCATCACCGAGGAAGACATAATGCGTGGCTCGGCTGAAGCCTTCAGGGGAGGGTGGAACAAGGTGAAGCTCTACTTTATGCTTGGACTTCCCTTTGAAACAGACGAGGATGTACTGGAGATATCCCATCTTTCCGACCGTGTGGCTATGAACTACTTTGATACCATACCGAAGGAGGAAAGAAAGGGGATCCGGGTCATGGTGAATTCCTCAGCCTCCTTTTTTATTCCGAAGCCCTTTACGCCCTTCCAATGGGCTCCCATGAATTCGGCGGCGGAATTTAAGAGAAAGGCGGGGCTTGTAAAGGAAGCAGTGAAGAATGAGCTTAATCATAAGTCGCTTAAATTCCAGTATCATGAGAATGATATCTCGGAGCTTGAGGGAGTGCTTGCAAGAGGTGACCGCAGGGTTTCTGAGGTTATCCTGAAAGCCTACAGAAACGGGGCGATATATGACAGCTGGTCAGAGATCTTTCAAAAAAGCCGCTGGGATGAGGCGTTTAAGAGCGTAGGATCGGATAAGGCTTTTTATACGGAGAGGGAAAGAGACACAGCGGAGATACTGCCCTGGGACTTTATTGATACCGGAGTCTCAAAGGCTTTTCTTATCCGGGAATGGGAGAACGCTAAACTGGGGGTGGTCACGCCAAATTGCAGGGAGAAGTGCTCGCTCTGCGGTGCCGCAGCCTTTAAGACAGGCGTATGTATGAGATAAAGGAAGGGAAAAGCAGCGTTGAAGGAAGGAAATAAGCTTATCCGAATAAAGTTTTCAAAGCATGGTCTTATGAAGTATACCGGGCATCTGGATACCATGCGCTACTTCCAGAGGGTGATAAGGCGCTCCGGGATAGACGCTGCCTATTCTGAGGGATTTTCCCCCCATCAGATAATGTCCTTTGCACAGCCCCTTTCTGTGGGAGTGGAAAGTAACGGAGAATACTTTGATCTGGAGGTGACTGTCCTTAGCAGTGCTTCGGATATGATGGAGAGGATGAATGCGGTCTCTGCGGAGGGCATGGAAATAAGAGACATAGTGCTTCTTCCGGACAGGGCAAAAAAGGCCATGGCAACAGTTCACTCTGCGGAGTATACCGTGATCTTCAGACCCGGACACGAGCCGGAATGGGATATATATAAGGCCGTCAGGGCTTTTAAGGATATGCCTTCTCTTAAGATAACTAAAAAAAGCAAGAAATCCGTCCGTGAGATTGAACTTAAGGATTTCGTTTATTCTCTTGATATCGAGGAGAAAACCTTGGGCTTCCTTTTTCCGGACGGGCCCTTAAGCGGGGACGAGATAAAGGATCCCGAAAAAAAGGTTCCGTATCTTAGCATGCGGCTCTCTGCGGCTTCGGGTGACAATGTGAAGCCTGCCCTTCTTATAAGAGCCCTGAAAGGCATTATGGTTAAGGGTTCAGATGAAGAGGAGGAGTACCCGTCTCTTACGGATCTTCTTATCACAAGAGAGGATATTTTTGACAGCGACGGTAAGCCTTTATCTGAAGCGGGAGAGAGGTTTTGAGTGACAGGGTAGTCATAACAAAATACAGGGATTTTATGATTACCGCCCTGATAATGGATGATAGGATCTGGGATATCCTTGCTACAGCACCGGAAGAGAGCAGAAGCTTTCGTACCGGGGATATCATAAAGGCAAAGGTAATAAACATACAAAAAAACCTTAACGCTGCTTTCCTCTTACTCGGCAGCGGGATAAAGGCTTTTATGGATCTGAAGGAGAGATCCGATATCCGCCCGGAGGACGAGATCGTAGTCCAGATTGTGAAGGAAGCCTTCGGGGATAAGGAAATGGTTGTAACTCCCGGGTATTCCATAGCGGGGAAGTATGTGGCATTAACATTCGGACGCCAAGGGGTTGGTGTAAGCCGAAGGATTCCGGAGGAAAAGAAGGAAAGGCTGAAGAGCCTTATTTTATCGAAGCTTAAAACCGAGGGCCGTATTGGAGCCGTTATACGTACAAATGCGGAGGAGGCTCCGGAATCCCTGATAGACGGGGAATTTGAGAAGCTTTATGAAGAGATAGTGAATATCGGGAAAAAAGCAGAGTACTCGCTTCCCTTTATAAGGCTCTACAGAGCTCCGTCGGAGATCAGCACATATTTAAGAGATCTGAGGACAGCTCCGGATGAAGTGGTGACCGATGATTCAGGTATATATGAGTCGTTGAAGGATGAGCTAAAGTCCGACGGGGAGCTTTCCGGGAGGATACGGCTCTACACTGATAAGGATTATCCCCTTATAAAGCTCTGCCGGCTGGAGGCCGCCATTGATGAGGTATTTTATAAGACTGTCTATCTTAATGACGGCGGTACCCTGGTCATAGAGAAAACCGAGGCCGCCTTTATTATGGACGTAAACAGCGGCAAAAACACGAAAAAGCTTTCTAAGGACGCTCTTATCCTCGAAACAAACCTGGAGGCCGTGAGGGAGGCAGCGCGGCAGATAAGGATAAGAAACCTAAGCGGAATGATCCTTATAGATCTTATTAATATGACCTCCCGTTCCCACCGGGAAGAGGTTATCGGGGAATTAAAGACGGAACTGAAAAAGGACCGGATAAAAGCGGAATTCATAGACCTTACAGGACTCGGCATAGCGGAGATCACCCGCGAAAAGAGGAACGTACCGCTTGCGGAGATCCTCTCACGCTGAATGGAACTGTTATTCTGAGCGACAGCGAAGAATCTTATGATTCGGACGCCAAAAGTCACATTTTGATTAAATACGGATTGTTCCGTGCTACGCACTCCCACAATCCTACCCCACACTCGCATTTCGCGGGGCCCCTTCCCCACTTCATGCTCGTGTAGGGGTGCGCCCAAAGTTCTTGTCCCCACCACAAGCAAGCTTGTGTGGTGACAATTACTTTTGGCGCTTTAATCATCTTATTTTTATGAGGAGAAAACATTATGATCGACTACACAGAAGGCAGCGGAAAACAGTATCACACGGGAGTGTCATCGGAGGACATAGGAAGGTACGTGATCCTTCCCGGGGATCCCGGAAGGGTCGAAAAAATAGCATCCTTTTTTGATAATGCTGAATTTGTGGTTAGTAACAGGGAATATACGACCTATACCGGTTATATAAAGGGAGAAAGGGTGAGTGCGGTTTCTACAGGCATCGGAGGACCAAGCGCCGCTATAGCCTTAGAGGAGCTTTCAAAGTGCGGAGCCCATACCTTTATACGGATAGGGACCTGCGGAGGTATGCAGGAGGAGGTAATGGGAGGCGATGTGGTGATCGCAAGCGCTGCCGTCAGGATGGAGGGAACCAGCCGTGAATACGCTCCCATAGAATATCCTGCCGTTTCTGATTACACCGTATTAAGTAAAATGGCTGAATGTGCCGGAGAAATGGGAATAAAATACCATGTGGGAGTCGTACAGAGTAAGGATTCCTTCTTCGGGCAGCACGAGAGCGAAATAATGCCCGTATCCTATGAGCTTCAGAATAAGTGGGAAGCGTATCTCAGGATGGGCTGCCTCGCATCGGAAATGGAGACAGCGGCACTCTTTACCGTGGGGCAGTTCCTTCGTGTCAGGGTAGGGGCCTGCTTCCTCTGCCTTGCAAATCAGGAGAGAGCGAAAAAGGGGCTTTCGAATCCGGTCGCACACGACACGGAAGCCGCCATAAAGCTTGCCGTTAATTCAATAAAGAAGCTTATCGGCTGACGGTTTGGGTTCACCCCGGATCTGGCGGCGGTATGTGCGAGCCGGATTACGCTCACTACCTTTGTTTTGCACCGAAACATATGGACGGTGCTCCCGCGAAAAAAAAGCGCTTTCGCGTCGCGCCGCCACGTTTCGGCACAAAACTGCAGTCGTTCGCTATCAATCCCTCTCGCACATACCGCCGGACAGATCCGGGCAGGAACAGCTTCTCTGGCGAAGCCAGTTGTCATTCTGAGGGCGAAGCCAGTTGTCATTCTGAGGGCGAAGCCCGAAGAATCTTTTTCATAACAGAGGTATTTTGTCTGCAGGCAGTTTGGTTCACCCCGGATCTGCCGGCGTTATATGCGAGCCGGATTACGCTCACTACCTTTGTTTTGCACCGAAACATATGGACGGCGCTCCCGCGAAAAAAAAGCGCTTTCGCGTCGCGCCGCCACGTTTCGGCACAAAACTGCAGTCGTTCGCTATCAATCCCTCTCGCACATACCACCGGACAGATCCGGGCAGGAACAGCTTCTCTGACGCAGCCTAGTGTCATTCTGAGGGCGAAGTCTATTGTCATTCTGAGGGCGAAGCCCGAAGAATCTTTTGACCTTATCTTCCCGCAAAAATAAAAGGCACCTCCGGGTGCTTTTTTGATAGATATTTGGAAGAAACGGTACTAAACGCAGAAATTAGTCTTGAAGAAATGGAACAATACTCTTGAAATCTTGAAGAAACGGTACTATAATCTGTTTATAGTTTTGAAGAAACGGAATGATACTGTTTTGAGGAGATAATATGTTCAAAAGAAAAGCTTTAGAAAAGCTAAAGTATTGGAAAGAAAAAAAGGCACCAAAGTATTCTGTGCTTTTGGAGGGGGCCAGGCGTGTTGGAAAATCGACAATTGCCAAAGAATTTGCAAAGCAGGAGTATAGGTCATATATAAAAGTGGATTTTGCTAACATAACACAGGATATCCTTGATGTGTTCGATGACATAGCAAATCTGGACATTTTCTTTCTTAGATTGCAAACTGCAACGGGGATAACATTGTATAAAAGAGAATCCGTCATTATATTTGATGAGATTCAACTTATGCCTAAAGTACGTCAGGCTATAAAGTACCTGGTTGCGGACGGGAGATATGACTATATTGAGACCGGTTCTCTGATCAGTATAAAAAAGAATGTCAAGGATATAGTGCTTCCATCCGAGGAGATGAAAATACAGATATATCCGATGGATTATGAAGAATTTATGTGGGCAATTGGAAATGATACCTATGATGTATTGCGAGATTTATATAAGCTTGGGAAGCCGGTTGGAAATTCCTTAAACAGAAAACTGATGCGAGATTTCAGAATATATATGGCGGTAGGTGGGATGCCACAGGCTGTGGAAGCTTATACTGAAGGCAGGAATTTTACAGAGATTGATGAAGTAAAAAGGGAAATAATAGATCTTTATAAAGACGATTTCTTCAAGATCGATGATACGGGGCTGATAGGAAGAATGTATGATTCTGTTCCAACGCAGTTGGCAACGGATAAAAGAAGTTATGTTATTTCGGCAGCTACGGGCAAAAAAAAGATCGATAAGGATTTAGAACGTTTACATGATTTGCTGGATTCAAAGACGGTATTATCCTGCCATAATGTCCTTAATCCGAGCATTGCGTTACCTCAAACGAGAGATGATGATACGTTCAAACTTTATTTGGCTGATACAGGGTTATTTACTACCATGATCTTCAGATCGTCAGGGAAGACGGATAAAAACATTTATACGAAATTGTTAAGTGATTCGCTCCCAGCGGATTTGGGATATTTATACGAAAATGCAGTTGCGCAGGTAATCGCCGGATCAGATATAGATCTTTATTATCACACATGGGAGAAAGAAAACAGTTCTCACTATTATGAGGTTGACTTTTTGCTTGCTTCAAAAACAAAGATAGTTCCGATTGAAGTTAAGTCATCCGGAATTGGCAAGCATGAATCAATTACAGAATTTCAGAAAAAGTATTCAAAGCATGTTGCGAAGGAAATATTGCTATCACAAAAAGATATAGGCAACAGTGAAATGTTGAAATTATATCCAATATACATGTTACCATTTTTAATTGAGAATCTGTGAAGGCATCTGCTACGGCAGGTGCTTTATTAATGCTTTGAAAAGGTAGAGACGGAAATAGTATTGAAAATACTGTTCTCCATTGGGGTGTTTCGTGATATACTAATAAATTGTTTAACGAAATACGAAAGGAACAGATCCATGGATAACGCATTTGATGTATTGAGGGAAAGGGGCTTTATCGCTCAGTGTACAAACGAAGAGGCCGTTAAAAGCCTTATGGGAAAGGAAAAGATAACCTTTTACATTGGCTTTGATGCCACAGCTGACAGCCTGACGGCGGGGCATTTCCTGACTGTCATGGCTATGATGCATATGCAGAAGGCAGGACACCGTCCCATAGCAATGATGGGCGGCGGCACAACTATGATAGGTGATCCTTCCGGAAGGAACGATATGCGCCAGATGCTTACCCCGGAAAATATAAACCACAATGTGGAATGCTTCAAAAAACAGCTTTCCAGATTTATTGAATTTGATAATGACAAGGCGATTATCGCAAATAATGCCGACTGGCTCCTTAAGCTTAATTACGTGGACTTTATGCGTGAGATCGGGGTTCATTTCAATGTGAACAAGATGCTTGCCGCAGAGGCTTATAAAAAGAGGATGGAGAGGGGAGGCTTAACCTTCTTTGAATTCAGCTATATGCTGATGCAGTCCTATGATTTTTATAAGCTTTTCGAGGACTACGGCTGTGTGATGGAGCTTGGCGGTGACGACCAGTGGAGTAATATCATAGGAGGCGTGAACCTAATAAAGAGTAAGACCGGGAAGGATGCCTACGGCCTTACCTTCAAGCTTTTGACCACAAGTGACGGAATCAAGATGGGAAAGACCATGAAGGGGGCTCTCTGGCTTGATGAAAAGAAGACCTCACCTTATGAATTCTTCCAGTACTGGAGAAATATAGAGGATGTAAAGGTCGAGGAGTGCTTAGGCTTACTTACCTTCCTTCCTATGGATGAAGTGAGGAGACTTGGTGCTCTAAAGGATCAGGAGATCAATACCGCAAAGGAGATACTGGCCTACGAGATCACAAAGACCGTTCACGGTGAGGAGGCTGCAGCGAAGGCCAGAGAGGCGGCAAAGGATGTATTTGGGGGTGGCGGAAAGAGCGAGAATATGCCCACAACCACCTACAGCAGCGAAGAGATGAAGGAGGGGAAGGATCTTATTTCACTCCTCGTTGATACAAAGATTGCGAAAAACCGTTCGGAGGGAAGGCGGCTTATCGAGCAGAACGGCATAAGTGTCAACGGGAAAAAGGTAAATGAGATAAAGGCCGTGTTCACCTCCGATGATTTTGATTCGGACGGGGAGCTGGTGATACAGAAGGGAAAGAAGGTCTTCCACAGGGTAACACTTAAGTGAAAGATGAAGATATGATGGAATTAAAGATAAAGTATTTTAATGAGAAGCTGGAAAAATTAAAGTTTATTGACGGAAAGTCTGACTGGATAGACTTAAGAGCCGCAGAGGATGTGGAATTAAAGGCCGGGGAATTTAAGCTAATCCCTCTTGGCATCGCGATCGCCCTTCCGAAGGGCTATGAAGCACATGTTGTACCGAGGAGCTCAACCTTCAAAAACTTTGGTATACTTCAGGCAAACAGCTGCGGTATAATAGACGAGACCTACTGCGGGGATAATGATCAGTGGATGATGCCCGTATATGCTGTAAGGGATACAAAGATCAGTTTTAATGACAGGATATGCCAGTTCAGGATATTTGAGCATCAGAAGGCCTTCAGCTTCACGGAGGTTTCACGGCTTGAGGGCGAGGACCGGGGCGGTTTCGGCTCCACAGGTATTAAATAGGGATATTCAGAGGACTGCAGAGCATGATCATAAAGACGACAATAAAGAGTATAAACGAATTTGAGGAAGGATGGTTTGAGGAGGTCTTTCCCACACTTCCGGCCTGGAGAAGGGAAAAGGCTGAGAAATTCAAGACCGAGAAGGGCAGGAAGCTTAGCATCCTGGCGGGAAAACTCATTCTTGATGCCTTTTTGGACAATAAAGAGGATCCGGATAATGTGGTATTCAATGAGGCAGGAAAGCCGCTTGTGGGCGGGGATATGCCGTTCTTCTTTTCTGTTTCGCACTCCAATGAGGCAGTGGCATTGTCGGTTTCCACACCAAACGACAACGGTTCTGTGCTTCCCGGGAATAATCTTATAGATGCAACTTCTGTATTTTCGGCTGCCGGGATCCCTCCGAGGTCAGAGTTAAAGTCCTCAAAGGGACTCTCAACGCCCTCTGTGGGAGTTGATATTGAGTGCATAAGAGAATATGATGAGAATATAGCTGAGCGCTTCTTTACCAAAGAGGAACAGGATTACCTCAAGTTCTCGGAAAATAAGGAGGAGGACTTTACCCGTATCTGGACATCCAAGGAGGCCTATGGAAAGTTTACCGGAGGAGGGATAAGCGACGGATTGAAGTTTTCCATCTTCCATAATCCCCTGATACCAATAGATGTGATATTCCCCTGTTGTTTTGAATATGAATCCATTATGCTGAACGGAAATAAATATCTGTACACAATTTGTCACGGAGTGATCGAGGTTTGATATCATGAATAAAAAAGTAGCTATCGCAGGAACAGGTTATGTAGGGCTTTCGATTGCCACACTCCTTTCCTTAAATAATCAGGTGACTGCTGTTGATATAATCCCGGAAAAGGTTGATATGCTTAATAGAAAGCAGTCACCGATAAGGGATGAATATATAGAGAAATATCTGAAGGAAAAGGAGCTTGATCTGACGGCCACGCTGGATGCGGAAAGCGCATACAGGGACGCGGATTTTGTCGTTGTGGCAGCTCCAACGAACTATGATCCGAAGAAGAATTATTTTGATACTTCCGCGGTTGAAGCGGTAATCGACCTTGTATTGAAGACCAATCCGAAAGCCTATATAGTGATAAAGTCTACCATTCCCGTAGGCTTTACCGAAAGTGCGAAAAAGAAGTTCAATACGAAGAATATTCTCTTCAGCCCCGAGTTTTTAAGGGAATCAAAGGCTCTGTACGACAACCTCTATCCCAGCCGGATAATCCTCGGAACCGATATGTCGGATCAGGAGCTGAAAAAGGCTGCGGAGGATTTTGCCGCCCTTCTCAAGGAGGGTGCCTTAAAGGAGGATGTTGATGTCCTCTTTATGGGAAGCACAGAGGCGGAGGCGGTGAAGCTCTTTGCGAATACCTACCTGGCTCTCCGCGTCTCATATTTTAATGAGCTTGACACTTATGCGGAATCGAAGGGGCTTAATACAAAGGACATTATCGACGGTGTATGTCTCGATCCCAGGATAGGACAGCAGTACAATAATCCCTCCTTCGGGTACGGCGGCTACTGTCTGCCGAAGGACACGAAGCAGCTCCTTGCAAATTATCACGACGTACCGGAGAACCTTATCGAAGCCATTGTGGAATCAAACCGCACCAGAAAGGATTTCATTGCAGACCGGGTACTTGATATTGCAGGGTATTATTCATATTCCGGGGGAAGCTCGGAGAATACCTATAATAAGGCCTCGGAAAAGAATATTGTTATCGGCGTTTACCGTCTTACCATGAAGAGTAATTCCGATAATTTTCGTCAGAGCTCCATTCAGGGAATAATGAAGAGGGTAAAGGCAAAGGGAGCAACGGTGATAATCTACGAGCCGACCTTGGAGAACGGCTCAACCTTCTTTAATTCCGAGATAGTGAATGATATTGACGAGTTTAAGAAGAGGTCA
This sequence comes from Lachnospiraceae bacterium AD3010, assembly GCA_000622025.1. Classification (GTDB taxonomy): domain Bacteria; phylum Bacillota; class Clostridia; order Lachnospirales; family Lachnospiraceae; genus NK4A144. The sequence goes on along the minus strand of KK211389.1, from coordinate 196,057 downwards.
GATGCCATTATCGCAAACAGATATGAAAAGCTTCTCGATGACGTTAAGGATAAGGTCTATACCAGGGATCTTTTCGGAAGAGACTGACAGAAATATTGTATTATATCCCGCTGGCCTTTGGAAAGGTGCAGCGGGATTTTTTTGCACTACGGTATTAAAGCTCCAGCCCGAGATGCGCGTAGGCGAGGTCGGTAACCACCCGGCCCTTGGGGGTACGCATGATAAAGCCGTTTTTTAAGAGATAGGGCTCATACACGTCCTCAATGGTGCCTGAATCCTCTCCGATGGCGGCGGCAAGGGTATCAAGTCCCACGGGGCCGCCCTTAAACTTCTCGATCATAATATTGAGTAAGTTCCGGTCCAGATTATCAAGTCCGTGCTTATCAACCTCCATAAGATCCAGGGCGGTATTTGCCACATCAAGGGTAATCTTTCCGTCATATTTCACCTCGGCAAAGTCACGGACTCTTTTAAGGAGACGGTTAGCGATCCTCGGGGTTCCGCGGGAACGTCTGCCAAGCTCAAGTGCGGCTTCCGGTGCTATCTCGACCTTAAGCTTTGAAGCGGAGTTTATTATAATAGTTGAAAGATCTTTAACGGAGTAGAACTCCATATGGTTTATAACACCGAAGCGGTCACGTAAGGGAGCGGACAGAAGACCCGCCCTGGTTGTCGCTCCGATAAGGGTAAATCTCGGAAGGGAAAGCCTTATTGATTTTGCCGACGGTCCTTTTCCGATCATAATGTCTATGGCAAAATCCTCCATGGCAGGGTAGAGGACCTCCTCCACCTGGCGGTTTAAGCGGTGTATCTCGTCCACGAACAAAACATCCTTATCCTTTAATCCGTTTAGAATGGCAGCCATGTCACCGGGTCGCTCAATCGCGGGACCGCTGGTTATTTTCAGGTTGACACCCATTTCCTCTGCGATAATACCTGCAATAGTGGTCTTTCCAAGCCCTGGAGGGCCGTAGAACAGCACATGGTCAAGGGAATCCGAGCGCTTCTTTGCCGCATCGATATAGATACGGAGTGTTTCCTTTATCTTGTCCTGACCTATGTATTCATCCAGGGTTTTGGGGCGCAGAGACCCTTCAAGCCTGATATCTTCTTCAGTAAATTTAGTTTCTATGACTCTTTTTTCCATGGTTTATAAGATCACCTTAAGCGCAGCTTTAAGGAGTGCATCGGTTTCCGTATCTGTTCCTAATGCAGCGGAGGCTTCTTTTACTGCACGGTACGCATCCGCTGATGAATAACCTAAGGCCACAAGGGCTTCCACGGCTTCATCCCTGGAGCTTTCACTGACGGATGCTTTTCCGGCGCCGCTTTCAGCCGGGGTATTTATGCTCTGTGCACCGATCCTGTCCTTCAGGTCCAGGATAACTCTCTCCGCGGTCTTTTTCCCTATGCCCGGGGCTGCAGAAATGGCCTTTGAATCCCCTGACAGTATGGCGAAACGAAGGTCATCCGGGGTAAGGACCGAGAGGATACCAAGTGCACCCTTGGGTCCTATGCCGCTTACTGTTATAAGAAGCTTGAAAACATCGAGATCATCATATGAGGGGAAGCCGTAGAGGGTCACAGCGTTCTCACTGACAGATAAATAGCTGTAGATCTTTACTTCCTCTCCGACACCGGGAAGGAGAGATGCCGTGCTGTCCGATATTGTAAGCACATAACCTACGCCGTTAACATCTATTACTACCCGGTTTATATCTATGTCTGCGATCTTTCCTCTTAAATATTCAATCATAAAACAAATGTCCTGTTCTTTTCACTAAGGTGGCGGCAAGGAAGCCTACGAGAAATCCTGTCACCAGGCCGCATATAAGCAGGGGCGGGAGATACAGTATTATGTGATAGTTTTCCACAAGAAGAGCGGCAATTATCATCTGTCCGATATTATGGAATACTCCTCCTGCCATGCTGACTCCGTAAACGGAGAAGAGGGAGGATCTTTTTAGGAGTGTCATAACTGCAAAGCTTAGCAGTGCACCGGACAGGCTGTAAACTATACTGAAGGGGTTTCCGAACAATATACCGGTAAGAATGATCCTCAGGATATTAACTGCTATCGCGGCTTTCCAGCCAAGGGTATAGAGGAAGAATACCACGAGGATATTGCTTAGGCCCGGCTTCATGCCTGGAATACCGAAAAATACCGGGAGCATAGCCTCCACATAGGAAAGCATCATTCCCAGAGCAACGGATATGGCAAGATATGCTGTCATTCTACCTCGAGACTGCATCTACATAACCTTCCGTCTTTCCCTCTATCTCGATCACCACCCTGTTCGGGAGGCATACTATGGTTTCCTTATTTCTGCTTATCTTTTTCTGGTGTACACAGAGCTTATCCGGACAGTGTGCATCAACTATATCAGCCTCGCCGTCCTTTATCACAAGATGATTTTCAAGTCCCGCATATCCGTCTATGATTATATCCCTTTCCTCATTTAAGGGAAAGGAGGCATATTCCTTTCCGTCAACATATACCTTTACCGTATCACCTGTGCTGCCTGCATATAAAGGGGAGCCGGCAAAGAAGAAGATCCCGGCGGAAAGGAGTACCGTAAATACCGGTACGATATAGTCGCTTTTCTTAAACCTTAAAAAAGAACTGTCCATAGCGGGTAAGAATCTGACTCCCGGTTTAATCTATTCCCGGGAGACTGCGTCATCTAAAGCGTAGCGGAGGAGCTTACTATAAAAAAGCTCCGGTAAAACCGGAGCCTGGTCATTATCAGTTATACTTACGCTTGCGCGCAGCTTCGGACTTTTTCTTACGTCTTACGCTGGGCTTTTCGTAATGCTCTCTCTTGCGTATCTCCTGCTGGATACCTGCCTTTGCGCAGTTTCTTTTGAAACGGCGTAAAGCGCTGTCAAGAGATTCGTTTTCTTTAACGATAACATTTGACATTCTCCCACCTGACCTCCCTTCGGACCAACAGATCTTAACGAACATGATGGGTATTTGTGTCACACACAACAAGCATTATAGCATAATTCGCGCTCCCGTCAAGAAAAAATTCACCGGGAAACCGTTGGAGCTTAGTCGTGCATTTTCCGAAACTCAGTGGGAGTGCAGCCCTTGATGAGCTTAAACATACGCACAAAAGCGGGAGGGCTCGAAAATCCTGATTTGACGGCGATCTCGGTTATAGATGCCGAAGGCTCTGTCAAAAGCATTTCGGCGTTTTCTATACGCTTCATATTGACATATCTGTAGAAGGTCTTTCCCGTAAACTGCTTAAAGAGCCGGGAAAAGTGGTACTTTGAAAAGCCGGAACGCTCTGCGGTTTCTTCGAGGGACAGATCCTCGGCGAAATGGGCACTTATATAGCTGCAGACTGAGGCAAACTTCTCGGCATATTCCTGCTGCTTTCCCCGGGATACGTCTATGCTGTCGGCGCTTGCACTGTATTTCCGGCCGACCATGACCAGCATCTTAATAAGCATGGAATAAATGCTTTCTCCTGCAAGTGGATTTTTGCTGCCGTATTCCCTTTCGATCGAGAGCATAAGCTCCTGCAGGCGGGGGGCAAGATCCGAGTCCTTTTTTCTGGTGATGAAGATCACGGGAGAAAGGAGGGTCATATAGGATGAAAGCTCAGGGAGTCTCGATACCAGAGAGTAGTCCGGCTGCAGTATCAGCCTTTCACCGCTGTCGGGAGCGTGAAGGGTATGTATGGCACAGGATGAGATAAGAGCGATCTCTCCCTCCATCAATCTGTATTTCCTGTCGTTACACTCTACCAGATACCAGTTCTTAAGCGGCATGATGATCTCCATATTGGAATGCCAGTGCGGAGGATAATCGGTCGCTTCGTCATTATGGTATAGACGGAACATGGGGCGGTCTCTGAAATTAACGGTTTCGTGAAAGCCGTTCAGGGTTTCTATCATTTATTGCTCCTAATAGTTAGAAATCAAATATTTTAAATAAATAATTGCTAGATCCGTTAACAAAGGGAATTATAGCACTTTTTTACAGTAAATAAATATACAAACTGACGAAGAACGCCTGAAAAATAACGGAAATTTCAACAAAAAACGTTGAATAAGGGTAATTTTCACATAAAATTTAGCAAATAGTAAAAGCAATATAGTATATAATAGCAATAATTTATATTTTATAAGCAATATTTATGAAGAAACGGGGAACGTTTTGTCATATCCTAATATTGTACTTAAATAATTGGCAAACGCCTGGCTGGATAGGATTAAAAATGGCGGTTAACTGCGTTTGCAAGTATAGTATTAACAGAAGGGAGTTCTTGATTATGAAGAAAAAAGTTATATCGTTACTTTTGACGGTTGCGGTTACTGCATCTCTTCTTGCAGGATGCGGCGGAAGCGGTGCCGCAGCAGGCGGAGCAGCTGATTCCAAAGCCGCCGATTCCGGAGCACAGGCGGATGCAGGCTCGGGCGGCGTGGAAGAGATCACCTGGATGTTCTGGGATGATCTTAACGCAACGGAGGATCTTATCTCCAAGGGCTATAAGGACGTTATCGACAGGTTCAATAAGGACTATGAAGGAAAGTATCACGTAACAGCTGTTACCACAAATCTTGAGGAGTATTACACAAAGCTTAATGCACTCGTCGCTTCCGGCGAGACACCGGACGTATTTATCGTGAGCCCGGGACCGAACCTTACCACCTATGTGGATCCCGGCGTAGCAGCTGATCTTACACCCTACCTTGACGCAGACTGGAAAGGACAGTTCTCCAGTGATGCAGTTTTTGCACAGCAGACCTATGATGGCAAGATCTATGCAGTTCCTCTTAACATTGCGGCAGCCTGTGTATTCTACAATAAGGAAATGTTCGAGGAAGCAGGAGCTTCTGTTCCCAAGACCTGGGATGAGCTTATCGATGTCTGTGAAAAGATCAAGGCAAAGGGACATACTCCCATTACCATAAGTGCAGGAACCGCCTGGTGTCTTTCCATGCTTGCCGGCTATCTCTGCGACAGGGAAGGTGTTGACCTTACAAAGATCGAGTCAGGTGAAGAGAGCTGGAATAACCCTAAGACCATTGACGCGGCAAATAAGCTTCTTCAGCTTTCACAGTACTTCCAGCCCACAGCTGCAGGTGACACGAACGACGTTGCTACAGCAGGTCTCTATAACGGCGAAGCAGCTATTCTTATCCAGGGCTCCTGGGCTATAGGACAGATCAACGGAGAAAATCCCGACTTTGAAGAGAAGTGCGGTGTGTTCCAGTTCCCCGAGATCCCCGGCGGAAATGATCCCAACAGGGTTATCGCGAAGTCCGATTCACTTGCAATGAGTTCAACAACAAAGCATCCTGAGGCAGCCATAGCCCTTATGAAGTACTTTACGGATGACGAAGCACAGAAGTACACGGCCGAGGTCGGAGGAAAGATCCCCGTTACCAAGGTTCAGTATGATGCCGATAAGGCTCCCGCACAGCTTGCTGACGTTATGAGCATCTTCTCAAATGCAAGCGCGACCTTCGGATTCTACAATGAATCCCTCTTCTCCACAGAGGCAGGTTCCACCTTTGACGACAATATGGTAGCTGTCTATCTCGGAGAGAAGACGCCTGAACAGGCTTTCGACGATATGGATGCCTGGTACAAGGCTAATAAATAATGCAGCATACCCCGTAAGGGGTGTGCTGCACCGGACCGCCGCAGCCCGAAGGGGTGCGGCGGTCCGACCTTTCAAAGGAAGAGATAAGAAGGAGGAAGGAAAGATTGGATAAGCTATTAAAGGACAAAAAAGCTATTGCGGTCTTTGTACTGCCGGCTTTTATTTTGTTTACATTTATTCTGTTCATTCCCATTTGTCAGTCGGTCTATTATTCGTTCTGCGACTATGATGCACTTACAAGTCCAAAATTTGTCGGATTAAAGAATTATAAGAATCTTTTTATGGATGAGACCATGAAGACAGCTGTCAAGAATTCCTTATTCTTTCTTATCTATTCCTGTGTTACACAGCTTATTATGGGACTTATCCTGGCAGGACTTCTGACCAATATCGAAAAGGGCAGGAACTTTTTTAAGAACGTGATCTATCTTCCCTGTGTACTTTCCTCTGCAGCTCTGGGTCTTTTGTGGATGTTTATCTTCAGCCCGAAGCTTGGTATAAATCAGATCCTTGCCAAATTCGGAATGGAGGGACCCTTATGGCTTATGGACATCAAGGGCTTCATAATCCTTCCGATGTGGGTTATCGCCTTTGTGGCCCTGTGGCAGTATGTGGGGCAGTCAATGATGCTCTATATGGCCCAGATATCCGGTATAAGCAAGTCGTTGTATGAAGCCTCATATATTGACGGCTGCAGCCGTTTACAGTCATTTAAGTATATCACGATGCCTCTTATCAAGCCCATGATAGGGACGGCTATGTCACTTAACGCGATCGGGTCACTTAAGTTTTTTGATCTTATCTTCAATATGACGGAGGGCGGTCCGAATAAGAAGACCCACGTTCTGGCTACCCATCTTTATGAGCAGGGCTTCAAGTATTTCAAGTACGGTTATGCCAGTGCAATAGGTACCATACTTCTTGTACTCTGTTTGGTTATGACGTTTCTTATAAACAGGGCATTCAAAGAGGACGATATGTAGGAGGGATGATATGAGTAAAGCGGTTAAGGTTCTGATATACATCTTTTTAAGCATAACGGCAGTTATATATCTCGCACCCCTTCTCTGGGTGATCCTGGTTTCGTTTAAGACAAACAGCGAGATATTTACGGATCCCTTTGCCCTGCCGAAGAGCATTTTCATTGACAATTACGTTTTCGCCTGGACTGCAGGAAATCTCGGAATTGCACTTTTGAATTCCCTCTTTGTCTGTGTGATAACGCTTATACTCAGTATGTTCCTGGGTTCCACGGTTTCCTTTGCCATTGGACGTATGAGGTGGAAGCTATCGGGAGTCGTACTTGTATATTTTATGATGGGAATGATGATACCCGTGCACTGCGTGCTCATTCCTCTTTTCACGAGATTTGCGAAGATCGGGCTATCCAATAATCTATGGGGGATAATCCTTCCTTATCTGACTTTTTCACTGCCCACCACGATCTTTATCATGACAGGGTTTTTCAAGAGCCTTCCGGGTGAGCTTATAGAGTCTGCCTGCATAGACGGCTGCAATATCTACCAGATATTCCTAAGTATCTGTATGCCTCTTGCAAAGACAGGGCTTTTCGTTACCGGGCTTATGACCTTTGTGGCAAACTGGAATGAGCTTCTCCTTGCCATGGTATTTATTTCCGATGATATGAAAAAGACCCTCCCGGTGTCTCTTTCAAAATTCGTCGGACCCTACAACACCAATTACTCACAGATGTTTGCGGCTATCGTTATAGCCATAATTCCCACCATCATCGTTTACTGTGCTTTCAGTAATCAGATAGTGGACGGCCTTACGGCAGGAGCGGTAAAGGAATGATGAGAAGAAGCAATGAAAGAAAGCCTCTGGTAAAGCACATATATACTGCAGATCCGTCAGCGCATGTGTTTAACGGAAAGATTTATATCTATCCTTCCCATGATGAGGATCTGGATCTTCCTGATGATGACGACGGCGGACAGTATATGATGGTGGACTACCATGTGCTGTCAATGGATGACCTGGATTCTGAATGTATCGATAACGGAGTGGCATTAAGCTTTAGTGATGTTCCCTGGGTCTCAAAGCAGATGTGGGCACCGGACGCAGTATATAAAAACGGAAAATACTATCTTGTTTTTCCTGCAAAGGATAAGGATGGCATTTTCAGGATAGGGGTTGCTTCCTCGGAATCCCCTGTGGGACCCTTTGTCCCTCAGGATAACTATATTGAGGGAAGTTACAGTGTGGATCCTGCGGTGTTTTCCGATGATGACGGAAGGACCTATCTGTACTACGGAGGATTGTGGGGAGGACAGCTTGAAATGTGGCAGTCCGGATCCTTCAATAAGGATGAAAAACGTCCGGAGGGAGATGAGAGAGCTCTGGGGCCTATGTTTGCAGAGTTCAATGACGATATGACGGGCTTCATCTCAAAGCCGAAGAACCTTACGATACTTGATGAGAGGGGAGAGCCCCTCAAGGCTTCTGATGAGGAAAGACGCTACTTTGAGGGACCCTGGCTACATAAATTTAACGGAAAATATTATCTTTCATATTCCACGGGATCTACCCACTATATATGCTATGCGGTATCCGATACTCCGGACGGACCCTTCACATACAAGGGAAGGGTGATGGAACCGGTGATCGGGTGGACCACCCACCATTCCATCCTTGAAATAAATGGAGAATGGTATCTTTTCTATCACGATTCCGAGCTCTCCGGAGGCAATAACCATAAGCGCTGCGTAAAGTACACAAGACTAAATATCGACAGCGACGGAAACATAGAAACAATAAAGCCCTATGACTGAAAAGCATAGGGCTTTGAACTGTTCTCACTTGCACAGGACGCTTTATTCTGATAACATAGTAAAGCGTTAAAAAGGTTCTTCGCTTCGCTCAGAATGACAGTTGACACAGTAAAGCGTTAAAAAGATTCTTCGCTACGCTCAGAATGACAGTTGACACAGTAAAGCGTTAAAAAGGTTCTTCGCTTCGCTCAAATTGACAATTGGTGTTGAGCGTAAAACAGGTTTAGCGAAGCACAAAACGGAGGAGAATATGAAAAAGAATATTAAAATGATCGTTACTGCAGCTCTTTTATTAGCTATGTCTGTCGTTATGCTTGCAGGCTGTGGTAAGAAGGATGCAGCCGCAAAGGGCGGAAAGTTCACAGTTGGTTTTGATCAGGACTTCCCTCCTATGGGTTTTGTTGGTGAAGACGGTGAATTCACGGGCTTTGATCTGGAGCTTGCTGCGGAAGCTGCAAAGAGAATGGGAAAAGAGGTTGTTTATCAGCCAATCGCCTGGGATTCAAAGGATGCTGAGCTTGACTCCGGAACCATTGACTGTATCTGGAACGGTTTCACCATAAGCGGAAGAGAGGATTCCTACACATGGTCTGATCCTTATATGGAGAACAGCCAGGTATTCGTTGTAAAGAAGGATTCGGGTATAAGTACGGCAGCTGACCTTGCGGGAAAGATCGTCGAAGTGCAGGCAGATTCATCGGCCGAGGCGGCTCTTCAGGAAGGTGAAAATGCTGCTCTTTCCGCTTCCTTCGGGACACTGCAGACCACACCCGATTACGACACCGCAATGATGGATCTCGATATGGGAACTGTGGATGCCATTGCCATGGACAGCACGGTTGCGGAATACAAGATCACAAGCGGCGGTATGGATCTCATTGTCCTTGACGAGCCCTTTGCATCCGAGACCTACGGTGTCGGTTTCAAAAAAGGGAATGAGGCCCTTCGTGATGAGGTCAATAATACCTTAAAGGAAATGGCAAAGGACGGCACATTAAAGAAGATATCCGAAAAGTGGTTCGGAACGGATGTAACAATTATAAAGTAGAGAAGATTCTTCGCTTACGCTCAGAATGACAGAGTGCTTCGCTCAAAGTGACAGTAAATTATGGATTTCATACAGATAATCAAGCTACTTAGCGGGGGGATGGCGGTAAGCATCTATATTTTCTTTGTGACGCTTATCTTTTCCCTGCCGCTGGGACTGCTTATCTCATTCGGAAGAATGAGTAAAAATCCCGTGATCTCCGGGATCATGAAGGTTTATATCTCGGTTATGAGGGGTACTCCCCTTATGCTGCAGCTTATGGTGGTCTATTTCGGACCTTACTATATATTCGGTATCCATGTCTCAAACAGCTACCGGATGGTTGCGGCTCTAATCGGCTTTGTTATAAACTACGCGGCATATTTTGCGGAGATATACAGGGGCGGCATACAGTCCATAGACAGGGGACAGTATGAGGCTGCCGAGGTTCTGGGTTATACAAAGGTGCAGACCTTTTTTGTCATAGTACTTCCGCAGGTCATCAAGCGCATACTTCCCGCCGTAACAAATGAAGTGATAACTCTGGTAAAGGACACATCTCTTGCCTTTACCATAAGCGTTGCGGAGATGTTTACCACCGCGAAGGCACTGGCCAGCTCACAGACCAGTATGATGCCCTTTGTTGCTGCAGCTCTGTTTTATTATGTTTTTAATTATGTTGTGGCCTATTCTATGGAATTCATTGAAAAGAAGCTAAGTTACTACAGGTGAGACCATGTCACTACTGGAATGTGAAAACATCAAAAAATCCTTTGAAGGAACAGAGGTTCTGAAGGACATATCAATAAGTGTCGACGAGGGAGAAATACTGTCTGTCATAGGACCCTCGGGTTCAGGCAAATCCACCTTCTTACGCTGCGCTACGGGCCTGGAAAGGATCGACGCAGGCAGGATTATCTATGATGGGACCACCTATGCTGATACGAAGGAGGGTATTGTCTCCTATGCATCAAAGGAGGATATCCGCAGGATAAAATCGCTTTTCGGCCTCGTTTTCCAGAACTTTAATCTCTTTCCCCATATGTCGGTCATTGAAAATATAATGGACGCGCCTCTCAGGGTACAGAAGAGAGATAAAAAAGATGTGGAAACGGAGGCAGAAGAGCTTCTCGGAAAAATGGGACTTTCAGACAGGAAGGATGCCTACCCCTGCGAGCTTTCGGGGGGACAGTCCCAGAGGGTTGCCATAGCGAGAGCTCTTGCACTTAATCCCAGGATACTCTTTTTCGATGAACCCACATCTGCTCTTGATCCGGAGCTTACCGGAGAGGTACTGAAGGTCATCAGATCGCTTTCCGACCTCCATATCGCTATGGTCATAGTTACTCACGAAATGGCCTTTGCAAAGGATATAAGCGATGAAGTGATCTTTATGGAAAACGGTGTCATAGTTCAAAAAGGCAGCCCGGAAGAGGTCTTCAATTCTGACAGTGAAAGGATGCGCTCCTTCCTCGGAAGATACGGAAATATCTGAGTTCTGCCTGTTTTTCCGCTTAGAGGGGTCATAGCGCACAAAATCCCAATGTTTGCCATAGCCATAAGATGGGACTATAATTATTTTTACGGAAGGATCTTCCGTGTTGTTTCCCGTTGGGTAAAGAAGGGTAAAGGGTGAAACGGGTTTGAGAAGGTATACCAGGAAAACACTGCTTAAGCTTGCGGACACGCTGGAGGAAGCACATTCACTCATTCGTCAGGAGACAGACAAAGGGAATGCCGACTCTGTCATAAGTCTTCTGGAGCAATGCCAGAAGTGTGCGGTCACCATCGGAGAAAGTATCGAAGCCTCGGAAGGGGAAGGTACAAAGGCCGTGAAGCAGCTGGAGGATTACTGCGAGGGACTTTACAATATTTCGGAAGAGGTCCGGGAGCAGAGATCAAACAGTATAAAAACATCAAAGTGGCTGCAAAAAACACTTAACAGTATAAAAAACAGCATAACATACGACTTTCCCGAGACATTTGAAACGGTGTTCCTTCCATACAAGGCATCCATGTGGGACAGCCTGGAGTCTGTATGGAGGAAGGCCTCGGAGGCTGACGACACCGAAGCGTATGTGATACCGATTCCCTACTATGACAGGAATTCCGACGGAAGCTTCGGAGAAGAGCATTATGAGGGAAATGATTATCCCGAGGACGTGCCGGTCACTGACTACAGAAAATATGACTTTGAGGCACGGCATCCCGACAGGATATATATTCATAATCCCTATGACGGCAATAATTTCGTTACCAGCGTCCACCCCTTTTTTTATTCAAAAAACCTGAAGAAATTTACGGATGAGCTGATCTATATCCCTTATTTCGTGCTTTCGGATCCGGATCCGGATAATGAAGCAGTACTGGAGGGCATAAGTCATTTTGTAGTCGTTCCCGCGGTGATAAATGCGGATAAGGTTATAGTGCAGTCTGAAAAGATGAGGGAAGCCTATGTAAAGATCATGACACGGGAAACGGGCGACCACAGCAGACAGTACTGGGAGGAAAAGATCTCAGGAGAGGGATCCCCGAAATTCGATAAGGTATGTAATACCCGGAAGGAGGACCTTAATATCCCTGAGGAGTGGGAAAGGCTCATAAAGAAGAGTGACGGAAGCCGGAGAAAGATCATTTTTTACAATACCAGCGTACAGGCGCTTCTTGACAATGATGTGAAAATGCTTGATAAGATAGAGAGTGCCTTAAAGCTGTTCCGGGAAAACAGGGAGGAGGTGACGCTCCTCTGGAGACCGCACCCCTTAATAAAGGCAACAATAAGCTCAATGAGGCCTGCACTCTGGGAACGGTATTCAAAGATAGTTGAGGACTTTAGGTCTGCCGGCTGGGGGATATATGATGACAGTCCGGATATCGACAGGGCCATAATCCTTAGTGACGCTTATTTCGGAGATCATAGCTCTGTGGTGGAGCTTTATAAAAAGACCGGTAAACCTATTATGATACAGAATCCGGAGATAATAAATGCATAATATAGAACTTCTGGCATCCATGATGTGTGCCGATTACGGAAACCTGGAGAGAGAGGTAAGGGAGCTTGATAACGGCGGAATAGACTCCTTTCATATCGATATAATGGACGGGAGATATGTGCCGAATTTTGCCATGTCATTAAATGACCTTAAATATATCCGTTCGGCAACGGATAAGCCCTTAGACGTGCATCTTATGATAGAGCACCCCAATAACTCCGTGGGTTTATTTACCTCTTCCTTACGTGAGGGTGATACCGTATATATCCATCCGGAGGCAGAATATCATCCCTCCACGACACTGCAGAAGATAATAGATGCGGGTCTGATACCCGGAGTCGCCCTAAACCCGGGAACCAGTGTGGAAAGCGCAAGGATGCTCCTTCGTATCGTAAAAAAGGTACTGGTAATGTCTGTGAATCCCGGGAATGCCGGACAGATGTTTTTACCATATATTAGGGAGAAATATACGGAGCTTCTGAAATTAAAGGACGAAATGGGCTTTGAGATCTACTGGGACGGAGCCTGCGGTGCCGACAAGATAAAGGAGTACGCACCCCTCGGGGTGAAGGGCTTTGTGCTCGGTACCACACTTCTTTTCGGGAAGAAAAAACCCTACGGGGAGACACTTAAGATGATAAGGGATCTGAAGTTCGAATAGGTCGGGGTGTTTTATGAATTACGCGCTTCTTTTGTCCGGAGGAACAGGAAACAGGATCAATTCCCATATACCGAAGCAGTATATAAAGGCAGGCGGTATGATGATGGTGAGCCGGACCTATAATTCACTTGCCGGATGTCCTTATATTGATAAGCTTATGATCATAGCGGACAGGAGATGGCGGGATGAGATCTCAGGCGAGATAGCCGGACTGAAGCTAGATACGGACAAGCTTATGGGCTTTGCTGATCCCGGTAGAAACCGTCAGGAGTCGGTATATAACGGTTTGCTTGGGATAGTAAAGGCAGGTGAAGACGATGCTATTGCCCGGCAGACGGAAGCAGAAGATAAAAGGGATACCGTCCTTATCCATGACGCAGCGAGACCCTTTATAAGTAAAGACCTTCTGGAAGAGTGCTACAGGGCTCTCCCCGGACATGACGGGGTGATGCCGGTACTTAAAATGAAGGATACGGTTTATATAAGCCACGACGGGGTAAGGGCAGAGGAGCTTCTTGACCGGGACCGGCTTTTTGCCGGACAGGCGCCGGAGCTTTTTTATTTTAAGACATATTTTGAGGCAAATAAGAGTCTTCTGCCGGACGATATTCTTTTAATAAACGGTGCCAGTGAGCCTATGGTAAAAAATGATAAGGATGTCGTTTTTATACCCGGAGATGAGGGAAACTTCAAGGTTACGACGGACGCGGATCTAAAGAAATATCTGGAGTATTTTCAGAGGAGTGATGACATAGTAGTGAAAAACAGCTCTTTTAGAGGAGAATAATAATCAGAGAATTTTATGAAAGCCTGGGTACTGCATTCGATAAATGATATAAGACTTGAGGAGGTTCCCGTTCCTTCCCTTAAGGATGATGAAGTCCTGATCAGGGTGAAAGCCGCGGGGATCTGCGGATCCGATATTCCCCGGATCTATAAAAACGGAGCTCACAAAATGCCGCTGATCCCTGGGCACGAGTTTTCGGGAGTCGTGGAGGATACGGGAAGGAAGGCAGACAGCTCTCTTAAAGGAAAGAAGGTTGGGATCTACCCCCTTATTCCGTGCAGGGAGTGTGCTCCCTGCAGGTCAGGCCATCCGGAGACCTGCAGGAATTATGACTATGTGGGGTCAAGGAGGGACGGAGCCTTTTCGGAATTTGTTGCAGTTCCCGCCCGCAATGTAAGGGTGCTGCCGGAAAATGTTTCTTTTGAAGAGGCGGCAATGCTTGAACCTATGGCGGTCGCGGTTCACGCTCTTAAGCTGGCGTCCATGGTTAAGGCTGAGGGTGTAGCAATCGATCAAAGCGATCTTGCCGCTGAAAAAAGGATAGCTGTATGCGGTCTCGGGACCATCGGGCTTCTCCTTACCATGTTCCTTCTGGAAATAGGATGTAAGAACGTTTATCTTATCGGAAACAAGGAAAAACAGCGGGAAATCGCTGTTTTAATGGGTGTACCGGAGGAGAATTTCATAGATTCAGGAGCCGGGAATGTATCTGATGAAATAAGAAAAAAAGCCGGTGAAGCGGATATCTTTTTTGAGTGCGTGGGGAAAAACGAGTGTCTTTCATACGGTATTGAAAGCGCTGCTGCCAACGGGAATGTACTCCTTCTCGGAAACCCCTATTCAGATATGGGCTTATCAAGAGACACTTACTGGAAGATCCTTAGAAATCAGCTTGATATCAGGGGTTCATGGAATTCAACCTTTCTTTCGGATGAAAAAAACGGAAGATCAGATGACTGGGACTATGTGATAGAAAGGCTTGAAAAAAAGAGGATAAAACCGGCTGAGCTTATAACCCGGAGGCTATCTATAGCCGATCTGGAAAGAGGTTTTTCCATTATGCGTGAAAAGTCGGAATATTTCTGTAAAGTAATGATGACAAATCCGGAATAATTGGGTATCATCATTAGAATAAAGGTGTTTTTTCAAGCATTTAACAGGAAGTATCCTTAAAAGATTCTTCGGGCTACGCCCTCAGAATGACAAAGTAGTGGAAAACAGCTTTAATAGAGGAGAAGGTTCTATGCAGATAAACAACGTTAAAAAGGGGACTGAGATCACCATAACCTGCGGCCTTGATCCTTCCGTAGAGATGAAGGTAACAGCACTTGAACAGATGGAAGGGATCGATGATATACTTGTGACCACCTGTGCTTTGGATGAGAATGATATTCCGATCCTCGTAAATGAGGACATTACCTACTGCCTTTCCTATTCTGCCGAAGACGGCCGCACTATCACCGTTGATGATGTAGCCATCAGCTTTGACGATACTTACAATACCTACGCCATCCAGTATATAGAGATGCTTACCGTTAAGAAGCAGAGGGATGAACTCAGGATCATTTTTGAGGAGGCAGCTTCCTGTTATTTTGAAGAGATGAAGACCCTCTTTATGGGAATGATACATGATGTCTCAAAGAGCGGTATCGGGATCACCTTTCCAGCAGGCTCCTTTACTGACAGATTCAAGGAAAACGAGATAGTTACCATCATGTTTGATGCAGAAAAGGGAAAAAAGGTCAGGATACAGGGTGACTGGAGATATTCGCTTTTTCAGGAGGACGGAAATATTCGCTGCGGTTTCAGGCTCTTAAAGGTCTCCGATTCATACAGAGTGATGGTTACAAAGCTTCTTCTGGACCGCGGCATAATGGATAAGGATATATGAAGGATCACTTAGTAAGAGCTATCAGTGAAAATAAGGAAATAAGAGCCTTTGCTGTGAGTTCAAGGGATACAGTGGAGTATATGAGGCAGTGCCACAATACCAGCCCTGTGGTTTCGGCAGCTCTGGGAAGGCTTCTTTCGGCAGGGGCAATGATGGGCTCTATGCTGCAGGGCGACGATAAGCTCACCCTGTCGATACGGAGTGACGGCCCGGTGGAGGGACTCACGGTAACTGCTGATTCTGAGGGTCATGTGAAGGGCTTTGCACTGGAGCCGGAGGTCATAAATCCCGTTAGGGAATGGGATAAAAAACTGGATGTCGGCGGTATCGTTGGTAACGGAACCTTGAAGGTCATAAAGGATCAGGGATTGAAGGATCCCTATATCGGAGAAGTGGGACTTATTACCGGTGAGATCGCTGAGGATCTTACCTTTTATTTTGCACAGAGTGAGCAGGTTCCATCTGCTGTAGGACTCGGTGTTCTGATGAATAAGGATAATACGGTCAGAGAAGCAGGGGGATTTATCGTACAGCTCCTGCCCGGAGCGTCCGAGAACAGTATCAGTACCCTTGAAAAAAATGTAGCGAAGGTAAGCTCTGTTACAGACCTTCTTAAGGACGGGAAAACCCCGGAGGATATAATAAAACTCCTTTTAGACGGAGTCGGAGCCGAGATCCTTTCAGAGACACCTGTTTCATTCAGGTGCGACTGCGGAAGAGAAAGAATATCGAGGGTCTTAATAAGCCTCGGTAAAAAGGAGCTTCAGAGCCTTATCGAAGAAAACAGGGATGCGGAGATTAAATGCCAGTTCTGCGGGAAGGCATATAATTTCTCTGTTGAAGAGTTAAAGGAGCTCCTCTCTTCAATATAACTGTATTTCCCCGGGAGCTCCTTTCGGAATTATTTAATTTATGCCCTGCGGTATGTGGGGATCGTCTTAAGCTTATGCAGGTTCATATCGTGGAGCCTGTCGATCTTTTTCTTTATTTCCCCGTCTACACATTCACCGGTTTTTATATAGTGATCCAGCGTATCATAGCTGAAACCTATCTTTTCCTCGTCTGTCTGACCTGAGAGACCGTCTGACGGGGTCTTATGCACGAGGTCTGAAGGAAGACCAAGGGCATCACCGATCTCAAGCATCTCACTTACGGTAAAATCAGCACAGGGAGAAAAGTCACCGGCGGCATCGCCGTACTTTGTGGAATAGCCTATGTAATCCTCAGAAGCATTGCAGGTATTTGTAACCCTTCCTCCCTTTGGCAGGGACTGGGCAATCGCATAGAGAACGGTCATTCTGATCCTGGGAGCCAGGTTTATTTTTGTGTCCGTTGAAAGGCTTATATCATCCGTGCTTTCCTCAAGGGTGGAAATTGCAGCGTCGAAAACTGTTTTGATATTTACGGTATAGGTTTTTATTCCCAGGAAGTCAGCTATTTTTTGGGAATCTGAGATATCCTTCTGGACTCCGTTAGGCATCATTACGCCCGTGACCCGGTCTTTCCCCAGCGCTTTTACAAGCAGAGCCGCCACTATAGAGGAGTCCTTTCCGCCGGACAGACCAATAACGGCAGAAGCTGACGGACCGTTTTCATTAAACCATTCCCTGATCCAGGATACAATGTTTTCTATTTCGGTATTTGTATTCATATCAATTCTCTCCTTTGCATACAGGTATAATTATAGTGTTTTACAGTCTTATTAACAAGAGAGATTGATGCGTAAATTCTAAGGCAGGCTTCATGATTTACACATCAATCTCTCCATCCGTATTGACGGCATATCCACAAGCAAACCCTGCGGAACGCGCTACGCCGAACTCTCCGCCAACTGCGGCTAGGCCCGCAGGATGTTCACGTAGGAGTTGTTTACATCCTGCGTGCCAATCCGCAGTAAGCGGCATATTTCGCCTGCGGTTCCGATAAAGGGTTTTGCTTGTGGACATGCAGCCAATACGTTTTCTGGAGAGATTGATGTGTAAATTCTAAGACAGGCTGATTTTTTCGCTTCATCTGTATATTTATATGTGTGAGGATAATAACCGCTCATTCATTGTCATCCGGAGCGCCAGCGACGAAGCAGAAAGGATCTTTTCAGCCGGTTATAGAAGATTCTTCGCTTCGCTCAGAATGACAATGTGCAGTCTCAGAATGACAATGTGCAGTCTCAGAATGACAATGTGCAGTCTCAGAATGACACTTACTATACGCTATTGGAGCAAAGCGAAGGATCTATAGGAGGAACTAAATATGCCAACACCCATAACCCGTCTTGATACTTTTATTAAACTGCTTGACCTCAGTAAAGGCCACTATTCTGATGAAGGCGTGCGCACATATCAGCGCCTCCTGGCTATAAGAGATAAGTGGAAGAACAGGACCCTGGACAATGCCTTCCCTCAGTCAGATGACCTGAAAAACCGGCTAATAGCATCAGGTACAACCGACTTAAGCGGTCTTATATCCGTACTCGATAAATTTGAAGAAAATGCCTGGGATTCCAATAAGCTGCAAGCCTGGAGCGAGAGCTTCTGCATGGAAGTGGATAAGCTTCTCGGCGACAAAACCGAGCACCGGGTGGACTTTGCCCGCTCACCTCTGGGACAGGATCTTGCGGAAGTGGGACTTGTGGGAGTCGACGCGATCGGAATGGATACCGCTTTTCGATGCGGACATTTGGAAGACTATATCAATAAAGCCTTAAACGGCGAAGAAGTCACCTATCAGAGAGGTATGCCGCCTGTGACATACCATCTCCTCGACGACCCGGCCTTTGCCCTTAACGGCTGCATAAAGTATGAAAATGCTTTTAAGCACCATAACGAGAATAAGGAAGATCTGACAGGAAATAAAGAGCGTACAAGCGCAGAACAGACAGTGGAGCTTGTCTGCCTCAAGGCTGCCGTTGCCATGGCTGCAAAGCGGGACAGAGAGATAAATCCTCTGGGCTCTGAGGATGAGTACAAGATCGCCGCAGCTGATAACGGAAAGATCCTTTACTACCGCCAGCTCATCGAAGATAACCCCGAGCTGAAAATAGCGGTTCTGGCAGGCTATTTAAAAGGGATCAGGTCCACCCGTCACGAATATCAGGGTAATAATATAGTGGAAGTAAGGATCCTGGACCCGGATCACCATGAAAAGGTCGTGAATGATATCACGGATTATTATAACAAAAACTACGGATCGGAAAAGCCTCTGGAAGAGCTTCTCCAGGATTCGCCTTCCGCCGAATTCTCTCTGACGCCGGATGTGAACGATAACGGCGGCATGGATGAATTCAATCATTTCTACGAAAACAAGGTAAAAAAATATGCTGAGCCCCTTCCCAAGAGTACCGGGCTCTGGGTAACAAGCGAGGCTGCAAAACATCATCTCAATAAGGCTTTCCAGGATCATAAGCTGACCGAGGAGCAGTGGAGAAGAGCTGTCGGATGGCTTAAAGAGGACCGGATCTATAATTACAAGAGACTCCTTGAATGTGCATTAAGTCCCAAAAGCTTCAGTGCATCCGCTTTCCGTCACAGCGACGGAGTGATGTATGAAGGGCTTGACGGATTTGGAAAAGAAGAAATAAAGAGACGTAAAGAAGCATCAAAACCCCTTATGGACATAGACGCCAACAGCGTTCCCACTTTTGAGGATATCGCTGTTCTTGAAGTTCTAAAGAGAGAGCGGGAGGACTCTGACAGCTGGTATGCTGCCCAGGAGCTTGACAGGGATAATCCAATGATGAAGCTTATACAGTCAGCGGACGCAGAGCTGGAATTCTCTCCCGAAGGAGATGTAAAGCTTAAAAGCGGTGAAACCGTATTTTCCACAGACCGTGTTGATATTTATGAGAGCTACTATGAGACAGATGATCTCATGAACGGGAATGTACCCTATAAGCTTGAACCCGAAAGCAATGCTTACCAAAACGGACGTGTTAAGGAATACGGAGAGAGGCGGTCAGCTAAGATCACCGAGCTCCAGCTTTACTTCCCAACCGACCTCATTGCCCATCAGGCCTATGAGATCTATAAGGACGAAAAATACCTCGAGGCCCATGGGGCTGAACTCAGCGCAAGCGACCGTGACGGCTTTATAAGCGGCCTCTACGCTGAATACATAGGACTTGAAAAGTCTCTTGAAAAGCTGGTTAAAAACTGTGACGCGGCAGATCTTAAAAACAGGTTCGGAAAAGGCGAATCTCCCTTTGACAAGGAATACTATAAGGATCAGCTGAATATGGTAAGGGGCCGCATCAACGGTCTCCAGAACGGCTGGCATCTGTCGGATGCGGAATTTCTGGGAGCTGCCGGAAATGTCTACGAAAGAGCCGTTGAGATCTTAAACGACCCTGTCCGTATGCAGGATATCATGATGTCTGAAGAGTCACATCTAAATGACATAAAGAATAAGCTCGGTGTCTTTGTCCAGGAAAACATGAGAGACGGACTGGAAAGAAGAAGCTATGAGCCGGGTGAGAGACGCCTTAAAATGAATGAGGCTCTGAACGCTGTAAATGACTTCGTGACTAAGGTCGGTCCCGAAAAGGCTGAGGCCATACTTGGAAAGGGTGTAACCGGTGCTTTCATAACGGCAGCGGAAAAGACTCTTCAAAAAAGCGATGAGCTCCTGCCCGAATATCAGAGACTTGCAGATGTTCCTGCCTATCCTATGCTGAAGGAAGTGCTTGACAGCTGTGGCTCCGGATCTGTCATAAATGAAGCGAGGAGCTATGGCAGGAATGCTCCTTCATTTGCATCGTTCTACACTGAACTGGAAAACTATGTTAACAGAATGCCTGAAAACACGACTCTTTCAGTGTCAGGCGCGATGAGGTTAGGTAATGCTGCAGACGAATTTATCTCTGCGGTGGATTCAAAGGGCGGCCCTTCCAAAAAAGAAAAGAGCTTTTATGATGCAGCTAAAAAGCTTAAGTCCATAACCTCTAATTTCAGCGAGAACACAAAGGAGATAAATCCCACGGCTCTGGACCGCCATTACGAAGCAGGTGAAGAGGAAAGGAAAGCCATGGAAGGCTTCCTTACGCGCGAGAAAGAGCTTAAATCCCAGTATGATGAGGATAAGAAAAACTGGGAGCTTCAGAATATCAAAAATGCTATATACGACCAGAATTATTTTAATATCCATAATGACAGAGTTGATCAGCTCGCAAAGTACAATGCGAACCGGTATCTTTCCGAAGGACCTTATCAAAAAGCCAAGGCTCATCATGATGAAATGGTAAGGAGAAAAAGGCTTACCGAAAATCCCGGAATCATAGAAGAGCATGAAAAGATCTTTAATTTCAATTCTGACGACAGAAATGTATTCAAGGCAGGAAAAGATGTAGACTATTCCAGTCTTAAACCCAACGAAAAAGAAAAGCTTTTCTGGCAGTATGTGGATCACAGACTGGAAGAAGGTGAAGGCCGGGATGTATTTACTTCTTTTGAAGGAAAAACAATAGCTCTTAATGCCAAGAATCTCGAGAGATTCAGAGATGGAATTATAAATAACGGCTATCACGCTTATTACTATGCTGAGTATAAAAAGTTAATACCTTTGAACGCCACCGGCAACGCAGAGCAGTATCCATACAGCACAGGTGAAATATTGCTCGCTTCAGACGGTGTTGAGCCGGGAAACATGAAATTCATGCAGGAGTATGGCCGTGCATGCACAATGCTCGAACACCTTAAACACAGGGATTTCAAGAATTACGAGCAATTCTTTGGTCCCGGCGGAGCATATAAAGAGTATACCTTTGACCGGTTAAACCTTACTGCCGGGTATAAAATGATACCCGTGAGCGATTTCGATAAACGGATTAAGGAGCTGGAGGCATATGTTGATAAGAATACCGCCCGTTTCGATGATTTGACCAGGAAATACTATGTGAAGCGGGTTGAAAAGCAGCTGAGGGCTGACTTTGAATTCCACATGAATTATGACCGGTACGCAAGCTATGATGAAACCAAAGCACCGAACCGTGCAGATTATGAGTACTTAAATCCAGTTGCCGATCCCTATAAGGACTGGGAAGAAGAACAGAAGATCATCAGCCAGGCTAAAGCTGATCTGACTATTCGGATCCAAAACGCCAGGAACAACAATCTCCCTGATGAAGATGTAAAAAAGCTGCAGGAGGAACTTGAAAGCTGGAATAAGATCCCTACAGAAAGACCTGACTACACGAAAAAACTGAAGGTGCCCGAGAAGGCTCCCGTACCAGTAAAGGATTATTCCTTAAGAAAAGAGAATATATACTCAAGGCCTGATGAAAAGGAAAATAAAGCAATAACTGAAAAGGTCAGGGCTTCAGAAGATGAAATGCATGCCAGGCGGGATAACATAGAAGCCAATGCACCGAAGGTTCAGCGTGATGAAGCTAACTGTCCTGATCATAAATGGCTTAAAAAGCCGAATGCCACAAAGATCATACTTAATGAGACAAGAGCCATTCAGACTTTCCGCGATCAGAAAATGTCGTGGGATGAGATCTCTGACCTTGACAGCGCTTCCCCCGGATTTTCCGGCAGATACTGGTCCAGCCTTACACCTGTCGAGAAGAGAGTCTGTGGTCCCGAAAAATATCATGACGAATGGAAGAAGCTGCCATGGGAAGAAAAGATGGCGACAGACCCTGTCTATACAGAGGAGCAGTGGAATGCAGCCTCCTATAACGAAAAGGCTGAGCTGAACCTCAATAAGACCGTAGAACTTATTAAGGAAGAAAAGCTCGAATGGAGCAGAATAAAGAATTTCTCTTCCAAGCTTGTAGCCGGATACTGGAAGACCTTAAGTCCGGAAGACAAGGCCAAAACAGATCCCGGAAAACTCCGTGAAGAGCAGGAAGAACTCAAAAGGTATCAGGAAGAACTAAAGAAACAGGAAGCCGAAGCTTTCAGGAAGATGCCCTTAAGCGAAAAGATCGATAAGGTCGGCGAAGGAACTGCCTTCAGATATGCTATTGTGGAGCAGGGAGTAAAGCTTGAGACTGTAAAGGCGGAGCTTGGCGAGGCTGCAGCTGAAAGATACTGGCAGAAGGCTATTGATCTTAGCAGCACCATAAAAGAAGTAAAGCTCCATGAACTGAGTGAAGAGCGTTTCGAGAAGGATATCTGGGACAAGGAAAACGGAAAGGGCGCTCAATGGGCCTGGAACCATGATCATGACGGTATGAGAAAATACTGGAACGATGACAGTAAGCTTACCATGGGTGAGCGTTTCAGACTTGACAGGCAGGAGGCGATCAATCGTTATTCCATGCCGTCCCGCAAAGTGCCTTTCGAAAAAATAGTGGCTGAGATCAATTCCGACAGAGAGAAGCTCGGCTTGAATGCACTTTCCGGTGAAGAAAAGAACTGGCTTCTTACAGATTATTATAACAGTAAAGAATTCACTGTCGCTGACCGGAAAGCCATGTTCCGCGAAGAATACGACCGGAGATGGAACACTGCAGACTGGAATGCAAAGAAAACTATAGATCCCGAAAGAGCCGATGCCCTCTGGGGAAATGCCTCCTACGAAGAAAAGAAAGAGTTAAGTCCCGAAGATGCGAAGGAATTCTTTAAGAATGCGGATAAAGAGGTCAGATATTTCCTGGATCCGGAGGGTGCCAGACAGGATTATTATAAAGAGAATCCCCTTGCCCGTCTCTATATCGAAAAGAAAGAATCATCCCGCGAAATAAGGGAATACATTGAGAATATCCAGAATAATAACGGCAAGGTACACTTCAGTGTCTGGGGCGACAGCAAGATAGACAGGGGCTGGAGAGGAGCCGGAAATTATACCTGCTTTGAGTTCATCACGGAATGCCTGGTATCGGGCAACGGTTCTATAAACGAGCTCTGGTTTATGTCAAAGCTTGTCGACAGGGAAAAGCAAAGGCTTGGAGACAAGATAGATCCGGATCTCCTGAAGATAGGAAAGATATGCAAGGATCTGATGGGAGAAGAAAACATTGAGTTCTTTGAAAAGAAGCATAAGACCTACAGTGAAGGGCATTCAACTCCGGCAGGGGCTTCTCACAGTCTTGCAGATAGTGATTACCGTGATCACTTAAGTAATGCCCTTATCTACAGGGGAAAGGTGGTCATTCCCGATAACCTCTTAAACCATCTTACCGATGCTGTCTTAAGGTTCAATAAGAATAATAATGATGAAAAGAAGCAGGAACTCGAGGCTCAGTTTGATAATATGCTTAAGGGCGGAGAATATGTAATAAACCGTAACCAGACATGCAAAGTGGGAGAGAAAGGCATAAAGGGTGTCTATTATCTGTCCGCAGCTCATGACACTGCCATATCTCAGGTGGAGGAATTATCAACGTTTGACCGTAAAGAAAACAAAGTAACGTATACACACCTTCCCGAAAAGAATCAATCCACTGTTGATAAAATGGATGGCAGCTTATATGAGAAACAGTATAAAGTAATAAATGATGCTATAGAAACGGGTAATTATAAAGCTCTGTCCGACATGGCAGGAGGGATAAAGCAGCTCTCCGATCAGTGGAACGCCCAGAGAAGCCACAGGCTTACAAAGCTCCTTGATTCAACTGAATATACGAAAATGGAGACCGCCTATAAGAATTTCATAAAGGCTTACGACAAGGTTATCAAGGGCGAGAGTATCTCCGGAGGAACCACAGAGCCCGGACGCATAAAGGATCGGGATCTTAAGAGACTCCATGTCCTGGAGCATGAGATGCAGAAGGCAGCGGATGCCTACATTAAGGCTAAGAGAGTACAGAAGAAGGGCGGACTGGAAGCACACTCTACAGAGCAGGGAAAAGACAGGCTTGCCATGGCGGATATCCTTTCGGAATTTAAGCTTGACACCCTTATGCAGGAGTATGTGAAAAAGGCAAAGGCTCCGGAAGCAGCACCGGAACAGAAAAAGCACTCCAATGAATCCATACGCGCCATTAAGCTTTCAGAGCTTGAGAAAATGAGCAATGCAACAAGAAAGACCAATGCACGGACAGAGCTTGAAAAGAGAAGGAACCACCTTACGAGGCAGAGGACTGACGGCTCGAAGGTTTCCGATGTACGTGCAAAGGATGCGTTGAAGAAGTAGGGGAAGTCATTGGGGACGGTTCTCCCAAGTCAACAGGGACGGTTCTCCCTGACTCCTTTGCAAAATGCAAAGGAGTCAGGGAGAACCGTCCCCGTTGACTTGGGAGAACCGTCCCCACTGACTCCTTGACTCCATCCGATGCGTGCGACAAGATTCGAACTCGCGACCTTCTGGTCCGTAGCCAGACGCTCTATCCAGCTGAGCTACGCGCGCATTTTTTTGACACTTTTGATATTTTACAAAAATGACGTTTAATTGTCAACATCAATGGTGTACAATCATGATATGCCCAAATTAAACATATTTCTCGGACCTGCCGGAAGCGGGAAAAGCACCGCTCTCTTTTCCGGGGTCTTAAACGAAGCTGAAAAAGATATCAGAAAAAACCATCTCGTGATCGTTCCCGAACAGGTGAGCCACGCCGTGACTGACCGTCTTATTTCCCTTTCCGCCCGGCAGGGTATCCTGAATATCGATGTTCTTTCCTTTAACCGTCTGGCTCACAGGATATTTGACAATGCCGGGGGGAATACAAAGGAGATAATTGACGATACTGGAAAAAACCTTATCCTCCGAACCGTTGTTTCAGAGCATGAGAAGGAGCTCACCGTATTAAAGAAAAACATCTCGCGGCCGGGCTGTATCAATGAGATAAAATCTGTGATATCCGAATTCGTGCAATATGAGATAAGCCCGGAGGATGTGCTGAAGCTTTCTGAAGGTAAGGAAAAGAAATACCTTTCCGCAAAATTAAAGGATATATATATTCTTTATAAGGCATTCAGGGAGAAGATCGAAGAAAAGTTCGTCACCCGCGAAGAGCTTCTTGACAGGGCTGCCGAGGCTGCAAAACGTGCAGCGTTCTTGAAGGGTGCCCATATCTACTTTGATGACTTTACAGGCTTCACTCCCATACAATACCGCTTTCTCACCGCGCTTTTTAACTATGTGGAAGAGGTTTCCGTGAGCCTAGACTATGACGGGAAAGACGGAGAGCTCTTTTCACTTTCGGTAACGACCATAGGAAAAATAAGGGAGATCGCAGAAAATGCGCATTTTGAGATAAATACCCTGCATTTTTATGAGACCGAAAGAAACCGTTTTTTAAATACCCCCGTGTTAGGGCAGCTTGAAAGATGCCTTTTCAGAGGGATATCCTCAGAAGAAGAGGCAGGAGAGGCAGTAAGTATCGTAAAGGCCTGTAATCCCGAGAGAGAAGCGGAATATGTGATACATGAGGTTATGAAGCTTGTGCGGCAGGGTTTAAGATATAGAGAGATAGGGATCGTTATGTCAAAGCCGGAGGAATATGCACGCATTCTTTCCGCAGAGGCAGAAAGGGAGGGAGTTCCCTTATTTATAGATTCAACAACAGAGATCCTCTTAAACCCCTATACCGAATTCATCCGTTCTGCAATTGAGGCTGTTGTTGAAAATCTAAGCTATGAAAGCGTTTTTCACTTTGTGCGTTCGGGTCTTACGGGTATTTCAGATAAGGACGGTGACAGGCTGGAAAACTATGTACGTGCAATGAATATAAGGGGCAGGAAAAAGTACAGTGAGCCCTTCCGGATACATACGAAGCGTTTAAGCGAGGAAGAGCTGGAGCTTATCAATGCTGCAAGGGAAAGCCTGATAAGCTTACTCGACCCCTTTACGGATACAGTATCCGGAGGAGCAAAGCCCGTAAAGCTCTACACTGCTGCTCTTAAAGACTTTATCCTTAATTCCGGCATTGATGAAAAAATGGAGGCTCTTTCCGAGAAGCTTGAGGAAGAGGGAGATCTTAGGGGATCAGACCTTATAAAAAGGGTTCCGGAGCAGGTCAGTGAATTTATCTCACGTATGGAGAGTCTGATACCTGATGAAAGGATGAGCCTAAGGGAGTTTTCCGAAATACTGGATGCGGGATTTGAAGCCATAAAGACCGGGGTTCTCCCTCCGGGACTTGACTGTGTGAAGGCCGGAGATACGGAAAGAAGCCGTTTTGATAATATCAAAGTCCTTTTCTTTATGGGCTTAAACGACGGACTTATCCCGGCTTCGAATACGGGACATGGACTTCTGTCCGACTTTGACCGGGAATTCATTAAGGAAAAGGGTGTTGAAGTATCCCCTTCAGCGAGAGAGCGGATAGGTTTAAGCAGGCTTTACTTCTATATGAACGTGACCAAACCGTCGGAAAAGCTTATCCTAAGCTTTTCTCTAAGTGACAGCGACGGAAAAGCTCTAAACCCCTCTCTCTTTATTTCAGATATAAAAAGCGTTTTCTTAAGGGTAAATGAGGTGCTTTTCGAGGAAAGGGATGAGCTATATTCGGAAAGCGATCTTTACTCGGACTTTGCCTCATCACTTAAGGGAGGAAGGAATATTGACAGGGCGCGGCTTCTTTACACGGAGTTTTCCAAAGATCCGCTTAAAAGGCAGGTATTTGATAATATCCTTGACTTCTGCTTTAAGCTCCATGGAGAGGACAGGATAAGCACTGCAGTCATTAATACTCTCTACGGAAATCCTTCGGAGCTCAGTCCCTCAAGACTTGAAAGATACGCTGAGTGTGCATACAGGCATTTTATGATATATGGAATAAAGGCCATAGAACGGGAGGAATTCGGCTTTGAAAGACGGGATCTCGGGTCTGTGCTCCATAATGTGCTGAATCTTTACTCATCCATACTGAAGGAAAAGGGAAAAAGCTACAGGGATCCGGATATAGGTGAGACTGAGGCCCTTGCAGAGGAAGCGTTGAAAAGGTACTTAAATGAAAACGAAAATGTTGTTCTTTTCAGCTCGGAACGGAATAAATAC
Organism: Lachnospiraceae bacterium AD3010; assembly: GCA_000622025.1. Classification (GTDB taxonomy): domain Bacteria; phylum Bacillota; class Clostridia; order Lachnospirales; family Lachnospiraceae; genus NK4A144. The sequence continues at coordinate 168,399 of KK211389.1, read as the reverse complement.
TTTATAAGGCGGATAGGAAGGATACTGCACTCCACGGTACTGGCCGTGAAAAAGCAGTCTGAGAGAGGCAGCTTTGATCCCGAGATGTTTGAGCAGGAATTTAAGCTGCAGGGATTAAAGGGCCGTATCGACAGGATCGACAGTGCGAAAGAGGGAAACACGCTATATGTCTCCGTTATTGACTATAAGAGCGGGAATAAGGCCTTTGACATTTCAAGGATCTACTATGGCCTGGATCTGCAGCTTGTGATCTATTTAAGCGGGGCAATGGAGATAGAGAGGATAGCCCATCCGGGAACGGAGGTAAAGCCCGCCGGGATATTCTATTATCATATTGATGACCCGGTGATAAAGGAGGGAGATCTCAAATCCGGCTCGGATTCCGAGCTTCAGGAGAAAAAGCTTGAGGCCGTGAAGCTCCGGGGGATCGTCAATTCAGAAAAGCAGGTGATAAGGCTTTTTGATTCGGACTTTGAAAAAGCTTCATCTGTTGTGCCGGTTTCCTTTAATAAGGACGGAAGCTTTTCGTCCTCATCCAGTGTTGCCGATACAGAGGATTTTAAGGTAATAGAGGATTATGTGAGAAGGAAGGTGCTGGAGATCCGTGAAAGGATAAGAGAGGGTGAAATTGAGCCATCGCCGGCGGTACTTGACGGAAAAAGCCCCTGCAGCTACTGTGAGTTTTCCGACTGCTGCAGGTTTGACAGGAGGACTCCGGGCTTCAGAGAGAGAAGGTTAAAAAAGATCAAAGAAATACCGGAAACAGTGGAGATGATGAAAGATTCTTCGCTTCGCTCAGAATGACATTTGACATCCTTGAGAGATAGTAATAGATTCTTCGCTTCGCTCAGAATGACATTTGCCCCAAACATCATATTATGGAATTTACCGAAGAACAGAAAAAAGTAATTGAATGCAGAAATAAGAATATCCTTGTAAGCGCGGCTGCAGGCTCCGGAAAGACGGCTGTGCTGGTTGAGAGGATGGTCAAAAGAGTTCTTGATAAGAATGACCCTGTAGATATAGACAGGATACTGACCGTCACATTCACCAATGCGGCTGCTTCAGAAATGCGGGAAAGGATAAGGAAAAGGCTTTCCGATGAGCTTCTTAAAAGAAGCGGTGATAAAAGGATAAAGGAGCAGCTGGGTCTTATCCATAACGCAAACATAATGACCATAGATTCCTTCTGCGTAAGGGTTTTAAGGGAGAACTTTGAGGAAGCTGCGATAGATCCCTCCTTCAGGGTGGGTGATGAAAATGAAACTGCCTTATTAAAAGAGGATGCCTGTGACGAGATACTGAATGAAGCCTATGAGGAGGGCTCTGAGGAGTTTTACCGCTTTCTCGATATGTGCTCTCCGGGTAAGGATGACAGGGATTTAGCGGAGCTTATACAAAAGCTCTCAAATGCCGCGGATTCCAGGGTGGATCCTTTAGTTTGGCTGCAAAAGCTGCCTCTTCCCTATGGGGATTCGGACGAGGAAGAGCCCTATTATCTTGAATATCTGATATCTGTTTCGGATCTGGTCCTTAATAATATCCTGAAAGCCTATGACAGGCTCTTAAGGTTATCAGGAGAAGCTGACGGACCCTATATGTACAGTGACGTTCTTTCCGGGGAAAGGGATAATGTCGCTTCCCTTCTTGAAAAAAAGAGCTACTCTGACAGATATAAAGCCTTATCCTTACTTTCCTTTAAGAGTCTTTCACCTAAAAAGGACGAAAACGTGGACCCGGCAAAAAAGGATAAGGTAAAGAACCACAGGAATAAGCTAAAGGAGAGCTTAAGGAAGCTTAAGGATGAGCTCTTTTCAAAGGACAGGGAAGAGGCGGCTTCGGAAATGAGGGCCGCATATCCTGCCGTAAAAGCACTTACGGAGCTTACGCTTAAATTCAGGGAGAGATATTCGGAAAAGAAGGCAATGAGATCGGTACTTGATTTTTCGGATGTGGAGCATATGGCATTAAAGGTTTTAAAAGGTCCGGCAGGAGACAGCTACCGTGACTGTTTTTCGGAGGTCATGACCGATGAATACCAGGACAGTAACAGCTTGCAGGAAGCGATACTTACAGAGATCGCGGTAAATGATAATTATTTCACCGTAGGGGATGTGAAGCAGAGTATCTACGGTTTCCGCCTTGCCGAGCCGGGGATCTTTATGAGGAGATTTGAGCAGTATTCCGGTGATGAAAAGAACGAGCTTATCCTCTTAAACAAAAACTTCAGATCGAGAAGGAGCGTTACAGAGCCGGTAAACAGCCTTTTCAGGCTTATTATGCATCCGGGAACGGGAGGTATCGAGTACGATAAGACTCAGGAGCTTATCTACGGGGAAGGCTATGATGAGGACAGTACGGAAAACAGGGCCGAATTCACCCTGATTGAAAAGGATGAGGAAAATGAGCTTGAAGATCTGGAGCTTGAAGCAGCCTTTATTGCCGGAAGGATCGAAGCTCTTATTAAAAGCTTTGAGGTAACGGAGAATAAAGAGGGGAGGATCACGAAGAGAAGGGCGGAATACTCGGATTTCTGCATATTAATGAGATCTGTTTCGGGATATGATGACATAGTAAGAGACGTTCTGAAGGGAAGAGGCATACCAGCTGTTATTGAAGGGAAAAACGGCTATTTTAAGACAAGAGAAGTAAGAGATGTGCTGAATTACCTTACAGTTCTCGATAATCCAAGGCAGGATATCCCGCTTATCGCCGCAATGAAGAGCCCCTTCGGAGGCTTTAGCGACGGGGAGCTTGCGGAAATACGTTCGTCCTATGAAGAAGGGCTGTTTATAGATGCTGTAGAAAACGGGGATTACAGGGAGGAGATCAGAAAGAAAACAGATGTTTTTATTTCAGGTATCGAGTCCTTCAGATCCCTTATTTCCCACACTCCTTTACATGAGCTTATAAGGCTTATCATAAAGCGCTCCTATTCGCTATATGTTTCCTCGCTTGAGGGCAGCGGAAGGGAGAATCTGGAGCTTTTAATCAAGCGCGCAGCCGACTTTGAAAGTACGAATTACAGAGGACTGTTCAGTTTCTTAAGGTACATCGAAAGAATGCAGAAGTATGAAATGGACTTTTCGGAGGCTTCGGCAGAGGGGAGCCTGAATGCTGTAAGGATATTAAGCATACATAAGTCCAAGGGGCTTGAGTTTCCTGTCGTTTTTCTGATGAATATCAATAAACGCTTTAATATTACGGATGTAACGAGTGATATCATATGCCACAGAGATCTGGGACTCGGGATCAGCCTTATCGATCCCGAAAAGAGGATAAAGTATAAGACCATACTGCATTCGGCTGTTGAGCGCAGGATGAAGCTTGATGATATCGGAGAAGAGCTGCGTATTCTCTATGTGGCACTTACCAGGGCAAAGGAAAAGCTTATTGTTTCCGGAGTTGTAAAGGACAGTGAAAAGAGCTTCGCCAAGCCCTGCAGTGTGGAGAGTGCCTCTTCATTTCTGGATTTTTTTCTTTGTGCTATTCAGGAGGACGAGGATGGATCACTTAAAAAATGCTTTGATATAAGCAGTATTAGTACGGAGGGGCTGACTGCAGACAGGGTGGAGGAGGGACTTTCTCTTTCCGCCCTGAAGGGTCGGGTGCTGTCAGGATCTTCTCCGGGAGATGAAGCTTTATTCAGAAATATACCGGTTTTCCTTGACTGGAGCTATCCCTATGAAAAAGCGATCCTTACACCTTCAAAGGTCAGTGTATCCGAGCTTAAGAAAAAGGCCATGGAGGATGATGACTTTTTAAGCATTGCTGATAGCGTAGATATAACAGAGTTTCTGTCCGGCGAAGGGAAGAATAAGGCAGATCAGGATGATACTGCCGCGTCCGTGGATAGAAAACTAAGGAAAGAGAGGATGCGGAGGGCTGCGGAAGCGGGAACGGCATTTCATAAGGTTATGAGTCTTATCCCCCCGGAGCTTGACAGCGGAAAAAATGTTGTTGAAGATTTCTTATCCGGTCTCATAGCTAAGGGCAGTATTCTAAAGGAGGAGCGGGAGCTCGTGAAGGAATCGGATATTTCAGGCTTTCTGAAGACCGATACCTGGAGGAGAATGAGTGATGCCGGGAAGAATAAGAACTTATTCAGAGAGCAGCCCTTTATAGTTTCAAGGAGTGCATCCTATGTTTTTCCGGAGGGACCGGAAAATGAAAATGTGCAGATACAGGGTATAATCGATGCATTCTTTATCGAGGACGGTTCCTTCAGCGTTATCGACTACAAAACCGATAATGTGGACTCAGGTGATAATCTGGTCAGAAGATACCGTAAACAGCTGGAGCTATACGGAGAAGCGCTTAAGGGACTTCTCCGGATGCCGGTTAAGGATATGATCATTTATTCCGTTAAGTTGAAGAAGGAGATATTCCTCTGATGTCCGGGAGTGATGATAGGACAAAGTTTGAAAAGAAGCTTATTTTATGCCTGCCGCTTGGGGTATCTCTTGCCATGTGCCTGAACCTCTTGGTGTCGATCCTTCATGTTGACAGGCTTTTTCCGGCCTACAGTACGGAGATAAGGCCATGGCTGTTCCGTCTGTCCCTTTGGATGGGAATACTGCTGTACGGGATAGTCACACCTGTTATTGAAGAGATCATCTTCCGCTTTCTCTTTTTCAGAAGGCTTTGCGTGTATGTGATCGCACAGGCTGCAGGTATAGGATCAGCTGTTATTTTTGGACTGTACCACGGAAATGCAGTTCAGTTTATATATGCGTTTATCTTCGGACTGGTGCTTGCATATGTCTACTGGCGTTTTGAAAACCTTCTTTCAGCTGTATTCCTTCATTCGGCCGCCAATATTTATGTATATGTGCTTTACTTCCTTCCGGTAGGGAGTTTATTTAATAAAATGCCGTTCTGTATTTCGCTAATATTGGTATCGGGGCTTGTTTCCTGCCTTATTTTGATGTATTTTTATAAAACGGCACCTGAAAAAAGCACGCTGCCGGAGAAACCCTTTTTTCCCGTCAGGTAAGGATAATGAATGAGACCTATGTGGAGTGGCTTGTTGAGAAAAAGCCTTCACCCTATGACAATCTTATAAGGATAGCTGCATACACTGCCACTCTTGTTTTTTTTGCTGCGGGACTTTTTTTCTCTGTTTTTTTTCTTATTCCTGCAGCTGCTTTTGCGGCAGGCTGCTTTTTCTTCCTTCCGAGGCTCAATGTGGAGTATGAATATCTGTATCTGAACCGCAGTCTGAGCGTTGACATCATTTATTCAAAGGAAAAAAGAAGGAATATAGCAGAATACGACCTTGATAAAATGGAGATCCTTGCGGAGGAAGGATCTCCGGTGCTCGATAATTACAGGGATCAGGCATTTAAGATTCGGGATTTCAGCTCCCGGGACCTTAAGGAGCGCCGTTTTGTCTTGGTGATCCGTGACGGAAAAAATATGCAGAAGGTGATATTCGAACCGGATCAAAGGATTATCGATGCCGTTAAACATCTTTATCCTTCAAAGGTGTTCTTTAAATGACTTTTTCTTATTTTTCTGTTAAACTATACGGATTGAAAAGGATCTTATTGCAGCGATGAATTTTATAAGATTCTTCGCTTCGCTCAGAATGACATAGTAGTGACAAACCGCTTTAATAGAGGAGGACAAATGGGAAAGATTATCGGTGAAGGAATCACTTTTGACGATGTGCTGCTTGTTCCTTCATATTCGGAGGTGACCCCGAATATGATCGATGTTTCCACCAATCTCACCAAAAAAATAAGGCTTAATGTGCCGTTAATGAGTGCAGGTATGGATACAGTCACTGAAAGCGCAATGGCCATTGCAATGGCAAGGCAGGGCGGTATCGGCATAATCCACAAGAATATGTCCATAGAGGAGCAGGCCGATGAAGTCGATAAGGTGAAGCGTTCTGAAAACGGGGTTATCACCGATCCTTTCTTCCTTTCTCCCGAGCACAGCTTAAAGGATGCAGACGAGCTTATGGGGAAATTCAAGATTTCCGGGGTTCCCATCACAGAGGGGAAAAAGCTCGTAGGTATAATTACCAACAGAGATCTCAAATTCCAGACCGATTATTCAAAGAAGATAAAAGAATGTATGACGAGTGAGGGGCTGATCACCGCCGAAGAAGGGGTGACGCTTGATGAAGCAAAGGAGATACTTGCGGCTTCGAAGAAGGAAAAGCTCCCTGTAGTCGATAAAAACGGGAACCTTAAGGGTCTTATCACGATCAAGGATATTGAAAAGCAGATCAAATATCCCAATTCCGCAAAGGACAGTCAGGGAAGGCTTTTCTGCGGAGCAGCAATCGGAATAACCGCCAATTTCCTGGAAAGGGCGCAGGCTCTTGTGAAGGCGCATGTGGACTGTGTGGTTATAGACAGCGCCCACGGCCATTCAAAGAATGTGATAACTGTTCTCAGGGAGGTCAAGGCAGCTTTCCCGGATCTGGATGTCATTGTTGGCAATGTGGCTACGGGAGATGCCGTAAAGGCTCTCGTTGAAGCCGGAGCGGATGCTGTAAAGGTGGGTATCGGGCCCGGTTCCATCTGTACCACACGTGTGGTTGCCGGCATAGGCGTGCCTCAGATCACTGCCATTATGAACTGCTATGAGGCTGCTAAGAGCTCGGGAACACCCATAATCGCAGACGGAGGTATCAAGTATTCCGGAGATATTTCAAAGGCCATAGCTGCAGGAGGCTCCGTTGTAATGATGGGTTCAATGTTTGCGGGCTGTGATGAGGCGCCGGGGTCCTTCGAACTCTATCAGGGCAGGAAATACAAGGTTTACCGCGGGATGGGCTCAATTTCCGCGATGAATAAGGGAAGCAGTGACAGATACTTCCAGGAGGGGGCGAAAAAGCTGGTTCCCGAAGGTGTTGAGGGAAGAGTTGCCTATAAGGGACGTCTGGAGGACACCGTTTTCCAGCTTGTGGGGGGCTTACGTTCCGGTATGGGTTACTGCGGATGCCCTACAATAAAGGATCTGCAGGAAAAAGCGGAGTTTATGAAGATAAGCGCGGCATCCCTGAAGGAAAGCCATCCGCATGACATACATATAACAAAGGAAGCACCGAATTATTCGGTTGATGAGTAATATAGTTTTTTTCCGGAGTCCGGGATAATGACAGGGCGTCCGGCTTAAGCTTGTAAAGAAATGGCATATTATATAAAAACACAGCTCGGCAGATCCCTTACCGATAAGTATTTCAGGATGTTTATAATCGGGATACTGGCTGCGGTTCTTGTGGCAAATCTCTCTATGACTGCATTCCGGGATATTATTTACGGGATGAATGACGGGACCTTTGCCTATAATCTTATAATGTTTGCAAAGGGCTTTTTCTGGCTGCCCTATTATGCGCTCATCTTTGTGGCTGATGAGGTGCTGGGACCTTCATACCCTGATCCGAGACTCAGGGATAAGTCTACCATCGGGCTCACGAGAAGGCATATTTTCCTTGGAAAGCTCATAACGGAGATACTGGTTCTCCTTTGTCTCGCTCTTTTTGCCACGGTCGCTTTTCTTGTGATCACTCCCGTTTTCCAGGTTCATGACGGCACCATAGATATCTCGGTTATCCTTGATTTTCTTGAGGCTGTGGTCCTTGCGATGCCCTTATTTCTTGCGGGGCTGTCTCTTGCCAATATGTTCTGCTTTGTTTTTACGCCGAGGAAGAAGGCGTTCTTCATGTTTTTTCTCTTTGTGGTACTGATCCCCAGGATAATAATGCTTCTTGCAACGGACAATATTGCTTTTCCTCCGGCCATTTTTATTCGGAATTTCCTTCTGACTCCACAGTTTCAGGAGCTGCAGTTCTATGCCACCAGAAATGTGCCTAAGGTTATTATCAGCAGCGTGATCTATATCATCCTTTCTTCCGTGTACGGAGGTTACTGCTTTGAAAAAAAGGAGTTTTAAGAGCTATCTTGCGCTTCTTCCGGCGGTTATCATCATGGTCCTTATTTTCCAGATGTCTGCAAGGGAGGCAGAGGAGTCGACTGCACAGAGTATGTGGGTCTCTTACTGTCTGGTGGATGCGGGAAGCTTTATCTTCGGGCAGGAGCTTGATCCGGATGAAAGGGCACTAAGGGCTTCGGGAATAGATGAGGTAGTGCGCAAATGCGCCCACATGACTGAATATGCCATTCTTACGCTATCCATATGGTTTGCTTTTTTATTCTGGACAAATTCAAAGAAGATGCTATACTTTTCCACGGTGCTTTTTTCATTGCTGTATGCCTGCTCCGATGAATACCACCAGACCTTTGTAAGAGGCAGATCCGGGAAGATACAGGATGTGCTTGTGGATTCCGTTGGGATACTGTTAATGACGGCGTTGTTACTGAATATCGATAGAAAACGATCCCGGGTAAAGGCTTCGGGATAACAGTATAATATGGGTTTTTTAAGGAGATTACTTTTGGGACAGTTAGGCAGAAACGATCCCTGCTGGTGCGGGAGTCATAAAAAATATAAGCAGTGCCACCTTGCCTTTGATGAAAAGCTAAAGATGTACAGGGATAAGGGGTTTACTGTTCCGGAGCACGATATAATAAAGACTCCGGAGGATATAGAGGGCATCAAAAAAAGCTCTGAGATAAACAGAGCTTGTCTTGACTACGTTGCAGAGCATATCAGGGAGGGTATTTCCACACAGGAGATCGATGACTGGGTCGCGCGTATCACCCGGGAAATGGGAGGAACCTGTGCGACTCTCGGGTACGAAGGCTTTCCGAAAAGTGTATGTACCTCGATAAACGACCAGGTGTGCCACGGTATCCCTTCAGAGGATGACGTCCTTCAGAACGGGGATATAGTGAATGTAGACTGTACTACTATCCTTAACGGCTACTATGCGGATTCATCAAGGATGTTTATTATCGGTGATGTGGAGCCGGAGGTACGGCAGTTCGTGGAAGATGTGCGTGAATCGGTAAATATAGGATTAAAAGAGGTAAGACCCTGGGTCTGCCTTGGAGATATGGGTAACGCCATTAATATGTTCTGTAAGAGTAAGGGCTACTCCGTTGTGGAGGAGATCGGCGGCCACGGCTGCGGAAGGGATTTCCATGAGGAACCATGGGTAAGCTTTGTATCAAAGCCCGGAACGGAAATGCTGATGGTGCCGGGATTATGCTTTACAATCGAGCCCATGGTAAATATGGGTAAGCATGATATCTTTACCGATGAGGATAACGGCTGGACCGTCTATACCGATGACGGCAGTCTTTCCGCACAGTGGGAGGTTCAGCTGGTGGTCACCGAAACAGGGTATGAGATACTGACGTGGTAAGATGCTGCGCTGTTATCCTGAGCGTCAGCGAAGGATCTTTTCTTTGAGAATGACAAGATCAAGGCATTATGGAGGAATAAAAATTGAGTATTGTTATCCCCGAAAATTATAAGCCCAATATGGGTGTACATGAGACCCAGATCGCCATCAAGGAGGTGAAGGACTTCTTTGAGAGGGCGCTCGCGAAGGAGCTTAATCTTACCCGTGTGTCGGCGCCTCTTTTTGTGCGGCCGGAGTCGGGTCTTAATGATAACTTAAACGGTGTGGAGAGACCGGTTTCCTTCGGAATAAAGGAGCAGGGCGACAGGCAGGTGGAGATTGTACAGTCCCTTGCGAAGTGGAAGAGATTTGCACTGAAGGACTACGGCTTTTCAAAGGGTGAAGGGCTCTATACCGATATGTGCGCCATAAGGCGGGATGAGGACACGGATAATCTCCATTCCATCTATGTTGACCAGTGGGACTGGGAGGCGATAATAGGAAAGGAAGAGAGGAATACGGAGACCCTTAAGGATAAGGTGCGCTGTGTTTTCAATGCCCTTAAATATACGGAGAGGCACCTCCATGAAAGGTATGATTTTTTAAGTAACAGCCTGCCTGAGGAAATCGTATTTATTGAGAGTGAAGAGCTCTTAAAACGATATCCGGATAAGACCCCTAAGGAGAGGGAGTATGCTGCTGCGAGGGAATACGGAGCCATATTTGTTTCCTGTATAGGCGGAGTCCTTTCAAACGGTGAACGGCATGACGGACGTGCCCCCGACTATGATGACTGGTCCTTAAACGGGGATATCATCGTATATTTCCCTGTACTTGACTGCGCTCTTGAGCTTTCAAGCATGGGAATAAGGGTTGATGAAAAGTCATTGCATGAGCAGCTGAAAATAAGCCACTGTGAGGACAGGGAGGAGCTTCCCTTCCAGAGATCCTTACTTAATGGGGAGCTGCCCTATACCGTTGGCGGCGGGATCGGTCAGTCAAGGATCTGTATGTATTTCCTTGAAAAGGCTCATATCGGGGAGGTTCAGTCCTCCATCTGGCTTGATGAAGACATCAGAAAAGCGGAGGAAAATAATATCTTCCTGCTTTGATATCAGTTTCTCTTTACTATAAAAGCCCCGGGCGGTCAGTTTCGTCCGGGGCTTTATTTCTACAGCGTTCTTCATTGTAAGTAAGCCCCTAAAAGGCTATAATAGAGGAAAAGCACGGAGGTATGAAAATCTATGGAAGTAAGTATACCTGAAAGCCATAAATACACTGTAGATGAATTTGAGGCACTGCCTGAAAACGAAAGATATGAGCTTATAGACGGGGAATTATATCCCTTATATGCAATGGGCGAACCCCTCAGGGTCCATATGGAGCTGGTTGCAGAATTGTTTTACGCGATCAAGGCTTATATTGACTCAAAAAAGGGGGACTGCCGCGTTTATCCCGCTCCCTTCGGCGTACGCCTTAGTGAGGAGGAGGACACGGTGCTGGAGCCGGATATCACGGTTGTCTGCGACAGGGACAAGCTTACGGATAAGGGCTGCAGCGGTGCTCCCGACTGGGTGATCGAGGTAGTGTCACCGGGAAATCCCGCCCATGATTACCTTGATAAGCTGAAGCTTTATACGGAGGGAGGAGTAAGGGAATACTGGATCGTAAATCCCGCCAAGAAAAGCGTTACGGTCTATAATTCCGACGATCCCTACCTTCCAAGATCCTTTACGTTTGAGGATACGGTAAAGGCAGGTATTTACGATGATTTATATATAGACTTCAGGGCACTTGACGAAAAGATATGGTAAAGGACAGGATAAGTGTATCCGTCAGGGAGCTGGTGGAATTTATCCTGCGGAGCGGAGATATAGACAACAGGCGCCGGACTGTCAGGGCGGATGCCATGCTGGAGGGCGGCAGGATACACAGGATGCTCCAGAAAAGGGAGGGGCCGGATTACCGTGCGGAGGTGCCATTACGCCTTGTTATTCCCTTTGATGATTATGATCTTATTATCGATGGCAGAGCAGACGGGATCATCAGTGTTGATAATGAAACGACTGTTATCGATGAAATAAAGGGGGTATATAAGGAGCTTAAACGTATTAAGGAACCTGAAAGCGTGCATCTTGCCCAGGCAAAATGCTACGCCTATATCTATGCCCTTCAGAATGAGCTTAAAGAGATAAACGTCCGCATGACCTATTGTAATATGGAGTCTGAGGACGTTAAATATTTTCATCAGGGCTTTACCTTCGGGGAGTTAAAGGCCTGGTTTGACGCTCTTATCGGAGAATACCGGCGCTGGGCTTCTTTTTCATATGAGTGGAGGATAAAGAGAAACGCCTCCATAAAGAAGCTTCAGTTTCCTTTTACGTACCGTAAGGGCCAGAAGGAGCTGGCGGAAGGCGTATACAGGACAGTTTTTCATGAAAAACGACTGTTCTTAAATGCCCCCACAGGTACCGGGAAGACACTGGCAGTGCTGTTTCCCACGATTAAGGCCATGGGTGAGGGCCTTACGGAGCGTATCTTTTATGCCACCGCAAAGACCGTTACGGCCACCGTGGCATCGGAGAGCTTTGATGAATTAAGAAAGCAGGATTTCTTATTTAAGACCGTAACCCTTACCGCAAAGGAAAAGATCTGTGCCTTAAGGGAGAATGAGGGAACGCCCTGTAATCCTGTTGACTGTCCCTTTGCCAAAGGCCACTATGACAGGATAAATGACGCTCTTTATGATTTCCTTACAAGAGAGGATGACCATTCGAGAAAGAGGATTATGGAATTTGCTCTGGAAAGGAATGTCTGTCCTTTTGAGCTGTCCCTTGATCTCTCGCTGTTTTGCGACTCCGTGATACTTGATTATAATTACTGCTTTGATCCGAGAGTTAAATTGAGACGCTTCTTCGGAGAAGGAGTAAACGGGAATTATATCTTTCTCGTGGATGAAGCCCATAATCTGGTTGACAGGGCAAGGGAAATGTTTTCTGCGGAGCTCTTTAAGGAAGACTTTCTGAAGGTCAGGGCAAAGTTTATGGAGGGGTGGAACGCCCTTGCAGATACGCATCCCGCAATAGTTACGGATGTCCGGAAGGATAAGGCAAGGCAGAACCTTATTAAGCTTATGAAGAAACTTATGAATAATCTTTCAAACTGTTCCAGAGCCCTGATACCCGTAAAGAAGCTCTGCGACAGCAGGGAGGAAGGGGCGTTTAAAGATCCTGAGCTTGAGGAGTTTGTGGCCGTACTTACAAGGACCGCGCTAATCTTCGGGGAGCTTCTTGAGGAAGCAGGAACCGCAGAGGTAAGTCTTGATAATGAAGCCCTGGAGCTCTACTTTAATATACGATCTTTTCTCGATATTTATGAGACAGAGGATGAATCCTATGTGAATTACGCGGAGATTTCCCCTGACGGGAGGATGAGGGTAAAGCTCTTCAACGTAGATCCGGCAAAGGAGATAAGAAAATGCACTGACAGGGCCAGAAGCACGGTATTCTTTTCCGCAACCCTTTTGCCCGTTACCTACTATATGGATCTTTTAAGCGGCGACAGGGAGGATTACACCATATATGCAAGCTCCTCCTTTGACAATTCAAAAAGGGGTGTTTTTGTTTCACGGGATGTAAGCTCCAAATACACGAGGAGGAGTGAGAGTGAATATCAGAGGATAGCTTATGAGATATATGAGATCATAAGCGTAAAGCAGGGGAATTATATGGTATTTTTCCCATCCTATGCCTTTCTTAAAGAGGTTACAGGGAAATATCTGTCAACCTTTGATATGCCGGAACAGGAGATACTTATACAGGAAAGGTATATGGATGAGGACAAAAGACGGGAATTTCTTGAAAAGTTTGAGAGTTCCGACCGGCTCCTTGCCTTCTGCGTTGCCGGAGGGATATTTGCAGAGGGGATAGATCTAAGAGAGGAACGGCTTATCGGAGCTGTTATCGTGGGGACGGCCCTGCCCCAGGTATCCTTTGAACGGAGTATCCTAAAGGATTATTTTGACGAAAGGGAGCTTGACGGATTTGATTACTCCTATCGTTATCCGGGCATGAATAAGGTGCTGCAGGCTGCGGGACGGGTGATAAGGACTGAGAATGACCGGTGGATAGTGGCACTGCTTGACGAGCGCTTCCTGACACGGGGCTATAGAAGGCTCTTCCCAAGGGAGTGGGATAATGTAAAGGAGATAGACCTCACTTCCGCCGGTGAAGAAGTAACAGAGTTCTGGAAAATGCAGCATATTCCGTAGGAAGGTACTGTACCATGCAGGCGCGCCCGAAGGGCATTTAATTCGGGCAGATGTTATTGGATCTTCAATTATGCTTAGCTTAATAATGTCAAACGACAATTTCATAAATGATATCCATCCCCTTGTCCGCTCTTTTTTTCCGGGAGAGGAGATCGAGGTTTCATTTTTCCCGGAGGATAAGGAGAGTGGCTCCGGCAACGGGACATTCAGGACAAGGATCATAAGAGACTCAGCCCTGATACTGGATCTCAGCCTTGCAGACATATCGGACACCGACCGGCTCCGGATGAAAAATATCCTGAAATGCAGAGTCTATGAAGAGCTTTCATCCGTCCTTAAGGTTAAGCTCCCCTGGGGAACCTTAACAGGCATAAGGCCGGTGAGACTTGCCATAAATCATATGGAGCAGGGCTTTACCCATAAAGATACTGTGGAGTATATGGAATCCTTTTATCTTGTGAGCCCTGAAAAATCCGCTCTGGCTGCGGATATTGCCGTAAAGGAGATGAATATCATTAAGGATGTCAATTATCCGGGCTCCTTCAGCCTTTATATCGGTATTCCCTTCTGCCCCACTACCTGTCTCTACTGCTCCTTCACATCAAATGCGATAGGACTCTGGAAAACAAAAGTGGGGGAATATCTTGACTGCCTTGAAATGGAATTAAAGTTTGTTTCAGAGCTTTTTTCGGGCCGGAAGCCTGTAAGCATATATATCGGTGGCGGAACCCCGACAACACTTAATGAGGAGGAGCTTAAGCGCCTCTTTGACTCAGTTCACCGGCTTTTCGATTTTGACGGTATCAGGGAATTCACGGTGGAGGCGGGAAGACCGGACTCCATCACAAAGGAAAAGCTCCGTATCTTAAGGGAAAACGGTGCGGACCGGATATCCGTAAATCCCCAGAGCATGAATCAGGAAACCCTGAAGATAATAGGCAGGCAGCATAGTGTAGAAGATACGGTCAGAGCCTTTCAGGACGCCAGGGATGCAGGCTTTGACAATATAAATATGGACATTATCCTGGGTCTTCCGGGAGAGGGCGAAAAGGAAGTAAGCCATACGATATCTGAAATTGCGAAGCTGAAGCCGGACGATCTTACGGTACACAGTCTCGCCGTAAAGAGAGGTTCAAGGCTTATGGAGGAGATTGAGAAATATAAAGTATATTCAAATTCCAATACTGATGTTATGCTGGAGATAGCGGCATTGGGAGCCCGTGAAATGGGGCTTGAACCCTATTATCTGTACCGGCAGAAAAATATGTCGGGCAATTTCGAAAATACGGGCTGGGCAAGACCGGGAAAAGAGGGGATCTATAATATACTTATGATGGAGGAGATACATTCCATCCCGGCTGTGGGAGCCGGAACGGTATCAAAGTGTGTTCATACACGGACTGACATAAGGAGAAACGGCAATGTCAAGGATGTGAACGGATATATTTCAAGGATAGACGAAATGCTGGATAGGAAAAGAGCGCTTTTTAAGCAGTTTTGAAGGGAACCCGAAATGAATAGCCTGAAAATGATAAAAAGATATGTGAGCATAGTTCTGTGCTGCTGCCTCCTTACGGGGGAAGCTGCCGCGCCTGCCTTTGCTTCCGAGATAAAGGGAAATACGGAGGAGGCTGCTGCAGGCGGAATCGGGGAGGTGGAAATAACACCTGATTTCAAAGGCGCATCAATGAAGGTCATAGATGAGAACGGACGGGAGATACCGGAATCGGATCCCGGATACCGGGAGGCACTGAAGACCTATGACAGGTATTTTTCACAGCTTAACGGAAAGACCTTCGATGCCGGAGATATCGATATGACAGGCTTTGTCCTGGATCAGCTCGGTGAGGGAGACGGGGAAAGCAGCGATTCAGATGAAATAGAGAGTCCTAATGAGGATACAGGCAACCTTTCTTCTGTTACCTACGGAGAGGTAAATGAGCTTAAATACACGGATCTAAAGAAGCCCGTAAGGGAAAACGGTGTAACCACCTGGGACTGCCTGTGGTTCGGGAATTATGATACCGGAAGAAATAAGGATGTTTTAGGCGCCGTTAAATGGAGGGTTCTTGATATCAATGACGGGAAAGCTCTTCTCATAAGCGATGAAACGCTGTATAACACCAAATTTGCCTTTTCTCCCCGGAATCCGTCATACCGTGATTCCTTCATCAGAAAGTCAGTAAAGGATTTTCTTACTCCAAGGATAATTACCGGAGAAAATCTTCAGGCCGTTATTAAAAACGATGACGGGGACGCTGTACGCATTCCCTCCTTAAGTATTCTTAATGAAGAAAAGTACGGCTTTGACGGAAATGATTCAATTAAGACATCCAGGGCTTTCTGGATAAGTGATGTAGAGGACGGTAAGATCCAGTATATTGACGAAAGCGGAGACGTAAAGACATCCGGATCCGACAGCTTTGCTTTTTTCTCTATGATAAAGGGAGACTGGGAAAACCGGGGAGTAAGGCCGGTTATAGAGCTTGATCTCTCTTTAGCAGAGGGGGTTCAGTATGCCGGTACGGTGAGGAGTGACGGGAAAAGCGATATGGTGAAGCCCGCAGGTGTCAGAACCATTGATCTCATACCCGGAGAAAATGCGACGGTAAATAAGAAAAAGGGAAGTATTTCCTTCAGCATAATGAATGACAGGGTAAATGAACTTCCGGATGCCCTGTGGGATGAAACCGATTCAAGCGGCGGCAGAAAAAAGGATTTTGTCGGCTGGTTTGACAGTGAGAGCGGCGGACGGAAATATGTCTCGGGTTCTGTGCTGCCCTCTGATGTAAATAAACTGTATGCTCGTTTCGAGAGGGCGCTTTCGGCAGAAGAAGACTTCAAGGTCGAAGGACCAAAACTCAAGGTAAGCCTTCCAAGGGATGGTGTACCCTTCCTTTCCGAAGATCTTAGCTTTGACTTTGCGGGATTTTCAACCTCCCTTGTATATGACAGGGAAGAGGGAACCTATGAAGTGGGTATCGGATTTGATATAGCGGCCATAAAAAGTAATGTGAAAGACAGGGGTGCGGATCCGAAGAAATACTTTGGCGGTGAGATCTCGGAAATGATAGAGAACCTTGCAAAAGCCGAAAAGGCCTTCGGTGACGCTATGTTCAAGGCTCCGAAGCCTATGAGCATGGGAGGTGAGACCGAGCCTTCCTTCACCATAATGGGCTATGCAAGCGGAACCTATGACGAAGAGACGGGGCTTTCCGCTCCCACCTTGGGAAGGGTATGCATAGGCTTTGGTATATATTACGACGGACAGTGGCAGACAGCCATAGTCTTTGTTCCAATAGCCATCAGGCTTAAATTCGGTGCTGAGGGAACCGTCGCACTTGAAATAGAAAAGAATGATGATGATTACAGCTACAAGGGCACTGCGGAATTCATCCTTCCGGGCATAGAGCTCCGGGCAGGCGTGGGGCTTGCAAAGGTAGCGTCTATCGGTGTTTACGGCGCGGCACAGAGTATTATCGCTATGGAGCTTACCGGTACGGAATTCTCCGGGAACTGGAAGCTTAACGGCGAAGCCGGGGGATACGTGACAGTCCTATGGTGGGATTATAAGAAATGCTTTATCAAGGGAGAAGTAAGGATCACCGACTGGAAGGTGAACTGGGATGATGAAAAAGGAGACTCAGTGAATGGTACTTCCGCTAATGAAGGAGAATACACGGAAGACTTTTCAAAGAACGGTTCCTACGGAACCACAAGAAGTTATGAGAATGTGCTTGATGAATGGAATGGAGGGAACGCAGGAAATATCTCCGTTGATCCGGACGGAAGGACAGAGCTTCTCCATGATATGAGTGATATGGCAGATCCAAAAGCTGTGCAGACAGTTGACGGGAAGGCTGTGATCGCTTTTACTGCGGCAAATGACGAAGAAGAAGCGGAAAAAGGAAATTATACCAGTGTATATTACGGGGTTTATGACCTGAAGAGCGGAGATATGTCCACCATAAGCTTTAATCATATCGATGCAGATCATAAGTCGGCGGAATTCAGCCCCTCTCTTGCAACCGACGGAACTGATATCTGGGCAGTATGGATGGATGCTTCAAAGGAGGTCACTCCGGCTCAGAATGAGGTACTTAAGAGTATCCAGGGTGAAGAGCTTACGAAAGAACAGAAGAAGGTACTGGGAGAACTTGAAAAATGTGTTGAGATAAGAGCTGCAAAGTTTAATAAGGATACCCTTGTATTTGAAGAGTCTGTTCTTCTTGATAAGAATAACGCTGTGGATTCGAGTCCGGTCATCGCGGCAGTCGGAGAGGAGCTCCACGTGGTATGGCTCTCTGATAATACACCGGTGGCAGGAGTTGATGAAATTGATAAGGGAAAAGAGGTTATAAAGCATGTATCAAAGAGTAAGGCTGATGCCGACTGGTCAGAAGCAGAGACAATAGAGACAGGTGGCAGCATTTCGGGACTTGCAGTGGGCGAGCTTCAGGGTGAGGCGGTTTTAGCCTACTGTCTCGATACGGACAGGGATTTTCAGACTACCGAGGATGTTGAGCTCCATGCAGAAGGTCTTTCCGGAGGAAGTGATCTTTTGCTTTCCGGAGAAAAAACAAATCCTGTTAATCCGCAGTTTGCCAGGTTTGGAGACAGCAGCACTCCGGCACTCCTCTGGGGAGAAATGAGCGCTGATAAGCCCTGTATAAGATATGCCGAGTCTCTTTCCGGAGAAACAAAGAGGATCCACTTTGATGATCCTTCAGCGCTTTCACCCGATTTTACCGCGCTGGATTCAGCGGCGGCCGGAGGCAATGATGACAGGGTCTCAGTCATAATCACAAAAACCGGTGATAATGATATATACGGTGAAAGTGGAGCATATAAGGAATCCGGACGAAAGATCAATGTTTACTTTATCGATGACATTGATGATCAGTATGAATATGAGGAAGATGAAGGATATGATGCGGGCTATCCCATGGAGATCAGTAATACAGGACTTAATGGGGATGTAGATAAAGTCACCGGCTTCTGGGATCGTGGAAATTTTGGTATGGATGATGAAATAGATGACCTTTTCCTCATTTATACAGAGGGTGATGCGTCAGGATATGACGATAAAACCTTTGAGCTTTCCACCTCCCTCTATATAAGCAGTATCTTTGAAGGACTGGATATAATGTTTAATGAGGAGGACAGTGAGGTCGACGTGGATCCCTGGGATATAAGCATAGGGGAAGAGGGATTAAATTTAAGCTTCCTTGTAAAGAATTCAAGCTTTGAGGATCTAAGTGAGTTCCGCTCTGTGGTCAGGGATCAGGACAATAATGTATTATTTAATGATATTGTAAATACGGACGGAAATCTGGAACCGGGAGACAGCGTATCATGCAATGTAGCGCTTCATGTTAATGAAGACAGCTTTTCCAAGGGTGAAAAGCTTACAATGCATATCATCCATCCGGATTCACCTAATTATAATCTGTCGGATGATGATGCCGCTAATGGTGTGGATCTCGATGATGAAGATGTGAATAACTATATGGCCTTTAACGTTGGTGATGTGGAGCTTTCCCTTGACCAGAGCGTATCGGCAGATGACAGGGATATGGAGATAAAATATTCCGTGACCAATGAAAGTATCCTCGATACAAAGGCGAAGCTTTCCCTGTATTTGAGGGATAAGGATGGAGATGAAAAGCTTCTCTATGATGAGGAAGGCGTGACATCGGAGGAAATATTTGAAATTGGGGCCGGTGAAACAAAGGAATTCATTCTTGATAAGGATATCTTTGATTCCCTGACATCAAGCGGAGATGTGATATCGGCTAAGCTTACCAACTTAAATAACAGCGGTTCGGAGGCTGTAATGGAGGAAGCATATACCGGCGACAATGAGGATCTCCTTAAAGTTAACCATACCTGCATAGAGAAGGTGATAACCGATACTGACACCCTCTTCCTCTTCCCCGGGGAGAGTAAAAGTGTCAGCGCAAGGGTTGAACCGGAAAAGCTTTCAGATATTGGAGTATACTGGGTTTCTTCGGATGAATCTGTGGCTACGGTCGATAAAGACGGGAAGATCACGGGCATATTCGAAGGGACCGCAACAGTGACCGCCATTGCAAACGATGGAGGCGGCGCAAAGTCCGAGATAAAGGTAACAGTAGGAACAGGTGGACTGGCAGCTCTGGGAGACACACATGCACTCAGCCCCGTATCGGGTTCAAAGAAGAAGTATGTTCTGGATCTTCCGGAGGATGTGACGGAAGCAGTCATAACAGTTGCAAGGGGAAACAGGTTTAGCATCCTTAACGGTGTGAAGGGAAGCTTCAAGCTCTTAAACCGTAAGACGGACAGAAAATACCTTTCAGTCAGCAAAAAGGGCGCTGTAAGGATTAAAAAGGAAACTCCGAAGGAGGGGTCAGTGATCACTTTCACTGATTCAAGGAGCGCTAAGACGGTTAAGGTTACCGTAAGGGTCAGGGAACAGAGATTTGAGGGAAAGAAAAAGCTTTCCACCTCGGTATCAGGAAAAAACAGCTTTGACCTGAAAGCAGAGCTTCTCCTGAATGCCGAGTTCAAGCCTGACAATGAAAGGTATAAGAAGGTGATCCCGGACTTTAAGGTTGAGAGAAACCGGAAGACAGAATGGCATGTTACGGGAAAACCTGCAAAGACCGGGTACGTGAAGGTTCCGGTATACGTATACGGCAGGAAATTCAAAATGAAGATACGGGTTAAATAGGCAATGCTGTGAAAAAACTGCTTGCATTATCTTTCGTGTTCTGCTATTATATTCGCGTTGCTGACCTCGGGTCAGAGCGATGTATATCCGTGATTAAGGAGGTGTGAAAAATGGCGAAGTGCGCGGTTTGCGGTAAGAGTGTTCTTTTCGGCAATAATGTAAGCCATTCTCATAGAAGATCTAACCGTATAATAAAGTCCAACATAAGACACGTGAAATGCAAGGTCAACGGAGTTCCCAAGAGACTCTATGTATGCAGCAGGTGTCTCCGCTCAGGTTTGGTTGAGAGGGCTTGATACGTTTTTTGGAGAAAACTCTGGTACAATAAAAGGGGCATCGTGAAAGCGGTGTTCTTTTTTTGCATATATTTAACAAAAAGGGTATACTATATCTGTCATTCGGAGCGGATATGTCATTCTGAGCGGATATGTCATTCTGAGCGGGTATGTCATTCTGAGCGAAGCGAAGAATCTTTCCGGCGGAAGAGAGATCCTTCGCTGCGCTCAGGATGACAGGGTAAGATCTGTATGTCAGGGGATGAACACCCGGGATTATGAAGATGGATTAGCAGAAGGAAGGGAGCGGCAGCGGAAGGATATGAAAGGAAATTTCAGTACCGACCTCGGAAATATCAGCATAGATAACGAAGCCATTGCCCAGTATGCCGGAAACAAGGCTACGGAGTGCTTCGGGATCGTGGGAATGGCTGCGGTCTCGATGAAGGATGGGCTGGTAAAGCTGCTGAAGCAGGAGAATCTGTCAAGGGGCATCAGCGTAAAGGTCAATGATAATAAGCTCTTTGTGGATTTTCATATTATAGTGGCCTATGGTGTAAGCATTCAGACGGTCTGTGAGAATCTGGTGGATGCCGTAAGATACGATCTGGAAAGATACACCGGCTTTGAAGTGGGCAGGATAAATATATTTGTTGAAGGCGTAAAAGTTATTGACTGATCAAGAGGATAAGGCTTTGTCTATCGAAAAACTGGATGCTGCCTTGGCGAGAAAGCTTTTTCTCGGAGGAGCGGCATATTTAAGTGCAAATAAGGAAGTAATAAACGAATTAAATGTTTTTCCCGTGCCTGACGGTGATACAGGCACGAATATGACTATGACCATAGTGTCTGCGGTAAAGGAGGTTACGAAGCTTCCGGAAAACGCAGGAATGAAGGCTCTTTGCAAGGCTATTGCAACAGGCTCTCTTAAGGGGGCCAGAGGCAATTCGGGCGTAATTTTATCTCAGCTTTTAAGAGGCTTTACCAAGGTCATTGAGGAATATGACGAGGTAACGGTACCGACCATAAACCTGGCCCTTTCAAAGGGGACGGAGACCGCCTACAAGGCTGTTATGAAGCCGAAGGAGGGGACGATACTCACGGTCGCAAGGGGGATATCGGAAAAGGCTTCTGAGCTCTCTGAAAGCGGTGAGGAATTCACGATACCGGATTTTGTAAGGCGCGTTACGGAGCACGGAGAGTATGTGCTAAAAACCACTCCGGAAATGCTTCCGGTACTGAAAGAAGCAGGTGTGGTTGATTCCGGAGGACAGGGTCTTATTGAGGTCATGCACGGAATGCTAGCCGTGCTCGAAGGAAAGAAGATAGACCTTTCATTTGATACCGATGTTTCAGGTCCTGAGAAGCATCTGACTGGAGCGGGTAGAGACGATATTTCCACTGCAGATATCAAGTTCGGTTACTGTACCGAGTTTATCATAAAGCTCGAAAGGGTTTTTAATGAGCGTAATGAATCAGATTTCAAGGCTTTTCTCCAGGGTATAGGAGATTCAATAGTCTGTGTGGCTATGGACGATATAGTGAAGGTTCATGTGCATACGAACCATCCCGGAAGAGCTTTTGAAGAGGGACTGAAATACGGCCAGCTAACCAGTATGAAGGTTGACAACATGCGTGAGGAGCATGAAGAGCGGCTCTTCCACATGGAAAGTAACGGGAATTATACGGAGATCAGGAAAGAAAGTGAAATAAGCACGGCAAAGCCTGTGAGCGGCAGGGTAGTGAAGCCTTTCGGCTTTGTTACGGTGGCTGCCGGAAAGGGACTTACAGAGGTGTTTAAGACCCTTGGAGCCGATGAGGTTATCGAGGGCGGACAGACTATGAATCCTTCTACCGACGATATTTTGAGAGCGGTTGAAAAGGTTGATGCAAAGACAGTCTTTATCATCCCAAATAACAAGAATATCATACTGGCGGCAAATCAGGCAGCATCCATAACCGAGGATAAAAAAGCAATTGTTATTCCTGCAAAAACAGTGCCTCAGGGTATCACTGCTCTGATCAATTTTATTCCGGATCATGATGCGGAGACAAACAGGGAGACCATGACAGAGTCCCTGGAAAGCGTAAAAACGGGAGAAGTTACTTATGCAGTAAGAGATACGGTGATCGACGGCCGTGAGATAAGGAACGGCGATATAATGGGTATAGGAGATCACTCCATTCTTGTCGTATCCCAGTCCGTGGATCAGACCGTTAAGGAGATGCTGGAGGCTCTTGTTGATGATGCTTCGGAGCTTATTACACTGTATTACGGTGATGAGATAGAGGAGCAGGAGGCAGAAAAGCTTAAGGCAAAGCTGGAAGAAATATGGCCGGAGCTTACGGTGGAGACACAGTACGGCGGACAGCCCGTGTACTACTACATTTTATCTGTGGAGTAAGCCTTAAGTGGTTCATAGTTGTAATTATGAGGCTTAAAAAGGATCTTTTTCATGGATCTGAATTCTGACATTAAAACGCTAAAGGGTGTGGGAGAGAAGACCGCCGCTCTGTTTAACAGGGTGGGCGTCTTTTCATTATGGGACCTTTTAATGTATGTGCCGAGAGACTATGAGGTATTTCCGCCTTTGGTTCATTCCTCAGATCTGAAGAACGGTGAGAGCGCGGCCGTTCTTTTATCCGTGAAAACAGAGCCTAAGGTGATTCATGTAAAGCGCCTTTCCATTCTTTCGGTCATAGCCTCCGATAGTTCCGGTAATGCCATTATCCTGAAGTGGTTTAATTCTCCTTTTCTGAAAAAACTTCTGAAGCCGGGATTAACACGCGTTTTTTACGGAAGGGCCGAGGTCCGGAGCCAGGCTATGGAGCTGGAGCATCCGAGGTTCTATGAGAGGGAGGAATACGAAAAGCTAACAGATGTTATGCAACCTGTTTATTCCCTTACAAAGGGACTTTCCTCAAAGACTATAAGATCTGCGGTGGATAAGGTCCTAAAGGAGTGTGAGATCGAGGATTTTCTGAGTCCTTATGAGAGAGAGGAGCTTAAGCTTATGGAGCTTCTCCCTGCCTTAAGGACGCTTCACACACCGGAAGAAAGAGAAAACATTGTCAGGGCAAGAAAAAGGATATCCTTTAATGAGTTTCTGCTTTTTCTTGTTAATATCAAAAGGATAAAGGATGAGAAGGGGAATATGTCAAATTCTTATCCGATTCCCGTGTCCGCGGCTGCGGAAAGGATAAGGGATTCTCTGCCCTATGCACTCACAGATTCGCAGGATAAGGCGTTTTCTGACATTATGAGGGATATGGGAGGTAAAAGCCCTATGAACCGGCTGCTTCAGGGAGATACCGGAAGCGGAAAGACGATAGTAGCATTTCTTGCAATGGCGGCTGCTGCAGAAAACGGATTTCAGGCAGCTATAATGGCTCCTACGGAGGTGCTGGCAAGGCAGCACGCAGAGAAGCTTGGGAGCCTTATAAAAAACGCAGGGCTGCCCTTCAGAACCGTACTGCTTACCGGATCCTTAAGCGCCAAAGAAAGAAGAGAGGCAAGAGCGGAGATCGAAAGCGGGGCAGCACAGCTCATTGTGGGAACCCATGCACTTATCCAGGAGGGAGTAAGCTTTAAGGATCTGGCTCTGGCGGTAACGGATGAGCAGCACCGCTTCGGTGTTAAGCAGAGGGAAACACTGTCCGGAGGAAGCCATGAAGACGGTGGCAGTATAGGCGGCTTAAGAGTCCCCCATGTTCTTGTGATGTCTGCAACGCCCATTCCCCGGACCCTTGCCATAATCCTCTACGGGGATCTTGATATCAGTGTAATGGATGAAATGCCCGCAAAAAGGCTACCCATAAAGAACTGTGTAGTGGGAACGGATTACAGAAAGACCGCCTACTCCTTTATCTGTAAGGAGATAGAAAAGGGACACCAGGCTTATGTAATTTGTCCTATGGTTGAAGCTTCAGAGGCAGTGAGCAGCGAGAATGTCACGGATTATTCAGAGAAGCTCAGAAGCATCTTCGGCGGGAAGGTACGGGTAGGCCTTCTTCACGGAAGGATGAAGAGCAGGGAAAAAAACGAGGTAATGGAGCGCTTCGCTTCCGGGGATATAGATGTACTTGTTTCCACAACCGTTGTTGAAGTGGGAGTGGATGTTCCAAATGCCACGGTTATGATGATAGAAAATGCCGAGAGATTCGGACTATCATCTCTCCATCAGATAAGAGGGAGAGTCGGACGCGGCGGCAGCCAGGGCTACTGCATCTTTATTGATACCTCCGGAGATGAAAAGGAGAATAAGCGCCTGTCCATCTTAAATAAAACCAACGACGGCTTCAAGATAGCAGACGAGGACCTGAAGCTCCGTGGACCGGGAGATATTTTCGGCATAAGGCAGTCCGGGGATATGGATTTCAGGATCGCGGACATCTATAATGATGCTGATATGCTGCGGCTTGCGGCGGATTTTTCCGAAAGGATAAGCCCGGAAACAGCAGTAAAGCTTGAAAAATACGCACACTATGCTGGAAACGTGATTTTATAACGAGCAAAAAGCAAAGCGTTTGCGAGTTTAGTGCTATGACGTTTTAACAGACAGCATATAAAGAGAGCTATGAACTATACATAACGACTGTTCTTTTGTATACATTAGACCAGACCGCGGGTTTGCTTTATTGCAGGAATTCCTGCAGAAAGTGCCGGAAAGCGTATAAACAGCGCTATTCCGGGATGGGGCATTGTCATTCTGAGGGCACTATTCTGTCATCCTGAGGTACTATTCTGTCATCCTGAGGTACTATTCTGTCATCCTGAGGTACTATCCTGTCATCCTGAGGTACTATTCTGTCATCTTGAGGTACTATCCTGTCATCCTGAGCGTCAGCGAAGGATCTTAATTAGGCGACAGAAAAGATTCTTCGTTTTGCTCAGAATGACAAAGAAACCGCTCAGATTAACAAAGGAATGACAACTAACGGAGTACAAAACATTTTGAAAGGATTGATAAATGGAAAATAAGATCTGTAAAAGACTGGCTGCTTTGAGAAAGGTCATGAAGAAGGAAAATATAGATGCATATTATATCACGACCGCGGATTTCCATAATTCCGAGTATGTAAGTGATTACTTCAAGGTGAGGGAGTTTTTCTCCGGCTTTACGGGCTCAAACGGAAACCTTCTTGTTACGGAGGACAGAGCATATCTCTGGACTGACGGGCGCTATTTCGTCCAGGCAGAAAATGAGCTTAAGGGAAGCGGCATCGAGCTTATGAAAATGGGCGAAGATGGAGTTCCGGACATATATGAATTTCTGAAGAATAACCTTAAGGACGGTAATGTTCTCGGCTTTGACGGAAGGACGGTCACGGCATCAGCCGGGAAAAGGCTGAAAAAAGTCTGTGAAGAAGCTGGCGGAGAATCAAAAGCTCAAGGTGGAGAAAATAGCCGTAAATCGAAAAAAAACCGTAGCAGGATTAGATTTAAGAAAGATATCACCTGTGATATTTTCAAAAGACCTGCTTTTCCTCTTAGCAGAGCCGAGGTATTAAGTGATGATCTCTGCGGAGAGGATCCGGCATCCAAGCTTACGAAGGTTCGTGAAAAGCTCAGGGAAAAGGACGCGGAGGCCCTGCTGCTTACAAAACTTGACGACATCATGTACTTATACAATATCAGGGGAAATGATGTGGAATATAATCCCGTGCTTATGAGCTATGCTTATATCTCAGAGGATATATCGGTACTCTTCCTTCAGCAGGAGGCGGTTACGGCAGATCTTAGGCAGCACCTTGACAAGGCCGACACTATGATATTGGATTACGGGAATATTGAGAAGTTTATCGGTAATCTGGAGCCAAAAACACGCGTTATGATAGATGAAAACAGGGTTAATTACAGCCTTTACAGGAGTCTGAAACGAAACTGCCGGATTATTTCCGGTCCCAATCCCACCGAGGAGATGAAGGCCGTGAAAAATGAGACCGAGTTAAGAAATATGCGGGAGATCTTCCTTAAGGACAGCGCAGCACTGACCCGTTTTATCCTTCGTCTTAGAAGAGATATTGGAAACGCTGATTTAACCGAGGTCTCAGCTGCTGAGATGCTGCTCGGATTCAGAAAAGAGATCCCGGAATTCAGGGAGCTATCCTTCGGGACTATAAGTGCTTACAGGGAAAATGCTGCAATGATGCATTATGAGCCCGGGATAAACGGCGAAGTCAGACTGAAGGCAGAAGGGATGCTTCTTGTGGATTCCGGAGCACAGTATTACGGAGGCACCACAGATGTTACGAGGACCATCGTACTTGGTGATATATCCGAAGATGAAAGACATGACTATACCCTGACTGCCTGCTCGATGCTCAATCTTTTGAATCTAAGGTGGCTTGCCGGCTGTACGGGTCAGAATATCGATATTATAGCCAGGAAGCGCCTGTGGGATGAGGGAAAGGACTATAAGTGCGGCACGGGTCATGGTGTGGGCTACATCCTTAATGTCCACGAGGGACCCCATAATATCAGGTGGAGATCCGGAGAAAGGGATGCGGAGCTTAAGAGCGGAATGTGCGTAACCGATGAGCCGGGAGTTTACAGAGCCGGTAAGTACGGCATAAGGATTGAGAATGTCCTGGTAGTGAAAGAGGACATAAGTACGGAGGACGGACAGTTCCTGTCCTTCGAAAACCTGACATTCGCGCCAATCGACGACAAAGGCATAGACAGGTCTCTTTTGACGGAGCAGGAACTCAAATATTACACTGATTATCAAAGGTCGGTATGTGAAGCAATGAAGCCGTATCTGACTGAAGGGGAAATGGAGGAATTAAAAGAATATACTGGCCAAGTGAGCGCCCCTTCACCGTTTGACTCCTAGCTTTCGCCAGGTGGGTGACCATCGTCTGAACCGCTGTCTTCCGATGCCGCTTTTTCCGAATAACGAAAAGAAGCGAAAAGGTTTCGGCCTGACATTGGTTGAGATCATCCGGTTTCCCGTTTAAAATCAATGTAGGTTCAAATTGGCAAAGGGTTATCGCATCACCCAGCAATATAAGTATACCATAATGCGGTTGTTTTATCACGGGTTTGATTGTAGAATTATCTGGACACAGGATGGTAAACGTAACAGTTCATCCTTGTCATCCTGAGCAAAGCGAAGGATCTTTCTATTATTTTAGGAGAAACGCGATGGCAAGCAGTGTGGAAAGAATGCTGGAACACGCGAATGTTAAATCAGACAGGATAATAAGGGACGAAGATCTGACAGAGCTTTTCGGGGTGGCCTGAAAACAAAAGCACAGGGTAGGCAGGAAGTTTATTGTTTTATCCTGCATATGGAATGCTGATTATTATTGCGCTCCGGAGGGGACTGGTGTTTAATGAGCGATAAAAATCAATCTGTTTGTGTACTTCTGACCACATATAACAGGTCTGAAGTGACTATAAAAGCTGTAAATTCCATAGATGACGAGAGTCTTCGGATTGATTATCTGGTAGTTGACGATGCCAGCTCCGATGGTACAAGGGCGGCGCTCCGGGACTGGAATAATTTAGATGCAGATAACGTAACGGGCGATACCAATGAAGATCCTCACAGAAAAAGCAGGGGTATCCTTCACATTATCAAAGGCAGCGGAAGCCTTTATTGGGCAGGAGGAATGCGGAAAGGAATGGAGTTTCTGCTTAACGCCGATAAGAAAGCCGGGGAGACCGTCGTAAAGGATGGGGATAAGGTAATTCGCCGAAAAGTAAAGCCCTATGATTACCTTCTTCTTATCAATGATGATGTTGTTTTTTACCCGGGGATCATAAGGAAAATGATCGAAAGATCAAAATCAAAGGGAGATATGCCGGTAACCGGTGCCACAAAGGACAAAACAGGAAAGGCTTCATACGGAGGCGTGATCTACGATATGGAGAAGGCGAAGCCCCGGCAGATGGATATTTCCGAAGCAGACGAATACCCTGTTGACACAATAAATTGCAACTGTTTTCTTTTGCCTTGGGAAATTTTCAGGGAGGCAGGAGCCTTTGACAGTATGTACATACATTCCCTGGCAGATCATGATTACGGCTTTAGCCTCAGTAATATGGGCTATGATATCTGGCTCACGGATTTTTATGTGGGAGAGTGCGAGGATAACAGCATTAAGGGCACCTGGCGGGACAGAACCTTAAGCAGAAGTGAAAGGCTGAAAAAAAAAGAATCCGTAAAGGGACTTCCCCGGAAACAGTGGTATTATTATCTGAAAAAGAACTTTGGATTACGACAGGCCATTTGGCATAGTATTACGCCGTATTTACGGATCATATTCGGAAAATAAAAGTTTTGAAAAGTTGTGAAGAGTTGTGAAACCTTTTTAAAGTTGTGAAAGGTTGTGAAACCTTTTAGAGGAAAACATGGGAATTTATCTGAATCCGGGAAACAGCGGATTTGCGGAAAAAATCCGAACCGAATATGTGGATAAGACGGGACTTATCAGACTCATTAATTCCACTATCAATACAAATGAAAAGCTGACCTGCATAAGCAGACCGAGGCGCTTCGGAAAGTCTTATGCGGCTCAGATGCTCTGCGCATATTATGATAAAAGCTGTTATTCCGAAGAGATATTTAATAGATTCAAAATATCTGAAGATGCAAGCTACAGGGTGCATCTGAATAAATATAATGTTGTTTACATTGATATGACCTATATCAGACAGTTTTGTGATGAGTATCTGGATATTGCTTCATATCTTTCAGAAAAGGTCACTGAGGAAATTAAGGATGAGAATCCGGATGTCAGGGTTGATAATGAATTTCCGGCTACACTAATAAACCTGGTGGAAAAAACCGGAAGTAAGCTCATTATGATCATTGATGAATGGGATGCTCCTTTAAGGGAGATGCCTGAAACCATAGAAAGGTATCTAAAGTTTCTCCGTACCCTGTTTAAGAGCAGCGGAACCACATCAAAGATATTTGCTGCGGTCTATATGACCGGGATTTTGCCGATAAAAAAGGACAGAACCGGTTCCGCGGTTTCGGATTTTATGGAGCGCTCAATCCTTGATCCCAGGGACTTTGCAGGTTATTACGGGTTTACGGAGGACGAGGTAAAAGGATTATGCGGTAAAAACGGAAGAAGCTTTGAAAGCATGAAAAAATGGTATGACGGCTATACCATAGGGGAGAGGGAGTCCATATACAATCCTTATTCGGTTATGGAAGCCGTGAGATCAGGAAAATACAGATCCTATTGGAAAAAGACCTCTGCGGCCGAAACCCTTATGACCTATATTGATCTGGATTTCGAGGGGCTGCAGGGAGAGGTTGTAAGGCTTGTGGCCGGGGAGGAGATTCCTGTAAGTACCGAATCCTTTGAAAACGATATAAACACATTTAGGGGAAAGGATGACGTTCTTACCCTCCTTATCCATCTCGGCTATCTCACCTTCAGGGAGGTGCCGGCCTCATACAATGCGGATGATGAGGAGACCATAAAGCTTGCCAGGATCCCCAGTGAAGAGGTACGCTTTGAATTTGAGAGCATACTTAGACAGTCATCCCACAGAGCCCTGATCAGTCTAATAAATAAATCGGATAATCTACTTAATGATACGATCGCAGGACTTGAGGAGAAGGTGGCAAAGGCTGTTCAGGAAGTCCACGATTCAGAGTATGCTCCTACATTTTATAATGATGAACAGAGCCTTAGATATGTGATAAAGCTTGCCTATATTTCCTGTGTGGATAAATACGCAAAGGTGGAGGAGCTGCCTTCAGGACATGGTATCGCTGATGTGGTATTCATTCCGAAAAGAAATTCCGCCCTTCCGGCAATGGTAGTGGAGCTAAAATGGAACCACTCCTCAGAGGCCGCGATTATGCAGATAAAGGACAAGAATTACCTGTCCGTACTGAAAAACTACGGCGGTGAGATCCTATCAGTGGGAATAAGCTATGATGAAAAAACCAAGGTCCACAGCTGTAGGATAGAGAGAACAAGATTATAGAAAATGAAGGTATATTACGATTATCAGGCACTTGTTATGCAGAGATTCGGCGGAATCTCCAGGTATTATCGGGAACTGATAGAAAAACTTGAAAATCGTGAAAATCTCGAAATAAATATAAAGTGTTTCCTGAGCCAGAATGAGTATTTCAGATCTTTTCCGGGTGTCAACACGGTCAGACCGTATCATTGGCGTTTAGGAAAGATAATAGGGGGGCTAAACAGGATATTATCCCAAAATATCATTGAGAAAGACGGATATGATATTATCCACCCCACCTATTACGATCCGTATTTCCTCGGGAATAAAAAAGCCAGAAAAGTGGTGACCATTCATGATATGACTCAGGAACTTTTCCCTGAGTATTATTTGAATGATCCCATTATTGAAAAAAAGAAGCGGAATATTTACGAATCTGACCATATTATCGCTATTTCTGAAAACACAAAGAGCGATATACTTAGGCTTTATCCTGATATTGATCCTGAGAAGATAACCGTAATCTATCATGGTTCCACTGTCTTGAATTCAAGTGACATACGGTCAGGGATACGGCTTCCTGAAAAGTATGTGCTGTTTGTAGGTGAAAGGTATTTATACAAAAATTTCAGGAAATTCTATGAAGCCATGCTTCCTATATTGGAAGACAGCAGTATCCACATTGTCTGCTCGGGAGGAGGCAGTTTCCGGAAAAGCGAATTGGAATTGTTCGGAAAGTATTCAGAACGTATTCACCAGTATTCCATGAATGATTCGGATTTACGGAAAGCTTATGAGAATGCGATTTGTTTTGTGTTTCCTTCACGCTATGAAGGATTCGGTCTTCCGGTGCTGGAAGCTTTCGAATGCGGATGTCCGGTCGTGATGAGTAATACCAGTTCCCTGCCCGAGGTTGGGGGAGACGCAGCAGACTACTTTGATCCTGACGATATTAATTCCATAAGAGAATCCGTCAGTACTGCCATATCAGAATCAGAAAAGAACAGAAGTGCAGAAATGAAGGAAAAGAGACAGAATCAGAGGAAGAAGTTTTCCTGGGATATAGCCGCAGAGAAAATGTATAACTGTTATCAGAGGATATTGTAATGAACGAATTTGTCAGAAGGGTTGAAACTGTCCGTGGATAGAGATAAAAGAAGAATCTGCCTGTTATTTGATGCAACACTGATATCGGAGTATTACAAAAATGATATTCGCAGAACCGGTGTATATTGTGTAGAGTTCAATTTGTTTAATAAAATGCTGGAGAGTGGAAGATTTGATATCAGGGTATACTGTCGTCCTGAATATATATCTGATCTTAATAAAGTTCTTAAATCCGGAGATTTCGCAAAATACAGACTTGATATAATTAATGAAGGGAGCGGCATATGCCGGCAATTAAGACAAATATGTACTCTGCTTGAGAAGCCTGCTAATAATAACAAGATAATAAGGATTATTAGAAATCGTATAATACGTGTTCTCACATTTTTTAACTCAGGACAGCTTGGAATAAAACTAAAAAATGACCCAGTTGATGCATATTTTTCTGCGGAAACCGCAGTGATACCAAGACACCTTTATGAAAATAAAGGGATAAAAAAGTTCCTGTTTGTTCATGACTTGATCCCTCTGTTGTTTTCTGATTATTTTGGAGGGATCAATAAACTAAAAAACCACCCTGTAAAGCTTGCATTGGAACAGTTATCCGTGGAGAAAGCGGACATTTATGCGATAACAAATTCAGGATATACAAAAAAGGATCTTTTGAAATTTATTCCTGGATACAGACAGGAGAATGTATTGGTTTCACATCTGGCTTGCAGTGAAGTATTCAAGAAATGCGATGATCAGAAAAAACTTAATGAAACCAGACAGAAATACGGAATTCCGTTGAGAAACAGATACATATTAAGCCTTTGTTCTTTGGAACCCAGAAAGAATCTTGTCCGGGCTGTTGATGCATTCATTCAGTTTATAAAACGTAATGATATTAAAGATATTTGTATGGTTCTTTGCGGATCAAGCTGGGATGATTTTATTTCAAGTTTTGAGAAAAGTATAGATGATCTTGGAGAATACAGGAAATATATTATTAAAGCCGGATATGCTGATGATGAGGATGTTCCTGTCCTTTACTCCGGAGCAGAGTGGTTTGTGTATACATCGCAGTATGAGGGCTTCGGGCTTCCGCCTCTTGAAGCTATGAGCTGTGGCTGTCCGGTTATCACGAGTAATAACTCATCATTACCTGAAGTTGTGGGTGATGCCGGGATTATGATAGACTATGACAGTGTTGAACAGCATATTGAGGCTTTTGAAAAAATGTACTATGATAAATCTTTCAGAAATAGCTGTATTGAAAAGGGGCTTAAACAGGCTGGAAAATTCAGCTGGGATAAGTGCTGTGAGATAATTGAGGGATTTATCACTGATAAAACGATGATTATTGAGGATTAACAGTGAATTTCTTAAATAGCGGTGCGGGATATACGTTATTTTTTGACGAAAGCAGTACAGATACATATGTTGATAAGAGTCTGTTGATAAACGAGGTATATCAGTATTCCCGTAAAATAAAAAAGTATATTTGTATTACCCGTCCGCGACGCTTTGGAAAGTCTGTTGCTGCCAATATGATAGCGGCTTTTTTTGATGGGAGTACGGCGGAAGAAAGCCGTGATCTGTTTCAGAAGATGGAGATCGGAAAAATAAAGATCTCCCAGGAAAAGGAGTGGAAGAAGAGTCGGGATCCTTCACTCTGCTGGCCGCAGCAGGGAAAACACAAGGTAATACTGATAAACATGATAAACCTTATTACAGAAAAGGTTAATTCTTACCATGATTTTTATGAAAGCTTAAATAAACGTATGGAAAGTGATATCCGGGAAGCTTATCCGGATCTCTCTTTATCGGGGGAATCTATTCCTGAGATGCTGGGGGCGACTGGTGACCGGTTTATCTTTGTGATAGATGAATGGGACGCAATTTTTGAAGCTCCGTTTATGACTGAAGCGGATAAAATGCAATATATTTTATTTCTCAAAGCACTATTAAAGGATCAGCCATATGTGCAGCTTGCATATATGACAGGGATACTGCCTATTGCCAAATACACCAGCGGTTCTCCACTCAATATGTTTTATGAATTCTCGGCGTTTGAAGATGCAAAGTTCTATCCGTATTTTGGTCTGACAGGTGAAGAAATATCAAAGCTCATGCGTAGTAAAGGATTCAATAGACCGACACCTGAGGAATTGTCAGCGTGGTATGACGGATATATCAGGGAGGACGGTGTGCATATTTACAATCCTGCATCGGTATCAAAAGCACTTGGAGAAGGAGTATGTAAAAACAACTGGACCGGAACCGGACCTATGAATGAGATCCGGGATATTATTGAAAAGAATGTACTCGATCTTAGAGAAGATATTATCAGGATGGTTGGAGGAGAGGAACTGGAAATCAGACTTACAGGTTTCTCGGCTGAGAAAAGCAGGATCTGTACCAGGGATGAAATCCTTTCTGCAATGGTAGTATATGGATTTCTTTCGTATAATCGCGGAAAACTCAGCATTCCCAATCATGAACTTCTTCTGAAATTTCAGGAAGCACTCGCTTCGGAGCCTATGGGATTAAAGCAAACCATTGAGGAATCAAGGAAACTGCTTAGGGCTGTGCTCGAAAGAGATCACGGTGAGGCGGCAAATCTTATTGAGGAGCTTCATGATGATAAGATTCCGTTCTTTAATTACAATGATGAAAACAGTCTGGCCTGCGTCATAACGGTTGGATTTTTGGCTGCTCTTGATACATATAGGATAAGAAGGGAAGAGAAAGCAGGCAAAGGTTATGTTGATTTTATCTTTGAGCCGATAAGGAAGTGTGATACCGCGATCATTCTTGAATTAAAATATAATCATTCAGCAACGAACGCCTTGAAATGTATTCATGAGAAAGGGTATATCAATCGATTCAGGGATCAGGACAGAGTTCTGTTAGTCGGGATAAACTATAGCGAGAAAACGAAAAAGCATACCGTATTAACGGAGCTTGTTGAAAAGTGAAATAATTATCCGGTAATGACGTGATAAATGAATAATTACTTTAACTATTCAGAATTATCACTTGAGAAACCGGAAGTGATGTCTGATAAATTGATGCAATAAATACAAAAAAATGGAAAACTGGACAACAATAATCAGTGCAAAATCTAAATGGTATGACTTCAATCTGAGAGAACTCGTGCAATACAGGGATCTCATTTTTATGTTCGTGAAGAGAAGCTTTACCTCGCAGTATAAACAGACGATCCTCGGACCCCTTTGGTTTATTCTGAATCCACTGCTAACATCGTTTATTTCCACCATCGTTTTTGGGGGAATAGCTGGGATTGAATCGGAGGGAGTTCCTTATTTTCTGTTTTATCTCTGTGGATATACACTATGGAATTATTTCGCAACCTGTGTCAATCAGACATCTGTGACATTCACTGCAAATGCCGGGATACTGGGAAAAGTATATTTCCCACGACTTGTAATGCCTATATCCACAGTAATATATTCTGCCATAAATATGCTTGTGATATTCGTTATGACAATAATCACGATGATCGTTTGTGCTGCAAGAGGAATAGAGATACATCCCAATATCAGTATCGTCATGATACCGGTTTTAATACTTCAGACAGCCGCTCTATCACTTGGGGTGGGAATAATAGTATCTTCGCTTACGACAAAATACAGGGATCTGGCAGTACTTGTGACATTCGGGGTAAATCTCTGGATGTATGCTACACCTATAGTATATCCCTTGTCTCAGGTTTCCGGTAAATTAAGAACCTGTGTATTACTGAATCCAATGACAGCCATTATTACAAATTTCCGGTATGCTTTACTGGGGATCGGATCTTTTGAGACATTCTGGTGGGGAATAAGCCTTGTCATCACGATTATTATATTGGTGGCAGGAGTGCTGCTATTTAACAAAGTTGAAAAAACATTTATGGATACTGTGTGAATCATGTCAGATCTGGCGATTAAGATAGAAAATGTAAAAAAGAAATACAGACTCGGTACTATCGGGGGTGCCACATTAAGGGGTGAAATCCAGAGCTGGCTAGCCAAAGTCAGGGGTAAAGAGGACCCCAACACACTGATCGGAACAAAGGGGCAGTCAGGAGATGAATTCTGGGCACTGAAAGGGATCGACCTGGAGATAGAGAAAGGTGACAGGATAGGTATAATAGGCAGAAACGGTGCCGGAAAGTCCACTCTTCTAAAAATCCTGTCAAGAGTAACAGCACCTACCGATGGAAAGGTATATATAAACGGCAAGATAACCAGCATGCTGGAAGTCGGAACCGGTTTCCACGGAGAGCTTACCGGGAGAGAAAACATATATCTAAACGGTGCCATCCTCGGCATGAACAGGAAAAAGATCGATGAGAAGATAGATGAGATCATAGAGTTCTCGGAGTGTGGAGAATTTATCGATACACCGGTTAAGCGCTATTCATCCGGAATGTACGTGAAGCTTGCATTCTCTGTAGCGGCGCACCTGGACTCGGAGATCATGATAATGGATGAGGTTCTGGCTGTTGGTGATGTGAATTTCCAGAGGAAAGCTCTGGATAAAATGTCTGAGGTCGCGAAAAGTCAGGGGAAGACCATTCTGTATGTAAGCCACAATATGAGTACAGTTCGCAGGCTCTGCAATAAATGTGTGGTACTGGATGAAGGAGTGATAAAGTATCAGGGAAACGTTGAGGACGCTATTCAGGAATATCTGAAGGTTCCTGACACTATGCAGATACATAATACCTTTGAAAACAGGGAGATCACAGATGAGCAGTTCAATAAAAAGATCAGGCTATTATCGCTGGATCTCCTGGACCGGGATACGAATCAGATAGAAGCCGGAGAAAAGATACGTTTTAATCTAAGATTCCACTGCATCAAAGCGGTCAGTAGAACATATATCCGCTGCATTGTATCCAAAATGGATGATTCACGGGTCGGAACTGCTTTCTCAGGAGAGATAACAGGCTGTGCTGAAAACATAGTAAAAAGCGTTGATTGTGAGCTGGATGTTTCAACCCTAGTGGAGGGAAGATATGGGCTGGTGATCATACTATTTGACGGGGATGGTAGCGGATATCAGGAAAAATATGATATGATAAACAATGCGCTTGTTTTTGAGATAGTTAATACAATAGACAGGCCTGTATATGGTGAATGGGATCATACAAACTGGGGTTACTCAAAGTATCCGGAACTGATCATAGAAGATAAGACATAATGAGTGAAATAAAAAAGGTCGAAATTGCATATATCACAGATTCAAATTATGTGTTGCCTACAAGAGTGTCCATTACTTCTCTTATAAAAAACTCCAGCGATAGTCATAAATACAATATTCATGTGGTGGGAGACGGGCTTAAGGAAGGCGAGATAAAAGAGCTGGAAGAGCTTTCCTCAATGAAGGAGAATGTCTGCGTTGAGGTAATAAAAGCTGAGAATGACTATGGGGAACTGTATACGGAACATCAACATGTTTCTAAGGCTGCATTGCTAAAGTTCAGTCTTGCAGATATTTTTGATGGCCTTGATAAAATCCTCTATCTGGATGGTGATACGCTGGTGCTGGGAGATATTGCGGAGCTGTTTGATACGGATATTTCAGGATATTATGGGGCAGCTGTGTGTGATGCACCGACAGTTTTAGGTCAAAAGAGTAATGAGAGAATAGGGCATAGTAATTATTTCAATTCCGGAGTTATGCTCTTAGATTTATTAAAGTGGAGGAGTGATGATATAAAATCCAGCCTGATCACCGAAAAGGAAAACGACGAATGGGGATTCTTCGTAGATCAGGATGCTTTAAATATTGTATTAGGAGAGAAAGTAAGATATTTACCCTTAAAATATAACTGCATTTATGGCTGGGTTATTAACAGATCGGCTGAACAGATAGCAGGGTTATTTCAAATATCGATAGATGACGCCAGAAAACAGATGGAAAATCCGGTAGTTTTGCATCTGGCAGATAAGAAAAAACCCTGGAATAACATTGGTGCTGCAAAATTTGAAGAGTGGATGAATTATTGTGAAACATTATTGGATAATAATACTTTATTACAGCTGACCAGAAATTATATCAGATCACAGAAAGAGGAAATATCAATTGAAATGTGTAATCTTAAATTGATCAATGATGATCTGAAAATTAGAATTGAGGAACTGAACAATACGATCGCGTATTACAGAGATCGTACTCTATACGGTGTACTGGCAAAGTTGAAAAGAAAGATATTTGGGTGAAAGATTCAGATATGGAAGAGATAAACAGGGATGCAATACTTGAAGATATAAGACGGGAAATAAGGGAAAAAGGTTTCTCAGAAGAAACTCCAGTTTTTTCTCTGAAAAAACCGGTTTATGAGCCGATGTCATATTCTAGTTTTGTCATGGATGAGTGCTTGTCCTGGCTGGACGAT
The DNA here is from genome assembly GCA_000622025.1 of Lachnospiraceae bacterium AD3010. Classification (GTDB taxonomy): domain Bacteria; phylum Bacillota; class Clostridia; order Lachnospirales; family Lachnospiraceae; genus NK4A144. Next base: position 130,436 of record KK211389.1, on the reverse strand, counting down.
GCTATTAATAATATCCGACGTCCTTTAAGGGAGACAAGGAATCCCTTAAAGCGCTCCTTAAAGAAAGTCTATGTCAGGTTTATGGTCAAAATATTGTCTCCAGTGTACAGACATTTACGCTCTGAAGATATCAGGAAGCAGGAATGTGTTTATTTTTCTGTTTCAGAAGCGATTAATATGATTTCTATATACATGAGGGAAAAGGATAAGGAAATTATGTTATTAAAGAAACAGATAGAAGAATTACAGAAAGAAAAAAATTGAGGTGGAGCAGGTGAAGGTTGTTCAGATGTTGACCTCTCTTGCATATGGTGATGCTATTGGCAATGAAACAATGGCTATATACAGGATGCTTAAAGAGGAGGGGTATGATACATTCATATATGCAGAAGCTATTGATGAGAGAATCAGAGTATTGGGGATTACTGGTGTTATTGATGAAAATCTGAGCTTTTCTTCAGACGATATTATATTCTACCATTTATCTACAGGCTGCAAATGGAATCTTGGGGTTTTTGAATTTGGAGCTAAGGTTATTGTGATTTATCACAATATCACGCCGCCAGTATTTATGGGAGGACCGGGGTGCGATCCTTGGTATATGGTTGAAACCGGAATAAGGGATTTGAAACAGATCGCCCCAAAAGTAAAATACTGTATAGCAGTTTCTGGTTTTAACAGAGATGATCTATTAGCAAATGGCTTTGGCTGCGATATAAAGGTGATTCCCTTGCTAATTCCATTTGAAGATTATAAAACGAAAGCTTCGGAGAAGATACTAGAGAAGTATTCCCAAATCAAGAGCACGAAGATTCTTTTTACCGGAAGGGTAGCGTCAAATAAGAAAATTGAAGATGTTATTGCCACATTTAATGAATACAGGCTTAAATTCGATAACGACGCTCTTCTTTTTCTTGTTGGTAAACATTTTAATGATGGGTATTACCTCGGACTGAAAAAATATGCCGAGAGTCTTAATAGTGAAAGCATTATTTTTACGGGACACATAGATTTTGATGAGATACTTGCATATTATTCTGTTTCCGACTGTTTTTTGTGTATGAGTGAGCATGAGGGTTTTTGTGTTCCTCTGGTGGAAGCCATGTATTTTGATTTGCCGGTGATTGCCTATGACTCAAGCGCGATAAAGGATACTTTAGGAGGAGCGGGATTCTTATTGGATAACAAGAATCCTCTTGAAGCTGCATGTGTTGTAAACAGGGTAATTCGTGACTTGCCATTACGCGAAAGGATCATTAATAATCAGAGAGAAAGGCTGAAAGCTTTTCGTTATGACGTTATTAAGGGGCAGATTCTTGATTATTTAAGAAAAGTTATCGAGGAATAAAATTTTTATGGAAGAGAAAAAAAAGAAGCTGGCGTTTGTTGTTGTGCGTTATGGGCTGGAGGTTAACGGAGGAGCAGAGCTTCATTGCAGACAGCTATCGGAGAAACTCTCAAGTTTTTATGATATTGAGATAATAACAACCAAAGCTGTAAGCCACTATACATGGGCTAACGAATATAGTAATGATTGTGAGGAAATAAATGGGATCATCGTGAGAAGATTTTCTGTTGATTCTGAAAGAAATACACTTGAATCCAGCAGATTGTATGAGCTTATTATGGAATCTGATGTGCACCATACGATTGAGGATGAGGAAAAATGGATTAAGGCTCAAGGTCCGTATTCATCATCCATGTTGAAATTCATTGCCGAACATAGAGATGACTATGATATTTTTCTTTTTATGACATATCTGCATGCGCCTACCTATTTTGGTCTGCCACTTGTAAAGGAAAAGGCTATTCTCATACCGACAGCGCACGATGAACCAGCGTTGTATTTCAGGGCTTTCAGGAATCTGTTTAATATTCCTTCAGGTATTTTTTATAACACGGTTGCTGAAAAAAAACTTGTTAATCGGGTTACCAGAAATGTGAATATTCACAGTAATGGGGGCTATGGGGGAACGGGTGTGGAAATCGACAAGCCTGAATTACCGGGTGTCTTCAGGGAAGAACAGGGACTTGATGATTACATTATATTTGTTGGCAGGATTGAAGAGGGCAAGGGATGTGATATTTTATTCCGTTATTTTTTAAGATATCTTGAAGAAACCGGAAGGGATTTAAGGCTTGTATTGGCGGGAAAGCCACATATGGCTATCCCTGAAGATAATAGGATTATTTCCCTTGGCTTTGTAGATGATGAAGTGAAGGCCAGGGCAATATATGATAGCAGGGTTGTTGTAATTCCATCGGAATATGAAAGCTTATCCATGGTTTTATTGGAAGCAATGCATTTGTCGGTTCCTGTTCTTGTCAATGGAAGGTGTGAAGTATTAAAAGAACATTGTATTCAAAGCAATGGAGGATTATATTTTTATAACTACCGGGAATTTTCCAAAATGCTGGATTACCTTCTGGATAATGCGAAAGTATCTGAAAAGATGGGATTAAAAGGTGAGGAATATGTTGAAGATCATTATAAATGGGACGATATCGTTAATAGGCTTTCTGAAATGATTGAGTGTGTTTCCGGCGGTAATGTGTCTTCTTTTGAACTTGGGATGGAGGATGAGATAAATATCGAACAAATTATATCGGACATTAAAATAAAGAATATGCTTAACGACATTGACGAACGATATAAAGAAGAGGCAGTAGAAAGATTTTATGACATTGGACTAGATGATTTTTACAATGAAAAAAGGAAAAATGAGATTTTTGAAAAGATGCTGCGTTTGTATAGAAATTCTGAAATGGTGCCTGTTACGGATGGAAATATTCTGAGAAAGATAAGAAATGGACTGTTTTCCTGCTTTGGAAGGTTGTTTTTTAAGAAACAGGATAAATATAATCGGCTGGTACTTGAAATGATAAATCAAATATTACAGGAAAAGATGACAAAAGAGGAGATTAGATGAGAGATGAATTCAGAAGAAAAGGTTTTATCGATAATAATACCTTGTTATAACGAGGAAAGCAGTATAGTTTCCATCATAAAAAAGGTTTTGGAATCACCGGTAAAGAATAAGGAAATAATAGTTGTGGATGACTGTTCAACAGACGGAACAGGAAAAGTACTGGAAGAACAGGTCAGACCCTTAGTCAGTAAAATTATATATCATAAAATAAATATGGGAAAGGGTGCGGCATTAAGAACCGGATTTCAGGCGGCGACGGGTGACGTGGTTATCATTCAGGATGCTGATATGGAATATGACCCGAATGAGTATCCAAAGGTGGTTACCCCTATTTTCGAGGAGAAGGAATCAGTTGTTTATGGTTCAAGGTTTCTTGAACAGAGAAGGAAGGGGTATCTTGCAAACAGGATGGCAAACTGGTTTCTGACCGTCTTTTCCAATTTTTTCACTCATGAAAGACTGACAGATATGGAGACCTGCTATAAAGCATTTAGGAGGGATATAATACAGTCTGTAGATCTCGTGGAAAATCGGTTTGGTTTTGAGCCAGAGATTACCGCGAAAATATCAAAAAAAGGGATTAAGATTAAGGAAGTCCCTATATCATATTATCCGAGAACAAATGAGGACGGAAAGAAGATAGGTTTTCGGGACGGACTGAGAGCACTTTATGTGATATGGAGATATCGATGAAGACTAACGGCATGAAAATGGTTAAAGGGCATGATAAGAATAATTTTTTGGGAATACTTGTCATGGCTTTAGTTCTTCTTTTTTGTGAATATGTTTTTTTTCATAATATCATCGGGAATGACAGTCTCTTCGGAGACAGAGGAGATGGACGTCTCACAACACTCTTAAATGAGCATTGGTGGCGCTTCTTCAATGGGAAAGAAGGGTTCTCCGAGATAGCCATGTTTTGGCCTGTTAAGGACGCATTCGGATATACCGATCTTTTTTTGGGATATGGGATAGTATTCTCTGTATTCAGGATGTTTGGTGTTAATATGTTTTTTGCATATAAGTACACACTTATTCTGCTGCATGTCTTTGCAGCATTTTGTATGTACTATCTTCTAAAGTGTAAGATAAAAATTAGTGCATTGTGGGCTCTTTTCGGAACAATGGCATTTTGCTTTTCGGATACATTTTCACACCATCTTCTTCATACACAGCTCGAATCCCTTTCTTTTTTGCCCGCCTTACTGATATTATTTATTGGTTTTTTGAACAATTATTCCATACGAATGAAAAGAAACATATACGCGGTGGGGTTTATAGTGCTTTTTGTACTCCTTACATATACATCTTGGTATGTGGCTTGCTTTACAGGGATTTTCGGACTGGTGTTCATATTTGTTTACTATATACGTCTCCGTTTGGATAAGATTAAACCGCTGCATTGCTTTATAGAGTATGTCAATCCTATATGGAAAGATATTGTAGGGTATGTTGTTTTATTGATAATCCTGTATATTCCGTTCATTATGATCTATGTCCCTGTTCTACGTTCTTCAAACGGATATCCCTATTCGGGCTGTGCACAATATATGCCGGAGTTTATTGATTTGATAAATGTCAGAGAAAATAGCTTAATGGCAGGGTGGCTCATACGAATGTTAAAGCTTGATTCCAGAGGATATACCATGGAAAACGAAGTTGGGTTTTCTATGATTCTTCTATTTGTTTTTATTATTGGTACGGTCTGTTTTTTCAGAATAAAACAGCAGAAAAGAGAAAAGAGGATCGGATCTTTGGATATACTTTCCTTTGAAGTATTACCATCTGTTATTATTACAATTTATGTATGTATTTTCAGTATAATAAGGCTGAGCTCCAATGGTGTGTCTTTTTGGATTCTCTTTTATTATCTTATTCCTGTTGCCAGGTCTGTCCGTGCAATAGGCAGATTTTTTATCTGGCTGTCTTTTCCAGTGTCTGTAGTCAGTTCCTATATGGTAGATAAGACAATTAAAATTAAAGACGGATACCGACTGCCAATAGCATTGTGTGCCGTAGTATTAATGTTTGTTTCTAATATCAATTTATCCGGGGTTAGTTCTGCATGGAATGAACATGGAGAAAGTAGCTTTATTAAGGGCGTATCAGTCCCTCCTGATGAAGCAGAGGTCTTTTTTATAAAAGATAGTTCGGACACAAAAGATGAACCCTATATCTATCAATTGGATGCATATGAAATAGCTACAGTTTATGATATTAAAACAATTAATGGGTACTCGGGTCAATTTCCGGATGAATGGGACGGGATATGGGATCCAAGCGCAGAGATATATGAGAAAAGTGTTGAAAACTGGGCTAAAGCAAAGGGACTAGAACATGTGTATGCATATGATCGGGAAACTAATACATGGAGTGTTCAGTTTTAGATTGGATTAAATATGCACCGGATTGATTTTTGCCAAAGAAATTGTCTGAAGCGGAAGAAAACCTTGGTTAAAAAACAGCGGATATTGAAAAATCAAAATAATATAGCTATACCGCCTGATAGCACCATTCATCAAACCAGAGGGTCACGGTTTTCCTTTTGTTTTTGAAGAGGTTATCCCAGAGAATAAAATCATAGAGCTCCCATTCAGCGACCTTCAGTTCCCAGATAATCCCAGGAGATGATTTTGGATCGGAATAAATGGTATAGCAGCAGTTATGAACACAATTAAGCTGTGACAGGACATCATCTTTGACTGCCTTGCCCTTTTTCCACTTATCATATAGTGACATAGCACTATCAACCTCGCCCCAGACATCCAGAAGCTGCCTGTGGAGATTGTGGCGGTGCCTGTCGGCCAGTATTTCCGGGCTGATATCAGGTTTTTGAGGATCTGATTTAATAAACTGATCCAGTGAAACAGGTGAAAAGTCCATGGTTTTATATCTCAATCCAGGCAAATAAAACTGTATTTATGTATGCTATAGTTTCTTTATCAATGATGATCCGCATATTATCCGGGACTTTTTCTGCTCTTCCGAATAATCCCAGAATCCCGGTTTTCTTATTTTTACTAGCGTAAATTTTAAGGTTTTTCTCTACATTAAGTGTTGATTGATAAACGATATGGCCGTCTGAATAGATATTTCCGCCATACAGATATTCGGGATCTGTATTTAGGAGAATTTCAGCGTCGGCGTATACATCCATACCGATAACAACTTTATTATTCTTCATATCAACGACAAATTTAACATATTCTTTGTGGATATCTGGGAGGTAAGCGCAAAATAATCCGGCGGATACCATCCGCCCAACAATAAGTTCATAATAGATCTGACACAATGACTTCATTTTAGTGTGACCTGGTGGACCAATACACTACGTTTTGGTGTCACACGGAAAGGACTGCCTATGTCAGATCAGAAACCATATCGCTCAAAGGATGAGTGGTTCGCCCTCATCCAGGAATGCCGCAGCAGCGGTCTGACAGATGCCCAGTGGTGTCTGTCGCATGGCATAAGCCGACATTCTCTTAACAGTGCAATCAAACGGCTTAAGAGATGCTCTTATACGATCCCTTCCAGAAAGCCGCTGGATGTATATGACCTGACCCCATCTAAACAGGATGTAGTCAAGGTGGACATTGTTCCTGATGTCCAGCCGTCAAAGGAAACAGTTCCCATAGCGGCTCCGCACATTGACAATTCACATATGATAGAGATCACCTTTGGGGATATACATATCTCCCTTAGTAATGGTGCGGATCCCGTGCTGGTATCCAAAACCCTGTCCCTTTTAAGGAGCTACGCATGATCGGCGATATCACAGCTGCTGATGAGATCTATATCGTCTGCGGCTATACGGATATGAGGAAGTCCATAGACGGCCTCTGCGCCGTTGTCGAGGACAAACTCCACATGGATCCGAGACGGAGCGCCATCTTCCTTTTCTGCGGGAGAAGGGCCGACAGGATCAAAATACTCATGTGGGAACCAGATGGCTTTGTCCTTCTCTATAAGAGACTGTCTGCTGTCCGCGGCAGATACCGCTGGCCCCGTAACAAGGACGAGGTGCGGAACCTTACCTGGCGCGAGTTTGACTGGCTCATGTCAGGCATTGATATAGAGCAGCCTAAGGCCATTGTAGCGGCCTGATCATCTGGGCCTGATCCTTTGTGCAACATTTTCTATCGTCTTTTAAATCGCCAAATACAGGGTCGTTTTTCCTTTGATTTCGGCGTTTTGTCAATGTTTAAATGCTCCGCATTCTGATACAATCAATGTATCAGTTTAAGGAGAAGCACACAGTGGCAAAGAGTTTAAGGGATCAGCAGCTTATAGAGCTCAAAGATACCATAAAAACATTGAATACTACCATCAAAGAGCTCAAAGCCCTGCTCGAAGATGCCAATAAACGCGAGGAAGAGCATGTAAAGCGTGAGCAGGTCCTTCAGGAGCAGATCGATTATCTCACCAAAAAACTCTTTGGCAGATCCCGCGAAAAGAGGGATGAGCAGATCGAAGGGCAGATGAGCCTTTTTAATGAGCCCGAAGCCGAAAAGACCAAGCCCGATCCCGCCGAGGAAGAGTTTGTCACTGTCGAAAAGCATAAGCGTAAGAAAAAGACTACCATGGCAGAGAAGTTTGCCAACCTTCCCGTCCAGAAGGAATACCTGGATGTGGATGAAGACAAGCGGATCTGTGATGTCTGTGGCACCGAACTTGAACGTATCGGCGAAGAGTTTGTCCGCAGGGAGATAGAGATAATAAAACCCAGCGTGAAGATCATCGAATACTACAGCATCAACTACGGCTGTCCCAAATGCAAGGTCGAAGCAGAAACCCCGAACATCGTCAAAGGAAGGGATTTCCATCCCCACATGCTCCACGGAATGGCTTCCGCCGGAACAGTAGCCTGGGTCATGTATCAGAAATACGCTAACAGCCTTCCCCTATACAGGCAGGAGAATGATTTCAAGAGACTGTACGGACTTGATATCGGCAGGGGCACGATAGCAAACTGGATCATAGATAATGCCGAGGACTTCTTCACACCACTCTGCAGCTACTTCCGACGAAGGCTCGTCGGAGGCCGGTATGCCATGGCGGATGAAACGCCGGTGCAGGTACTTAAGGAACCTGGGCGGAAAGCCACAACGAAATCATATATGTGGGTGTTCCGGTCCGGGGAGTTTGACAAGGAACAGATAGTCCTGTTCCACTACTCCAAAACAAGAGCCGGGCAGACCGCAAAGGAATTCCTGGAAGGCTTTGCCGGATACCTCATGACTGACGGGTACGGAGGATACAATAAACTGAAGGATTGTATCCGCACTTCGTGCTGGTCGCATGTCCGGCGGTATCTGATCGATGCCATCCCAAAAGGAAAGGAATACGATCACACCCAGCCTGCCGTACAGGGGCTGGTCTATGTCGATAAGCTCTTTGATATGGAGCGTAAGATTCATGAAAAACAGGGCATTACATTTGACGGTATAAAGGAATACCGCATTGAAAAAGAAAAACCTGTCCTTGACGGATTCTTTACATGGCTCGATGCCCAGACTGCAGTAAAGGGATCCCGTTTTGATAAAGCCCTGATCTACATCAGAAACCGCAGGAAGTACCTTACCACTTATCTTGAAGATGGCGGATGCAGTTTTAACAATAATACTTCCGAGAGGAGCTGCAAGGCTTTTGTGACGGGCCGCAAAAACTGGCTGTTCTCTAACACACCGAATGGTGCCAATGCCAGTGCCCTTGTCTATTCGATAGTCGAAACTGCCAAGGCAAACAATACGGATATATACTATTACCTGAAATACCTGCTTCTAAAAACACCTACGGAACAGACACCGGATGAAGAGCTGGAAAAGCTCTGTCCGTGGAATCCCGAATGCCAGGAAGCCATTAGAAGACTGCAGGAAGAGCATAACAAAGCCATCTTTGATGCTATGTGATCCTGATCTTAACCATATGTGAATTGTCAATGTGCTCCGGATCTCTTATGAGGCCGGGGTATATTTTATGGGCGCATGCCCTTGTACCTGAAAACAGTAGTGCGGTTGCGCTTGCCGCCAGATAATTTAGCGCTTACTCTGGGAGACAGACTGTTTATCCATTCCAGATTTACATTGTCTGTCAGAATGATGCCGCGCTGATCGTTGACGATGTTGCTCTGCTTATTCATGTGGCCATTATAGCATAAGATTGCATAAATTATAACAGAGAAGCCCCCGGCTGTTTTTCTAATAGCAGAGTGCGGACAGTTTCCGATTTCGTCCGCAAAAAGTCATAGATATTTGGCGGGAGGACAGCGTAATTGATGATTCAGCTTCCGCTGCTTGACAAGTTTCCTGCGACTAATTTATACTTTGGATATAAAATAGTCGGAGATTTGCTATTATGAAGTATATAGACAGGCATATTGAAGATGCCATAAAAAAGGGGGATAGGAGCTTTAAGGCTATTCTTGTTACCGGAGCAAGGCAGACCGGAAAGTCGACCCTGCTTAAACATATCTATAGTGATATGCCTTACCGTACATTTGATGATCCTGTTCTGTTGAGAGAAACAAAGCGTGAACCGGGTCTTTTTTTCATTAATAACAGGCCTCCGTTGATACTTGATGAGATACAGTATATTACCGAGCTTTTCCCGTATATAAAAATCGAATGTGATAATTCCGCTGAAAAAGGTATCATTCATTTGACAGGCTCCCAGCACTTTCGATTGATGAAAAATGTGTCGGAATCTCTTGCGGGAAGGATTGGGATATTGGAGCTGTCAGGTTTGTCATTGAGAGAGTTGAATAATGACAGTCTTCATCTTCCTTTCATTCCGAGAAGAGATTTTATTCTTGACAGAAAACCGGTTTTTTCAAAGAAGAGGGATTTGTGGGATATTATCCACAGGGGAAGTTATCCCGCCCTTCTGGACGAGGATACGGACTGGGAGATGTTTTATGGTTCGTATGTCAGCACATATATAGACAGGGATATAAATGATCTGACAAGGATAAAGGATAAATTGAAGTTCAGCGTATTTTTGACAGCTGCTGCTGCCAGAACGGGAAGCATGCTGAATTTCAGTTCTATTGCCGAACAGGCGGAAATAAGTGTGGCCACTGCGAAGGAGTGGGTATCGCTTTTGGAAGCTTCAGGTATTGTTTATTTATTGCAGCCATACTCAAATTCTGTCTTGAAAAGAGCGATTAAAACACCTAAGCTTTATTTTAGGGATACTGGACTTGTATGTTATCTTACAAGGCATCAGACAGCCGCAACTGCTGCAAACGGCGCCATGTCCGGAGCACTGTTTGAAACCTTTGTTGTATCGGAGATCCTTAAAAGCTTTTCAAACTGCGGGATGGACTATAGAATGTATGTGACATACTATAGGGGAAAGGACAAATCAGGCGCTGACAGATCAAAGGAATCGGAGATAGATCTTATGATCGAATCAGACGGAACGATATATCCCATAGAAGTCAAGCTTTCAGCCAATCCAAAGCTTTCAATGACAAATACCTTTGATATTATTGACAGAATTCCCGGGAAGAAACGCGGAACAGGAGTGATAATATGTAGGTATCCAAAGGCTCTGTGGCTGAATGAGCATACCGTATCGATACCTCCGGAGTACATTTGATACGGCATTACTGTTCACACCGGCACCGGCCGGAAAGTTTTTTTAATAAATGGAACCCTGTATTAGAGGAGGAAAAGGATGAATAGTGCGATTAAAAAGGGACTGGCTTTGATAATATTGCTGTCACTTGTTCTCTGCGGCTGTGGAGACAGCGTGGCAGGAAGCGGCAGTGAAGCCGGAGACAAGGCTGCTCCGGCAGAAGAATCCACTGAAGCAGCTACCGGGGAGGGCAGTGAAGCCGGAGACAAGGCTGCTGCGGCAGAAGAATCCACTGAAGCAGCTACCGGGGAGGGTAGTGAAGCCGGAGACAAGGCTGCTGCATCAGAAGCCGCAGAAGCAGAAGCAGGTGACCTCATAATCCCCCTTGTCAGCCATCAGTATATTGACCGTTATGAGGGCGCTAACAGGCTTTACTATTCAAAGTATGATCTTTTAAGCCTCGGGAAATACAGCGATGATTATCCTGAGCTTGAAAAAACATTATCCTCAAGGAATGATGAGATAAAGAAAGAAAAAGAAACGGATGCCGATGAGCGCGGAAGTGAGGCGAAGGAATGGCAGAAGGAAATGAATGAGGAGGCTCCGTTTTATACAGTTAGCCGTACGTTCGTGAAAAGGGCGGATAAGGATACCTTAAGCTTTGTTGTGGAGTTTGAGGATTTCCTCGGAGGAGCCCACGGGATGAACGGAATGGTCGGATATAATTATTATCCGGAAACCGGAGAGGAAATACCCTTAAGTGATGTTATAAAGGATAATGATCTCTTAAATGACGTACTTTCCGACAAGCTTAAGCTCAAATATCCGGACATTGAATGGTTTGAGGACCTGAAGGAAACCTTTTCGAAATACGGTAAGGAAGGCAGCGATTACACGTATAACTGGGTTCTGGAGAATCAGGGGATCACTTTCTTTTTTAATCCCTATGAAATTGCAGCATACGCTTACGGAAGACAGACAGTGACCATTCCCTATGATGAGGTTCCCGGGCTTTTCACCGAGAAGATAAAGGGGAATGACGGTCAATATGTCAGCGCCTTTGATCTTTATGATGAAGTGAGTGTTTTTGATGGGGATGGCAGGGAGAAGAAGCTTAATATTGACGCGGACTTTGACTATGACAGCTACGGCTCTCCGGGAGATTATCCGGTAAAAGCTTTAACTCTTTACTATGACGGAAAGGAGCTAAAGGATGAGGAAAGCCCCGTAGCTTATGCATATGAGCACGATATGTATGTTGTCCACACCGGGGACGGCAGAAACTACGTATATATTGACTGTTATCAGGATAACGACTGGCATTCCGTTATTTCCTACGAGCTTTCGGCCGACGGCATAAAAAGACTTAAGGAAACAAACGGAAGCTTCTATGTATCCTCTGTATCCGATGATGAGGTCTGGTGGCATCCGGCGGTTTTCAATCAGGAAAAGTTTGAGCTGCAGCACAGGGCAGATATGCTGAGTACAGTATCATCCACCTGTTATTACCGCACCGGAAAGGACGGTAATCCGGAGCCCTATACAAACTACTTTACGATTACCTCTGAAACCGTAATAAAGTCTGTAAGACCCTTAAGAGCCAGATATATGGGTGAAACAGAAGATTTAAGCGTTGATGCGCCCGAAGTGGGAGGCGAAGATGAGCATGTTACGGAGCTTCCTGCAAAAACCGGATTCAGGCTATGGCGTACCGATAATGAATCCTATGTGGACTGTGTTGTCGAGGAGGATGGAAAAAACAATGTATACCGCCTGATACAGGAAACCGATAAGGATTACAACCGGATGATCGACGGGGTCAATATAGAGGACTGCTTTGAAGAGCTGTTTTGGGCAGGATGATGAATATTTCCTTATGATTATCTTAATCTCCGTATTTTAATGAATTATTGTGATATCATTCTTTGCAAAGGACTCTTATTTACAGAGCACAGCCGCGCAGGGCGCTTTTGTCATCCTGAGCGTCAGCGAAGGATCTTTCATCCGGGAGAGGTAAGATTCTTCGGGCTTCGCCCTCAGAATGACAGCGATGGGAAGCCCTCAGAATGACAGCGATGGGAAGCCCTCGGAATGACAGCGGTGAGAAGCCCTCAGAATGCCAGCATAGCATTTGATATCAGCCATATAAACCGGAGATTAAGATATGTATCATTTTAGAAAGAAATCGATAGTTTTGCCGATCTTTTTAACCGTATGCCTTGTGGGCTTAAGCCTTACGGGCTGCGGAAAGAAGGATGATGAGATAATAACGAATAAGGATGAATCCGTGTCTGCCTCTACTGAGGATGCATGGGAGATCTCTCTGCCCTCAACCGAGGAACAGGAGGAAGAAACGGAGGAAGAGAAGGACAGCACGGTAAATGATGAGGACCGCGCCGTTTCGGACAGCTTTGATGAGGCTGTGGCTTTTATTAAAAGAACCGGTGGCGTTCTTCCCGAAATTGATTATGAAACTGTGAAATACAAGCCCGCAGAGCGGGACGGAGACCTCGAGATCAATAAAAAGGCCCCGAAAGAGATAGAAGAGGGGCTTAAGGAGGATAAGGTTAAGACCATACGTCTCATAAGAAGCGGAAACGGGGCAACCATAGACTTCACTGTTTTTACGAATCCGGAGGACGGACTCATTGACAAGATCGTTTCCACAGAATACGGAAGCGAGGGACGGGAGGTTACAGGATTTTATTATAAGAATGGGGTCCTTCTCTATACTTACAGATATCTTGACGATCTGTACGGCATTAATGCGAATGATGCCAGGAAGAGCGGGGGACAGAGATGTTACTTTATCAATGATTTTCTGTCGGAATGCTATGCGACCTACGGAGATAAAAACGAGTCGGTTACCGCAGCCACATATAAGGATCTGAATCCGGATATTCAGAAAGAATATGATGAGATGGAGGAGGAGCTCATAAACAGAGCTTATATCAATTATAATGTGCTTAAGGATATACCCTCTACAGCGAAGATATACGGCTATGTGGCCGATGAACAGGGAGGGACGCTTGCCAATACTACGGTAACGATAACAAGTGAGGCCAATGCCTACAAGGATAGCGTTGTTACTGACGGAGACGGATATTATGAGTTTACCGTTCCCGTAAATACCTCCGACTGGTATAATATGACTTTCGAATACGGTGATTTCGCACCTTCAAAGCTAAATGACATCTACATAAGACCCCGTACCATAGAGTACCCTGCGGGAGTTATATATATGGCTCCGAAGGGTGAGAATAAGCATGATACAGACATCTACCTTCTTGATGTCACGAAGCAGTCACCTGACAAATTAAAGGAAAACCAGTATGAGGCTGTTCTTTCTTACAATAATGAAAAGACAGGAGAGCTGAAGCCCTTCACACTGGATCTGAATTCTGGAAAGTATGATAACAATATTTCACAGGTGATAACGGTTGACAGCGGGACGGATTACAAGTATTTTGTTACGGATCAGGTAAACGGGAAGTCCGGGAACAATATGACAAACGACATGTCCCTCTCCGAGGCACAGGTTAAGCTCTATAATAAAAACGGTCTTGTGGGTTCCTTCCAGGTGCCTGTCGGCCATTCCGGAGTGGTGTGGGAGGTCTTTGAAATAAAGGGATCGGAGGTCATACCCTCAAATAATTATTATTTCGAAACGGGGAAGAATATCTTCTTTTGAGACCCAGTACACTCGGGCACCGTTTTTGTCAACTCGGGCACCTTTTTTGTCATCCTAAGCGCCAGCGAAGGGTCCTGCATTTTGTCATCCTGAGCGCCGGCGAAGGGTCCTGCATTTTGTCATCCTGAGCGCCAGCGAAGGATCTTTATAATGGTTCGAATTAAGAGAGAAAGAAGAAGAAAGCTGTACTTACTGGCCGCGGCATGTGTTTCATGTGTCGCGGTTCTTGTGCTGCTTATGGTATCCGTGCTTTTCCTGATAAAGAAGGGAGCCGGCAAAGCTTCTGCCGCGGAGGTGTCTGTAGCGGAAGCATCTTTACAGGAAGCAGCCGATAAAGATGCTTCCGTTTTTCCGGAGAAGCCAGAAAATTTAATGCCTGATAGAGATAACGCACCCGATTATACGGCGCCTGAAAAGACAGATATTCCTTTGAGCGCGGATTCTGTTCCGGATATGCCGGAGAAGATAGACGATGACTCACTTCAGGATGAGAATTCCCTTGTAAGCGCTGATCTTGTAACAAAGGGAGAGAATGAGAAGGTCTATATCACCTTCGATGACGGACCTTCAGTATTTACCGGTGAGATACTTGATATTCTGAAAAAATACGACGTAAAAGCCACGTTTTTTGTCTGCGGGACCGGTGATAAGGACGAAAGCCTGAAGCCAATTTATAAAAGGATAGTTGACGAAGGCCATACCATAGGGATGCACTCCTATTCACACGTATATTCCAGGGTTTACGGGGATCTTGATATGTTCCAGTACGACCTTGATAAAATACGGAATCTAATCTATAATGAGACGGGTGTGGTGCCGAAATACTATCGTTTTCCCGGAGGCAGCGGTAATACCATTGCTTCTCTTCCCATGGAGCAGTACATATCTGTGCTTTACAGTCAGGGAATGGAGTACTATGACTGGAATGTCTACGGCGGGGATTCTTCGGGAAACAGGCTCTCGTCTGAAAACATCATAAAAAACACTCTTGACGGGGTAGACAGACGGAAAACCGCTGTCATTCTGCTTCACGATACAGGAAGCAGGAAGAATACGGTGGATGCTCTCCCCGGGATCCTTGAGGGTCTGAAGGCAAGAGGAGCTGATATCAGAGCCATTGATGATGATACACCGCCGCTGCATCAATATTTGGACAATAACTGAAGGAGGAATTAATAGATGGGTTTTTTTGACGAATTTAAGGAAGACCTGTCCCAGGCTGTCGGTGAGTTGAATACAGCCGGAACAAATGAGGAGGGGGCTTCCACTGATTCTCTTATCCCGGAAACTGCGGAGGAAGGGGTGCAGGAGAGCCTGAATCTTTCTGAAATGATAGATAAGATGCCGGAGCCTGTTTTTGACTTTGCAGCAGAAGCCGGGCCGGCAGCTGAACCGGTGATAGAGCCCGAACCCGTACCCGTGCCGGAGATGGTCTCGGAGCCTGAGATAGAAGTGATGCCGGAGGAGCCTCAAGCGGTGCCTGAGCAGCTGCCCGAGTTCGGGTCAGTACCGGAGCCTGCAGCGGTCCCGGAGATAAACTTTGAACCGGCTCCGGAGGACAAGGCAGAACCCGAAGCGATAGCAGAGGAACCGGCAGCAGAGGAACCGGCGGCAGAGCCGGAAATTATGCCCGAACCCGATGCGATAGCAGAGGAACCGGCAGCAGAGGAACCGGCAGCAGAGCCGGAAATTATGCCCGAGCCTGAAGCGATAGCTGAGGAACCGGCGGCAGAGCCGGAAATTATGCCCGAGCCTGAAGCGATAGCTGAGGAACCGGCAGCAGAGCCCGAGATGATACCCGAGCCTGCAGTGGAAGTGCCGATACTGGAGGAGCCCGTTGAAGAAGCCGAACCAGAGCCTGCACCTGTCGAAGAAAGTGTTTTGGCTGCGGTCGAAGGACTTGTATCGGGGGATACGGGAGAAGCGGCTGAAGTGCCGGTACTGCCGGAGGAGCCCGCAGTAGAGGAGAAAACTACAGAAGAATTTGCTGTTACTATAGATACGGAATCTGATGAGGATAAGGAGACAGAAGAAATGATTGAAGAGAATAATAACGAAGTGGCACTTCCCATTCTGGAGGATGGACCTGAGGCAGATGAAAGCGGCTGTGTAACGGCAGGAATGACCATAAACGGTGATATCACATCCGAAGGGTCACTTGAAGTCATAGGTGTTGTCAAAGGGAACATCAATGTAAGGGGCAAGCTTAATGTTTCCGGTTCCATCACCGGAAATTCAAAGGCATCAGAGGTATTTGCCGATTCCGCAAAGATCACGGGTGAGGTAATAAGCAAGGGTGCCGTAAAGGTCGGACAGGAATCTGTTATTATCGGAAATATCAGCGCAACCAGTGCTGTTATCGCAGGAGCCGTAAAGGGCGATATCGACGTTAGGGGACCTGTTATCCTTGATACCTCGGCAATAGTTATGGGTGATATCAAGTCAAAGTCTGTTCAGATCAATAACGGAGCTGTTGTGGAAGGACACTGCTCACAGTGCTATGCGGAGGTTAGTCCCACATCATTTTTTGATGAACTGAAGAATTCCGTGAAGGGTTGATAAACTGACGGGGGTAGTATGAAAAGAGTGATGCTGAAGCTCTCCGGGGAAGCTCTCTCGGGAGAGAAGAAGACCGGCTTTGACGAGGATACCGTCCGTACAGTTGCACGCGATGTGTCCGGTCTCGTAAAGCAGGGCCTTGAAGTAGGTATAGTGATCGGCGGAGGTAATTTCTGGAGAGGCAGGACCAGCGAAAGTATCGACAGGACCAAGGCCGACCAGATAGGTATGCTGGCAACGGTCATGAACTGTATCTTCGTATCGGAGATATTCCGTTCGGAGGGGATGATGACCTCCATACTTACGCCTTTTGAGATAGAGGGCTTTACGAAGCTGTTTTCAAAGGACAGGGCGAATAAGTACTTCTCAAAGGGACAGGTTGTTTTCTTCGCGGGAGGTACAGGACACCCTTACTTCTCAACCGATACCGGAGTTGTTCTTCGTGCTATAGAGGTTGATGCCGATATGATCCTTCTTGCGAAGGCTATTGACGGGGTCTACGACAGTGATCCCAAAAGCAACCCGGATGCCAGGAAGTATAAGAGCATCACGATAGAAGAGGTTATTGAAAAGAAGCTTCAGGTGGTGGATCTCACCGCATCCATAATGGCTATGGAAAACAGAATGCCGATGAGGGTATTTCTTTTAAATGAAGAACACAGCATATTAAAGGCTGTTTCGGGAGAATTCGACGGTACAGAGGTTACTGTTTAGTGAAAGGAGCGTGAACAAAAGCCTATGTCAGACGAAAGGATCGCAAAGTACGAGGACAAAATGCAGAAATCCCTGGAAAACCTTCAGGGAGAGCTTGCTTCTATAAGGGCAGGAAGGGCAAATCCGCACATCCTTGACAAGATCAAGGTGGACTATTACGGAACACCCACTGCATTGCAGCAGGTAGGCAATGTTTCCGTTCCGGAAGCCAGGGTTATAATGATAAAGCCCTACGATAAAGGGCTCCTGAAGGATATAGAAAAAGCACTGCAGGCATCTGATATAGGGATTAATCCCAATAATGACGGAACCGCCATCCGCCTTGTCTTTCCCGAGCTTACAGAGGACAGGAGAAAAGAGCTCTGTAAGGATGTAAAGAAAAAGGGAGAGGAATGTAAGGTCGCTGTCAGGAATATCAGGCGTGACGGCGTGGATCATTTGAAGAAGCTTGGAAAATCAGAGGATATTTCCGAAGACGTGATAAAGGATCTTCAGGACGAGCTGCAGAAGGTCACGGATAAATTCATTAAGAAGATCGATGAAGCCGGTGCCGAAAAAGAAAAGGAGATCATGACGGTTTGAATATACCGGAGCATGTTGCGATAATCCTTGACGGGAACGGCAGATGGGCAAAGTCCAAGGGTATGCCAAGAACCTATGGTCATACTCAGGGGGCGAAGAATGTTGAGAATATCTGCCGCATTGCCTGGAATAAGGGGATCAAATATCTCACGGTCTATGCATTTTCAACCGAGAACTGGTCAAGACCCGGTGATGAAGTAAAGGCTCTTATGGATCTTTTACGTTCATATCTGAAAACCTGTAAAAGTACCGCGAAAAAGAATCATATGCGGGTTCGGATAATCGGAGACAAGACCGGTCTCGCAGAGGATATTCAGAAAAGCATAAGGGAGCTGGAGGAATTCAGCAGGGATTTTGACGGGCTAAATTTTCAGATAGCCCTGAATTACGGAAGCCGGGATGAGATAGTAAGGGCAGTAAACACTATTCTGAAAGAGAAGGAAAGGGGTATTCTTTCCGGGGATATAGCTGTTACTGAGGAGCTGATAAGCTCTCATCTCGATACAGCAGGGATTCCTGATCCGGATCTCCTTATCAGGACCAGCGGTGAAATGAGGCTGTCCAATTATCTTCTTTGGCAGTGTGCTTATACTGAGTTTTACTTCACGGATGTACACTGGCCTGCCTTTACGGAGGAGGAGCTGGAGAAAGCCCTGGAGCATTATTCTTCGAGACAGAGACGTTTCGGAAAAACCGGAGAACAGGTGGAATGACTAAATGCTGAGAACAAGGGTTTTTAGCGCTGTAGTACTTGTAGCGATACTTGGCGCAGGACTGTATTACGGGGGACTCCTGTGGTGGGTCCTTCTTCTTTTTATCTCATTTACAGGCTATTACGAATTTTGCAGGGCAGTGAGGCATATACCTTCCGGAAAGGAGCCTGACAAAAGCAGTTCTGCGGATCAGGAAACAAAGTATGAGACAGCTTTGCCGGAGATAGCCGGTTATCTTTGTACAGTGGGCTACTATGTCGTTATCCTGTTTGGCAAAAGATACGACTATATGATATTTACGATAGTTATCACTGTTGTGATTTTTATGGTCTGCTTTGTAGCCCGTTATCCCGAATACGACAATGCCCGGATCATCAGGAACTTTTTTGGCTTTCTCTATGTTCCATTTATGATCTCATTTCTTTATCTGCTGCGCCTTCGGGACAAAGGACTTCAGGAGGTCCTTCTGGTTGTGATTGCTTCATGGATCTGTGATACCTTTGCGTATTTTACCGGCAGAGCCTTCGGAAAGCATAAGCTGGCCCCGGTGCTTTCACCGAAAAAGTCTGTGGAGGGAGCTGTGGGCGGAACCTTGTTTTCAGCTTTGTTCGGGGGGATTCTGGCCTTTATTACCAATGGGAATATTGGAATATATGCGGTGGTAGCCGGAGCCGGAGCCGTGGTCTCACAGTTCGGTGATCTCTTTGCTTCGGGGATAAAGAGAGATCAGGGAATAAAGGATTACGGGAAAGTGATACCGGGTCATGGCGGATTTCTTGACCGCTTCGACTCTATTATAATAACCGCGCCGGTGATCTATATTCTCTGCTGTACTATGAATTGATAAGATCCTTCGTCGCTCCGCTCCTCAGGATGACAATAATGGGTCGCTCCGCCCGCTGGAAATTGGGCGCTCCGCTCGCTGTCATCCTGAGCGTCAGCGAAGGATCTTTCCCGGAATGACACAAAAGGAGGCATATTTTGAAAAAATTAAGCATACTGGGTTCTACAGGCTCCATAGGGACCCAGACTCTGGATATAGTCGATGAGCATTCTTCAGATCTTTCCGTTGTTTCCCTTGCTGCGGGTAAAAACGTGTCCCTTATGGAAGAGCAGATCAGGAAATATAAGCCCGGGATCGCCGCACTTTTTGATGAAAGGGCTGCGGAGGAGCTTAGAATAAAGACCTCCGATACGTCCGTAAAGGTTCTTTCAGGCATGGAAGGCATTATGGAGGCAGCTTCCATTGACTCGGATATCACAGTGGGAGCAATGGTCGGGATGATAGGCATACGGCCTACACTGGCGGCTATCAGGGCAGGGCATGACATCGCCCTTGCCAATAAGGAGACCCTTGTTACCGCAGGGCATATCATTACAAGAGAGGCTATGGAAAACAAAGTTAAGCTCCTTCCGGTCGATTCTGAGCACTCCGCGATCTTCCAGTCCCTTAACGGAGAAGAGCATTCCGCTGTGGAGAAAATACTTTTAACCGCAAGCGGCGGACCTTTCAGGGGGAAGAGCCCGGATGAACTTAAGGATATGACGGCAGAAAAGGCACTGAAACACCCGAACTGGAACATGGGGCCGAAGGTTACCATCGATTCATCAACCCTCGTAAATAAAGGCCTTGAGGTTATGGAAGCTCACTGGCTCTTTGATGTGGATTATGAAAATATTGAGGTTTTGATCCACCCCCAGAGTATAGTCCATTCCGGGATTCAGTTTAAGGACGGTGCAGTCATAGCGGAGCTTGGAGTTCCCGATATGCATTTACCGATACAGTATGCTCTGTTTTATCCCCGAAGAACCGGCTTAAAAATGGAGAGACTGGATCTTATTAAGATCGGCAGCTTAACCTTTGAAAGACCGGATATGAAGACCTTCAGGGGACTTGAGCTGGCGCTAAAGGCCGCAGGTGCCGGGGGCAGTATGCCTACGGTTTTCAATGCGGCAAATGAGGAAGCCGTTAAGCTTTTCCTTAAAGGTGAAATAAAGTATCCTGAGATCGCGGAGAAGATAGAGGAGGCAATGGGGAAGCATGCTGTGATTTCCGATCCCGATCTCGATCAGATCTTTGAATGTGAAAAGGAAACAAGAGAAAGGTTTTTATAAACAGAATGAGCATTTTTCTTTTCATCCTTATACTTGCGGTGCTGATCTTTGTCCATGAGGGAGGACATTTTCTTATCGGGAAAAAGAGCGGTATCGGTGTCGAGGAATTCAATATAGGCTTCGGTCCGGTGTTATTCAGCCGGACACATAATAAGACAAAATACAGTATAAGACTCCTGCCCTTCGGGGGTAACTGTGTTTTTGAAGGCTTTGACGGTGAGGAGTCGGACAGTCCCACCTCTTTTATCAATTCTCCTGTATGGGCGCGGCTCTCTACCGTTGCTGCGGGACCGTTTATGAATTTTGTACTGGCTTTTTTTCTGTCCCTTTTTGTTATCGGAAGTATAGGATATGATCCGCCTGTGGTCTCCGGAGTTATGGAGGGATTCCCGGCTGAGGAAGCGGGACTTCGGGAAGGAGACGAGATAGTCCGGCTTAACGGTAGGAAAGTAGTAATCTATCGTGATATCAGTATGTATATACTTTTCCATGAGGGAGAGAATATCAATGTCCGTTACAAAAGGGACGGGCTTTTTTACGAGACCGTGCTTATCCCGCGTTACAGCAGCGAAGCCGGAAGATATCTTCTTGGCATCTTCGGAGGGGAAAGACAGAAGGGAAATGCTTTTTCCACTGTCCGCTACAGTATGACCGAGGTAAGATACTGGATAGAGATGACCGTTCGGAGCATAGCCGGGGTATTTAAGAGGGGCGTTAAAATGGATGATCTGGCAGGTCCCGTGGGTGTAGCGGGTGTTGTTGGAGATGTGTACGAGGAATCGAAGCCGGAGGGGATTTTTGTTGTCTGGCTTAATATGCTGCAGCTCACCATCCTTCTTAGTGCGGATCTCGGAGTTATGAACCTTCTGCCCTTTCCGGCTCTAGATGGTGGCAGACTGGTATTTCTGATAATAGAAGCCATTACGGGAAAAGGCGTAAATAAAAAGGTTGAGGCAGGCTTTCATTTTTTCGGAATGTGCTGCCTTCTGTTCCTTATGATGTGCGTAATGTATAACGATATTTCAAGGATCTTCGGAAGATAAGAAAATTGTTCTTGACAAAAAACCGGGGTCGTTTTATCATTTCTCTCACAATGTTTTTCTGATAGTTATAATCTTTTGTTTCTATGGGCGTTCGCCCGTAAAAACCCGTGTGTTTTATTTTTTACTGCTTTCTAAAGGGAAAAAACCATATAAGGAGATCGTGCTTTGATAATCGGAGAAAAGTACAGGTTGATCCGTCCGCTTAAAAAAAGCGGGATGAGTACAGTATATCTGGCAGAGGATCTGCGTCTGCATATGAAATGGGCAATTAAAGTCATAAGCTGTGATGAGCTTTATCTTGCGGACTCGGTGATCTCGGAAGCAAATGTGCTTCGGAGCATAAAGCATCCGAATCTTGTAAGGATAACCGACATCTTTAAGTGGGAGGATAAGGCCTGTCTTGTTATGGAGTATGTGGAGGGAAAGAATCTGTCGGATCTTATCAGGGAGAATCCCGGACTTGTCACAAGAAATGCCTTCGATTTTACCCTGCAGCTCCTCCATGCCCTGAAGGCGCTGCATGAGAGAAAGAATCCGGTCATCTACAGGGATATGAAGCCGGAAAACATAATGGTCAGACCGGATCTGACTGTATGTCTTATTGACTTCGGCACATCAAAGAAATATGAAAAGGGCGGAGAGGATGCTGTTTCTCTGGGAACAAGGCGTTATGCGGCTCCGGAGCAGTTAAAGGGGATAACGGACGTCCGTTCGGATATTTTTTCACTGGGACGCACAATGGAAAGGATGGCCGGAAGCAGCAAAGACCGGGCATTAAAGGCCGTAATAAAAAAAGCTGTCGAAGCGGATCCGGAGAAAAGATACCAGTCAGCGGACAGTATGGAAAGAGACCTTATGAGACGGAAGGGCTTAAGAGGCAGGATACTCATTGTATCGGTCCTGCTTTTCTGTATAGCTCTGGTGATCTCGGCTCTCTACTACGGTTATCTGGAGAGACAGAAAAACGTGCTTATTGCGGATGCATACAGGAAAGCCATAGAAGAGGGGAATGAGGCAATGTATGACGGAGATCTGAGTCTTGCTGAAAAGCATTATACCCGGGCGATAGTTGAAATAAACGGCTATGAACACGAGGCATACCTAAGGCTCCTAAAGCTTTACAGAAAGGCTAAAGCGCCTCTGGAAGGGCTGGAAAGGATGGATGGCTACATAAGCTCCGGATACGGAGGCACGGACAAAATGAATGATCTTTTGTATGAATGCGCTATCACGGCCTTTGAGGATCTTAGAGACTTTAAGAAAGCAGTCTCATATTTTTCAAGGACAGACAGGAAAGACTATCCAGAAACAGAGTATCTGTTAAACATTTCAGATTATCTATCGTCACTCGACAAAGAACCCATCTTTTACCTAAGGAATATGAGAGACTTTCGGGATTACACGGACACTGTGGCTGACAGGGAGAGAAAGATAAAAAGCAAGCTTATATTCACGGATATGTGCCTTATTCTTTCAGAGGAGGCCGGAAGAAGAGGGAATAAAGAGAGTCCCAAGGAGGTGGCTGCCGTTCTGACAGAAGGATACAGTCAGGGGAAGGAACTGATGAGATTACTGGAAGACAATACTGCCGGAGAGGAATATGAAAGGCAGTCATTAAATATGATGTCTGCCATATGCAGGCTGCTTGGAGAGAAATTTCCGGAAAAGAGGAGGGAATACTTTAAGGAAGCACTTTCCTATATGGATATGGCGGATCTTCTGGATAAAGGAGACGGCGATCCCGGAAGGTATACGGCAATGGCAAAGCTTTATCAGGGTATAGGTGATGACAAGAATGCCTGTCTTTTTTATAAAAAGGCCGAATGCTCCGGTGACGCGGCAAATGCTTATACGGAACACATGAAGTATCTGGAATCGAAGAAAAGATACGGGGAGCTCTTAAAGGTCTATAAGGATTCCCTAAGTGTGGACGGAATACAGGAAACAAAAGAATTCCAGAAGCTTACGAAGAATATGGAAAAAATGGAGCTCTTAAAGGGTTAAAGGCCTGAAGGCGCTTAAAGAAGGGAGAAGAGTATGAGGACAAAAAAATTAATGATAAGAAGATGGATGATGCTTACGATCACGGTATTTATCGTATTTTTACTGAATACCTTCATTGTTTTGACAGCCTTTTCGAAGGAAAGCTTCACAGTTACCGATATTGCGGGCAATACTGTAAATATAGATGAAAAGGGAAGGTATCTTGCCACATCAGATATCATTTTCACTTTTTCCGGGATCAGGGAACCGGAGGCAAAGGAAGACAGGAACAGGAACTGGATTTTCTGTGAAAAGGAAGTGATCGACGGCAGGGAAATATATACTCCGGTTCACGAAAGCTTCAGACTGGATGTTAAGGAGGATAGGGAGCTTGACTTTATATGGCTTGACAGGATAAGTGGTGAGACCGAAAGGGATAAAAGCCTGCCTTTTGGTTTCTCTGTTCTATATAAGGGAAGTGAGGAGAGCCTTCCTCTATCAGAGCTAAGCTTTGAAAAAATAGGCGGAGAAGAGGAGGTTATATTAAGCGGAAAAGCGCCGGTATTAAGGATAGAAAGCCCGGCCGAGCTTCGGTCATATCTGTATGTGAATAAAAACGGAGAGGAGCAGAAAAAGGAGATAGAGGGAAAAACAGCGGAATTTGTATTTGAGGAAGGAGAGTATGATTTATCACTTACTGCAGTGGACGGATGGGGTATAGAAACAAGGGTGCCCATGGATATAGAGCACTTTATATATGATAACAGCAGTCCGGAGATAAAAGACGTGTCCGTGAAGTCCTCCGGGGAGAAGAGTATGAGGAACGGAGAGAGCTTTCTATCAAAAGGAGCTGTTGTGATAACTCCGGAAGCAGAGGATCATCTTTCGGGAACAGATCACTTTATCTTTCATGTAGTGAATTCCATTAATAAAAGCGAATATGAGGCATACGGTGACAGCCTGCAGCTTTCCCCCTGTTTTGAGGGTGTAGTGTCCATACGTTCTTCAGACAGAGCCGGAAATATTTCGGATGAGCTGATATGTCCCCGTATATTGATAGACGACTCTGGCCCGGTATTAAAGAACAGGGTGTTTAAGGCGGAAAACAAAGGAAGGATGGGACTCAGGCTTTTATTTGATGCGGGGGACAGTCTTTCCGGCTTAGGGAAGCTTTCCCTCTTCCTTAATGGGGAGCTTTTGGAGGAAAGAGAATTTAAGGGTGAAAAGACGGGAGGCATAGAAAGCAAGGTTAAAACAGAGAAGCTTAAGGATGGAAAGAACAGCCTGAAGCTTGAGGCTACGGATATCCTCGGAAACAGGAGCTCCTATGATTTCAATCTTGATAAGGAGGAAAAAAAGGAAAAGATCAGGGATAATGAAAGCGGATTTGATGAAACTCCGGAGATGTTCTTAAGAGGCTTTAGTAATTTCCAGAAAACAGAAGGGAAAGTACGGATAGAAGCAGGGATAAGCAACAGCTTTCCTGACGAAGGCAGGGTTTATATCGAAAGACATGATATGGACGGTGAGCTTGCAAGCGTGTATGAGTCGGAGCCCGGAGAAATAGAGATTTCGGATGAGGGAAATTATGTGGTGCATTATGAGATAGAGGACAGGGGAAATATATATGAGGAATACGGTTATTTCACAATCGACCGCTCATCCCCCGTTGTTGACAGCTTAAAGGACATTGACAGAAAGACTTTTAATTATTTTTCCGTTGACTCCGATCCTTTAAGCTCCATCGAAGATTACACCTATGTTAACGGCAGGATGACCCTGTCAGGACGGGAATACGACGGCCACGGGATAAGAGAGCCCGGCAAATATATCCTGAAGATAAGCGCTACTGACGAGCTCGGACACAGTACGGAGGAAAGCGCGGAATTTCTGATAGTAAGCAATAAAAAGGGCAGCAGTGTGTCGCTTAATACCCTGTCTGAAAACGCTGTAAATAATAAAAAGAGTGAAGGAAAGAAGAAGGTAAAACAGGTTTCTGCCGGGGAGATTTATCTCATAAAGGAAGAGAAGCAGGAAAGAGGAATAAGTGAAAACCATGCAGGTCCATCAAAAAGCGGAAGGGAGAGGACAATATACAGAAGGGAAATAACTATCATACCGATCATACTTATAGCTGCCCTGTTTCTCCTTATTGCAGGGATGCTGATACTGATCGTTGGGCCCGTAATGGAAAGAAACAGCAGAGAGTGATATAATAAGACCCATGTTCAGAGACCATACAAAAAAAGTTCATATCGGTGACAGGGAGATCGGAGGGGGCGCTCCCATTCTTATCCAGTCCATGTGTAATACCAGGACTGATGATACGGAGGCCACCGTCCGGCAGATACTGTCCTTAGAGGAAGCAGGATGCGAGATCATACGCTGTACTGTTCCGGACAGTGCCGCAGCGGAAGCCATAAAGGAGATAAAGAAAAGGATACATATACCTCTTGTGGCAGACATACATTTTGATTACAGGATGGCGATCGCCGCCGTGGAAAACGGGGCAGATAAGATAAGGATAAATCCCGGTAATATCGGTGGAGAGGATAATTTAAGGAAGGTCGTCACTGCCTGTAAGGAAAGGGGAGTACCCATAAGGGTCGGTGTTAATTCCGGCTCCCTTGAAAAGAAATACCTTGAAAAATACGGCGCCGTCACACCCGAGGGGCTTGTGGAGAGTGCTCTGGAAAAGACCCGTCTTATTGAGGAAAACGGTTACGATAATATAGTCATAAGCATTAAGTCAAGTAACGTTCTTTTATGTGTTGATGCCTACAGTCTGATCGCGGATAAAACCTCTTATCCGCTTCACGTCGGCATTACGGAGGCCGGGACCGTTGTTAGCGGCAATATCAAATCCTCCATAGGGCTGGGACTGATTCTCAGCCGCGGGATCGGAGATACCATAAGGGTTTCCCTGACGGGAGATCCGGTGGAGGAGGTAAGAAGCGCAAAGATCATCTTAAGGACCCTGGGACTAAGGACAGGCGGAGTGGAGGTCGTTTCCTGCCCTACCTGCGGAAGGACCAGGATAGATCTTATCGGCCTCGCAAACCAGGTTGAAAAGATGGTGATGAGCTATGACCTTAACCTGAAGGTGGCGGTCATGGGCTGCGCCGTAAACGGGCCGGGAGAAGCAAAGGAAGCGGATATAGGTGTTGCCGGCGGAGACGGGGAAGGTCTTCTTTTCCGGAAGGGCGAGATAGTAAAAAAGGTTAAGGAAGAAGAGCTTCTTTCCGCACTTAAGGAAGAACTTGATAACTATGGAAAGTAAGGCTTTTTTTGAAGTATTTCCCACATTAGAGCTCCCGTCAGAAATGCAGGGGCTTTTTAATGGTGTAAGAATAAAAAAGATATTAAGAAGCCGGGACAGAAAAGAATTCCATATCTATCTCGTCAGTACTTCCGTAATTGATAAGGAAACGGTCTTTCGTGCAGAAAGGGAGCTTAAGAAACAGGTTTTTAAAAATACCGGAGTAGTTCCGAGGATACACGAATCCTTCAGCTTGAAGGGTGAATTCAGCACAGAGGGTATTTTTAACAGCTACCTTGAATCAATGGAGCTGGAGCTTAGAGAAGAGTATCCGATCATAAACCAGCTGTACAGGAATTCCGAAATAAGCTGCAGCGGGAACGTTATTTCCTTAAGTGTTCCGGAGGATATGATCTTCGGAAAAGAGGCTGAGAGATATGCCTATGACCTTTCGGAATACTTTTCCAATGTTTTTAATATAAGATTCGGGATCAGGACAGAGGTCCGACTGTCCTATAAAAAGGGTGAGGTATCCCTTGAAAGGCGGAAGGTCGAGGAGGAATTAAAGAGAGAATTCAGTGAGCTCATAGGAAGCAGGAAGGACAGGGGGCAGCCGGAAAAAGCGGAGAGCCCGAAGGATAAGCAGAATAATGATAAGACCGGAAAGGCTGCAGGAGGGAAGGGCAGCTTTACAAGAAGACCCGCAAGGAGGCAGAACTCTGATCCGGATGTAATATACAGATCGGATGTAAAGGAGGATCCCATACCCATAAAGGATATCGTTGGTCCCATAGGTGAGGTGGTAATAAGGGGTCAGCTAATCTCCTACAAGGAAAGAGCGATCAAAAATGGAAAGTTCGTTCTTATCCTGAGTATCACGGATTACACGGATTCCATAACCTTCAAGCTGTTTGTAAGTAATGAAGAGCTTCCGGAGATCAGAGAGAGACTCGGAGCTGCAGAACTTGAAAATGGGGGAAAAGGGATTTTTGTAAAGCTTAAGGGAATGGCTGAGATAGATACCTTTGATCATGATGTGTGTATAACCTCCATAAGGGGAATAAGAAAGACCGGATCATTTATTAAAGAAAGAAGGGATCTTTCTCCCGTAAAGAGAACAGAGCTCCACTGCCATACAAGCTATTCCGAAATGGATGGTGTGAGCAGCGTGGAGTCCATTATGAAAACGGCTGATTCCTGGGGATGGAACAGTATCGCAATCACAGATCATGGCAATGTCCTTGCCTTTCCGGCGGCAAGCCACGCAAAGGAAAAGCTTAAAAATCCCGATTTCAAGATAATATACGGCTGCGAGGGCTACCTTGTGGATGATGCAAACCGTATAGTCTGGACTGAGGGAAAGGGCGACAGAAGGGAATACGCCGGATTTGACCAGGACTATGTGGTCTTTGATATAGAGACCACCGGCTTCTCGCCTGTAAGCGACAGGATAATAGAGATCGGTGCCGTCCGTATAGAGAAGGGACAGGTGGCTGCATCCTTCGGGGAATTTGTGAACCCTGAGATACCAATACCCGCGGAAATAGAAAAGCTTACCGGGATAAATGATTCCATGGTAAATACTGCGGATACCATAGACAAGGTGCTTCCCCGTTTCCTGTCCTTTGCGGAAAATGCGGTGATCGTTGCACATAATGCAGCCTTTGATACCGGCTTTATACGTGAGAAGGCCAGGGATACCGGCTTAAGCTTTGATAAGACCATACTTGATACCATGGGTCTCGGAAGGATGCTCCTTCCGGAGCTTACAAATCACAAGCTGGATACGCTATGCGAGGCACTTCAGGTTTCTCTCGAAAACCATCACAGGGCGGTTGATGACGCTGCAGCTGCCGGAGGGATACTTACAAGGCTTCTTGAAAAGCTTAAGAATGAGTATGCTGATAAGGTAGAGGTTCTTAATGATCTGAAACAGTATGACCGGGTGGGAGCAAATACCATAAAGAAGCTGCCCTACTACCATATCATCATTCTCGCAAAAAATGAGACCGGAAGGATCAATCTCTATAAGCTTGTTTCAGAGTCAAACTTAAGCTATTTCCAGAGAAGACCAAGGATTCCCCGTTCCCTTTTATCGGAGCACCGGGAGGGTCTTATACTTGGCAGTGCCTGTGAGGCAGGCGAGCTCTACAGAGCCATCGAAAGGAACGAACCTAAGGAGAGGATCGCGGAGATCGTAGATTTCTATGACTATCTCGAGATACAGCCAACAGGAAACAATGAATTCCTTATAAGAGAGGGAAAGTACGCAAAGACCGTAGAGGACCTTCAGGATATAAATAAGGAGATAGTGCGCCTTGGCAGCAGATTCAATAAACCGGTATGCGCCACCTGTGATGTTCATTTTCTGAATCCGGAGGATGAGGTTTTCCGGCGTATAATAATGTTCAGTAAAGGCTTTAAGGATGCTGACGAGCAGGCGCCTCTTTTCTTAAGGACCACCGAAGAGATGCTGGATGAATTCGCATATCTCGGGGACAGAAAGGCTGAAGAGGTAGTAATAGAGAATCCCAATATGATAGCGGATATGATCGATTGTATATCCCCGGTCCGCCCCGACAAGGCACCGCCTGTTATCGAGAATTCAGATAAGATCTTAAGGGATATCTGCTATAACAGAGCGAAGGAGCTCTACGGAGAGAACCCTCCTCTGCAGGTTAGCGAAAGACTGGAAAGAGAACTAAAATCCATTATCGGAAACGGCTATGCGGTTATGTACGTTATCGCACAGAAGCTTGTATGGAAGAGTAATGAGGACGGCTATCTTGTCGGAAGCCGTGGATCCGTCGGCTCCTCCTTTGCGGCGTTTATGTCCGGGATAACCGAGGTCAATTCCCTGCCGCCCCACTACCTCTGCCCCAAATGCCACTATTCGGATTTTGAATCTGAGAACGTAAAAAAGGCAAAAAGTGAAGGCTTATGCGGCTGTGATCTTCCGGATGCCGTATGTCCAAATTGCGGAGAGAAGCTTAAGAAGATGGGCTTCGATATCCCCTTTGAGACCTTCCTCGGCTTCAAGGGAGACAAGGAACCGGATATAGATCTGAATTTCTCCGGAGAATATCAGAGTAAGGCTCATAAGTATACGGAGGTCATCTTCGGGGCCGGACAGACCTTCAGGGCCGGGACCACCACGGCCGTAAAGGACAAAACGGCATACGGGTACACGAAAAAGTATTTTGAGGACCCTCTTCATAATGAGCATAAGAGACAGCCGGAGCTTGACAGGCTTGCAAAGGGATGTGAAGGTGTATTAAGTACCACGGGACAGCATCCCGGAGGGATCATCGTGCTTCCGAGAGGTGAGGAGATCGACTCCTTTACTCCGAGGCAGCACCCTGCAAATGACCAGAAGAAGCCTGTAACCACCCATTTTGATTATCATTCAATAGATCATAACCTGTTAAAGCTTGATATACTGGGGCACGATGATCCCACTATGATAAAGTTCCTCGTTGATGCCACAGGGGTTGATATCAATGATATATCCTTTGATGATAAGGAGGTTATGAGTCTTTTTAACAGTCCGGAGATTTTAGGAGTAAAGCCTGAGGATATTGGAGGCTGTAAGACAGGCTCCCTCGGTATTCCTGAATACGGCACCGATTTTGTTATACAGATGCTTGTGGACACCCATCCCAGATGCTTCACGGATCTTGTGCGTATTTCCGGTCTATCCCACGGAACGGATGTCTGGCTTGGGAATGCTGAACTTCTTATAAAGGATAAGGGCATGACTTTGTCAGAATGTATCTGCTGCCGTGACGATATAATGCTCTATCTTATGAATAAGGGAATGGATCCTTCCCTTTCCTTTAAGACCATGGAGTCGGTGAGAAAGGGTAAGGGCTTAAAGGATGAGATGAAGGCCGGAATGCAGGAAAATAACGTGCCTGACTGGTACATGGATTCCTGTCTGAAGATCAAATATATGTTTCCAAAGGCCCATGCCGTGGCCTATGTAATGATGGCATGGCGGGTTGCCTGGTTTAAGATCAACCGTCCTCTTGCATATTATTCCGCCTTTTTCTCCATCAGGGCGGACATTGATTATGAGACCATGTGCAGGGGACCGGAAAAGCTGAAGGAGGCCTACAAGGATCTGAAGGACAAGCTGGATCTCGTGGGAAAGAAAAAAATGTCGCAGACTGAGCTTGACGCCATGAAGGACATGCAGCTTGTGCAGGAGATGTATGCAAGGGGCTTTGATTTTAAGCATATCGATCTCTTCACCTCAGATCCCAAGTACTTCCGGCAGATTGATGATAAATATATTATGCCGCCTCTATCTTCCATAGCGGGCTTCGGGGAAAAGGATGCGGATGATCTTTCGGCGGCCCTTAAAAGTACAAGGGATAAGGGAGATTTCCTGTCGATCGAGGATTTTATCAGCCGCACGGGCTGCTCAAAATTAAAGGCAGATAAGCTTAAGGAGCTTGGGATACTAAGTAATATTCCGGAGAGTAACCAGCTTTCACTTTTTGACTATATCGGAGTGTGATTTTTGGCATCCGGATCAATCATTAACAGGAGGAAAAAATGTCTGAAAAGAGAAAAAAACCGGTTGTAACAATTGAAATGGAAAACGGAGATATTATGAAGGCGGAGCTGTATCCTGATATTGCGCCGAATACGGTCAATAATTTTATCTCACTTATCAAAAAAGGGTTTTATGACGGTGTGATCTTCCACAGGGTAATAAGCGGCTTTATGCTTCAGGGAGGAGATCCGGAGGGCACAGGTATGGGCGGCCCCGGTTATTCTATCAGGGGAGAGTTTACGAATAACGGCTTTTCCAATGAATTAAAGCATGAACGAGGGGTCCTTTCCATGGCGCGGACTATGATCCCAGATTCGGCCGGAAGCCAGTTCTTTATCATGCATAAGGATTCGCCGCATCTTGACGGGGAATATGCGGCTTTCGGAAGGATAACGGAGGGGATAGAGATCGTTGATAAGATCGCTGATACGGCAACCGCGCCTGACGACAGACCCTATGAGACACAGAGAATGGAGAGGGTCACCGTAGAAACCTTCGGAGAGGAATATCCGGAGCCGGAAAAGATCTGAAGAAAAACCATTGTATCTGTTCGGAATCCGGAGGGCCCTGAACAGATACTTTTATATTATGATCACATTAACCGTGCACTTCCCCAGCTCCTCAGCGACTCTTTCCTTCATGGCGCTGACGGTCTTTATTATGTCCTTATAGCACCTGTCATCCGGAAATGAGAGCTCTATGTCGACATAGATATTTGCACCTGTCATCCGGCTTTTTACCTCACCAAGAGCTTCGTATTCCTCATAGAATTCGGAGAGGATCTTCAGAATGATGAGCTGGTTTTCTTCATCCAGGGTAAGATCCGTAAGGTCAATAAGGGATCTCTTCAGATTTTTTAGCACAAGTACGGAAAAAGAGATAACAAGCAGTATGCTGACAACGGGCGCAAAATAGTGGATCCAGGATCTTCCGCTGAAAATGATACCCACTATCAGCGTTATTATGGAGACAAAGTCAAACACAAACTCCTTCTGGGAGCTTACATAGGCGGTGTGAAGCATCTTGCTGTGATTATTCTCAGCAAGCTTTTTTTCTTTTCTGTATATCAGAAAGTCGATAAAGAGACCGACAATACTTACGATAAGTGCAAACAGGAGATGACCCTCCTCCTCGCCCCCTTTATTGATAAGCCTTCTCACTGAGAAGAGGAGGATACAGAATAGTCCGGCAAGGTCGAACATTTCGCAGCATAGGGCGGTTATAGCCTCCACCTTTTCCGTACCGTAATTATATCTGAATTTCAGATTCCGGTTCAGCTTCCTTGAAAGAATGAGGAGGACAACACCGGGGATCAGTATGCTTGCATTCTCGATGAATTCAAGCCAGAGCACTAAAGAGCGGCTGGCAACCGCAGCAATAAAAGAGGTGAAGAAGACGGGTATCTTCCATACCACGAGTAAAACCGCCACTTTGTACTGTTCATTTAATGCATCCGATCTTTTGCTCATTACCGAAATTATACGCTTTATCTTAATTTATGCCAAGTTTTTGTTGTCATTACCCGGGATAAACTCATCAATCTCTCCGGAAAACGTATTGGCTGCGTGTCCACAAGCATAACCCTGCAGAATAATTTTCTACTTGTAGATATTTTTTTAAAATGCTAGGATAGAAAAAGGGAGTATAAGAGAACAGGAGAGGATGCTTGCCATATGAAAACAATACGATTTAAGCTGATTTTCGGTATTTTGTTATGCTCACTTCTGACGGCCTTTATTGTGGGCGTGCTTTCCATAAGGAGCACGATGCGTATCTCCGAGGCTGATTCTAAGGAAAACATGGTGAATCAGACTGCTGCCGTAGCAAATGAAATGGATTCCACCGTCCTAAGGGTTGAGCAGTCTGTAAATATCCTTGCAGACATCGTTAAGAGCAGGATAAGTGAGCGTCGTTTCTTTTCGGATGTGAATTATGCGGATGCTTTCACCAATGAGGTACTGGAGCAGGTCTTCCGCTTCTCCGAGCATACTGACGGAGCGATAACCAGCTATATCCGTTATAATCCCGAATATTCAAATCCGACCTCCGGATGCTTCCTTACCAGGAACAGTCTCAGCGAACCCTTTAACGCTGTCGAGCCTACGGATTTCTCAATGTACGACCCTTCAGATCTTGAGCATGTGGGCTGGTACTATATCCCCGTTAATAACGGCGGCCCGATATGGATGGATCCCTATCTGAACAGCAATATCAATGTTTATATGATATCCTACGTGGTTCCGATCTATGCGGAGGACGGCACTTCCATAGGCATAGTGGGAATGGATATCGCTTTTACGGCTCTTACGGATATGATAGACGGGATTTCCCTTTTTGATACGGGATACGGCTTCCTTACGAATAAGGACGGCAATATCGTATATCATAAGAGTGCGGAGGTAGGACAGGCCCTGTCATCCCTTGACAGTTCTCTTTCGGGAGTGGACTCGTATATTAAGGCCACATCAAATAATACGGCTTATGAATATAAATATAACGGTGTTGAAAAGCTATTGGTCTCAACTCCGCTTAAAAACGGGATGATACTTGTGCTTACGGCTCCGAAGAAGGAGATCTTTGCCGAAGCATATTCACTTCTCTTCATAATCCTCGGAGCCATACTCCTTGCCGTAGTCGTAAGCTCTGTTGTGGGACTTCTGGTTGGGAATGGTCTTTCAAAGCCTATACACACACTTACGGAGATAATAGGAAAGACCGCAAAGCTGGATCTTACCTCCTCGGACAGCGGTCACGAGCTGATGAATCAAAAGGATGAGATCGGACAGATGGCTAACGGCGTATATGATATGCGTTCCTCCTTCCGTGAAATGGTCAGCTCCTTCAGAAGTGTGGAAAAGACGATAAATGAAAGTATAGATGAGCTTGACGCCATAATGCGGGAAAACAATGACCGTGCCGATAATAACAGTGAAGAGACAGGGCATCTTGCCGAGGGTATGAAGAAGGCTGCGGACAACACCTCGCAGATCGTCGAGACCGTGGAAAGAGCGAAGAACCAGACCAGGGAGATAAATTCCCTTGCCGTGAAGAGTGAGGAGGATTCCAGGGAAATACAGGTACGGGCCGGAGAGATGGAACAAAGGAGTACCCTGTCCAGCGAAAAGACCCATGAAATGTATGATGTTATGAAGGTAAAGAGCGATGAGGCCATTGAGAAATCCAAGGCAGTTAAGCGCATAAATGAGCTTACCGACGACATCAAGAATATTTCCTCACAGACAAACCTTCTGGCCTTAAATGCCAGTATTGAGGCTGCCCGTGCGGGAGATGCGGGACGGGGCTTTGCGGTTGTTGCCGATGAGATCGGATCACTCGCCGCAGAGACACTTAAAACCGTTGATAATATCAGCGGTATAGTGGATGAAGTAAGCGATGCAATGACGAATCTTAATGATTGCATAACGGAGCTTATGAGCTTCCTTGAGGAAACCGTTCTTACGGATTACGGGATGTTTAAGGATTCCGGGGCCCGTTACAGGGAGGATGCGGACTACTTTATAGCAAAGATGGCAGAGGTGCGTTCAGGCACCGCCTCACTTGAGATGCATATTGAAGAGATCGTTTCTGCTGCCGAGGATATAAATAATATGACCGAGAACTCATCGAACCGAATAGACGATATCGCCGGAAGATCCGATGAGATGAGAGTATCAAATGATCAGGGCTACCGGAAGCTTTTGGAAGCAAGAGAGGCAGTAAGGGAGCTTGGAGAGATTACCGACAGATTCAATTGGAGGTGATCAATAGTCATCGAGAAAACTGTGTTTTTCGCCATCAGGGGTCTTGTAGCCTATAACGGTGCCAAGGTGAACATTTTCAACGCTTTTAAAAATGTTTGCTTCTATATACGGGTTTTTTTCCTTCAGATCCCTGATGAGCGCCTTTATTTCCGCGCGCTTACTGCCTTTTTCGGTTCCGCCGCAGCTCGAGCAGCTTTCTGTAAGCCTGCAGGCACAGTTTATGAAGCTGAGCTTATTATGATCCCGCCACCTTTTTATATCGTTCTCACGGATAAGATAGAGGGGGCGGATAAGCTCCATTCCTTCAAAATTGGTGCTGTGGAGCTTCGGCATCATGCCCTGTATCTGTCCTCCGTACATCATTCCCATCAGAATAGTCTCAATCACATCATCATAGTGGTGCCCAAGCGCGATCTTATTACAGTTTAATTCCCTTGCCCTGCTGTAGAGTGCACCCCTGCGCATCCTTGCGCAGAGATAGCAGGGTGAATCGGCTGCAGCATCTACCACGTCAAAGATACGGGATTCGAATACCTGAACCGGAACCTGCATAAGAGCTGCATTACTCATAATGGTTTCAAGATTGATACTGTTGTATCCCGGATCCATTACCAGATATACAGCTTCAAAATTCTTTTTTCCATGCCTTTCAAGCTCCTGAAAGAGCTTTGCCATAAGCATGGAATCCTTTCCACCGGAAATGCATACGGCGATCCTGTCACCGTCCTTAATAAGGTCATAATTTTTGATGGCTTTGGTGAAGCGGCTCCATAATTCGCTCCTGTAGGTTTTTATTATGCTTCTTTCTATATTTCTGCACCTTATTTTTGCGGCCCCGGGATCCCGGGATCTCTCTTTATTGAAATGGAGGTAACAGCCGTGGATACCTCCGTGGATACTGTATATCTCGTAACCTCTGGGATTAAGCTCACTGCAGATCTCAAGAGAGCGCTTCCCCGAATAGCAGATCAGATATATCGGAATATCTTTTCTAAGATCGGTAATGTGGGAATCAAATTTATCCTCCGGAAAATTCAGCGCTCCGGGATAGGAGCCCTTCAAAAAATCCTCTTCGCTCCGTATATCTATTATCATCTTGTCCCTGGTGTCAGAGAGCATTTCTTCGATTCTTCTGGAATAGCGCATTTCCTTATCTTAACCTCCGGCTATCATCTTTAAGTACTTCTGGCGTCCGAATCATTATATATATGAAAACAGTAGAAAATGCAACTTCTAAGCTTTTTTTTGGGGTCTTTCATAGTTTGACGTGTTATAATGACAAGGTGTAGCCGGGAGACAGGGTATGACCGGTCAGATTAAGGAAATACAGCACAAAAAACCACGGCGGGTTTATGGATTAAGAAAGGAGATCTATCTAAGCATCATGAATATCGGAAATTACAGAAAGCAGCTTATCGACTCATATAAAGAGAACCGGAAGACTTTTATCTTCTATACTGTTTTAAGGGTACTGGTGATCCTTACCCTTATAAGATGTATATTTACGGGTAACTATCAGAGCGCCATGCTCTGCATCCTGTCTTTGATTCTTTTCTTTCTTCCCGCCATCATACAGGATAAGATGAAGGTCGTGATACCGCCGGTATTCCAGGTCATTATATTCGGCTTTATCTTCGCGGCAGAGATACTGGGAGAGGTAAACCATTACTACGTGAGGATCCACGGCTGGGACACCATGCTCCATACAATGAACGGATTCTTGTGTGCAGCGATCGGCTTTTCTCTTGTATATCTCTTAAACAGGGGCAGTAAAAATGTGAATCTCTCCCCCTTCTATCTGACACTTGTGGCCTTCTGCTTTTCAATGACTGTGGGAGTGGTATGGGAGTTTTTTGAATTTACAATGGACCAGCTCTTCTTTCTGGATATGCAGAAGGATTTCATTGTCCGGGAATTCGGATCGGTAACACTTGATCCCGCCAATATGGGAACCCCGATAGACGTTGCGGGAATTACGGACACCATAATACATACGGCTTCCGGGGAAACCTACACGATAGAGGGAGGATATCTGGATATAGGTATACTTGATACTATGAAGGATCTACTGGTGAACCTTGTTGGCGCGGTGGTATTTTCCTTTATCGGATATTCTACTCTTAAGTTTTCAAAGTCGTCCAGAATAGCGGACAGTCTTATCATCAGGCCGAAGGAGTGATCAGTACAAGCCTTTCTTGACGTAGTTGGCCAAGGGGGGTATTATTATGGTATTACAGACGGCGCGGTTTATTAGTAAGCATAGTTTATGATTTTGCTTAAAATAAAGCCTCCGGAAGACAGGGGTTGTGAGTTAATGATCATAAGGGGAGAAAGGTTCAGAGCTCACATCCATTCTTATCATTAACGAGTTTCATATATAATACGATGCCCGGTCAGCAGGGTTATTTTTTGTATAACGGAGCGGTGTTAATGAGGCAGTATCAAAGAAAGGTGGAGTAATATGAAGAACAAAAAGAAATTACCGTTTACCGCAGTATTACTTATGATCGGCTTTATTCCGATCATTCTCTCAGGCGTGATCATCTGTCTGATGACATCCCGCAGTGTCACGGACCAGCTAACAATGGGAGTCTATGAAAAGCTCTATGTCACTACGGAAAGCCTGTGGAAGTATTATCAGTATGACATAGATGCCGGTAATGATATTCCTTATGAACATGATTATGTGGATATGCTGAAGTCAGAGGATATCGATATGACTATCTTCGTTGGAGATACACGTTATATTACATCCACATTAAAGCCTGACGGCTCACGAAATGAGGGCACAAAGATGGATCCCGCCATATGGGCACGTGTTCAGAAGGGCGAGATGGTACAGGCAGAAAATGTACCTGTAGGAAGCAAAAAGTATTTCGTATGCTATGTACCCATAAAGGGACCGGACGGAGGCGTGATAGGTGCTGCCTGGGCAGGAGAGCCTGTGAATGATGTAAGGGGAAATATCAATGCCATACTCTTTGCATTGATCCTTACGGTAGTTATCAGTATAGTGATCTTTGGAGTAGTGATCTTCATCATCTCAAAGAAGGTTGTCAAGTCCATAGAAGATGTTGTTGAAAATATAGAGGTTCTGGCAGACGGTGACCTTGCAAATACTAGTGAAACCTCCTCTGCCATTACCGAAATTGATGAGATCGGGAGAAATGTTACAAAGCTTTCAGACAAGCTGAATGAGGTTATATCGTCGGCAAAGGATGCTGCGTCAACCACTCTTAATGAAGCAGCAAGTCTTTCCGACACTGCACAGCAGATAAGCGGTACCGCCGACGGTGTTTCCGAGGCCGTACAGGAAATGGCAAAGGGTGCCACCGATCAGGCGGATTCCGTTCAGAAGTCAACGGAGAATATCGGGATGCTTTCGGATGCCATACAGAATGTTTCGGATAACGCTGAAAACCTTGCAGGCAACGCAGCTTACATGAATGATGCTTCACAGCAGTCAGCAACCGCATTGAAGAAGCTTCAGGATAATATGAACAAGATGGGCGAGTCCGTTAAGGTTATCTCCGATACAATGAAGGAGACCAATGCAGCGGTCAACAAGGTAAATGAAAAGGTTGACGGTATCACCGGTATCGCTTCACAGACAAACCTCCTTGCTCTTAATGCCTCTATCGAAGCAGCAAGAGCCGGAGAGCAGGGCAGAGGCTTTGCGGTTGTGGCAGAGGAGATCGGTAAGCTTGCCGCAGAGAGCGGAAATATAGCAGGTGAGATCCGTGATGAGATGAGCCAGTTGCTTATCCATGCCAATGATGCAACGGACAAGACGGATGAAGTGACCGCAATAGGAGATGAGGTCATTTCAGTACTTGGAGAGACCGTAGAGATCATACAGGGTCTTATTGATAATGTATCAGGCACTGTGGACGGAGTGAACACGATCTCAGGTCTTACAGAGGAATGTAACGCCAATAAGGACCAGATAGTAGATGCCATGAGCTCACTTTCTGCCATATCCGAAGAAAATGCAGCTTCAACCGAGGAAACCTCGGCCTCTATGCAGGAGCTTAACGCAACGGTCAACATTCTTGCCGGAAGTGCTTCGAACCTTAGCGGAATAGCAAAGCAGCTGGAGGAAGAGCTGAGCTTCTTCAGAGTATAAGGGGAGGGTCTGGCTATCAGCGGTACTGCCATAACCTATTACGGAAATTACAGCCCGGTGGGAGACATCATTGTGCTTGCCTCCTGCCTGGCTTTCCTTATACTGATCTTTACAGCATATATTAATCATACAAAGAGCTTTATCATATTCAGGAACAGTCTGTTCCTTCTTATGCTTACCGCAGCATCGGATATCATTTTTCATATGCTCTTAAACATCCCGGATAAGGTTCCGCATGAGCTGATCTATGCTGTCCGGGGTACTTTTTATCTGTCTCTTTTTGCAATCCTCCTTCATTTTGTTTTTTATGCGAAGGAAACGCTCCATATGGAGCTCAGATCCGACAATAAGTATATCATCGCGGCTGTGGCCGCATATGTTATTGTTGCTGCTTATCTGGTTTATGCCACCCATACCGGAACGGGCTTTCACATTGATGCCGGGAACCGGATACACTCCGGGTTCAGTATTTTCCCCTTTTTCTTTTTGTTTTATGCAGTACTTATCCTGTGTATGATGATATTCCACAAAAACAGGATATATAAGCAGATCTACATCGGGATAGTGGTTACAACGCTTCTCTCCATACTTGTTATGTTGATACAGGGAGCACATGGGCAGTCCTCATTTACAGCCGCCGTTTTCCTTTTTCCAACGTATGCGATCCTTTATTTCATGCATTCAAATCCCTACGATCCCGAGATCGGAGCAGTTAATATATCAGCCTTTGAAGATCTGACAGCGTACAGCTATGCCCACAAAAACGAGCTTTTGATTATGAGTCTTTTTCTTCAGGAAATTGATGTCAAGGACCGGAAGTTCCCAAAGGAGCTTCAGGACCTAATAAGGCATT
This sequence comes from Lachnospiraceae bacterium AD3010, assembly GCA_000622025.1. Lineage (GTDB taxonomy): Bacteria > Bacillota > Clostridia > Lachnospirales > Lachnospiraceae > NK4A144. The sequence goes on along the minus strand of KK211389.1, from coordinate 89,968 downwards.
ATAATCATCATTTTTTTAAGCATGCGCTGCTTTTCAGGATTTCCGGGGGTCATATAGTGCTGGTTGCAGAAACCGCAAAAAATCCGGATTACAGGGAGCGGCTTAACAGTATGCTTAAGGACTTTTATGTCCAGCATCAAAGGTTCGGACTTGACCACAAGATAATCTTCCTTACCACGATTGATGAGATCGGGAGAAAAAATGATTATCTGGATCTCATCAGGTATCTTGAGAGCCGGATGGGTGACAGGGAAGTGAAGTATGTGGATAAAAAGGATATAGAAGCGTACAGAGAACATAAGTATATTGTCCATGAGCTGGAAGACATATTCCGGAAAGAGGACTTAAATGACAGCCGTGTGGAGGTTTACTGCCAGCCCGTTCTGAATACGGGAAGCGGGAAATATGATACTGCTGAGGCTCTGATGAGGCTCAGACTTGAGAAATTGGATATTGTATATCCGGACCGTTTTATCCCGATCGCGGAAAGATACGGCTATATCAAGATACTCAGTATGATAATCTTAAATAAGACCTGTCTTGCTATCAAGAAGCTTTTAAGTGAGGGCTATTACCTGAAACGTATTTCCGTGAATTATTCCATGATCGATGTCAGGGAAAAGGACTTCAGTGAAAAGGTGAAAAGGATAATAGACCGTAACGGGATACCCTATGAAAAGCTGGCTATTGAGCTTACGGAAAGCCAGAGCGAGCAGGACTTTATCATTGTACGGGAAAAGATAAACGAGTTAAAGGACAGCGGGATAAAGTTCTATCTCGATGATTTCGGAACCGGATATTCGAATTTCGACAGGATAATCGAGCTTCCCTTCGACATAATTAAATTTGACCGTTCGCTGGTGATCGCCAGCAATTCCGATACAAAATCTGAAACCATGGTATCGTACCTTGCGCATATGTTCAGTGATATGCACTACGCGGTGCTTTACGAGGGCATAGAGAATAATGATGACGAAAAGATGTGCATAAGGATGTGCGGGCGTTACCTGCAGGGTTACAAGTATTCAAAGCCGATCCCGATAGAGAGGCTTACTGAGTACTTTGAGAAGATATCATAGTAGATCGTACAGTAACGGTTCTTTTAATACCGGGAGAGGGTCATGTATTATTCGGGAATAGGTATAGTTGCACTTATACTTCATTTCATAATAAACCGTGAAGCGCTTGGGAAGATCGATGAGCAGCCGGGCATTGAAAAAGCCTGGATAAAGGAGGCGAAGCGATACAGGTATTTCCTTATTTCTGCTGCCTTATACTATGTCATTGATGCAGCCTGGGGTATACTGTACGAGTATCACCACATTCCGGCTTTCTTTCCGCTCATCTATTCGGACACGGTCTTTTATTTTATTATCAGGTTTCTTACTATGCTTACCTGGATATGCTTTGTTGCAGCCTATCTGGATAAGAGGAAACGCCCAAGCAGAGCTCTGCTCTATGCGGTCTGGATCCTTTTTACATTGGGTCTCATCTATTTGATGATAAACAGCTTCCATCACTTTATCTTTTCTTTTAATGAAAATCATGAATATATTGCGGAACCGGGAAGGTACATCGCATTCCTTCTGCAGATCATTCTGTATCTTATTACGTCGATATACATTCTGTATATGGCATTAAGATCCCAGGGGACGGAAAGGATACGCTATACTGCGGTGGGACTTACCACTTTTGTAATGCTGCTTTTCCAGATAATTCAGCTTCTTTACCCGTTTCTTCCCATATATTCAATGGGGCTTATCATAGGGAGCAGTATGATCCACTCCTATGTGGAGGAAGGAGAGAAAAGGGAAAAGGAGATATACGACAATATAGCAAGGAGTCTCGCAGAGGTCTATGAGGCCATATACTATATTGACATTGAAACCGGGGAATACCGTGAATTTTCTACGAGCCGGGAATACGCGGCTATGAACGTGCCAACCGAATGCAGGGATTTTTATTCCGAGTCAAGGGACAATATTGAGAATTATGTCCATCCGGAGGACAGGGAGTTTGCGAAAAGCCTGTATTATAAGGATGTGTTCTTAAAGAATCTCGAAGGAAGAAAGACCTTCGAGTATAAATACAGGATAATGGTCGGAGATGAGGCAAGGTATTACCGCTTCACGGTAATGAGGGCAAAGGACGGCAGACACTTCGTTCTGTACGGTAAAGACATAAATAATGAAATAACTGCCGAGTCGATCCTCTGGGAGCATCAGAAGCAGAATATTACCTTCAGCCAGATTGCCGAAAGCTTGGCTTCAAACTATGATGAAATCTACTATGTGGACGTGGAAAACGGGGCTTACGTAGGATACGGATCAAACGATATGTACGGCCAGCTTGAGATAAGACATGCCGGCGATGATTTCTTTGGGGAGACAATTAAAAATATTCCAAAGGTAGTTCATAAGAACGACCGGGATCTGCTGATGGATTTTATAAACAGGGATAATATGATTTCCGCAATGGAAGGGCGGAAAAGACACAGTATAGATTACCGGATCGCCTTAAACGGCAAAATCCAGAACCTCAGACTGACGGTTCGCTACAGCAGTGACAGGAGCCACTTTATCATAGGTGTAGAGAATATAGATGCCGAGGTAAACAGGGAGAAGCAGGTTCTGAGAGCCCTTAATACAGAGAAAAAGCTGGCAAGACGGGATGAGCTTACAGGTGTGAAGAATAAGACCGCATACAGGGAACTGGAACAGGCGGTACAGGCCAATATGGACAAGGATATGGATTATCTGCCATTCGCCCTTATAGTTTGTGATACCAATGATCTGAAAAAGGTAAACGATAATGAAGGACATGCGGCAGGAGACGAATATCTTAAGGAATCCGCGAAGCTTCTCTGCGATATTTTTGTTCACAGCCCCGTATTCAGAGTGGGAGGGGACGAATTCGTTGTGTTCCTCCGGGGTAATGATTATATGATGAGACAGGAGCTTACGGATAAGCTCAGAAGCCAGGTAAGAAATAATATGGCAAGCGGCAAAGGACCGGTTCTTGCTACCGGTGTGGCAGAATATGCGCCTGAGAAAGATAATCTTGTTTCGGAGATATTTGACAGAGCGGACAGGGAAATGTATGAGGATAAGCAGCATTTGAAAGAAGAAGAGTCTCCGGCCTCACCCGGGTAAAGAGAGGAAAGAAAATGTCTGTTGATGCATATTTGAATCCTGATTTCAGTAATACCGAGAAGATCATTTTTTTTCTTTTGGCACTCGCCGGGATTATTATCTGCAATATCCTTATCATCTGGGGTACCGGATTTGCCTTTCTTTTTTCAAAGGACAGAAGGAATAAGGCACTGAAAAATGCAAAGATACTGGATTCGGTGCAGATGTTTTATGAAATGATAATATCCGCCACATCCGTAATGTCCTTTGCCTGTGCCTATGTGATACTTAATCATATATATTCGCTGGTAAGCTCAGGCGGCGGAGGATACGGTTACTTTAGTGATTTTGCCGGAATATGGGAGGAGTGGAAGGATTTTATCCTGCTGCTTCTTATACTGCTTTCCTGCATACTGAATACTATTCTGGACAGTCTTATCATCCCCTTAAAAAGAATTAATAATGAGAACCGTGCAACGATACGTATGCTTGCAATGTTTTATGCGATAATCGTTCTTCTCTGCCTCAATGTATACGGGGATAAGAGTGAATACAGTCCCGTGATGATGTATTATCTCGGACTGATGGTTGGAAGATTCGTCTATTTTGATGCATCCTTCGGGGATTTTCTGAATGCAATTAAGAATGTTTTTCTTAAATCCCCATTACTTCTGCTTGGTCTTCTGCTGTCAGGAGCCTTGTGCTTTACCGGGTTCAGGGCAGGCTTTCTTCTGGAAAGAAACTATTATATCGTTGGTGTATTCTATACGCATTTATTTCTCCTTGCTGCCGTATTCATTATTCATCTTTCACATATACTTAATCTAATTTTCCGTACTGACAAAGAGGAAGCCGGAGACACGGAGTAGGCTTTTGAAGAGTCAATGGGGAGTCAAAGAGTCAAAGGGGACGGTTCCAACTTGACTCCAAAATCTGTTATACTAAAGCTCTGGAAGGAGAGTGATTGCTTCTTCAATGTAGTAAGAATTTAAAAGGGAGGAATCGATAATGAAGGGAAACAGTTCAGACGGGGTTTGGCGTATCGCGGCGATCGTTGCTTTTGCATTATTTATACTGGTGATGATCATTTATGTGACGAAGCCTGGGGCGGCCAAAGGCGGCAAGGCAGGTGACGGTGCGGCGGCACTTTCTTTGTGGACGGATGATTCGGCGGCAAAAAAGGAGCTGACCGCTTATATGAAGAGCATAACGGATGAAGGCAGTCCGGATTTCATCCCCGCAGAGAGGCGTATTGCGGTTTTTGATCTTGACGGAACGCTTTTCAGCGAGACAAATCCCATATACTTTGACCACAGTCTCCTTGTCCACAGAGTGCTGGAGGATCCGGATTATAAGGATAAGGCCTCTGATTCTGAGCTTGATACCGTTGCAAAGATACTGCAGTGGGTACAGGACGGAGAGTATCCGAAGAATATGGATACAGAGCACGGGCAGGCGATCGCTTCATCATTCGCGGGAATGACGGTCGATGAATTCGAGGACTATGTGGAGGAATACGGGAAAGAGCCTGCACCCGGATATGACGGAATGACAAGGGCAGAGTCCCTTTATAAGCCCATGCTTCAGATCCTGGATTACCTCGCCGGGAATGAGTTTACCTGCTATATAGTGAGCGGAACCGACAGACTTATCATAAGAGGCGGCTTAAGGAATACTCTCGGTCTTCCAATGGATCAGATAATCGGATCTGATGAGGTGATAGCAGCATCCAATCAGAACGGAGAGGATGGACTGTCCTATCAGTTTTCCGATGGAGACCGGCTTATTCTTAAAGGGGATTTCATTATTAAGAACCTTAAGATGAACAAGGTATCCGCAATAGCCAGGGAGATCGGCGTACAGCCTGTCCTTTCATTCGGCAACAGTACCGGCGATTCCAGCATGGCGAAATATGTGGTTAGCAATAACCCCTATAAGAGTCTCGCCTTTATGCTATGCTGCGACGATACCGAGCGTGAGTACGGAAACGTGGAAAAAGCTGAAAAGATGCGTAAGCTCTGCGAAGAAGAGGGCTGGGTACCCATTTCCATGAAGAATGACTGGACCACGATCTACGGTGAAGGAGTGAAAAAGAATCCCGATGCGGGGCTTGATACCTTTGACAAGGAGTATGAGGAGATAAAGGACAGGCTGGAAGAAATACTTGATGATGCAGCCTGATTACATTTCATTCATTCTATATGTCTGTGCAGTGACCTTTATGCCCGGACCGAATAATATACTGATGCTTTCCGCAGTGGGGCAGAGGGGGTTTAAGAATTGCATCCACCTTCTTCTCGGTATATGGTCCGGGCTTATTACGGTGATGACACTGGCAGGAGCCTTCTGTTTAGGCTTAAGCAGGGTGGTTCCTGCCGCTGCTCCGTATCTTAAATATGTTGGAGCAGCTTATATACTGTATCTTGCCTTCATTACCCTAAGGAGAAAGCCGGTTAAGGAGAATGAGGGGGAGAAAAACGCCCTTGGCTTCAGGGACGGATTTATCCTGCAGTTCTTAAATGTAAAGGTTATACTGCTGGGACTTGCGGCCTTTCCAGGATATTTTCTTCCCTACGGAAGCGGTATCGGGAATATCCTCCTTTTTGCAGTGACAATGACCTTTTGCTGCGGCGCCGGAAACCTGATCTGGGCTTTCTTCGGAAGCATTCTGAATCCCTTCTATGACAGATTTTACCGGGTTATTAATATACTGATGTCTGCACTCCTTATCTACTGCGCCATCCGGATGGTGTTGTAAGGATAAACGCAGCAATCTCTCCATAAAACATATTGGCTGCATATCCACAAGCATAACCCTTTATCGGAACCGCAGACAAGATATGCCGCCTACTGCGGATTGGCACGCGGAGTATGAACAAATCGTTCGTGAATGCTCCGCGTGCTTAGCCGCAGTTGGCGGAGAGCTTGGCGTAGCGCGTTCCGCAGGGTTTGCTTGTGGATATGCAGTCAATACGGGTGGAGAGATTGCTGCGTTTATCTTGATGGTACTGTAGATTCTCTTGACGCTTAAAGATTATCCCCTTATAATATTTGAATTATTGCGCATTATTTATCGCGTTACCAGTTTACCTGAATAAAGTAAACCGGCAGACAGATACAATTGGAGGAGTTATGCAGGTTTATAAGAAAATAATGGGTGTGATCACGTTTATAGAGGAGATCGTTCTTGCCCTTGCGTCTATACTGGTTCTTGGTCTGACCTTCGGAAACGTGGTTGCAAGATATGTATTCCACCATTCCTGGGGATTTGCGGAAGAGATCGTAGTTGCAGTATTTGTACTGATTTCCCTTCTTGCCGCGGGAGTTGCGGCAGGTACCGGAGATCTTGTTAATCTGGCATTGCTGCCGGATCATGTGGGGCCGGGGATGAAGAAGGTTTTGAAGGTCATTTCTACGGTGATCGGTGTAGTGTATTCCCTTATACTTGCCTGGCAGGGATATGGCAGGATGACTGCGGATCATACCTTCAGTCCCATACTTCATATCAGTAAGAGTATTTTCTGGGCATTTGTGGTGATAGGCGGTATTTCCCTTGCCCTTCACTTCATTGAAAACTGCATCGATTTCTGTATGAGCGACATTGAAGGAAAGGGGGAGAAGGCATGATAGCAGCGATACTCTTTATTTCATTCTTTATTATGCTGATAATCGGGCTCCCTATAGCGATCTGTCTGGGTATGAGCTCGGCACTCACGGTTCTTGTGGCATCGGCTACGGATCCAAAGTTTTCAATGCTGGATCTAAGCATCATAGCTACCAATACTTATACTGGAACCGCAAAGTTCCTGCTTCTCGCCATCCCGTTTTTTGTACTTTCCGGAAATATTATGGCAAAGGCCGGTATTTCGACCCGGCTGGTAAGCTTTATCGATGACTGTGTGGGGCATGTAAGGGGCGGAATGGCAATAGTCTGTGTCATAGTGGCCTGCTTCTTCGGTGCTATTTCGGGATCAGGACCTGCTACGGTTGCGGCACTCGGTGCGGTTCTCGTTCCTACAATGATAGAGTCGGGCTTTTCTCCTGCATTCTCAGAGGGACTTATGGCCACCTCCAGCTCAATAGCCATAGTCATCCCTCCTTCGATAGCCTTCGTGGTATATGCATCCATAGCAAATACTAATGTCGGTGAGATGTTTATGGCAGGAATAATCCCGGGGATCCTTATGGGAGCTGCCCTCGCTGTTGTGGTTCTTATTGAGGTGGGAAGAAAGGGGATAAAACCCGCGCACGAGAAGAGAAGCTGGAAGGAGCGCTTCAGGAGCTTTAAGGAGGCCTTCTGGGGCCTTCTGATGCCTGTTATCATTTTGGGAGGTATCTACGGAGGTATCTTCACTCCCACTGAGGCTGCTGCGGTATCGGTGATTTACGGCCTTATAGTAGGAATGTTTATCTATAAAGAGGTAAAGCTCAAGGATCTCTTCGGTATAATGGTTGATTCCGCAAAGACTACGGGCGGGATAATGCTGATCGTTGCTTCGGCGTCCCTGTTCTCATACTGCTGTACTCTTTTCGGGATATCCCAGGCGGCACAGGCAGTTTTGACCAGCGTATCCGCGAATAAGGTGGTATTCCTGATCATTGTGAATATAATTTTCCTCATTGCAGGGTGTTTTATCGATGCAAATTCGGCCATGTATATCTTTATTCCGATCATGCTGCCGGTTGCCCTTAAGCTTGGCTACGATCCCGTTGCATTCGGAATAGTGGCTACCGTCAATCTGGCTATCGGACAGGTGACACCCCCTGTGGGAGTCAATCTTTTCGTGGCTATGGGTCTTAAGATCAAAGACGTGGTTTCCTCTGAGAAAGAAGGAAACGAGGTTTATCATAAAGTAACTCTACCTATGATATCAAAGGCTGTGGTACCGATGATAATAGCATCTTTGATAGTGCTCCTTCTGGTAACATATGTGCCGGGAGTGAGTCTCTTATTTAAGCAAGTGCATTAAGAAAGGGAGGATTTATTAATGAAAAAAGCATTGTCTGTACTGCTCACAGTGGCAGTGGCAGCTTCCATGACAGCCTGTGGCAGCAAAGCTCCCGCGGCATCGGGACAGGAAGCCGCTGCTCCGGCTGCGGCCGCTTCCGGAGTCGATTATCAGGACTACGAGGCATCAGACCGCTTCGTTGCCGCAAATGAAGCTGCAAAGTACGAAGGAAGTGACGAGTGGCCGGAAACCACCTGGAATTTCGACTGTTCAACAGGAGATACTTCCACCTGGGCCCAGGCAGGGTACTACTTTAACGCCCTTATGCAGGAATCTACGGGCGGGAAGGTGAAAGTTGCGGTATATGCCGGAGAACAGCTTACAAACGGAGATCAGGTCGCCGGCATACAGTCTCTTATGGACGGAAACACGATACAGGTTTCCCTTCATTCAAATCTTATCTATGCAAACTTTGACCCCAGATTTAACGTGGTATCACTTCCCTATATCTTCAGTAATTATGATGATGTTGATAAGGTCATGGCAGGAGAGGGCGGAGACAATCTGAAGGGTGTTCTTTCCGAGTACGGACTTAAATGCGAAGGCATCGCGGAGAACGGCTTCAGACAGATCACCAATTCAAAGAAGCCCATAACCAGTGTTTCCGATCTTTCAGATATAAAGATGCGCATATGCTCCAACGACCTTTGTGCAGAGGTATATAAGGAGTGGGGATGCGATGCATCCGTTATGAACTGGGCAGAGACCTACACGGCGCTTCAGCAGGGTACGGTAGACGGTGAAGAAAACCCCGAGACCGCCATTGCTTCGGCTTCGGTTCAGGATGTTCAGGATTACATATCCCTCTGGAATGCATATTATGACTGCCTCTTCTTCTGCATAAACCAGGGAGCCTATGACAACTTCACCGATGAGCAGAAGGCTGTAATAGATGCCAATGCGGCAAAGGCTGTTGAATATCAGAAGACCATAAACCGTGAGAACGTTGAAGCCCTTGTTTCCGAATGGAAGGATAACGGAGCAATGGAGGTTACAACCCTTGATGCCATCGACTCCGATTCCTTTAAGAATGCGGCTTCGGGTGCTGCCGACTGGTATACTGAACAGCTTGTTTCCCAGAAGGGAATGAGCGAAGAAGATGCAAAGGCATACGTTGCTGCTTTTACATCCTGAGAAAAGAAAACACATTTAATCAGGGCGGCTTCCCGTAAAGGGGAGCCGCTTTTCATATTTTCCGGTTTAAGCTTTTATATCTGTGGTAAAATATGCGAAAGAGGTGTGGAAAAAATGGGTGATGCCGTAAGAAAAGATAAGGAGCTTTTCCTTACTTTTGCAAAGATCGGACTTTTCACTTTCGGCGGGGGATATGCCATGATCCCCATTATGGAAAGGGAGACGGTCGAGAATAAAAAATGGATAAGCGGTGAGGAGCTTCTGGACATAATAGTGATAGCAGAGTCTACTCCGGGACCCATAGCGATCAATGCCGCTACATTTATTGGGAAAAAGGTCGGGGGCTTCTTTGGTGCAGTCTGTGCAACGCTAGGAGTCGTGCTGCCATCCTTTTTTATCATTCTCGCTGTGTCGTATTTTTTTGAGGCCTTTAGGGAAATAAAGGTTGTACGCTATGCCTTCTGGGGGATAAGGGCGGGAGTCCTTGCCCTTATCCTTAAAGCTTTGTATTCAATGTTTAAGAAATGCCCGCAGGATATCCTCTCGTATGCTATTATCCTGCTGTCTGCGGCAGTGGTCCTTATATTTAATGTAAACGTGATTATCGTTATAGTGGCCTGTGCATTTATCGGAATTATAAGCTCTGCACTAAGGAGAGAAGCAAAATGATAATACTGGAGCTCTTCCTTGCGTTTTTCAGGATAGGATTATTTACATTTGGCGGCGGTTACGCAATGATACCGCTAATAAAGTCTGAGGTTATCTCACACGGCTGGGCTGAAACCGAGGATATCATTAATTTTATTGCGGTGAGCGAGAGTACGCCCGGACCCTTTGCCATAAATATGGCGACCTTCATAGGGAGCACTACGGGTGGAGTACCGGGAGCTGCGGCAGCGACCCTTGGGGTTGTGCTGCCTTCCTTCCTTGTTATCCTGCTGGTTTCCAGGGTCTATGACAGATTTAAGAAGAGCAGGGTAGTGAAGGGAGCCATGCAGGGTCTTAGGCCGGCGGTGGTCGGAATGATCCTGTCAGCCCTTATATCACTGGGGTTTGAGGTATTTAAGAGCGGAGAATACGGGGGAATTATGCCCTCTGTTATAGGTGTCCTTATTTTTTCCGTAATGATCATTCTCGCATTAAAAAAGAAGAGTCCTATACTTATCATCCTGATATCCGGAGCTGTAGGGATAATAAGCGGGTATGCACTTGGGATGTAGTATTTTATCCTTAGGTAGCAGGATAAATTGCGGAGCCAAACAAGATTATGATATACTTTAGAATAATCCGAGTCGAAATCGAAGCAGGAGTGATTTAAGTATGAATACAGTTAGGCTATATGTTTCCTTTGGTGCGGATCTTTTATCCGTGGTTCTCTTGATCGGTCTCCTTATCAGTATGCGAAAGCTTCCTGTGGAGAAGAACCGGCTAAAGAGATATTTTCGTAATTTTGCGGGTCTCGTTCTCCTTATGGCCGTCATTCATCTTTTGAAATCCTATGCGGATCTCAGGCTTGAAAGCTATATGATTGAAAACTTCGGAACCCTCTCATCAGTCGATGATCCGGTCTGGCTCTGGACGGAGATGGCAGCTGCATTCTGCGATATATTCTTAAGCACCGTATTTCTGAATATGTGGATCTCCTTTTTAAGCTGGTTTCTTTTTGATGACAGGGATTTTATCCGGCGTAAATTCTGGTTTGGTTTTACCCCGCTCATTATTTCCGCTGTTGTTTCAGCCGTCAGTATCCCTATGGCGGTAATGTCGAAAATGGGATTCATAATCTTTGTCATTGCTGTCTGTATTTTCTTTATCATAAGGATTTTTTACTTCCTGCTTGCGCTCTGGCTTCTTAACGAATACAAAAAACAAAACGGATATCTTCGCTTTTTCAATCCCTATGTGTTCTTTGTCCCGGTATTTGCCGGCTGGCTTATAGAGGATATTGTTTCCTGGGGATTTTCAGCACTTGGTACGACCATTGGCATAATATGCCTCTATATAACAATCATCGAAGAGCTTCGATACAGGGATCCTGATACAGGTTTCTACAAAATGAATTTTACCGGGTATCTACGTGACCTGATACAAAAGGGCAGGTATGATCCCTGCAGCGCTATGATCTTCACCCTGGACTCCCCGGGAGAAATGGCCGGGTTCTCCGGGATACTTAAAGATTTGCTGCCAAAGGAGTGCGAACCGATCATCCATAGTGACAGGGAGGTTGTGGTTCTGACGAGTGTACGTGAAAAGGGGCCCCTTGTCATGGTGATGGAGGATGTAAAGGCAGTTTCAGAGGTGAAAACAGATTGTACTCTGAAAAAGAAGACGGAAACAGCTGAAGAATTTATGGAGCGTGTTCTGTGATGGAATTGGTAGAGATTTCTGAGGAAAATCTGGAAGATTTTCGTGAGCTTTTGGGAGAGGATCTCTCAGAGGACGTAAAACGTGTATATTATAACGGGATCGGTGCTTTGGACGGGGAAGGCCGGGCTGTTGGAGCTTTGGTGTATGAGCTTTTTGATTCTGAAAGCGAGGAGGACACAAGGAGCAGGATATGTTTCTTCAGCGCCGGGAATAAGGAGATCAGCGACAGCCTGGAGAACCATTATTCAAATATCTCCGTCAGTGAAAATGAGATCGTTGAAAGCTTTTTCGAACTTGGGGATGAGGAAACAGCGAAGGCCCTTAACGGCTACGGTTTTTCCCTGGAGGAAAAGAAGGATGATATCTTAACCATCACACTGGGTGAGATAGCCGAAACAGAGCTCGGAAAGAAGCGGAAGCTCCCGGATCATGTCGGGAATATCGGAGACCTGTCCATACTTCAGTTTAGAGAAGCCGTTAAGCAGATCCTGTTTAAGGGGCATATGGGTATCATGGAGGACATTCCGTATCTCCCGAAGACCTGGTTTGACAACGGTGTATCCGCCTGTATAAGCTCCGGAGGAAAAATACCGGGACTTTTCCTTATCCGCAGAACCCCATCCGGAGTTTTGATACCTGCGCTGTTTTTCGCCTACGGCCCTGAATGCAGTAAGGATCTTTTGTATATGATCGGGTATTCGGTTCAGAAGGCATTGGAACTGTATCCTCCGGAGACAGTCGTAAGTATCTGCAGGAGAGATGCGGCTACGAAAGCTCTTACGGCCAAGCTACTGCCCGGACGGTCAGGAGCAGAGATCTTCTTTGGAGTCAGAAAGGAACAATAATGTCTGAAGCTGTAAATCTGGAAGTAAAGAAAAAGATTTTGGAGAATAAACAGGAGATCGTTAAGCAGCAGGTCTCTGTCTCCATGGATGATCAGGGAACCCTCGATTCTGAAATCAAATCCAGAGAACAGAATGAGGCGGCTGCCAGGATAAAGGACAGTTTAAAGGAGTTCAGCTCCGAATTCAGGAATGAATGGGGCAAGCCGGTGACGGCAGAGAGTAACTTCTATAGAAGTACCGTGAAGCTGGCAAAGAAGATATGGAAAGGCGGATCCGCTCCCGTTCCCTCTTTCTCCCTGAATTCCTTTGCCTATGGGGATGAGATCCCAAATACCGAGGAAATTGAGAAGCGCAGTGCGACTGCCACTGACCTTATGGACAATCTGAACGAGTTTTATGAGCTCACAAGTAATAAAAACGGTGTTCCTGAGCCCGCCGAGTCTATGAGAAAGCTCTTTGAGCTTGCCCAATCATCCAAAAATTATTGTGTTACCCATAAAAAGAAATATTTTAACTCTACTCTTGCAAACGGAAGGAACCTGGTTGCAGAGAAGATACGTAAGATGACCTCTGACTGCTTAAATAAGATGCTGTCAGAAAAAGATAAGAATGATATCCTTAATAATGATATTGACGAGGACTTTAAGCTCGGAGAGAGCGACAAGGCCATTGAAAAGGAGCTTATACGTTCTGCGAAGGCATACCATAATTACGTTATACAGATGGCAAAGAAGTGCCATGGCCATACACCGGGAGAGATACTGAAAAGAAAGCTTAAAGCACTTCGTCTTTGTGAGCGGTATATCAAAATGTACCGGAGTAAACATCAGGAAGAAGATGACAGGGATCCCGAGATCAACGGGTTGATCCGTGAGTATGAGGAGTGCCTTGCCTGGGAAAAACTCCTTAAGTTTACCGAGAATAAAGAGGAAAAAGAAGTTGATCTTGACGAAATGATCGACCAGCACCTGGTTGAGGAGGGTGAGCTCGAGAGTCAGGAAAAGGATAAGATAGTTCCCCAAAATGAGACCGAGGAGCTTGAGCCTGCACAGCTAAAGGGAATAGAGGAGATCGACAGGTGGCTTATCCGGAATTTCCAGAACGGCGGCATTACGGGGACGCTCCTCCCCTTCCTTAAAAACCCCAATGTGGATTTCGTAAACAGAGTCCTTTCACTGTCAAAGCGTGAAAGACTTCATATGTACTACCTTGTGGAAAAGAAAAAGCGCAGGGATTCCAACTTCCTGGATGTTGGTCTCTCACAGAACTATGTGCCGAATTTCAAGGAATTCAGGAACCAGATGGTGGCAACAAAATTCAAGTTCTGGAAGAGACTGAATGGTGAATACACCTATATGCATAAGCTCTCAGAGGCCTTCAAGGTGACGGAGCAGTACCGCAGCGAGATCAGATCCGTTGCGGAGATCGAGCGTGAGAAGAAAGCAGAGATTCAGAACGTTGAAAGATCCAAGGATTCAGAAGAGAAGATCGATGATGCTGCAACAGAACGTCTGAAGAAGATGATGGTGCTTAAGGGGGCACTTGAGGAATACGGCAGGAACCTTGACGCAGCAAAAAATGCGGATAAGAAGAAGAAGGCCGCAGCCGAGGCGATCTGTAAGGAGTCTGCAGCATACTGCGAACAGCTTATGAAGGAGATTGCCATTATTGACGACTCTGTGGAAAAAGAAGATCTCTATAAACGCGATAAAGAGAAGGATGAGGTTGTCGCCGCTGAAGCTGCTTCGAAGTATATGATGCCCGGAAAATTTGCAAATCCCGGACAGACGGCGTTCATAAAGGGCACAGGCGTTTTCGGAAAGAAGTGGAATCTTGGGAGTTCAGGCTGGGAAAATGCCAATCTCTGGACGGGCTCCATCACGGAGGCGGCAGGCGGAGTTGCGAACCTTATCGGAGCGGTTACGGGACTTATCACACTTTGTAAGACCGGCAATACCATGGCCGGGACGGAGATTGCAGAAAAAACCCTTCAGATGACGCAGTCCCTCGTTTCCACCACGCAGAATGCTCTGAATATAACCTTCCTTGTGAAGACCGGCGGCGCTATCATAAAAACAGCAAGTCAGACCCAGGTACAGGAGCTTATGAGCCACAGCTTCGCTGCCGCCGGAGCGGTGATAAATACCGGTATCGCCATCAGCCGCGCCGTAGGTATCGACAGGATGCACAGGCACGGTGAAAAAGCCGGGGAGTATTTTAAGAAAAAACGGGAAACTCTCGAAAAGCAGGGCAAGGATAAGCTCACAAAGGAGCAGAGGCGTGAGCTTAAATATGAAGAGAATATGATGAGACTGCAGGAGGATCTGAAGCACCGGGAGGAGATCAGAGGAGCTTACAGTGCCGTGTCAGCCGGGGTTTCCATTGCAAGTATGTTTGTTCCAATGATTGGTCTTGCCAATATCGGAGTAGCCATCGTGGCAAGTATTCATGATGCAACGGAGGTCTCCAAGCTTAGAACGAAGCTGTTTGACAACTTCTTCAATATTGATGCGCTGGCGGAAAAGGTAGCAAAGCAGCGGCTTAAGGGCAGCCGGAAGAACAGTATTCATAATCAGGGAGAGCAGGAAAAGGAAAGGGTTAAAGAGGCTTTGAGGCTCAGGGTTGCTGCTTATGCGGGGTTCTGTGACATGAGGAACGCGGCTGAATTTGTCTGCACCAAATTTGCCCGTCTGATCCGTGAAAAGATCTTTGGCGACAATCCCGATACAACCGACGAAGAAAGGAACGGTTATATTGAATTCGTAAAGGCACTTAACCTTCGTTACAATAAGAAGAAGGGTCTGCCTGATGAAAATATCCTGGTGCGTAAGCTTAGCGCCCAGTAAATTACAACTTTTTTGACCGGAGGAGGAAAGCATGGAGATAAAGGAAATAGAGAATAGAAGACACGAGCTTCTGGAGGAGCTTTGCAGGGAGCTGAATGACGAGCAGATCGCGGCAATCGTCACAAATAATGAAGGAGAACCGGAAATGGTGAGTGCCATTCTGGACGAGCTTGGGGATGGGGATATGGATATCCGGGGAGAGTTCTTTTTCCGCCCGCTTCAGACAGAGGAGGATGCGGCCTGGGTATTTCTGTCAGTTTTTACGATCTCCAGTGATATACCTGAGGAACGCTTAAGTGCACTATATGAAGCCATGAGCTATGTGAACTTTAATCTTCCCGTAGGAAGCTTTTCCATCGACAAGGATCACAGGTTCTTCTGCTATGTACTCAGTACTCTTATCCCGGATGATATGGAAAACCCTGATATTTACCGTGAAATGGACATAGCAGTCGGAAATGCCTTTGCAGTCTCGGATTCCTACATAGGTATTCTCACTGATGTACTTAACGCTAAGACGGATGCAGACGGTGTTGTGGAATTCCTTGGAGGACCTTCGGAGGCAGAATAGTGGAGTTTTCGATACTTTACAGCATACCAAGGACAGAGCTTCTTGACAGATTCTTTCTCCTTATAAACGGATTAACCGGCGAATACGGGCAGCTGTGGCTTGCACTTGGCATAGTACTTCTGATCTTCAGGAAGACGCGGTGGACAGGGGCAGCGGTTCTGATATCTTATTTTGCGGTGCTTATCTTCGGGCATCTTTTATTAAAGCATCTTATTGACCGTCCAAGACCCTGTCAGATCGATCAGGCTTTTCAGTTACTCGTAAACCGGCCAGATAGCTCATCATTTCCCTCCACCCACTCGGGATTTGCCTTTGGAGCTGCAACAGCGGTCTTTATGAAGTACAAAAAGGCAGGCACAGCTCTGCTTATCCTTGCCGCACTGTCGGCTTACAGCAGGATGTATCTGTTTCTTCATTTTCCGACAGACGTTCTGACAGGAGTGGTGCTTGGGATAATTTTCGGGATAGCCGGAGCAAAGATATGCGAAAGAAAGTCCGGGGATGCTTCGACCTCTTGACTTTCCGATAAAAGTAGTTTATAGTTAGACAGAACTAACCAGCGGCATCGCCGGAGATGCCGCTATTTCTGGCATATGGGTTAGATATGATTAACTTAAAGATGATGCATATAATTCCTATGGTTTTTTGAAAAGAACAGAGGAAAGTAAGAAAGGGAGGGAGAAGTATAAATGGAACTGAGACTTGGAGATGTGGAGACAACGGCGCTCATACCTTTATCGATCAAGGCAAATGAGACCCTGCGGAGCGATCCCAGGGTAAGAGATGATAAAGCTGTGGAGATCATAAAAGCTCTAGGCATCGATACAAGGAAGTATGACAAATTCATGTCACACGAGGGGGTTATAGCAAGAACAGTGATGCTTGACAGGCAGCTTAAGGATATTATCCGGAAGGAGCCTGAAAGCGTGATAGTGAATCTGGGTTCCGGCTTTGATGACAGGTTCACCCGTGTGGACAACGGAAGCATCCTCTGGTTTGACGTAGATCTTCCCGATATGATAGCAGCAAGGAAAAAGGCCTTTCCCGAAAGAGAACGGGTAACAATGGTAAGCGGGGATATTCTGGATGACAGCTGGTGCAGCCCGGTAAGAAACGCTCTTAAAGGGAACAGAACCAGTCTGGTCATTATTGCAGAGGGTTTATTTATGTACCTTTCAATGGAGGAGATCAAAAAGCTCCTGATCATCCTGAAGGAAAACTTTAAGGATGGCGGGTTACTGATAGCAGAGCAGAACAATAAGCTTATGTGTAAAAACGAGAAGCTTCATGATACAGTGAAAACCACAAGCGCACATTTCAGGTCGGGAACCGACAGCGCTGCAGAGATCGCCGCTCTTACAGAGGGTATAAAGCTTCTGGAAGAACACAGCTTTAATGAGGAAATGAGTAAGCACAGTATTCGGGGAAAGATATTTGCTGCTTTGTTTCCGAATATGAACGACCGCTGGGCGACATTTAAGTGGGATCAGAAGTAGCAGTGTAAATATATATATATTATGTATTTAAGACCGGAATAAACGCATCAATCTCTCCATCCGTATTGACTGCATATCCACAAGCAAACCCTGCGGAACGCGCTACGCCAAGCTCTCCGCCAACTGCGGCTAAGCACGCGGAGTATTCACGAAGGATTTGTTTATACTCCGCGTGCCAACCCGCAGTAGGCGTCATATTTTGTCTGCGGTTCCGATAAAGGGTTATGCTTGTGGACACGCAGCCAATACGTTTTCCGGAGAGATTGATGCGTTTATCCTTTATTAATACCGGTTTCCGTTTTCGGAGACCGGTATTTTGTGTTAGAATATGAAGAAATAGTGTAACTATTCAGAACAGTCACTTGCGGAACCGCAAGTGACGTATGAAAACCAAGGCGAAATAGTTTAGTGATGAAGGGGGCAGTGATGAACAGCGATAAAGCTCTGCTCAGGAAATATGAAGATGACCTGAACGTAAGCGGTACGGGCGTGATCATTATGGGGGCCTGGAGCATAGTAAGAGTTCTTATTGAGCTCTTTATGAACGGAAAAGAATTTCTTAATATTGATGAGGAAGATCCGCAGTTCTTTATGATAGGAATGATCATAGTGTTTGCTTTAGTAGCCGTAATCGCTGTCGGGGTTATGAGTGTGCATTTGTATATCGGCTTAAATGCCATAAGAGCTGCAAGAGGAAAGAAATACAAAAAAGGCTATTATGCCGCTGCGATAATAGTAACAGTTTTATCTGTTCTAAGTCTGGCCACATACATAAATGACTTTCAGGACTTAGAAAAGATCGATATGACCCTGGCATCCATGCTCGTGGATATCACTACTACCTATTTCTTTTTGGTGGTGATCATTTCTTCGGTCAGGATAAAAGGAATTAAGGGAGAAAGCTGAAATATGCAGGAAGATTTTCACTATTACGCAACATACTGCGCTTCCTTTATCGCAGGTTATTCACATAAAGAAAGCCTTGATATAGCTTACAGTGCACAGTTTGTGGATGTGTGCTCGAGAACTCTTTTATCGAAGATCAAGGGTCCTTCCGACGCAGCGACCACACAGCTGCAGCTGGAACTGATGGATGCCAGGACAGATCCTGTGGGTCTTCAGGATATCACAAGGATATGGTCATCTTTTCATTTTCTGCCGAGGGACCTTGCGGCAGAAAAGAAAAACTGCTCGAAGCGCTACCGGGATAAGTTCAGGCTGATATGCGGCCCAAACGGTGACCTTGTGGTAAAAACCGTAGAGCTTGCCAAAGGGAAGCCGGTCCAGTCAGTCGGGATCGCCATGCATGTTCTTGCAGACACCTGGGCTCATAGCAATTTTGCGGGGACACCGTCCCTTGTCATCAATAATACGAATTATGTGTTTTATGAACTGCTTCCGGAGGGAGATGACTTTAAGGAAAAGCAGATCAAATTCGTGCATAAGACATCTTCTCCCGATGATCTTGAAAACAGCGTATATACAAACAGCCTGTATCAGAGTAATGAAAATTCCATAATGAATCTCGGACACGGAAGAGCCGGACATCTGCCTGATTACAGTTTTGTGCGCTTCAGATATCTTCCCGCCTGGGGCGAATATGCGGAGATAACAAAGGATAACCCCTCTGACTACTTGAAGGCATTTACCCAGATGATATATGCCATGAAGTATATTAGGGGTGATGTTCCTTCATTTGAAAAGGATGTATATGACATGGAGGCTATCGGATCCCGGAAGGAGAGGATCCGGGAGATCATCAATAAAAGACAGCTCCTTGCCTCTGATGACTGGAAGGCTTTCGGGGAAGAACTGTCCGGAGAGGAGATAGAGGACTTCGTTATTGACAGGTATTTTGACGAATATACAGGGGCTGACAAAAAAGAGAAGAATGATACCTTTATCGGGAAATTTATCCATGGGGCCATAGTCCACAAGGGAATGGTGATCGATGAGATAGTTAAGTCAGGGAATAAGCTTGCCGGAGTAGCCAGGGAAAGCCTTTTAAGCAGGTTATTTAAGGGAGAACAGAAGTGACTATTTTTCAAAGGATCAGAAATATAATTGTCGGGCTTATTATGGTCGTGGTAGCATTAATATTTATCGTGGCCCCAAGCGATGAAGCATATGTCTTTGTTATTGCTGTATTGTCTACGGGACTTCTGATAAAGGGGCTTAGGGATATTATATTTTACTTCACCATGGCAAGGCATATGGTGGGAGGGAAGATGATCCTGATACAGGGAGTAATAGTGCTTGACTTTGCACTGCTGACGGGATCAATGTCGGATGTTCCAAAGATATATATTCTTCTCTATCTGGTAGTACTCCATGCATTCTCGGGAGTAGTTGAGGTCTTAAGGGCAATGGAAGCAAGAAGGATGGTTTCCGGTCCCTGGAAGATGAAATTCACCCATGGAGTAGTTGATTTTCTGCTGGCTCTGTCCTGTTTTATCTATATCAGACAGACGCACACGGCGCTTATAATATACAGTATAGGCCTTTTGTATTCTGCCGTGATGCGAATAGCAAATGCCCTTAGACGTACCACCTTTATCCTGATCAGATAACTCTTTGTTAGGTTAGTTATAAACAGGAGGTTTTGATGTTTTCCGATTTTTTTTCAATCTCATCCGATATTATACACCAGCTTTGTATGATATTCGGATATTATGCGCTGTTTAAGAAAAGCGGAAGGAAAGGATGGTATGCCCTTATCCCGGGTGTAAGGGACTATCAGCTTGCTGTAACGGCAGAGCATGAAGAAGAGGGAAAGACTTTCTTTATTCTCTCAGCCTGTTCCTTCGTGTGTAATCTCATATTCGTTTATTATGACGAAGGGTCGGCTATGTGGATCGTCTTCGGCTCCGCATATTTTGCCCTGTCTCTCTCATCCTTTTTCTACAGTATCCGGATATATATGGCATACTGCGATCTTTACCGGAGACACAGAAGATGGACTGTACTCTGGGCATTATTTGCCCCTTTTGTCTCTCTTCTCTGGGGATATAATAAGAATTTCCAGCCCTCCCATATGGCATTTGACGCCGAAGGCTCAAAAGCGGCGGCTGTAAGCGGAGCCACGGTTGATACCATAGGAGAAGGGCTCACCGTTAATCTTACTGACAGGACCGTCATCGATTTCTTCCGTAAGAAAGCGCTCTTAAAGGACATCCATCTGTCCATCCCGACAGGACATATGGTGCTGCTTCTCGGAGGTTCCGGTGCCGGAAAGACCACCTTCTTAAACGCTCTTACGGGCTATGAGAAAGCCAATGCCGAAGTATTATTGAACGGTAATAACGTTTACACAAATTACGAAAGCATGAAATACGATCTTGGATTTGTGCCACAGCAGGATCTTATGAGGGACGGTGATACCGTAAATATGACATTGAATGATGCTGCCGGGCTCCGACTTCCGAAGAATATCCCCTTTAAGGAAAGGAGGGAACGGATAAACGGAATGCTGGATAAATTCGGTCTTCATTCCGTCAGAAACAGCCTCGTGGAAAAGCTTTCGGGCGGACAGCGTAAACGCCTGTCAATAGCTATGGAATTTGTTTCAAACCCGACTCTCTTTATTCTGGATGAGCCGGATTCCGGTCTGGACGGGATAGTAGCGAGAAAGCTTTTTGAAAGCCTGCGCTCCATAGCTGATGAAGGAAAGATCGTCATCGTCATCACACATACCCCCGACAGGGTGATCGACCTCTTTGATGATGTGATAGTCCTTGCCAAAGATACCGGCCGCACGGGTCGACTCGCCTTTTACGGTTCCATAAATGAATCTTTTGAGTTTTTTGGAAAGAAGTCTATGGAAGAGATACTTCTCTCCATTAATCAGATGGATGAAGGCGGCGAGGGCAGATCGGAAGAGTTTATCGGAAAGTATTCTATGAAGATCAGTGAGCAGGCGGTTTGAAAATGAATACAAAAGAAAAATCAGACTATAAATATACCGGGCATATAGGCCAGACATTCATATATTTATTTAAGCTTTTCAGGATCTTCATTTTCAGAAATGACTGGAAGGTGCTTCCCATGGCTGCAGTGATTGCAGGAATGGTCTCAATGGTCGTGGGAAAAGGCCTTTTTCTTACCATGGAGGGTACCCTTCAGGGCGCTTTTGCCCTCTCCTGTGTATGTATCTGGAACGGCTTTTTTAATTCGATACAGGTAATATGCCGCGAGCGGCCCGTGATCAAGAGAGAACACAGGGCGGGACTGCATATGACCTCATATGTATGTGCACACTTAATTTTTCAGATGCTGCTGTCTGCTGCCCAGTCAGCTATTACCATTACCGTCTGCAAATTCTCGGGTGTCCGCTTCCCCGAAGGCGGACTTATCTCACCGACTCCGAACGGGTTTATAGTTGAATTATTCATTACACTTTTTCTGATAACCTATTCTTCGGATATCCTGGCGCTCATGATATCGGCTATAGTACATACCACCACCACTGCAATGACGGTGATGCCTTTCATGCTTATCGTACAGCTTGTGTTCGCCGGATATTTTAATATCCCGGACATCTTAAAAGACGTTACGGATATGATGATATCGAAGTGGGGGACGCAGGGATTATGCGCTCTTGCCCGTTATAATGACCTGCCTGCTGTCCTTATCTGGAACAGGATGGTAGCTGCGGGCAATGTGGATCTCGGCGGTATAATGAAGCTCTCGGACGTATTGAGATTTGTCGAGGAAAAAGGCTTAAAGAACAGAGTGCTTTCGGAACTTGGAAAAGCCACACAAAATGCAGCCTATGCCTCAACCGCGGAAAATCTCATTTCCTGCTGGGGACACCTTGTCGTATTCTCTTTTGTTTTTTCTTTTCTCACGGTAGTTTTTATGGAATTTATAGACAGAGACAAACGATAAGTCAATGGGTATGGAGAAAGAGAGGAACATATACCTTTAATTATAACCATGCTTTTTTGGTACCGAAGGGATTCGACGGTATGATTGTTGGATTTGCTGATGCAACGGAACTTAATATGAAAAACGGGGATTATGATGTAATAAATAATCTAGTAATGTTCAGACTGGACTAAAAAAAACGATCCCATTTGCTTTTCTGCCTTTATCTGATTTTTATCGTATATTAGGATATAACATATACACAATCTCTTCAGAGTGAAAAACACTTGAAGAAAGCCCAGAGTAAAGGAGATCAAAATGAATAGTGTTAACGACAATGAACTGGAAAAAGTAACTGGTGGCATCTCTTACGAAACTCTATTAGAAGACTACAAGCTTCTTAAAGCAAAAGGACTGGTCGACAAAGAATATAAGGGTTATGACATTCTGGATCCTGAAGCAATAGCTCTGATTAAAGAGGGCTGGGCGAAAGTAGGCATTTTTTGGGCTCCAAAGTTTGAAGATGATATGTACTGTTTAGGCAACTTTGATATTGGCAGGGAAGAAGCGAGAAAATTACTTCAAAGATACTGATCTGACATTTATATGCAAATGATGAACTGATCCGGGCTGTCAATCGTCAGCCCGGATCGTTTTTACAATAGAAGTCAAAAAGAACCGTCCCCGTTGACTTCTTAGTGAATAACTGCATTTGATGTACCCCTTCCATCAAGGATAATACATACAATATTCATCCTGTAAACGTAGCTGTAGGAAATGGCTTCTTTTCCCAAAAAGGCTTTTACTTCCTCTGATATAGATGCCGGCAGATCCCAGCGTTTCCCAATACTGCGTATGAATAATTCAGCCTTTTTTCCTTCATCTCTAAGTCTTAAATGAATATGCCTGGAGGTCCGGCGCATGTCGGACACCAGTTCTCCCGTACAAAGCATTAAATTATCTATAATGTCAGAATCTGAAACAATACCCTCAACCGGTTCCCTTAGTTTATTCAGATTCTCAGCTGCATCCGTTTTGTCTCCCGATATCTCAAATTCCATCAGGGTAGTCCCCGAAAAAAATTCTTCATTCAAAAGCAGCAGCTTTTCTATACCTTTGCCTGTTTTTTTATTAATCAGCATCACAAACGGGATCAGCAGGATAAGGCCTATCACCTGATTTCCTGTAATAGATAGCCAGATCCCGTCTTTTCCGAGTACCGGGATCAGAAACATCATCATGATCACATACAGACAGGAATCCGGAATTATAGCAAATGCCATGGAAAGGTTGAAGCGTTTCGTAGCCTCATAATACAGCGTAAACATATACACCGTATGCATCACCGGTGTAAAGACCATACAGAGGAGAACCCCTCTCGAAATATCCTGTGTCAGCTCCATTCCGCATAAAGACGAAAGCACCGGCAAAGAGACATAGAATAAAATAGCCCAGACAACAGACATTATGAGTCCGATCACCCATCCCTGCTGCCATACCTTCTTTATGCTGCGCACATCCCTTTCCTCATAGAACACTCCAAAAAGAGGCTCTGTCGCAATAGCTGCGCCCTTAATGGTACCGGATGCAAAATAGGAGATATTGCAGACGACCTCCGCTGTGGGCAGGATAATCGAATCACCCGGGAAGCCTGAAAGGATCAGATTATTCTGGATCCCCATTACTATGTTCTCCGCAAAATAGTCCGCTGCTGCCGGAAACCCGCACCGGATGGTCTCAGCGATCTCTTTGGGACGGAGTAACAGAGGACGGTATCCATGACGGACATTCAGGATACGAAGCAAAATGATCCCTGCAATGAATTCCATAAGTCCTCCCGCAGAGGTTCCGATCCCCAGTCCCGCAAGCTTCATATCCGCTGGAAGAGTGGTCACCAAAATAACAGAAACTGCCAGATTAACCGCGATATTTACTCCGCTGAGTGCTACCCGTTCAGTCTGAAATCCCAGGACATTCATTACTTCCTGCAGGATCATCCCCAAAGCGGTCATAAGCACTATCGGGGAGCAAAACATAAGATAAAGCACCGCGTTATGTAATGTAGCAGGATCCACCATATCCCCGCCGCATACAAGAACTATGCTTTCTGCAAAAACAAAAATAAGTAAGGCAAAAACAATACCTGCAAAGCCTACGAGGGTTGCGCCCCCACAAAACGCCCTGTTAAACCCCTGATTGTCCGCACGTCCCTTTGCCCATATCATCCTTAGTCCGCTGCCGTGGATAAGGGAATAGATAACTGCAGCCAAAATGCCGTACCCCGGAATACCAAGCGCCACTGCGGCTATCCCAGGCGCTCCCAGGTTCCATCCCGCAATAATACTGTCGATCATCAGGGTTATATTAAACAGCAGGCCATACAATACAGCACCGGGATATAGTGATAATATATTTTTCCTGATCACTCTTCCTGATGATCCCTCAGACATAATAATACCCAACTTTTTATAAAATCAGCTATACTCGTATGGTATTCTACCACACTCTGAAATAAAAAGGGCAGAGACAGGAAGTCAAAGGACGGTTCTCTTTGACTCCATGGATGGTCCGATGACTTTTATTATGCATATGTGGTATTGCAGGATATGAAAGAAAAATGTGGTATACTTGGAGGTGGCTATAAGGAGGGCAAGAATAGCTGATATCAGCTCAATGTAGGGATTGGGCGGCACTTAGAAATACAGGAAAAAACACAGGAGACAAATGATCACAGGAATCTTGGTACCGTTTATCGGAACAATTTTAGGATCGGCATGTGTGTTTCTTATGAAGCAGAAGATCAGTGATCCTGTACAGAGGGCGCTAACGGGATTTGCCGGAGGGGTTATGGTTGCGGCTTCAATATGGAGCCTGATTATTCCTGCTCTGGAGCAATCTGAAGCTATGGGCAGACTATCGTTTGTTCCGGCATTTATCGGATTCTGGGCAGGTATTCTGTTCCTTCTTTTCTTGGATAATGTCATTCCTCATATTCACCAATACGCGGAGAAGGCGGAAGGACCGGGATGTGAGTTGCAAAGAACTACTATGATGGTTCTTGCCGTCACGCTGCATAATATCCCTGAGGGGATGGCTGTAGGAGCAGTATATGCAGGTTTTCTTTCGGGGAGCGTTAATATTTCAGCCGGAGGGGCTTTTGCTCTTGCGCTTGGAATAGCAATACAGAATTTTCCTGAAGGGGCGATAATCTCCATGCCGCTTCATGCAGAGGGTTTGGGAAAGAGGAGAGCGTTCCTGTATGGTGCATTGTCCGGGGCGGTGGAACCTTTGGGAGCATTGCTGACAATATTTGCTGCAGGTCTTGTAACACCTGCCATGCCGTATCTGTTATGCTTTGCAGCCGGAGCGATGATATATGTGGTTGTTGAAGAGCTTATCCCGGAAATGTCAAGCGGAGAACATTCAAATACGGGTGTTATTATGTTCTCATTGGGGTTTACGCTAATGATGGCATTGGATGTTGCTCTGGGATGAAGGAGTCAAAGAGAACCGTCCCAATGGCGTTAAAGAATATGAAGGAGATATTATGAAAAGGAAGATTTATTTTATACTTTCTGTGATGCTTTTGGTATCTGTAATTAATGGATGCTCAAACACTTCAGGAACCACATCTGAGAGAATCGGTATTATTGGTGCTATGGAAGAGGAAGTAACTTCCCTCAAAGAAGCGCTTACGGATCCCAAAACAACTACCATAGCCGGCATGGAGTTCTGTGAAGGAAAACTGGATGATGAGGACGTGGTTGTTGTGCAATGCGGCATGGGCAAAGTGAATGCCGGGATCTGTGCCAATACACTGATCAACCAGTTTGACTGTTCGAAGATAATCAATACCGGTGTAGCCGGTTCCCTCGACAAAGAGATCGACATCGGAGATTTCGTTGTCTCGGTTGACGCTTGTCAGCATGACTTTACCGTGGAAAGCATCGGCTTTAAGAAGGGTGAGATCCCGTATACAGGTCTTTCTGCATTTCCTGCTGACGAAACAATGCGGAAAGAAGCAGTAGAGGCTGTGCAGGAGGCCGCTCCTGACGTTAGGGTTTTCGAAGGCAGAGTCTGTACTGGCGATCAGTTCATTTCCTCAAAAGAACAAAAGGAATTGATCAAGTCCGATTTTGGAGGTATGTGCTGTGAGATGGAAGGCGGAGCAATTGCACAGGCCTGCTATCTGAATGGTACTCCATTTGTCATTATCCGTGCTATTTCTGATAAGGCTGATGATTCCGAGGAAATGAGTTATGAAGTGTTTAAGAAAAAAGCTGCTGAGCGCTGTGCTTCCGTTGTCCGCTATATGATCATTCATATGGAAGAATAGATGGCTGGAAGCGAAAAAGTATTTGATATTTAGGCCAAAGGATAGCTAAGATATGAAAAAACAGAATTTATTATTCATACTGCTATTAATGATCTGCCTATGTGCCTGTTCATCTGACATAAAAAGTATTACGTCAAAGGAAGACCTTAACAGGAAGGGGATCAGGATAGGAACGGGGGATGGCAGCGCGGCCATACATATTGTGGAGGATGAGCTTCCTGAGGCAGAGATCGTGTATCTGGAAGGAAACACCGGATATGAGTCTGTTGCCCAGGGAAAGCTTGACGCTTATATCTATGACCGCCGGCAGATGCAGCTTGCTATCGACAGCGGAAGAAAGGGCGTACATCTTCTGGATGAGAATATGGATGGATCGGTCCACGTTGCAGTCGGGATCTCTCCCGTGACCCAAATACCCGATCTGGAAAACAGGATCAATTTATTTTTATCAGAATTAAAAGCAGACGGGATCCTTGACGATATGTATGAGCGCTGGGTTATAAAGGGGGATGAGACCATGCCGGAGATCACCATTCCCGAAAACCCGGAGCAGTACCTGACGGTTGGTACTACCGGTATCACGCCGCCATACACCTACTATGTGGGACCTGATCTTAACGGCTATGATATTGAGCTTGCGAGACGCTTTGCTGCCTGGCTTGGGTTTGGACTCAGATTCAAGGTTTATAATTACAGCGGGGTAATAACGGCAGCAGCCACGGGAGACGTGGACTGTGTCATGGCCGATCTTAATATAACTCCGGAAAGAGCTGAGGCTCTGACCTTTTCCGATGATCTCTTTGATGAAAAGATAGCGATCATGGTAAGGGATCCGGTGGAAGCAAAGTCGGATTTTACCTCATTTCTGGAATCCTTATCTTCAAGCCTTGAAAAAAACTTTGTAAGAGAAAACCGGTGGAAGCTTTTTGTGAGTGGATTCATCGTGACTTTTATTATCACCCTGTTATCTGCCATTTTCGGAACATTACTTGGGTTTCTCATTCTTTTCATCTGTAAGGACGGGAATTCCGCAGCTAACAGGATCACCGGGTTCTGTCTGTGGCTGGTGCAGGGCATGCCGGTAGTGGTACTCCTTATGATCCTATACTACATTGTGTTCGGAAATATGGATGTCGATGGGGTTGTCGTTTCCGTTATCGGTTTCACACTGGTATTTGGAGCGGGAGTATACGGGCTCTTAAAGATCGGCGTGGGGACTGTTGCAAGAGGGCAGTATGAAGCGGCTTACGCACTGGGCTATTCGGTAAACGGGACCTTCTTTAAGATTATACTGCCACAGACTATCCCCCATGTAATGGATGCATATAAGGCTGAGATCGTGGGGCTAATAAAGGCCACGGCTATTGTGGGATATATTGCGGTGCAGGATCTTACGAAGGTTGGTGACATTGTCCGGAGCCGGACCTTTGAAGCGTTTTTCCCTCTTATCGCCGTCGCTGTCATCTACTTTCTGATGGAGGCTATTTTCGCCTTTGCGGTGGAATGTATAAGGCTTGTTTCAGATCCACACAAAAGAAAAAGGGAAAGCATACTGAAAGGGGTAAGGACACATGATAAGGATTGAACACCTGAAAAAGGAATATTCCGACGTAACACCCCTTAAGGATGTGAGTACCGAGATACGGGATGGGGACGTGATCTCCGTAATAGGTCCTTCCGGAACCGGGAAGAGTACGTTTATCCGCTGTATCAATCTCCTGGAAAAGCCTACAGACGGAAGGATATTTATCGATGATATGGAGATAACAGCCCCGGGATGCAATATTGAGAAGGTTCGCCGGAAGGTGGGAATGGTTTTTCAGTCCTTTAATCTTTTTCCGCATATTACCGTTATTGAGAATATAATGCTTGCGCCCATGGACCTTGCCGGAAAGAGTAAGCAGGAGGCTTATGATGAGGGAATGGAGCTTCTCCGGTTGGTAGGACTATCTGAAAAAGCCTTAAGCTATCCTGAAGAGCTGTCGGGAGGACAGAAGCAGAGGATCGCCATTGCCCGTACCCTGGCCATGGATCCGGAGATCATTTTGATGGATGAACCAACGAGCGCACTGGATCCCACAATGGTGGGTGAGGTGCAGGAGGTCATCCGGAAGCTGTCCAAAACCGTAAAGACTATGATGATAGTGACGCATGAGATGAATTTCGCAAAAGCCATTTCAAACCGTGTTTTTTATATGGATGAAGGCGGGATCTTGGAAAGCGGGACACCTGAAGAGATTTTTGACCATCCGGAGAATCCGAAAACCAGGCGCTTTGTTCAACAGCTAAAGGCACTTGAAATCGATATAGAGAGCAGGGACTATGATTTTCCGGGGACACAGGGCAGGATAGAAGCCTATTGTATAAAGAACCAGGTTTCCAGACGTTTAACAAAGCATGTGCAGCTTACTTTTGAGGAGCTGATCCAGCAGAATCTTGTCAAGATCCTTGAGTATCCGGGGATCCATATATGTATCGAAATATCAGACCGGGACGGGGCTATGGTTTTTTCCGCGGATTATAATGGACCCCGTTATGATATCCTTTCTGAATGCGATCCCCTGTCCCTTGCTGTATTAAAGAGTGCAGTCAGTAAAGAAGAATACTTCTTTGACGGGACTAAAGAGTATGCTAACAGGATCTCTATGGAGATCAAGCCATGAATTGATGTAAGAAACCAAATCTACATAGCAGCATTGATCTCTACCTGCTGCCGGAGGACATTGCAGAAGAGATCTTAGAGGATTATAATGACCCGCGACAGGTTGTTACTTGAAAAAACGGGTACAAGCCTGAAGATGACGATGATTTCAGGACTGGAGGATATATAAGGAAAATGCAGAGAATGATGAAATATTGTACGAATTGTGGGAATAAACTTGGTGAAGGAGCAAAGTTCTGTACGAACTGCGGTAAACCTGTGAAAGCCGCTGCGAAGCGTAAAGAGTTCAAAACTTATTACGGAAGGCGGATTGATTACAGTATATATAATAATGTCAGGCTTGTGTCAAAACAGTCCCAGCATAAAGTTCATATTGCGGTTACTGTTATAGATATCATAATTACAATTTATTTGCTGATCGTATTGCTCCTTATAGCGGGATCTTCGGATGCCGTGATCCTTAATTTAATCATCCGGGGAGCATCCGTCCCGATCCTGATATCGATCATTTGTGGAATAATACTGAGGAAGATACGACACGATATTATCCATGCATTACCTAAAGGATTCGATTATTGGCAGCTCCGACGCCTGCTTAAGTGGCAGATCTTCGGATTTAATAATCTTAAGATAGGGGTGCTTCGCCTGCTTCATGGAAATGGCATTAACTACCCTGAACTGGGCTTCGGAACCGATGATGAGGGAAATTACTATGCTTTTGCGGTAGCAGGAGAGGATGTTGATAAGTATCCCTTCTACACCGGTGCCTGAAGAAAAAAAGCAGAAAACGTAAAGACAAATTTTGACATGTACCGGTTAAACATATAGTATTTACCGTGATGGGTATTTTTTCTACTGAAGAAGTAAATACGGGAAGACAGAAAGAGTTCGATCTTCTTAAAGGACTCTTCATGGTTTTTATTTTTCTGATCCATGCATTTCAGGCAACTATGACCGACATGGGTCAGGCAGTGCTCTGCATCTGGATCTTTGCAACCATGTCGGGTGCTGCGATATTTATTTTTGTGATGGGATTCGGCGTGACCTATGGCAGTAGGTCGGGACCTAAGGAACTGGCTGCCGGAGGAGTACGACTTGTCTTATATCAGTATCTTAGCAATCTTGCTTACCTTACGGCACTTATTTTTCCTTATCCGTTTGTCCTGAAGCGGATAAGCGAAGACGGTGCGGCTAATCTCAGAATGCTGATATGGGTATATTTTCAGAATACCAATATCTTTTTTATCGCAGGCATTTTTTATCTTATATTTGCGCTTCTGAAGAAGACAGGCTGCAGGACTTTTGTATATCCTCTGCTGGGACTCATTTCAGCCCTTTTAGCGCCTTATCTTTATGCAAAGCCAGTAAATATCCCGGTACTTTCATACGTAGCAACACTTCTGATAGGAGACGCATCTTTTGTGTCATTTATTCCCCTGTATTATCTGTCCTATGCCCTTATAGGAGTTGGAGCAGGGTATATGTACAGGCATATAAGTGACAAGAGGAAGTTTTACCTGTCGGTTCTCCCTGCTACTTTGGTTATAGTCATTGCATGGTGGATCAGAGCCTTTCTGCTCTACGGAAATGATATCGGCCTTATGGGCGAGGTCATGGAGGAGGGATATGCATACCCTGATATCCTGCATGTTATAGCGAGCCTTGCGCATATTATCTTATTTGCGGCGATCATATTCCTTGCCACAGACAGGAAAAAGAAGCCGGGATCAAAGGAAAACCCTGTCACAACCCAGATCCTGCGTTATTCCAGGCATATATCCAAGTATTATGCCCTTCACTTACTCGTGTATTTCATGGCACTCGGTTTCAACGGATACGTTCCTTTTGAACCCTGGCAATGTATATTCCTTATGCTGATTGCCATAGTGATGACCGAGTTAATGGTAAGGTCGGCAGAATATATCGAGAGTAAAACCGAAATCAGAATGACCACTCTTCAGATCTTCATAAACGCCCTGCCTTACTGGTTCATGATGTTCATACTCGTATACAGGGTATATCATCTGAACAGGGGAACTGCGGTCCTCTCACCACAGCAGTTTGAGATGATGACCTGGTGGTTATCCATGGCGATGATCTGTTCCACCCAGATCCTCTTTTTGCGAAACAGGAAGATGATGGAAGAAAAATCCAGAGAGCAGACCCTTCTAAACACCGCGCGGGCGATCCAGAACGGAATAGTACCACAAAATAAGGAGTATAAAGAGGGAAACATCAGGATATCGGCACTTGCGGAGCCGGCAACGTCCGTAGGCGGCGATTTTTATGACATCATCCCATTAAATAACGGCACCGTTGGAATCGTAATGGGAGATGTGTCAGGAAAGGGAATACCGGCAGCTCTTGTGATGGCCATGATAAAAACCATGATCCGCGACAGACTCAGGTCAGGTATGTCTCCCGAGGAAGTACTGAACGTGGTTAATAATGAGGCATGCTCCGAAAATCCACTGGGGATGTTTGTCACTGTATTTTTGGGTATAATAGATTCAGAAAATGGAAGTGTCGTGTACGCCAATGCGGGGCACACACATCCCGTAAAGACCGGAGAACA
The DNA here is from genome assembly GCA_000622025.1 of Lachnospiraceae bacterium AD3010. GTDB lineage: Bacteria > Bacillota > Clostridia > Lachnospirales > Lachnospiraceae > NK4A144. The sequence continues at coordinate 58,130 of KK211389.1, read as the reverse complement.
GACTGCTTTTCTTGAGCCGGATAACGGCTGTGTGATTGGGCTTTTTGAGGATATCGGCATCCTTAAGGGAGAGATGGTCTTAAATCCCGGAGAGGGACTGCTCCTCTACACTGACGGGGTGACGGAAGCCATAAACGGTAAGAAAGAGCAGTACGGAGAAAAAAGACTATTAAATATCTGCTCGAAGAATATTTCTGCGGATACAGTGAACGCGGTGGTTAAGGATGTAGGAGAGTTCGCGCAGGGGACAAAGCAGTTTGATGACCTGACTTTACTGTTTGTACAGCATATCCACAATCCGTTAAACAATAAATAGCAACAGGAGGACACGATGAAGATCATAAAGAAACAGGATGGAAACATAGTGACATTTTCGCTGGTGGGTTGGCTTGATGCACAGTCGGCTCCGGAGCTCGAGGCGGCGATAGAATCTATCCCCGAGAACGCAGAGAAGCTCATATTTGACTGCAGTTCCCTTGAATACGTGTCGTCAGCAGGTATCAGGCAGTTTGTGGCTGCACACAAATTAATGAACGGCGAACTGACAATTGAGAGCCTATCCCCTGAAATAATGGATATCCTGAAAATGACGGGACTTGATAAAAAGCTGAATGTAACTGTTCAGGATCCGAAGGGTTCTGAATAGATACAGCGGAATGTCGAATAGATTATGGAAAAAACACATACAAGGAACACAAGACTGATCGATGCCAAGATCACGCAGTATCTGCTGCCGGGGATAATGATGTCTCTTGCGCTGCAGCTTGGCAATATCGTGGATACGATCCTCGTGGGAAACATCCTGGGGCATGAAGCAATGTCGGCTGTGAGCCTTTCACTTCCGGTGGAGACGCTGATACAGATCCCCGGTTATGTACTGGGTACGGGAGGAGCCATAGCCGCAGGTATCATGTTGGGAAAAAGGGATAAAAAGGGGGCTTCCTCCGTCTTTACCGTGACGCTTCTCATTACAGTTATTGCGGGCATCATCTTTGCATTGACAGGAGTTTTCTTAGCTATGCCTCTTGGAAATATCCTGGCTAAGGGAGGTGGACTAGCATATCTTACGGGACGTTACTTAATGGTGAGCTTTCTCGGAGCTCCGGTTATAGGCACGGGTCTCCTGATGATGAGCTTTCTCGGGGCAGAGAACCATCCGGAACTTGCCAGTGCCTATCTTATCGTTTCCAATGTGATCAACCTCGTGTTTGACTTTATACTACTGAAATACACGCCTCTTTCCACAGCGGGAGCTTCGCTGTCTACAGTGCTGGGATTCTTTTTCGGCATGATCGTTTTTATCTTCTATATCCGTTCGCCAAAGAGAATGATAGTGTTCTGCCGTGATGGATGGTATGAATCCTTTATGGAAGCCTTCAGCGCCGGGGTACCCATGCTCATATTTATGATCATGGCCCTTGTAAAGGCACTGGGATTAAACTATATCATCTTAACGTTCCTCGGAGATGACGGCATGTGTGTCTACACGGTATGTGAGAATGTGCTGATGATAGTCGAGATGATCGTTGGCGGTATAGTGGGCATCATCCCCAATATCGCAGGTGTGCTGTACGGCGAAAAGGATTATTTCGGCCTGAGATCCATGTGCAACAGGGTCCTAAGATACAGCTTCATCGCCTGCGCTTTCATTGTGCTCTTTGTTATGGTGCTGCCGGGAACTATTACACTGATGTTCGGTATCAGGCAGGATCCCCTATACAGCATCACATCACAGGTACTCCGTGTGTTTATGATATGCCTGCCATTCTATCTCTGGAACAAATTCCTCATAAGCTACTATGAAAGCATAGAAAATTCAGGGCTTGCCGGTGCGGTTACCTTTCTGCAGAACGGTATCTTCATACTGCCCGTGGCCTACATAGGTATAATCATAGGTCAGAGTGCCGGCGGCAGCGGGTATATATCCATGGCATTAAGCTACGTGATATCAGAGCTTCTCACCGTTCTCAGTATCGAGATCTTTAGAAGGCTGAGGTATCCGGGAGAGGATTTCTACATGGTACCTGAGGAAAACCCGGCCGCGCTTCTCGACATCACGATCCATGCGGAAATAGAGGAGACGTCCTTAATACCGAGAGAAATGATCACTGCCTGTGAGAAGGCCAATATAAGCCGCGACAGGGCTATGCCCATAGCGGTAGCCGCAGAAGAAATGGTAATGAATATTATCAGGTACGGAGGAAAGAAGTCCCACTGGATAGATCTCACGCTTGTTCCGGATGAGGGAGAGAATGGAGGGCTCCTCCTTCGGATACGTGATAACGGTGTGCCCTTTGATCCCACCGAATATGAATATGACGGAGATATATACGAGAGTACCGGCGGGATAGAGATAGTACGGAAGCTTGCAAAGGATATAACCTACATACGAAGCGTAGATATGAATAATACAGTATTACTGTTCTGAATGGATATACGGGAGGAAAAACAGATGTCAAACATCAATGATACCACTATCCACATACCTTTTATTGCAGTGACGGAGAGGCTGGAAAGGGCAGCCGCAGAGAATCCGGGAAAAACAGCTGTAGTCTGCCGGGAGGACAGCATCAGCTATCAGTCCTTTAATGAAAAGGTAAACCGGGCGGCACACGCGCTGATGGAAAAGGGCCTTAAAAAAGAAGACATAGTGGCTGTAATGGCAGACCGCTGTATAGAAGCCTATGTGGGGCAATGGGCCGTACTCAAGGCAGGAGGCGCGTTTGTCTTTATTTCTCCCTCATATCCCGAAGACCGTGTACGGTTTATCCTGGAGGACTCAGGGGCAAAGTTCATTCTGTTGGATGAGTATTCTCAAGAGCTCTGTAAGGACAGGGAAGAAATACCGGGCTGTCCGGCGCTTAAGCTTAGTGATCTTCTTAATAATGAAGACAGCAGTAACCCGGAGCTTTCGCATGAGCCGTCAGATCTCTGCTACTGTATCTATACATCAGGCTCTACGGGACGACCGAAGGGCGTGATGATAGAGCACGGTAATCTTGCGAACTTCGTGGATCCCAATGAGAAAAACCATGAGACAATCGGGATCACCGGACGCGCTCACGTGGTGCTCTCAATAGCCGCGCTCACCTTTGACTTTTCTCTTATGGAGGAATACATACCTCTCACAAACGGACTCACCGTAGTACTCGCAACTGATGAAGAGATACATGACCCCATGATGCTTATCCGGCAGATGGAGAAAAACGGTGTGGACTGTATGATGGGGACTCCTTCATATTTTGCCATGCTCTTATCTATCCCGCAGGCCCAAAAAGCCCTGCAGGGTATCGTATCATACGATCTGGGTGCGGAAGCCTTCCCTCCGGGACTTTATGAGAAGCTGTCAAAAGCAAGCCCCAATGCATATATTATGAACGGATACGGACCCACCGAAGCCACAATCAGCTGTACCATGAAAGTGGTGGAGTCGGATGACAGCATCACGATCGGTGTACCGTCAGCGAATGTCTATACTTACATCATTGATGAAAATAATGAAGAGGTTCCCGAGGGTGAGATGGGTGAGCTTCTGATATGCGGAGCCGGTGTAGGAAGAGGCTATATCAATCTCCCTGAAAAGACGGCAGAGGTGTTCATCACCTTTAAGGGCATGAGAGGATATAAGACCGGTGATCTGGCGCGTATTGACGGTAACGGAGAGATAGAATTCCACGGACGCCGTGATAATCAGGTGAAGCTCCGGGGCTTAAGGATAGAGCTCGGAGAGATAGAAGAGGTCATAAGCTCCTACCCGTCAGTTACCAATGCAGCAGTAACAGTTGCCGAGGACAGGTGGCTCTGCGCTTACTATACAGGGAGCGAAGCTATAAATGAGGAAAGCTTAAGAAACTATGCCGGAGAGCGCCTCGCTCACTATATGATGCCGGATTTCTTAATTCAGCTGAATGAAATGCCCTTAACGGACAATCATAAGATCGATAAAAAGGCATTGCCGAAGCCCGTGATGGGTGCCAGGGAAGACGGAGGTGTTCCAAAAAACAGCACCCAGCAGAAGATCCACGACATTCTTTCAGACATTACGGGAAGTGATGCTTTCGGTATAGCTACGCCCTTTTCCCATGCAGGCCTCACATCACTTGGCGCAATGCAGATGAATGTGCGCCTCGCGGATGCGTTCGGGGTTGTTATAAAAACAAGCGACATCTTCGAATACGATACCATCGAAAAGATGGAAAGATATATAGGGGAAGCGCGATTAAGCGAAGTGCCTGAAACGGGAGATATTTCACCGCTTACAGGCTCCCAGGAGGGGATCTTTGCGATATGTGATAAAAACCCCGAGTCTACCCTGTACAATATCCCGTTCCTCTTTAAGCTGGATGAAAAGATCGACTTAGACAGACTTGTTGATGCTCTGAAAGATACGGTGTCGGCCCATCCCTATCTCAATGCAGTTTTCTTCGTGGATGAAGAGGGGTCTTTATCCCAGAAGATGGGAGAGACTGACTTCAATGTGGAAAAAATCGAGCTGTCCGATGAAGATTTTGAAAAAGCTAAAAAGAATCTGGTGCGTCCTTTCAGACTGACTGACTCCAGAATGTACAGGATCGAAATATATGTCACGGATTCCGGAAAATATCTTTTTACGGATTTCCACCATATCCTGGCTGACGGCAATTCCTACGATATCTTCTTTGAGGATCTTGACAGGGCATACCGTGGGGAAGAGCTGCAAAAAGAAAGCTTTAACGGATTCGACGTGGCAACGGAGGAAGCTTTTTACAGAAAGCAGGAAAAATATAAGAAGGCCGCAAAATACTATGACGATACCTTCTCGGGTCTTGAGACCGAATCACTCCCTGTTCCCGACAGGAGAAAGGAAACACCGGAAAAGGGGCTTATGAACCGGCCTCTTAGTATCACGGTGGAAAAGGTAAAAAAGCTCTGCGAAGAAATGGCGGTCACACCCAATACCCTATTTACCGGTATATTCGGCGTAGTGGCATCGAGATTCGCGGGTGAAAAGGAAGCGCTTTTTACAACTATCTATAACGGAAGAAATGATTCACGTCTCGAGCATACCATGTGTATGCTGGTAAAGACCCTTCCGGTATATACAAGATTTGATACGAAGACAAGACTGAACGCATATCTTTCGGAGCTTCAGGATCAGCTGATGCAGTCCATGGCTCACGATATCTATCCTTTTTCGGAGATCGCCGCAAAATACGGTATATCCTCCGACCTGATATTTGCTTATCAGGCGGAGCTTACGGATGACTATCCTATAGGGGATACCGTAGCGGCCGGAGAGGATCTGTCCCTTGACCAGCCGAAGGAGCCCCTGCTTCTGCAGGTACGTATCCGTGACGGGCAATATGTGCTGGAAGCAGAATACAGGGCGGATATGTACTCTGAAGAAATGATTGACAGCATACTGTCTTCCTATGACGCTGCCATGATATCCGCTTCGTCCGTACAGCGGGTGGCTGATATCGTAATCCTTGATGACCTTCAAAAGGACAGGATGGACGAGTGGAATATGACTGAGAGAGACTATGACAGATCAGCAACCGTCGTATCTCTGATTGAGAAGAGTGCGGCAGCTTATCCGGAGCATATCGCCTGCGTATTTGAGGACAGAGAGGTTCTCTACCGCGAGATGGATCAGTGGTCAGACCGCATTGCCGCATACCTTATAGATCTGGGTATCGGACGCGGATCTGTGGTGTCTATTATGATCCCGAGGCACGAAGTAATGATAATGGCTTCTGTCGGAGTACTGAAGAGCGGAGCCTGCTATCAGCCTCTGGATGCTACTTATCCTTCAGAGAGGCTGACATTCATGGCGGGGGACAGCGGGGCATCTGTGCTCATTACCACAGAAGAGCTTAAGGACAAGGTAGAGGATTTTACAGGAAAAGTAATGATACTCGACCTTTCAAGGCAGGGCGGCAGCTGGAACGATGATCTCCCTTCTGCGGAAGAGGCAAAGGAAAAGATACTGTCACACCGCAGTAAGGAAGGAGACATAGAACCCGGGGATATCTTTACGCTGCTCTACACCTCCGGAACCACAGGGAAACCTAAAGGTGTCAGACTTACCCACGGAAACCTGGTCTGCTTCCTCGAGTGGTACAGGCGTTACTACGATCTCACCGCAGATGACGCGGTAGGTGCGTATGCGAGCTACGGCTTTGATGCCAACATGATGGATATGTACACTCCTCTTTCCACGGGTGCATCCTGCGTGATAGTGCCGGAGGAAATGCGCCTTGATATCGAGGGCATGAGCCGTTATCTCGAGGAGCGGAAGGTCAGCCATATGTTCATGACAACTCAGGTGGCGAGACAGTTTGCAGAAAACACGGATAATAAGAGCATAGTGCATCTCTCAGCAGGCGGTGAAGCACTGCCTCCCGTAGAGCCTCCGGAGAATTATGCTTTCTATAACTGTTATGGTCCAACGGAATGCACCATCTATTCCACTGTATTCAAGGTAGATAAAAAGTATGCCAATAACCCGATCGGAAAGCCCCTCGACAATATTAAGCTCTACGTGACTGACGGTGAAGGCCACCGTCTCCCTCCCGGAGCTGCAGGGGAGCTCCTTATCACGGGGCCTCACGTGGCGGCAGGATACCTGAACCGCCCAGATAAGACAGCGGAAGTATTTGTAAGTAACCCCTTTGTCACCTCTGACAGCGAGTACTATCCCGCGTACCGCTCCGGAGACGTGGTGCGTTTCCTGACTGACGGCAATATAGAGTTCATAGGACGCCGCGACGGACAGGTAAAGATAAGGGGATTCCGTATAGAGCTTTCCGAAGTGGAGACTGTCATCAGAGAGTCAGGTCTTGTAAAGGATGTGGCTGTGGCCGCCTTTGACAATCCGGGAGGAGGAAAATACATAGCGGCCTATGTGGTCACGAAGGATGGCAGTGAAGCGGATACCGAAGCCATCAGGAAACATATCCTGTCGGAAAAGCCACCCTACATGGTGCCTGAAGTCATACAGAGTATCGATGCCATACCTCTTAATCAGAACGGTAAGGTAAACAGGCGTGCTCTGCCGGAACCCGTACACAGGGAGGAGAATATCATTCCTCCGAAAAATCAGACACAGCAGAAGATATTTGACTGCGTGGCAGAGGCCATCGGACACAGGGAGTTCGGGATCACGACAGACATCACGTATGCCGGACTTACATCCATCTCATCAATAAAGCTGAATATCCTGCTGTCAAAGGCATTTGACGTATCCATCCGGAGTACGGACCTGAAGGAGAACCCTACGGTTGAGATGCTGGAACGCTTCCTCCTTGGAGCTGACAGGGTGGAGACACATGAAAAGCAGGAAGTATATCCTATGGGAACATCCCAGGAGGGTGTCTTCATCGACTGCATGGCAAATATCGGTACCACGGTCTACAATATCCCCTATTTATTTAAGCTTGGGGACGGAGTTGATATCACCCGTGTGAAGAAAGCCCTGGAAAAGGTGGTGAATGCTCATCCGTACCTGAAGGTAAGGCTATTTATGGACGAAAACGGGGAGATACGACAGCGCAGGATGGACGAAGACAGATTCGAAGTACCCGTACTTAGCGATATGGACAGGGAAAACCTTGTGCGTCCTTTCAATCTGTTAAATGAGAGGCTTTTTAGGATAGAGCTCTACCGGCAGCATGACGGTTTTTATCTGTTTATGGATGTGCACCATCTGGTGGCAGACGGAACATCCGTGGCAATCTTCCTTCGCGATCTGGAGCGTGCCTATGCGGGATACGAGGTTTTAAGTGAAACCTATACAGCATATGATCTATCGCTTGATCAGGCGCGTCTTAAGGAAGAGGGAGCTTACGGGAAAGCTCTTATGTTCTATGATAAGACATTCCTGAATGCCGGAAAGTCTACAGACATACCCTATGATAAGAGTGAGGATAAGCCTTCGGTAAAGAACCTTAAGATGACAATGAAGGAAATGGCGCCTTCTGTCACTAAGCTCTGTGAGAGATATAAGATCACCGAGAATGTATTTTTTGTAGCGGCTTTCGGACTCATGCTTTCAAGGTACCATTTTGCCGACAAGGCGTTATTTACCACCATCTATCACGGAAGGAACGATTCAAAGCTTAGCGACACAGTGGGCATGCTGGTAAAGACATTGCCCGTTGTGGTGAGGGAGGATCAGGAGCAGGAGAGATTCTTTACGCAGGTAAAAGAGGAGCTTATGGGTCTCATGGATTCGGATATCTATCCCTATTCAGAGGCCGCAAAGAAATACGGCTTCACCCCGAATACCATGTTTGTCTACCAGGGGGACAGCTTTGAATTCGACCGTATCTGCGGAGAAAAAGCGGAAGAGATAACCCTTACCCTGAATGCGGCAAAGGAACCGGTATCTGTAATGGTGTCCAAAGAAAAGGACAGCTTTTTCTGTGAGTATGAGTACAGAGGAGACCTCTATGATGAAGAGACCATAAAGTATCTGTCGGATAATTATCTTACTACCGTAAAAACACTGCTTAACGGAGTGGCTCCCACGGATTTGCGCCTGCCTTTCAATGAAGAGGAGACCATGAGAGAGCTGCCGGGATTCACCGGCAGAACCATTGTGGATCTCTATGAAAGAAGTGTGGAAAAGTATCCTGACAGGATCGCCGTAAAAGACGCATCGGGCAGCATAAGCTATGCAGAGCTTGACCGGGCTTCCTCATACGTGGCAGAACGTCTTGCAAAAGACGGATTCGGCCCGGAAAAAGTGGCGGGCATACTCTGCGGCAGGGTAAAGGAATTTATGGTGGCTGTCTTCGGCATACTGAAAGCCGGGGGAGCTTATGTGCCATTAGACCCTGACTACCCGACGGATCGAATACTATATATGCTGAGTGACAGCGGGAGCACGCACATTTTAGCAGAGAAGGAGCTTCTTCAGATTGCCGGCGACTATAAAGGAAATGTGATCCTTTTAGACGACATCATACGGGAAGCAATGGAAGCGGAAGATAAAGAGATAAGCCTTTTAAGGGCGAAACCCGAAAACCTGGCATACATGATATATACCTCGGGATCCACCGGGAAACCCAAGGGTGTGGAGCTTACCCACGCAAATCTGATGAACCTCATTCAGCAGATTACAATAGAGCAGTCACCTACGAAAGAAGATATGTATGCGCTGTTTTCATCCTTCTGCTTTGACGCATCAGTCCACGATATGTTCATTCCATTCGCTTACGGAGCGTCCCTGTACATATTCCCCGCTGATTCGCGTCAGGACGTGATGAAGGTATGCGAGGTCTTTGAAGAGGAGCCTATTACCATTACCACCATGCCTACACAGATGGGTGAGCTTGTTTTAGATATGCTCTCAGACAAGGCGTCGCTGCGTTTAATCACTCTTGGAGGTGAGAAGTTCAAGCGCTTCCATGAGAACAGGAAGATCACCATGTATAACGGATACGGTCCCACGGAGAATACCGTATCCACTTCCTCATTTATCGTGGATAGGGAGTACAAGAATATCCCTATCGGAAAGTCCCATATAAATGTCAGGTCCTATATCCTGGATGACAGGCTGAAACCTGTTCCCGTGGGCGCTCCCGGCGAACTCTGTCTGTCGGGACGTCAGCTGGCGAGAGGATATCATAATCTTCCCGAGAAGACGGCTGCCGCATTTGTGGCAAATCCCTACGCAAAGGATCCTGATGAAGCCCGGCTCTACCACACCGGTGATATGGTGAGGAAAAAGGGCGATGGAAATATGGAATACATCGGACGTATCGATTCCCAGGTGAAGATCAGAGGGTATCGCGTGGAACTGTCCGAGATCGAAGGCGCCTTCCTTAACCGTGAAGGAGTAGTAGAAGCAGCTGTTGTTGCTCTGGAAACAAACGGTGTGATGAACCTTGCGGCATACTATACCGGCAATGAATACGCCGAGGCAGACTGGAGGGAATACCTTTCTCCGATCCTGCCGGAGTACATGATGCCCCAGTTTATCATGCATCTTGAAGCCATGCCGGTAACACCCGGAGGCAAGATAGATAAAAAGTCCCTGCCGAAGCCGGAAATAAAGTCAGACAGTAACTATGTTCCTCCGAAGACTTCCGTGCAGAAGAAGCTCTGTGAGATCTTCGCAAAAGCACTAGGGCTTGAAAAGGTGGGGATAGAGGATGACTTCTTTAAGATGGGAGGCTCCTCACTGGCTGCATCCAAGGTTGCTGTAATGTGTCTCGCAGAGGAGATCGGGATAGTTTATTCGGATATTTTCAAGCATCCGACCGTAAAGGAGCTCTCCGCCACCGTATCCGGTGAAGAAACCGGGGAGAATAAGAACGAGTTTTCAGATTACGACTACGGAAAAATCGATAAGCTGCTTTCCGCCAATGATATCCATAACGCAGATCAGGTGGAAAAGACCGGTATAGGCAATATCTTCTTAACCGGAGCTACCGGGTATCTCGGTATCCATGTGCTGAAGCATTTCCTGGATCATTATGAAGGAACGGTATACTGCCTCGTGAGAAAGGGTCAGCATGATTCTTCGGAGACACGCCTGAAGCATATGTTCATGTACTATTTTGAGAATCCTCAAGAAGCTCAGTTTGAGAAACGGATACGCTGCGTGGACGGGGATATTACGGAAGAAGACGAGGTTAAGGGATTTGCAAAATATGACTTCGATACATTGATAAACTGCGCGGCCTGCGTAAAGCACTTCTCAACAGGGGATCTCCTGGAGAAGATCAATGTCACCGGAGTAAAGAACCTCTCTAAGCTCTGTAAAGAAACCGGGCGCCGCCTGATCCAGATATCTACTGTATCGGTAGCCGGAGAGGGCATGGACGGTACACCGCCTGAAGACAGGAAGATCTTTGAAAAGGATCTCTACTTCGGGCAGAATATCACCAATGAATACATCCGTACTAAGTTCCTTTCAGAACGGGTTGTCCTGCAGGCTGCAGCAGAAGGACTGGATGCAAAGGTTATCCGTGTGGGAAATCTCATGAGCCGGGAATCTGACGGAGAGTTCCAGATAAACTTCATCACAAACGGGTTCTTAAGAAGCCTCAGGGGTTATAATACACTGGGAGTATTCCCAATGAGCTCCATGGGGGAGAGTACTGAATTCTCGCCAATAGACTCTACGGCAGAAGCGGTACTGACCCTTGCGGGAACGTCAAAGAGATACACCGTATTCCATGCCACAAATTCACACAGGATCTATATGAGTGACGTGATCCGCGCCATGAGGGAATACGGATTTGAGATAGACATTGTATCCGATGAAAAATTCGCTGAAAAACTGAATGATTATGCAAAGGAGCATAAAGAGAGTGAATCGGTATCGGGGCTTATAGCCTATGCCTCCCATAACGAGAGACGTATCTACGGTATCGATTACGACAACAGCTTCACTGTGGAAACACTGTACCGGCTGGGGTATATATGGCCTATTACGGACAACAAGTATCTTAAGAATGCCATCTCGGCTCTTGCAGGTCTGACCTTCTTTGAAGAAGAGTGACAATTCAAGAGATACATACCTTTGCAGGCAGAGTGATATCTGTTCAAAATGCTCCCCACCGGTAAGTGCCGGAACGGGGAGCTTTTTATATACCTATTTCAGCTCTCCATATTTTGCTTTATATTTCGCCAGTTCTTCCCGGACTGCTTTTGCATCCTTTTCGGCTAATTTCGCATTTTTTTCGGCTTCATCCGCCCTGATCTCGGCAGCGTCCGCCCGCTCCCGTTCAGTATCAATGATGATCTGGTCTTCTTTTTTTACAGCGTCACGGATCTCTTTTTCAATTTCCCAGCTTTTCACCAGCCTAACCCCCACTTCCTTATCAGCCTTGGTTTTGCGTACAATACTATCAAGCTTCTTCGTGAGATCATCCTTCACGTTTGCCGAGATACTCTTACCAATGTAACGGAGCAGATTCCATAGCTTCCTGTCTTCAGGTGCAGGATTATCCGGGAGGTTTCCGTGAACATAGAGGAAAACCCTTCTGATCCCATCATTATACTGTATCTTGGGGTGGGTTTTGACAATGGATCCGGCCTCATAGTACATTGCGTTCATCCCGAATGGATCATATGAGGTGATAAATATCGTCATAAGGTCCGGAAGCTTGTCATAATCCGTGCCTGAGGACAGCAGCTTCACATCTATAAGGTCCGCATAGTAACGGCTTCTTCTCGGCAGCCACATCCTCTTGTCTTTTAGTTTGTCAGGCTCAATGTCATATACATTGATATCCGGCTTATTTGTTCCGTCTTCTGAAATCTGCTCTGTAATGTAGGTATCCATTATTATTCCGTGGTTTGTTTCAGAAATGCCCGGAACACTTTTTTGTGGTGTATAGTGGATCTCTCCGATCTCACGTTTCATTACCAGACTTAAGATCATACGGCATAGCTCAATGCCGTCTTCCTCATTCGCCATGATCTCATTAAAGAGAAAGTTATCAATGACATCCATCTCTTCAAGAGGTTTTCTTACCAACATTTTTTCAGTTTCATTACTCATTTCATCTCTCCTTTCGGTTAGAAATCCGGCAGGAGATAAAAACCTTTATTCTCCTGCTCTATTATTTACGTGGTATACAGGGCAGGGAATTTCAGATCTTAGAAATAAGAATTGGATTCAAGAAGCGGTTGACCGCTGAAGAAATATCTGCTCTATGCCGAAACAATAGCACACACAGAAATCAATTTCAAGGATTATTCAAAAAACGTGACAATCTGTCACCTGTGATGTTACTATTCACGCTTTTTTCCACTATTAACAGAGCGGAGGAAATCGTTGCATCCGCTTAATGCTTGCGATATTGAGTTGCTCACTTGGGAGGAGCGTTGGAGAGAATCTCTTGAACTGTATATGGATTCCCATCGCAGAGGCGTTTCAGTGCGACTATTTCATTTATCTTATTTTTGCGGCAGGTTTCTATATACGACTTTATGATTGCGTAGTTTTCGGCAGTCTCCACCGATTCAAACTGCCCTGATATTTTCATATGGCTCTTTACGCATCTCAGGCTTCTTTCCGAGAGATTATTAAAGGGCGGCAGACTGAAATCCTCAAGCCATTTGAAATAGTTCTCCTTAAATTTTTTAATTCTTCTCAGCAGGCTTCTTTCAAATATAGCTCCATATTTATTCTTGTCCGGATTATTCTCGCTCCATCCTTCGGCAAGGTATTCGTCCACTTTCATCAAGAAACTGTCCTTTATATTCCCTGCTGAAACCGGGCTCTCCCCGATCAATGGCTTCATCCCTGTCTTTGGTGGCTGTGCCTATGAGTTTCTTGAGCCTGGAAGACCATTTATGCTGGGTATCATCACTGTTCCGGAAATACTGTTACGGAGCTTTATGGGACATGGATCGATAAAGTGAAGTTCAGTAAGGAGGGAATGGATAAGGCATAGGGAGAACCGTCCCCGTTGACTTATTCGGTCGTTTTTCATGTCAATCCGGTAATAGCCTCTGCTTATACGGTCTTTGAATTCTTCTACGGAAAGGGGATTGTCAAAATTGAAAAATGCGCAGACTCCCTAAGGAAATCTGCGCATCTTAACTATTTGTTTAACCTGCCTGTGGCAGCCCGGATGAATTTATTACTGATCGTTATTCATAAGAAGAGCTGCTGCAGAACCCATGTAATTGATGGTCTCAGCACTGTCAAGGTATTTACCCTCTACAACAGCGCCGCTTGCGTCAAAGAATACTATCTGATTGGTCTCTGCATTTTCGCCAACACCAAGCTGGTAATTGTCACCGGTATATACATCTGTCACATCAAAGTATGTCCAGTCAAGTCCATCCTCATCTGTTTCAGTGGTAGCCTCATACTGTCCGCAGATAACATCTCCGCTGTTGCTGTCATTATTGAATCCCATAAGTGCTACGTATTTATTGTTATCAGGACCGGTAAACATAGAGAATACAAGCTCTCCGCCATTTGAATCATTTCCGTATACACCTACGTCTATCATGCTCTCATCAACATCGAGAAGAGAGAAAGATCCATCACTGCTGCCTTCATCAGCTGTTTCTTCTTCAGCAGGAGCTTCCTCTTCTTCAGCAGGAGCTTCCTCTTCTTCAGCAGGAGCTTCCTCTTCTTCAGCAGGAGCTTCCTCAGCTTCGGTCTCAGCCGGTGCAGCTGCAGGTGCGCTTTTCTCTGCCTTGCTTCCGCCGCAGCCGAATAATGCTGCTGTAAGTGCAGTAGCTAATAATACTGTTAAAAGTTTCTTTTTCATAACATTTTCCTCCTTAATAAAGAATCATCATATATATCTGGTCATAGAAAACCTGATTTTTCCGGACAGTATTTCCATACAATGTGGTATTATGCCTTCTTCCACAAAAAAAGTCAATATACTTATTATTTTTTTTCAAAGCGGAGAAGGTTAAGGCAGCGGAGCCGGTTGGAGTTATCTGACCGGTTCTTTTTCTGCTTGAAAAATCCAGAGATTATGATATACTACAAGTTATACAAATAAGATAACGATTGATCAGAGAACAGGGAAGAAATCATGGTCAAAAATAATATCGAATTAGATGTGAAAGTTAAGTGCATAGAGCAGGGAAAGACTCAGGCACAGGTGGCGAAAGAGATTGATACCACCAGAGCCTATGTGAACCGGGTTATCAAGCGAAACGAGAGTGTGGTGAATAATACCTTCGTTAAGATGATGGAGGCACTGGGGTTTGACATTGAACTGCATTATGTGAAGAGGGAAGGGTAAGTGGAAATACGGGATAAACGAATAGATGATGGAACAGCATTTGATTGGGGAAGAACATCTGAGGAATATGCCAGGTACAGGGATATCTATCCGGATGAGTTTTATAAGAAGATTGCGGACAGGGGTCTTTGCATAAATGGGCAGAAAGTCCTTGACCTGGGAACCGGTACAGGCGTTCTGCCGCGCAATATGTACAAATATGGGGCAAAATGGTTCGGAACCGATATTTCTCCGGAGCAGATTGAACAGGCAAAGATACTGGCTTCCGCTTCAAATATGAGGATAGACTTTCAGGCTGTTCCAACAGAACAACTGGATTTTACCGGAGAGACCTTTGATGTGATCACAGCTTGTCAGTGCTTCTGGTACTTTGATCATGAGAAGGTAATCCCCAAACTGGCTGATCTTTTGAAACCTGATGGAAAGTTGCTCATCCTGTATATGGCATGGCTGCCATATGAAGATAAAATCGCAGGCGCAAGCGAAGAACTTGTGCTTAAGTACAGTCCTAAATGGTCAGGTGCCGGGGAAACGAGACATCCGATTTGGATTCCGGATGTAGCATATGACTATTTTGAGATGGAGGATCATGAGGAATATGATCTGATGGTACCATTTACCAAAGAATCCTGGCATGGACGAATGAGAGCCTGTCGCGGTGTAGGTGCGTCATTGCCCGGGGAGGAACTTGCAAAATGGAATGAAGAACACAGAAAGATGCTTGATGAAATAGCGCCTGAACAATTTGATGTGCTTCATTATGCGGCTCTTGCGGTGTTGAGGAAAAAAATACATTTTGCCTATCATAATGCTTGCGATTTTCGAGACGATAGCAAGCAGCAGACACAGTACAATGAATATCAGGAAAACCACAGAAAATGATATAGAGCGGGTGATGGAGATATACGCCTATGCCCGGAAATTCATGGCAGAGCATGGCAATCCAAGGCAGTGGGGAGCAACGAACTGGCCTCCGGAGAAGGTTATTCGGAATGACATTAAAGAGGGCAATAGCTACGTCTGTATTAATGATTCCGGCAGGGTTATAGGAACGTTCTTCTATACCGCAGGGAAGGACATTGAGCCTTGTTACAAAGAGATTTTTGACGGCAAATGGATTGATGACAGCCCGTATGGTGTAGTTCACAGGATAGCTGCGGACGGAACTGAAAAAGGAATAGGATCATTCTGTATAAACTGGGCATTTGGACAGTGCGGCCATGTCCGAATAGATACCCACGGAGATAACTATGTGATGCAGGGAATGCTTAAGAAGCTTGGGTTTACATATTGCGGTACGGTCTATGTCACAGAAGATGATGATCCCAGGCTGGCATTTGAAAAGACCGGGGATTGAATTGACTTTGACGATAACAGATGGTTCCCCGATCATTAAGGTGACCGGGGGAAATGCAACTACCGAAAGGGGAGGCAGAGGAATGAGTGCTTACGGCATTTCCGAAATGCAGGGAATGCCTTTTTCAGTATATAAAAGCTTTGGGGATGGGGAGTCAACGAGAACCGTCCCCGATGACTTCTTTGCCCGGGCTCTGCTGTTTTGATTTGGATAAGGTCAGTCCATAGGGCAGCAATACTCAAAGGAGGTAGGAAATGCAAAACGGACCACTACCCCCGTCCCTTAAGCTTATATTCGGGAAAAGCAAGTGCCGGCGACAGGACCGTTCTGTGTTTAAGGAGGAAGCCAGTATGGAAAAAAGTTTAATGGAAAGGTTCTTGACGACATATTTCAGTATTAAGCATAAGCTCTCAGTCGAGGAAACAGAGGAAGAGATACGGAAGCTGAAGGAGAGAGGTCCGATAGAATCTACACCGCCTAAAACAGTGAAGACAAGGCATGTTGACAGCGCAAATGGGCGTATGTTCTATGTGAATGAAAACACTTCTTCGAAATATACAGTTTTCTATATTCATGGTGGTGGATATGAGCATGACTTTTCACCATTTCACTGGATATTTATAAAAAAGATCGTTGAACAGACAGACGCGATGGTCATTGCCCCGGCATATATGCTTATCCCGTTTGGAACATACAGACAGGCTTTTGATCTGATCCTGTCTGTGTACAATGATTATGCTGAGAAGCATCAGGAAAAGAAGATCATACTTATGGGAGATTCTGCCGGCGGCGGGCTGGCACTTGCACTGGCTGAGCAGATAAAAATCGATGGCGGCCGTATCCCCGATGAGCTGATTCTTTTATCGCCTTGGGCAGATATAGCGATGGAAAATCCGGATATGAAAGAATATGAGTCGAAGGATCCCTGGCTTTCCAGACCATGGCTTACCGTTTGTGCCAAAAACTGGGCAGATGATCTTGATCTTCATGATTACCGCGTCAGCCCCATGTTTGGTGATCTGAAGGGATTATCGCATGTGACAGTAACAGTAGGAACGCATGAGCTGTTCTATCCGGATATCATCAAGC
This sequence comes from Lachnospiraceae bacterium AD3010, assembly GCA_000622025.1. Taxonomy (GTDB): domain Bacteria; phylum Bacillota; class Clostridia; order Lachnospirales; family Lachnospiraceae; genus NK4A144. Next base: position 40,967 of record KK211389.1, on the reverse strand, counting down.
TGTATGACATGCTGGATCCGAGCGGATCTAATGAACTGATCATTGGTGAGGAGATGATCCATGTGTACCCGCTTGTACCGATGCCGGAAGCAAAAGAAGCGGACGAGAAGATCATTTCAGCTATTCTGAGATAATATGTCCGGGAAACTGCGGGGGGAGGTAAACTGCCTGATCCAGTATCCACGCACAAGTATTGAGATTTAAGGAGGTATTATTGTGTATAAGAAGCCACTGAAAGGAACTGCGCCGGATTATTCAAGGAAGGAGCACTGGCTTATGCGGACAGAAAACCCGGATAAGGCTGTGGATACTATCTTTCTGTATCCTTCAAGCTGTAATGATCCGGAGGAAGATGTGATCTGCAGGATTGACAATCCGATCATGACACAGACCGCACAACTCTATTATGCTTCTCAGGCCACAGCGTTTGAACCTGTTGCGAATATGTATGCTCCGTACTGGAGACAGGTAAACGGAGCAAAGATTCCAATGTTGAGCTATGAGGATGTGCACAAAGCCGAATGGTCTGAGCCAAGAACAGATGTCTACGCTGCTCTGGATTATTATTTTGAGAATCTGAACAATGGACGGCCGTATTTCTTGGCCGGGCATTCGCAGGGATCAAATCTGTGCTATATTGTTCTTTCGGATTATATGAAGGAGCATCCGGACTACTATGAAAGGATGATAGCTGCTTACTGCATAGGAGACTCCCTGACGAGGCAATATCTGAAAGATAATCCGCATGTAAAAGCTGCTCAGGCGGCAGATGACCTGGGAGTCGTCGTATCCTGGAATACGGAGGGCCCTGCAAACAAGGGCAGAAATTCCCTTGTCATAGCTCCCGGAGCCATCGGGATCAATCCTCTCAACTGGCGCACGGATGAAACTCCCGCAGGACCGGAACTGAATCTTGGATCGTTCCTGCCGCGTTTACTCGAACCGGGACTGGACGAGCTGCCTGTAAAAGCAGATGCAGTGCTTGACCTTGAAAGAGGATCCCTCATGGTGATGAATCCGGAGTTTGAGAAATACGCAATAACAAAAATCCCGGGATTTGAGCAGGTGGAACCGGTTTTCGGCCCGGCGAGCTACCATGGCTGTGATTATTCATTTTTCTATCTGAACATTCGGGAAAACGCACGCCTGAGAGCAGAGGAGTGGCTTAAAAGGAATTAAAATGCAGGTTTTTTTGTAGAAGACAAAATATTTAGCGTTAAACACATTTCCAATAGGAGTATTTATCCGGAGTCTGAATCAAAAATGAAAGCAAAGGTTGTGGCACAAACTGATCATTGCCACTAACGGGTTCGTTAAAAAACAGCAGAAGACACCAAAAAGAGAGATAGATCTGGCAAAACGCCGCAGAGATGATTATTTCCGCAGGAAGGAGGCGGGCACATATGAGTGATTTACAGGAATTAACAAAAGAGCTGATGATGGATCCTGAATTCAAGAAAGAATATGAAGCATTACAGCCCGAAATGGATATAAAGAGAGCAATACTTGATGCCCGTATTAATGCAGGGATGACACAATCGGAGTTGTCCGAGAAGAGCGGGATCAGTCAGGCAGATATCAGCCGTCTTGAAAAAGGAACCAGAAATCCGAGTATAGCACTTCTGAAGCGCCTTGCTGATGCGTTGGACAGCACTCTACGTATAGAGTTTGTTCCCAAAAAGGTCTAAACGGGGAACTAAATCCGGATGCTGCTTTTTTTATTAAGGAAGCCGCCAATCTGGATTTGGAGTTTGAAATAGAGGAGGACGGAATAGATATGTGTAAATCTCTGGAAAACAAATATAAGGAAAAAGAAGTGATGGGAGCAATTGGCATTCTTAAGGATGATGGAAAATCAGACGAGGATATTATTGAAAGGATAATAAAGAAATACAATGTTACTAAAGACTATGTCCTCGCATTGTTAACCCCGCAGAAAGCATAAATACAGGACATAATTTAATATTGATGTAATTCCGAAAGGCATTTCCAATAATTCAGGAGATGCCTTTTCTGATTCAGGAGGGAATGTGGAGAATGATAGAAGAGAAAATTACAGGAAGTAAAAGAAACATTATGTGGATAAAGGACAGATTCTTAAATGATCCGGAGATAGCTGTCCAGAGAATATCCGAAGTATATCCGGTGAAAGATACGGATGGAATGTACTGTTTATTTATTAGATACAAAAGAGTAATAAGACATAAACGTAAATCAAGATGGTGAATAAAAAAGGAGAATAAGAAGGATGTGTAAGGTGATTTCAGTATGTAACCAGAAAGGTGGTGTCGGGAAATCAGCTGTAAGCTGCAACCTGGGTGTCGGACTCGCCCGTGAAGGAAAGAAGGTCTGCATTATTGATTCAGATCCCCAGGGAAACGCCACATTTAGCATGGGAATAGAGGACAGAGACAGGCTTGAGAATACCGTCAGCTCTTTTATTGATAGAGAAATATCTGATGACAATTAATGTTCTTACCTGCTCTGATTCGGTGATAATCCCCGTAGAACCGGCAACGTTGTCAATTGAGGGGCTCCAGCTTCTTTTGGAATCCATAGGGTCAATGAAAAAGAAGCTTTACCGCAGACTTAAGATCGAAGGTATTTTAATAAATAATGTGAAACTTCGGCAGAAAGAGGATCAGAGAAATATTGAAGAGCTTCAGAATGAATATGGAGACAAAATCCGGATCTTTGATACCATGATACCTAAATCTGTAAGAATAAGGGAGTGTACAGCACACGCCCGTACCCCTCGTCTTGGAATTACTTTTCTGATAAAATAGGAGACAGAAGAACCGTCCCCCTGTCTTCCCCTGTCTTCGTCCCCTGATTGCGCTTGAAATATATGTTCAAAACAACTAAAATGATAAAAAGAAATAAAATAGATAAAAAAAATAAAAATAGAATAAAACAAATAGGAGAGGGATAAGCTCATTGAGAGATACATTTTTTGTTCCATCGTTTGGAAACAGACCTAAAAGTCTGGTAGGCAGGGAAGATGTTATAAATGAATTCAGGTTAAGCCTTCAGAGTGAACCCGGGAGCCGTGAAAGAGCCATGCTTTTATTGGGGCAGAGAGGGTATGGGAAAACAGTTCTTTTGCATGAATTCGCAGATATTGCAAAGGATGCCGGTTTTATCGTAGCCTCTCCTACAATTGTGTCGAAAGATATGCCTCTGCGGATCATAGAAAAATTGAAGGCATATGGAAAAGAATTTCTTCACAATCCGACAAAAAAGCTGACGGGAGGAAATATCAGTTTTTTAGGCTTTGGTGCAGGGGTTCAGCTGCAAAACAGTGATGATGACAGAAAAAGCTTTGCATCACAGTTATCTGATATATGCAAGATTTTTAATGAAAAAAACAAACCAGTATGTATTTTGATTGATGAGGTTCAGGGGAATAACGAGGAATTACGCCAACTGATCATCGCTTATCAGGAGATGGTTGGTGAAGGGAGAAATATTTCCATTGTGTTTGCCGGACTGCCATCTGCTGTTTCCTCTGTGCTGAATGACCATGTACTTACATTTTTAAATCGGGCTTTAAAAAAAGAACTGCCTCCTCTGAAAACAAATGAAATAGCATTTTACTATAAAAAGGTTCTTACAGAATCAGGGCTTTCTGTTGATGATGATATAGTGAAAAAAGCTGCGGAAGAGACTCAGGGTTCTCCTTATCTCATGCAGCTGATCGGTCATTATCTGGTATTGAATTATGAGACCGGTATGAATATAGGGCTGAAAACCCTGGATAAAGCAGTAAAAGCGGCGAAGGAAGATTTTAAGAACGATATTTGCAAGATCACTCTGGCGTCTCTTTCCGAACGTGATATAGAGTTTTTAACCGCTATGAGTTCATTTGGAAGCGAATGCAGTATGACCGATATTACAGGTATTCTTAACTGCACCGGTGCATTTGCACAGACATATAAAAGGAGACTTATCCATGCAGGCGTTATTGATCAGCCGCGGAGAGGGATGATTAGGTTTGCTGTCCCTTATCTGCAAAGCTATCTTTCCGAACAAAACTCATAGACAATCAGGAGACGAAGACAGGGAGACGGTTCTTTTGTCTTGTTCTTTCCCACAAGACAATGGATTTCCTTCCGATAGAACCGGAGGAGGGGGTGCTTGATTATTCGCCTTCCTTCAGTACGATATATAAGAAGAATGGGAAGATCATCGGATGCTTCCTCGTTTCTGAAGAGGGAGATAGTTTTCTGGTAAATATGTTCCACCTTATGAGCCGGAATATGGAGCTTTTACAGGCTATGGCTGTCAGAAGTCTTTTGGCGATATCTGACAGATATGGTGAGACGACGGAACTTCGCTTTATTGCTGTGACAGATAAGGCAGATGAGGTTTTTAAGAAGCTGTTTCCGGCTGAAAGCAGCTCGGGAAGGCTGACACGCTTTGTACTGTCATTTGACGGCGCATCTGAGGGAGAAGGATGATATGAACGATCTAAGAAGCCTTTTGAATCTGACCAATAAGTTTTATAATGCTGCTCCGGTGGAGATACAGAGTACTCCTGTAATAGAAAAAGAGAAGAAGAAAAGCAAAGCAGTGAAGAGTAAGCGTCCTGGCCTTTTCGCTCCTGATGATGTCAGGAAAGTCACGAAGGTTTCTTCGCTGGATCATCCGGATATGAGCGGCTCGGGAGCCTTCTTAACGTGGCACTCGATCCGTTGTTCATGTTTGTGATCTTCCCGAAGGGATATGAAGTGCTTGGTGCCGGCGTTGCCACACTGCTTTCGAATGTCATATCATTTCTGTATTTTATCATCATGTTCAAAAAGCTTCGGGATGATACTGTCCTGACGCTCCCGACCAGGTTTGTAAATATTGAGAGTAAATATAATGAAACTTAACGGACTGATCTTGTCGCAGCTTGTTGCGGATATATTAAACACGATAATTGCAATGACTTTATTCTATGTAGCAGGGCGGAACATAGATGTTAAAGGAGGGGATGTATCAGATGAGCGAGGCGAAAAAGAAGTACAGGATTGAACTGATCGACATCCTTTCCGGCATGTCTACTAAACCGAAAGCACTGAAGTCATTCGGGTCCGGATCTCAAGGGAAGGCAAAAGACCCTTCAGTACAAAAGCGATCACATACATGGGGCAGCATACCATGGATCAATACATGGCTGGAAGGACCGCAGCTGCTGGGACAGTTTCCGCGGTATCCGGACAATATCAAATGATAATCGGCTTAGGGAAATGGGATTTTTCAGTCGGCAGGGAGCAGTTTGATGAAAAACGCCGGAGCAGATCAGCCGTAAAGCTGGAGAATATGCCAAACAGCATCCCTTTAAGGGTAATCTTTCAGCATTGGTCTGAATTGGGTTTTTTGGAAAAATGTAATGTAAATAAAAATCCCCACATTTCTGTAGGGATTATTTACTAGCTCGTATCGGAATCGAACCTCCAGAAAATAGCGTGAGAGGGTAAAGGCAGATTTTTGACCGCCGGGAACCATTGAAAAATAAAGGAGGAAGAGGAGACGTATTTGCTGCTGATTTATTTTTTCCTCCCGAAGCGGTCTGCTGATTTGTTGCTGATTTATTTTGCGTCAGCAGGAAAAATCTGCTGATTTTTTTCTGGAAATGCCGATAATTACTGCGTTTGCAAGGGATTTATGGCATTTCTTTCAGATTCGTAAAAAATGATGAAACAAATATGAAATTATAGATTGGACCCAGCCATGGTGTTATAATATAAATGGCCGACGGGAAAAGGAGGTTATTTAAGTGGGCGCACTTGATATTAAGGCAAAAAAGTATCTTGGAAAGAAAGATGCATTTGCCGACGCATTTAACTATCTTATTTATGATGGAGAACCTGTAATTGATCCTGACAGCCTGAGGGACATGGATACCTCCCATATAGCTCTTCCATATGGAAACAATGCAAGCCTTCCAATACAGAAATATAGGGATATTCTCCGGATATGGGATGCAAAGACCGATGGTAACATGATATATGTTATACTTGGAGAAGAGATTCAAGGAAAAATACACTACGCAATGCCGGTTAAAGACGGATTATATGACTGGATAGGTTATTCCAATCAGGTTGAGGCGGCGCGGAATTCCTATAACAAAAAAGGAAATGACGCTAAATTATCTGCGGAGGATGGAGTCCTTAAGATAAAACTTACAAGTGAAGAGTTTCTTTCAGGATTCCGTAAAGAAGACAGACTGATACCCATTATCACTGCGGTGGTTTATGTGGGATCAGAACCCTGGGACGGTCCGAGAAGCCTGTTTGATATGCTTGATATCAGGGATGACAGAATAAAGCCGTTTTTGAATGATTATAAGCTTAATATCATATCGGCGGCTGATATGGACGATAGTGAATTCCAGAAGTTCCATACAGATCTCGGATTTACAATGCAGGTATTAAAGCATCAAAAAGATGATGCCGATAAAATCATAGAAGGAACTAACCATAGGAAGATTGATCCGGATGCTGCATTTTTCCTTAAGGAAGCTGCAAATCTGGATTTGGAGTTTGATATAGAGGAGGACGGCGTAGATATGTGTGAATCATTAAAGAAAAAGGAATTAAGGGACAGAGTTACTGCAGTGATAGAGGCGTACAGAGCAGATGGAAAGACAGATGAGGACATTATTACCAGAGTATTGAAACTATACGATGTTACAAGGGACTATGTCCTCGCATTGCTAACCCCGCAGAAAGCATAAATACAGGACAAAATTTAATATTGATGTAATTCCGAAAGGCATTTCCAATAATTCAGGAGATGCCTTTTTCAGTGCAAAGAAGGAGAAAGAAAAGATGATCAAAGAAAAGATAACCGGAAATAAGAAGAACCTGACCTGGTGGAGAAAAAGACTTATGAATGATACGCAGATAGAACTTATAAGCATTTCAGATCTCATTCCTGTGAAAGAAAGGGAAGGAATGTACTTCTTTTTCGCCAGGTATAACAGGAAAGCAAGAAATAAGCGGAGATCCGGCTGGTAATAGCGTGGAGCAGAAACAATAAAGAGAAAAATATTGGTAAAGAGCCAGAAAGGAGCGTGAATGATCATGAACAGGCTCGTGGAGTTTGACTATTTCTATGGAGCGGAGGCAGAGCAGTTTTCCTTTATAAGGCTTCCAAAGCTCCTGTTTACAGACAGGCACTTCAGAACCCTGTCTTTTGAGGCAAAGGTAGTGTATGGGATCCTGCTTGACCGGATGTGCTGCTATCCGAAATCTCGATTCAGAGAGGCTTTCAAAAATTGACAAGATAATACTGTTTGATGATGTTCATGCTGCTTCTGCATGGGAATCATTGACGATCTGCTGCCCTGGTCAGAGAGAATGCAGAGAGCCTGCAATCCGCAGTATAAGGAAAAAGAAGCGGAGTTGCAAAAATAGTTTAGCAGAAATGCTTTGATAAGTTTAGCCGTAGAATTACTTTTCGCTTACGATCCTTGAGAGCATCCTGTATGTCCTCTGCGGTCTCGATGTCATACTCCTGAAGGAGCTGTTGGATGATCTGACGCTTACCGTCTGTCATCTGGACTTTGTGTACGGGTTTCTTTTCTTTTGCCATAATAAAAGGCCTCCTAAAGATTTATTTTATCTTAGGAGACCTCGTTCATACAGTGTTATTCCGTTTTTACAGAGATTTTTTCACAGACTCTTTTTATATGCTGCAATTCATTGGAATGTGGTTTCCGGGGTTTTTCGCTCCCGCTTATTGTCTTACAATACGTTTTCTTTTTTGGGCTTTCCCTTTCCGTTGTTATTTACTGCAGAGTTTTCCTTCTTTTTCGCTGCATCTGTTTCTTTTTTCTTCGCTACTTCCTTCTTTTGCTTTTTATAAGCTGTATCAACCATTGCACCTTTAAGCTTCCGGCGCTCCTGCTTATTTAATTCATTCAGGTTTGTCGGTATTACGGAATCTTTCTTTTCCTCATACCCAAGCCCTTTTGCAAGCTTCGGTGATACGTAATTTAATAATTTCATGGCAGTCTTATAAAGCCTGCTTTCCTTATTCTTCGCTCCTTTTAGCTGACTACTCAGATTCTTTCCAAAGTCTTCGTATTTTCGGCTTTTGTAGTCTTCCCACACTCCTTTATACGAAATCTTGATACGATGTGATTCTTCAGCAGCAGAAACGCCTTGGATAAACACGTCTAAATGCCTGTTTGTTTCAGGGTTCTTAAAATACCCATTAGATCTGAGCTGTTCTGCGAGCTTCTTCATTTGGTTCATTTCCAGGAGCTCAGGATCATCTTTTAAGAAATCATCCTCTCCATTATCCAATGCGTCCTGCTTTGCATCTACTGCCTCCTTGCCCACCAGCACAGTTTCGCCTTCAAATAAATGCTCCTTCCCTCTTAAATGCCCCTCGTCACGCAACTGTAGCTGAACACTTAATACACAATCCTCCAGATCGAAGAATTCCGTATCCGTGGCTCTTGATCCATGCTCGAGCGAGAAGGTGATATTCTTTTCCTGTGTAAACTTTTCTTTTGCTGCAGGCGGATCCAGCTCGTACAGAAGAGCAAACATGGTATTAAACCGCTTGTTGTCAAATGCGTTATTGAGATGCTTGCTCTCCCTGTTACTGCTGTCAAGCCATTGTTTTACATTCATTCTTAATGTATTCAGTCTTAATTTACTTATATCAGGGTTAGCGCCGTTATCTTTTATAAGATCCTCCATAGCTGACAAGGTTTTCTTAAACTGCTTTGAATTCCAGTGAAACAGGCTGTCATCAGCCTTCAGCTTATCGTAATAAGCCTTGACAGTGGCTTTAATATCATCAGTAGCTCCGCGTTTCATAAGTGTAGGCATAGTGTTTTCTCCTTCCTTTAATATTATATACAGCTCAGATCAGAAAATGAGCCCGGACCCAATCCGTGTATGGTGCTCAGAGTAACAATAAGGATCTCAGCACCATTGGTACGGATGTAACGTACATCCCTGTAAATGAAATGGATATCAACGGATATGGAAATTCGTGTATAATGCTTCCGAAAACTGTGCTCGCCCCTACGCAGTCGGCCGAAAGAACTTCTTATTCCACAATTCAGTAGAAGGGGCAGATACGAGCGCTGTTATCTATAGCGTTGTAGAGAGTGCAAAACGAAACGGGCTTAATGTTCTGGACTATCTGACAGAGGTAATGGACGCGATGAGAGGGTGCGAAGATGTGTCCGCAATCATTGACGATCTGCTGCCCTGGTCAGAGAGAATGCAGAGAGCCTGCAATCCGCAGTATAAGGAAAAAGAAGCGGAGTTGCAAAAATAGTTTAGCAGAAATGTTTTGATAAGTTTAGCCGTAGAATTACTTTTCGCTTACTTTCTTTCCGTTTACGAGATCCTTAAGAGCCTTTCCAGCCTTGAACTTAGGTGCCTTGGAAGCAGCGATCTTGATCTTTTTTCCTGTCTGGGGATTGCGGCCGGTTCTGGCGGCTCTCTTGCCTACTTCGAAGGTTCCGAAGCCGATAAGAGCAACCTTTCCGCCCTTCTTAAGCTCCTTAGCTACAACGTCGGTAAAAGCCTTAACGGTAGCCTCGGTGTCCTTCTTTGAAAGCTTGGTTTCCTTTGCGATAGCCTCAACTAATTCTGTCTTATTCATGAGTTCCTCCTTGATGTTTGTGGGTGGCTATCACATAGGAGTAATTTCCCTTCAAAAATCTATCAGCCAGCTCCATCCCGATCTGGTGTGCTTCCTCCGCAGAAACTTCTCCCGGCGCGAAGGACTGGACTATGTGATACGCAAGGTTTTTATTGTCCCCGTAACGGGTACCTGCGAGGGCAAATCTGAAGTCATATTCCGCTGATCCGGGGCTGCAGGAATAAGAGGAAACGAGCCTCATGTTATCCGTCTTTTCAGGGTTACAGATATAGTCTATTGATTTTCCAACGGTGCTTTTGATAGCGTGGATTCGTGTATATGCCATATTTTATCCATCTGCTCCTTTAATGCCTTAACATCATCCGAATAAATGTTTCCTGTTTTGTTGCAGAGACTCACGATCTGATTGATGTTTTTCCCTATAGAATTAAGCTCTTTTGTGTATTCTTTCAGGCCGTCATAGTTCACGTCATAAACAAATCCGTAGATGATTAGCTGCCGTATAAAAGCCGACCGGCTTGGAAGTTCCGACAGTCTCCATTTTTCATCCAAAATGAACTTTTCATCATCTGACAGGAATACCTTCAGTTCGTTCTTTCTGTCACGTTCTCCCATATGAAAATCCTTTCTGGTTTATGAAATTTTCAGCGTTATGTTATTTTAGGTTTCTGATGTCTTCCGGGACGGAAGCAAGGGGGTCAGGGGGCATCCCCTTGTAATTTTCCGGGTGTTTTTCCCGTTAGGGAAAAATGAGCGGAAAATGGGGTTTGTGGGAACAAACCCTATGCTTGCTATCCTTCTGGGTGTCCTAAACAGGGGTAGTGAAATCCTGCGCTTTTTTGCGGGTTTCTTTAGAATTTGCAAAAAAAGAAACTGCCTAAAATCCACAGGATCCCCCTGTGATTATTCGTAGCAGTTTTGGTGGATTTTATTCAGATTGCTGTCGGAAGATTTCCTATCGGATTTCTTTCCGGCTGCCTGATTATAATAAATCAGGTTCATGAAAAAAACAACAGAAAATTGGAACGGTAAGAAATCGTTGGAAGAGGAGTTTTTCATAGGTTTTTTATTTTACGGAAGTGCGGAAAATGTTAGGATATGGGCAGTTATTTCAGAAGGATATTATTATATGATCTATTACAACGATTTACCGCTTGATGATGAAATACTGAAGGCTCTGGGAGAATTAAACATTGACTACGTTTTCCAGCCTATTTTTGAAGCGGACGGGAAGACTATATTTGCCCGGGAGGCTTTAATGCGTCCTGCGGAAAAAACGGTGACGGAGCTTATTGAGGAATATACAAAACTTGGGAAGCTGCACATACTGGAAGTGGCTACCTTTTTCGGTGCGATGCAGGCATATCAGTTGCGGGGTTATGAATGCCGTATTTCCCTGAATTCATTTCCATCAGAACACTTCACGATTTCCGAGCAGAGGGCATTTGCAGAATACTTTGGAAAAATGGATGGTCTCATGATTATCGAGATTCTTGAGTATCCCTATATTTCTGAAGAAGCTGTGGAGGCGAAAAAGGAAGTAAGTGAAAGGCGGAGCCTGTGGATCGCCATAGATGATTTCGGTACCGGAATCAACAACATGGATGTGGTTGAAATGTATGATACGAGAATAGTAAAACTCAACTGTTATATGATAAATGGAATAGATCATGAACCGGAGAAACAGGAAAACGTGAAAAAACTGATCCGGGAGTTCCATTCGAGGAAAATGATGATTCTCGCTGAAGGAGTGGAAGAGAAAGAGGAATTCGATTGCCTTGTGGACCTTGGCATAGATCTTTTCCAGGGCTATTATCTGGCAAGACCGGAGTAAGATTATATAACAAAAGAACCTGCAAGTATGCAGGCTCTTTTGCGTAGAATGTGAAAAAAAGAACCTTGAAGGTTTTAGAATAATCCTACGTCGCCGGTTTCTGTTCCGTTGATAACGTAATATGCCATACCTTCTTCAGGCTTAACATATATATCGAGATTTTTTATATCCTTACTTGTTTTGCCGCTCTTTTCGAGAATCCTGGAACGGATCTGGTCAAAAGATACATCATTTCCGCTCCACTGTAAGGTGAAAGTTTCCTTTGCGGAAGCCTTTTTGGTTGTCTTTGCTGCCATGGTAGATCTCCTTGTAAAACAGGTGGTATATAACAAAAGATAATATAACGCATTCGTGTGATTATTACAACAGGATGCTGGGATGATGGATTTACTCCCCATTTCCAAAGATGATATCGTATTCTGCTTGGAATTCCCGGCCAGGTTCAAGAGCCTGCTCGTAGTCACGTTCCTTTAGTTCTCCCGTAAAGCTCTCGGAATCACATCTGCCGTACCAGGGCTCAATGCAGACAAAGGGAGCGTTCTTTTTCGGAGGCGACCAGAGACCTACAAGGGGCGTGCTAAATATAACAGTTATTTCCGGAGTAACTGATCTTTCTTTTGCAAGTTCTACCTTTCCGAGCTGCTCATTTTCGATTACAAGTGCATCCCCGTCAAATAAAAGATGGGTTATTGGAAGAACGCCGTCAGGAGTTTTGATAATCTCTGTTCTGTCTGAGACACAGCCTCCTCCGGCAAATATCCGGTTTACTAATCATTAAAAACATATATACGTTATGAAAGGTTTTAAGGGGAGAGATAATGAATCTATCAACAAGTGAGGACAATGGAATTCAGGTGACTTTTGAGAGGCAGAAATCAGCGGAAAATAACTTTCAATTAAGGTCAAACAGGGCTATAATAGAGCTGGCAGCAAGTATGTCTCTCATTGATAACATGAAAAAAGAATCATTTTTGAAGACCATACTTGGAAAAGAAGAGTTACCTATTAAACATTATCCTGATTCCAGGATATACGCATGTGTGATACCTGCCCGCATCAGAAAAGAGTCTGACGGCTTATTACCGAACAGGGTTACGGGAAACACAAGAGAGGTTGTGATCGACAAGCTGTTTGATCTCTTTTCAGGGAAAAAATCAGGCAGCGGAAAGAACACACTGACAATCCTCTACAAAGAGTTCATTGAAAACAGAAAAAAAGATGAGGATATTGCATCGCAGACAGCAAGGAAGAATGAGTGTGACTGGAATACCTTCTTTAAGGATAAGCCGCTTGTTCTTGCTGACGTGAGTGACATCACTCCTGCTGACATAATGGCTCATTTCAAGTCCATGACAGAAGGAAGGAAGATGACGCGTCATGCATTCGGGAATGCAAAGGGGCTTCTCAACCAGCTTTTTGATCTGGCATACGAGAAGAACCTTGTTGAAAGGAACATCTGCAGACAGCTTTCCACAAAGAAGCTGAAGTTTAAGCCCGAAGCATGCAAGCAGGATCTGGTTTATTCAAAAGATGAACGTGATCAGATCGTTGATGAGCTTAAGACCTCTGATAATGTATATGACAAGGCGATAGTCATTCAGAGTTCTGCCTTGGCTGCCGTGTTTCCGAGGTCAAGGGACTGTGCTGGTCAGATCTCGATTTTAACAGAAGGGAAATCAATATCCACAGGGAACTGGTGGAAGATGAGGAAGGGAACCCGATACTTAAGAACCATACGAAAAACGGTATGGGAGAAGGAAACAGGGTGCTTCCCATGACATCCAGAGCGGAAGAGATATTTGCTTCCATACCTAAGCCTGAGGATAAAGAGAGCCTTGTATTTGTAAGGGATTATAAGCCGATAAGGACACAGACGGTCAACGACCATTTAAGGAATGTCTGCAGGAAGCTTAACATCAGATATCTTTCTTCCCATAAGATAAGAGCCTGGGGTATTACAGAGGCTCTGGCATCGGGGATGGATCAAGCATCAGTTATGAAGCTTGCCGGACATGCTTCACCCGAGACCATGAGAAGCTATGTGCGTGTGGCACGTGTCAATAATGATATCAGCGAGAAGTTCAACAAAGTGTTTGATTAATGCGGGTTTTACCCTCATCAGCTGCTGGAGATATAGTAAAATCAAGGTTTTTTCAATCTGCTGATTTTTGCTGATTCAAAATTTAGAGCATGAAAAAAACCCTGAAAAGCCGATAAATTCAACCTTTCAGGGCGATCTTAACAATAGCTCGTATCGGAATCGAACCGGTGATTCTGCCGTGAGAGGGCAGCGTCTTAACCTCTTGACCAACGAGCCGCGCAAAGAGAATGATACACGTATAATTGAAAAAAATCAAGTACTTTTTTTGGGCTGTCACTTGACGCACCAAAATCCTGGTGATATATTATCAGCGTAACTTGTGAGTGGGCTTTCGAAAGCCCACTCTTTTACTGTGAAGGTATCTGACGGGTTAATATCAGGAACAGATACTCTGACAGAGGTATAAAATGATTGAAATACAGATCGCCGAAAGATTTGCGGAGCTTATTAAGCCCGTGACGGACGAAAACGGCTTCACACTCATAAAGACCGAGTACGTTAAGGAAAACGGAAATTATTACCTTAGAGCATACATAGATAAGGAAGGCGGGATCACCATTGACGACTGTGTCCTTGTGAGCCGCAGGGTCAGCAAGATACTTGATAAGGAGGATTATATCAAGGATGCGTATACTATGGAGATCTCTTCGCCGGGGTTTATGACAGAAGAGTAAGATCCTTCGCTTCGCTCAGGATGACAGGAAATGCCCTGCATGACAGGAAATGCCCTGCAAGACAGGAAATGCCCTGCATGACAGGAAATGCCCTGCATAACAGGAAATGCCCTGTATGACAGGAAATGCTCTGCAAAACAGATTAGAATTGCCGGGTTTGGAAATTCATTTAATCACATATACATATATTAAACTATCAGGAGAAGAAAAATGAAAAAGAAAAAGGAAGAAGTTCAGGAGAATAACGGGATCAATACAGAGCTCCTACAGGCACTTACCCTGCTTGAAAAGGAAAAGGGTATAAACCGTGAAACTCTTTTCGAGGCGATAGAGAATTCGCTGCTTACCGCCTGCAAGAATAATTTCGGGGGACGTAGCGAAAATGTTCATTGCGAGATCGACAGAGAGACCTGCAATTATTTTCTTTATGCGGAAAAGACTGTGGTTTCGGAAGTTACCGATCCGGTTCTGGAGATAAGCACGGATGATGCTATGGCAATCGATCCGGAGGCAAATATCGGCGACACGGTGAAGGTTGAATTAAAGAGTAAGGAATTCGGACGTATCGCCACACAGAACGCTAAGAACGTGATACTCCAGAAGATCCGTGAGGAGGAGAGAAACTCCGTATTTAACGAGTTCTCACAGCGTGAGCACGATATCGTAAGCGGAACCGTCCAGAGGTATATCGGACGGAATATCAGCATAAATCTGGGCAAGGCCGACGCCTTCCTTTCAGAGGGAGAACAGGTAAGGGGAGAATTCCTGAATATCCATGACAGGGTAAAGGTCTACGTACTGGAGGTAAAGAATACCACCAAGGGACCGAGGATACTGGTATCGAGAACCCATCCCGAGCTTGTAAAGAAGCTTTTTGAGAAAGAGGTTAATGAGGTGGCGGACGGCACCGTAGAGATAATGGGTATTTCCAGAGAGGCCGGAAGCCGTACAAAGATCGCGGTATACAGCAATAACCCCGACGTAGATGCGGTAGGTGCCTGCGTGGGACTTAACGGTACAAGGGTAAATGCGGTTGTAGACGAACTTGGCGGAGAAAAGATAGATATCATAAACTGGGACGAAAATCCTGCTATCTTTATAGAGAACGCCCTGTCTCCGGCAAAGGTTGTTTCTGCCATAGTTGACGGAGACGAGAAGACTGCAAAGGTAGTGGTTCCCGATTATCAGCTCAGCCTCGCCATCGGTAAGGAAGGACAGAATGCTCGCCTTGCAGCAAGGCTCACAGGCTTCAAGATCGACATCAAGTCGGAGACTCAGGCAAAGGATGCGCCCGGCTTCCGTATGGAGGATTATCTCGTTGATGAAGAGGGCGAGTATGAAGAAGAGTATTACGATGAGGAAGGAAATTACATCGGCCCTGAGGAATACGAGGAAGAGGGTGAATACTCTGAGGAAGCCGCTAATGAAGAGGGAACCCTGAATGGAGAGGAAGCCCCGGAAGAAGGGGAAGCCCCGGAAGAAGGGGAAGCTATAAATGAAGAGGAAGCTTCTGACGAAGAGACGGCAGAGTGAACAGATAAAATGGCATAAAATCAGTGCCATTCTGAGGCTGCACAATGCTATTCTGAGACTGCACTTTGTCATTCTGAGCGGAGCGAAGAATCTTCTATAACCGGTTGGAAGATCCTTCGCTTCGCTCAGGATGACAGGAAGAGGGCTCAGGATGACAGGAAGAGGGCTCAGGATGACAGGAAGAGGGCTCAGGATGACAGTAGGAGAGATTATTATTTAGCACATTGAATAAGATTAAGGAAGTCTGCAGGAAATGTGTGAGCTGCGGACAGATCGTTGAAAAAAGTAAGCTTCTTAGGATCGTCCGGAACAGGGAGGGAATTGTCTCCCTAGATAAAACGGGATATGCCGAAGGACGGGGTGCATATATCTGCAGGGAACCGTCCTGTATAGAACGCTCATACAGGAAGAATGCTCTTGAGAGATCCTTTAGGGCAAAGATAAAGACAGAGGATAAGGAACGGGTTTTCAGGGAGATTTCTGAGCTTGAAGGAAGAAAAGGCATTGTCGCTTCTGGGGATGGCGACTAGAGCAGGGAAAACAATAAGCGGAGAGGACACGGTGCTTCAAAGCATCAGAAACGGTACCGCATTTCTGGTCATAGTAAGCCTTGAAGCCTCTGACAGAAGTAAAAAGACCTTTAATGATAAATGTACGTATTATGATGTTCCTTTGGTTTCATTGGGATCAAAGGAGGAACTGGGACGGCATCTCGGAAAGCCGAGCCGTACGGTTGCCGCAGTTACCGATGAGGGACTGGGGAGATCTATTTATAAGCTTTTGAAGGAGTAAATACTCAGAACAGTCATTTGCAAAGCCGCAGGTGACGCCCGGTAAACCGGGCATTATGAAGAATTGATATTCCGGCTGTTCGTTTGGTGTAAGAAAGGAGTGGCATCGACAGGATATGGGAAGTGTTCAGATATTAAAGCTAACAAAAGAATTAAAGGAAAAGGGGATAGATGTTTCCAATAAAGATGTCATTGAATTCCTGAACGGCAAGGGCATTAATGTAACGAGCCACATGAATAAGATCAGTGATGAAGAAGCCTCTATGGTCCGTGAAAGGTTTGACGCTTCCGGAATAGAGAAAAAGAGTGATCCGGGAAATACAGAAGGAAAGACCGCTGATACAAAGAAAGAAAAGGCTGCCGATAAGCCATCAGGAGCAGGCGCTGCGATAAAGACGGAGAAGGACGCACCGAAACCGGCTCAGACTTCCGGGGCTGCAAAGGAAAAGCCTCAGGATAAGCCGAAGGCTCCCGTAAAGAATGCTCCTCCGAAAAAGAAGCATATAATCTTTGCCACGAATAACAGGAACAGCGTAAGCGGGAACAGCAGATCAAATGCAGGACGCCAGGTATACAGGATAAGCGGCGGAAAGATAGAGGATCCGGAAAAGACAGTAAAGAAGACCTTTAAGCATACCGAGGTGGCAAGTCCCGATGCTTTTGAAGGCATAAAGCTTCCTCCTAAGGAAAAGGAGGAGGATGTAAAGATTCTGGAGACCCGTGAAGAGACCGTTACACGGGAGGAAACGCCCAAGGCTCCCGAAAAGACAGAACAGAGCCCTCAGGCAGCTCCGGCACCGGGCCCCAGAAAGATCTACGGAAATGTTTATGATCGTATGCGATCAGGAGCTGCTCAGACTCCGGGAGTGAGGAGAGGCGTAAATAATGGCATTCAGGAAGGCAACAAAAACGGAAAAGCTCCTCAACAGAGTTATCGTACTGCTGGGAATAGTGGCCCTAGGCCTTTCTCTGGTTCAAGAAATGAAAGACCGGGTGCCTACGGAAAGAACCCGCAGGGCCGGGGAGGCGCTCCGGGAGGCCCTCAGGGGGCGGCTCCGGAAAAAGGCGGACAGGGAAGAAGATCCGATGCCGACAGGAGAAGACAGTCTGAGGCCAGAAGAAGGAAGGACGCAGTCTTAGAAGCCAGCATGGAGGAGAAGGCCGGGAAGAAGTTCAATCCCCATGGATTCCGTAAGCCTCAGCCTGCTCCGAAGCCTGTTGAAGAAGAGATCAAGGTTATTGTGATACCGGAGACCATTACCATACGTGATCTCGCGGATCATATGAAGATACAGGCATCACAGATCATAAAGAAGCTCTTCCTTACAGGTCAGGTCGTGACTCTGAATTCGGAAGTCAGCTACGAAGAAGCCGAGAATATTGCTGCGGATTTCGACATTCTCTGTGAGCATGAAAAGAAGGTGGATGTCATTGCGGAGCTTCTGAAGGAAGAGGAAGAGGATGCATCCACATTTACAAAGCGTCCTCCCGTTGTCTGTGTAATGGGTCACGTTGACCATGGTAAGACATCACTTCTTGACAAGATACGTGCTACAAGGGTTACGGAAAAGGAATCCGGTGGTATTACCCAGGCTATCGGTGCCTATATGGTAAAGATACAGGGTCAGAAGATCACCTTCCTTGATACTCCCGGGCATGAAGCCTTTACCGCGATGAGAATGAGGGGTGCCAGCTCCACCGATATTGCAGTGCTTGTTGTTGCTGCAGACGACGGTGTTATGCCCCAGACCGTGGAGGCTATAAACCATGCGAAGGCTGCCGGAGTTGAGATAATCGTTGCGGTTAATAAGATAGATAAGCCCAGTGCAAATATTGAGAGGGTTAAGCAGGAATTATCCGAGTATGAGCTTATTCCCGAGGACTGGGGTGGTTCAACGGTGTATGTTCCGGTTTCAGCAAAGACCGGAGAGGGAATTGACCAGCTCCTTGAAATGATTCTTCTTACTGCTGACGTTCTTGAGCTTAAGGCAAATCCGGACAGAAAGGCAAGAGGCCTTGTGCTTGAAGCCCGCCTTGACAAGGGCAGGGGTCCGGTCGCAAGTATCCTGGTTCAGAAGGGAACACTTCATGTCGGTGATTTCATTGCGGTTGGAGCCTGTCACGGCAGAGTCAGGGCGATGCTTGACGAAAACGGACGGAGGATAAAGGAGGCTACGCCCTCCACGCCTGCGGAGATACTGGGTCTTGATGATGTTCCAGAAGCAGGAGAGATCTTCGTATCACCCGAGTCCGACAAGGAGGCCAAGAATTTCGCAGATACCTTTAAGGCTCAGCAGAAGAATGAGCTCTTACGGGATACGAAGACCAGGATGTCCCTTGATGACCTGTATTCACAGATAAAGGAAGGCGACTTAAAGGAATTCAATGTTATCATAAAGGCCGACGTACAGGGATCTGTGGAAGCGCTGAAGACTTCACTTCTCAAGCTTTCAAATGAGGAGGTTGCCCTGAAGGTCATCCATTCCGGTGTCGGAGCAATAAGCGAATCCGACGTTATCCTTGCCAGTGCGTCAAATGCCATCATCATCGGCTTTAACGTTAAGGCAGACAATATGGCTAAGCAGAGCGCGGAGCAGGAGGAAGTTGATATCAGGCTCTATAAGGTCATCTATCAGGCAATAGACGATATGGAGCTTGCCATGAAGGGAATGCTGGCACCGGTATTTGAAGAAAAGATCATAGGACACGTGGAGATACGACAGATCTTTAAAGCGAGCCAGATCGGAAACATTGCAGGATCATATGTGACCGACGGAATAGTTGAAAGAGGCTGCAACGTCCGTATATCAAGAGACGGTGAGCTGATACACGAAGGAAAACTTGCTTCCTTAAAGAGATTTAAGGACGATGTTAAGGAGGTCAGGGAAGGATACGAATGCGGTCTTGTATTTGAGGACTTTAATGACCTTAAGGAGCTTGATACCGTTGAATGTTACAAGATGGTTGAGGTAGAGAGAAAGTGAGAAAAAACTCTGCAAAGAACAATCGGATAAACGGTGAGGTACAGAGAGCTCTTTCCTCCATTATCAGGGAGGTAAAGGATCCCCGTGTCAGTCCCCTTACCTCTGTTACCGATGTTTTTGTCTCCCCGGATCTTAAGACCTGCAAGGCTTATATAAGTGTACTCGGGGATGAGAAAGAAGCAGATGAAACAGAGGAGGGCTTAAATTCCGCAAAGGGCTTTGTGAGAAGAGAGCTTGCCCGGATAGTGAACTTAAGAAACACACCGGAGATCCAATTTATAATGGATGGTTCCATAGCATACGGTGTGGATATGTCAAAGAAAATAGATGATGTTATGAAGCATGATGAAGAAAGCCGCGCGAAGCGGGGAGATGACGATGTTTAAGCTTGATGAAGTACTTAAGGGGGCAGAATCCGTCGCAATTTCAGGCCATGTAAGACCTGACGGCGACGCAGTGGGTTCTACCCTCGCATTATATAATTATATAAAAAAGGTATATCCCGAAAAAGAGCTTGCTCTTTACCTTGAGGAGCCTCAGGATATCTATGCCTATATGAAGGGATTTGACGAGATCACCGTACTGAATAATGAGCTTCCGGATAAGGTGTATGACCTTTTTATCGCCCTTGATCTCGGGGATATCGACAGGCTCGGTGAGGCTGCAAGGTTTTTTGAGGCGGCACGGGATACGGCCTGTATAGACCATCATATCAGTAATGCAGGCTTCGGGAATCATTCCCATATCTTTCCGGATGCGAGCTCCACGTCCGAGCTTGTTTTTGACCTTATGGATAAGGATAAGATAGATAAGGACATTGCCGTATGTATTTATACGGGTATCATCCATGATACCGGAATACTGCAGTATTCCAATACCTCACGCCATACCCTGGAGATAGTGGGGCAGCTTATCGAGTTCGGCTTTGACTTTACCGAGATCATCAATAAGAGTTACTATGAAAAGACCTATGTCCAGAATCAGATCATGGGCCGGGCAATAATGGAGAGTATACTATTTATGGATGGTCACTGCATAGCCTCCGTTATCGACCATAAGACTATGGAGTTTTATGGCGTAGGCGGAAAGGATTTTGACGGGATAGCAAATCAGCTATACAAAACAAAGGGCGTTGACTGCGCGATATTCATGTACGAAAGCTCCCATGAGCAGCTTTTATACAAGGTCTCAATGAGGGCGAGCAACAGGCTGAATGTTGCGGATATCGCGAAAAAATTCGGAGGCGGAGGCCACAAAAAGGCTGCAGGCTTCTCAATGAGCGGTACCTATCACGATATCCTTAACAATATCTCGGCTGAAATAGAAAAACAGCTTATGGATTCCTAAGGGTCTTATCTATGTCTTACGACGGGATACTGATCATCTATAAGGAAAAAGGATATACCAGTAATGATGTGGTTTCTGTCTTAAGAGGGATACTTAAGATGAAAAAGATAGGACACACCGGAACCCTGGATCCGGAAGCTACGGGCGTACTGCCGGTGTGCCTCGGAAAAGCCACAAAGACCGTAGGTCTTTTGACGGAGAAGGATAAGGAGTATTCGGCAGTTGCGAGGCTGGGGGTCACTACGGATACTGAGGATATGACCGGGAAGGTACTGTCGGAGAAGGATCTTCCTGAAGGATTAGAACCCGGCTTTGAAGCTGTCAAAGATGCTTTTTTGTCCTTTAAGGGGAAATATGAGCAGATACCGCCCATGTATTCGGCAAAGAAGGTAAACGGAAGAAAGCTGTATGAGCTTGCCAGAGAGGGTGTCACCATAGAACGTAAGCCCTGTACCGTTGAAATAAAGGATATAGTTATTAAAAGCTATGATTATCCCTTTGTTTCATTTGATGTTTCCTGCGGAAAGGGAACATATATACGTTCCCTAATAAGGGATGCCGGAGAAAAGCTTGGGATAGGCGCAGCTATGGAAAGCCTTGAAAGAACCAGGGTCTCTGAATACTCCCTTAAAGAAGCTCTGACATTAAAGCAGGTTGAAGAGCTTGTCCCTGAAGGGAAAATAGGTAGTCATATTTTGAGTACGGAGTCTGTATTTTCCTTCCTTCCGTCAATTACTGTAAGGGGAAAGAGCGAAGGCTTATTAAAAAACGGAAACGTTTTTTCCGTGCCGGAGTCCTTAAAGAACGGTGAATACAGGGTTCATTTTTCGGATGGCGCTTTTGCTGCGGTCTACTCAATAAAGAACGGACAGGCAAAGCCGGTAAAGATGTTTTTATGACCGGTGGTTTTTTATGATAGTATTTCACGGATTAGATGAATATGAGGCTTTTTTCAGGTCCGAAGGAACAGAAAAGCCGGGAACAGCCGTAGCCATCGGGAAGTTTGACGGGATACATCTCGGACACAGGCGCCTTATAGACAATTTAAGGATAAGAGGCGCTGAGCTTGGGTTAAAAACCCTTATATTTACCTTTGATAAACCTTTCAGCTCTTATTTCTCCGGAGAAAGAGCCGAGCTTCTGACAACCGATTATGAGAGAGAAGAAGCGGTAAGGGAGTGGGGGATAGATTATCTTCTTGAATATCCTTTAAGGGAGGACACCGTAAATATCCCTGCGGCTGATTTTGTAAACCGGGTACTTGTAGAAGGGCTTAATGCCCGCTTTATCTCCGCGGGACCGGATATGAGCTTCGGCAGGGGCGGAAAGGGAAATATTGATTCTCTTAGGGAAATGGCTTCCGGGCGTTACGAGGTTATGGTCGTTGAGAAGGTGAGGTTTAAGGATGACACCGTTAGTTCCACTCTTGTACGTGATACGCTGAAAACGGGAGATATGGAGACCGTCGCTGCCCTTCTGGGACGTCCCTACAGTATCTCGGGAAAGGTCACATACGGTAAGAAGCTTGGAAGCAGGGTTCTGGATATGCCGACGGTGAACATTGTTCCCGAGGAAACAAAGCTCCTTCCTCCCTTCGGAGTTTATTTTTCTGAAACCGTGCTTGGCTCGGAGAAGCTTAAGAGCATTACGAATATTGGGATAAAGCCCACGGTGCAGGACTCGGATAAGGTGAATGCAGAGACCTTCCTTTATGATTTTAATGATGATCTATACGGGGAAAACATAAGGGTGGAGCTTCTTCATTTCCACAGGAAGGAAATGAAGTTTGATAGTATGGAGACACTGAAAAAGACAATGCATAACGATATGCAAAGCGGCAGGGAGTTTTTCGCCGGAAAAGTGTAAAAACGGAGGTTGATTTGGGAGTATCAATTATTTTGCCGATGATGGGTGGTCTGGGACTGTTCCTTTACGGCATGAAGGTTATGGGGGACAGCATTGAAAGAGCTGCGGGTGCGAAGCTCAGAAATATCCTTGAGACCCTTACAAGAACCAGAGTGCAGGGAATGTTCATAGGTCTTATTTTTACGGCGGTTATCCAGTCGTCAAGCGCCTGCACCGTAATGATCGTTTCATTCGTAAATTCCGGCCTTATGACCCTTTATCAGGCAGCAGGTCCGGTTCTCGGTGCCAATATCGGTACCACGGTCACCTCACAGCTGGTATCCTTTAATCTTTCAAAGGCTGCTCCGGTCTTCCTTCTTGGTGGTGCGCTCTGCACCATGTTCAGTAAAAATGCCATGGTTAAAAAGATCGCCGAAATAGTAACGGGCTTCGGAGTTCTTTTCCTTGGTCTCTCCCAGATGTCCAGCGCCATGTCCTCGCTTAAGGATGTGAAGGCGGTTACGGACATACTTATGAGTCTCCAGAATCCGGTGCTTGGTATCGTTGTGGGGGCTGTCCTTACATCCCTTATCCAGAGCTCCTCAGTTACCGTGTCGATTCTCCTTCTGATGGCTAATCAGGATCTTATTGGTCTTGATATCTGTATGTATATTATCCTCGGGTGTAATATCGGAGCCTGTATGCCGGCACTTCTTGCAGGTCTTGCGGGAACCAGGGATGCTAAGAGAGCTTCTCTTATCCACCTGATCTTCAATATTATAGGAACCATAATCGTATTCTTTATTCTTCTTTTTGCAGAGCCCTTTATCCTTTCGTTCCTGCACACCATATCCGGTGACAACCCGGGACGTATAATTGCTAATGCACACACCACCTTTAAGATTTTCCAGGTTATCGTTCTTCTGCCCTTTACAAAGCAGATCGTGGATATGACATATATGATCGTTCCGAGATCCGGGGATGCCAAGGAAAAGGTGGGTTACAGGACTCAGTACGAGCTTCAGTATATCGGTTCAAATGTTATCTTCTCACCTGCAACTGCTGTCATTGATGCCATTAAGGAGCTTGACCGTATGGCGAATCTTGCAAGCGAGAACCTGAACCGGGCCATGAATGCACTTATCACCCTGGACGAGGAGGAGATTGCAAAGGTGTATGAGGTGGAAAAGAATATTGATTTCCTTAATCACTCCATTACCAATTACCTTGTGAAGATCAACCAGGTTAACCTTCCGGTTGATGACCTCCGTCAGATCGGTGCTCTTTTCCATGTGGTCAACGATATTGAGAGGATCGGTGATCATGCCGAGAATGTTGCGGATATGGCAAAGGAGAGAATAGAAAAGAACGCTTCGTTTACCCTTGTTGCACAGAAGGAAATGGGAGAGCTTCTTGATATGGTCAATATGATCGTGCACTATTCGATTGAGATGTTCTCTAAAGACGACGATAAGCATATGAAGGATATCATTACCCTTGAGGACCGGATAGACCGCAAGGAAAGAGAGCTGCAGAATGCCCACGTGGCACGGCTTGAACGTAATGAGTGTACTCCTGAAGCCGGAATGATCTATTCCGATATCATTTCCGGGCTTGAGAGAGTTGCGGATCATGCGACGAATATCGCCTTTGCCATTAAGGATTCCGAGCGTGAGAACACGCCGGTTATGCAGGCTTCGGCCAAGGCGTGAGGTGTTATTGTTATACACCGGACGGTTCTGTGTTGTACGCCGGACGGTTTTGTGTTATACGCCGGACGGTTCCGTGTTATACGCCGGACGGTTCCGGTGAGCGGCAGTTCCTTCGAGGGACGCTCCCGCTTTGGGCCAAAACGCAGCGGTACTAACGCTGCAAAGGACGCAGCGTAAGGACCGGCGTTTTGGACAACCCTCTCAGGAACTGCCGCTCTCCGGAACCTGAGGAAGGAACAGACAGAGCCAAAGCTCACACCTCACAGAGGGAGTGGATTTCCCCGGTGGGATTTTGTAAACGGATTTTTTACTTATGTATATAGATTTGAAGATTAATTATAGAATTCTTCCGGGCTGCTTTTTTACAGCTCTTGCTGCTGTGTGCAGTTTCATTTTCTTGCTGTTTCCCGTTACGGTTCGGGCAGAGAACTTAAGCATTGTGTCTGCCGGGGCGGGAGCTGTTCTTGATGACATTGCTACATATTTTACCACCTGGGATATTTCAGAGCATTCGGAGGAGGTGTTGTCTGCCGGAGCCGGGGCTGTGGAGTATAACAGCGTTTCTTCCGACGTAAGCGATATGGATGCCGATAATGACGGTACCATTGCGGGATATACGAATCTGGGTATTGCCAACGTTAATGACCATCTGAATATAAGGGAGGCTCCGGATGAGGATTCGGAGCTGGTGGGTAAGATGACAAAGCATGCGGCCTGTGAGATGCTGGATGTTTCCGGAAACTGGGCTCATATTAAATCGGGTAAGGTTGAAGGATATTGTAAAACTGAGTTCCTCTATACTGGAGAAAAAGCAAAGGAAATAGCGGAGGAGGAGATAACCCTTGTAGCCACCATAAAGACCACAACTCTCTTTGTCCGCGAAGAACCTTCAACGGATTCCGCAGTGGTTACCATGGTTCCTATAGATGAGGAATATGTGGTTACCGAAGGAGATAAGGATTCGGATTGGCTTAAGATCGAGATTGACGAAGACGAGGGCTGGATTAGCTCGGAGTTTGTCTCCATTGCCGAGCAGCTGGATAAGGCCCAGAGCATGAAGGAGCTTAAGTACGGTGAGGGTGTTTCGGATGTCAGGGTAAGCCTTGTAAACTATGCGAAGCAGTTTATAGGTAACCGCTATGTATGGGGAGGCACCAGCTTAACAAAGGGCGCAGACTGTTCAGGCTATGTGCAGAGTATCTTCAGAAAGTACAATGTTTATCTTCCGAGAACCAGTGCAGCCCAGTCTACGGTTGGTAAAAAGATCTCACCTTCGGATGCCCAGCCCGGAGACCTGTTCTTCTATGCCCGTGGCGGCAGGATAGGGCATGTGGGTATATACATAGGCGGAGGCCAGATCGTGAATGCCCACTCCAGACGAACAGGAATACGAATTGACAATGCATATTACAGAAAGCCTGCGGTGGTACGGAGAGTTCTGGACTGACCTTATAAAACGTTTATTCTGAATAAGCATTTTGAAAAGCCTTGACATTCACCGGGGGAAAATGATATAGTTGCTTCCGTGTGTGACCCTTGCTGGGTTTTCGGGTACTCCTGACCCGGACTCGGTAATGGGAAGACAGTATAATATTAAACAGGCATCATTTGAATGCCGGAAGGAGAAAAAATGATATCAAAGGAAAAGAAAGCCGAGCTTGTTGAAAAGTACGGTAAGCAGGCAGGCGACACCGGTTCACCGGAGGTTCAGGTAGCTATTCTCACAGAGAGGATTAGGGAGCTTACAGAGCACCTGAAGATCAATACTCACGACCACCATTCAAGGAGAGGTCTTCTGAAGATGGTAGGTAAGAGAAGAGGTCTTTTAAGCTATCTCAAGCGTAAAGATATCGAGCGTTACAGAGCAATAGTTGAGAAGCTCGGACTCAGGAAATAACAGGATGCCCTGGGATCGCCGGGATGTTCACACATCTCCCGGTCCCGGGCATATTGCTATGTAAAAACCGCGGAATGAGAGGATTAAAGGGATTGATTTTAAGGTGATTTCGTATCCGCGTGCAGAATGATGTAAGCAGAGAAGAAGAAAGGAAAGAAAAATGTCAGATTACAAAACCTATTCAATTGAGATCGGGGGCAAGACTTTAAGCATCGACATAGGAAGGGTAGGAGCACAGGCCAACGGCTGTGCACTTATGCATTACGGAGAGACCACGGTACTCTGTACAGCTACTGCTTCCAAGGCACCGAGAGACGGGATTGATTTCTTCCCCCTGTCTGTTGAGTACGAAGAGAAGTTCTATGCGGTTGGGCGTATGCCCGGTGGCTTCAATAAGAGAGAAGGCAAGGCCTCTGAAAATGCGGTTCTTACAAGCCGTGTTATAGACAGGCCCATGCGCCCTCTGTTTCCGAAGGATTATCGTAATGATGTGACCCTTGATGCTCTGGTAATGAGTGTCGATAAGGAATGCCGTCCGGAGATCACGGCTATGCTTGGATGTGCACTTGCAACAACCATTTCCGATATCCCCTTTGACGGTCCCTGCGCTATGACGCAGATGGGACTTATAGACGGACGTTTTATCGTGAATCCCTCCCAGAAGGAATGGGACAGCGGAGATCTTCGTCTTACAGTTGCATCCGTGGGACAGAAGGTCATTATGATAGAGGCCGGCGCAAATGAGATTAGCGATGAGAAGATGCTTGAAGCGATCTATCTCTGTCATGATGAAAATTTACGGATAATCGAATTCTTTAAGAAGATACAGTCAGAGGTCGGAAAGCAGAAGTCAGAATATGTTTCACAGGCTATTCCCGAAGAATTATTCGAGAAGATAAAAGAGATAGCTCCTCCGGAAGAAATGGAAAGAGCTACCTTTAATGATGATAAGCAGGCAAGAGAAGCTGCGGTTTCTGCTCTTCAGGAGCGCGTTGAGGAAGCGCTTAAGGATAATGAGGAATGGGCTCCCCTTATCGGAGAGGCCGTATATCAGTATCAGAAGAAGACTGTAAGGAAGATGATCCTTAAGGATCATAAGAGACCTGACGGCAGGGATATCAAGGAAATACGTCCTCTTGCTGCTGAGATCGATCTTATACCCAGAGTTCATGGCTCTGCGATGTTTACAAGGGGTCAGACACAGATCTGCGATATCGTAACTCTTGCACCTCTTTCAGAAAAGCAGAGGGTTGACGGTATGGACAGCAATATCACGGAGAAGAGATATATACACCAGTATAATTTCCCTTCATATTCCGTAGGTGAGACCAAGGTAAGCCGCGGACCGGGAAGAAGAGAAATAGGACATGGTGCACTTGCAGAGAGGGCCCTTATCCCGGTTCTTCCTTCGGCAGAGGAATTCCCCTACGCCATCCGTGCGGTCTCCGAGACCTTTGAGTCAAACGGCTCCACATCACAGGCCAGCATCTGCGCATCCTGTATGGCGCTTATGGCTGCAGGTGTTCCCATAAAGAAGCAGGTTGCGGGAATAAGCTGCGGACTTGTTACCAATCCGGATAATGATGACGATTATATCGTTCTTACGGATATTCAGGGCCTTGAGGACTTCTTCGGTGATATGGACTTCAAGGTTGCAGGTACCCATGACGGTATCACAGCGATACAGATGGATATTAAGATCCACGGTCTCACACGCGCCATCGTTGAGCAGGCTATCAGGCAGTGCCACGAGGCAAGGGAATATATCATGAATGAGATCATGACTCCCGCTATCGCAGAGCCCAGAGATCATGTGGGCAAATATGCTCCTAAGATCATCCTTACAAAGATCGATCCTGAGTGCATTGGAGACGTTGTTGGACAGAGAGGAAAGACCATTAACGAGATCATCAAACGCTGCGGCGTTCAGGTTGATATTGATGATGACGGTTCCGTATCCATCTGCGGCGAGGATGAAGCAGGAATGCAGAAGGCACTTAATTACGTTAATACCATCGTTACCGACTTTAAGGAAGGCGAGGTTTATGAGGGTGACGTAGTGTCCATTAAGGATTTCGGTGCTTTCATCGAATTTGCTCCCGGTAAGGAGGGTATGGTTCATATAAGCCGTATCGCACATCGCCGGATTGCGCACGTAGAGGATGTTCTGACTCTCGGAGACCATGTAAAGGTTAAGTGCATGGGCAAGGATAAGATGGGAAGGATAAGCTTCTCCATTAAGGATGTATAATGCTTGCCTTTTCACCCGCTCTGTGGTAGAGTAGTGGACGGTAAATAAATAAACGGAAATTCTTCGGGGCGGGGCGAAATTCCCTGACCGGCGGTATAGCCCGCGAGCAAGGTGCGTTTGAGTGATAATCCATATCCCTTACGCCAAAGCATGATCCGGTGTGATTCCGGAGCCGACAGTACAGTCTGGATGAGAGAAGATGATTATAATGTCTTTTTGCCCTGAAGGTTTATGCTTTCAGGGCTTTTTTTGTATCTATTTCAGAACCCTTCGGATTTTAAATAGATACACGCTTTTCGGGAATTTCCACTGTGATCGGGCCGTTGATATCTGACGGCCGAAGTAAGGAGGAAAAAACTTTGAGCAGCTTAAACGAAGCACTGGACGGCAGAAATGTGGTTTACGGATCAAGGATAAGGAAGCTATGCGGCACGGCAATGCTTGGAGCTGTTGCATATGTGCTGATGTTTCTGGAATTCCCGGTTCCGCTTATACCGGGCTTTATAAAGATGGATTTTTCTGAGCTTCCGGCTCTAATAGCATCCTTTGCCTACGGGCCGATATCCGGCGTCGCTGTATGCCTTATTAAGAACCTTATACATCTCTTCAATACACAGTCAGGAGGAGTGGGAGAGCTTTCCAATTTTATCCTTGGAGCGGTGTATGTATTTTTTGCGGGTATAATTTATAAAAAGCTCCACAACAAAAAGGGAGCAGTGATCGGTGCTCTTGTGGGGGCAATAGTGATGGCCTTGATAAGCGTTCCGAGTAATTACTTTATCGTATATCCCGTATATACTGCATTTATGCCGATGGAAGCCATAATCGGGGCATATAAGGCGATAAACCCCAATGTGAATACACTTCTTGACTGCCTTATAATTTTCAACCTTCCGTTTACATTTATTAAGGGGTTATGTTCTCTTATAATAACAGTCCTGGTTTATAAACCGCTTTCACCCATCTTACATGGGTACAGATAAGGTGTAGAGATAAAAAGCCATATTTATTGTATTCCTTGAAACCGGAAAGATCCTTCGCTTCGCTCATGTATTCTTGAGCACTTCGCTCCTGTATTCTTGAGCACTTCGCTCATGTCATCCTGAGCGCCAGCGAAGGATCTTTCTCTTATTCTTGAGCACTTCGCTCATGTCATCCTGAGCGCCAGCGAAGGATCTTTCTCTTTGTATACAACTTTATGATTTTACAAACCATCCCGAATTCTATATAATATCTCTAAGTATGCCTAAATTTGAGTCCTTTAGTCCCGAAGAAACCTTCTCCATTGGGGAAAGAATGGGAAAAAGTATAGAGAAGGGGAGCGTTATCGCCCTGTCAGGTGATCTCGGGACCGGAAAGACCGTGTTTACAAAGGGATTGGCTAAGGGTCTGGGTATCGCAAGGGAGATCACATCGCCAACCTTCAATATTCTCAAGATATACAGGGACGGAAGACTTCCCCTTTACCACTTTGATGTGTACAGGATAGGGGATATTTCCGAAATGGACGAGATAGGTTATGAGGACTGCTTCTACGGGGAGGGTGTAAGCCTTGTGGAATGGGCGGAGCTTATTATTGAGCTTCTGCCGGAGTCCTGTATCCGGGTAAAAATAAGAAAGGATCCCGAAAAGGGGTTTGATTTCAGAGAGATAGAGATAAATGACAGTTCTTTCCATTGATTCATCGGCATTACCGGTATCCTGCGCCGTGATATCCTCGGGTCTTATGAAGGCCGAGTTTACAATAAGCATAAAGCTTACCCACTCGGAAACACTTATGCCCCTTATGGATGATATGCTTAAAAAAAGCGGTATCAACTTAAAGGATATTGATGCCCTGGCGGTTTCAAAGGGGCCGGGATCATTTACGGGGCTTCGTATCGGCTGTGCAACGGTAAAGGGTCTTGCCATGGCAATGGATGTTCCTGTTATCCCGGTTCCGACTCTGGAAGCACTTGCCTATAATATATTCTGTCCGGATGCCCTGATCGTCCCTATGATGGATGCCAGGCGAAGGAATGTGTATACCGCAATATATGAGTACGAAGGAGACGGACTTATTGAGCTTATGCCCCAGAGCGCTGTTCCCCTTGACTCCCTTCTTGAAAAGGTTAATTCATTTGGGAGAAAGGCTGTTTTTACCGGTGACGGTATCTACTCCTTTGACCGGGATCTACGGGCTTCCTTAGCTGTTCCCTATCATATCGCGCCGCCACACTTATCCCTGCAGAGAGCCGGAGCGGTGGGAGCATTGGCTTTTAAGCTATATGAAAAGGGTATGTATACCGATGCAGAGACCTTCAGACCGGATTATCTGAAGCCTTCACAGGCTGAAAGGGAGAGGGCTCTTGCCGAGGAAAACGGAACTTTAAGAGAGCTTTCCGCCGGAGGACACTCACTTTACGTATGACATTTGAGATCAGAAGATTAAAAAAGGAAGACGCGGAAGAGCTTTCACTCATAGAGAAAGAGATATTCGGCAAAAGTGCCTGGACGAAAAAAGACTTTATAGAGACTACTGCCATAGAATACGCATATTATCTGGTGGCAGAGGATGAGAATAAAAAGATAATCGGAGCCTGCGGATACAGGGATCTATGCGGTGAAGCGGATATAACAAATGTATGTGTTATTCCGGAAATGCGTAGAAAGGGCATAGCGGAAAAGATGCTCAGAAAACTGATGGAGAATGGCCTGGAGCAGGGCGTAAGGGATTTCACCCTGGAGGTCAGGTCGGAAAACTCCGCCGCCATCAGACTCTATGAAAAGCTTGGCTTTGTTTCGGAAGGTACCAGGCCTTCATTTTATGAGGATCCGAAGGATGATGCCATAATTATGTGGAAGAGAAGTATAAAGGAAGAAAATGCTTGATGTCTGCCTTCTGGGTTCGGGAGGGATGATGCCGCTTCCAAAGCGTTATCTCTCGGCCCTGATGATTCGATATAACGGAAACAGTATACTGACAGACTGCGGGGAAGGTACCCAGGTGGCGCTGAAAAGAACAGGCTGGAGCCCAAAGGGCGTCGGGCTTATGCTTTTCACCCATTTTCATGCCGATCATGTAAGCGGTCTTCCCGGGTTTCTCCTCACCATGGGGAATGCCGAACGGACAGAGCCCCTTTTGATCGCCGGACCAAGGGGGCTTACGAAGGTGGTGAGCGCTCTTCTTATTGTGGCACCTGAGCTTCCCTTTGAGATAAAGCTTTTGGAATTTCAGGACAATTCATCCTTTACCTATGAAGGAGTAAGGGTGAAGGCGTTTAAGGTGAGGCATAATATCAACTGCTACGGATATTCCTTTGAGATCGACAGAAAGGGTAAGTTTAATCCGGAGAGGGCAAAGGAACTGGATATTCCGGTTCAGCTATGGAAGGTGCTTCAGAATGGCGAAAATGTGAGTCTTCCGGACGGGAGATCCTTTTCACCCGATATGGTAATGGGGGAAGCGCGTAAGGGGCTAAAGGTCACATATGCCACAGATACCAGACCCTGCGAGAATATTGTGAAATATGCCGCCGGTTCAGATCTTTTCATATGTGAAGGGATGTACGGCGAAGATGATAAAAAGGAGAAAGCGAAGGAGCATAAGCATATGACCTTTTCCGAGGCCGCAACCCTGGCCCGGGATGCGGCCGTAAGTAAGCTCTGGCTTACGCATTATTCGCCGTCTCTTATCAATCCAAAGGAATTTATAGGAAATGCGAAGAAGATCTTTCCGGAGAGTTATGCGGGAAGGGACGGGATGATGACGGAGCTTAAGTTTAAGAGTGATGAAGAATAGCGCCAGAGGAAGGTTCATTTTAATAATGTTTGCCGTTCTCGTGGTCTTTCTCGCGGTTTTTTATTTTGTTGCAAACGGTAAAAGAGATGACGGTATGACGAAGCTTTCTGCTACAGAGGCGACGATACAGCGTGATCTCTCCATTAATTATCCCCAGACGCCGAAGGCTGTGGTCAGGTATTATGCGGAGCTTAGCCAGTGTATGTATGATCCTGCAAACAGCGATGCGGAGATCGAAGAGATCGCGAAGCAGTCAAGGGAACTGTTTGATGATGAGCTGAAGGCGCAGCAGACGGACGAGCAGTATCTGGCAAGCTTAAAAAGCACTATAGCCGGATTTATTAATGACAATAGAAGGATAGTAAGCTTTACAGTATCGCCTTCCTCCGAGGTGATCTATTCCAGGCTGGATATAGGAGAGGTTGCTTCACTTTACTGTACCTACACTATGCAGAAGGGCTCGGTTTCATACAGCGACCCTGAGCACTTCCTTCTTAGACGTGATGGGGACGGGCGGTGGAAGATACTGGGATGGCAGAGTACTTCTGTAGAACAGGCTCAGGCGGAGAGTGTGCCGCCTGAAAAGGACGGGACTGATGTAAATGATACTCCCGCTGCCGGATCTTCCGGATCTGAGGGAAAGAATGAGGTTTATGGAACAGAAGGATCCGGAGCAGAGACTCCGGAGGTTAAGATCGAGAAGCCAACGGTGGAGATACCCACAGTTGAGATAAAGGTTCCGGGTGTGGATCAATGAAGGATGTACTTATACTCGGGATAGAGAGCTCCTGTGATGAAACTGCGGCAGCAGTTGTAAAAAACGGAAGAGATATGCTTTCAAATGTCATCTCATCCCAGATCGATATCCATACTCTTTACGGAGGGGTCGTTCCGGAGATCGCATCAAGAAAGCATATTGAAAGGATAAACCAGGTCGTATCACAGGCTCTTAAGGATGCAGGGGTATCCCCGTCTGAGCTTGATGCAGTGGCTGTTACTTATGGTCCGGGACTTATTGGGCCGCTACTTACCGGGGTTTCCTTTGCCAAAGCCTATGCCTATGCCAGGTCCCTTCCTCTTATCGGGGTAAATCATATTGAAGGGCATATCTGCGCTGTATATATCGAAAATAAGGATCTTCGGCCGGCTTTCCTCTGCCTCATTGTTTCCGGAGGACATACACATCTTGTCAGAGTTAAAGATTACGGTGAATATGAGCTTATCGGAAGGACCATGGATGATGCGGCGGGAGAGGCTTTTGACAAGATAGCAAGGGTCATCGGTCTCGGATACCCCGGGGGACCGAAGATTGACAGGGCAGCAAAAGAGGGAGATCCGGATGCTGTGGTCTTTCCAAGAGGACACGGAAGCGGTGAATATGATTTTTCCTTCAGCGGCCTTAAAAGTGCGGTGTTAAATTATCTGAATTCCTGTGAGATGAAGGGAGAAAGGATATCGGTACCTGATATTGCCGCATCCTTCCAGAAGGCGGTCGTGGATGTACTTTCGGCAAATGCCGCCAAAGCGCTTGACAGCTTTGGAGATAAGAGCTTTGCCATAGCCGGCGGGGTCGCTTCCAATTCTCTTTTCAGGTCGGAGCTTGAGAAGGAGTGCGTCCGGCGCGGTGTCGGTTTTTTTAAGCCTTCTCCGGTACTTTGTACCGATAATGGGGCTATGATCGCCTCTGCAGGATATTTTAAGTATATTAAAGGAGAGTTTAGTGATCTTAATCTAAATGGTGTAGCTGATCTGGAGCTTTGTTTAAGATAAGATCTATCCGGGAGGTAATATGAAGACTGATGCAATAGTGCTGGCCGGTGGAAGAGGCCTCAGAATGGGTGGAAGCAAGCCAAAGCAGTATATGGAGCTTTGCGGAAAGCCTATGATCTATTATTCTCTGAAGGCTTTTGAAGAGTCATTCATAGATAATGTGATCCTTGTTTGCAGTGAGGGGGATGAGGATTACTGCAGAAAAGAGATAGTTATAAAATACGGACTGAACAAGGTCAACAGGATAGTTGCCGGCGGCAGGGAACGCTTTGATTCGGTTTATAACGGCCTGATGGCTTCGAATGGCTGTGATTACGTATATATCCACGACAGTGCAAGACCCCTTGTTTCCCAGTACATACTTGACAGGTGCCAGCATTATGTCGAGAAGTACAGGGCTGTGGTGGCAGCCTGCCCTGCGAAGGATACCGTAAAGATCGAGGACGGTAACCGTTTCATAGCCTCAACACCTGATCGTGACAGGGTATGGCTTATGGAAACACCACAGGTATTTGAATACGGTCTGGCGAGATCCGCATACGAAAAGCTCCATAACGGAAGAGAACGCCTTAAGGAAGCCGGGGTTAATATCACGGATGACACCATGGTGATAAAGATGTTTGAGGATGTTGATTCCTTTCTTGTAGAGGATATTTACTGCAATATAAAGATCACCAGACCCGAAGATCTGGTGATAGCTGAGGCTGTTTTGAGAGCCGGGGCTTAGGGAAGTATCCCGAAGTCCTTTTCCTTATAGTTCCACTGCGCGTGACCGATGTCATGCCTTGCAAAGGCTTCCTCTATGTCTTTAAGCCACCTTTTGCTGTCTTCTCTGTCTGCAAGATCTATAACACCGAATTCTCCACAGTACAGGGTTACACCGTCTTTTTTTGATTTTTCAAGAGCCGGAGTGAATATGTCTTCAAAGAAATCCGGACCGATCTCCCTGATCCCATCAATAAATATGGCGCCGCCAAGATCAACGGGGAGTTCCCTGACCACTTTTCTGTATTCCTCAAGTGTCTTTGGATAGCCTATTCGGAAATCTGAAGGCATCCCCTCCATCCAGTACGCACCCTGATGGGTAAAGATCATAGGCTCATAGCAGTGGAAATTGTAAACTGTTCTGTCATCATATGGGATATCAAGCAGGGGCACACTTAATACATTATTGTAGCAGACTCCCCCTGCAACGATATAGCTTCTCGGAGAAATACTCCTTATCACTTCAATATATCTGGCAAGAAGCATATTCCAGGCGTCTGCAACCTCTTTAAGCACAACCTCATTTAAGGGTTCAAAGGCAACACTGTCAGGGTAAGAGGCAAAATCGGAGGCTATCCTCTTCCATAGCTCAAGGAAGCGCTCCTGCAGAGCCTTATCATAGAAGAACTTCTTCCTGTCCATATCTTTTTTCAATGGATCAAAGGAATAGCCGTAGCACTCGTGAAGGTCTATCAGCATATTAAGACCGTTTTTTTCACACCATTGCCGGCAGAGATGCAGATACCCGAATCCGTTCTTTTTCACATTGCCATCCTCGTCCTCCAGAACATTATAGTCTACAGGAACTCTCACATGGTCATAGCCTAAGGAGCTGATATATTCGATATCCTTTTCGGTAATGAAGCTATTAAAATGCTTCTCATCATACTTTTCAAACTGGGATATCCATCCTCCGAGATTGATGCCCTTCTTAAATCCTTTAAACGTATTCATTAATAACTTCTCCTTATGAGCGTTGATTTAAATTGTGAATAACGTGGGTAAAACGATTAAGTAAATCCGTCTTAGGAATAATACCACATATAAGCATTTTAGTCAGAGAAAAAATGTTCTAAATCTTAAGCAAAATATAATGTTGATATTTTTGCCGGAGAGATATCCCCTGTTTATATATTGTGATCCATATCCCTTCCGCCTTGATTTGTTTATCCTGCGGAAAAGGAGATTGAGGAAGGGACATCAGGGGGATAAAGTGCTATAATGGCTGAAAACCCGTGCCTGAATATGATCGTATAGATTT
The DNA here is from genome assembly GCA_000622025.1 of Lachnospiraceae bacterium AD3010. Taxonomy (GTDB): domain Bacteria; phylum Bacillota; class Clostridia; order Lachnospirales; family Lachnospiraceae; genus NK4A144. The sequence goes on along the minus strand of KK211389.1, from coordinate 4,800 downwards.
TCCGGATTTGTATCATCAGGGAGAAAGGCGTTAATATGGATATCTCCCAATACAGAAAAATGACAAAGAAGAGAGCGGCTTCGGAGACGGTGGGTATTCTTGCCGCTCTGTTTCTCTCGTTTTTGAATTACTATCTGCCGGTTGATACGGAAATAACCGGAGTGATACTGGCGGCCGGTATCCTCGGAGTAATACCGGGTATTATTACGGTATTCCTGATCCTTGTCATGGGATTTGTAATGGGAGGCGGTATCTTTGAGGTTAATTTCGCCTGCGGCTATCAGCTTATTGTCATTGTAACCGTATTTTTTGTACGGAAGGGTTTTTTGCGGTCCGTAAGAAGGTCTGCCCTTATGGTCTCCGTGATCTCTGTAATTTCCGTTGCATTAAGTGTTTTGGGATACGAAATCGAAGAACTGAGTAACGGAATACTTGATCTCAAGATTCATTTCAAATTAAGCTTTTTAGGATCCGTCCCCATGATAATCCTTTCGGTATTCTGTCTTTTCCTTTATATGAATAGGATGCCGGACAGGATACTTATGTACCTTCCAAACGCAGGGGAGTATATAAAGGATGAAGAACTTAAGTGCTGCGTAGATTCCCGTACCATCCAAAGCAGAAGGCGCTCTGTCGGTGCAAAGATCGCTATCGTGATCATTTCTGTAGCAACAGTTATGACGGTTACGGCCATTTTCTTATTTAATGTTCTATATTTCAGTCCGCAGATGATGAGAATAAATATGGACAGAAACCGGCCCGAATTTGGAATGCCGCCGAACGCCGGGGAAGCGCCAAAGGCTCCTGATGAGATCAGGGATACAGCTAATCCTGAGGCTTTTGACGGCGACTTTGATGCGGATACCGAGATCACCGTAGAAGGAAATAAGATACTGGCTTCTGACCTGATCGACAAGCTTGGAGGCGGGGCACAGCTTGGCCAGTGGGATAACAGAAAAGGCATCGCTAAAAATATAGCCTTCTTTATCAAGTTTGTTATGGGACTATTTTACGTGGAGATCGCATTGATCGCTGCAGCAATTGGCTATGTCAGGAGAAAAATGGTCGAGCCGGTGGAAGCCATCGCCTATTCCATGGATCTTTATGCAGTGGGTTCTGAGGAGGATAGGATCCGCTGCGGGGAAAATATACATAAACTCGGGATCAGCACCGGAGATGAGCTGGAGGGATTATACCACTCATTTGAAAAAATGGTGGATGATTTCGGGGATTATATCGAGAGATTAAAAAAAGAGAACGAGATCAGGCGGGATCTTGAGGTGGAGAAACAAGCCAATGTAGCGAAATCGGCCTTTCTTTCCAATATGTCGCATGAACTTAGGACTCCGATAAATGCAGTTCTCGGAATGGATGAAATGATCCTCAGGGAATCAGAGGATGATGAGATCAGAAAATATGCTTCTGATATACAGAATGCCGGAAAAAGCCTTCTCGGACTTGTAAATGATATCCTTGATTTTTCCAAGATAGAGGCCGGAAAGCTGGAGATAATACCGGTTGACTATGAATTGTCCAGTGTGATAAATGACCTTATAAATCTTATAAGGATAAAAGCCGCTGATAAGAAGCTGAAGCTTAATGTCCATGTGGATGAAACGACCCCCCATCTTCTTCACGGTGATGAGATACGGATAAAGCAGGTGATAACCAACATTCTGACCAATGCCGTTAAATATACCGAGAAAGGCAGTATTACCCTGGACTTTGGATATGAGTGGTCGGGAGATGAGGAAATAGATCTTTTTGTTTCGGTAAAGGATACCGGAATAGGTATCAGGGAAGAGGATCTTAATAAGCTTTTTGTGGCTTTTGAAAGGATAGAGGAAAAACGGAACCGGACGATAGAGGGTACGGGCCTTGGGATGAATATCACCCAGAATCTCCTTAATATGATGGGAAGCACGCTTGAGGTAAAGAGTGTTTACGGAGAGGGCTCCGAGTTCTCTTTTAAGCTGCGTCAGGGCATCAGGTCAAAGGATCCGATCGGAAATATGGAGGAAACATATGCGCGCTCTCTTGAGGACAGGACTGTTTACAGGGAATCATTCAGGGCTCCGGATGCCGTTATACTGGTGGTAGACGATACTGAGATGAACCTTGAAGTCATTAAGGGACTTCTGAAACAGACCTGTATTGGGATCGATACCGCGACAAGCGGAGCTGAGTGTCTGAAAAAGGTCAGGGAAAAGAGATATGACATCATCTTTCTGGATCACAGGATGCCGGAAATGGATGGAATGGAAACCTTTGAAAAGCTTAGGGAAATGGATGAAAGCGTCTCAAAGTGCGTTGATGTGCCGGTCATAGCTCTAACCGCAAATGCGGTGAGCGGAGCCAGGGAGGAGTATTTAAGAGCCGGCTTTAATGACTATCTGACGAAACCCGTGGACAGTGCCAGGCTGGAAAAACTGATCATTCGGTATCTGCCGGATGAAAAGATAACGCTTACCCGGGAGACAGAGCCTGAAACAAAGGACGAAGAACCTCTGCCTGAATGGCTTAATGACAGTGATATGCTGGATTTAGAAGCCGGAGTCTTAAACTGCGGTTCCAACAGGGATTATATGACGGCTATCAGGCTGTTTTACAACAATATACCGGATAATAAGGAGGATATTCGGGGATTCTTTGATAATAAGGACTGGAAAAACTATAATATCAAGGTTCATGCCCTGAAGAGTTCCGCGAGACTTATCGGTGCAAAAGCACTGTCTGCCGCCGCTGAAAAGCTTGAAGCGGCAAGTAACGAAGGGAATGTAGATGAAGGGTATATTTTGGAGAATACCGGGGAACTTCTTATAATGTACCGTAATCTCAGGGATGCTCTTTCTCCCTTAGACCGGTCTGAAGTGAAGGAAGAGACGGAAGAAAAGAAAGAAATAGACAGCGATGGAATAAGTGATGCTTATAACTCTTTACTGGAGCTTATCGGGGTTGCTGATTTTGAAAGCTGCAATATGATAATCTCAAGTCTTGACGGTTATGCTGTTCCTGACGGAACCGAGAAGGCCTGTTTTGAAGGGATCCGTAAAGCTGCAGAGAAATTTGACTGGGACACTGTAGAAAGACTTATAAAGGAACGAGCTTATAATTCTTAAGAGAAAGGGAGACAGAACATGAAAAAAGAAGTGCTTTTTATCAGCCGGGGAGAATCTTTTATGATAAACGCCATAATGGATAATCTTAAATCCGGCGGATATGCTCTTAAAAGGATAGAGCCGAAGATCAGTACCCTGAATGAAGAAAAGGAAAAATACAGGATAATAGTGTTTTATCTCGGAGAATATGTGGAGGAAATAAGTGATTTCCTGACATATCTGAAAGACATTACCATAGAGGAATGGAAGTATCTTTACTGTATAGGCAGCAAAGACGAGCTGAATACATTAAAGAAAAATGTGCTCATACACGCGGTAAAAAATACTTATGAAAGACCTTTGAATGTAAAGACCCTGATAGGAGATCTTGATGAACTAATAGAAGAACACTCCGGAGATGAGGCTATGAAGTCCATTCTGGTGGTGGATGATGATGTTGTATTTCTAAATATGATGAAGGAATGGCTGTCGGATGAATACAGGGTTGCTGTTGTTAATTCCGGTACCAGGACCATAACCTACCTTGCAAATAACAAGCCGGATCTCATACTTCTGGACTATGAGATGCCTGTTACCAGCGGACCTCAGGTTCTGGAAATGATTAGGGCAGATTCGGAGCTTGAGAAAACGCCGGTTATCTTCCTTACCGGAAAGGGAGACAGGGAGAGCGTTACAAAGGTCCTTTCGTTAAAACCCAACGGATATCTGTTAAAGAGCTTAACAAGAGAGGAACTGAAGGCATCAATAGCGGAATTCTTTGAGAAAAGCAAATTAGAGGATATTAAAAGAATTGCAAAGGAAAGGATCGGAGGATTTTAATTCCGGCCTGTCTTTTGTACGATCATCTGAAGAGCCTGCTGAAAAAGATCATATAGAGGTCGATCCGTTTGATACTATAAATGTAAAGTCGGTATATGTTTTGATATCTTGTAACCTTTTCAGAAATTTGTTGTTGACAGGGATAAGTACTTTTGTTATTATACTTAACGCGCCACTTGAGAAGCGGCGCGTTAATATTGCCATAAACACTCGGTTATGGGCTTTTGGAGAGGTATCGAAGTGGTCATAACGAGGCGGTCTTGAAAACCGTTTGGCGGCAACGCCACATGGGTTCGAATCCCATCCTCTCCGCTCATCTGTTTTTCAGATGAAAATCGGGAGAACCGCATTTTATTCAGGCAGATTGGAGAAGTACCCAAGAGGCTGAAGGGACACCCCTGGAAAGGGTGCAGGTCGTTAATAGCGGCGCGAGAGTTCAAATCTCTCCTTCTCCGTTTGAAGCATAGTATATGCTTCATTTAGCACATCAAAAGATGCGCGAAAGCCTTAAGATCCGATGGGTCTTAGGCGGAGCACCTTGACAAACAAACAGCAATGCAACCCTGAAAATTCCTAGATAAAAAAGGAGCACTCGCAATTAATTCGCCTGCGGCGAAAACGAGTGCGCAGATGATGTTCCTGGCGGGACATCATAATTTTCAGAGAGAAATTCGGTTAATAAACGCGATTAAGAAATTAGTCGGCGAAGATTTTGACCGGGAGAAACTTTCAAGACGAAAAAGTCCGGCTGCTGCTAACGCAGCGACACCGGACCCATCATACTCGCAGCGAAGCTGCTCGTTGATGGACACTCGTCAAAGTCTGTCGCATATATGTGCGAGCACATAATGCGAAGACCTTG
>KK211388.1:294206-392267 GCA_000622025.1 Lachnospiraceae bacterium AD3010 | reverse complement strand
CAGGGGTGGGAGAAGCCTGCCCTCTGCGATACCAAGTATTCTCAGCTTTTCTTCATCGGGAATGGTGATAGATGAAGAGACTCTTTGCAGCAGTTCTTTTTTCTGATCTGATAATGACATGTGGAAATTACTCCTTTCCTTTTAGAAATGATTAAGTAACTATTCAGAACCGTCACTTGCGGAACCGCAAGTGACGTATGAAAACCTCGGCATTTTGGCATTCGGTCCATCGTGCGTAGCACGATTTAATTGACCGAATGCGCTGTATCTGTTCAGAAGCCAAAGGGTTCTGAACAGATACATGATTTATAGATTTGTAAAAATGGATCATTGGCGATGCGCCAAAGATATGGGACGGACGAACAGGATGTTCATCCGAAGGTGATGCTACTATAGCAGAAAGAAGAAATAAATACAAGAGTGGTGATGGGACTAATCCCACCACCACTTAACCGGATCCAATAGTCCGCTATACCCTTCCCTTACCAGATACTGTTAAAGAAATCCTCAAGGGTGCCGTAGTAATAGCTGTCAGGGTCGTCCGGGTTGCCACTGTCCTGTGATTCGGAAGAGCCGTCATCCGGGCTGTCAGGTCTTTCCGGTACTTCCGAAGGATTGTCATCAACTTCGTTACTGGTCATTGAAGACTGCCCTCCGAGAGTAACCTCTATGGTCTTTTCATTATAGCCGTAGTCATTTTCCAAAGGCTCCTGAATCGTGACCTTTACAACATCACCGATCCTGTAGTACTGCATAAGCGACTGCAGCTGAGACATAGTCTGAATGCTCTGTCCGTCAAAGGAAGTAATGATGGACTTTTCCTTTATTCCGGCGTTATCTGCTGCAAGTCCCGAGCCGACCTTTGAAATGTAGACACCGCGGGGCATATTGTACTGCTCTGAGATCGCTGCCGTAACGTCTACGCCGGAGATGCCGAGGAACCCGCGTTCATCATCAGAAGCCTTGATCTTTGTGGACTGATTCATAAGGCTGTCAATTATTTCCTTTGCATCCGAGATCGGGATAGCATAACCCATTCCCTCTATAGCACTGCTTGAAAGCTTTGCTTCGTTGATACCGATAACGTTGCCGTTGATGTCGAGGAGAGCTCCGCCGGAATTTCCCGGATTGATGGCGGCGTCGGTCTGTATCATTTTGTGAGTGCCGTTTGAAAGAGTAAGCTCTCTATTGACCGCGCTGATAACACCGGTTGTTACCGACTGCCCGTAGCCTAAGGAATTACCTATGGCAATGGCGGTCTGGCCTACCTTCAGGCTGTCGGAGTCACCAAGGGAAGCAACCTTTATCTGGCCGGAGGTCTCACCGGAAAGATCGGATTTATTTACCGCTATCACTGCAAGGTCGGCGCTTTCATCTTCACCCTTTACATTGGCGTCCGCCTCACTTCCGTCTATAAACTGAACCTTCAGGGATTCCGCATCATCAACTACATGCTGGTTTGTGGCTATAAGAAGTTCGTCACCGTTATCGCCCACTATTATTCCGGAGCCCGCAGCCTCGGACTTTGAGCGGTACTGCTGTCCGAAAATATCCTGGGCAGTCTGTACATAATTATTTGTAATAGAAACAACTGCCGGCATTACATTTTCTGCCACATTTGAAACATCAAGAGCTCCGGTAGCGGTAACACTTCCGGCTGTCGTGGTAACTGCCGGGATCACACCTTTGTCAATCGCGGTACTTGCATTTGCACTTACTGCAGGTGCCGGTGTCTTGGGAGCCTCGGCAGTTTCGTTATTTTCAGTGATCGACGCGGGAGCGCTTTCAGCCTTTGCCGCAGAAGAATTTCCGTTTCCGGTCAGTAATCCGGCAACATAAAGTCCTGCTCCGGCAAATGCTCCGAAGAGGAGCCCAAGGGCAACTGCCGTAAGAGCCTTTTTCCAGAATTCGGGCTTCTTATTTCCGTTATTTCCCGGCACATCCGGAATGTGACTGTTCATACCGTTCATATTGTTATCATACCTGTAGTCATTGTATCTGTTTCCGTTATCTTCATACATAATCATGACCCTCTTTCATATAATGTAATAAGAAGTTTTTGTGTGAGTGTTCAGATCCGGAGGGGATCTGAACAGATACGTTTTTGTAAGTTTTTGTTTACGGGTTTAATGATAAGCTTTAGTTGTGTTCAATCTGTGTTCATTTGTTCAAAGAAATGTGAAATTGTGATTACTATTCACAGCCGAACTGCGCACTTAGCTGCGCAGTTACGGCCCAAAAAATATGGCAGGCAGGGGTTTTGCCCCATTGCCGAAGGCAATTTAATTGGCAAAACCCGTTACGTTCGCAGCCTGAAAGGCTGTGAACAGTAACAAATTGTGGAAGATTCTTCGCTACGCTCAGAATGACAGAGGCTCGCTCAGAATGACAGAGAATACGCTCAGAATGACAGAGGCTCGCTCAGAATGACAGGGGCTTCGCTCAGAATGACAGGGGCTTCGCTCAGAATGACAGAGGCTTCGCTCAGCCCAAAGTTCTTGTCCCCACCACAAGCTTTTCTTGTGTGGTGACAATTACTTTTGGCACTTTAATCATTGTATTAAAAAAAATACAATATTTCCGCCCCCAAATCATATTCTTAAAGGAGAATTTTGCCGATATATTGATCATAAAGGGTGTATGCAGCCCTCAGCACATTAAAAACAATATATGGAAGGAGGATTGAGATGGCAGATTCTTTAAGCCTGCAGAACATTTTGCAGTTAAATGCAGTGCAGGCGGTGAACAGCTTAGGAGCTTCCGCAAAAGCGGATCTGAGCAGCGGAAGCGATCAGTCATTCGGAAGCGTTCTCACACAGACTGCAGAAAAAAATACAGCAGCTGTAAACGAAAAAGCCACTGTCAGGCAGGATGATAAAAGCAGCGCTCAGACAGTCGGAAACGGAAACGAAAGAGCAAAAGAGGACGTTCCGCAAAATGACAAGGTACCTTCTTCAAAGGAAGCCCCGAAGGAAAAAACCGTATCGGATGATACAAAGGATGCTGTAAAGGAAGCGGCAGATACCATTAAGGAAGAGATAAAAGCAGAACTTGGGGTGACCGAAGAAGAACTTATAGCAGCTATGGAAACTCTCGGACTGACCTTCGCGGATCTTCTTAAAGGAGAAAACATCGGTGCACTTACGGCAGAGCTTACCGGAAACGATATTTCCGAGGTGGTAAGTAATGAAGAACTGTACAGCAGTGTTGAAAGCATAATAGGTGTACAGAGGGAAGTTACACAAAAGCTCCTGCAGGAGACAGACCTTACACCGGAGGAATTCAGGGAAGTCCTGGATTCGGGAGTACTTGAAGAAGAGTCGATACCCAAAACGGTAACGGAAGCAGAGCCGGAAAGAGCTGCAACACCGGTTATTACAGAGGAAGTAAGACCGGAAGAAAGAATTGCAGAAGGAACAGCAGAAGTAACAGCAGAAAAACCTGAAGAGTTCCGGAAAATCCTTGAAAACACAGAAGAAAGAGAAGTGATCACTTCGGAAAGTAACACGGCAGGGACCCCAGCGGAAACCGTGAAAGCTGCAGAAGTAACACGCGAGCCGGACAGACAGCCGGAGCGTGAGGCAGAAGTGGTTATTGAAAATGTTTCTTCTGAAGCAGGTGAGAAGACAGAGGAAGCTCCCGCAGAGCATAAGGAAGGCGGAAGCGGGAAACACTTCGGAGCCGAAAGCAGACATCAGGACAGTGTGCAGGGAGGAAATCCCGGGATTGTCCAGATGAATGAAACAGCGGAGGTTTTCACGGATAATCTGACTGAGGCCGCATCGGAAACCACATCAGATATCATTAATTCTTACGAACGCGTACAGGATATAATGAATCAGGTTCGTGATCAGATCAGGATCTCGGTTAATCAGGAAACAACTACAATGGAAATGCAGTTAAATCCCGAAAGCCTCGGGAAGGTGGGACTGCATATTGAATCAAAGGCGGGAAACGTGACCGCGCAGTTTATAGCACAGGATGAAAGCGTCCGTGCAGCCCTCGAAACCCAGGTGGCGGAATTAAAAAGCAGCCTTGAGCAGCAGGGTATAAAGATAGAAAGCGTGGAGGTTACTCTCGCAAGCCGCGAATTCGAGTCAAACTTCTTAAATGATGAGGGGCAGGGAAACGGCGATTCTCCTGACAGGGAGGAAGCAGAGCGGACAGCAAGGCTTCGAAGGATAAACTTAGGAGCTGCCGGAGCGGAGATACCCGAAGAGGAAATGACCGAGGAAGAAGCCCTTAATATAAGGATGATGAGAGAGAACGGCGGAACGGTTGATTTTTCAGCTTGATGCAGGACAGAAAGGACAATATATGAGTTCTTCAGCAATAGTAAATGACGGACAGATAACAAATCTCGGCACTACCGCGGAAGCGGAAGCCAAAAAGAATAAAAAGGCAGACTCCGTAGATAAGGAGCAGTTCTTAAATCTTCTCGTAACAGAGCTCAAATATCAGGATCCGCTGCAGCCTATGGATAACACGGAATATGTGGCACAGCTTGCTACCTTCTCAGAGCTTGAGCAGATGCAGAATGTGGCAAAGACCACAGAGGTTTCAAGGGCAACGGCAATGGTGGGATCCCTGGTTACCGTAGAATCCTTAAATGAGACCACAGGAGCCGTTACGGAGATCACGGGAAAGGTTGACTATGTATCCGTAAACGGAAGCAAGGTAAAGGTTTCCGTTAATGATACCCTCTATGATCTCTCTGAGGTGAAGCAGGTATTTGATGCGGACTACGCCGATGCGGTGGCACTTGCACAGGAATTCGCAACAGCTTACGGACAGCTTCCCGGAATAAACAACTTAACTTCAACGAATGCCTCGAGCTTCGAAGCAAGGATGAGAGCTCTGTACGAAACCTTTAACGGGATGAGCGCATATCAGAAGACCTTCCTTTCAGCCGATATACAGGCAGGAATGGAAGCGTACGTGGCAAGGTTCAAGGAGTACGGTATCGACGTAACGGTCAAGGAAGCAGCTTCGGCTCCGGCAGCGGAACAGAATACTGATGCAAAGCAGAATACGGATAATACCACGGATACCAAACAGAATACAGATACAAGTACTGAGACGACAGAGAGTACGGTACCGACCGAAGAGCAGATAAAGGACGCAGCAGAGAAGCTCACAACCGATACCAGTCAGAACAGTAACGCTCCGGCAGATAACAGCGGAGCAGAAGATGAGACAGCTAAGGCAGAAGGAACTGCAAATACTTGACTGTCATCCTGAACGAAGTGAGGGATCCATAAAGATTCTTCGCCGGCGCTCAGAATGACAGGAAGGAGAAAGATATGTCTAAGGTAGACGTTAATACAACTTCATTCCCTTCCATAGAAGAACTGACCGAGCGGTATAATCTGAAGGGCTCAGGAGCAGCAAAGCTTCCCGAAGGACAGAAAAGCTTCGCCGACATACTTACGGAAAAGCAGGGAGAGGACTTCGGACTCAAGTTTTCAAAGCACGCGCGAGAGAGACTTTCTGACAGGAACATAAGCTTAAGCGCAAGCCAGCTCGACCGCCTGTCAAACGGAATGGAAAGGGCAGAGAAAAAGGGGATTAATGATTCCCTTGTAATGATAGACAATCTGGCGTTCATAGTTAATACGGAAAGCAGTACGGTAGTAACCGCAATGGACGCAAATGACACAAAAAACCAGGTATTCAGCAATATAGACGGCGCAGTAATAGCATAAGAAACGCCCCTAAAGGGGCTCAAAATATTAGGAGGGCACTGCCTTATGATGAGATCACTTTTTTCCGGAGTTGCCGGACTGAAGACACACCAGACCAGGATGGACGTTATCGGTAATAACATTGCAAACGTAAATACGGTAGGATATAAGTCGGCCCAGGTTAATTTCCAGGACCTGGTTTACCAGACAAAGGCCAATGCATCGGGACCCAATGATAATACCGGACGTGCCGGTGTAAATGCAAAGCAGATCGGTCTCGGTGTAAGTATGGCATCAATCTACTCAAACGTAACCAGCCCCGGCTCCGCAGAGACCACGGGAAATCCCTTTGATATCCGTATCAACGGTGAGTCCTTCTTCGTAGTATCCGACGGAAACCAGCAGTTCTATACAAGATCCGGAGCCTTCACAGTGGATGCCAACGGAACCCTCTGCATGTCAAGTAATGGATATACGGTTATGGGTTATGATGTTATAAGAAATGAAACCACCGGCGCAGAAGAGATAAGTACAGCTTCTCTTGTACCCTTAAAGATCATGAGCCCCGAAAACAAGACTTCAGATCCCAAGGCCACCACAAACGGTTATTTCACCGGAATACTTGATTCAAACGCCAAGGCTCTGGGACAGCCCTCCGGTCAGGTTGTGGATATGAAAGTTTTTGATAATGAGGGCTACAGGTACACCGTAAAGTATAAGATCCTGCCTGTTAAGGACACAGCGGGGAATATTACAAAAGGGGAGTTTACCCTTAGTGTTACAGATATTCTTGATTCAAATGGCGCTACTATCTTCGAAGATCCGGCTGATGGCGAGAAACCCGACGACTATGCAGCCAGGAAAGAGGCATTTTTCACGCAGGCATTGCAGGTAAATGGCAGTTCGAATGATGGAGGGCCTCAGGCTCTTCACTTTGATACAGCAACGGGAAAGGCAACAGGACCTGACAGAATAGATATGACATTGCCGGAGAACGCCGGTAAAACCGATGCAGAGAGGATCGGGTTTAATCTGAACCTTCACTCATTTCTGACAGGTACCGGGGCATCCCAGCTGAAGAATAAGCCTATGAATGCGTTCACTGCGGATCTTGCGATAGATACATCTACCCTGATGAATATCGACAACAAGGGCACCTCCACGATAAACGGCGGAAACGGTGGCGTGGACAGTACAGAGGGCTCCGGCTGGTCAGTAGGAACACTGAGCTCCGTATCCGTAGGTGTTGACGGAACCATCACCGGCTCCTATACAAACGGACAGACAAGGCTCTTAGGCCAGATCGCTTCTGCTATCTTCTCAAATGCTTCGGGTCTTGAGAAGGCCGGGGACAACCTCTATGTGGAGACCATGAACTCCGGTGCGCCGGTTATCGGCGACGTGACCGCAAACGGCGGCTCCTATGCTTCCGGAGAGCTGGAAATGAGTAACGTGGATCTTTCCTCGGAATTCACGACAATGATCACAACCCAGCGTGGCTTCCAGGCAAATTCCCGTATCATCACGGTTTCCGACACCATGCTTGAGGAGCTCATCAATCTGAAGCGTTAAGCTATGAAAGATCCTTCGCTTCGCTCAGGATGACCAGAAGCGGAAAAATCTGGGTGAACTATTGCAACATTGAAACAATTGTAATTTCATATTTTCCCCGGAGGGTTTTTCTCTCCGGGGATTTATGCGATAATCTTTTTTCAGATATACGATGGTTAAGAATTTTTGGATTTGGCTTCCACGATCACCATCGTGGTCATTCTGGGGTCGTACCTTTTTGATTATCCCGTCAATACCCATATCCTCAACCTCTAAAACAAAGGAAAAATAAAAACATTTTATTAATTTGATAGACTTGGATTGTTAATAATAGTAAAATGCACTATAGGGTATTTGTCTTCCGTTTTGAGCCGGGGGTGGATTATGACTATGAGTGATATTTCCGAATTTATGGCATCCCTTAAAGACAGTATGGAGGGATTATTCGGAAACTGTAAAGAAAACGACGGGGTTCTCCGTTCAATGGCTGAGGATATAGGAGCAACCGAAACGGCAGTGGTTATTGAAGCCGTTATGGAAAAAGGTTTAAATGAGGAGGATCCCTTTTTCATACTTCATTTTCACATAACCTTGGCACAGAATATCGGGGAAGAATCGGTTCCGGGAATTCTTAAAGGACTAAATGAACTGAATAATGCCATTTCTGTCGGATCATATCCCTTTTTTGGACACTTCGGCTTTTTTCCTCCATTAAGTCAGATCTTTTTAAGCTGCCGCATGGCGGTTAATCCCGCAAATTTAGATATTGAATTTGAAAATGCTGTTTATTATTTAAGTTCGCTTAATGATAAGCTGGATGTTTTCGCTGACTTTATCCTCTTTCTATGTGAAGATCCTGAGAAGGTTTCTTTTGACGCTTATCTTGATTATCTGGAAAAGGTAATGGATACGGAACATCCGGAAATAAGGCTGAAAAATCTTGAAAAACAGCTTGATGAATTAGGGGAAGAGATAGAGAAAATAGAAAACAGTACGAAGAACGATGTGTGATTCTTGAAATGATCTGGAGAATACTATGCCGGGACACAGAGCAGGAGAAAATCTCAAAGTAAGAAAATTTTCGAATACCTATGATGCAGCTGGTGTGGATAACAGTGTCATCGATACCGGTCTCACTTCATATATGGCGGACAGGGACAACTTTTTCGCTGATGATCAGGAATATGATATGGGTCAGGGTATAAAAAAGAAGAGATCCGCAGTTATTGAAGATATCCGCAATAATATCATAGCCAGAATGAAGGCTGAAAACACCGGATCTCAGACAAATGCTGCCGGCATGCGGAATAAGCACCTGAATCACAGAAAAGAACTGGCTGCAAAGATAAGGGAAATAAGGAATAAGAATCTTTTACTTGAGCAGGATGATCTTGAAGAAAGAGCATTAAAAGCGAGATCGGACCGTACTGAATTTAACAAAGTACAGGCTGATCTCACTGCATATACCGGTGCTTTGGGGACAAAACTGCAGCCGCCTCCGGGGAATCCTGCAAATCCGAACCCTCCCGGAGCAGCTGTTCCGGCTGATGGTGGAGCTGCAGGAGGTGCCGTACCCAATCCGCCTGTCGATGCCGGAGGAGCTGCAGGAGGTGCCGTACCCAATCCGCCTGTCGATGCCGGAGGTGGTGCCGGAGGAGCTGCAGGAGGTGCCGGTGACGGAGGAGGTGCCGGTGGAGCTGCCGTAAATCCGCCTGTCGGAGCCGCCCCCGGTGCTGCAGCTGTTCCTGCACCTGTTCCTGCAGCTGTTCCTGCACCTGATAATGATTCAGCTACAGATGATAATGCCCTTAAGAGTGCAATGGCTATGCAAAGAAACTACTTTTTCCGGTTACAGTCGGAAGTCAGGGATCATGGTACCGGTCACGGAAGGGCATACAGCTTTTTCCATAACCGTCTGGGTAAAAAGGCAGCAAATTCCGTAACGAAGTCACTGCATAAAAAGCAGCGTGATAATCTTATTACTGAAGCAAAGGATAACGCTAAGGCCTGGAATGATGAAAGGGCAAAATACAGAACCGAAACCTTCAGGAAACACTATGACACATATGACCAGCTGGCAATGACTTATTATCAGCTGACAAGAAGTATGGAGATCATAGACCAGCAGACCAATCTTGCTCAAACCGGGACCGGACGTGATCTTGATGCCCAGAATATTCAGGCCAGGAAGGATATAAGGGAATATGTCGGTGAATATGACTTGAATGCAGTCAATACTTTTATTGACGGTTTTAATGTGGATATGGAAACCTTACAGGATCCTGTGAGAGCGGATCAGGGGGGGAATACACACCCGGGATACAGAAAGGTTACCTTCGATTCCCTTCCGATCGTTGATTATAAAGCTATACAGGATACCGAATCCGGCGGGGCAGCTCCCGGAGTGGAGCATGAAAAGACCCATAAAAGAATGGTCTTTCTTTCTACTGACAATAAGCGTTTTAAGCTGGATGCCACGTTCCAGGGTTATCTGTCAAAACAGCGTCAGACCATGCTTGACCGTAATACAACCACTCTTGAAGCGGATAAAAAGGACAGGGAAGGGGCGGAAGGCCGTTATCTTATATCCGAAAAGAACGTGGATTTAATGGATATAAGGAGGCATAAGAGCAAAAGGCACGTCAGGGGCATATATCTTAACGGCCAGTTTATTGCCGATGATGCTGCTTTTAAGGAAAAGGATATTGCATTTTTTCGACAGAGAAGCTTAAAGGATCAGGAGAAAATTAACAAGCTAAGGTCGGCTATCAGATCGTCACCCTTTTTCCAGCATGTCAATTCAAGGACAATACAGTACTATGCGGGATATGCCATAAACAAACAGTATGATCTAAAGACGCTGGGTGCAAGCTTCAATGAAGCAAAACAATACCGTGATGAGAACAATTCTTCGCCTTTCGAGGTGGCCGGAGCGGCTGGAGCTGCCCCGCAGCAGAAGTCGGATCAGGATATTTTCCAGGAAATACATGATAATGTTGGCACCAGTCCCATATATAAGATTCCAAAGGATAAGCTTGGGAAGGTTGTCGCCGCTTATATAGATCACTGCGTTAATAATGATCCGAATAATCGTATGTCTGACGTAAACTGCATGCAGGATCCTGTTGTTCAGTATATTCTTCAAGATAAGGAGCTTGTACAGTCAACATGTCTGGGGCTTTTAAGTGATGATAACAAAGCGGCATTATGGGCTATCGCACGTGAAATAGTGATTAATGGAGAAAAATCGAGGCATGTAAAGCTTAAGCTTGCCCTTCTTCCGAGAAAGGGTGAGCTTATGAGGGTGGGACTCATTGATGAGCTTGTTAATCATGATCAGTTTTTTCAAGGGTTTAATAAATGGAAAACAAAAACCATGACCGGGGATCTTTTTAATCCTTCAGAGATTGATATGATTAAGGAAGAGTCCGCAAATCGGAGGGGAGCCGGAGCATGGTTTGCCAGAAATGCTATCAATTTAAATCTTGTAAACAAGATAATTGAAGTCGGAGGCATGGTTGAAACGGCAAAGGGTGCTTCTGACAGGGTTGACCAGAATAATGAAAAAGATAAATATTTCGACAAGGAAAGAAAAAAAATAGTTGATAAGGATTATAAAGGGAAAGACTACAAGGATCTTTCTAAAGATGAGAAGGATAAAGTTGATGATCAAGTAAAGGAAATATATGAAGAGTCCAATCTGAAGAAAAAAGTGGATTTATATGACGATGAAAAAAAATACAAATCTT
Source organism: Lachnospiraceae bacterium AD3010 (assembly GCA_000622025.1). Classification (GTDB taxonomy): domain Bacteria; phylum Bacillota; class Clostridia; order Lachnospirales; family Lachnospiraceae; genus NK4A144. The sequence continues at coordinate 381,283 of KK211388.1, read as the reverse complement.
CACTCCGCTCCCTTGCGTCAACTGTTTCCTCCAGTGCCAATATTCTGGGGATAATCGGCGGCGCATCCTATCTCTTTGTGTTGCTTGAAGATACTTTTACTGATGAAAACGATAATCCACGGAAAAAGGAAGAATACGAATTTGATAAGAAGAATGCTCGTACGGCAATCAAAGCGGTGAATTCTATTTCGACAGGCTGGGAAGGTGTTAAAGCCCTGTATCAGCTTATTGCCGATATTTATAAAGCTGCCCAAAAGGTACATAAATATAGGCATCCGACACAGGCAGAAAAAGATGAAGATGAAAAGACGCCGAAGGTATATCGTGCAAACTTCCTGGCTGTTTTTGATGAAATTATGAAAATTGCCAATGACGCACTAAAAGTTGTAAGCAGCATACAGTCGCTCGGTGATTCCTGGTCAGAGGCTGGAAGCAATAACGCAACTAATTTCAAGATTTTAGGCGGTATAGTAACTACATTAAAAGGAATCCTTATTTTTGCCGAGAATGTTAAGAAAACGGCAGTCGGTGACCGGCAAAGAGAACGGATGAATAAAGCAGATGAAGATATCGAGACTGCCATAACCTTTGCGGGGAATACCAGGGCAGCAGCGGCGGCGGCAGCAGCAGGTAATCCGCCTCCCGCTCTTTCCCCGCAGGACCAGGAAAAAATGGAGATGGGAGAAGCGGCCGAGAATGATTCACAGGTGCAGTTTTTCCTTATGCTTTCCAGGGACAAGGCTAAGCTGGATACATATAAAGGAAGTGTCGGAATGGCCACCGGTATTCTTACAGCAGCGAAGGGTTTATCTGATATTTTTAATAAGGAGCCCATAAGCGGAGCCGTTCTGGCGCTGGCACCGAAGGTATCCGAATTTATAGGCTGGTTTGGCGGCACAATTATGGACAGACAGGAGTATTACCGTGTTCTTGATAATACACTGGGAGTGCCCGGTTTATCCGGCACACCCGAATTCGATACAGTGCTAAAGGAAGAAACCGGAATAATATCCTCCGATTATCTCGTGGATGTATCCCGTATATTTATGGCGATCGACACCCATGTTATGATAAATAAACCGCAGAGGAGCGCCGGAGAGACTGCACTGCTTAAGAAAACGCTCGGCACGGTATACAGTAATCTTGATGACCAGAAGGTTGAAATGGGTAAGATCGACATAGCGGATCTGATAAAACTAAGCGGATTTGACGAGGGCAGCGACTGGAGACAGGTACTCAGAAGCTCTGTAAAGGAATACACTATCCGGAAAAAATAATTTAAGAATTTCCGAGTTGATTGAATTACTGTTCACAGGTAAGCCCCAAATAGTAAATATCTCTGATTGAAACAAATTTTCCCCGGAGGGTTTTTCTCTCCGGGGATTTGTGCTATAATGTCGTGTGGTTTATCCTGTCTGTTCACATCGGGATGGTGAGATGCCCGGTGGACCGCAGTCGGAAGGTGCCTCCTTCGGACAGCCGGAGACCTGCAGAAGAAGGGCGGCATTCGACTGATGATTGAACTTACAAAGCTTGACGAGACAAAGATACTGGTGAATGAGGATCACATACAGACGGTGGAAGAGACACCGGATACGGTAGTGACCTTTGAGAACGGTAAGAAGCTCATCGTTAAGGAAGGCAGGATGAATATACTGGAGCTTGTGAAGGATTTCAGATACGGTGATCCGGAAAAGAGCCGGTGAAGAAATATGAGGAGTAAGGGTTTGTTATGGATATTGCTTCCATAGTCGGTCTTATCATGTGCTTTGGCCTGATGTTCTACGGGATCACGGGATCCAATGGAATGTCGGCAATATGGTCTTTCCTTGATCGTGACTCTGCGGTTATAACCTTCGGAGGCGCTTTTTTTGCTGTCTTTGCAAGCCGAACCGTTGGGGACTTCATGACGGGTATGAAATCCACCTCCCAGATCTTCAAGACATATAACGTAAAGCCTGCCGATATCATCAGGCAGATAATAGATCTTTCCAACATAGCCAGAAAAGAGGGGCTTCTGTCACTGGAGGAAGCTGCCGGAAATATCGAGGATCCTTTCTTAAAGAAAGGTATAATGCTGGTTGTGGACGGAACCGATCCCGAGCTTGTGCGGGCGATCATGGAAACGGAAATGAATGCCGTAGAGGATCGTCATAAAGCAAATGCGGCTTTCTGGGAGGACGTTGGTTCCATGGGACCTGCCTGGGGAATGATCGGTACCCTTATCGGACTTATCAACATGCTTAAGAATCTGTCGGATCCTTCCTCCATCGGGCCTTCCATGGCTGTGGCGCTGGTAACGACGTATTACGGCTCTCTCCTTGCGAACTGGCTCTGCACACCCATAGCAACAAAGCTCAAGGGCAAAAACAGCGAGGAAATGGCCGTTAAGGGAATACAGGTGGAAGGACTCCTTTCCATACAGGCAGGAGAAAACCCACGTGTAATAGAAGAGAAACTGAAATCCTATCTGTCTCCCAAGGATTCCGCTGCCATGGGTGAGGGCGGCGACGCCGGCGGAGGTGAAGGATAAGGTAAGGAGCACGAATGGCTAAGAAGAATAAGGTCGAAGATGTAAAGCCCGGTGCTCCCGCCTGGACCGCCACATTCTCGGATCTGATGAATCTCCTCCTCTGCTTCTTCGTACTGCTGTTCTCAATGTCATCTGTGGACGCCGCGAAATATGAGGAGGTGGCAAAATCCTTCGCAGAGACCTTCAGCATCTTTGAAGGGGGAGGAACCGCCATAGGCGACGGTGTGCTGGTGAGTAACGGTGTAAGCCAGCTGAATGAGCTTTCGCAGTATTTCAGCTCAATGGGTGTCAGTGCATCGGGAAAACAGAATAATGAGGTTGTAAACAATTCCGAAACCGAGGAAGACAACAGTTCAAACGGCGGTTACGCAGGCGAACAGGATTCCTCGGAGTCCAGCGATTTTTCCGGAAGCGACGCGGAAGTGCAGGAGGTAAAGGAAGAGCTTATTGAGGCCCAGCTGAAGGCTTCGGAGGAGCTGGCGGAAAAAATAGAAGAGGCCATAGAGGAAAGCAGTCTGGGGCGCGAGATCGACATAGATTATACCAGCCAGTATGTTCTTCTCACTATGAACGGTTCATTGTTATTTGACTCCGGAAGTGCTACAATAAAGGATGAGGCGCAGCCTGTTCTTGATAAGCTCGGACAGATACTTGAGAGGTATGCTCATGATACCATTGAGATCGAAGGACATACGGATAATGTTCCCATAGGGGGCAGGGGTCAGTTTGCAAGTAATGACGAACTGTCGGGAGCAAGGGCCTTAAGTGTCTTCCAGTATCTTCTGGACACCACTTTTCTGGATCCTGCACACATTAAGCACAGCGGCAGAGGTGAATATGTCCCCATTGCCGACAATTCCACTCCCGAGGGCAGGGCAAAGAACAGGCGTGTGGAGATAAAGATCTACAATGAGCTGTCGGACGCTTCGTAGGATCCTTATAGTAAGATCCTTCGGGCTACGCCCTCAGGATGACAGGAAGGGCTACGCCCTCAGGATTACAAGAAAGCTAAAATAAGAGGCTTATATGAAAAAGAATCTGCTTGGCATAATCATACTTGCTTTACTGGTGGTCAATACGGTGATGACGGGAATAATGATGTTTACCATTATCCCCACGAACCAGAAGGTGCTTGCTCTTGTGGGTGACATAGGCGGCGCCATTAATCTGGATCTCGGCATCGCTTCCAGCGGGGATATTGCCAGTGCTGCGAACAATGTATCCATAGCGGATATCTCTCCCTATGATATTGCAGACCAGCTCACAATACCCTTAAAGGTCGATCCGGAATCAGGAGATACAACGGCGCATTATGCGGTTGTCGGGGTTACACTTTCACTGAATACCAAGGACAGTGATTACGCTACCTACGGCGCGAATATGGACGCGCAGGTCGGACTTATAAAGGATGAGATAAACAAGGTAATAGGCAGCTATACCCTTGAGGAAATAAATGCTATGGGAACGGAGGCTATCCAGCAGAGGATACTGGAGGGGCTTCAGGAGATGTATAATTCCAAGTTCATTACCGGAGTGTCATTCTCCAGCTGGCTTATTTCCTAAGATATTTTATAGTGAGCGGCAAGGATGATTGTTCGTTCACCTTAAGTCTCCGGCGGATGTGCACGGATTCTTAAAAAAGCTCTGTCGGATGAGTAATGATCTGAAAATCATGGGGAAGGGAGAACCACTTTGGCAGATGTACTGTCCCAGGATGAGATAGACGCCCTGCTGGCGGGTCTCAGTTCCGGTGAAATAGATGCGGACGATATGAAGGAGGCCAATGAAAGGCCTGTCAAGGATTACGACTTCAAGCGTCCGGCGAAGTTCTCAAAGGAACATTTGAGAACACTGGAGATAATCTTCGAACATTACGGGAGACTTCTTTCCACGAATCTTCCGGTATATCTCCGGAAAAATGCCCAGGTTACGGTGGTGAATTCCGAGGCGCTGACATTCTCGGAATTTTCGAATTCGTTGCCTAACCCGGTAATACTTGGTATAATCAATTTCCTGCCCCTTAGCGGAAATGTTATGATAGAGCTTGCCAGCAATCTTGGTTTTGCTATAATAGACAGAATGCTGGGAGGTCAGGGAGAGCCCCTGGAAAAGAGCCGGGAATACTCGGATATCGAGCTTTCAATATTGGAGAAGATCATGGTGATCTGTGTTCGTCTCCTCAGGGAGCCCTGGAAAAATGTGGTGGAGCTCTCGCCGGTTCTTGAACGGGTGGAGACAAACCCGCAGTTTGCACAGATAATAGCACCGACGGAAATGATCTCCATCGTCACTCTTAATATGAGGATAGGTGACGTGGAGGGGCTTATGAATATCTGTCTTCCTTTCCTTACATTGGAAAGCATAATGGATAAGCTGAATACCAAGTTCTGGTTCTCCAATATGCAGAACGGAAATGATGAGGATTACCGTGAGCATCTCGAAGATCTCATAAATCACGTTTCCATGCCGGTAAAGGCAGTTCTGGGACACAGTGTCATTTCGGTTCAGGATTTTGTGAACCTGCAGCCCGGTGATATCATACGCCTGGACAGCAAGGTTGCTGAAGAACTGAATGTTTACGTCGGCAATATCAGGAAATTTACGGCACTGCCCGGAGCCATTAAGAATGACTATGCGGTCAGGGTAACATCAATAATCAGAGAGGAGGGTAACTAGATGGACGGAATGCTATCTCAGGATGAGATAAACTCGCTCCTGAGCGGTATGTCTGCTGACGATGGCGATTCAGCGCCTTCCGAGGCTCCTTCCGAAGCGCCCTCTGACGGGAATACAGGCGGATCCGGAGAGGAGGTACTCTCCGAAATAGAAAGAGATGCGGTTGGAGAGGTTGCCAATATAAGCATGGGTACCTCAGCCACAACACTGTACTCTCTGGTAAACCGCAAGGTAAATATCACCACTCCTACAGTTGAGGTATGTACCTGGGATACTCTGATACAGGATTATGAGAAGCCCTGTGTATTTGTTCAGATACATTACAAAGTAGGTCTTGACGGTTCAAACATTCTTGTATTAAAAGAGAATGATGTAAAGGTTATCACCGACCTTATGATGGGTGGTGACGGAACCAATACGGACGGTGAACTCGGGGAACTTCATCTTTCCGCCATATCTGAGGCGATGAACCAGATGATGGGCTCCGCAGCCACATCACTTTCCTCTATGCTGGGGAAAATGATAGATATAAGCCCGCCGGAAGCCTCCCTGGTGGATCTGGGAGAATTCGGACAGCCGGGCGATATAGCAGCCTTTCTGGAAGGAGAATTCGTAAAGATATCCTTTGATCTCCAGATAGGTGAGGATCTGGTTGACAGCTCCATAATGCAGCTCTACCCCATTCCTTTCGCCAAGGAGTTATATAACTTCTTTATCGGGGAAGGAGGAGAAGCAGCCGGAGCGGCAGAGGAAGCTCCTCCACCGCCTCCACCGGCAGCGGAAAGCGCAGCACCGGAGCCTCAGTCAATGCCGCAGCAGCCAGCGGCACAGCAGCCAATGCCTCAGGCGATGGATCCTCAGATGGGCATGAATCCCCAGATGCAGATGGGTATGAACCCTCAGATGCAGATGGGTATGCCGCAGATGCAGATGGCGCCCCAGATGGGAATGGGAATGCCAATGATGCAGCCTATGATGCAGCAGCCGGTAAATGTCCAGCAGGCAAATTTCCAGACCTTCTCCGGGGATATCAACCCTCTGCAGAGTCAGGAAAATATCGAGCTTATCAAGGATGTTCCTCTGGAGGTTACCGTTGAACTCGGAAGGACGCATAAATCTATTAACGAAATCCTTGATTTTGCACCGGGAACTATTATAGAATTAGAGAAGATAGCCGGTGAGCCGATAGATGTTCTTGTAAACGGCAAGTACGTTGCAAAGGGCGAGGTTGTTGTAATCGAAGAAAGCTTCGGTGTAAGAGTTACAGAAATAATAAAGTAGTGTAGTTGACGACAGAGTCGTTTGCTATAAATAAACAGGGAGAAAAAACTATGGCTAAAAACATTCTGATTTGTGATGATGCAGCATTTATGAGAATGATGATCAAGGACATTCTTTCAAAGAACGGCTACAATGTTGCAGGTGAAGCGGAAAACGGAGCCAAGGCTGTTGAGAAATATGCCGAGGTAAAACCCGATCTGGTTCTGATGGATATCACAATGCCGGAAATGGACGGAATACAGGCGCTGAAGAAGATCAAGTCCACTGATCCTTCGGCTATGGTTATCATGTGTTCCGCTATGGGTCAGCAGGCAATGGTTATCGAAGCCATTCAGGCCGGAGCGAAGGATTTCATAGTTAAGCCGTTCCAGGCGGAACGTGTGCTGGAAGCCGTGAAGAAAGTTGTAGGATAAATGAATCTCTGCCTACTAACAGGGGTTGGCAGCGTTGCCGAACTCCTGTCGGCATTCCTTATATTTGCGTTCGTGCTTTTCGCCACCTATTTGACAGCAAGGATAGTGGGCTCCTTTGAGAAGCAGAAAATGACCGGACGCAATATTCAGGTTGTGGAATCTTTGAGGCTGTCGGGCGGAAAGTGTCTGGATCTTATCAAGGCAGGTGACAGATATCTTCTGATATCGGAATCGAAGGATCAGGTTGGACTGATCTGTGAGCTGCCGGAGGATGTTGTCCTGCAGCCGGAAGCCGGTGAGCAGACCGGAATTCAAACACCGGATTTTAAAAAGCTCCTTGAAAAAGCCGGAAGTGTGATCCGGAAGAATGACAGGAAATGAATATGATTGCTGGAAAGCTTTTTAAGGAAATACGGTTGGTTTATGCAGCCGTTTTTCTTTTATCTCTTATTATCTTAATGGCTTTCCCCGTTTATGCCCAGGAGAACATTACCAGTAATACGGGAGCATCCAGGGGCGATACTACTACCGTGGAGGGGACCAGGAGCCAGAATTACAACGATCTGGGGCTTAGTGATAATCCCTATAATTCCAGTACGGTTATAAGGGAGCCGGGTACCGCAGAGTCACCTCAGGATATCAGGGAACTGAATATCGGTAATAATCTGAATATCACATATTCTGATGAAAGAGGAAATCTTTCGGGGACTTTAAGGATCCTTATTACCCTGACCCTGCTGTCTCTCGCACCCTTCCTCCTTATTATGATGACCTCATTTACAAGGATCATCATTGTTATGCATTTTACCAGAACTGCCATCGGGACACAGACTGCGCCTCCGAACCAGGTACTTGTCGGGCTTACCCTTTTCCTTACCTTTTTCATTATGCAGCCTGCTATCAATCAGATAAATACCCAGGCGGTAAAGCCCTTTGAGGAAGGAACCATAACACAGACCGAGTTTAGGGAAAGAGCAATGGAGCCTCTTCGCCAGTTTATGTACGGACAGACCCAGAAGAAGGATGTTCAGCTTTTCTTAGACATTGCAAAGCTGGATCCCGTGGAGGAGCTTGACGATATTCCAAACTATGTGCTGATCCCGGCATTCTGCATCTCGGAGCTCAGGACTGCTTTTATAATCGGTTTTTTGATCTATATTCCGTTTATCGTAATAGATATGGTGGTGGCCTCCACTCTTATGAGTATGGGTATGATGATGCTGCCTCCGACGACGATCTCCATGCCGTTCAAGATCCTTTTGTTTGTGCTTGCGGACGGCTGGAACCTTGTGATCGGCTCTCTTGTGAAGACTTTTTACTGATGAGACCTGTTAACTGACGAAATATGTCATTCTGAGGGCGGAGAGCGAAGAATCTTACTGATGAGACCTGTTAACTGACGAAATATGTCATTCTGAGGGCGAAGCCCGAAGAATCTTACTGATTAGACCTGTCATTCTGAGGGCGGAGCCCGAAGAATCTTTTTCGGAAAGGAGTGGAACAAAATGACAATAGATACAGTATCGGATCTGGTGAGAAATACATTGTATATTATCATCATAACCTCGGCACCGCTCCTCCTTGTTTCTCTGGTGGTGGGTCTTACGGTTTCCATCTTTCAGACGGTGACCTCCATTCAGGAGCAGACGCTGACCTTTGTTCCGAAGGTAATAGCGATCTTTACCGGAATTATGGTGATGGGACACTGGATGATGAACAATATGGTAACCTTTACCCAGGATCTCTGGAGTGATTTTTCTGTATACATCAAATGATTAAAGAGTAAAAGTGTTTCAGTATAATTTTTCTGTCAAGGATCTGGAATATTACCTGCTTCTCCTTACCAGGATAGCGTCATTTATGTTTTCGGCGCCATTTTTCAGTATGAATAACGTTCCGAGGCGGGTTAAGGCAGGGCTTTCCGTATTTCTGGCATTTCTCGTTTATATTACGGTCGTGCCGCATCCGGTTCTTGAGTACACCACGGTAGTGGGGTACGCGATACTGGTCATAAAGGAGACCTTCTGCGGGCTGAGTATAGGCTTTTGCGCAAATCTGGCGCTTTATGTACTGCAGTTTGCAGGATCCAATATTGATAGGGATATCGGTCTCGCCATGGTAAGTATTTTTGATCCCATGACAAGGCAGCAGACCGGTTTCACGGGTTCGCTTTATCAGTACGCTTTTATGCTTATACTGATGCTTACGAATCTGCATCACTATGTGTTGAGGGCTTTTTTTGAAAGCTTTACGCTGATCCCCACGGGTAGGGTGGTGATCCCTGCAGATGGGCTTGTATATACGGTGACGGGCTATATTATGGATTCCTTCATAATCGCCTTCAGGATATATCTGCCTATATACGCAACCATGCTCTTACTGAATTCCATCCTGGGGATCCTTGCGAAGGTGGCTCCCCAGATGAATATGTTTTCCGTGGGAGTGCAGCTGAAGATATTCGTGGGCTTCGCGGCCCTTATAGCAACAGCTTCTCTTATTCCCATTATGGGTGACTTTATTTCGGGAGAGATGAAGCGGATGATCACCAATGTTATAGAGGTTCTGAGCAGCGGATGAGCTATCCTTACGAATATAAAAGGAACGGAGATTATTTGCTGAAGCTTGATCTTCAGTTCTTTGCCGATGGTGAAGGCGGAGATAAGACCGAAGAGCCTACACAGAAGAAGCTCGATGATGCCAGAAAAGAAGGGCAGGTGGCAAAGAGCCAGGAATTAAACAGCGCCATCAGTCTTATAGCTGTATTCCTGCTTCTCAGGGTAATAGGTTTTTACACGGGGACCCGCTTTCTGGAGCTGTTTTACTGGATATATGAAAGCATTCCGGAGCATACCATCATTACCGGAGGAGAGATAAGCGTACGGGATTTCTGCATTTATGTAAACCGATGCGCCCTGCAGATGCTTATCATCCTTCTTCCCATTCTTTTGGTGGGATTTGCTATATCGATCGTTGTCAACATTATTCAGGTGAAGTGGGCACCCACAACGAAGCCGCTTCAGCCGAAATTCGATAAGCTCTCTCCCTTAAGCGGGATGAAGAGGCTTTTCTCCGCAGAAAAGCTCTTCGAGCTCCTGAAGTCCTTTGTGAAGATATTCATAATCGGGTATATGGCTTATATCACCCTCAAAAACAAGCTGGGGATGATACTTCTTTTAGAGCAGTTCTCCCTGAAGGAGGGAGTGGCACTGGTGCTTGACACGGTGCTGGATATGGGTCTCCGTATAGCTATCCTGTATCTGATCGTTGGTATAGCGGATTATGCTTACAGGAGATGGAAGTTCCACAAGGATATGATGATGACCAAGCAGGAGGTCAAGGACGAGTATAAGAATTCCGAAGGAGATCCCCAGATAAAGGGAAAGATCCGGCAGAAAATGAGAGAGGTGAGCCAGCGGCGTATGATGTCCGCCATTCCTCAGGCAGACGTGGTCATAACGAACCCTACTCATTTTGCCGTTGCCTTACGTTATGACGTGACCATTGCCGCGGCACCCATAGTGGTTGCAAAGGGAACGGATTTCCTGGCGCAGAAGATAAAGGAAGTGGCCAGGGAGAATAATGTGGAGATAGTTGAAAACAAACCTCTCGCCAGAATGATATACCACAATGTGGAGCTGGGGGACATTATTCCTCCGGAACTTTATCAGGCAGTAGCGGAGATTCTCGCATTTGTGTATAATCAAAAGGAACAGCGGGGTGAAAAGTAGTGCCTGCCAAGGGAAAAAGCAAGGTTTTTAATGTATTTGATGTCGGGGTCGCACTGTATCTTTTGTCGGCCTTTGTCTTCATGATAATTACCCTTCCGGCAACATTTCTGGATATCTGCCTTGCTTTTAATATGGCGATAGCATTCGCCATACTGTTTAATACGCTTTTTGTAAAAGAAGTACTGGATATGTCATATTATCCCACCATACTTCTTTTTACCACCATATTCAGGATATCGCTAAATGTGTCCTCCACAAAGCTTATCCTTACCACAGGCGATCCGGGAAACGTGGTCCGTACCTTCGGGCAGTTTGTCGGAGGGAACGATCTGATAGTCGGCACAATAGTTTACATAATTCTCCTTATCGTTCAGCTCGTGGTCATAAACAAGGGATCTGAGCGTGTGTCGGAGGTTACGGCACGATTTACACTGGACGCCATGCCCGGTAAGCAGATGGCCATAGACGCAGATCTGAATTCCGGAGCGATCGACGACAAGGAAGCTAAGGCCAGACGTGACAAGATCCAGGAAGAATCGAGCTTCTTCGGTTCCATGGATGGTGCGGTCAAGTATGTAAAGGGTGATACCAACGCGGGGCTTATCATTACCGGAGTCAATCTGGTGGGCGGTATAGCCATGGCCATGCTGAGACGGGGAATGACCTTCCAGGATGCGCTGAACACCTATACCATACTTACCATAGGTGACGGCCTGGTGGGAGAGATACCATCTCTCCTTATTTCGCTGTCAACCGGTATACTGGTTACAAAGGGAGCAAAGGAAGCGGATTTCGGACCGACTCTTGTACGGCAGATCCTGTCCACTCCTAAGGTCATGTATATGGCGGGGGGCATAATAGCCTTCCTGGGAGTTGCCACACCCCTGAATCCAGTGATCTTTGTAACAATGGGCGCGATCTTCGTTGTAGGCGGAAGGATCATGCAGAACCAGCTTGAGGTGAGTGCCGTTGAAGCCGAGGCAGAGAAGCCGGAGGAAGTAAGCGCAGAGGAGATCCGGAAGCCGGAGAATGTGATCTCGTTATTGAATGTCGATCCCATTGAGCTGGAATTTGGTTACGGCATCATCCCTCTCGCCGATGTGAACCAGGGCGGAGACCTTCTTGACCGGGTAGTAATGATAAGGCGGCAGATAGCGCTTGAAATGGGTACGGTAGTTCCCATAATAAGACTACGTGATAATATACAGCTGAACCCGAACCAGTATATTATTAAGATAAAGGGCGTGCAGGTTGCAGAGGGAGAGATACTCTTTGACCACTATATGGCAATGAATCCCGGCTATGTCGAGGAGGAGATTACAGGTATCCCGACCTTCGAGCCCTCCTTCCACCTTCCCGCAACGTGGATCACCGAGAGCCAGCGTGAGAGAGCCGAATCCGTCGGATATACGGTTGTGGATCCCCCGTCCATTATCGCAACTCACCTTACCGAGGTGATAAGGGCTCATATCAGTGAGCTTCTTACCCGTCAGGATACGCAGAATCTCATAAACAACCTGAAGGAGTCAAATCCCGAGGTTGTGGACGAGCTTACACCGAAGATACTGGGTATCGGAGAGATACAGAAGGTGCTGCAGAATCTTTTGAAGGAAGGCATAAGCATAAGGGATCTCCTTACCATTTTCGAGTCTCTTGCGGATAACGGTGCTACCACAAGGGATACGGATATACTCACGGAATACTGCAGACAGGCACTGAAAAGGGCGATAAGCGCCAGATACTTCCAGATGGGAGAGAGCACCAGCGTTGTGACACTGGATCCCGCCATCGAGCAGGAGATCATGGCCAGCGTCAAGCAGACGGAACAGGGTTCGTATCTTACACTGGCTCCTGACAGAACGAAGGCCATAATGGCTTCTGCGGAGGAGGAAGTGAGAAAGCTTGAGGATATGGGACGAAATCCCATAGTTCTCACATCACCCATAGTCAGGATATATTTTAAAAAGCTGTCAGAGGATTATATTAAAGACCTGATAGTGATATCATATAATGAGATAGAGAGCAGTGTGGAGCTTCAGTCGGTAGGGATAATCACTGCATAAAGCGTTCGGATCATACTTATGATAATTAAGAAGTTTACCGCAAAAACTGAAGAAGAGGCGACGAGACAGGCGAAGGCGGAGCTGGGCGAAGGCGCGGTGGTGATGAATGTGCGCACCGTGAAGCCCGCAGGTTTTTTCGGCTTTTTTAAGAGAGCCCAGATCGAGGTAACGGCTGCCATAGAGGAGGTATCCGATTCAAATGTTTCGAATTCAAAGCCTATGCAGCTTCCTCCATACAGGCCGGAGGCAAAGAGCAGCCGCACCATGCCGCTTGAAAACAGCATAAAGGATCCTTCGGAGATAGATCTTTCCATAGTCAGGGATGCAGCGAGAAAGATCGACGAAAGTGAGAGAAAGTCCGAAAAGGAGAGCAGGGAGAAGGAAGAGGCTCCCAAAGAAAAGGATGCGAAGGTTCTGAAGGAAAGCGGAGATTCAAGCCGGGCCATATCGGAAAAGCTTGACAGCATCCACTCCCTTATCGAGAAGCAGATAAAGAACGAGCACTCGGAGGAAGGGGTCTCTGAAGAAGCTGAGGGTTCAGAGCCGAAGGAAAATGACGAGATCAGCAGATTTCTTGATCTTATTTCCGAAACCCTGAAGGACAATGAGGTTGATGAGAAATACGTACATAGCATTGTGGAGGAGGCCAGGCAGCTCAGGAAGCCGGGTGTTTCCATTGACTATATGCTGTCGGGTATATACCAGAGACTTATACTGAAGTTTGGAGAAGCCGCAACCATAGAGAAAAATGCGTCGGATCCGGAGGCGGTATTCTTCCTTGGTCCCACAGGGGTAGGAAAGACCACCACCATAGCAAAGATCGCGTCAAGGCTTGTGGTCCAGGACAAAAAGAGGGTTGCACTGGTCACAACCGATACATACAGGGTAAAGGCGGCAGAGCAGCTTCGTACCTATGCGGACATATTGAATGTTCCCTTCAGGATAGTGTATGTGGATGATGACATGAGAAGCGCCTTAAACGAATTCAAGAATTTTGATTTTGTTCTTGTGGACACCGCCGGCCACTCACCTAAGAATAATGAGCAGATAGGCAACCAGAAGCAGTTCATAGATCTTACCCGTGACACCATGAAGATCACGGTATATCTGGTGGTGTCGGTAACAACAAAGTACAGGGATCTTCTGAACATAGCCGATACCTATTCGAAGCTGGTGGATTACAGGATCATATTTACAAAGCTTGATGAAACAACGACTCTCGGCAACATGCTGAATCTGAAGCTGCATACCGGAGCGGAGATATCCTATGTGACCGACGGACAGGATGTGCCGGATGACATTGAGATATTTGATGCCCAGAAGACCGTAAGAGTGCTTCTGGGAGGCAAGGGAACCGATTGACAGGGTAAATGAGGTTTTTAAGTGGATCAGGCCGATAAATTACGGAATATCATAAAGGCAAATCAGGTGGCTCAGCAGAATACCGCCAGAGTCATTACCGTTACCAGCGGCAAGGGCGGCGTGGGCAAGTCGAATGTGGCCATTAATCTCGCCGTGCAGTTCAAAAATGCCGGTAAGAGAGTGATCATTTTTGACGCCGATTTCGGACTTGCGAATATAGAGGTCATGTTCGGGGCCATACCGAAGCACAGCCTGGCGGATCTTATCTATCAGGGGGCTTCCATAAGGGACGTTATTACCTGGGGACCCATGGGCATAGGCTTTATTTCCGGCGGCTCCGGAATAGCGGGAATGGGAAACCTGAGCCGTGACCATCTGGACTACCTTATCCGCAATCTTTCCGAGCTTGATACGATGTCAGATGTTATAATAATAGATACAGCTGCGGGTATATCGGAAGCTGTGCTGGAATTTCTGGTGGCGAGCAGGGAAATACTCCTTGTTACCACGCCGGAGCCCACATCCATTACGGATTCATACTCATTATTGAAGGCTCTGAACCTTCATTCGAAGTTCAATAAGGTTGAGACGAAGGTGAAGGTGATCACCAACAAGGTGGAGACCACAGAGGAGGGAAAGCAGCTGTATTCCAAGCTGAGCGCTGTGGTGAACAGATATCTGAAGCTCCAGATGGAGTTTCTGGGAGTGGTACCCTATGATAATGCACTTGTCAAGGCAGTAATGCAGCAGAGCCCTGTTTCCATAAGCAACCCGCAGACAAAGGCGGCAAAAGCATTTACGGATATTGCAGATACACTTATGGATATTCCCCATACCGAGACTGTTTACAGAAGGGGAATGAGCGGATTTTTTGCGAATATCCTTGCAGGAAGGAAGTATTCATAGATGTTTAGTGATTATGTTTCGCCGGGCGACAGACTGGAGATCACATCTACAAAGTTTTCCGAGGAGAGCGCAGCTGAACTGGAGGGAAAGGCCGGCGCCAAAGGACGGGTATACGTGTCCAGAGTGTATGACATACGTTCCGAGGAAGAGATAGAGATAGAGATGCCAATAGAGAAGGGAAAGCTTATCCTCCTTCCCGTGGGAGGAGAATTTGACCTCTGCTTCTACACCTCTTCAGGGCTTTTCCAGTGCTATTCCGTGATCAAGGACAGGTTTAAGACCAATAATCTCTATATTCTGGTCATGGAGCTCACCAGCGGACTTCGGAAGTTCCAGAGGCGGGAGTACTACAGATTTAACTGCATACTTGATATGAAGAGCAGGAAGCTCAGTGAAGAGGAAGAGGAGGCATATGTTTCCCGTTCCGTTGAATTTCTGGATACGGATCTTACTCTCGAGGACGGCGTCATAGTCGATATCAGCGGAGGCGGCGCCAGATTTGTTTCCAAGCATAAGTACGAGAAAGATACAAAGATGCTTTTCAAGTTCTCTCTTATGGTGGACGGAAAACCCCAGAAGTTTTCCATTGTGGGACGCATAATCACATCGAATCCCAAGGAAGGGGTAAAGGACAGATTTGAAAACCGCGTCAAATTCCTGAATCTGGACAGCCATGGCAGGGAGGATATCATTAGATATATCTTTGAAGAGGAACGGAAGATCAGAAGGAGGACCAGCGATAGCCGCTGAAAAAAGATATGGGCAATAATGATCAAAAGAAAATACTGGTTGTAGATGACTCTGCACTCATGAGAAGGATCGCCGGTGATATAATTGACGGTGACAGCAGATATCATGTGGAGGACAGGGCGAAGGACGGTATTGAAGCCCTTGAGCTTCTGCAGAAGAAGTCGTATGACGCAGTCGTGCTGGATGTCAATATGCCGCGAATGGGCGGTCTGGAGCTCCTTAAGGAACTTCAGAAGCGGAGGATAAGTGCCAGGGTCCTTATGTTCTCATCTACTACGGGAGAGGGGACGAAGGAGACCATCGAAGCACTTGAACTCGGTGCGGTGGACTTTATTCAAAAGCCTGCAGGTCTGGCTGCCCTGAAGGACGGAGAGTTCAAAGCCCACTTTCTGAAGCTCCTGGCTGTAGTTGCCAGAGCAAGTCTGGTCAGCGGTGTAGGCACAGTCACAGCACCCACCAGAGCGACGGCTCCCCAGCAAAAGTCCGGGACAACACAGGAGGCAAAGGGATCCGGTACTTTTACCAGGATCAACTTTTCCAATGTCAAGGACATAAAGCTGAGAACCGGGGTTCCGGCTGTTTCAGGCGAAAAGTGCATTGCCATTGCCTGTTCCACAGGCGGACCGAAGGCGTTGCAGCAGGTCATTCCTTATATTCCTGCGGGGATAGATGCACCCATACTCCTGGTGCAGCATATGCCCCCCGGATTTACAAAGTCTCTGGCCGAGAGGCTCGATACTTTGTCAAAGGTAAGGGTGAAGGAAGCCGCTGACGGTGATCTTCTGGAAAAGGGAACAGTCTATCTTGCCGCCGGAGGGAAGCATATGAAGGTGGGAAGAAGCGGAGGTCACATGAGGATCTACTACAGTGACGAGCCGGCGAGGGAGGGCGTTAAGCCCGCGGCGAACTATATGTACGAATCCCTGACCGATTCTCCGTATGCGGAGATCTGCTGTGCAGTACTTACCGGAATGGGTGCGGACGGCACCGCCGGTATAGAGAATCTTGAGAAACAGAAAAAAATTTATGTGATCGCCCAGGACGAAGCTACAAGCGCGGTATATGGCATGCCAAGGGCAATTGCGCTTACCGGACTTGTAAGTGAGATAGTCCCGCTGAACAAGGTGGCTGAAGCGATCGCGAAGCACGTGGGGGTAAGGTAATATGGATGTAGGCCAGTATTTAGGTATTTTCCTGGATGAATCCCAGGAGCACATTCAGGCACTTAATGACAATCTTCTGACTCTGGAGCAGGATCCGGAAAACGAGGATTCCATTAATGAAATATTCCGTGCCGCACATTCACTGAAGGGAATGGCGGGAACAATGGGATATAAGCGCCTGCAGAGACTTACACATGACACCGAGGATGTCTTTTCGGCTATCCGCGGCGGACAGATGAAGGTCACTTCAAATCTCATAGATATCCTTTTCCAGGCACTGGATGCCATACAGGGATATGTGGATACCATAAGGGATTCCTCCGATGAAGGCGAGGATGACAACGAATCCATTATAGCCGAGCTGAATAAGTTCCTTGAAGGCGGCGGTACTCCGGCACCTGCAGAGGGCGGAGGCGGTGCTGCCGAAGAGGCTGCATCACCCGAAGCGGCGGAGGATTCATCGTCAGCCGGAAACGACAAGGCGGTATACAGGACGCTTGCTCTGGAAGAAGCCCAGAAGGACGTGATGAAGGATGCCATAGTGGCAGACAAAAAGGTGTACGGCTTCACCGTATATATCGATGAGAGCTGTATGCTGAAGGCTGCCAGGGCTTTTCTGGTATTCAAGGCTGTTGAGGAACTTGGAGAGATCATCGTAAGTGACCCTTCCTCACAGGATATCGAAGATGAGAAATTCGATTTCTCCTTCAGTATCTTCGTAATTACCGGAGAACCCATGGATAAAGTGGTGGCTGCCATTAAATCCGTATCCGAGATAGTAGAGGTCTGCGGAGAGGAATATAACGAGGAAATGGTGGACAACAACGGTGCAGCACCTTCAGCGGGAGAAAGCGCATCAGCAGAAGCCGAGGCTTCCCAGGGGGCTGAGGAAACTGCTGCCGCTGCAGAGAGTGCGGAGGTATCCGTTGAACATACAACAGCGGCTGCTCCCCAGGCAGAGACATCAGCCTCATCTGCAGCTTCAAAGAAGGCCGCTCCTGCAAAGAAGCCTGTTGCGAGCCAGACGGTGCGTGTGGATATCGAGAAGCTGGATATTCTTATGAATCTGGTTTCCGAGCTTATTATCGCAAAGAATGCACTTGTTTCCTCGGCAGCACAGATGTCCGGAGGCTCTAATTCCGAGAGTCAGGTAATTACCGAGAATGTAGAATATCTGGAGAGTGTTACCACCAACCTTCATGAATCTGTTATGAAGGTAAGAATGGTACCTATCGAGAGTGCACTCCAGAGATTCCCGAGAATGATAAGGGATCTGGAAAAGAAGCTTGGCAAGCGTATGCAGCTCACCATCACCGGTGAAGAGACAGAGCTTGACCGTACAGTGGTGGATCAGATCGGCGATCCCCTTATGCACCTCTTAAGAAACAGTGCGGATCACGGTCTGGAGACACCGGATGTGAGAAGTGAAAGAGGAAAGCCGGAAACCGGTTCTATTTTCCTCAATGCATACCAGGAAGGCAATAACGTTATCATCGAGGTTGGTGATGACGGTAACGGTATCGATGTAGAGGCTGTCAGAAGGAAGATAATAGAGCGGAACTTTATCCCCGAAGAGCAGGCTCTGCAGATGAATGACAAGGAGGTTATCGACGTTCTCTTTGATCCCGGCTTCTCCATGGCGAAGAAGGTTACGGATATCTCCGGAAGAGGCGTGGGTCTGGACGTTGTAAAGAGCAATATAGAGCAGCTCGGCGGAGACGTGGAGGTGAAGACCAAGCTCGGCGAAGGCTCCACTTTTATCGTAAGACTTCCTCTTACTCTTGCCATCATTCAGGCTCTTATGGTTCTCGTGGGCGGTGAGAAGTATGCCATTGCCCTTGGAAATATACAGACTATCGAGGATATTCCCGTTTCCGAGATCAGACTTGTGGAGAATAAGGAGGTTATCCAGCTTCGCGGTTCTGTAATACCTATTATCAGGCTCTCGGATATGCTGGATGCTCCCGAGGTTGAAAGGGATAATGAGAACCTCATAATAGTTGTTGTCAAGAAGGGAGACAGCCTGGCAGGTCTTGTGGTGGATGAACTTATGGGCCAGCAGGAAGTTGTTATCAAGTCCCTCGGAAAATATATCAACACAAGCAGGATCATAAGCGGTGCCACCATCCTCGGAGACGGTGAGGTTGCACTGATCATTGATTCAAATGCACTGTTCTAAGAGGGGGAAGGTAAAGTTATGGCTGACGAATTAAGAATCATAGACAATGATGTTACCCAGTATATCGTTGTGGGACTCGGAAATGAGCAGTACGGAATAGATATCAAGTATATCGACAATATCGTCCGTATGCAGAGGATTACCAGAGTACCCAAGAGCTCAGAGTATTTTCGCGGTGTCATAAATCTTCGAGGTGAGGTCGTACCGGTAATGAGCCTCAGGATAAAGATGGGCCTCCCGGAGGACGAGATAACCGGAAGGAGCCGTATTATAATCCTGAAGGTGGATCAGAGCGGAAGCATCGGAGTATTGGTTGACGAAGTAAAGAAGGTTTATAATCTGAGAGCCGATGATGTAGAGGACAATGTTTCCCACGACAGTAAGAGCGGGGTACAGTCATTTATCAGTGGCGTAGGAAAGGTCGAAAACGGACTTGTTTCACTCCTTGATATCTCAACGATCATTGGTGAAGTGGATATCTGATGACACAAACGCCAAAAGTTAAAATGGCATACAATAAAAGGAGGATCCTTGATGGCAGAATTGGATCTTAACCATGTAGACGATATGTATTTCGATGTCCTGAAGGAGATCGGAAATATCGGAGCCGGAAATGCCGCTTCCAGCCTCGCGCAGATGCTGCAGGCAAAGGTGGAGATGAAGGTTCCGAGAGTCGAGCTTCTGGGCTTCAATCAGATCGGGGAAGCTATCGGAGGAGATGAGCAGATCATGGCCGGGATATATGTCCTGGTTCAGGGTGATATCACGGGCAGCATGATGTTTCTTCTGGAGCAGAAGTCAGCGCAGCGGCTTATCGGCAATATGATGAGTGCAATGGGTATGGAACCCGGCGGCGGTGAGGTTTTGAGCGAAATGGAGCAGTCGGTACTGAAGGAGATCGGAAATATCATTACCGGCGCATATCTGAACTCCCTTTCCGCAATGACGAATCTGAAGATAACGGAATCTGTCCCGGATCTCACTGTAGATATGGCCGGAGCTATATTATCGGTTCCTGCCATAGAGTTTGGTATGGTGGGTGACAAGATGCTTATGATACAGACGGCATTCAGTAATGATGACGAGCTGAACGGATACTTTATCCTTGTTCCGGACCTGCCTTCTTACAGCAAGCTGCTGTCTGCCCTTGGAATATCAATTTGATGATATCAGGGTCATAAGTCCGAGCCCGTTTCGTGCCGGCACGAAGTGCGGAACGCTCCGGATATCGGGTTTTGACCCCGACATCATTTTATGTTGTAAAGGAAGAGTGTATGATATTCCGGGTTGTTTGCAGATATAGAGGATGAGGATATGAGTGAGCTGATAAAAGTCGGAATGGCGGATTTGAAGCTCTGCCCAAAGGGACAGGGCATAACCACGCTGGGACTGGGATCCTGCGTGGGTGTTGCCATAAGGGATAAGGCTACCGGGAACGGGGGACTTGCCCATGTGATGCTTCCTGACAGTACGGCGATCAGGAGTAATCAGAATATAGCGAAATTTGCGGATACAGGTGTAAAGGAGCTGGTGCGGCTTATGGAGCAGCAGGGAGGCAGCAGATCCAGATTCACCGCCAAAATAGCCGGTGGGGCGAAGATGTTCGCCTTTTCAAATAATACAGCCCTGGTAAACGTGGGTGACAGAAATGTGGAAGCCGTGAAGAAGGTGCTTGCTGAGCTTAGGATCCCTATTCTTGCTCAGGATACGGGGTTGAATTTCGGTCGGACAGTGGAGTTTTTCCCGGAGACCGGAGATTATATCATTAAGGCTGTGGGTAAACCGGTGAAGACCATATGAGCGATACGGCTGAGGTAGAAAATCAGGATACTGATCCTGAAGGAACACAGGAAGAAAAAACAGAAGAGGAAAATCCGGATGAAGAGGAAGAGGTGGTCGAGCCTCTTCATCTTCGTACAAAGACAGTTCCGACGATCGTTATGCTGTTTGGAGGCGGAGCCGCAGCAATATTTACCTTTGTAAGGCATGATCCGCTGCTTACGTCGCTGGAGATCATCTTTGTTGCTCTGGTGATCTTCCTTGTTCTCGGAGACATTATAAAGTTATTTCTTGACACTATCGAGATAGAGCCTCCTGAGGGGAAGACCGGCGAAAAAGACAAGGTGATCGAAAGATCCTCCGGCGAGGAGGCAGGTGAAGCCGCTCCCGAGACGGGATCCGGGGAAGAGATAAGTACTGAGGAAATAGAAACATAAGCTATGGATGAGGCGTCCAGAAAAAAGCTCTGGGACGGATATCTGAAAACAGGTGATCCCGGTCTCAGGGAAAAGATCATAGTTGAATATGCTCCTCTTGTAAAGGTGGTTGCCGGTCGTTTAAGCATGTATCTCGGATACAATGTGGAATATGATGATCTGGTAGGATATGGTGTTTTCGGACTTATTGATGCTATAGACAAATTCGATCTGACGAAGGATGTAAAGTTTGAGACCTATGCATCTCTTCGTATCAGGGGTTCCATTCTTGACCAGATTAGAAAGATGGACTGGATCCCCCGGACTGTAAGACAGCGCCAGAAAAAGATAGAGCAGGCCATCAAGGAAGTTGAGGGTGAGACCGGAAAGGCTGCGTCTGATCAGGATATAGCGAAAAAGCTTGGCATCAGTGATGACGAGTATGCAGAGTGGCAGGCACAGATGGCTGTCACCAATGTGGTTTCCCTGGATGAATTCCAGGAGGCCGGGGCAGAGGTGCCGGTAAAGGATGTGGCGGCTCAGGACAGGATCCTCGGACCGGAGGAGGTTGTCGAGAAGGATGAGCTGAAAAAGACTCTGGCAGAGTCTCTCACGCTCCTTACGGAAAAGGAACGAAAGGTCATTCTGCTTTATTACTATGAAGAACTGACGTTGAAGGAAATCAGTAATATACTGGAAGTTTCGGAATCAAGGGTCTCCCAGCTGCATGTGAGGGCATTGCAGAAAATGAAGACCAAGCTTGGGAAATATATGGGTCTTATTACGGATAAGGTCTGAGGCAATGGCGTTAAGCCCGTGTTATCCTGAGCAAAGCGAGGGGTCTTCCATAACCGGGAGTCTGAGGGAGAAAGGGAAAAAGAGTTCAAAAAAAGGTAACGGAAAACAGAAGGCATTCTTAAAAGGGTAATTTTATGGGAGAGAGAAACGGTTATTTCAGACTGGTACTGGATGATAAGGGTACTTCGGTTGTTATTTACCCTCCTGAAGAAGGCGGCAAGAAACTTGACCTTAAAGAACTTGAAGCTTATCTCAACAGAAAGAATGTGGACTACAGTGCCACTATGCTCAGATCTGCCATAGAGCGTAATTCGGAGAACAGGGTTCTTCTCCAGAAGACACGGATAAACGAGGTTAATGAAGAAACTTCAGTAAGGGTCAGCAGTGACGGGATGAAGGTGATATTCCGTTTCTATCCTCCTACAGAGGGCGGGACAAGAGTTGACCTGAACGAGATAAACGGTGACCTGAAGGCAAATAATATAAAGGCCGCTCTTAATGAAGAAGCCTTCAACAGCTTTCTGGCAGACAGACAGTACTGCAAAAGCTATGTGCTGGTTGAGGGGAAGGAGCCTAAGGAAGGCAGTGACGGAGAGATAAAGTATCTCTTCGATACCGACCCTTCGAGAAAACCCCAGGTCAATGAGGACGGCTCTGTTGACTTCTTCCATCTGAATACCGTTACCACCTGCGGGAAAGGCCAGGTTGTGGCAGAACGCATACCGGCAGTTCCCGGCGAGAATGGTTTCGATGTCTACGGCAAAGCTACTTCACCCAGACCTGTAAAGGATGTAAAGTTCAGTCATGGTCCGAATATGCACGTTTCAGATGACGGAACGCAGCTTATTTCGGACATTGACGGGCATATCAGCATCATCCAGGGAAAGGTATTCGTATCGGGGGTGCTGGAGCTTGAAAATGTGGATACATCCACAGGAAATATAGAAAATTATGACGGAAACCTTCTTATTAAGGGAAATGTCATAGCCGGTTTCAGGGTAAAGGCCACAGGAGACATAGAGATCAAAGGTGTCGTAGAGGGCGCATACGTGGAGGCCGGAGGGCAGATCACCGTTGTCCGCGGCGTGAACGGCATGGAAAAGGGAGTACTAAAAGCCGGTAAGAATGTCGTGGTTAAATACATTGAGAACGCCACGGTGGAAGCAGGAAATAATGTCACCACCGAGTGTATCATAAACAGCAAGGTGGTTGCGGGAAACGGCATATTTGTTGACGGAAAGAAGGGCTTCATAAGCGGAGGCAGCGTAAGAGCCCGTTATACCATAGAAGCGAAGATAATCGGCTCCGATATGGGCGGGGATACAAGCCTTGAGGTTGGGATCGATCCTGCAGTCAAGGAAAGATTCGTCGAGCTTAATAAGGAAAATGAGAATCTTGTTAAGAATGTAAAAAAGATACAGCCTGTACTCCTTGCTATGCAGCAGAAGATGAAAAAGGGAGAAAAGCTTTCTCCCGAGCAGGTAGCTCAGGTAAAGGCTCTTTCACAGCAGCTAATAAGCTGCCAGACAAAGTATGAGGAAAATAAGAAGGAGCTGACAACGCTTTCCGAGGATATGGAAGGCAGTGATGATGCGGTGATCGCCGTCAGGGATGTTGCTTTTGCGGGAACGAAGCTTGTTGTTTCCGACTGCACCATGGTACTGAAGAACGCATATAATTACTGCCGCTTTGTGAAGAAACACGCTGAAGTATGTATGATCCCGTTTATCTGACCGGAAGGGTCTTATGAGGAATTGATATGGCACTTAGTCCCATAGTCTTCAACGGAACAATTAATGCATCCCAGAATATCGCGGAGCTCAGAGCCAATGAAGACGGAAAAGTCAATATAATGCAGGGTGAAGCTGCCAGACGTAATGAAGAGGATACGACGGACAAGCTGAGCCGTGTCCGTGAGGCGGATGATGCCAATAACGACCAGAGAAAATTCGATTCCTCAGAAAAGGGAGATAACGAATACTCAGGAGACGGAGGCAGACAGCGGAAAAGGAAGGACAGGGACGGAACGGTACTTATCAAGAGTAAAGGTGGGTTTGATATAACGATATGACAGTTATGGGAATAGTGCTCCTCGTTGTGGGAGCACTGCTTT
Source organism: Lachnospiraceae bacterium AD3010 (assembly GCA_000622025.1). Classification (GTDB taxonomy): domain Bacteria; phylum Bacillota; class Clostridia; order Lachnospirales; family Lachnospiraceae; genus NK4A144. Next base: position 357,123 of record KK211388.1, on the reverse strand, counting down.
TTATCGCAAGCTTTGTAATACCGGATAACAGGAATGACGGCGGCAAAAGCTCCAAAGCAATGGGGATGAAGCTGGACCGTATGATCGACGAGCGCGTGGAACAGGTGAAGGGCAGACTGTCCGATGTTGCCGGGGCTGCAAGGGAAGAGGAAGAGCAGCGCGCGAAGCGGGAGCTGGAACGCCTTACAAATGAAAAGATAATGGCTATAGAGGACTATTCAAAGGTGGTAATGGACGAGATAGAAAAGAACCACCAGGAAGTAATGTTCCTCTACGATATGCTGGACAATAAGAGCTCCGATCTGAAAAATACCTTAAGAAAGGCCGATGCGGTCAGGAAGGAGCAGGAGAGCGTCTTTAAGGAGGGCGAGAGCGAGGACAGCACCGAACCTATACGTGAGCTTCTTTACAGTGAAGAAAAGGAAGAGGAAAGATCGCTTTCGGGTATGGACAGGCTGAAGAATGCAATCGCAGGTTTGGGTGGCAGAGATAAGGACAGTCTTTCCGCTGCGGATACTGTGTCCGGGGATCCCGTGGCTGCTCAGGTCAGGGATGATGCCGGAAGTGAAGAACAGGCTGAGATGTCCAGGAATGAAAAGGTCCTTGAAATGAAAAAAAGCGGAATGGACAATGTGGATATAGCAAAGAGCCTTAATATAGGAGTCGGCGAAGTGAACCTGATAACCGATCTCTTCAGCGGCGAAGAACAGAATGGCGGTGAGACATGAATCTCCGGTCGTATTTAAGAGGCGCAGGCCTCGGAATACTGATAACCGCGATCATCCTTATCTTCGGCGGAGGGAACAGGACAAAAGCGATGACTGACGCGGAGGTTATGGCACGGGCGAGAGAGCTTGGGATGAGCGATGGAAATGAAACACTGACCGAAGCCTATACTGTTGCTACAGCGCCGGAACCTGCGGCAGTGGAGGAACCTTCAGAGGAGATCACCGTGCCAGAACCCGCTGTACCGGATGAACCCTTAAAGGAGGTAACCGTGTCAAGACCCGCGGTGTCTGAGGAACCCTCAGAGGAGATCACCGTGTTAGAACCAGCGGTGGCTGAGGAACCCTCAGAGGAGGTAAATGTGTCAAGACCTGCTGCGCCGGAGGAACCCTCAGAGGAGGTGACCGCGTCAAGACCCGCGGAACCGGAAGAAGCTGAAGAAAAAACAGCGGAAGAGATCATCGAAGAGAGTATTCGGGATAAACAGACAACGGAGTTAAAATCCGACGTTACGGGAGAGAACAAGACGAAATCTGAGCTGCTTGCGGATGCAGCTGAGACCGAGGCAGAGAGTCAGAGCGCAGTAACGGAAACTCAGAACGGATTTATCTCAGTACACGTTAACGCAGGATCATCATCCACAGCAGTTGCAAATGAGCTTGAAAAAGCCGGAGCTGTGTCCAGTGCCTCAGCCTTTGACGGATTTCTCTGTGCAAACGGGTATGACAGAAGGCTTTCCACGGGAGACTTTCGTATCCCTGCGGGAGCGTCAGATGAGGAGATCGCAAGGATACTGATGAGGAGATAGTTATTATATGAAGATTATTGCCGCATATCCCTGTCTGGGGATGACGACCATCTTAAATCTTAATAAGGACAGGTGCATCAACAGGAAATTTGATATAAAGAAATCTACCGAAGGACTCAGCAGTACGGATTCGGTGCGTTTTTTTGACTTCTGTGCAGAGATGATAGCTTTGCAGTACCGTAACAATCCCTATGAGATAATGTTTATAGACGACAATGACAGGTTGATAAAAAGGCTGGGGAATGATCCGGAAATAAAAAAGGATATGGTGCTTATTTATCCAAATGCTTCGGATATGAGTGTTATGGAGGAGTATCTCTTAAGAACAACCGAATTTTACGGTGCGGCCTGGGTGAAGGCCAATCTGGAGACGGAGCTTTTCCTTCTTGCGGACAGGATAAGGTATTTCAGAAATGAAGGCTATGATATAAGGCTTACAAATCTGGTGCAGAAACATATTGGGGATGTTTACAATCTTCCAAAGGGATTTGTGGCTCCCTATGAGGATGGATTCTAATAACAATATTTACAGAGGAGGTTTAAATGGGTTACGAAGAACAGTATTCAAAGAAGCTTGTCAGTGCTGAAAAAGCGGCGGAGGTCGTGAAGGACGGTGACTGGGTGGATTACGGCTGGGCTGTTGGAACACCGGTGAAGGTGGATCAGGCCATCGCAAAGAGACTCCCCTCTCTTTCAAATGTGAATTTCAGGGGAGGTATACTTATCTGGGAGCCGGAGATCTTTAAGATCGAAGAACCGGAAAAGCATATGACCTGGAACAGCTGGCATATGAGCGGTATTGAGAGAAAGACCATAGCCAGAGGCTTCGGCTATTACTGCCCCTTGCGTTACAGCGAGCTTCCGAAATACTATATGGAAAGTGAAGATCCGCTGAATGTTGCTGTATTTCAGGTAACACCGATGGATGAGCATGGGTGGTTCAATTTCGGACCCAGCTGCAGCCATTTAGAGGCAATATGCCAAAAGGCAGAGAAAATAATCGTCGAAGTCAATAAGAATATGCCTATGTGCTTTGGCGGCACAGTCAACGCCGTACATATCGATAAGGTGGATATGATAGTTGAGGGCGATAATCCTCCGATCGGAGAGATGGGTGCAGGAGGAGAACCCACCGAGGTGGATATTAAGGTTGCAAATCTTATAGTTCCCAGGATCCCGAACGGCGCCTGCCTCCAGCTGGGAATAGGCTCCATGCCGAATACCATAGGCAGCTTCATAGCGAAGAGTGACCTGAAGGATCTCGGAGTTCATACGGAAATGTACGTGGATGCATTCGTGGACATCGCAAAAGCGGGAAAGATAAACGGAAGCAAAAAGAATCACGGCACGGGGAAGCAGGTGTATGCTTTCGGAGCGGGTACAAAGAAGCTTTACGATTATCTGAATAATAATCCCGAGTGCCTTGCTTCAAGTGTGGGCTACGTAAATGATATCGATTCGGTCAGCAGCCTTGATAACTTTATTTCCATAAACAATGCTGTGGATGTGGATCTCTATGGACAGGTAAACGCGGAAAGTGCGGGAACGAAGCAGATCTCCGGAGCGGGAGGACAGCTTGACTTTGTTCTGGGGGCATACAGGAGTAAGGGAGGAAAGAGCTTTATCTGCTGTTCATCTACCTTTACCCAGAAGGACGGCACTGTGAAGAGCAGGATCCGGCCTACCCTTGCCGAGGGAAGCATAGTTACGGATACGAGGACAAATATTCATTATCTTGTTACCGAGTACGGATGTGAGAATCTCAAAGGCACCTCCATGTGGGAGAGAGCCGAGAAGATAATAGGACTGGCGCATCCGGATTTCAGGGACGAGCTCATCAGGGATGCTGAAAAGATGAATATCTGGAGACGCAGCAATAAGAGGTAAAAAAAGACAAAATCTATTGCACAGAGTCCTTTCTTATGCTATATTATACGGCGTGTGATTTTTTCACACGCCGTATTTCTATTAATCAGACAGACTGACTTATGACCGGTGTCCTTTCATAAAAGGATTGTTTATAAGGGTGAGGGCTGTCGAAGATGCGGGGAGGCCCGCTTAACCAAAGGAGGAAAAAATGAGTGTTATTTCAATGAAGCAGCTTCTGGAAGCCGGCGTGCATTTCGGACACCAGACCAGAAGATGGAACCCCAAGATGGCCAGGTACATCTATACCGAGAGAAACGGGATCTACATCATAGATCTTCAGAAATCCGTAGGTAAGGTGGATGAGGCTTACAATGCCATAGGCGATATCGTTGCCGATGGCGGCACCGTGCTTTTCGTGGGAACGAAGAAGCAGGCTATGGATGCCGTGAAGGATGAGGCAACACGCTGTGGAATGTACTATGTCAATGAGAGATGGCTTGGCGGAATGCTTACAAATTTCAAGACCATCCAGTCCAGAATAAAGAGATTAAAAGAGATCGAGCAGATGAGCCAGGATGGAACCTTTGATGTGCTTCCGAAGAAGGAGGTTGCGCTTCTGCAGAAGGAGTGGGATAAGCTGGAGAGAAATCTCGGCGGCATAAAGGAGATGAGGAAGGTTCCCGACTGCATCTTTGTTGTTGATCCCAAGAAGGAGCATATCTGTGTTCAGGAAGCTCATTCACTGGGCATTACCCTTGTGGGTATCTGTGACACGAACTGCGATCCGGACGAGCTTGATTATGTTATACCCGGAAATGATGATGCCATAAGAGCTGTCAAGCTTATCGTTTCAAAGATGGCTGACGCCGTTATAGAGGCAAATCAGGGTGAGGAAGCTGCAGAGACACCGGAGGAAGCGGAATCTGCTGAGGCTGACGCAGAAGAGACAGTAGAAACAGAAGCTTGAGGAAATATAAGGAGTTAATACAGATGGCTATTACAGCAAAACAGGTTAAAGACCTAAGAGAGATGACCGGCGCAGGGATGATGGACTGCAAGAAGGCTCTCAATGAGACAGACGGAGATATGGATAAGGCTGTGGAGTTCCTTCGTGAAAAGGGACTTGCGGGAGCACAGAAGAAAGCAGGACGTACCGCCGTTGAAGGCCTTTCCGTCACAGCAGTATCGGATGACGGAAAGAAGGCAGCTGTTGTTGAGGTAAACTGTGAAACCGACTTCGCTGCCGGCTCAGATCCGTTTAAGGATTTCGTGAACGGTGTTGCAGCACAGGCACTTGATTCTTCTGCAGCTGATGTTGATCAGCTTCTTAATGAGAAATGGATCAAGGATCCTTCAGAGACAGTTGCTGATGAGGTTGCTATACAGATCGGTCAGAAGATCAGGGAAAATATAAAGATCCGTCGTTTTGCAAAATTAGAGGAGCAGAACGGTTTTGTATCCGCATACGTTCATGCCGGAGGAAAGATCGGCGTTCTTGTGGATGTAGAGACAGATGTTGTCAATGACGCTGTTAAGGAGATGGGTAAGAACGTAGCTATGCAGGTAGCAGCTATGAATCCGCAGTACATCAGCCAGAATGATATCTCTGATGATGAGAAGTCCCACATAAGGAGTCTTACTGTTGACAGCGCATTAAATGATCCCGCTTCACTTCCCAAGCCGATCCTCAATAAGCTCATTGATAAGGCTGTAAGCGAAAAGCTCTGGAGCGATGAGGATATCGCTATTTATGAAGAGAAGAAGAGCAATATGAATTACCTCTTCAATTTCCTTTCAAAGGAAGCTGCCGCAAAGCTTGCCGAGCTTGCACTTGCTGCAAAGGCTGAGATCTCGGAAGAAAAGGTTTTTGCAGGACTTGTTCAGGGAAGGGTTTCCAAGCAGTACAAGGATATCTGCCTTGCAGATCAGGTATATGTAAAGGCTGAGGACGGAAAGCAGTCGGTTCAGAAGTATATCGATGAGGTCGGAAAGGCTAACGGTGCAAAGATCACTATCAAGGCAATAGTTCGCTTTGAGACCGGCGAAGGAATGGAAAAGGTAGAGGAAGATTACGCCGCAGAGGTTGCAAAGACCATGGCGGAGGCTTCAAAGTAAGTCAGGTACCGAGAATAAAAAAGAAAAGAACTAAGCTCTCCGGAGAAAAAGGCCGGAGAGCTTTTGTGACCTAATTAAGAAAAAAGCGCACAAAATCAGGGTATGAGTATTACTGGATTTAATTTCGGGGCTGCGGTCTGCGAGGGCATAGTGGCATCCCTTATACTGGGGCTTGTTTCAAAGAAAAAGCCGGAGTTCAGGCTTTTTGTTTATGCAGCCTTTATCCTCTATGAGCTTATCAGTACCGTGCTGCGTTACAGAGGCTATGAAAATCCCACCTTCTTTTTTGCCCATCCGTACATTGCTTTTCTTATCACGGATATCTCAGACTATTCGACCTATATCAGGGGCTTAAGATCTCCGCGGGAGGCAGTATTTGAAAAGCTGATCCTATGGCCGCTTATTGTGATCCCGATCTTTTCAGCGTTTATTACGACTACGGGATGGCTGATGAAGCTGTATATTTTTTAAAAAAAGGATTATCTGCACCCGGAGGGTATATTCTATTTGTAGGGAAAAGGGGAGCAGCTTTAAGTGGTTAATATCAGGGAAGAAATTGAAAGAAAAGAAGAAAGATTATTAAGCCCGTATGCTGCGCTTTCCGTAAGATCAAAGGGAAGGGTACAAGAGGAGAGCGAGGATCTTCTTCGCCCGGTCTTCCAGAGAGACAGGGACAGGATCATTCACAGCAAGGCTTTCAGACGACTGAAGGACAAGACCCAGGTCTTTCTTACTCCGGAGGGGGATCACTACAGGACCAGACTTACCCATACGCTGGAGGTTGCACAGATCGCAAGGACCGTTTCCAGATCTTTGAATCTTAATGAGGATCTGACAGAGGCCATAGCCCTGGCACATGATCTGGGGCACACTCCCTTCGGACACGCGGGAGAAAGAGCCCTAAACCGTGTCTGCCCCTTAGGCTTCAGGCATGCGGAGCAGTCAGTCAGAGTGGTACAGCTTCTGGAAAGGGACGGACGGGGCTTAAATCTTACGTATGAGGTTCTGGACGGCATCAGAAACCATGGTATGAAGATGAAGCCTGAGACCCTGGAGGGACAGGTGGTAAGGCTTTCCGACAAGATAGCGTATATGCACCACGACCTGGATGATGCGGTGAGAGCCGGGATCCTTCCCGATGACAGGGTGCCGGAACATATCGCGCGGGTTGCCGGGAATACCCTGGGTGAGAGACTTGATACCTTTATCACCGATATGATCAGGGAAAGCTACGGAACCGGGGAGGTACGACTGAGTGCCCCCGTATTTGCCGCTCTGATGGACTTAAGGCAGTGGATGTTTGAAAATGTCTATACCAATAAGACCGCCAAGAGTCAGGAAGGAAAGGCGGAAAAGCTCGTGGAGACTTTGTATGCCTTCTTTACGGAAAACCCGGATGAAATGCCGGAAGAATATATTTTTCTTATCGAAGAAAAGGGCGAGAAAAAGGAACGGATAGTCAGCGACTATATTTCATCAATGACTGACAGATATGCCATCGGGCTGTACGAGGATATGTATATTCCTTACCCCTGGACACTGAAATGATATAAGGAGCACCGCCGATGAGAAGCGTGCCTCCGGCACGGCGGCGGTGCGTAGGCAATGCGCCTTTGGCGCATCACAGGATATGTTTTACCCGGACGAGATAATAGAGGAAGTAAGATTACACAGCGATATAGTGGACGTGGTGGGACAGACGGTGAAGCTGAAACGATCCGGCTCCGGCTACAAGGGTCTCTGCCCCTTTCATAACGAGAAAACCCCGTCCTTTTCCGTGGTGCCCTCAAAGCAGATCTATCACTGCTTCGGCTGCGGCGCCGGGGGAGATGTTTTTTCCTTTTTGATGGAATATGACAACCTGACATTTTCGGAGGCCGTAAAGACCCTGGCGGACAGAGCCGGGATCACGCTTCCCGAGGTATCCGCCTCAGATGAGGATAAGGCCAGAAAGAGGGAAAAGGATCGTGTAATGGCAGTACTTAAGGATGCAGCCTCCTTTTTTTACAATAACCTTCGTTCTCCCGCCGGAAAAACCGGGATGGAGTATTTTATCAAACGGGGACTGAAGCCGGAGATCATGCGTTCTTTCGGTCTTGGGTATGCGGGAAAGAATAATGAGGTCTGTGCTTTTCTAAAGGAAAAAGGGTATACGGACAGTGAGATCAATGCTGCGGGACTTGTATACGTCGATGAGAAAAGAGGAATAAGAGACAGATTCTTTAACAGGGTAATGTTTCCCATAATGGATGTCGGGAACCATGTCATCGGCTTCGGTGGAAGAGTTATGGGGGATGGTGAGCCGAAATACCTGAATTCACCCGAGACTGCCGTTTTCGAAAAAAGCCGGAATCTGTACGGCTTAAATGAGGCCAGAAGAAGCCGGAAGGGCTATCTTATCGCCTGTGAGGGTTATATGGATGTGATAAGCCTTCACCAGGCGGGTTTTACGGAGGCGGTGGCTAGTCTTGGAACTGCTTTTACAGAGGAGCATGCAAGGATCCTTAGACGCTATACCGAGGATGTAAGGCTTACATACGATTCCGACGATGCAGGAGTCAGGGCGGCATTAAGAGCCATACCGATACTTAAGTCTGCAGGGATAAGTGCGAGGATCATTCATTTAGAGCCATACAAGGACCCGGACGAATTCATCAAAGCCCTTGGCAGGGAAGAATTTCAAAAGAGGATAGATACTGCAGAGCAGAGTCTCAGCTTTGAGATACACATTATGGAGAGAGCTCACGATCTGAGTGATCCCGGAGAACGTACCGTTTTCCAACAGAAGATGGCGAGGAGGCTCTCACTTCTGGATGACGAACTTGAGAGAAATAATTTTACGGAGGCTCTGGCCGCAGAATATATGATGGACAGCGGTATGCTGAAAAGGGCAGTTGAGAGCTCGAGGCTTTTTGGTCCGGATCCCCTGGAAACAAGGAGTGTCCGGAATGCGGGCAAAATCAGCGATAAAAAGATGACCTCTGAAAAAAGCGGCTTGAATGAGGCACAGAAGCTCCTTCTCACCATGATCAGCGATGATCCCGAGAGAGTATATCCGGCCGTAAAGCCGTACATTGAAGCTGATGACTTTTCGGAGGGGATGATGAGGATATGTGCCGGAGAGCTGTTTAAACAGATAGAGAATAAAGAGCTGAAGGTCGGCAGCATAGTGGGTCTTTTCCGGGAGCCCGAAGAACAGAGGATAGCCGCTGAGATATTTGATACGGGACTCGACAACGGACTTTCAAATACGGAAAAGGAACAGGCACTTACGGATCTCATTATCAGGGTAAAGAAGGAGAGCTTAAAGAGACAGAGCTTTGAAAATGAGGATGACCCGATAAGCCGCACGATCAAGGAAAAAAAGGTGCTGGAAAAGCTTACAAGGGTCAGGATCAGCATAAAATAACGATAAAGAGCAAAAGAAAGGGAAGAAAATGGCAGAGGACACACAGGCACAATTTGAAGAAAAGCTTAAGGAGCTTATAGAGCTCGGAAAGAAGAAAAAGGGTGTTCTGGAGGATAAGGAGGTTGCAGATTTCTTCAGCGGCTTTACCCTTAATGAGGATCAGTATGACAGAATACTGGAGACTCTGGAGCAGAACAATCTGGAATTCTTAAAGATCAATGAGGCCGATGATGATGAGGAGCCGAACCTCGACGATGAGGATGATGAAGATGTTCCGGATGTGGAGAATATCGATCTTTCTGTTCCCGACTCCGTATCGATCGAGGATCCGGTAAGGATGTACCTGAAGGAGATAGGTAAGGTACCTCTTCTTACCGCCGAAGAAGAGATAGAGCTTGCAAAGCGGATGGAGCTCGGTGACGAGGATGCAAAGAAGAAGTTGGCGGAGGCGAACTTACGTCTTGTAGTTTCCATTGCAAAGAGATATGTGGGAAGAGGCATGCTTTTCCTGGATCTCATACAGGAAGGAAATCTGGGCCTTATCAAGGCCGTTGAGAAATTTGATTACAGGAAGGGCTTTAAGTTTTCCACCTATGCAACCTGGTGGATCCGTCAGGCAATAACAAGGGCTATTGCGGATCAGGCCAGAACCATCCGTATCCCCGTTCATATGGTGGAGACCATTAATAAGCTTATCCGTGTTTCAAGGCAGCTCCTCCAGGAGCTTGGCCGTGAACCTACCCCCGATGAGATAGCGGAAGCTATGAATATGCCTGTCGAAAGAGTCCGTGAGATCCTGAAGATAAGCCAGGAGCCTGTATCCTTAGAGACGCCCATAGGCGAGGAGGAGGACAGCCATCTCGGGGATTTCATACAGGACGATCAGGTTCCGGTGCCTGCGGATGCCGCTGCATTTACACTGTTAAAGGAGCAGCTGGAGGAGGTCCTCGAAACGCTTACGGAACGTGAGCAGAAGGTTCTCCGTCTCCGCTTCGGTCTGGATGACGGCAGAGCCCGTACCCTTGAAGAGGTTGGACGTGTATTCAGCGTTACCCGTGAGAGGATAAGGCAGATAGAGGCTAAGGCTCTCAGAAAGCTGCGTCATCCTAGCAGGAGCAGAAAATTAAAGGATTATCTTGACTGATGAAGGCTCTGCCGAAAAGACTCTTAGCGGCGGCATCCTTTGTGGAAAGAGGATCGGTCATTGCGGATGTAGGCTGTGATCACGGACTTCTTCCCCATTATCTTATCAAATCCGGCATATCGGATTTTGCCTATCTGATAGACAAGAATAAGGGACCTCTTTTAAGAGCCGGAGAGAATACGGAAAGATACGGTCTTTCGGATAAATGTGCCCTGGTATTGTCGGACGGATTAAAAAGTCTTCCGGAGTATATCGCGGGAGGGGACTTAAAAGGCGGTTTTCCGGACACAGTTATAATAACCGGTATGGGAGGGCCGCTTATCTTAAGGATACTGGATGAGACACCGGAGGTGATAAGGGAAAACGTCAGATCCTGGATACTCTCTCCGCAGTCACTTATAGAGGAATGCAGGGAAGGCATAAGGACAAGGGGTTTCTCCATCTTTGATGAAAAGATGGCGGAAGATAAGGGGAAGCACTATGTCATTCTGAGATGCAGCTGTCAGGCTGAGATTCAACTGTCATTCTGAGCGAAGCGAAGAATCTTCAATCGATGTTTTTCCGGAAAGAAAAGGAGAACAAAATGAAGTGCCGCGACATATTATGTAAACTTTACGGACTGGCACCTCCGGAAACTGCGGAGGAATGGGACAATGTCGGGCTTCTCACCGGGAGACCGGAGAAGGAAGTAAAAAGGGTATATATAGCTCTTGATGCGACGGATGAGGTTATAGAGCAGGCGGCGGAAAAAAGAGCTGAGCTTCTTTTAACCCACCATCCTATGATCTTTAAGCCAATGAAGTCAGTTACCGGTGATGATTTTACCGGACGCAGGGTGATGGAGCTTATTCGTCATGACATTTCCTATATTGCCCTCCACACCAACTATGATATCTGCCGTATGGCCGACGTTGCTGCGGAAAGACTGGGGTTAAAGGAAACAGAGCCTTTATGCTCCGTCAGAACGGATCTTAAGGGAAAAACCCTGGGGCTTGGCAAAGCAGGAGTTTTAAGCACACCCTGCACCTTAAGGGAGTGTGCTGAGCTAGTAAAAAAGGTCTTTGACATTCCGGACGTCAGGATATACGGGGACGAGGACAGTCTGATGGAGCGGGCTGCAGTGCTTCCGGGATCCGGAGGAAGCGAAAGCGGCTATGCACTTGCCAGGGATGCGGACGTATATATCACCGGTGATATAAGCCACCATCAGGGTCTTGATGCCGTTTTGCAGGGGCTTTCGGTGATAGACGCGGGACATTACGGCATAGAAAAGCTTTTTATTAAGGATATGGAGGAATGGTTCAAAGAAAACCTTACGGACCTGAAGGTATTTACAGATGAGGTAAAGGAACCGTTTCATACAGTTTGACGAGAGGTGACCATGGACAAAGTAAAGGTAAAGATCAAGGGTAAAGAGTACGAGTATCCTAAGGGTACGGCTCTTTTTGATATAGCGCATGATTTTCAGAAGGATTACGAGTATCCCATAGTACTTGCGATAAGAGACCACAAGCTTAAGGAGCTCTTCCACACCGTTAAGGAGGATACCGAGATACAGGAATTTGAGACCCTGTCCGGACACAGCGGACATAAGGCCTATAAAAGAAGTGCCTGTATGATCCTCATTAAGTCCCTGTATAATGAGCTTAACGACAAGCTTGAAAGGGTCAAGGTGGAATTCTCCATAGGGGACGGTTATTATATTTCGCTTAAGGGCGATTTCGCTCTCGACGATGCTCTTGTAGAGCGTGTTAAAAAACGCATGCTGGATATTGTCGAAAGGGATGTGAAAATAAATAAGAAGAGCTTCCCGATTGAGGAAGTCCGTGCACTCTGCAGGGAATATGATATGAAGGACAAGGAGAGGCTCTTCCATTACCGTATGAGCTCTTCCGTAAATATGTATTCCATAGATGAATTCAGGGATTATTACTATGGCTTTATGGTACCCTCTGCAGGTTATGTCAGATATTTTGATCTTGTAAAATATGGCGAGGGTCTGATCCTGCAGCTTCCGCAAAGGCTCTCCCCCACAGAGGTCCAGCCTGTTTCCAATTCACCGAAGCTTTTCAACACAATGATGAAGGCTACAAGGTGGAATGAGATCATGCGGATCGAGACCGTGGGAGAACTTAATGACAAGATATCCGAGGGCAGGATAAATGATATCATCCTTGTCCAGGAGGCTCTTCAGGAGAGCAGGATATCCGAGATCGCCAGGGAGATCGTGAAGGAAAAGAAGAGGTTTGTCATGATAGCAGGACCTTCCTCCTCGGGAAAGACCTCTTTTTCCCACAGGCTCTCCATACAGCTTGCGGCTTTCGGAATGAAGCCTCATCCGATCGGCCTTGACAATTATTTTGTTCCCAGGGAGGAAACCCCTCTCGACAGTGAAGGAAAGAAGGATTTCGAGTGCCTGGAGGCCATAGATATAGAGGTCTTTAATGAGAATATGACGGATCTCCTTAAGGGAAAGACCGTTGACATGCCCCGTTATAATTTCATTACCGGAGAACGGGAATACAAGGGAAATTTCCTTTCCATGGGAAAGGAGGACGTTCTTGTTATCGAGGGTATCCATGGTCTTAATGACAAGCTTTCCTATACGCTTTCAAGAGATGATAAGTATAAGATATATATTTCCGCACTGACCACCTTAAATATTGATGACCATAACAGGATCCCGACTACCGACGGCAGGCTCATAAGGCGCCTGGTCCGGGACTTTAGGACAAGGGGTGCGAATGCACAGAGGACTCTCGGAATGTGGGCTTCAGTGAGGAGGGGTGAAGAGAGGAATATCTTCCCCTTCCAGGAGAGCGCAGATGCTATGTTCAATTCCGCATTGATATACGAGCTTGCCGCATTGAAGCAGTATGCGGAGCCCCTTCTTTTCACGATTAAAAAGGAGGATCCGGATTATCAGGAGGCTTTACGGCTTTTAAAATTCCTGCAGTACTTCCTTGGCATCTCCACCGAAGCCCTGCCGAAGAATTCAATCTGCAGGGAATTTGTAGGCGGCAGCTGCTTTGATGTTTGAAAAAATCTTTCAGATTTTTTCAAACCGACCTGGCAGCTTTCGTAAGAAAGCTGTCCCGCGAAGCGGGATTTGCATCCGGTTTTCCCTGCCCGGATGCAAACCGGATTTTGCAGTATGCCGATCTTCAGACAGTGTGTGCAAGACAGATTGATAGCGAACGACTGCAGTTTTGTGCCGAAACGTGGCGGCGCGACGCGAAAGTGCTTTGTTGGAGCGGGAGCGCCGTCCAGATGTTTCGGTACAAAACAAAGGTAGTGAGCGTAATCTGGTTTGCACACATTGGCTGAAGATCAGCGAGCAGGCAAGCCCCATCGGGGGGCATGAGTGCCGCGCAATAAAACCGCTTCGCGGTAGCGCGTCACGTGCAGCATACTGCTTCGCAGTATGCTGCAATGGCAGACCGGGCGGTCGCTCAGGGGATCTTTGTGGATTCTCTGGGAGGAAAGTCCGGGCTTCACAGGGCAGGATACCGGCTAACGGCCGGCTGGGGTAACCCACGGGATAGCGCAACAGAAAGTATGTAGCCTTTGTAACGCTCTCGTAGAGAGCGTTACCTGCGCACCGCCGCTCGTCCGAAGGACGAATTTATTCGGCGGTGCTCCTTAAGAGGTAATAGTGAAATGGCGGTGTAAGAGACCACCGGCCGGGCAGTAATGCCCGGCGCATTGCAAGCCCTATCCGAAGCAAGACCAAATGAAAACCATGGGGCTGCCCGTCCCGTTTTCAGGTGGGTCGCTGGAGGCGTATGGTAACATACGTCCAAGATAGATGACCGTCCACGACATAACCCGGCTTACAGGTCTGCCTATTTTTAAAATAACGGAACCGAGAGGGTTCGATAAACAGATGATAGATCTTTTTAATAAAAAAACCGACAGAACTCCGGGGAAGGTTCTTAGAACCATAGACAGTGAATACGGGAAGTTCGTCATAAAGAACGGAACATACAGAGGGGAAGAGGCGAGACTGTATGAAGTCAATGACGTCAGGGAGTCCGCTTCTTATTTTGATGAAAAAAAGAATGAGCTGGTTTTTGATTATATGAAGAGTCTGGTGCTTCTTCTGAATGAGAGACCGGACGCAAAGCGGATACTTATGTTCGGGGGTGCGGGCTTTCAGTTCCCGAAATTCCTTATCAGTCATTATCCGGAAATGAGTATTGATGTTATCGAAATAAATCCTCTGGCGGTACATCTTGCAAGAAAGTACTTTTTCTTAAATGACCTTGAAAAGGATTATAAGGCTGAGTCTTCCGGCCGTCTCCGGATCTTTATCGAGGATGGTATGGATTATCTGGAAAGGGCGGAGGAAAGATATGATATCATCATTAATGATGCATATCACTCGGATATTCCCGACAAGGGACTTGCTTCCCCGAAGGGGACCATACTTATAAAGGAACATCTGAAACCCGGAGGATTATACGGCTTTAATCTCATTACAGCGTTGGAAGGCGAGAGGTCGATGCCTTTTATACTTATGAACGACACATTTACCTATCACTTCCGGAGTGTAAAGTATGTCCGCTGTTCACCGGATATGAAGCCGGAGAGTAATCAGAATATACTCTATGTTATGAGTGATTGACAGAAAGGCAGGAATGAAGAATGACGGATTTGATCATTATTGGAGCGGGCCCGGCGGGCCTTACAGCAGCGATCTATGGCTTACGGGCCGGAAAGAGCGTGGTTTTACTGGAAGCAAAGGCATATGGAGGTCAGATCGTAAATACCCCTGATATAGAGAATTATCCCGGGTTAAAGCATGTTTCCGGTTTTGAATACGCCACCACACTCTATGAGCAGGCAGTTTCCTTCGGGGCTGAGCTAAAGTACGAGACTGCTCTCTCCATAGAGGATAAGGGTGAGAGTAAGGTCGTAAAGACCGACAGCGGTACCGATTATGAGGGAAGGGCTGTTATCATCGCTACCGGAGCAAAGAACCGCCATATGGGGATAGACAGGGAGGAGGAGCTTACCGGAAGGGGAGTATCCTACTGTGCGACCTGTGACGGAGCGTTTTTCAGGGGAAAGGACGTGGCTGTTTACGGCGGAGGCAATACGGCGCTTTCCGATGCTCTTTTCCTTTCGGAGTACTGCAGTACGGTTTATTTAATCCACAGGAGAGATCAGTTCCGCGGCAGTGATGCGGACGTTGAAAAGGTGAAAAACAGGGAAAACATTAAGTTTGTCCTGAATTCCACGGTAGAGGGTTTAAAAGGGGAGAAGACCCTTTCAGCCGTCACCGTAAAGAATAAGCTTACGGGAGAGCAGAGCGACATCGAGGTTCAGGGGATCTTTGTGGCCATTGGACAGGAGCCTGAAAATAAGGGCTTTGAAAACGTGGCCGAGCTTGACGGAAAGGGCTATGTGCTTTCCGGTGAAAGCTGTACCACAAAAACTCCGGGAGTTTTCACAGCCGGTGACTGCAGGACAAAGGAGGTGAGACAGCTCACCACAGCAGTTGCGGACGGTGCAGTTGCAGCGCTTGCGGCGTGCAGCGGATTGATATATTGAAAACGTGAGGCTCTTTTGGTAAAATAGTCTAGTTGTCCGTTCAGGCGGGAAGAAAGGCAAAGCATAGAGCATGAGTATTATTGAAAAGATCTTCGGTACCCACAGCGAAAGGGAATTAAAGAAGATACAGCCTATGGTAGATGCGGTATTGGCGTTCCATGACAAGATCGCGGCTATGAGTGATGATGAACTGAAGGCTCAGACCGTGAAGTTCAGGAATATGCTGGAGGAAGGGAAGACTCTTGATGATATTCTTCCGGAGGCATATGCCACCGTAAGGGAAGCCGGAAAGCGTGTACTTGGTATGGAGCATTTTCCGGTGCAGATCATAGGCGGGATCATACTCCATCAGGGACGTATAGCCGAAATGAGGACCGGTGAAGGAAAAACCCTTGTGGCTACACTTCCTTCATACCTTAACGGCCTTGAGGGCAAAGGCGTATTCGTGGTCACGGTAAATGACTATCTTGCCAAGCGTGATGCGGAGCAGATGGGGCAGATCCATGAGTTCCTTGGTCTCACTGTAGGTCTTATCCAGAATGGAATGACAAGTGCGGAGAGGCAGAAGGCTTATGCCTGCGATATAACCTATGTTACGAATAACGAGCTGGGTTTTGATTACTTAAGGGACAATATGGCAATCTACAAAAACCAGCTGGTTCTCCGGAATCTTCACTATGCCATAATCGACGAGGTTGATTCCATTCTTATAGATGAAGCCCGTACACCCCTTATCATCTCAGGACAGAGCGGAAAATCCACAAAGATGTACGAGGCCTGTGAGATACTTGCCCATCAGATGCAGCGGGGTGAAGCCAGCAGCACCGAGCTTTCGAAGATGGATGCCATCATGGGTGTAGAGATCGAAGAGACAGGGGACTTTATCGTTAATGAAAAGGACAAGATAGTCAATCTTACAGAGCAGGGTGTAAAAAAGGTTGAGCAGTTTTTCCATCTGGAGAATCTTGCCGATCCCGAAAACCTTGAGATACAGCACTGTATCATCCTTGCACTGCGTGCCAATAATCTGATGGCAAGGGATAAGGACTATGTGGTGAAGGATGACCAGATCCTTATAGTAGACGAATTTACGGGGCGTATAATGCCCGGAAGACGTTATTCCGACGGACTGCATCAGGCTATCGAGGCAAAGGAGCATGTGAAGGTAAAAAGAGAGAGTAAGACCCTCGCTACCATTACCTTCCAGAACTTTTTCAATAAATTCGACAAAAAATCCGGTATGACCGGTACTGCTCTTACGGAGGAAAGGGAATTCCGTGAGATATACAGTATGGATGTTATCACCATACCCACAAACCGTCCCGTTCAGAGGAAGGATCTTCAGGACGCCGTATTCAAGACGAGAAGAGAGAAGCTGAACGCGATCTGTGATGTGATAGAAGAGGTACATGCTACAGGGCAGCCGATCCTTGTGGGAACGATAACCATAGAGGCTTCAGAGGAGCTTTCAAAGCTTTTAAGCAAGCGGGGCATAAAGCATAATGTGCTGAATGCCAAGTTCCACGAGATGGAGGCAGAGATAGTTTCCCACGCGGGAGAGCATTCCGCAGTGACCATAGCCACAAATATGGCGGGTCGTGGTACGGATATCAAGCTGGATGACGAGTCAAAGGCCGCCGGAGGTCTTATGATCATAGGTACGGAGCGGCATGAGTCCAGACGTATCGACAATCAGCTCCGTGGACGTTCCGGTCGTCAGGGGGATCCGGGAGTTTCCAGATTCTATATCTCCCTTGAGGACGATCTGATGAGGCTATTCGGTTCTGACAGGCTTATGCAGGTGTTTGAGGCGCTGAACGTTCCGGAGGGCGAACAGATAGAGCATGGCATGCTTACCAGGGCAATTGAAAAGGCCCAGATGAAGATAGAAGAGAACAATTTCGGTATCAGAAAGAACCTTCTTGATTATGACGCGGTAAATAACGACCAGAGAGAGATAATCTATGATGAGCGGCGTAAGGTTCTTGACGGCGAGAATATGAGGGACTCAATCTACGGTATGATCACGGACATTACGGAAAATGCTGTGGATATGACCATAGGTGAGGATCAGAAGACTGAGGACTGGGATCTGGAGGGCTTAAACCAGCTGCTTCTGCCGGTGATCCCGATGGAACGCATCAGGACTCCTGACATCAGGGGCTTGACTCCTGCGGAGCTTAAGCACAACCTGAAGGAAAAGGCGGTAAAGATATACGAGGACAAGGAAGCGGAGTTCCCGCAGCCTGAGATGCTGCGTGAGATAGAGCGTGTGATCCTTTTAAAGGTTATAGACAGAAAGTGGATGGATCATATCGATGATATGGAACAGCTCCGGCAGGGAATAGGCTTGCAGGCCTTCGGTCAGAGAGACCCGGTTGTGGAGTACAGGACTGCGGGTTTTGAGATGTTTGACCAGATGACTGCGGGCATCAAGGAGGACACCGTGCGTCTCCTTATGCATGTTCACGTGGAGGAAAAGGTTGAGCGTGAGCAGGTTGCGAAGGTCACAGGCACTAATAAGGACGATTCCGTAAAGAAGGGACCTGCAAAAAGATCAAATAAGAAGATATATCCGAATGACCTCTGTCCCTGTGGCAGCGGTTTGAAATACAAGAACTGTCACATGAAGACCGGCGGATTGGAGTAAAGATGCTAGAACTTGACAACCTGAAGGTAGAGCTTGAGGGTTACAGGACTCCGTT
Organism: Lachnospiraceae bacterium AD3010; assembly: GCA_000622025.1. Taxonomy (GTDB): domain Bacteria; phylum Bacillota; class Clostridia; order Lachnospirales; family Lachnospiraceae; genus NK4A144. Next base: position 338,791 of record KK211388.1, on the reverse strand, counting down.
AAAGGATCTGTATAAGTCCCTTGACCTTGAGAATAAGGAAAACCGCATAATTGAGCTAAACCGGAAGATGGAGGAGCCTGACTTCTGGAATGACCCCGAAAGCAGTACGAAGCAGAGTAAGGAGCTGGGGTCATTAAAAGAGGATGTAGAGACCTATAAAAAGCTTGACAGCCAGTTTAATGATATGTTTGATCTTATAGATATGGCCAATGAGGACAATGATGAAAATCTGGCCTCCGAGATCAAAGAGGAGTTTATAAGCTTCAAGGATGACTATGAGAGGATACGCTTAAAGACTCTTTTGTCAGGTGAATATGATGCGAATAATGCGATCCTCCGCTTAAATGCGGGAGCCGGAGGCACCGAGTCCTGTGACTGGTGCAGCATGCTTTTCAGGATGTACAGCAAGTGGGCTGAATCACATGGCTTCAAGACCGAGGTTCTGGATTCTCTTGACGGTGATGAGGCGGGATTAAAGAGCTGTACCTTCCAGATAAACGGAGAGAACGCTTACGGCTATCTTAAGTCGGAGAAGGGAGTTCACCGGCTTGTGCGTATCAGTCCCTTCAATGCTCAGGGAAAGAGGCAGACCTCCTTTGTGTCGCTGGATGTTATGCCGGAAATAAGCGATGATGTGGATATTGAGATAAAAAGTGATGATATAAGGATAGATACCTACCGTTCATCGGGAGCAGGAGGACAGCATATCAACAAGACCTCCTCGGCAATAAGGATCACCCACTTCCCAACGGGTATAGTCGTTACCTGTCAGAACGAGAGATCCCAGTTTCAGAATAAGGACAAGGCGATGCAGATGCTAAAGGCAAAACTCCTTATGCTGAAGGAGGAGGAGAATGCCGACAAGCTTTCGGAGATCCGCGGAGAGGTAAAGGACAACGCCTGGGGATCCCAGATAAGGTCCTATTTCCTGCAGCCCTACCAGCTTGTAAAGGACTTAAGGACGGGCGTGGAAATAGCTCAGGCGGACAGTGTACTTAACGGAAATCTGGACCCCTTCATAAACGGCTATCTGGTATGGATGGCTAAAGGCGGAGTTGTAAAGGAGTAGTATGGTAAATATCGCAGTTCTCGGATACGGAACGGTGGGAAGCGGAGTAGTCAGGGTTCTTACCGAAAACAGTAAAAAGATAGACAAAAAGGCAGGAACACCGGTAAGAGTAAAGTATGTTCTAGATCTCAGGGATTTCCCGGGGGATCCGGTGCAGGAGAAAATTGTACATGATTTCGGTGTTATCCTAAATGATCCCGAGGTAAAGATAGTAGTCGAGGTAATGGGGGGCTTAAAGCCCGCATACGAATTTACAAAGGCTGCACTTGAAGCAGGAAAGACAGTATGCACCTCGAATAAGGAGCTGGTTGCGGAGCACGGAGCGGAATTACTGGATCTTGCCAGGGAAAAGAATGTAAACTATCTTTTTGAGGCAAGCTGCGGCGGAGGCATACCGGTCATAAGAGCGATAAACAGCTCTCTTACCGCAGAGGATATAGACGAGGTTTCCGGGATCCTAAACGGAACCACAAATTATATCCTAAGTGAAATGAGTGAGAAGGGATCGGGCTTTGATGATGCACTGAAGGAAGCGCAGGAGCTTGGATACGCAGAAAGAAATCCCGAGGCTGATGTTGAGGGTTACGACGCCTGCAGGAAGATAGCCATCCTTTCGTCCCTTGCCTTCGGTCATACCATCAAATATCAGAACATCCATACAGAGGGCATCACAAAGATAAGCCATGCCGATATGGTTTTTGCAAAAGAAGCAGCTATGGCGGTGAAGCTCCTTGCCAGTGCCTATAAGGTTCCGGATAAAAAGGGCGGGGAAGAGATCTTTGCTCTTGTGGCACCTTTCCTTGTGAGAAACGGGCATCCTCTTTATAACGTTAACGGGGTATTTAACGCCGTGTATATCCATGGAAATATGCTGGGTGATTCAATGTTTTATGGGAGCGGTGCCGGAAGCCTGCCAACCGCAAGTGCTGTTGTGGGTGATGTGATCGATGCGGTAAAGCATCTTTCGAGAACACTTTTTGTTTTCTGGGACTCCGAGGAGCTTTCGCTTTCGGATAACGGCATCGCTGAGAGAGCTTTCTTTATCAGGATACCGAAGGAAATAATCACTGATGCAAAGACAAGGTTTAACGCGGAAGGCGAGATCTTCAGTGATGAGATCCCGGACGAAGCTGCTCTTATCACGGCAGTGATGAGCGAAAATGAATTTGAAAGGAAATATGCAGAGGCGGGATACGTCCTCAGCAGAATAAGGATAAACAAATGAAGCTACTTGTAAAGAAGTTCGGCGGAACCAGCGTCGGAGATAAGGACAGGATCTTGAATGTTGCCAGGCGCTGCGCGGCAGACTGGCAGGCCGGAAACAACATAGTAATGGTGCTTTCCGCAATGGGTAAACAGACTGATGTGCTTATTGATCTTGCACATCAGATAAATCCGGATCCGCCAAAGAGGGAGCTGGATATGCTTCTTACGACGGGAGAGCAGACCAGCGTGGCTCTTATGTCCATGGCCTTTGCGGGAATGGGAATACCCTCGGTTTCCTTAAACGCTTTTCAGGTTTCCATGCATACCACCAGAGTGTACGGAAATGCCAGGCTTAAGCGTATAGACACCGACCGTATAGAGCATGAGATAGAGAGCCGTAAGATCGTTATAGTGACCGGGTTCCAGGGCGTGAATAAATATGACGACTATACCACCCTGGGGCGCGGAGGCTCTGATACAACGGCGGTTGCCCTGGCGGCAGCGCTCCATGCCGACAGCTGTGAGATTTTCACGGATGTGGACGGAGTATATACCGCGGATCCCAGGATAGTTAAGGGCGCAAGGAAGATGAAGGAGATATCCTATGACGAAATGCTGGATCTTGCGACCCTGGGAGCAGGAGTACTCCATAACCGTTCAGTGGAGCTTGCAAAAAAATACAACGTACCCCTTATAGTACGTTCAAGTCTCAATGAATCAGAAGGAACAGTCATCAAGGAGGTGGCAAAAGTGGAAGGAATGCTGGTTTCAGGAGTTGCGGCAGACAAGAATACGACACGTATCTCCGTTCTGGGACTGGAAGACAGACCCGGTGTGGCTTTTAAGCTCTTTGACCTTATCTCAAAGAAAAACATAAATGTGGATATGATCCTTCAGTCCATAGGACGTGACGGAACAAAGGATATTTCCTTTACAGTGGGCTCAGATGACGGACAGACAGCCATTGATGTCATCAGAGAGAATCTGAAGTCGCTGCATGCAAAGGACGTAAGCTTTAATGAGAATGTTTCAAAGATCTCCGTTGTTGGGGCAGGTATGATGAGTTCTCCGGGAGTTGCGGCAAAGATGTTTGAGTGTCTTTACAATTCAGGGATCAATATCAATATGATCTCAACCTCCGAGATAAGAGTAACAGTGCTTATTGACAGGGATGATACGGACAGAGCGATGCAGGCAGCCCATGATGCTTTCGGTCTGGAGGATTGATATCAGTTCCAGTAATCCTGCTGATAGTATGTGTTTTCTGATCTTACGGGATCTTCTGCTGTTCCCTCGAAGATCCCTGAGGGATTCCCGGAAGCGGCACATATGTCCTGATAGAAATATGCGGCTGCTGCAGTAATATTAGGATTGATCCATAGGAAAGCCAGTCCGCAGGACAGGATCCCGAGAAGGAAGAAACCTGCATAGCTTAGATACAGCTTAAACAGACGAAGCTTATTTCCCTTCATCATCCGGGCAGAGCACTTCACAAGCTCCCCGGCTTTCATTTCGGGATTATCGAAGTACAGAAAATAGGTCATTGATACCGAAAGACTTACCACAGCTGTCCAGACGAAGTAGAATACGGCAGTAACAAAAAGGATTGCCGCTCCGATCAGTAATGCTGTCTGGCTTTCAGAGAAGACCGCCAGTGCGGCAAATATCCCGGTTCCTGCAAGTATTGCGATTAAAGCAGGAAGCAGATAGAGCAGTATCCAGAGGAAAGCACACACCACAGTAAGCGGATCATGCGTAAAGCAGTAGAAAAGATTTCCGAAATCCGCTCTTTTCCCCTTAGTCACATCAAATACCATCTTATCCACCCCTGTATTAAATAAGACAGAAATAAGAGAGATAATAAGGGACAACGGCACAGTAATAATGCTGCCTGCAATCACCATTCCGGTCAGGTTCCCCAGTCCGGAAATGACACTTAGGGGTGCAGTCAGCATATTCAAAATAACTGTACATAATATATAGGCGCCGATAACGACGCCGTAATTACCTGCGAGACTTTCTCTCGCGATCATTCTGTATTCCTTACTTTTTCTCATTCTCTATGCGGATAATGAAAGGTTCATTCCCGAAAGAAGACCGTTATCCATAGCCTTTCTGTTTTTCATATAGGGATTTTTATCTTCATTCGGATATTCTATCTTTGTATTGGTCTCACCGCCGGAAACAAAGGTTCTGCCGCACTCGGGGCAGATTCCGGTCTTTATCCTTACAGAGGCCTGAAGCACCTTGCCGCCGCTTTCGGCAGCCTTTTTGTAGGCATTGGATACATGCTCTCCCTCATGGGCACGAACCGCACTGGGCGCAGCTTCGGGGGAAATATGGGAAGCCGACTTAAAGGAAACCATTTCATCGGAGCCATCCTGGTACTTCCTTTCCTTGCAGGTCTCACATTCCGCAGGAGAGGATTTGTGTGCACCGATGACCTTTGTGGATTCACCGGGATTCAGTATTGGCTTTTTTACTTCCTCCGGACCTTCGACACCGTTAACCGGAGCCCCGAAGGATCCCGCGAGGGGTGAATAATCGGAAAAGGGATTTCCGTAGAAGCCTGCACTTATTCCGTTTATCATACAAAGCCTCCTTCCTGCTGCAGAAGCTCGTTATAGACCTCGTTATAAACATCATTAAAATTGTCGGTGAAATCTTCCATAAGTCCGGGGTTTGTCATAATGAGATATATCCCGGAAATGATAATGACAAGAAGAAGTATCATACTCAGAGCCCCCATACAGATCCCTATCTTCGCCCTAAGACTGATAAAACCGTCGACCCTCGAAAGTAATCCCAGAGTGATGGCCGTAGCGCCGAAGACAAAGGGAGGGAAAACGAATGCAAATCCCAGAGCCGCAACCACCCCGAGTATAAGGGCTGCAGTGGCCAGACCGTTTGCACCGGCTCTGCTTATTGTATTTTCAACTCCTTCGTTCATTCTCTGTGTTCTCTTTTCATCCGATAAAAATCCAAATTTATTATACATCAAAATGTGAAAAAACACAAATGGGGCTGATGCGTAACTAGGCACACAACCGAGATTCAGTACTTTTGGCGTTCTAAACATGATATACTTATGTTATTCTGAGGTTTGTTAAGATCCTTTATACATCGGACGGAGTAAAATAGTGGACAGAATAGCGGTTTTGATCCCCGTATTTAACGAGGAGTTATCAATAGCAAAGGTAATAGAGGATGCACGCTCGGCACTTCCCGGGGCGGTAATATATGTGTATGACAATAATTCCACTGATGACACCGTAAAAGAAGCGGAGGAAGCGGGAGCTTTAGTCAGGCATGAATATATGCAGGGCAAGGGCAACGTTGTCCGGAGGATGTTCCGTGAAATAGATGCTGAGTGCTATATCCTTGTGGACGGTGATGATACCTATGATATGGGCTCTGCCGGAGAAATGGCTGATCTCGTTCTCTGTCACCAGGCGGATATGGTGGTGGGAGACCGGCTTTCATCCACTTATTTTTCCGAGAATAAGCGTCCCTTTCATAATCTCGGAAACTCGCTGGTACGTGGCAGCATTAATAAGCTTTTTGCATGCGATATCCGGGATATAATGACAGGCTTCCGGGCATTTTCATATCAGTTCGTAAAATCCTTTCCCATACTTTCAAAAGGCTTTGAGATAGAGACGGAAATGACGATTTTTGCGGTCAACAACAATATGCAGGTTGAAAACGTGGTGATCGAATACAGGGACCGTAAGGAAGGCAGCGTATCAAAGCTTAATACTTATTCTGACGGTTTCAAGGTGCTGTGGACCATAACAAGGCTCTTCCGGGAGTATCATCCCCTGAAGTTTTTCAGTATCTTGTCTGTTTTACTTACAATACTGTCTGTGCTCTTTGTTATTCCCGTTCTTATTGATTATATAAAGACCGGTCTGGTGCTCCGGTTCCCGACCCTTATTGTATGCGGCTTCGTCTTCATTGCTGCGATACAGTCTTTTTTTGCAGGGCTTATACTGCAGAATATCGCCCGGAGAAACCGTATGGAAACGGAGCAGAGGATAATAGATCTTGCCGGGAGAAAGAGGGAGAGAGACTAGGCGGATGCTGATCATCATACTTAACTGGGCATACATCTTTATAACCTGCTTTATAACAGGGCACGCACTTCTTACCGCTTTTTCCAATGTTTTCGGCGAGGAAACAAAGTGGGGGCTTCTCCATATAGAGCTTTCCGGCTTTGCTTTTGTTACAGCCTATGCCGGCTATTTCAGTATATTTCACGGAGTGGGAGCTGCGGCAAATGCAGGGCTTATCCTTATCTGTCTCTTTCTTCTCATTATTGAAAAAGAAAATTATCAGGGTAAAATCAGTGCTGCTCCCGGGTTTTTCTGTAAACGAATCAGCGCCATTATTGCTTCGCCGCTCAGACTCATATGGCTCATACCCTTTATCCTTATTTTTCTCTTTATACTGATCCTTACCTGCTACGGCTCCTTTCACTCGGACTCGGGGCTCTACCACGCACAGTCCATACGCTGGATAGAGGAGTACGGCGTTATAAAGGGACTGGGTCTGTTGCAGAACCGCTTCGGTTATAACAGTGCATTTTTCAGCGTGAGTGCCCTTTTCAGCTTTGCCTTTCTGGGCCAGTCCCTCCACGGCGTGAACGGGTATATGGCAGAGTTAGTCACACTTTATGCTTTTTACGGGATAAAGCAGGCTTTAACTTACCGGAGCTTTGGAAAGCTGAGCAACTTCGCTGAGCTCGCACCTTTGTTTTATACGGTTATCGGGGGAATAGAGCTTATCTCTCCTACAACAGATCCTATACTCCTTTATCTCTTTTTTGCCATTGTCATATTGTGGATAAGGGAGGCGGAAGGAGAGGATGAGAGGACCATAGTCTACACCCTCCTCTGCATAATCACCGTATTCCTGATCTCGGTAAAATTATCCGTAGGGGTTCTGGTACTGCTTGTGATCCAGCCTGCGGCCAGTCTCATAAGAGAAAAAAGAGTGAAGGAGATAATGATCTCCATATGCTCCGGGATCATTCTGATCCTCCCTTACTTTATACGTAATGTCCTGATCTCGGGCTGGCTTATCTACCCCTTTCCCGGGATCGATTTATTCGATCTTCCCTGGAAGATACCCTATGAAAGTGCCCGGCATGATGCTGATGAGATCACTACCTGGGCACGTTATGTTAGGGATGCTTCAAGGATCGATGAAAAGGTCTGGGAATGGGCGCCCTCCTGGTGGCAGGGACAGACAGTGCTGGACCGCTGCTTTTCGATGGTATTTCTGGCTGGATTTTTGGCCGGAGTCATCTGGTGCATCATAAGCCTTATCCGCCTCTTAAGCTCCCGTGATAAAAACAGGATGCTGATAAGGATGCTGTTTCTGGAAGCCGTGATCATGGCCGGATCCCTGTTCTGGTTCTTTACGGCACCGCTTATCCGTTACGGCTTCCTCTATCTCCTTCTCCTGCCCCTTATTACAGCGGGGAATATTTATAATTCGGGGAAAACGGCTGGAACGGCGGGAAGAGTATTAAGCTGCATCATACCGGCTCTGTTTATCGTTATGATGCTTTTGCCCCTCAGTAATATCTTTTTCCGTGACATAGAATATATGAAAAATAACCGCAGCCGTCAGTATGCGGTATTCCAGAAGGATTACCCGGTTTCTCCGGTCAAAAGCCGTGAATATTGCGGCACGGTATTCTACTTCCCGGAGGAGCCGGGAACCCCGGTCTGGTACTCTGCCTTCCCCTCCGTTCTCTACGAGGAAAACCTTGACTATATCGAGCCCATGGGTGATGAGATCAAGGACGGCTTCAGGATACGGGAGTGACCGCAGCGGGGACCCCTCTATAACCGATTGGAAAGATCCTTCGCTGGCGCTCAGGATGACAGTGGCGCAGCGGGGACCCCGCTTAGCGGTCAGGTAGTGCCGAGAGCCGGCAGACTGTTTTCCGAGCAATCAGCACGTCCCGCTTAGCGAATCCGAGGCTTATAAATTTTGCGAGTGCGAAGGCCGGGCTTGCGTTGGAATAAGGTTCGTTATTCAAAGTGCAAATACGCAAGACCGGAACAGCGCCGAGCAAAATTTTGTAATAAGACGAAGGATGAGCTTAGCGGGATCGTAGCGCGAGGAAAAAAGTCTGACGGCTGAGGCACGACCCGGGAAGCCGGGGCACGGCCGTGGAAGCCGAGCCACGTCATTGTGGACATTATAAGAGCGCTGATGTACTATTGAAAGGGGTTATTATGCGGATCGTAAATCTCGAAAATAAAGACAGAAAAATCGTTGCGGAGGCGGGAAGCTTCAAGGTGCTTGAATATATGAAGGATGCCAGTGTAAGCCCGGATACGGCTTCTATGGAATACTTTATGAGTGAAATGGGAGTAAGGAGGCGGCAGGTCATCGCAACACTTGACGGAAGTAAGGCCATCATCACCCAGGCAGGCGCTATGCAGTGGTTTGCAGGGAATGTGCGGGCATCTACGGGAATAAAGGGAGTCGGAGGCCTTGTTGGGAATCTCGTAAAGGGAGCTGTCACCAATGAATCTGCCGTGAAGCCGGAGTATGAGGGGGTGGGCTATCTTGCCCTGGAACCCACATACAAATACATAATCCTTGTGGATATTGGAGAGTGGGGAAGCGGTATGACCATAGAGGACGGAATGTTTCTTGCCTGTGAGGATACGGTAAAAAACAGGGTAGTTGGCAGGAATACCGTATCATCGGCTCTTTTCGGAGGAGAGGGACTATTCAATCTTTCGCTCTACGGCTATGGTTTTGCGGCGCTGGAAAGCAATGTTCCGTCTGAGGAGCTTATAGAGATAGAGCTTGATAATGATGAACTGAAGATAGACGGCAGTATGGCAATGTGCTGGACATCGGACTTAAAGCTCACAGTGGAGCGAACCACGAGTACACTTATCGGCTCTGCCATGTCAGGCGAGGGACTGGTAAATGTTTACCGGGGAACGGGAAGGGTTCTTATGAGCCCCGTAGCCCTGACGGGAAGCCTCTACGACGCTACAAACTCCATTACGGCGAAGCCGGACAAAAAGAAGAATTATCCTAAGTGAGGAGAAAAAATGCTGGGAATAATATCAAACCTTATCACACCTGTCATCATCATATCCGCAGTGATCATGCTTCTTATCATTCTGTATAATTACACGGTGCTGAAGGATCATTTCCATACCATATCCCATGCCCTGAACGGAAGGGAGATCAAAAAGACCATAGGCTCGGACGGGACAGTGACAGAATATGAGAGAAAGACCGCCGCAGATATGGATACCATTTATTCATACGAGAATAAGTATAACGGAGCGAGATCCGTATATGAGACCATTTCGCAGCTGATACCGGTATTTCCGCTTATGGGGATACTCGGAACCGTTGCAGGCATTATGAAGCAGACCACGGCATTGGACAGCAGTGCGATCGTGGGATCCTTAAATGTTGCTTTAAGCTCCACATTTTACGGACTTATAGCATCAATAGTCCTGAAGCTTATTATCACACTGCTTAACGGAAGGATAATCTATGACGTAGACAATATGCTTGATGCATACGATACCACCATCAGGAGCCGGGGTATCCTGAAAAGTATTAAGGACGAATGAGATGCGAAGGGACAGACACAGGAAAAACGACATTCTGATAGATCTTACATCCCTTCTGGATGTTATATTTATCCTGCTTATGGTAGTACTTGCAAAGCAGCAGGTTTCCGGAATGGATCTGGAAAAAAAGGAAGCCTTTGTTTCGGAGCTGCAGTCCTCGCTGGAAAGGACCGAGGCTGAGGAGCTTGATAAACTAAGGCTCTATACGGACCAGATAGATACTGCGGAGAAGACAGCCATTATATCAGTGACCGCAACCTTTAATCCCGTGGAACCAAAGCAGAGAAGCTTAAAGATACTGAAAAACGGAAATACCAGGGCAGATGAATTCAGTTTAAGCGGTGGGGATACAAAGGAAGCATACGAGGCTTTTGAAAAAAGGATCAGGGAGTATGTCTCTTCATCAGAAGGAATGCCGGTCATTCTGTCCATAGCAGATGACGGAAGTGAGATCCTGTACAGGGATCAGAAGAAGATACAGGAAATATTCCTAAGCCTGCAGGAAGAATCTGACGATATTTATATCCGTGCCATCGCGGAAGACAGGGAGGAATGATGCCTGCAGCCATTCTGCTAACCGGATTGGTGTTTATCGCTTTCGGGTTTTTTGCTTTCCATAAGCTTCCCGGAATGAAGCTGAAATATGTCAGGCTTCTTATCATCGCGGGAGCCCTTATCGTATTAGCCGGTGTTCTTGTTCTTCTTTTTTCACCGGGGAAGGGCATTTTAATGAGCGGAAGTAAGGCTGACAGCGGTAATGATGATGTGTCGGGCTTTGACAGTGAGGGTGCGGGAGCAGAGGATGGGGAAGACTCTGTCATTATAGACGGGAGCAGTATCCTTATCGGCGGAAAGGTTTTTAATACCGTGGAAGAGCTCACAGAATACATAAAGACAGACGGCAGGAAGGAGGGCTACAGGCTGATAGACAGATATGCCCTCTATGAGAGTTATGAGGAGGTAAAAGCTGTCTTAAGGGATGAAAACATACCTGTATTATCGGAGGAAAGCACGGAGTGAGACAAAAGAAAAAGATACTGCTTATTTCTCTTTTCATATCGGCTTTTCTTATCCTGACAGGCTTTGAATTCTTCCAGGATGTGGAGCTTTCTTATAAAAAACCGCTTATCGATCTCTTCGGAAACAGCTCTCCGGAAAATCCTTTTTTTTATCCGGCAGACGCAAATACCCTCCAGGGTTCGGATGAAGAAACAGAGAAAAAGGAAGAAGCCCCGAAGGAAAAAATGGACAGACACATAGTCGGGGTCAAATATAAGACAATAACCCTTGACGGCAGTGAATGTACTTTAGATGAGCTTGAAAGCTCCGTAAATAAAAGGATGAATAAGGACAGTACCGTGCTTCTCTGGGATAATTATGCGGAGTACCACTGCTTTAAGGATGTACGGGAATGCCTGGAGGGATTAAGGGAGAAAAAGAGATTTACTCTCATAGAAAAAGCACTGGGGGAGGCACCATGAAAAAAATACTGCAATGCTCTGCCATACTTTTTCTGCTGACGATCATAACCTTACTCAGTGCAGGCTTTGTGTTTATAAATGATCCGGTGGAGCTTGATCCCAACAGACATAAGATATATAAATGCGAGAGCTTTGAAGCCCTTGTTTCCGAAGTGCAGGGAACGTCAGGTGGCTCTGCCTTTACGGTAAACGGGAAAATAAGCGCTATAGGGAAAAAGTATGACAGCTTCAGGATTTATTCTGAAAAGGGAGACTCTTTCATAAGCTGCCATACGAAGATAACGGATGTAAAAAACAAGATCGCGCTTCTGTCAGAGGGTGACAGCATCACAGCCTGCGGAACCTTCAGGAAAGCCCTTCTTGGAGGCGGCATAAATGGAGAGATAGACCTCATTATGGAGGAGAGCGTAAGAACGGGCGGGGATGTCTTTGTGACTGACGACGGAAAGGTCTTTGACAGCAGCTCTACTCTTGAAAGAAAAATAGTAAATCCTCTGAAGAAAGGATCGGATATCATCAGCTACCGGATCCCGGCAGAGTGGGAGGAAGCAGAGTATGAGCTTGATGACAAGGGGGATCATATCCGGGGCTTCCGCTACGGCTTAAACAGGCTTGATAAGAAAAGCGTTCCCGAGAGCCTCTATGTATTTTATTTTGACTACAATAAAAACCTGGCGGACCGCTCCCAGTACGACAGAACCGGAAGGATAGAAAAGGCTCTGGTCGAAAACATACTTGGTATAAAGGATGCAGGCAAATGCCCGGAAAGCGAGAGGAAGGCTCCATACGGGGTAAAGTACCAGTATTATGACGACAAGTACGAGCATGGTGACGATGTTTATCACGCGGAGTTTGTCTTCAGGGAGAACGGGGATAAGGGACTTTTTGTCCTCCTGTACATCTACAGGATACCGGACAGGGTAAATGAGGTCATGTACCTTATGCGGACAACCGAGATCAAATGAGCGTAATCTGGCTTGCACACACTGTCTGAAGATCAGGCACAGGCAGGTTACAAAAGAGGAGAGGTGTATGAAAAAAAGATCTCTGGATTATCTGAAGCTCCTTTCGGAAAAGTTTCCGAATGCCAGAAAGGCAGGAGCGGAGATCATAAACTTAAGTGCCATCTGTGCGCTGCCCAAGGGAACTGAATACTTTTTTTCTGATATTCACGGAGAGTATGAGAGCTTCGGGCATCTCCTCCGGAGCTCGTCAGGTATCATCAGGGCAAAGATAGAAGAGACCTTCGGGAATCTCATGACCGAGGAGGACCAGCTTTCCCTTGCGAACTTAATATATTATCCGGAGAGGGTTCTCTCTGAATACAGACACTCCGGGAAAATGACGGATGAATGGATAAAGGTGACGATAAACCGTCTGACCGAGATATGCCGGGTGGTAAGTTCCAAATATACCAGATCCAAGGTAAGAAAGAAGGTGCCTTCAGACTACGGCTATGCCATTGATGAGCTCCTTCATCTTGATCCAAATGACTTTGATAAGAAGCAGTATTATCAGGAAATACTGAATGCCATAGTCGGAACAAATGGCGGGGAGGAATTTATCATAGCTCTCTGCCAGCTTATAAGGAATCTAACCATAGACAGCCTCCATATAATCGGGGATATTTTTGACAGGGGGCCCAGGGCTGATCTTGTAATGGAAGAACTTATGAATTTCCATGATGTGGACATTGAGTGGGGAAATCATGACATAAGCTGGATGGGAGCGGCCTGCGGGAATACTGCTCTAATAGCAAATGTCCTGCGTATTGCCACCAGCTATAATTCCTTTGATGTTCTGGAGGACGGTTATGGTATAAACCTAAGACCCTTAAGCATGTTTGCGGCGGATGTCTACGGTGATGATCCCTGCGGGGAGTTTTTTCCCCATATCCTGGATCAGAACGAATTTGATTCGGTTGATCCCGCTCTGGCTGCGAAGATGTGCAAGGCCATAACAATCATACAGCTAAAGCTTGAGGGACAGCTAATAAAAAGACATCCGGAATACGGCCTTTCTGACCGGCTTATGCTGGAAAAGATCGACTATGAAAAGGGTAGTGTGGAGATAGAGGGACTGGAATATAAGCTAAAGGATAAGCGCTTTGAAACCGTGGATCCGAAGGATCCCTACAGACTTAATCCGGGTGAGGAACAGCTGATGGAAACCCTGAAAGCGAGCTTCAGGCATTCCGCCCTTTTAAGAAAGCATATCGGCTTCCTTTATTCCAACGGAAGTATCTATAAGATCTGTAACGGGAATCTTCTTTATCACGGCTGTATCCCAATGGATGAAAAGGGTGATTTTTTAAGCCTTAAAACTAAGGATGGTGATTTCTCCGGGAGAGAGCTTATGGATCACCTTAACGGCAGGATAAGGGATGCCTGCTTTCTGGATGGGTCGGAGTATCCTGAGAGCAAGGCGGATGCTGTGGATCTTATGTGGTATCTCTGGGGAGGCCCTGTATCCCCGCTTTTCGGAAAGGACAAGATAACGACCTTTGAGAGAGCCTTTGTTGATCAGGATTCAAATGAGGGTGATCCAAGGAAGGAAAGCTATAATCCGTATTACGAATTTTCCAAGGATGAGAAGTACGTTGATAAGATATTGAAGGACTTCGGTCTTTCCGGGGGAGCAGGCCATCATATAATAAACGGCCATGTTCCGGTGCAGGTATCCAGAGGGGAAACACCGGTTCATGCTAACGGAAAGCTCTATATTATTGACGGAGGGATCTCAAAGGCGTATCATGCAAAAACCGGGATAGCGGGATATACACTTATCTTTAATTCCCACAGACTTGCATTGGCGGAGCATAAGCCCTACAAAGCCGGAGAGGAAAACACTCCGAAGATACGTGAGGTAGAGCGTATGAGCGAGAGGATAAGGGTTAAGGACACCGATATAGGAGAAAAACTCACGGAGGAGATAGAGGATCTCCGGCAGCTCCTGCAGGCATACCACACCGGGCTGATTAAAGAAAAAAGATAAAGATCCTTCGGGCTGAAGCCCTCAGGATGACAGGAAAGGCTGAAGCCCTCAGGATGACAGGAAAGGCTGAAGTCCTCAGGATGACAGGAAAGGCTGAAGCCCTCAGGATCACAATTCATAAGGAGGCATAGAAATGGCACTTTTAATTATTTTAGCGATCATAGTTTTACTCTTGGTATTAAATATCAAGATAGTACCCCAGGCTCACGCTTACATAATAGAGCGTCTGGGAAAGTATCACAGCACTCTGGGAGCGGGACTCCATGTCCTTATTCCTTTTATCGACCGGATAGCAAGGAAGGTAACATTAAAGGAGCAGGTTGCGGACTTTGCACCACAGCCCGTTATCACAAAGGATAATGTTACGATGATGATAGATTCCGTTGTGTACTTTATGATCCGGGATCCCAAGGCCTATACCTACGGTGTGGAGAATGCGATCATGGCTATGGAGAACCTGACCGCCACCACGCTGCGTAATATAATCGGTGATATGACCCTGGACGATACACTTACATCCAGAGAGACCATAAATTCCAAGATGCTGACCGCTATCGACGAGGCTACAGATCCCTGGGGTATCAAGGTTAACCGTGTGGAATTAAAGAACATCACTCCTCCCAAGGCCATACAGGAGGCCATGGAGAAGCAGATGAAGGCCGAACGTGAGAAGAGAGCCGTTATCCTTACAGCTGAAGGTGAGAAGCAGTCAATGATCCTTACGGCAGAAGGAAATAAGGAATCTGCGGTCCTTGAAGCGGAGGCAAAGAAGATGGCCACCATCCTTGCAGCCGAGGCTGAAAGGGAAAAGGAAATAAAGGAAGCGGAAGGTAAAGCGGAGGCCATTAGGAACATACAGCAGGCAAATGCTGACGGTATAAGGATGATAAGAGAGGCAGGAGCAGATGAATCCGTTATAAAGATCAAGTCTCTCGAAGCCTTTGAGAAGGCCGCTGACGGACAGGCTACCAAGATCATTATCCCAAGTGAGATCCAGAGGGTAGCAGGACTTGCAACGGGACTTAAGGAGATGTTGAAGTGATCCCTGAGATAGTATACGATATTTTGGACTATCTGGATTTAAGCTTCGGAGATTTCATAGGAGCGGTCTTCTGGATAGTGGTGATAGCTTTTTTCATTGCGAAGATCACAAAAGTAAAAAAGACCCGCCCGCAGAGGGGAAATGGCCACCCCACCACCATCAACGGATCCTCCGGGTTATCTGCGCCCAGGCCGGTTCCGGCACGCCCCGGCAACAGAAAGACCGTAGCAAGCGACGGACATACGATCCCGAAGTCAAAGGATATTACCTGTGAGGGACAATACGGTCATGACCACGGTGAAAGGGTTCCGCGTTTCATAGTTCACGAGGAGCCTACTTTAGGTTACTGCAATCTGAACGGGAAGATCGTAGCCCTTAAGGACTGCTGGAAGTATTGAGAACGCTCTCAGCACTTATATCCGCCATTTCTGATTCATCGGCAAACTTATCGAAGATATCCTGCTTTTCCTTAAGCATCCGCAGGATATCTTCGTCTATTGTGTCGTCTGATATCATCCTGTAGACCAGAACCGAATTTAACTGTCCCATCCTGTAGGCACGGGAGATCGCCTGTGTTTCAAGGGAGGGTTTTATCTGCGGCTCGCAGAGTATTACAATACTTGCGGCCT
The DNA here is from genome assembly GCA_000622025.1 of Lachnospiraceae bacterium AD3010. Taxonomy (GTDB): domain Bacteria; phylum Bacillota; class Clostridia; order Lachnospirales; family Lachnospiraceae; genus NK4A144. The sequence continues at coordinate 322,745 of KK211388.1, read as the reverse complement.
GGATATTTAAGCCGGTGCCTCCCGCAATGATCTGGGAAACAAGGACGGCACCCGCATCTCTTTCCTTAAAGTCATCAAGGATTTCCTGGCGTCTGGCTGCAGAAAGGGAACCGTCTATGATGTCTGTGCTCCTTTCAGCCAGGGCTTCTTTCACCATAAGGAGGGTGTTTTTGAAGTATGAGAATACAATGGTCTTCCTTCCCTGGGAAGCGGCTGTTTCACAGATCTCAAGGATACGCTTTAATTTTGAGGAGTTTTCCGCTGCCACATTCTTGAAGGAAACCTGACGCATTCCCATAAAGTCATCTTTATCCCGGTCAAGCCGGTATGAAGCCATTTCATCACTTCCTACCGGACAGATCTCATCCTTTTCTATAAGCTCCGGAAGCTCTTTTAATACATCCTCCCTTGTACGCCTGAGATATACCGGAGCGATCTTTTTCCTGAAAAGATCACCTGACCAGCTGTCCTCCGTCAGACTGATCTTTTTCTGGATATCCGTATTTACGATCCCTATGAGATTTTTCATCTCATCTATACGATTTTCAAGGGGTGTGCCGGACATTAAAAGGATCCTTTTGGAATGGGAGAGTATCTCCCTTGCGGAAACTGTTCTTTTCGCCTCCGGGTTTTTGATATAGTGGGCCTCATCCACAACAGTCATATGGGATAGGAAGCTGTCCGGAAGTATATCCCTGAATTTTGGCAGGGCTTCGTAATTCACTACGGCGATCCCGCCATGTTCCGACCATTCGAGGGCATTCTCCGCTGCGGCCTCATCACGGATAAGAAGGGGCTTGACGGAGGTAAAGGTGCCGATCTCACGAACCCAGTTTATAAGGACACTGGCAGGGCAGATCACGATAAAGTGATCCTCACCCCGGTTAAAAAGATCCTGGATTGCAGCCAGGGCCTGAACGGTCTTTCCGAGTCCCATCTCATCCCCGAGAAGGGTCTTTTCCTGAAACAGGGCGTATTTCGTGCCGAAGGTCTGGTATGAGCGGAGAGCTGTCTTAAAACCGTCCAGCTTAAGCTCATACTTTTCGATCTCCGCCGCGAGCTCCTCCGGGACATCACTTTTTATCCTGTCATGGGTCTCCGTAAGCTCTTTAAGGCCGGCGTTCTTTTCCGTCAATTCATCAAGGACCGCATAGTAAAACGCTGATCGGCTTAAAAAGTCCTGCCAGGCAGTTTCCGGTTTGACATTCAGTATTTCATCATGATCCGAGATCAGCCGGTCTGCCTCGTCCGGAAAGCTTCCGGAAAGAAGGGCGTCGATCTTTTCTTCTCCGCTTATTACCCTGCTTTTCTTTTCCTTCCCGGAGAAGAGCCAGAAAAAGCTGTTCCCTATAAGAGAAGCCTCCTTTGCCGCTTCCTCTATGGGACGGTGCTTATCGCTGTAGAGTTTTGCTGAGCTCTTCCTTATCTCGGCTGTGTGGATGAGCCTGAAAAGGGCGGCTATTGTATTCAGGGCAGCGGGGCTTTTCTTATCCGCGGAAAGACGTATTTTCGAGTTTTTGATGACAGTATCCGCTATTTTTTCTATGGTCTTCTTTATTGTGACCGCGCTGCCGCTTCCGACTCCCTTTATTCTGTCGATCTCAGAAAGACTTAAATTCATAAGCTCAGCGATATTTGTATAACCTGCATTAGTAAGAGCAGAAACACGTATTCCCTGTTTCTCTGCATTTATGGCACTGACGGGAGTCTCCCTTAAGGTGTCAAGGGCATATTCACTGCGAAGGTCATTAAGGGACTTCAGGGCATTTTCCGAAAGCTCCTTTTCCGACTCTATTATCCCCTTTAATGCCCTGTCTCTTGAAAGAAGAGCATTCTTTTTGTTTTTTAATGTTCTGAAATCCGGTTTGTTCAATGTTTTATTCCCCTTATGGATTGTGTTATCATTATTGCTGTCCGGGTATTCTCCTCACGGATCCTATGCTCCGGATTGTAACACAGATAACGGGCTTGATGCTATATGTCAGCCTGATGAGCGCTAAGCTGTCTGTGTCTATCCTTAAGGAGCGCAAATGGCGTTAAGTTAGTGTCATTCTGAGCGAAGCGAAGAATCTCTTACAGCTGGAGGAAGGATCCTTCCTGTTGCTTCGCAACCCCTCGCCGGGGCGGCATCCCACATCTTCGATGTGGGATATGCGTCGCTGACGCTCAGGATGACAAGAATTAAGCGCTCAGGATGACAAGAATTAAGCGCTCAGGATGACAAGAATTAAGCGCTCAGGATGACAAGGAGCTTAACTTGATGCTGTTGGAGGAGCGCAAATGGCGTTAAGTTGGTGTCATTCTGAGCGAAGCGAAGAATCTTAATGATAAACTAAAAAAGGATATATCAATGAAAAAAATAGAAAACGTAAATATAATCGGCATGGGAGCTCTGGGGCTTACCTTCGGGAAGATAATAGCTGATCACATAGGTTATGACAGGGTAACCTTCGTAATGGATAAGGAAAGGTATGAGCGCTGCAAAGACGCGGAATACATAGTCAACGGTGAAAGAGTGAATTTCAGGATCGCTCTTCCGGAAAATGCATTTTCGGCGGACCTTATTATAGTTGCCGTTAAGTATAATGATCTTCAGTCCGCTCTTGATACCATGGAAACCTCGGTGGGACAGAACAGCACCATAATCTCCCTTATGAACGGAATAAACAGTGAGGAGATCATTGGGGAAAGATACGGGGAAGAGCGGGTCGTCTATTCCGTAGCCCAGGGCATGGATACCATGCACTTCGGTTCAAAGGTGGATTATACAAAGCACGGGGAGATAATCGTCGGAGTCACAAGAAGGGATATGAAAGAGATTCTGGACCGTGTTGTGACCTTCTTTGAAGAAGCAAAGGTGCCGTATAAAACGGAGAAGGACATACTTCACAGAATGTGGGGGAAATTCATGCTGAACGTAGGTGCAAATCAGACCTCGATGGTATTCGGAACAGGATACGGCGGAGTATTAAGGGACGGGAGTGAAGCCCGTATGGTTATGATAAGTGCCATGAGAGAGGTTATCCTGGTGGCCGGATATGAAAGGGTGATCTTAACCGAGGATGACCTCCTCTATTATCTGGAGCTTCTGGAGGATATGGATCCAAACGCCTGCCCGTCTATGGGTCAGGACAGGCTGAACAGGAAGAAGTCGGAGGTAGAGATGTTTGCGGGAGTGGTAATGGACCTCGGGGAAAAGTGGGGGATACCGGTGCCTGCAAATGAATTTCTCTATGACAGAGTGAAGAAAATAGAAAGTAGCTATTGACTGGTATTTGTGGTATAGTAGGGGAGCTAAGTCTTCAATAGGAGGTGCAGTAAATGGGGTTGTTGCCAATACGTGTGAAGCTTATACTGATTAGTGTGATAGGGGCCTTGAGCACTCTTATCCTGGTTATCCTGGATATAATGAATACGGCTGACGGGGTTTCCATTACCACAGGCGTTGTTCTCATACTGGTACAGATATTGGTTGCATTCTACATCACGGCTAATATCGGCAGAGCCATGAAGATAAGCATTGACTATATAGAGAGGATGTCCACAGGCAATTTCACCCAGGATCTGCCGGATGAACTGAAGGACAGACAGGATGACTTCGGAAATCTCGGGGACAGCCTGAAGGAAATGAAGCTTTCCGTCGGAGCGCTGATCGGCGCAGTAAAGGGACAGGCTGATGATATCGAAGAGGCTGTGGAAAACATCAATGAGAGCGTGGGTGAGCTTAATTCCAGTATAGAGGATGTGGCCATGTCCGTAGGTGCCCTTGCATCCGGTATGGATGAGACGGCAGCCTCAGCATCGGAGATAAAGGAAACCTCGGAGCTCATAAAGGTATCCACGGAGGATATGGCAAAGAGAGCAGAGGAGGGTGCAAATGAGGTGAAGGCTATTTCCGATCGCTCCACAAAGACTGCTGAGGAAACAAGTAAGAGACAGAGAAACGTGAAGGCCTTAAGCGATGAGATAAGCGGAAGGCTTTCAAAGGCTCTGGAGGATGCAAAGGTCGTAAAGGAAATAGATGTACTTACGGAGTCCATAATGGCCATAACAAATGAGACCAACCTGCTGGCTCTTAACGCAGCTATAGAGGCTGCCAGTGCCGGAGAAGCGGGAAGGGGCTTTGCGGTAGTTGCCGATGAGATAAGGAGTCTTGCGGAACAGAGTAAGGAAACGGTTGTGAAGATACAGAATGTGACCCAGGCAGTAACCGGCTCTGTAGGCAATCTGTCCGAGGATTCAGGCAAGCTTCTCAATTTCGTGGAGACCGACGTTGCGGAAATGCTGGAGGATTTCAGCGCTACCACGGAACAGTACGGGAAAGACGTGCAGTATATGGATTCCCTTGTTTCAGGTTTCGCCGATACGGCTTCGGAGCTTAATCAGCAGATAATGGGTATCCTTAGCAGTATTGACGGTATCAGCGATGCTTCCCAGGCCGGAGCGGAGAGTACGAACATGATCGCGCAGAGTACGGATAATATCAGGGAAAGATCCGCACTTGTGGTGAAGGAAGCAGAGAAGACCAGAGACACAGTGGAGATACTGGACTATGAGGTATCCAAAATTGCAGTGCTGTGATTAATTGCAGGCAATGATGCGTAATTGAATGGCACTGAGCGAAGAATCTTAAAGATCCTTCGTCCGCTTTCGCTCCTCAGGATGACAAAGAGGCTAAAGCACGCAGGATGGCAAAGGGGCTAAAGCACGCAGGATGACAAAGGGTCTAAAGCACGCAGGATGACAAAGGGGCAGAAGTCCTCAGGATTTGACGTCAGTCCGAAGGACTGATGTCACGGCGACATCTTTGAGCGATAGCGAAAAGATGTTGGTTTAATGGATGAAAGATGAACAAGTTAGAGATCTCAGAAATAAGAAAACAGTTTACCATAGACAGATATACCATTGACAATATCTGCATCTGTTATGTGGGAAGCGAAAAGGAAAAGAAGCTCATTACACGGGATGCATTCGGTTCCCTTCCCGAGGAGGAGATGCATAAGTATCTGAAGTTCTTCAAGAAGGCACTTTCGGGAACTGTCGGGAAAAATCTTATAAATCTGGATTTTCCTCTTTCGGAGGAAATGAACGGAGGGAAGCAGGAGCTTCTCCTTAAGCTACGGGACAGCAGACTTGATGATGATGCTGTCCTTGAAAGTTTTTATGACAGGGTCATCGAAAATTATGAGGCCCCTGACAAGTACTGCATAATAGTTATGCATGCTGTCTATGATATTCCGGGAAAATCCAGGAATGAAGAGCTTATGGATGATCTTTCCGACAATGTCTATGACTTTATCCTTACGCTTATAAGTCCCGTGGAGCTTCGGGACGGGGAGCTTGGATATGATCCGGAGAATAACAGGATAGGGGAGCTTACACGGGAGTGGGTGCTTCATGACCCTGACAAGGCTTTTCTTTTCCCTGCCTTTAATGACAGAACCTCCGATATACATTCGGTTCTATATTATTCAAAAAAGTGCGAGGAGCTGCAGCCGGATCTCATAAATTTCCTGTTTGGAGCCGAGTCTCCCCTTACAGCAGGGGATCAGAAGGATGCCTTTAATATGCTGGTGTCCTCTGTCTGTGCCGAGGAAGGAGATGTGGAGGTCATGAAGAATATCCATGACTCACTTGCGGAGCTCGTAGAGGAAAACAAGGATGATCCGGAACCTCTGATCATCGGAAAGAGTGAGGTAAAGAAGATCCTCTCGGAAAGCGGCGTAACTGAGGAGAAGCTGAAGGACTTTGATAAGCATTTCGATGATATTGCCGGGGATGATGCGGATATTGTGGTATCAAATCTTCCCGGAGTAAAGAAATTCAATATTTCAACGCCTGATATAGACATTCGTGTGAAGTCGGATTTCGTGGACAGGATAGAGGCCCGTATCGTTGACGGCAGGCAGTGTATTGTGATCGCTGTTGATGATCATGTCCAGGTTAACGGTGTAAATGTGAGAACCCTGCTGCCGAAGGGCAGGGATCAGGGGGCAGGCACTTTATGAGGATAGGAAAGGGTTATGACGTACACAGGCTCGTTCCGGGCAGAGACCTGATAATAGGAGGAGTGAAGATACCCTATGAGAAAGGGCTTCTCGGACACTCCGATGCGGATGTCCTGATCCACGCTATAATGGATGCGCTTCTCGGAGCTGCGGCCCTTGGAGACATAGGACAGCACTTCCCTGACAGCTCCGATGAATTCAAGGATGCGGATTCTGTGGAGCTTTTAAAAAGGGTTGGAGAGCTTATCGCGGAAGAAAGATATTTTGTCGGAAATATAGATGCCATAATCATCGCGGAAAAGCCAAAGATGCGACCATATATTGACAGGATGACCGATATCATCTCAGAAGCCCTGGAGCTTGACAGGGATCAGGTGAATATCAAGGCCACAACAGAGGAAGGCCTCGGCTTCACCGGAGAAGGAAAGGGAATTGCTGCCGAGGCGGTCTGCATACTTATGAGAGCAACGGAAATGGTGATGAATAATGGGTGCTGCGCGACTTGTGAAAAAAGACATTAATCTGATAAAGAATTATATAGAGGACGAAATAAGGGTCGTCCGGGAGAGGGATCCTGCCATACACAATAAATGGGAGGTTTTTCTCTATTCCAGCTTCTGGGCGGTGCTGATGTACAGGATAGCCCACAGATTTTATCTTAAAAAGCACTACTTTACTGCGAGGCTCATCTCACAGATAGCCCGTGACAGGACGGGTATAGAGATACATCCCGGAGCGGAGATCGGAAAGGGCTTCTTCATCGATCACGGTTCGGGGGTCGTGGTTGGTGAGACCACAGTAATTGGAAATAATGTTACCCTGTATCAGGGGGTAACTCTCGGAGGAACAGGCAAGGAAAAGGGAAAGCGCCATCCGACATTAAAGGATAATGTGATGGTCTCCGTCGGAGCCAAGGTCCTCGGCTCATTCACCATAGGAGAGAATACAAAGATAGGCGCGGGCTCTGTTGTGTTAAATGAGATACCCGCAAACTGTACTGTTGTAGGTGTTCCCGGAAAGATCGTAAAACGCGGAGACGCCGAGATGCCGAGAAAGACCATGGATCAGGTTAATCTTCCGGATCCCATACAGGATGATATCAATACATTAAAGCATGCCGATACCGAGATCACAAACCAGCTTCTTTCACTGAAGGACACGGTAAAGGAACTAAAAAAGGAAATTGAGAAGGGAAAAATAAAGGACAGCTCCAATGAAGATATTTAATACGCTCACGAGAAAAAAAGAGGAATTTAAGCCCATAAAGGATGGGGCCTTGTCTATGTATGTCTGCGGCCCTACGGTCTATAACCTTATTCACATAGGCAATGCAAGGCCGATGATAGTATTTGATACCTTCAGGCGCTATATGACCCACAGGGGCTATGAAGTAAACTATGTCTCCAACTTTACCGATGTGGATGACAAGATCATAGCAAAGGCAAATGAAGAGGGCGTAAGCTCAGATGAGATATCCGAAAGGTATATAGCGGAGTGTAAAAAGGATATGGAGGGACTGAATGTCCTGCCCGCAACGGTCCATCCCAGGGCAACCCGGGAGATCGAGGGTATGATAGAGCTTATATCGGACCTTATTGAAAAGGGCTATGCCTATAAGGCGGATGACGGAACGGTATACTTCAGGACCAGAAAGTCAGAGGGCTACGGCAAGCTTTCCCATAAAAACATTGAGGACCTGGAGGCAGGCCACGGGAGAGAGATAAAGGTTAAAGGTGATGACGGTAAGGAGGACTATCTGGACTTTGTCCTCTGGAAGCCGAAAAAGGAGGGAGAACCCTTCTGGCCTTCACCCTGGTGTGACGGGAGACCGGGCTGGCACACGGAATGCTGTGTGATGGCAAAGAAGTATCTGGGAGCCACCATAGATATTCATGCAGGCGGAGAGGATCTCATATTCCCCCATCATGAAAACGAGATCGCCCAGTCGGAAGCCGCAAACGGAGTTCCCTTTGCCAACTACTGGATGCATAACGGTTTCCTTAATATCGACGGGGAGAAGATGAGTAAGTCCCTCAATAATTTCTTCACGGTAAGGGATATTTCCGAAAAATACGACCTGCAGGTTTTGCGCTTCTTTATGCTTTCCGCCCATTACAGGAGTCCCCTTAATTTTTCCGCGGAGCTTATGGAGGCCGCAAAAGCCGGGCTTGAAAGGATAAAGACTGCGGCATCAAAGCTTGACTTTCTTCTTAAGGATGCGGCCGGGGGAGAGGCATCAAAAGAACAGATTAAGGAAATAAAGGAATATACCCGTCGTTTTGATGAGGCTATGGATGATGATCTGAATACCGCCGATGCGGTGTCGGTCGTATTTGAACTTGTGAAGTACATAAATACGACGGCAGATGAGAATAGTCCGAAGGGTTACCTTACGGCACTTAAGGAGGAGCTATTAAGCCTTGCAGAGGTTCTCGGTCTCATTGTGGAAGAAAAGGAAGAGCTTTTAGACGCAGACATTGAGGCTCTTATCAATGAGAGACAGGAAGCCAGAAAGAATAAGAACTTTGGGCGGGCAGACGAAATAAGAGATGAGCTTCTTAAAAAGGGAATAATCCTGGAGGATACGAGACAGGGCGTTAAATGGAAGAGAAAAGACTGAGGACATATTCCCCCCTGACCCTTGCCTTTTTAGGAGACGCGGTATGTACGCTTTTCATGAGAGATTACGTGGTCAGAAAAGGGAATATGAGCGTTAATAAGCTCCATAAGAAAACAGTGGGCCTGGTCTCCGCAAACGCCCAGGAAAAGGCGGTATCCGCCATCATAGAGGAGGAAGGCTTAAGCCCCGGGGAGCTTGAAATATTCAGAAGGGGCGAAAATGCACAGACCGAGACACATGCAAAAAACGCCAGTGCAGCAGTGTATCACAGGGCTACGGGCTTTGAGTGCCTTCTCGGCTGGCTTTACCTTCAGGATAAGCATGAGAGGATAGAGGAGCTCTTAAAGAGAGCCATAGAGATAGACGAAGAGGAATGAGATACGAGGAATCGGTAATTGAGGGCAGGAATGAGGTCATAGAGGCATTCCGCTCGGGAAAGACAATTGACAGGCTTTTCATCCTGGACGGAGCGGCAGACGGTCCCATACAGACAGTGAAGCGTGAAGCGAGGAAACAGGGAGTCAGGATCGACTTCGTGGACAGGAAAAGGCTTGATGAGATCTCCGTTACGGGGAAGCATCAGGGGGTTATTGCCTATGCTGCGGCATATAAGTATTCCGAGGTTTCGGATATACTGAAGCTTGCGGAGGAGAGGCAGGAGGATCCCTTTATTTTTATACTTGACAATATTGTGGATCCCCACAATCTGGGAGCCATCATAAGATCCGCGAATATGGCGGGAGCCCATGGGGTGATCATCCCGAAGAACAGGGCAGTGGGGCTTACCGCATCGGTTGTTAAGGCATCTGCAGGAGCGATAAACTACACTCCGGTTGCCAGGGTCACGAATCTGAAAAACACCATTGAAGAATTGAAATCAAAGGGGCTATGGTTTGCCTGTGCCGATATGGACGGAGAGTGTCTTTTCGAGCAGGATCTGACCGGACCCATAGGAATAGTCATCGGATCTGAGGGAGAGGGTGTCGGAAGGCTCATAAAGGAAAACTGTGACTACAGGGTTTCCATACCCACCTCAGGTGATATAGATTCTCTTAATGCTTCGGTTGCAGCGGGAGTGATCGCATTTGAAGTAGTGCGGCAGAGAAGCCTTAAGCTTAAGAAGACCGGGCATTCGTCATGAAAAATCCTGATTATGAAAACCTGCAGGATGACGAGCTCTTCACCCTTTATAAGGATGGGGATGATTATGCTGCTGAGGTTCTGCTGGAAAAGTATAAGTACATAGTGAAAATGAAGGCTTCCACGGTATTCATACTTGGAGGTGAAAAGGAGGATCTTCTCCAGGAGGGAATGATTGGCCTCTTAAGAGCCATAAGAGAGTATGATCCCGGACGGGATGCTTCCCTCGCAACCTTTTGTAATCTGGTCGTCACCAGGCATCTTTACAATGCTGTACGAAATATGGGTCGAAAGAAGCATCTCCCCTTAAACAGCTTTGTTTCCATTTATGATGAAGACGAAAGCTCCGGTGAAAACGGAGATATCAACGGTCTCCCCGGATATGCACATGATCCTGAGGGCTTACTTATCGAAAGAGAAAATACGGAGGAGCTTTACAGGATAATAGATGAGGAGCTGAGCCCTCTGGAAAAGGAAGTACTGGATCTAAGGCTTATCGGTATGAAAAACGGAGAGATAGCGAAGGTCTTAGGCCGGGACGAAAAATCCACAGATAATGCCCTCACAAGGATAAGAAAAAAGATACGGGGACATTAAGACAGAGAAAGAGCCTTGTGTTATCTGGGACAGGCTATCTCACCCACATGCTCGATCGTATGGTGGAGTGATTCCGTAAGAGCCGTGTCGGAAGCCCTGTAGAGCATTTCCTTTCCTTCACGGTGAGATACAATGAGACCTGCAGCTTTGAGGAGGCGCAGGTGATGTGATACGGCAGGGCTTGTCATATTTACCGCGGCCGCAATATTCGTAACACATTCCTCAGTATGAAGAAGAAGCCAGAAAATACGGAGCCGGCTGGGATCGCCAAGCTGCTTTAAGGCTTCGGACACCGAATTAATGACCTCGCTGTCCGGGAAATGTGAAACTATCATATCTGATTTTTCGCCATGCTTATGGGGCAGCTTTTTATTCATAATAGTATCGCTCTTAATATGCCGGGCTTCTCATGCTCACGTTTCCCTGCTCCGAGTCCCGTTTTCTTTGGAATGATCACTTCCGGGAGCTTTGTTGATGTCATTACCGCTGCGGCAAAGGCGGCTCCGGTTGGTGTCACGTATTCCCCCTTATGTTCCGTTATGGAAAGAGGGAGATTACACATTTCCGCAATATTAAGGACCGCAGGAACAGGCACAGGAAGGAGTCCATGCTGACATCTGACGCTGCCGGTTCCTTCACAGATCCTCGGTATTATCACTTCGTCAATAGAGAGATCATCAAAGCAGACCGCAGCAGCCACTATATCCACTATGGAGTCAATGGCTCCGACCTCGTGGAAGTGCACCTCATTTATCGCCATGTTATGTGCCCTTGCCTCGGCTTCGGCAAGGATCGTAAAGATCCGTATTGCAAGTCCCCGGGCTTTGTCACTGATATCCAGAGATTCTATTATGTTGATAATATCCTTTAGATTTCTGTGTGTGTGATGTTGATGATGATTGTGATGATGGCCATCTTCAGGTGATCCTGTTTTCCCGGGGTCAGAGGGTCCGTAGAGATATTCCATATCGTGATCATGGTTTTCATGTGCCTCATCCAGTATCACGTTAAAATCGCAGCAGTCTATCCCGGATTTTTTTACCCTGCTTATTTCGATCCGGAAGCTCTCATCCTTTATTCCGGACAGAGCCTTTTCAAGCTTCTGCCTGTCCGCACCAAGATCCAAAAGCGCCGCAACAGTCATATCCCCGCTTATTCCGGAGTTACATTCAAGATATAGAGTATTCAATCCTTTACTCCTTTCTTCCCGTGGCAAGACGGTTTATCTGGGTGGCGATATAGCCGGCACCGAAGCCGTTATCTATATTTACCGCAGCCACACCGTTGGCACAGGAATTGATCATGGTGAGCAGTGCCGATAACCCCTTTAAGCTTGCACCGTATCCAATAGAGGTGGGGACAGCTATGACCGGATTTGACACAAGACCGCCGAGGACACTTGCAAGGGCTCCCTCCATTCCGGCTACGGCTATCACACAGTTTGCTTTCTGTAAGAGTTCAGTCTGGCTTAGGAGCCTGTGAATACCGCTTACTCCGACATCGTATATCCGTTCAACGTATGAACCGAAAAATTCAGCTGTCTGCGCCGCTTCCTCCGCAACCGGGATGTCTGCCGTTCCAGCGCAGCATACCGCGATGTTTCCGCTTAGCTCCTTTTCTCCGGCTCCGATCCTCATTATCCTTGAAACAGGATCATACTCAGTCTCCGGAAGGGATTTTCTTACAAATTCATACTGCTCCTTTGAAGCTCTGGTACCGAATACCGAGCCGTCCTCCTCCTTAAGCTTCCCGTATATGGAGAGGAGGTTTTCAAGGCTTTTTCCTTCGCAGTAAACAACCTCCGGAAAACCGGTACGCAGCTTTCGGTGGCTGTCAAGCTTCGCAAAGTCAAGCTCCATAAAGGGCTCTGTCCTGAAAAAATGCTCCGCATCCGTAACGGACAGCTCTCCGTTTTTCACTTTTTCAAGTATTTCTCTTGTCTTTGTCATCTGTATTCCGGGTCAAGGATATTCATGATCTCCGGCCTGTCTTTCTCATATGACTCAAAACGGTAATAGTTCATTCCGGCCTTTCCGGCACCTTCACAGTTGTCGGTTCTGTCGTCGATAAAAAGGCATTCCTTCGGGTCAAGCATAAATCTGTCCGTAAAAAGCCTGAAAATATCAATATCGGGCTTAATAAGCTTCACATCGCAGGAGAAGATCCCACCGTCCATTAGGGGCAGGAAGTCAAGGACCTCCGGCCTCGCATGCATAACATGCTTTGAATAATTGGAAAGATACATTATCCGGTAGCCGAGCTTCCTCACATCCCTGAGCCAGGGAATGGAGTAGCCGCAGCGTAAGACCGCCATTGCCACATGGTCAAAGCACCATCTGATGTACTCAGGAGGGATGGATGGATCGGCATCCATAAAGCTTTGAAGTATCTCTTCGTCGCTTTTCACGCCCCGGTCAAGCTCGGACCAGCGGCCGTCTCCGTACATTGCATTGGCTATCCTTAAGCCCATTTCTTCGCCGTATCTATCACGTACAAAATCGAGGCTTCTAAAGCGGATAAGCACGTTTCCTATGTCAAAGATCACGGTGTTTAGCTTCTTCTCTTTACCCTCAAAAAGAGAATATGAAAAAAGAGAGCGCTCCTCCTTCACCTTATAAAGCATAGCGCTAAGCTTTTCAACATACTGCGACATCCCGTCAGAAAGAGCAGCGCGGTTTATGAACACCAGGTTCAGGGGAGCATTATCCTCCGTCAGGCAGTCATGAAGTGCATCCAGATTTCTTCCATAATGCTCAGGCAGAGAAAGGTTTTTTGAAAGGGCATCGTGTAATCCCTCCCTGTCTGATGTTTGTTTTAGATCTATTACATATTTCAAGAGCTTATTTCCTTCGAATCTGTTCAGAACCCTCCAGCTTCTGAATCTTTTCTATCCTTCTTTGAAAAAACCCCCAGACCTTTTCGCCTGGGGGATTGGATTATTGCAACTGCTGGAACGCAGAGTCGAACTGCGGACCTCATCACTACCAATGATGCGCTCTACCTCCTGAGCCATTCCAGCGTGTCACGCCTGTCTATCCTACCAAAGTCCAAAGGAAAAGTCAATATCAAAGACTGCGTGATATCTCAAGGCATTTTTCCATACATTCTATGACCGCACTTCTGAAGCCCTTTGCCTCCAGAACCCGCACGGCCTGTATGGTGGTTCCCGCAGGAGAGCAGACCATGTCCTTAAGCTCACCCGGATGTTTTCCGGTTTCCAGTACCATTTTTGCGCTTCCGAGTACTGCCTGGGCGGCAAAGGTATAAGCCTTGTCCCTCGGCATCCCTCCCGCTACGGCCGCATCAGCCATTGCTTCTATGAACATAAATACATAAGCCGGAGAGGAACCGCTGACTGCCGTTACCACATCCATAAGGTTTTCTGGTATCACCTCGGTCTTCGCAAAGCCGCTGCAGAGCTCCCTGACCGTATCAAGCTCCTTTTCCGTGACCTTATCGTTGGCACAGAGACCTATCATTCCCTCCTTCACAAGAGCGGGAGTATTCGGCATCATGCGGATCACCTTAAGCTTCCTTCCGAATTTCTCCTCTGTCCAGGAGAGGGTCTTTCCCGGGGCTATGGTTATTATAATGACATCGTCCCGGACGGCATCCTTTATTTCGCTTATGACCTCTTCATAGAACTGGGGCTTTACCGACAGGATGAGGATATTCGCTTTTTCTGCGGCTTCCTTGTTATCCGTTGTTACTGAGATCCCAAGCTCGCTTTTCCTCGTATTAAGGAGCTCCTCCGATCTGTCCGCTCCTGTCAGGTCGGCTGCCTTTGCAAGGCCGGAATCCAGGATACCCTGCATCATTGCAGTGCCCATATTTCCGCATCCGATAAAAGAAATATGCATTTTTTTTCCTCCGATAAAGATGGTTTAGAGAAACGGGAGACCCCGCAGGCATCATTATAGCATACATCTCATGGCATTCAATACCGCAAGGACCATCACACCCACGTCAGCAAAAACAGCGGTCCACATATTTGCAAAGCCAAGGGCTCCGAGTATCAGGCATATTACCTTCACGCCTATGGCAAAGCAGATATTCTGCCGGACGATAGCAAGGGTCTTTTTTGATATGGCTATTGCTGTATTGATCTTTAACGGATCGTCATCCATCAGCACTATATCAGCAGCCTCTATTGCCGCATCGGAGCCGAGGGCTCCCATGGCTATCCCCACATCCGCCCTTGAAAGAACGGGAGCATCGTTTATCCCGTCACCTACGAAGGCCACACGGTCTTCCTCTCTTTGCTTCTCATTTATAAGCTCCTCTATTTTTGATACCTTGTCCCCGGGAAGGAGACCGCTATAGACCCTGTCGATCTTTAGTGCCGCTGCCACCTCTCTCGCGGTGCTCTGTCTGTCTCCGGTAAGCATCACGGTTTCCTTTACACCGGCCTTTTTAAGAGCCTGAACGGCTTCCGCGCTGTGTGGCTTTATCACGTCAGATATAAGCACGTGGCCTGCATAAACTCCGTCGATCGCAATATGGATGATGGTTCCGGTGTGGCCGTGGCAGCTTTTGCATTCCGGGATGACACCTCCCTTAACCGCCTCACTCATCATCTTCTCGTTTCCGGCATATACGGTACGCCCTTCTATCACGGCCTTTATCCCCTGACCTGCGATCTCTTCAGCATCCTCCACATTGCAGCCGTCGGCTTCGTTGCCAAAGGCTTTTTTAAGGGAAAGGGCTATGGGGTGATTCGAATACCTCTCCGCGTGGGCAGCGATATGGATAAGCTCATCCGCACTTATGTCATTAGGATGAACCGACACCACCTCGAACACGCCCTTTGTGAGGGTTCCGGTCTTATCGAAAACCACGGTCTTTACTTCACTCATAGCCTCGAGAAAGTTCGATCCCTTCACAAGTACTCCCTTTTTTCCGGCATAGCCGATACCCGCAAAAAAGCTTAGAGGAATGCTGACCACAAGGGCACAGGGGCAGCTTATAACGAGGAAGATAAGAGCCCTGTATATCCAGGTGCTCCAGAGAAAAGGTATTTTCAGAGCGGTGAGGAAAAGTGGAGGAAGCAGCGCAAGGGCGATTGCCGCATATACCACGACAGGTGTATATACCCTGGAAAATTTCGCGATGAAATTTTCGGATTTTGACTTTCTGGAGCTTGCGTCCTCGATAAGCTCCATCACCCTCGAAACCGTGGAATCCGAATATTCCCTGGTCGTCTCTATTTCAAGAACGCCGCCGGTATTTATGCAGCCGCTTATTACCTCATCACCGGGATTCACATCCCTCGGAAGGGATTCTCCTGTAAGAGCGGAGGTATCAAGGCTGGAGCTACCCTTCTTTATGATGCCGTCTATGGGGATCTTTTCACCTGCTCTTACAACGATCAGGCTTCCGCATTCAACATCATCGGGATCCACCTTAACTATCCCGCCGTTTTCGTCATAAATATTTGCATATTCCGGAGAAATATCCATAAGCTCCGTAATGTTCTTCCTGCTCTTTCCCACGGCATAGCTCTGGAAGAGCTCCCCTGTCTGGTAAAAAAGCATGACCGCCACCGCTTCGGTATAATCTCCGCTTTTTGCAAGTGCCGCAGCTATGGCTCCTACGGTAGCTACCGACATAAGGAGACATTCATCAAAGGGCTGTCTGTGGACGATCCCGTGAACAGCCTTTTTTAGTACGTCATAGCCCACTATGAGATAGGGTATCATATAGAGACAGAATCTCAAGGTTCCCGTTAATGGCAGAAAGGAAAAGACGATCAGCAGCAGCGCCGCAAGCAATATCCTGATCAGATTGATCTTTTGATTTTTATTCATACCGCTCATTCCCGCTCTAGTAATAGATCCTGCAGTCATCCTCTACAGCCCTGCAGTTCTTTTCAACCCTTCCCATTACCTCGGAGGGATCGGCACCCTCATCAAACTCCACCTTCATCTTTAATGCCATAAAATTCACGACTGCATTTCTAACGCCCTCGGTTGCCCTTGCCGCATCCTCCATCTTCTGTGCGCAGGCTGCACAGTCCACTTCTATTTTGTAGCTCTTCTTCATCGTATCAATGCTCCTTTCCGTTCAGGTTTTGTATTTAAAGATTAAGTATTTGTTTAATCAATGACTACATCGTATTCCCTTTGTATCTCCTTGTCAAGAGGAGAATTCAAATCCCTGTTTAAGAGCTAGTCATTACGCATCCCTCTTTTTCTTCTCCGCTATAGCCACGCTTTGTATTCGTGAGAAACTTAAGGCACACAGTCTTTCCGTGCTTGTATCTCGACGAATGCTTCTAAGCTCGCCACCGAGGACTGACACAACCAGACGCGCCGTCCACATTCACATCCTTGTTCAGTGTGGACTAAAAAGTGCGTCCGTGCACTTTTTGCGCTGTCTGGAGCGGCTCGCTAAGAAGATTCGTCTCAATCTGCGCGCGCAAATCCTGCGTGCCTTAAGTTTCTCTCTTCTACACTTTTCCAGATTCCGTCCACCCTTTTGAATGGTTTTTTCTTTTGGACGTCATTTTTTTCTTGCATTTTATAGCGTATACGTGCATACTATAACCATGAGTATCAAAAATACCTACCCGGACTGGGTCGAAAAATACAGAGGGAAAGGCCAGACCATTCGAAAAGTCCGCGATGGATACGGTCTTTATAAATGCACTTCCGTATATGTTCCCGGAGCCAGATATCCAAAATCGAAGCAGGAATACCTGGGAATGATCACTGAGAAAGGTTTTATCCCTAAAAAATCCGTTTCCGAACACCCTTCATATATCGAGTTCGGATTAAGCCACTTCATATGGTCCAACTTTAAGAGGGATCTGATAAGATCCACTTTTAACGGCAGCGAATACGTTGCCCGTATGGGAGTGGTGTACTACATTTTCTCGGCCGTGAATGAATCCCTTATCCCGCTTACATTCATATCTGATGGCCACGCCGACGAGATGATACGGCTCATTCCTGCGACTTCGGAACGGAGAATAAAAAACATAGCGAAGAAAATAAACCAGTTAATGGATGAAAAAATAAAGGACAAAGAAGATCGTGCGGTACTCGAAGCACTGCTGCGCTGCTGCGTAATGGATTCAAAAAACCTTTCGGCGCAGACTCCTGCCCTTCCGGAAGCCGCATCAGAGATTATGGAAAGACATGGATTGAAATATGACAAAATCTAGCACCAGCTCCGACGCAAATCCCATCATCAACGGACTCTTTATCATTTCGGAATCTTTCAAAAGGGCCGGGATCACAGAAGATGACCTTATGGATACCCTGCACTCTGTTGACTTCATACATTACTTTGAAAACGTAGAGGATTTCCGGAATCCGAAGACAATAACATACAGACTTTCTGATCTTCTGATGATGTCGTTTCTCACCATACTTTCAAACGGCGTGAATTCTTTCTGGGGGATTGCAGTCCATGTGCGCATCTGCCACGAAAAATATGAAGAGTACGGTCTCCTCAAAGACGGAAGATATCCAAGCCACGACACGTTCCGCAGGGTATTCTCGCTGATCAACCCCCAGAGCCTTTATGAACAGACACTCCAGGTGTTTTATGACTTTTTAAGATCGCTTGAGGAAACCATATCGGGAAGGAAATCATACCGCCAGATGATGATAGACGGCAAAGAGGTGAAAGGCAGCGGTAGGAGCAGTTCCAGCAAAAAACCCATGAGGAACACGAACGTGCTAAACGTGTTTGACAGCAGCCTTAAGACCTGCATAAAAAGCATACCTGTCTCCGACAAGACAAACGAGATTCCCACAGCCCAGGATTTCCTTCGGGAATTCAATTTAAGAAATACTGTGGTTACCGCGGACGCCCTGCATTGTCAGCGCGAGACAGCCGATATAATCTCAAAAAACAAGGGCATCTATGCCTGTATGAATCTTAAGAAGTTAGCAAAAATGCTACGGAGGATTGGAAAGATTGGCCCGGGAGGACCAAAATATAAGACTGATATTTCTTTCGCTATAGCCTGATTTTGATATTAGACGAAGTAATCCCGAGGCGGATACCTCGGGATACTTTGTCTCCAGTCTGGACGTGCGTAAAATTTACGCACGGTTTTTTTATTTTTGGTAAAGTAGTTGTTGATCAGAAAATAAGAAAGGAAGTGTCTTATGATAAAAAACAGTAACAGGTTATTCGGCAACAGAATGTTTGCAAAGGGTCTTTATGTTTCAAATGATACCTATTCAACGGGGCTCAATAATAATGACCTTATTATCGGAGGGAGCGGATCCGGAAAGACCGGAGGCTACATTTATAATGCACTTGAACACCCCTGTGGATGCAGCATGATAGTTTCGGATACCAAGGGACTGCTCTGCAGGATGTTTTCAGAGAAGCTTAAGAAACAGGGCTATAAGGTGACGGTCCTTGACTTTGTAAATCCTGAAAACAGCGCTTCCTATAATCCACTTTCCTATATACGGAGAAACAGCAAAGGGCAGATAGTGGACAGGGATATTAAGAAGATAGCGAATGTCATAATGCCGGTTCTTGATACTAATGAACCTTTCTGGGAGAAAAGCGCAGTCAGGTATATAAGCATGCTTATCGGCTATATCCTCGAAAACAATGACGAGGAGGAACAGAATATGCATTTTGTCGCTGCCATGCACCGGAAAGTTATGGAGGGTGTAGGAAAGAGGGCTCTCCAGATGTTTTCTAAAGCATATCCTGACAGTTATGCCGCGAAGCGCTTTTCCGAGATGACAGGCAGCAGCAGTGCGGATAAGATGTGGTCATCCATAATGGAATTTTCCAATGAAGCACTGGAACCATTTGAATACAGGGATTATTCCAACATATTCAATAAAGAGGATACCATTGACATAGAAGCTATTGGAAGGGAGAAGACGGTTGTTTTTGTGAACACCTCGGATCACGATACTTCCTTCCATGTTCTCAGCAATATCTTCTTTGCACAGACCTTGCAGATACTGATGGATGAAGCGGATCACAATGAAAACGGACGGCTCGACATACCCTGTCGTCTGATAATGGATGATTTCGCGGCAGGTCCCGCCATAGAGGATTTTGAGAACATTATATCGGTCATAAGATCAAGGGATATAAGTGTAAGTGTCATTATCCAGAGCATAAGCCAGCTCGAGGATAAGTATTCAGGAAACACTTCGCGTACGATCATCAATAACTGTGACCATATCCTGTATCTTTCGGGACATGACTTTGATACAGCGCATTTTATAGCTAATCACATCGATAAGCCGGTGCACAGCATTCTGGAGCTTCCGGCTGATCAGGCGGTATTTATTGAGCAGGGCAGTAAGGCCCGCTACGTGGAAAAGCTTGAGCCTTATGGCGGTATGTCAGAGAGCTCCGGAAAGGAGATTTGAAATGGCATCATTTGAACAGAGGATGAAGGAACTTGAAAAGACAAAAGGATTCGCGGATAAGGAGTATATCAGTGCAGTCTTGGAGGAGGCTGCCCTGACTCCCGCGAGTCAGGTAATGATGAATGACAGAGCGGTGACGGATGGTTTCGACGACATCACGGATATTATCAGTTATTTTGGCTTTTTTTTCGGTGCGCGGCAGTATATCACTATATCGGAGCTTCTTTTATTGAGGGAGCTGAAAGTGAAGATCGATCTTCAAAGTGAATGGCTGTCAGATATTGAGCTTGACAGGATATGCCCGGATATTATGATGTTTTCCGGCGGCTTATTCTACAGGAGTCATAACGAGCAGGTTATTGAGAAACTATTTTCCTTAAACTACGGTGCATTTCTGGAGGAAATACATGAAATGCCGGGTGAGGGGGAGAAGATATACAGTAAAGCGCTTAAGTATATCAAGGATCCCGTAAACGGTCTTAATGAGACATTCGGGAATGTATTTAATAATATCCGGAGCGGTTTATGTGCCAAATGGATTCCTTTACATGATGATATCGATACTTTCCAGCAGAAAGTCAGGAAATCCTATTCCATGATGAAGGACTGCATATTCGATCCTTTATGCTTCCGGTTCTCACAGGACAATTCGGCGGATAAAGTGATAGAAAAATATGATTTCTTTGAATTTTAGCCGGTGGATTGATGCAGTATGAACGCTTAGCTTCAAAGGCTTGTACCTTAATCCGGTTTGATGCTGTAGTATGGGTACGAATTTCGACAGATTTTTCGTTTTGATAAGGGAGTCTGTACTTAATTTCGGATAAATGAAATGGTTTAGGTACAAAATCCCGGTACGATTACCATCCTACACGGAAAAAGTGTACCTATATTCGGGAGTATGATACGGCTTAGGTACGAAATCAATACTATTCATGATTTTCGAAATGATGCAATAACAGGATACGACAACAGAAAGGGGCTGTCACCCGGATATTTTAATCATTTAAAGCGACAGCCCTGATTTTGATGGTATAATCAAAAAAGAGATGAGAAATAATGGATACTATTTCTGACCTTTAATAATGGGAGGTAAGAATGAGGTCAAGAGAAGATATAGAAAAAAAGATACTTTGTCTTGTAGATAAATATCGTCATTTGTTTGTCAGGGTAGTGCTTTTTGGGTCCTATGCCAGAAACCAGCAAGGTAAAGAATCCGATATAGACCTGTTTATAGAAAGCGATATTCCGACAAATAAACTTATTACTAGTTCTGCGTATAATCGTTTTCATGATGAACTCTATGAGGAATTTGATTATACGGTTCCTTTTGACCTTCTTGTATTTGGAGGAAACAGAGACAGAAAGAAGGTTAAAAGCAGTCCCTTATATAAACAGGTTCAAAATGACGGGGTTATATTATATGAACAAAGAGCTGAAACAGTTTAAGCTGTTGATAAAATCTGATCTCAGGATAGTAGAGAGAAACTGGGATTCTGATGATAAGGCAGACAGACTCCAGGCAGCCTATCATATGCAGCAGGCCATAGAGAAGACCATAAAACTGAAGGCATATGTTCATGGCATAGATGACATTTGGGGGCATGATATAAGGGCTTTGATCAACTGGTGCAAGAAGAAAGGCTATAACATAGATGTGCCGAAGCTAATCCTGAAAAATGCCAATGTTTATTCTCAATGGGAGGCTGATTGCCGATATTATCCAATGAAGGTTGTACGCAAAACCTCGATCAATGCGGCGTATAAAGTGACAAAGCAGTGGCTTGAATCAGGGGATACGGCAGAGTAAACACATTTAGAAGGTAATGGCTTAATTATAAGAGAAAGTTCAAAACGAAAAGTCCCTTTTCGGAATTGTGGGCTTGATAAAACTAATGAGGTAAAAGAGAAATGAAATATGAATATAGAGAAGTAAAATGTCCGCGGTGTAGTCATGTCTTCATGTGGAATAAGAATGGCAGAGAAAGCCATGTTGTTACCATGCATAGAATAAAGGAAAACGGAAAATATGTTGAAGAAGCGAATTGCCCAAAATGCGAAATGAAAATGTTGGTTTTGGATAAAATCTATGAGGGCATAGATATCAATGATGAAAGGATAGAGCACATCGGTGTTCGAGGAATATGAGCATCTGGGGACACTTTTCCGAAAAGGGATAACGAAAATGGAAATAGAATAATCCGAATTGAGAGGGGGATCGCGCGTAAAATTTACGCACGGTTTTTAAATTCCTGGTAAAATAGTTGTTGATCAGAAAATGAGAAAGGAAGTGACTTATGATTAAAAACAGTAACAGGTTATTCGGCAACAGAGTGTTTGCAAAAGGTCTGTGCTTCTGGTTCTTAAAGGACAATTCGGCGGATAAGAGGATTCTGAAGATATGTCTCCCAAGGTTTGATATATTTATTAAAAATGGGGGGAGATACAGGTATGAATGAAAAAAAGACGGAAATTGAGCTTAAGGCATCATCATTAGGGAAATATTTCATTCATCCCTGTGACAGATTTCTGTATTGTGCTTCAAAAAAAGTTAGTAATAATTCTAGGGACAACGATAGGGAAGAAAAGAAGACTAAACATGAAAAAAACGTTAGGCACGAAGAAAATGGGAGCATTATATACAAGCCTGTGACTGAAGTTGATGAAGCCGGAAATGTATGGGAAGAAATAGTTAATGATCAGATTAGAAACAGGTTTAATTGTTTCAAATCACTGGCTTTGCCTGAGACAGAAATGGAATTATTAAAAACACTAAAGGATAATAATATTTTGGATAACGGTTTTTTGATCCAGACCAGTTTTCAACAAAAAGATGAAGGATTAGAAAATCTCAATGTTTCTTGGGGAACTGCTAAGCCGGATCTAATTTATGTTTACAAAAAAGACGGCAAGACGCATTTGCTTGTCGGGGATATCAAACTGAGATCAAGCATGGCCTGGGAGTTTAAGATTCAGATTGCTGCATACATAAGGCTTTTAAAACAGAGATTCAACGGAACAGGCATTGTTGTTGATGATGATCGGGCCTTTATTATCTGTGCAGAAAAAGAAACTTATGATGGAGATAATAAGCGGTTTCAGGTTGATGGAAAAAAACTGAAAGCGTTGGAAGAAAAGCTAAACGCTTTTACAAATAACGGCGTGGATAAAAAAGCAGCAATATGCTTTGATCCATCGCCATTTCTTACTTTCCTGGATGAGTTTATTAGAGATCGGCTTACTAGGATTTCAAATAAGATCACTGAATGTAAGGAAAACAGTAAAATTGAGAATAGCCTGAACTGTATCTACAGCGTGGGATGTGAAGACTGCGAGTATTATGGGAATGAAAAAGATAACTGTATAAAAAGGGCAAAGAAAAAGAACCCCGTATTATTATTGCCGTATCTTTCTCCCAGAGGGCAGAGATATGCTATAGATAATATGTTTCCTCTTGGTAAAAATAAAGATAATAAAGACAAGGAAAAATCTGAGGATGAATACTTTGAAATTTCTAATTGGTTTTCCCCAAAAAAGGAAGATGTTCAGCCAAAAATAAGCAGCAGCGCAACATGGAGAGAGTTTCAGTTTAATCATTATCCCAAATTATGTGCATTGGAAGATTTTCTGAAGGGAGAAAAAGGAAACATATTTTACTCGACAAATGAATGTTATAAGAAGAGTAATACGAGTGAAAATATAAATTTTTCGGCTTCAATACCCGTAAATCAGGATGTTGCAATGTTCATCACGCTTCACGGAATTGCTGAGGATGGATTAAAGATATGTGCATATGGAATAATGCTTAAGGGAAAAGATCAGAAACTACTTGGTTATAATTACTTGGTGTCTGAAATAATGGATAATGGTTCATTTGAGGATATTTCCGGAGATTTTATTGATTGCCTTTATGATAAGTTGAAAGACTGTGGGAAGGAAAACTGCAATGAATGTAAAGAGTCAGATCGTTGTGATGAGAAAGAGTGCGGTAATAAAAGACTTCAAATATTTATTCTGGATGATAATGAATTAAGATTGCTTTATTCGCTGTTGTTTCACAACTTAGAGAAAGAAGATTACGGAAAAAAATCATATGACATATTAAGATGGATACAAGGTGATTCCAGAGTGATTTCTAAAGTATCTCCATCGGAGGTCAGGCAGGATGTAATATGTAATATTACTAGAGAAATGAGAAGGGTATTTGTTCTTCCGGCTATTCTTAATTATAACTTGAAGGATATGTCAGAACTTATAGGTTTAAAATTAAAGAGGGACAAATTTTGTAAGAGATTTTCCTATTCCATTGATTTCAATAATGTGAAATGTGAGGATGATATTGACATCGTTTTGGAGCATATGGAAGAAAGAATTAATTGTGAATGTGAAATCATTAAGAATATTCAGGAAAAAAAGAAAGATGTTCTTTTTCGTGAACCGGATAAGTTTATAGCAAATGATAAAGATGCAGAAATGACGGACATTGCGAAGTTATATGTGCAGAGTTTGTATGAATCCATGATTGAATCGACGGATGAACGAAATAAAAGGATGTATGATCTGGATACCATGCTTCGGAAAGGTACAGTATTTAAATTACAATTATATTCTGACAAAGAAGGGAATATAAAAACATACGACAGCCTTGATCAATTCGATCACTTTCCGAAGGGCTATTATATTGTTGAAACAAAGAAAGATAATAAAAGAAATGATGCTGATGAAAAAGAACTTACACCGAAAAAGCTGGGGATACTGGTTGGTTCAAAGGATCCAGAGGATGGTGATTTCATAGATTATCTTAAGACACTTCTTACGATGAAAAATGAAAACACCGAAGAACTCAAGTTCAATCTTAAAAACCCATACACAGGTCTTAGCTGGTACGTATTTTATCCTGATGAGATAATTGAATTCCGTAAGAAGACTTTTACGGACAAAACAAATGATAAAAACGTGTTGGCTATGTGGGTTAGAACTACAGATGGCAATGTGGTCATGTTTGGTATAAAGGAGAAGGATAGTGGGGTCTCAGTAATTAAAAAAGGCCCTAATAAAATAGAATTATATGGATTTGACGTGAAAAATGATTACAGAAATAAAACAAGGACAGGTCTTTCTGAATTATTACAGGAAGAAAAGAGTTGTCTGCCAGGATATGATTATGAAATAAACAATAGCAACTATTGGAAAACAGGAAAAACCATAGGTGTTAATGAGATTACTTGCGAATTAAAGGGACAAGGGAAAAAGACTGATTTTACAAGATCACAAAAAAAGCATATAAACAATTATATGAAAACAAAATAACACTTCTTTTAGGGCCTCCCGGAACAGGAAAAACGGACTTTATTGCTCGTGCCATTATAGCTTTGCTCCGTGATAAAAAATCAGGTGTCAATCGGGTTTTAATATCAGCAAATTCCCATAACGCAATCAATAATGTATTGAAGCAATTGAAGAAAAAAAATCATAGACTATCTTTAATTAAGCTTAGTAGATGGGATAGTAATTATGAAAGTGATGTTGATAAGTTTGCCGGGTGGTATAGTTCAAAGGAAGAATTAAAAAAGATAGATGAAGAAGATGAACAGAAGAGGAATAAATGGGTTCTTAAGAGAGAAAATTCTCTTGATTTTATTATAAATAAGAGTGGTGGATTGAAGGAAGACGTAAAAGAAGCTATTGAAGGTGGAAAGAAGTCAGATAAACCGTCGAATTTCGTAATTGGAGCAACAAGCTTTGCATCCGTTTTTTTCTCAGAGAAGGTTGAGGAATTAACATTTGACCTTATTGTTATCGACGAGGCATCACAGCTTACCACAATGAATGCCGCTCTTGTAATGTCACATTGTCATGAAAATACGAGATTTTTGATCGTTGGTGATAATAATCAGCTGCCTGCCATTCTGCGTGGGAAATATCCTGTGCCTGATGGAGAAAGAAACCTTTTTGGTTCCGTATTTGATTATTTTGACAGTGTCAATGAACGGCTTATCTCGGTTAGAAAACAAGGCTTTAAGGTACAGCTTAACGAGAATTTCCGGATGAATGATACATTATGTGCTTACTTCAGGGATAAAGTATATGGGGATAAGTATAGGTCGTATAACAAGGAGATAAGGAATGGGAGAATTTCATTAAACAAAGAATTGGATGACATAATTAATGAAAAAAAACATGAGATGTATAGAGAAATAATCAATCCGGATTATCCTTTGGTTGTCTGTTTTTTGTCAGGGGAAAAAATTAAAGATCGTGAAGCAGATATGGTGGTAGAAATAACAGAATTGATGAGGAATCATCTCGATATTGTTGAAGAAGAATTCTGTGACGAAGGTTACGGTATTATCATACCGCATCATGAACATATTGACAGGGTTAGGAGGAAACTTGGAGAAAAGGATTGGTATGATAAGATAAGTGACAACCTGGTTGTCGATACCGTCGATAAGCTCCAGGGGCAGGAGAGAGATGTAATAGTATGCAGCTATGGAATGGAGGATATTGAGACTGCCCTTAAAGAAGCAGAATTCATATACAGCAGGAACCGAATGATAGTATCTCTTTCCCGAGCCAGGAAAAAGTGTATCCTTCTGATATCCGAGGAGTTATGTAAGAGACCTGTTGAGTACTTGACAATAGGTAATGACGCTGTAATAGAGGGAATGGATTTTGTGAGCGATCTTAAAACATATATGGAGAAAAATGGGTGCAAACCAAATGGGAAACCTGGGGAACCGGTCTTTGAAGGAATTAAGCTAAAGATTTATGCTGTTTCCTCGAGATAAATACATGATAGTGTGCGCCATCGCCATTTGCTTTTATGATTTTTCCTATAGATGACACAATTATAATTCTTCTTGAACCACTACTTTATTTGATGCATACTGTAGAAAGCACGTAATAGTGAGGTTAGATCGATTATGGCTATCAGACCTATATTTAAGGCAATTTTAGTTCCCCCGTATTTTGAAAGAAAAGACATAGATTTTCCTTTTTTTAATGGTTTTTCTTTGCAACAGAAACAACGAAGTATACAAAGCCTTCATAATACTTATCACGAGTTGTTTCCTGATAGCAAGGTTTTAGAAATTTCCACCAAGTCAAAGGAATTAATTGGAACCAGACTTAGCGCCTTTAATCTTCAAATAAATATGAAAAGTGGCAGATCCTATTCTGTTGAACAACTCTTCCAATCTAGTAAAACATTTGAGAATGGGGGGCCTTACACTGATCTTCTGGCAAAACGTCCAAAGGACGCAAAAAGAGATTCTAGACTTTACAATAGCGGTAAATTGATACGGTTTGAATTAGGGAATCTGATGTTTGAATTGGAACCCAAGACATATTTTTATAATTGGTTGTACATTAATGCCCTTGATAGGAATCCCGAATTGTCTAAAGCCATATTAGACTATGATTCATTTTCGGATATTGAGTTTAATCCACAAAAGTCTTTAAATTGCCAGGCCGAAGCAGCAGCAATTTATGTGGGCCTTTGCCTTGCGGGAAAAATCGATGAAGCGCTTGCAAACAAAGAAGATTTTTTAAGAACAGTCTATCAGAGTAATAAAGATGCCAAAACAACTGTGAATGACCAGATGAACATTACAGATTTATTAGGGGGAAATTGTCGATGAAAAATACTGACAGAAAAAACGTTAACAATTCAAACACCAGTGAAAATAACAATTCTTTCAATTCTCACGAAATAAAACCTAATAATAAAAAACATGTAATTTATTCGACTTCTGGCGGAATAGCAAATAAACCGCTTCTATCAAATGGAATCAAAAACGACAATAAGAAAAAACAGAATATTATCTACAAGAATAACCATTCTGACGTAATAAAACAGATTGGATATGTTGAAAAAATAGAGTCTCCAGAATCCATTTATGGTGATTATATTTTAGAAATTAAAGAATTAAAAAAAGATAAAAGAGAAATAATATATGGATACCTTCCATGTAATTATAAATTTGATACGGATGATGATATCTTTGACCGTGTATTGTTGCCGTACTATTATGTAGAATTTTTTAGAGATTTTAATTTTACGGCTAGAAAAATATCTTTTATAAAACTTAACACAAAAAAAGATTTTAAGAGATTAGAAAAAAATTTAACTGAATATTACGATACAAACGATTCTTTATATAAGGAATTTCGTGACATTCTAATCTGTTGCGCGGATAGACGTTGTATAAAACCAATTGAAATACATACACTAATCAATTCAATAAGCGGTGATAATAACTCTTATGGAGGCATTATCATGCTTATACTCCAATATTATTTAGATGAAGAGATTATCGACGAGAGTGCGGCTCACAGGATTATAAATATGGTTTTCGATTCTGCTTCAGAGATTAATTTTGAAAGTGTATTTGATGATAGATATATAGAATATATGTCGTACTTGCTTCGAAATTTTAAGAAAAAGAAGCGTAAATTTTATTTTAAATCACATTTGAGCAGAGTTGTGGGCAAGAGTAGTACGGAAGAAATCATTGAGCTTATTTCAAATAAATTAGATAAAAAAAGGGATGCTGTCCTTATAAAAGATATTGTAGAACACCTGAATAATATCCAATTCTTGATGTGCTCAGATTATAAAGAATTTGTAACTGATCAGCAGATTCTTAAACTTCCCGAAAACGATATTATTGATTTTATTAAGGGCAGATTGGACGGTGAAAAAGACCTAGATAGAAAAAAGAGTCTTGTTGAGCAACTTGGTGATGATCTTTTAAAATGCCATCCGGAATTTAAGGATTTTGCTTCTGATCAGCAGATTCTTAAACTT
>KK211388.1:0-293806 GCA_000622025.1 Lachnospiraceae bacterium AD3010 | reverse complement strand
TCTTGTTGGAAAACAAAAGGATGATTTTTTAGACAGATATCCGGAATTTAAGGATTTTGCTTCTGATCAGCAGATTCTTAAACTTCCCGAAAACGATATTGTTGATTTTATAAATGGCAGCTTAGACAGAAATAAAGACTCGGAAAGAATAAAGAGTCTTGTTAGAAAACTTGAGGATGATATATTAATTAGATATCCGGAATTTAAGGATTTTGCCTCTGATCAGCAGATTCTTAAACTACCCAATAAGGAGGATATTATTGATCGTATTTCCGACATCCTAAATAGCCTTAATAGGCAGGAACGCTGTTATTGGAACAGACAGGGTATATCTTATAATAAGGGGAGGATTGGAAAGCTTGTTAAAAAACTTGATAATGATATATTATTGACGCACCCGGAATTTGAGGATTTTGCATCGGACATACAAAGATACACCCTTTCAAGGGAACAGACAAGAAAACAACGAATACAATGGATTACGCAAGAGGGTCCTAAGATAACCAAAATAATTAAAACCAGAAAAATAGAGCATTTTGTTCATTTTACTCAGGTATCAAATATCGATAGCATCATACAAAATGGTCTTTTACCTAAGAATGAACTTGAAGAAAACGGAATTGCATACAGTCAGTCTGATGAAAAAAGACTTGATAGAAGGGATGGTGAAGAACCAATCTGTTTGTCTGTTAGTTTCCCTAATTGTCAAATGCTTTATGCAAAGCAAAATCAAAATATCACAGTAAAATGGTGTGTATTTCTCGTGGATCCGATTATTGTTGGGAAATGCTATTGTCAATATTTTAGTTTTAATGCGGCATCTGCTCGTTTTTTAAGTGATTTTAATGAAGGCATTAAACATGATAAATCAGATGATTTTATGAAAATCTTTTCTAAGGAAGTATATACTGATAAGGCTATATACCCACGTGATTTTCCCACTGACAGTAAGGAATTCGATAAATATGCAACAAGTTTTCAAGCGGAAATACAATGCTTTGATAAAATAGAACTTGACTATATAAAAAAATGTGTATTTTTGGATAAAGAAACATGTGAAGAATATAAGGATAGATTAGAAGGAGTTGGTATTGACGTTACTGTTGATGATAAATGGTTTTTTTCGTACGGACCATATCAAAAATAATTACAATAAACCCCGGACATACAGGGAGAACGTCCGGCAGGTTTATCTGGCTCTTGAAAATGCCCGGAAACTTTGTGCCAAAAAAGATCAGGAATTCCGATCTTCCAAGAACAAAAGGGAATAACTACAGCACCTGTTACCTGAAAGGCTTATGTGAGGGGACTAAGTAAATGGATGTAAATGACAGATATGATTACGATTACAACCGTTCAGAGATAGAAAAACGTCTGGAAAAACTGTGCGCTGCGGCCAGGGGCACGGATATTTCCATACTGCCCTATATTAATGATGCCAAAGGTAATTTTTCTGAAAAAAAGGCGGTGGGCTTCATTAATGAGCTCTTGAGAACGGGAGGATTAAAGGGAAAGGAAGCCGGCTTTTATAAGGCCTTTCTGTATTGCAGTTTAAGGTGTTTTGCAAATGACAGAATATACTATTTTGATATGTATGACAGATTCAGGCCATGTTCGACCTTTCAGGATATCTTAAATAAGGCGAAGCTGGTTGACTGTGACAGGATGGATTACCGGATTGAAAATCTGGACGATCTGATGCTTTTTGAGTACCAGGTTTTCGATGATCCATGGAGTATAGATGAATCTGTCGAAGAAAACAGCTTCTTCATTACTATGGACAGTTTTTATGTCTGGCTTACGGGAAAGGATTACAGGACGCTGGACAGTGATGGATTTGAAAGGTTTTTCGGCGAGAGCGGGATTTTTGCTCTTTATGAAAAAAGAAATGACGAATGGTATAGCAGGGAATGTGAGGATATTGCAGACGCTGTAAATGTCAAACCGATCAACGAGGGATCCGAAGGAAATACCGCTGACATTGGTATGGAGGATGAGGAGTACCGGAAAGAAGTCGATAGAATAAACAGATTAAACCGCCCTGACTGGGACAGGTTTAAGGAAGGGTTTAAGGATGTTGACAGATTTACGGAGATGTACCGAAAGTACAGGGAACTGTATTTTGAGGTGGAACATCCTGATCTGTATGATCGCATAGGAAGCATGATATATAGTTTCATGTATGATAAAAAGCTTTCAATCTGTGTAAGTGATGAGGCTGTGGTGGATGAGTTATCCGCTCTTGATGACATAAGCGCCCAGCTTCAGGCAGCTATCAAAAGGAGCAGGAGGAGAAATGGATTATAATTCCCGGATCGATTTTTATAAAGCGATATATGATGACTATAGCAATAATCATACGGAATCCTTTATCTTCAGGTTCTTTAAGGAAAAGAAAGAGCGAAAAGCTGAAAGGAAGGGAGAAAAGACAAAAAGCAGCCGGTACGTATCTCTTCAGAAAAGCTACAGGAACTATAAAGAAAAGCAGATCCGGGGAAGCGAACTGTTCAGTGTGATTGAAGGGTATCTTGGGTCGCTTTCCCGTGACGAAATGGCAGTCATTTTATCAGGGGATGACGGAGGGACCCTGAGCAAAAAGGAAATAAGTAAAAGGATAACAGAAGAAGTCAAACGTGAATTAAAGGGTGACAGCCTGCCCCCGGAGAGTATTACGGTAAGACTTGTTGACGGGTTATGTAACAGATTCATTGACGAGGAGATAAGAAATTATTTTTTTGATATCGGATGTCCTGATAATATCGGCGGTGGAAGGCGGAATGATTATTCTTTGGACATGCTGTTCGCCTATATTAAAGAAAAAAGAAGCACAGATAAAAAATCAACAGGTAAAGCTATGGGCACTGAATACAGTGTTAAGCTGACGGACAGGCTTGAAGACCCGGATTATATTAATGACTGTATGGAACTGTACGAGCTTTTGAATGATATCGGGCTTGGTGAGGGAGATTTGGTTTTTGTCCCGGTTTATATTGATACTGATACGGGACTCGGGATATACATAATCGGCGGAGATATTATCAATGATCAAAATAGCAAGGGCAGGGGGAAATGCTATTTCTGTTGTATAAGGTTTGATTTTGATACTAATTTCGGAGAATATATTGTAGAGCAGCCGGTGGATAACAGGGACAAAATCATTGAAAACAGATTAAGGATGTCATACCTTATTGAGAACGGAGGGAAAAAATATAATGATCTGGGGGAAGCAATAAAAGATTATAGAAAGATTAAAAACGGTTATCGGGATTACAATGGATATGAAATACTCCATGAGCCTGTTTCGGAGGAAATAAAAGACAGCGATATGGAAAGGTTCCTGAGGTTTTTTATCCCTCCGGATGAAATGGCAGAAGTAATGAACGAGAGACAGCAGAGGAAGGATGAGGCACTAAGACAATACAGGGAAAAGCGTTCTGTTATAAAGGAAAGTTCAAAAAGAAAAAGTAAATAGAAGAATTCGACTTGAAGGGTGGCCGCGCGTAAATTTTACGCGCGGTATTTTTTGTTTTTGGTAATTTATATGTAGATCAGGAAATGAGAAAGGAGTCATGCGAATATGATCACAAAACGGGAAATATGTGAAACAGCAAATAAGGGCTGTATTGATGATCCTGTTAAAGCAAAGAAAATACTGGATGAGTTTTCTGAGATGAAGCTTGGAACTATTCTTGATAACACGGGTCACTCTGCCCGGAGAGAAGTCTTTTATCAACTGATGTATATGTCAGATCTTCCGGGATTCATTCTGGGTGATCTGACGATGAAAGAAACATTTGTTATGATCCGCAGTCTTGATGATTCAACGTTAAAAGGTTATGTGTATACAGCGGATGAGTACAGGCGTTTTTTTCTGTCATCTATTGCTGAAATACTTACAAAGGGAGCGGACAGCATCTGTGTCCTAAAGCAGCTTCTGGGATTGAATATCTATACTTATTATGAATGTCTTAAAAGTATGGATCCTGATGCAGATATTGCCATCATAAAGGAAAAGGTTCTGGATTTATGTAGGAAGAATTTGCGCATACCGGTAAATAAAAGGATCAGAGATCATACGGCAAATATCGGCGAGATACTTAAGGATGCCATGAGATTAAGGGATTTCTCCTGGAAGGTTTGGAGAAATATTGATGATTACAGAGAGAAAATGCTTTCACTATATGAAATTGTTGAGCAGGTGCTGCTGGATCCCTTTGTTATGGCATACGGAGGTAAAGACGCGATGTCGCGGATCGTGATCAGGTGGAATGAGATGATAGCCTGGGATTATGCAAATGAAGAAACCGAAAGTGTTTTTTAACATGAGTGAAAGAAAGGAGAGATAAGAAATGGCAAGAATTATCAAAGAGACGGTCAGAGGATTGGATGTGGTAGCTCTCGAGGATGAACTCTTCTTAAACAGAGAGATTTTTCTTACAGAGGAAGTTAACCCTGAGACAGCAAATGAACTGATCAAAGAACTAATGGTTCTTGAAGCAGAAGATGATGAGGCTGAGATAACGCTTTATATCAACAGCCCCGGCGGAGAGGTTACCAGTGGCCTTGCGGTGTATGATTACCTGACGATGATGAGGGCTCCCATCAGGACAGTCAGTATCGGAACCGCAGCAAGTATGGGAGCGATCCTTTTCCTGGCCGGAGATAAAAGGCAGATGCTGCCGCATACCAGACTCATGATACATGATCCAAGTTATGGACATGCGGATATGAGTGGAAAGAAGCCTCATGAGATACAGCATGAACTGGATAAGCTGAATGAGACAAGGGAAGTTATTGCGAAGATAATATCCGTAAAAACAGGAAAGAGCATGGAAGAGGTTTATAAAGCGACAGCCGATGATACATATTATAACGCTGAAGAAGCTGTTGCTTTCGGACTGGCCACGGAAATAGCGACATGGGATACTTTAAGAAAGAGAGGATAAAGACTATGAAAAGATCATCTGGTGTAAGGGTATTGGCAGAGAGTATCACTGTAAGTAATGATACAAGGTCGACGGGAATGAATAATAACGATCTCGTGATCGGTTCCTCCGGTTCGGGTAAAACGGGGGGATATGTGATACCAAATATACAGAATATTGAAGGAAGTATTGTGGTATCGGATACCAAGGGACAGCTTTACAGGAATTTTTCGGAGGAACTCAGACAGAAAGGATATGAGGTCAAGATACTTGACCTGGTGCAGCCTGAAAGATCCTGTGTATATAATCCTTTGTCGCATATCAGAAGATACGGAGATGGCAGCTTTTATGAGAAGGATATTCTCACTCTTGCAAACAGTCTGGTTCAGTGCACTGCTTCGGGGGACGAACCTTTCTGGCATTTTTCAGCAAGGTCATATATTGCATTTCTAATATGCTATTGTCTGGAAAATATGCCTTCTGCTGAACAGAATATGGTAACTATCACTGATCTGCATAATGCAATGTTAAAGCCAAACGGGGATCTGGCATTTATTGAATGGATTAAAGAAAACCCGGATAGTTTTGCGGCCAGGAAATACAATGAGCTGCAATCAGATGTTCCTGCCGAACGTACCTGGGCGTGTATAAAATCGTTTGTCAATATTGCCCTTGAACCATTTGAATTCAAAGAGGCTAAGCATATTTTCGGTTCAGATGACAGCATTGATCTCCGGGATCTTGGAAGGAAGAAAATGGCTCTTTTCCTGAATGTTTCCGATACTGACCGTACATTTGATGCTCTGGTCAATATCTTTTACGCCCAGGCTCTGCAGGTGCTGGTTTCAGAAGCGGATTCAAGACAGGATGGACGACTCGAAGTCCCGGTAAGGATCATTATGGACGATTTTGCTGCCTCAGCAAGGATAGAGGATTTTGACAAGATAATATCAACAATTCGTTCAAGGGAGATTTCTGTAAGCCTTATCCTTCAGAGTTTAACACAGCTGACAGGTATGTACGGGAAAGACGCTGAAACCATAATGGATAACTGTGACCATATACTTTATCTCGGAAGCCAGAATCTGGAAACGGCGGGTTATATCGGTACCAGAGCAAACAAGACTCCGGAAAAGATACTGTATATGCCTAATGACAGTGCATACTTTATTGAGAAGGGGAGGCAGGCGGAACTTGTGAAAAAATTTGTACCTTATAGTTCTGTAAGGAACAGATAAAGGTTTTATGGTATTATTTTCACAGACACATATAAACAGAGTTGCTGATGAACACAGGAGGCCACTATGATTCATACGTATGAGAAATACCTGAAACATCCTACCGGAAACAGCCTGAAGATTGAAGATGCTCTTCAGATATATGAAGAGATGGCTGCAAGCTTTGAAAAATGCCGGCTGGAGGATAAGATGGATTTTTGGAATGAATGCCTGAAAAAAGCAGCAGAATATACCAAGATTCGTAATGACTGGGAATTTATGAGCCGTGAAGAAAAAGCGGATGATGACGGAAGAAGATCCCTTGTGCACAATTCGTTTATCACATCGATAAATGTTCTTTCGAGGATTGCCGGAAATGAAGGCATTGATAATACCTGGCGCGAAAAACTGGGAGATGACAGGAAAAAGATCGGGGATTTCGCATGCTTCATTTCATATATGACCGGAGTTTCCAACCGGTAAATGCGAATTACTTTCGTTGCAGCTATCAGGAATTTACAAATATCAGGAGGCGGTTATGAGTGATGAAAAGAGAGAGATGACTCCGGAAGGAGCGGATAAGGATTTTAAGAGCATGTTCGCAAGAGTAATCACAGAAAAAGTTCCCGGATCATACGTTGATGGGGATGGTTATGTATGTGTTCCCACGCGGCATGATGCGAAGGTGGGTTGTGAATATGAGGACGATAACGGCCGGAATGATGACAATAATCCCGAGGGTAACGGAGAGATTAATGTCAGGCTTTGTGCGGTAACAAAGAGCAATAACCAGCTGTCTGACGAGTTTCTGGATATGGTGATGACGCCCATAAGGGATGCGGGTTGGAATATACAGGAAGTATTTATGGGTAAGGGGTGCAGTGATCCGGCACTGCTTGTTGGTGAGATCAGGAAGCATATAGAAAGAGCGGTCATTTTTGCTATGGATGAAAGCGACGAGAATCCCAGACCAATGTATTTTGTTTCACCTGACGAGGTGGGTCCGCTTGTTGAGGCTCTCGACAACGCCGGAAAACAGGATGATCCGCTTGAAATATGCAAGACAGTTCATGCAAGTATCCGTTCGTAAAATTTACGAAGCATAATCCTTGGTTCTGGTATCGTATTAGTGAGCTGATTGATCATAATAATAGGTTATCCGGATTTCGGGTAAGACTTAATGAAACAAAAGAAGGAGACAATCGTATGACGGATCATCTGCACGAAGCAAAGAAACCATTTATCCCATGGTTTTCAGATGAATATGTGGGTCCGGAAAAGCGGAATAGTAAGGTGAAGGATTATCTTTCTCTCACGCCACAGGACATAAAAAACTAATTGGACAAATGTGTGGTAAATCAGGAAGATGCCTGTAAAAAATTGCTGTAATGATGTATCAGCATCTTCAGGGACACAGATTTGTGGGGCTCCTTGCGGGTCCCACGGGATCCGGTAAATCCTTTATCGCTGAGAGCCTTAAGGCAACTTTCCCGGATATTGTCTATATAAGGGATGTTTCGAACCTGACCTGTGATGGGTGGAAGGGAGATAAAAAGGTGAGCTCCCTGTTTCGCGAAGTTCATAACCCTTACTCATATAATGGAAAGGTATATCCTTTGATCTTTCTGGATGAATGCGACAAGCTGTTCTCCCCACATGTTTCAAGCGCCGGAGAGAATGTCAGTGAATCTATTCAGTCGGAACTCCTTACTGTAATACATGGCGGAGAGGTTGAGTTTATAGAGAAACCCAGAGATTGCATGGATAGAGAACGAACTGTGGTTGTAGATACCTCACATATGAGTTTTTTATTTGCCGGTGCATTTGAAAGGAAAGCCAGACAGATAGCTGATAAGGAATCCGGAGCTTCAATGGGATTTGGAGCATCACTTGTAAAGCTGCAATCCTACAATCGGGATCTGAAAATGGAAGATGTTCGTGAGGCGGGATGAATGACTGAAATGTGCGGTCGAATTGAGAAGATCGTATGTCTGAACAAGTTTGATGAAAGCTCATTTTTGGAGATGTTGAGTATAAAGGATCGCGGTCCGGTTTATGAGATGGAGAGGGAATTCAATATTCCCATCAGCATCAGCGATGAAAAGAAAGAGGAAATGGCACATAACGCATATGTTTCTGGGTTAGGGATCCGGGGAATGAAAAATGTAATCCGGGAATACATCGATGAACTTATGTGGGAAGACTGTCACGCAAAGGCATTGGATATCGTCTAGAGGAGGTGATCATATGCTGCATATTGAATATGCGGAAAGCGACTACAAGGGGACACGCATCGATATACAACCCGGAAATGTTTCTGAAATACCGGGGTTAAAGGACATAGTTAATCATAATCTGATAATAGAGAACCCGGCCAGAACATTTGCGAGAAAGATGAAAAATGGCGGATATGAGGGATGGGGTGAGGAAGACCTTGCCACTGAGGCAGAGGTGGCAAATGTGATATCGGATCTATGGGACAGCGAACCGGGTATGAATGCGATTATGCTGTTAAGCCGGGCACTACAAACAGTGGTCAATCTGACACAAACAAATGATATCAAAAAAAGGATTCGGATATGAATGAAGCTGATGAAGACGAATTGGAAGATTTGTCAGGAGATGACATAGTACCGCCGGATTGGTTTGTGATGAAGTAGAACGATATGGATACAGAGGTGATCATATGTATAGAACCCTTGATCGGGACAGAACCTGTCTGAAAATAAAAGCATTAAGTGGTGAAAGAGGGATAACAGTAGACATTATATCCGATGAGATGAATGTTTCCAAACAGACTGTCTACTCGTGGTTTTCAGGGAAAAAGATGCCTTCCATTGATCACATGATCGAACTTGCTGATATTTTGAACACTTCAGTTGATGAACTTCTTGTAACGAGAGTATACATCAAGGATGGATAGTTATTAAACCACGGGTTGATTGAATGGAATTGGATGCATAAACATAATTATTGTAAAAAAGGGGATTTTGCTCATATGAAGCAATTGGATTGGGGGCTACTGAAAGAGGGAATACTCGACCGTTTGAGTAACGCGGATAATTATAATACTCAGGAGTAATACGATCATGAGAGTTGTAAAGAGGACATTTGGGAAAATAACCAAGTTTGTATCTAAAGGTACAGGAGTGCCGTGTAATGGATGGCGCACTGAATTTATTGATATACCTGGCTTGATTCTTATTCTTGAATCGGAAAAGAAACATCCCGGAAAAGCGTTCGTGTATTTTTATCCCTATGAAGAAGGATGGGATCCGACCTATTATTTTCACACTTCATATGGAGATTATGAACTGTCTGAAGATGGGTGCGAACTATGCACAGAGAATAGTGTGTATGAATTTGAGTTTGGCGATAAAGAATTACCGGAGAGCGCAAAACAAGAGTATCTTGAGATGGCTGAACTAATGAAGAATACAAATCAATAATCTACAGAGAGGAGAACTGATGGGGAAACTGAAGGATCTGACATTACTTGATAAAGTGATAAAGGAACTGGATGAAGGGACGTGGCTTAATTGATTTTTTTCACTTCCGATATCAAATGAGATAATACTTCAGCAAGTAAAAAGCGAAAATAAAGAATCGATATTTGGAGATTATAACATAGACCGGGGCTAGAAGTGTGCCCTGAGATATGTCTTCAAATTTCGGTTCTTTTTGTACTTTGAAAACTTAATATCGCTCCCCGGTCAGGGAGCCTTTTCCGGGGAAGCATCCGCGAAGATCCCACCAATTGCGGTGAGGGAGCGTGCCTAGGAAGGACAGGGGAGGGAGTACGATACAGAATAAAAAACAAGAAAAGGAGAGATAACTATGGAAATGAAAAAGAATGTTGCTTATAAGGAAGTAAAGCTTGATGGTAAAGGCATTGACAGGTTCTACGTTAATCCCCTTACAAATGTGTTCCAGTATGAATATGCGTTGTTCGCTGAAATGTCAGAACGGTTTGGTTCTGTAAGATGTAAGTCACTGAGCATAAACAGCCTGAGTCTCTATTTTAAGGAATTGCCTCAGATGACAGGTAAGGAAGAAGAACATAATGAAGGGGATGGAAAGAAATCGAGGAAATCCCGGGAAAAACTTCTGGCGAAAATTAAAGCTCTGGTGGAGAGGGATGTTATCGGGCATATCTGCTTCCCTATGATGAATATTTGTGCTGTTGAAGTGAAGACTGTTCCGGAGGAAGACGGGAGTCATACTTTTATATTCACTGATGGGATATATGGAATTTCATTACATCTTGATATGCCCCGTAAAGGACATCCCAAAAGCATAGAAGTCAGGAACATAAGCTGTCCGATTGAATCCGGGACCCGAAGCAATCGGTCTTCTGAGCATATTCCAATGGAAAGCGTAGCATAATACTGCGCTTACCCAATTGTCCATGAGACACCAAATGTGTCAACTAAAACATTGCAAATGTGTCAACCGAAGAACTGTGATAACGATGATGCGCCCGCTTCACTTCTAAAAAGTTCGTAATTACGAAAAAATATGCAAGTATTGGCCTGCTGAAGTGAAGCTCCGCAATTTGGGCAGAATTGGATATTTGATTCTGTCCCACAATTTGGACATATCATACTAATTCCCTCCTATCAAGATCTCATTGGGTATATATCTACCCTTACTGAAATATCCATATTAAAAACGTCCTTACAAGAATAACGATAACAAATATAATTTTCGGATAGTGGAGGTTTTAGATATGCCCAAAAAAGAGAACCCTTTGCGTCAGCTTCCGACAGACAGTAAGGACTTAGGTGAAATCCGAATAAAGCTGGGCGAGATAATGAATAAGAGAAATATCTCAATGAACCAACTCAGTTTCAGAACCGAAATGCAGCGATCTCAGATAAGGAATTATCGGGATAACCGCGTTCAACGGGTGGACTTGGATATTCTAAGAAGGCTTTGCTACGTTTTGGAATGCGAATTTACAGATTTAATTGAATATATTCCGCCCAAATAAATCTCATTAATGATGTAAAATCCACCCAAATTTCCGCGGTCTATAACTCAAGGAGGAGTTATAGGCCGTTTTTTGGTGAAAAAACTGCCCTGCCTTCCTGGAGTCAGCGGGGACGGTTCTTTTTGACTTCCCCTGCCATTTATTCAGGTCAAACGTATAAATACAGAAAGGAATGTTTCATTCTGAAACAGAGTATTGAAGGCGGGGAAATATTGTCCGAAAATATACAGGATATGAATACTGCGGCTTTGCAGGAAATCCGGTCATCACAGGGCAAACGACAGAACATAAAATAAATTTTTTATTTACGATATTATTAAGGAGGGATTGTATGAAGATGAATAAGATAGGGACATTGGTAGCATTAACTACAGTCTGTGCAATGCTTTTCGGATGTGGAGGCGCGGGAACCGCAGCGGCCGATGCTCCTGAAAAGGCCGATCAGCCGGCGGCTGCTACGGAAACCGCTGAGACGGAGAGCGCCGGAACCCAGGAGGTAACGCAGGAAGAGCTGGATCAGCCTGAGCCTGAGGATGAATATAATGAGCCTGAGGATTTTGTCCAGGATCAATCCGGGAAGCTCGAGTTCAAGGACTTTGACGAGGTCATTTCCTGCCTGAAGGACGGGCAGGGCTATGCCTACATCAAGGTTTACGGATATGACGGCGATGTTCTTGCGGTAGCCGAGCAGGTATTTCTCGCAGATCATTCCGCTCCGGAAGCATCACTCTACGCTATGAAGGACGGCAAGCCCCACTGTATGGGGCTGGTTATCGGAAACGGAAGCGCCTATCCCTTAAGGCTTGCGGACGGCATCATATACGGCGGTGACAATCATAATTACGATACCTATTTTCTGTCCGAATCGGCAGGCTTCCCGGGAATAATGCAGAAGGATGCGGTTTATGACGGAATAGACAGTGACGGAAAGTTCGGCGGATTTATGAGAGATGATAATGTCTTTGACAAGGACAAGGATTTTACAGGCGGACAGGAGGAATTTGATGCCCTGATCGCTGAGAGGGAAAGTAAGCCCGTTATCGAGTTCACTATCATCGGGGAGGAAGAAAACGGATCTCAGGAAGAGTCAAATATAAATCCTCCGTTTTTACAGGCACTTGAAATGTACAAGGATAAGCTGGAGACAGCCCCAAAGGAAATGTACTATGCCTTTGTTGATCTGGACGAGGATTTCGACGCATTGCTTCTCACAGATAAGGAGGATGATGTCTTCACCGATAATAAAGGTAATCACTATGCAGTAGGCGCTTCATTATATGCCCCGGACAAGGACGGCAATATCAGCTTATACGGACGTGTCGAGTCGGGAACCACTGCCCTTCCTCTTTCCATTAAGGACAGGAAGCTGTACTATGGCAACCATTCGGAGCTTTTCACAACAGCTCTTAATAAGGATAAGGGGCAGCTCGAAACCACTACAGGTGAGTCCTTTGATGATCTTAATGACAGTGTAATGGAGATCGTTTTCTCTCCTGTGTCAGAGCTTGACGAGGAGTCCGGCAGTGCTTCAGCTCTTCCCGCATATAAGTATCCCGGAACAGAGGAGATGTATGCGGAGATCACGGATTATCTTATTAAGACCTGCGGTTCACACTTTGAAAAGGCCGGCGTGTGCATACCTTATTTTGAAAAGGTTGCAGTTGATGACAGCAATAAGGACGATATCATCTTCTACGGAAGCTTCTGGGTAGATAACTTCAATCAGCAGGGAGATACACTGGAATGCGTATCCGGAGGGCATTTTCCCGGAGCCATTCACCTGAAGAAGCTGGACAAGGGCTATGATGTTTCGAAAATGGATTCTGTCGAAGATGGAAGTAACTTCGATCCCAGCGCAAAGAAGATCTACGGAAAATATTATGATGACTTTATGAAGATATACTCGGACAATGATGCAAATCAAAAGGTAAGGAAGCAGTTCATATCCGATTATGTGAAGGCTAATAATCTCGATATCAAGGCATATAAGGACTACGGCTGGGATCCCGTGAGCCTGGAGTGAAGTCATTCCGAGCATCACCCAATGTCATTCTGAGCGAAGCGAAGAATCTTTACAATAACTGCTTATCGGAGGTAAAAATGAAAAAAATCCTACTCAGCATAATACTTACTGTAGCAACGGTCGTTTCAATGACGGCCTGCGGGGCAGGCAATGCAGCGTCAAAGTCCGGATCGGACGGGCTGTATGCCACTACCCACGAGGAAACGCCCTCTCCGGAATGGGTTCAAAATCTCCCTTCGGCGCAGGATGAGAAGGTGACCCAGCTATTTATCGTTGCGGGACTCGGGGAAGACAAGACTACTGCCACGGTTTCCATGCACGAGAGGGATAAGGATGGTAAATGGAAAGAGATACTGTCTACTCCGGGTTATGTGGGAAAGAACGGGCTTTGCAGGGATGAGGAGCATGTCGAGGGCTGTGGCCAGACACCAATGGGAATATACAGGTTCAATAAGGCCTTCGGCATAGCCGATGATCCGGGCTGTGCGATTCCCTATGTAAAGGCGGATAACGATACCTACTGGTCCGGCGACTCAAGGGAGGGGATGCATTACAATGAAATGGTAAGCATCAAGGATTATCCAGATCTTATCCTGGATGACAGCGAGCATATAGTGGATTATGACTATCAGTATCAGTACTGCCTGAATATAAGCTTTAATGAGGACGGGACTCCGGGCAAGGGTTCCGCGATATTCCTTCACTGTCTGGGACCCTTAAAGCCCTACACAGGCGGCTGTGTGGCCATACCGGAAAACCAGATGAAGAAGGTTATGCAGAATGTACACGAGGACTGCGTTGTTATAATCGACACGCTTCAAAGCATCTCTCCCGAATACTGGGAGGAATGGGGACTTTGAGATTGTTATTCTGAGGGTTTTGAGGTATGATGGATAAGATCCTTCGTCGCTAAAGCTCCTCAGGATGACAGGCGAGAGGGCTAAAGCTCCTCAGGATGACAGGCGAGAGGGCTAAAGCTCCTCAGGATGACAGGCGAGAGGATGTGAAGCCTTCCTGTCCGGAGGAGAGCGCAGGGTTACTATTTTTTTAGAGGAGGAAAAGGAAATGGTTACAGATCATGTAAAGGGGTATCAGCATGTGGGGATACCTGCAGAGGACATTGAGGAAACAAGGAAATTCTATACGTCTCTCGGCTTTAAGGCGAAATATGAGACGATAAACAATGAAAAGCCCGTTGTTTTCTA
The DNA here is from genome assembly GCA_000622025.1 of Lachnospiraceae bacterium AD3010. Lineage (GTDB taxonomy): Bacteria > Bacillota > Clostridia > Lachnospirales > Lachnospiraceae > NK4A144. The sequence continues at coordinate 279,443 of KK211388.1, read as the reverse complement.
TGAGCTTGGGGATATCCTTATCGAAACCTATGAAAGAAAAGAGGGGGTTGCAAAGGTTACCGGTGCTGTGGATCATATAGCACTGAATGCAGTGGATATAGTCAGCTGCTATGAGGAGCTGAAAAAGGGCGGCTTCGATATAGCTGAGGGTCCCTGCCATCTGCCTTTCTGGGATCATGGCGTGGTTTATGTTGTGATAAACGGTCCCAATAAGGAAAGGGTCGAATTTATCCAGCAGTTCAAGTCTGAGGAAGAAAAGGATAATGCGCTTAAGGCTCTGGGAATCCCCGAAAAAGCTCCGGAGGCTTAAGAAGCTTTCTGCTCTTCTGATAACGATCTTCTTATGTACGGGAACCGTTCATCCGGTTTCCTGTATTTTTGCGTCCGAAATTCCGGAGGCACCGGCTGAAATAACGGAAGATACGGGGAATACCGAAGAACAGGAAGCGGAAGATACGGAAATAACAGAGACCCGTAATATAAGCTCCGCGGAGGATCTTATCCTGCTTTCGGAAAAATCTGTTGATGAGAGCTATACAAAGGGGGTCCGGTATATCCTTACCCGGGATATAGATCTGTCCGGCAGGGAATTCCGGCCGGTTTCCATATTTGCCGGTGACTTTGACGGACAGGGTCATAAGATCACCGGATTTTCCTTTACGGGACAGCAGGATAAGACCGGATTTGTGAGGACCGTTACGGGCACCGGACGGATAAGGGATCTTTGCCTTTCTGCAGAGGTGGCTCCCACGGGGGAAATCTCGGAAACCGGAGGGATCGCCGGAGTTAATTACGGTCTCATTGAAGGCTGCAGCTTTGATGGTTCCATCCTGTCCTTTGAAATAGCCGGGGGGATCGCCGGACATAATATGGAGAGCGGGATCATAAGGAACTGTGTAAACAGGGCTTCCGTAAACGCTACCAGAAGAACCGGAGGGATCTCCGGCTTCAATGAGGGGCTTATCGACAGATGCGAGAACAGGGGTGTAATAAATGCCGACAGCAGGACCGCTCATGAAATGGATGATGAGCGGAATACAGAAGCAGATGAGGACGAGGAGAATGTCCTGGATAAGCTCATCCCCGACAGCATTGATATAAAGGATGAGGATCTTTTTGAAAGATACGGGAACGATCTGAAGATAATCCATACCGGAGGTGTGGCGGGAGTATGTGCCGGTACCATTACGGACTCCATTAATTCCGGGATCGTGGGATACCCCCATGTGGGTTATAAGACCGGAGGCATCACCGGCTATGACAGGGGCGTGATATCCGGCTGCAGGAATCTGGGACAGGTATTTGCGAGAAAGGATGCCGGGGGGATCGCCGGACAGTTCGAGCCCTATGCGGTAAATGCCTATTCCGAGGATGCCTTAAAAAGGGCCGGGGACAGCCTTATCAGCCTTTCAGACAGGATAGAGGATTTTCATAAGGATTTCGGAAACGAGGACGATATTACCCAGAGCCATATAGATACTGTAAGGGCAACATCGGATGAGCTAAGGCAGCTTATAAAGGACTATAAGGAGTACTATAGATGCAAGGATGATTCCGTTGAAAAGGAGATCCATTCAAAGGTAGACAGGATAAGGGAGATAGGGGATTCCATAGAGCTTAGGAAGTATGACCGGGAAACAAAGGAGGCACTTCAGACCTTTATCGACAATTCCGGAGAGATAAAGAGGCTCATAAACGTGTCGAGGGAAGCCCGTGACGCAGGGGTAAATCCCGATATGACCTACTTTCTTGAAAAGATAAGGAATATCGCGGTGACGGACAGTGAGGCCGTGGACACACTTATCGGCCGGGCGATCCGCTCAACCGGGGATGCGAAAAAGACGGATGAAAAGCTTGAGGAATTAAGGGATGCTTCCAATGATCTGGATGAGTACTTAAGGGGCTGTATCGACGACTATAAGCACGATCTCCGTATCACCTCCGATGACATACAGTCGAGGACAGACAGGATGGCTGACGAGATGGATATCCTGTCCGAAGGCTTAAAGGACAGTGACAGCGCCATAAGGAAGGATATTGACAGTATCGTTTCTTCCCTTAACAGCCTGAATGATGATATCTCGGACAGCTATAAGGAGGTGCAGGCGGAGCTTCAGAAGCTTTATGATACGGATGAAAAAAAGGACGTTTTTGACGACATATCTGATGATCCTGATCCCGGACTGAAAAAGGGAGTGCTTTTGGATTCCATAAATGAAGGAGAGATAGAAAGTGATATAAACTGCGGCGGAATAGTAGGTATCATTTCCGAGGATCCTGACAGCCAGTCGGATTTTGAGGTGGTCTCGGAGGGTCAGATAAGCTTAAACTACGAGCGGTACGAAAAGGCCACGGTGCTTAACTGCAGGAACACAGGGGATGTGACCGTAAGAAACGACTGTGCCGGGGGTATAGCAGGAAGAGCGGATCTCGGAGCAGTGATAAGCTCCAATAATTTCGGGAGGATAGAGTCTCTGGAGGGCTCCTATGCAGGAGGCATAGCCGGAAGAAGTGCTTATATGATAAGGGGTTGCCACTCCAGATGCGAAGCCGTCAGCGAAAAGTACGCAGGAGGCATAGCCGGACTTGCCCACAGCATGGTAGATAATATCTGCCTTTCCGCAGTGGAGGAGGAGCTTGAGTTTCACGGAGCGGTTGCCGGAGATACGGATAATGCAGACCGCGAACAAAAGGACAGGGGAACCGTAAGCGGGAATATATTTGTATACAGGGGTCTCGGAGCCATCAACGGAGTTACCGACAGGGATGAGGCAAAGGCCGTGAGTCATGATGAACTCCTTGATATCGAGGGTTTATCCGGAGACTTCGGGACAATGACTGTGGTCTTTAAGGATGACGGAAAAACCGTAAAAAGGATATTTGTTCCCTACGGGGGCAGTGTCAGCGAGGATGATTACCCGGGAATAAAGGGAAATCCCGACGGACAGTTCGGATACTGGGAGGATAAGGATCTTAGCTCTGTAGAGCAGAATGTGACGGTCAATGCGGTCTATGTGGATTATGTCACAAGCGTGGCATCCGACAGCAGCGAAAAGCCCGGAATGATAGTAAACGGGAGGTTCTATGACGGCACTGATCTCTATTACAGCGAGGAAGACAGGGATCAGGAGGTGCCGGAAGGGAACAGGCTCTATAAGGCAATAAGCTTTGAGATAAGAAATCCCTACGGTGTCCCGGATAATCTGTTTTATACCGTGAGGTACAGGGCAAAGGGCAATGATGCAGAAGACAGCATTCTTATAAAGGAAGAAGGAAAGTATATTACATTGGAAAGCCGCAGAGACGGTGATTACATTGTTTTCGAGGTTAAAAAAGAAGGAACATTTTATCTGGCACATACCAGAAGGGAAAGGGTAAGATCCCTGGCGGAGATCGCAGCTATAGCGGGTGCTTCTTTTATTGTTCTTGTACTTATCATTTCGGCTCTTCTAAGGAAAAGAAAGGAAAAGCGCTTAAAACAGGATGGAAGAGAATAAAGGCTTTATGTATAAATTAGCCGCGTTTATCGTGGACAGACGGAAGGCATTTATGGTGCTTTTCTTTATTGCCATTATCTACTGTCTGGTCCGCATATCCGATGTAAACGTGGAGGATGATGTGACCAAGTACCTGCCTCAGGATACGGAGACCAGGCAGGGCGTGGATATCATGGACAACGAATTCGAGACCCATGGATCCGCAAAGATACTGATTGCAAACATCACCTATGATCAGGCATATATCGTAGCCAAAGGGCTTGAAGAGATCGACGGAATAGATACCGTAAAGTTTTATGACCCTGAGGACGAGGATTATGCTGATGACAGCCTGGATGATTATTACCGTGATTCCGCGGCCCTGATCACAATGACCTTTGACGAGGAAAAGGATACGGAGCTTTCGCAGCAGGCAATAAAGGAAGTCCGGGATTATGTGAAGGAGTACGATAACTATGTATTTACCACAGTGGATCTGGATGAATCCGCCGAGCTAAGGCATGATGTAAGCTTTATACTTCTCGTGGCGGTATTTGTAATACTGGGAGTACTCTTATTCACCTCCTCAACCTATGCCGAGGTTCCAATATTTATGTTAACCTTTGTCACCGCGGCTATTTTAAATAAGGGCACAAATTATATATTTGGTACTGTTTCATTTATTTCAAATTCGGTTGACATAATTTTACAGCTGGCCCTTGCGATAGACTATGCCATAATCATGTTCCATAGATACATGGAGGAGCACGATAAGGGGCTGGAGGCAAGGGATGCGATGGTGGCAGCCTTAAGCAAGGCCATACTGGAGATATCCTCAAGCTCCCTTACGACAATGGCGGGTATGGTTGCGCTGGTATTTATGCAGTTTAAGATCGGACAGGATCTGGGGCTTGTACTCTGTAAGTCAATCCTTTTCTCCATGCTTTCGGTATTCCTTTTTATGCCGGGGCTCATTATGTGGTTCAGGAATAATATCGACAAAACGCGTCATAAGAGCTTCGTTCCGAAGATCACAGCCTGGGGTAAATTTATTGTCCGCACAAGGCATGTTTTCCCGATAATCTTTTTAGTCATTATAGTTTTTGCCTTCAGGCTCTCGAATTCCGCAACCTATATTTTCGATAAATATACTGCCCGCGGTCCGAAAAAGACTGCTTATGTGGAAGCAAAGGACAGGATAGACGAGACCTTTGAAACCGGAAATAATCTTGCCATAGTCCTTCCAAAGGGAGATTATGAGAAGGAAGCGGAGATCATAAAGAACCTGAAATCCAAGGATTATGTGGATGATGTTCTGGCACTTGCCAATGTGGAGGTGGGAGACAATAAGGAGTATGTTCTGACCGACAGCGTGAATCCCAGGGATTTTGCGGATATCGCGGATGTGGATGCGGGGATCGCGAAGCTTCTCTACACGGTTTACGCCCAGGATAAAGAGAGCTACGGAGCCTTTATCGACGGGATAGACGAGTACCGTGTGTCCGTTTTGGATCTAATCGATTTCATCTATGACAAAAAGGAGGCCGGTACCTTTAATCTGAGCGCAAAACAGAGTAAGGACCTCGACGATATACATGAGCAGATAGAGACCGCCAGAGTTCAGCTGGAGAGTGAGGACCATTCCAGGATCATATTTACCCTGAAGGGGGAAGTGGAGGGAGAGACTACCTACAGGGAGGTGGATGAAATAAGAAAGATGGCCCAGTCCTTCTATAAGGACAGGATATTCGTTGTGGGTGATCCCACGGCGGCAGCTGACCTTTCAAGCTCCTTCAGTAATGATAATCTGCTTATAAGTGTTTTAACGGCCTTTTTTGTAGGAGTGATACTGCTCTTTACCTTCCAGAGCATAAGTCTTCCCTTTATACTCTTACTTACCATTCAGGGCAGTATCTGGATAAACTTTGCGATACCGAATATCACTGACAATCCGCTATATTTCCTGGCTTATCTTATCGTCAGCTCCATTCAGATGGGTGCTACCATCGACTATGCCATCGTCATCACAAACAGATATATCACCCTCAGACAGGAGACACGGGACAGGAGAGAGCTGGTGATAAGGTCCTTAAATGAATCCTTTGCCACCATCGTGACCAGCGGGACCATACTTACGGTCTGCGGCTTCCTGGTAGGAAATCTTACAAGCAATGCGGTGATCGCCAACCTGGGAACAGCCCTCGGACGGGGGACGCTGCTAAGCATTGCTATGGTCATGATAATACTGCCGCAGCTTCTCTACATCTTTGATCCCATATTTGACAAGAGCTCCTTTAAGGTTATGACTCCGGAGCTCGGCGGGTCTCTTGCAGGCACAGCCCTGCAGAAGACTGCGGGGACAATGGTGATCAACGGTACCGTAAACGGATATTTTTCCGGATACCTTATCGGTGAATTTAAGGGGACTATGAACGGCGATATCGACCTGACCTTAAGGCGGGGGACGGCAGAGCCGGATGCGAAGCCGGATGCGGAAGAGGCAGGTGTAAAGCCGGATGCGGAGGAAACAGAAGTGAAGCCGGATGCGGAAGCGGTGGAAGCAGCGAAGCCGGATGCGGAAGAGGTATCTGTGACGGACAGAGAATAGTATGCGAAAACGGATGGGCGAAAAACTGAAGAGCCGTCTAAGCCTGTTTACAGTCTTTCTTTTACTCTTTAACTGTCTTTTTTCTATGACAGGAGAGGAGTTTCTTTTTGCCGCGGAGAAAAACGCCGGCGCTCCAAATGAGATCATTGAGATAGGAAGTCCGGAGGAGTTTGCCGACTTTGCGGAAAAATCCGGGGATGCTGACTACACCCGTGGGAAGAGCTTTGCCCTTACGGGAAATATAAACCTGACGGGAATGGAAATAAGCCCCATTCAGAGCTTTGCCGGAAGCTTTGACGGGAGAGGACATACCCTTATGGGTTTTTCTTATTTCGGAAATACCTCCGGGGTAGGGCTTTTCCGTATGGTCGATAAGGGAGCGGAGATAAAGGACCTGATACTTATCACCAATATTATGCCCTCAGGAGATAAGCGGAATATAGGCGGGATTGCCGGGGAAAACAACGGAGTCATCAGAAACTGCACGGTGAAGGGACGGATCCTTGGATTTGAAGCTGTGGGAGGAATAGCCGGAAGGAACAGTGAGAGCGGAGTCATTATCGGCTGTACCAATGAGTGCGGGGGTGTTTTCGGAATGAGGCGGACCGGTGGTATAGCGGGCTTTAATGAGGGTATCATTGACAGCTCGATAAATCTCGGGGGGATCAACCAGGGCTCGAAGACCGCCTGGGAGATCGATGACGAAAGGAAAAAGACAAAAGAGCAGGAGGAGATCGAAAAGGGGGATGATGAGAGCTCCGAATCGAATGAGAATCTGGAGAAGCTGGTTCCGGACAATATGGACGTGGGTTATGACGATATCATTAAGCTTATTGAAAACGAGCAGGAGGTAAACTACACAGGGGGTATTGCGGGGGTAAACTCAGGAGAGATCAGTAAATGTAAAAATAAGGGAACCGTAGGATACGCGCATCTCGGCTATAAAAGCGGCGGAATAGCGGGATACGATCGCGGTATCATTGATTCCTCGGAAAACTTCGGGATCATATACGGAAGGAAGGATACGGGGGGCATAGCAGGGCAGCTGGAGCCCTATGTCAAGGATGAGTTCTCCGGAGATTCCCTGAAGAAAGCCGATGAGGAAGCGGATAAGCTTGTGGGTCTGATCACCGTTCTTCAGAATGAAATGAAGAATGAAGACGATAATATACAGGAGCATATCGACAATATCCGGGAGAGTGCAGATACCTTAAGGGGTTCCATAAGCGGCTATAAGGATTATTATCGGGGAAAAGACGATGTCATGGAAGCGGATATGAGAAGCCACACCTCTGCTATCCGGGATATCATAAACGGTCTCGACATAAACTTAAAGAGCGGTAAAACAAAGGATGCCCTTTCGGCAGTCCGAAACGACCTGGATCAAATAGAAAAGCTTATGTCAGCTGCGGAAAAAGCCGCTTCGGATGGAGTGATCATAGATCTCGGAAGCTATGTCAGCAGGGTAAGGAGCGTATCAAAGGACATTGATGAGCAAAGCGTAAACCTCCTTAAGCTCACGCAGAATGCGGGAAAGGAATATAACGAGGTAAGGAAAGCAGCGTCAAGGCTTAGAGATGAGAGTAATTCCTTTGATGATTTTCTACGGAGTGCCTACGACAGCTATAAAAGCGATATCAGGGGAACAGATGACGACCTGACGAATCAGGCCGATACCATTGCGGAATATATGGATGACTTAAGTGATGCGCTTAAGGGTACGGACAAGGTTGTCCGCGGAAGGATGGACAGCATCACCTCTTCGCTTTCGGACTTGAGCGAGGATATAAATGAGGGTTTTGAGGAAGCCAGAAACGAAATAGACAGATTAAGGAATACAAAGGATATAAATGATATCTTTGATGATATGTCGGATGATCCGGACAGCACTCCCGCAAAGGGACGGATAACGAAGTCTGTAAATCACGGCAGCATCATTACGGATATCAACGGCGGAGGGATCGCCGGAATGGTCGATACGGATCTTGACCTCAACTCCGATTTCAAGGTGGATTCATCAGGTGATTACAGTCTCAACAGGATAAGGGAGAAAAGAGCATCGATCACCGGGTGCAAAAACTATGGGAATATAAGCGTAAAAAACGACTGTGCCGGGGGTATAGCAGGAAAGATGGATATGGGAGCGGTGGAAGCATCGGAAAACTTCGGAGCCGTCAAGTCCGAAAAGGGAGATTACGCCGGAGGAGTAGTTGGAAAGAGCGGCTTTATGATAAGAGACTCCTTTTCCATGGCCAGGGTCTCAGGTAATGAATATGTGGGAGGCATCGCAGGGTACGGCGTTATGCTTCACGATAATAAGGCTCTCGCCACTATAGAGGAGGGAGTTAAGGAAAAGTACGGCGCCATAGCAGGAGACGTGGATACGGAAGAAAAAAGCGTGTCCGGCAATATCTTTGTGGATGATGCCCTTGGAGCGGTCAACGGCCTTACCTTTGAGGATGAGGCAAGGGCAGTAAGCTTTGATGAGTTTATAAAGCTCCCCGGAGTTCCTGAGGAAAGTAAGAATATGACGGTAAGCTTTATGTCCGAGGGTGAGGTCATAAAGACCGTTATGGTGCCATACGGCGGTTCGGTTCCTGCCTCAGATTATCCGGAGCTTGATAATAAAGAGGATAAGTTCGGGGTTTGGGAGGATACAAAGCTAAGCGATATAAGGCAGAATACGGTTGTAAACGCAATATATGAGTCATATGCTACCACAGTATCTTCAAGGGAGCACTTCCCTCATATGCTTATATCCGGAAAATTCCACAGGGACGCATATGTTTCCTATGAAAAGGAGGATGGTGGAGAAAAAAGGGACGCTTTACCGGAGGGCTATGAGGCTGTCATTTCAAAATATGACTTCAGCGTTGTGTCTGACTATCCTCCGGCAGAGAGAGCTGTAACGGTACGTCTCCTTGCCGACGGATACGGAGATAGAGACAGTGCGGCGATCCGGGATACGGAAGGCGTCTTCAGCCTGATCCCTACGGAAAGAGACGGACGCTATATGGTTTTCCCCTACAGCTTAAGCGAAGAAAGCGGGGAATTCTACATAATCAAGGCAAAGCCGGATATCAGAAATGTCATTTTCATATCAGTAGTCGCCGCACTGATAGTGCTGTTTATATTAATTCAGATCTACAGAGGCCTTAGACGTAGAAAGATGCTGAAAAAGATATGTCATTCTGAGCGAAGCGAAGAATCTTGAACATAGTGTGGAAGATCCTTCGCTTACGCTCAGGATGACAGTAAAACGTCAGGATGACAGTAAAACGTCAGGATGACAGTAAAACGTCAGGATGACAGTAAAACGTCAGGATGACAGTATTAATTCAGAATGACCTCACCCGTCACATTTCAACAACCACTGTATATTCCTTAACATTTTCATCATAGGGGATCACGGTGCTGTTCTCTATCGTATTCCCGTTAACGGTAAGCTTTTTAACACCCTTTTCGCTGCCGTTTGTGTGTACCTCTATATTGTAAAGAGCTCCCCTGAATTCTCTTCTCAGCTTATAGTCTCCGAAGTCCTTTGGGAGACAGGGGTCTATGGACAGCCCTTTAAGAGTGGGGTAAACACCCAGTATATACTGGGAGATATCCGTAAATGTCCAGGCAGCGGTGCCGGTGAGCCAGCTGTTCTTTCCCTGCCCGAAGAATTTCGCATCTCTTCCCGCAACCATCTGTGAGTACACATAGGGCTCTGTCCTGTGAATCTCGCTTATATCTTCGAGATAGGAGGGACAGGTCTTTTTGTAGATCTCAAAGGCCCTGTCACCGTGGCCGAGAACCGTTTCCGCAATGGAGACCCAGGGGTTATTGTGACAGAAGATACCGGCATTTTCCTTATAACCCGGGGGATAGGATGAGATCTCGCCAAGCTCCAGATGATATCTGGTATAAGCAGGCTGAAGTATCATTATCCCGTATTTACTGTCCAGATGCTTTTCCACGGAGGCAAGAGCCTTCTCAGCTTTCCCGCTTTCCTTTCCGACTCCGGCAAGTACGCAGAAGCCCTGGGGCTCGATATAGATCTTTCCTTCCTCGCATTCATGGCTTCCTACCTTATTACCTTTTGCATCATAGGCTCTGAGGAACCATTCACCGTCCCAGCCGGAGTCAAGAATAGTCTTTTCCATTTCCCTTACTTCATTAAGGGCTCTTTCTTTCTCGTCGTTCCTCCCCTTAAGGGCACAGAGATCCGCGTATTCACGCCCGTATTTTACGAACATTCCGGCTATGAAAACAGATTCCGCAACAGGACCCTCAGAAGGACCGAAGGTCTGGAAGGATTCTCCGGGATGCTCGGAGAAGCAGTTCAGGTTCAGGCAGTCATTCCAGTCGGCACGGCCAATAAGGGGGAGACCATGTGGACCCTTGTGGTTTACGATATAGTCAAAGGAGCGCTTCAGATGCTCAAAAAGAGAGGTTGCAACCGACATATCATTGTCGTATGGCACGGTCTCATCAAGAATGGAGCTGTCCCCGGTTTCCCTGATATAAGCACTTGTCCCCGCAATAAGCCACAGGGGATCATCATTAAAGCCCGAGCCTATGTCGGAATTACCCTTTTTCGTGAGAGGCTGGTACTGATGATAGGCACTGCCGTCCATAAACTGGGTGGAGGCGATATCGATTATCCTTTCCCTTGCCCTGTCCGGGATAAGATGTACAAAGCCAAGAAGATCCTGGCAGGAATCACGGAAGCCCATGCCCCGGCCTATGCCTGATTCATAATATGAAGCAGAGCGGGACATATTGAAGGTCACCATGCACTGATACTGGTTCCAGATATTCACCATACGGTTTACGTGGGGGTTATTGCTTTCCACGCTGTACTTTGAAAGGAGTGAAGTCCAGTAGTCCTTTAATTCCCCGAGGGCTCTGTCAGTCTTTTCCTTTGAATCGTATTTGGAAATAAGCTCCTTAGCCGGACGCTTGTTTATTATGTCCTGTGCCTCCCATTTGTCATCCTCGGGATTCTCGCAGTATCCGAGGATAAAGACAAAGGATCTTTCCTCTCCGCTATCCAGGGTAAGACCTATCTCATGAACCCCGACAGGATACCAGCCGCTTGCTACGGAGCCGGTACAGTGGCCGTTTATCACCGCGTCGGGTCTGTCCGGACCGTTATAAACACCGAGGAAATCATCACGGCTCGTATCAAAGCCGTCAATATCCGTATTAACATGCCAGATCGCATAGTGGTTACGCCGTTCTCTGTATTCGGTCTTATGATATATCGTTGAGCCGATGACCTCCACCTCTCCGGTAGAAAGGTTTCTCTGGAAATTTGTCATATCATCCATGGCATTCCAGAGACAGAATTCCACATAGGAGAAAAGGGTGAGGCTTTTCTTTGTACTGCTCTCATTCTTCAGAGTGAGGACAGAGATCTCACAGCTGTCATTCATTGGAACAAAGGTAAGAAGTGAAGCATTTACACCGTTCTTCGAGGAATCGAAACGGCTGTAGCCAAGGCCATGGCGGCATTCGAAGGAATCAAGGGCGGTTTTTGAAGGCTGCCATCCGGGATTCCACAGAGTATCACCATCCTTTATATAGAAATATCTTCCGTTGGTATCCGAAGGACAGGCATTGTAGCGGTAGCGGGTAAGCCGGAGGAGCTTTGCATCCTTATAAAAGGAGTAACCGCCGCAGGTATTGGAGATCAGGGAAAAGAAATCCTTATTTCCCAGATAGTTTATCCAGGGAAGGGGAGTCTTTGGAGTGTTAATGACGTATTCACGGGTATTGTCGTCGAATGAACCGAATTTCATGACCTTCTGTTCTCCTTTCTCATTAGGAAAATAAGCGTCGTCTATTATGCAGTCAATTACTAAAACGTTTAAGAAAAATGCGCGGTAAGGCGGAACATTTGTTAAAAGTATATACAATAATCGCTGATAATGCAAGAAAGAAGTATGCGGTGTTCCGATCGGAACAAGTTCTTTTCCCTAGATCACGAAAACGGTTAAGAATTGACGCCCTGTTGTTTGGAAAAAATGGAAAACATGGTAAAATAGCTCTCATGAACAGTGAACAGTTTTTAATTGAATTGGAAGAAGCCCTAAGCGGCAGTATCAGCCCGTCTTCAGTTACCGAAAATATCAGGTATTATGAGAAATATATCGCCACGGAAAGAAGAAAGGGCAGGACTGATGAAGAGATAATGGAGGAGCTGGGGGATCCCAGGCTTATCGCAAGAACCATAATAGACACTTCGGAATTCAGTGTGAAGCGCGGGAGCGAGAGAATATATGATGAGCAGGAAGGGAGTGATACTTCCGATGAGCAGCAGACAGGCAGCGGATACGGAGGATTCAGATATACAAGGATCAGTGGCCTGAAAGCCCTGGCTATTCTTGCATTGATCCTTATAATCTTTTTTGCCATATTCACCTTTGCGGTATGGCTTGTCGGATCCTTTATCCTGGCTTTCTGGCCGGCCATTGTCGTTGCGGTGGTTCTCTGGTGGATACTGAATCCGTTAAGGTGGGATTAGACCGGGTTTTGCGGTCAAAATGGGTGTATTTTAGTTTTACAAATGTGATTTGTAAAAAAGTTAATAAAATTGTAAAAAATGTGTTGCATTTAATCCGAGTTTATGCTAGAATCTTTTTCGTAAAGGGAGTTTACCTTTTAGATTCCCTTTATCACAACCCCTTTATAAATATTTATACTCCCCTCAAAACCCTGTGGTTCCCCCACAGGGTTTTAACTATGTATTTTCTGTAATACAGTGCTTGCAATCATTAATATATGGTGTACAATGTATACATGAGGGCGAGTAAATTGATAAGTCGCATCCTGCAATGCGGTCTTATTTTTTTGTACGCTTTTTAACCGGAAGTTTTGAAAGATCCTTCGCTAACGCTCAGGATAACAAAAAAATATACCGCAGGGGATTGCAGCGGTGTTTCAGATAAAGGGCTCATAATGAATCTTATAAATTATATTTTTAGAACAAGAAAAAAGAGCGTGAGTATTCTGCTTGCGCTGGTTTTGTTATTATCCGGTCTGACGGCGGATACGCGGAGTGCATATATTTATGCCGATGACAACGTAAGCACCGGGGCTTCGAATGAGGCTACTTCTGACGGGCAGGATGCAGATGATCATTCAGACTCATCCGAAAAAGAAAATGATCAGAAGGAAGAAAAGGAAGAAGAAAAAAAGGACGGGGAAAAGAAAGAAGATAAAGAGGACGGAGAAAAGAAGGAAGAAGATAAGAAAGAGGATAAAGAAGACAGAGATAAGCAGGAAGAAGAAAAGAAAGAAGATAAAGAGGAAGAAGAAAGCGGGGAAGAGAATAGGGAAGAAAACAGCCGGGAACAAAAGAACTAGGAAAATAAGGAAAGCGGAGAAGCTGCCGATAATAAACCGGCTGAGGGCAGCGAGGGACATTCCCACATATTTGAGAAGTATGTATCAAATGGGGACGGAACTCACAGCGTTTTCTGCACGATTGACGGCTGTAATGAAAAATATACGGAAAACTGCAGCTATGACGAAAGCGGAAAATGCAGTAAGTGCGGATATGAAAAAGCAAACGGGGGCAAGGACAAGGGGACGGAGCCTTCAAAGGATGATACTTCCTTAAAGGACGGGGAATCTGTTTCGTCACAGGATACCCGGAATAAGGATGAGAATAAAGACATATCTTCCAAGGAGGAAGCATCCGGGGAGGAGAGCACAGTGTCTTCTCCCGATGCTTTGGATACGGATGCAGAAAAAGACAGTGTTTCCGGAGACGAAGCAGGAAAAGATGATGAAGCCGGAAAAGAGGAAGAAAGCGGAAAAGAGGACGTATCCGGTGACGGGATCGGAACTGAAAAGGAGCATACGGTACTTGAAAGCGGCGGTGTCAGGGTAGAAGGACTGCTGCCGAAGGGTACAGTCTTAAGAGTAAGTGAGATCGGAAAGGCGGAGGCGAGGGAACTCGTAGAGGATGAGGGAAGGGATAAGGCAGTGCTCCTTGCCTATGACATTACCTTACTCTGCGGAGAGGAGGAGATCCAGCCGGATGAGAGCGTAAGGGTCACCATAGAGCCTCCGGAAACCGTAGATAAGGAGCTTCTTAAAGAGGGAGATATGGAGCTTATCCATGTCACCTCTGAGGACAATAACGAATCTGTAGATGTGGAAGTCGGAAATGACGGGGACATCGAATTTGAAACGGAGGGATTCTCTCCGTTTATCCTTTTACTGGGGTCGGGAAGCATTGATTACAATGAGCCGGCAGCAGATCTTTATTTTTCACAGCGGATAAATGTGAATTTTTCAGATGCATCTCTTATTTATCCCGGGGATACGGTAAAGGTCACGATCTACGGAAACATAAAAAAGAAAAAGCTGAAGGCCGGTGACAGTGAGATCATAGAGCTTCTCTCAGATGAGCTCACCATTAATAACATTACGGATAACAAGGTGTCCCTCGTATTTGATTTCAATAATATCCCGGTATACTTAAAGGGCGGGACCGGCAACACAAATGAAGGCGGAAGCGGAACCTATGAGATGCCTGAAGACTTTTACGGAGTTGCTGTTGAAAAGACCGTAAACGGGTACCTTCCGGAGATCACCGGGACAACCTTCAGTGACGGAGGAAAAACCTACGGAGTCCTTTCTCCCGTTAAGGATCCTAATTATCCGGAGTGGACCACGTCTCCCGTTACGGTAACTCATAAGATACTTGAGCTTGTAAAGCCGCACTTTACCATAGAATGGCAGGATAACCGGAATTATGCCGATAAGAGACCCTATTCCAAGGGATGCAATATAAGGAGCGGGGGAGAGGATGAGATAGCTTCAGGTATAGACCTCTATGTAAAGGAGGGGGACAGCTATACCCTTATAAGTGATAATTCTCCGACTCTGGTATCTCCGGGCTCAAACCACCCCAAAGTCAGCTATGCCTCCTTCAGCTCCTGGAGCGTGGCATACAGTAATCTTCCCAAATTTAAGGAGGATGGTTCCACACCCTATGAATGGTATATAAAGCCCAATGAAAAGCTTTTTAATGACGGGGAGGAAAGGAAGAACTACTACAATATTAGCGATGACGGCTATATCTTAATATCCGGGGACAGCGATGCAAAGCTTACCTTTACCTATACCGACGGTATCAGCGGAAGGATAGTATGGCGGATATCGGGTGATTCTGTCGTGCCTCCTCTTCCGGGGGATTCACTTTTGACCGCTGCGGGAATGAAGCTATACAGAAAAAAGGGAGACACTGCTGCAGAGGAAACAACTGTTTCCGGCTCCGCCGTAAGCTGGAATGAAAGCACGGAGAGCGGCAACAGGGTATGGAGCTACAGTATAAAGGGCTTCCCGCTCTATGCGGAAAACGGGGATGCGATCACCTATTATACGGTAATGGAGAGTAATCCCTATTATTACAGCGAAAAGAACACAAAATTCAAATTTACCTACGACAACGGAAGCTTCAGCTCCGATCAGGATAAGTGCTACTCAGGGGAAACCATATATGCCACGGTTACGGACAATGCTCAGTTTTCCTTCGATAAGAAATGGCTTGACGGCGGCGATCTCGAAAGGAGAAAGGCTGCCATTGAAAAGGGGATAACATTCTATCTCTGGAGATATCCCGTAAATAAGGGAATAGCTGCCGGAGCTCCCGTTACAAAGGATGCAAAGCAATATACCTTAAAGCTTTCCGAAAATGATGCCGGGGACGCAGAAAATAACAGCGTAAGGATAGACCTCTCCAAATTCTCTTCAGATACCTTCCCTAAATATGATGAAATGGGCTATGAGTATGTCTATTACGTGACGGAGGTATCGGATTCCGGGCTCTACAGAACAGTATATCCCGACGGAAAGGATGTAAAGAACGGCGAAGTACTTAAAAATGTGCGGAGCACAAAGATAGCCCCGGTCCTTATAAAGCATTGGGATGTGGCGGCAGTAACCGACTATGTGAGCTCCGTATGTACCTTTATGCTCCAGAGAAAGGAAAACGGGGTTTGGGAGAATGTGGAGGAAAGGACCCTGACGGGCTTCAGCTCAAGTAAGAAGACCATAGAAGGAGTATTCTCACCACAGGAGCTCTTTGATGATAACGGTGACAGGTATGAATACAGGGCGGTCGAAACAGCAGTAAAAGCCGTAACCGGAGAGGCTGCCGTATTTAGTTCCGGGGTATCCGGCGATTCTTTAGGGATCTGGAGCAGAACCTATGAATTAAAGGATCATACCTACAGCTCATCCTCCGAATATCATACCGCTCTTCAGGAAGGGGAAGAGACCGCGGTTATCAGGGTTACGGACAGGCTTTCCGGTACGAAGAAGCTCTATATCATAAAGAGGTGGACAGGCTCGGGCTGGAATATTGGCACGGCAGAGAGCAAGACCGGGGATATCACCTTTGACTTAAGGAGAAGGATAGACGGGGAAGCTGAGAGCGTATATGCAACCGTAAGTATGATAAAGCCCGCTAGTCCCGCCGGAGAGATCTCCGGAAGCGGTAATCTGGTTGTCACATCAGCGGATCCGGCTCTTATTTCTTCAAATTCATATACCATCGAAAATGACGGAAACACCTGGAAAAGCGCTGCTATGACCGTTCCCGCATATACCGAAGACGGAAGGCAGTATATCTATACGCTGGACGAGAAAGCCGTAGCTTCACACGATCCGGAGCTTCATTATACGGAGGAATATGACAGGAATATAAGCGGAAATGAGATAAAGCTCTATATCAATAATCACATAGGCTCTGAAACCGTAAAGACAAGGCTCAGGATAGAAAAGATCTGGCATGATGACTCCGACAATTCACAGAGATCAAATGTGAGGGTATGGCTCGGAACCTATGATGACGAGGGCAATTTTAAACAGGCGCTGAGCGGCAATATGAAAGAGCATCCCTACTATGTGGATCTTAACCCCGGGAATGACTATGACTCATATATCTGGGTGGACGGGGCAGACTTTATCTCTGGGAATCAGATGTCCGCATTCAATGAAGCCACAAGCGAGAATCGAACCGAGGCAATAAATAACCGCCTCGCCATAAAGGCAGCGCTTTACAATGAGAATACCAATGATTACGACAGATTTCTTAACAATATAGGCTTTGTTTCGAACAACAAAACCGTTTCCGGCGGAACTGTAGATGCCGTTGTTAGCGGGGAAAGCTTTAAGCCGGGCTACAGGGTCAGCGTGACGAAGAAGGACGGGAGCTTTACCATTACAAATACCCGTGCCGGCAGCAGGTCTTTCAGATTCACAAAGAACTGGATAGATTCAGATAATAGATTGAAAGGCCGTGGGGATTTTCTCCGTGTCGCGCTTTTCCGGGAGGAAAGCGGGGTTGAAAAGGAGATCGCCTATAGGGATATACCCACATATATGCCGGACGGGGTTACCTTAACAAGCGGAACAGATCTTACCGTAGAGTTTACAAATAACGGCGAATACTATCCCGCCTATGATTTAAGCGGAAATAACTATGTCTACAGTTTAAAGGAATATATCTGTAAGGGAACTCCGGTGACGAATGAGACCAAATGCGATCCGGAGGGGAATGAAGCGGATACACTGGACAAAAAGACGGAGGTTCTCTTAAGCGCTATGGAAGACACCACAAAGACAGGCTATGTGGTGTCGGAGAATCAGGAGACCTCAACCTTAACAGAAATATCCGGGACCCATGACCTGGGTAAGGACGGCACGAAGAGCTTTCTAATAAGTGAGAATTCAGGTCATACCAACAGGGCAGCGGGAGACAGAGAGGATGTGGAATTCTACTGCATCTGGCATGACAAGGCAAAGAACGACCAGAGGCCGGATGTATTCTTTACACTCTATTATAACGGCGGTGACGGAGGAAAGATAATCCCCTATAAAGGCAGCTATACCGAGCGCTGGGTGGATGTGGTAAGCGGAAACAAATTCATACAGAAGGCCATCTTCAGCGGTGTCCCTGCGGCAGATGCTTACGGAAACGTGTATGAGTATTATGTGGCGGAGACCCTTAATAATGACGTCATAGGCTACAGCGTGGATCACTATTCGGAACCCCTTTTTAATGCGGAAGAAACCCTGAGTGATCTTAATACTGCTGTGGTTTCCGCCAATTCGGGGCAGATAATTGTAAAAAACGGAGTGTCTAAAGATGCGGTGGCCGCTGACGACGGAACCCTCCTTATAAAGGAAAAGAGCTTCGGTGTCAGTACCATTCATGACAGCATACATATTGAGGGCAGGAAGCTCTGGATCAATATTCCGGAAGGGATAGAGGTGGACAGGCTCCCTTCTGCATACATATATCTTTTCAGGGACAGTGAATATGATCATGCTCATAAGGTTCCGGATGTTTCGGGAGCCGCGAATCTTGAAGAGAAGAAGGCGGCTTACTCCGCGCGTGCAGTGGAAGCCATTGCATTAAATGACGGTTCAGAGTCACCAAGGGAGCTTAATGCGGCCAAGTCCATGTATATATTCGGAACCTATAAGGCGGATAATATAACACCTTACAAATATGTTAATTTCCCTAAGTATGACGACATGGGAGCCCTCTACAAATACACGGTTAGTGAGTGTATTTATAATTTTAAGAATAATGAACTCCCTGCGGACATAATGATACCTAATTATTCCGACAATACCACTGACATTGCAAATCATTATAAGCTTGATGCCGAAACAAATAAGAGGAGCTTCAGGATCACAAAGCAGTGGAAGGTTGATAAATTGCATAATAAGGTATCCGTCAATGCCAAGGCTACCTTCAGGCTTTACAGGATGGAACTTAAGGATGACGGGAACGGTTATAATGCAACTCATTACTCTTGGGATGACAGCAGTCTTTCAGATCCTTCATCCTCCGCTACGGCGGCGGCAGCTTTCAATATAAGCGGCAATGACCTGGAGCTGATCTCGGAAAACATCCTGGAAAAACCGGCTACGGAGATAAACTCGAAGATCAACTGGAACGATCTTCCTATATTTGCGCCAAGCGGACGTATCTATGCCTACTATGCCGTGGAAATGATAGATGATATGCCGGGATATAAGGTTGCGCTTAACGGAAAAAATCCGTCAGCCGAAAGTGATAACGGCAGCGGTCCCGCCGCCGGGAATACCGCTTTAAGCGAAAACTCGTCCTTTGTGGGCGTAGCCTTTGCAAACAGCGGAATAAATATCGCGAATACAGGTGCAGAGGATAACATCAAGGAAGAAACCTTCAGAAATACCTATAAGCAGATGGGCTTTCTGACTCTTAAGTTCAGCAAGATATGGAATACTCAGACCGGAAACGGTAAGGATGAAAGCGAAGCGATGGTTCCAAAGCTTTCGGATGAAAGCAGCAAAACTACGAGAGCCTTAAGCTTTGACATAAGAGCTGAGGCAAAGACCCAGTCAGGAAAGAAGAATCCGGAAACAGTGAGCTTCAATGAAGGGACGGACTACAGCATAATAAATGTATCTGCAGACTCCTTAAGTCCTAATAATTGGTATTACACCGTGTCCTTTAATAAGCCGGTTCCATTTTATTCGGCAAACGGAAATGTATATACCTATTATGTTGAGGAAATCTTTAATACTGCTTTTGTAAAGGCAAATTATAAGGCGACAAGGAACGAGATATATGATACTGCGGATATAGCTGCTCCGGGAGTTCCTGATGACAATGACCACAGGGTGCTTACGATGAGATATGCTCTTAAAAATGAGTTGAAGGGTGAATTCAGCATACGTAAGCAGTGGGATGATTTTAATGACGATTATGGAATGAGAGAGGGAGCGGTTGTCTTTGATGTGGAGCGGCGTCTCGGAAATACAGGTTCATTTTCAAAATATATATCGGGTAACATCCTGAATAAGACTAATAAGTGGACGCAAAAATTCACTAAACTCCCTATCTCGGCAAATAACGGCTCTGCTGCGGGTGAAAAATATGAATACCGGATCGTTGAAACGGAGATAAGACCGGGAACGGGAGCTGCCATAAAGGTATCTTATCCTGCAGTCAGCGCAAATGCCCAATGGACACCGAACGGGAAGGATGCGCCGGACAGCGGAAGCTACTTTGCGCCTGTGGAAGCTGGAAACTATAAGGTATACGATCCTGCAGATATAACACTGCCTGCAAGCGGAACCAGATTGATAGTAAACCAGCTGGATACCGGAAGAGCCGAGGTCAGCCTTAATGTCATAAAGAAGTGGGAGGATAATGGTAATCTTCTCGGATTAAGGCCGGAAAGACTGACTGTAAGGATCGATGTATCTACAGATCAAGGAGAACACTGGAAAAATCTGCAGCCGGGAAAACAAAGGACAATAAAAAAGACTAACGATAATGATCCTTCCGACCCGGACAGCTGGGTTTACACCTTTGAGCATCTGCCTAAGTATTTCGGTACCAGTCTAAACGACATCTATATGTACCGTGTTGTTGAGACGAAGGTGGGAGACAATACAAAGCTGAACAATGTTGACGGAGGGCTGACGGGACTTGACAGTAATTATTCCCCAGATGACAGTGATCTTAAAGGATACGGGGGATCCTACTATGTCACCCATTCAAATAGTGTAGAGACGGACGGAGCCGGTGATATAAAAGGTTATACCACAACCATTACAAATAAGCTTGTTCTTAGAGAAGAGCCTGTTATTATCCGTAAGATCTGGAATGACGGGAAAACTGCGGGACACGATGGAGTTAATGCTGCACTTTACAGTAAGAATTATACGGGAGGAAGCGCAGCATCTGCAGTAATCGGTCCCTCAGAGGAGTCAACCCTTACAAAGCTTTCTCTTTCCGTTAATGAAGTGACATTTACGGACGAAAGTTCTGAATACTCCTGCCAGGGACTTCCCAAGTATAATAAAAACCACGAGCTTATAGTCTACTACGTTAAGGAGGAGACTACGGGCAGCTTTAAGACACAGTATGCTTCATCTACCGGAAGCCCGGTTCCTTTGAATGCGGTGCCTGCAGATCAGCTTCCCCGCAGCAGTACGGCTCCTTCAGACTCCGATAAGGCTTTCTATGTTAATATCATAAATACACCCTTGACAAGTGTCAGCGTGTCAAAGAACTGGTCAGACGATAATGATGCCTACGGCTTAAGGCCTGACAGCCGTGTAATTACGCTTCAGAGACGGAAGGTGGATCCGGCCGGAAATGTGCTGGCAGGAGAGAATTGGGAAACCGTAACGAAGGCTGAGCATAAAAAGACGGATCCGTCGGAAACTGCTTCAACAGATCCCGAGACCGTGACTCTTAAAAAGAGTGAAAACTGGGCAGCAAAGACGGTTTCAAAGCTTCCTCTCTATGTCCTTAACGGAGGCACAGGGACAAAGTACCAGTACAGGCTTTCGGAGAATAATATACCGAATGGCTATACATTAAGGGCTGACGGTACAAAAGGAGCTGCGGCTGATGACGAGGGCTACAGTTATGACTTCAGTGATGATTCACAGCATAAGTCTGTCGTTACCAACCGGCTGATAAGGCGCAGCGATATAAGCGTTAATAAGCTCTGGAATACGGATTCGCAGCCGGATAACGTGGACGTAAACGTAAGCCTCTACAGTAAAAATGCGGTTAACGGCAGCGATACGGGTGCCGGAAACTTAAGCATATATAAGATAAGCGGAAATGCTGCGGAAAAGACCTTAAACGGCAACGGAACCGTGGTATTTACGGGGCTGCCTCTCTACAATAAGGACGGAAACGAGATCATTTATTACGTGAGTGAGAACAGGAGTGAGAGCTTTTCCACGGTTTATGAAACGGGAGACGGACGAAGCCTTACGAATCCAGGGGAGGTGAAGACCTTACCCGGCGGAGGTGCATTTGAAGTAACAGTCATAAATACGCCGTACACAAGCGCCTATGCGGAGAAGCTTTGGAGTGATCAGGAGAATAAATATAAGACCAGACCGGTGAGTGTAAACCTCCTCCTTCAGAGAAGGGAAAACGGAGGAAGCTATGAGGCTGTGATCTGGAATGACATTCCGGATAATGCTTCTGCAAAGGAGATGATCGGAAAGGGTAAGGGGGATAATAAAGCTGTCATAAAGCTTGACGAAAGCGTCAGCTGGAAGGGCATCCTTCACAAGCTTCCCCACTATAAGGCATACGCGGGAGCCATTATTAAGTATGATTACAGATTTATCGAAACTGATGAAAGTGGAGACCCTTATGTGCCCTTCGGCTACAGCCTTGACCCTTCGGCAGCCGAATACAAAAAGACAAATACCGGTGATGAGACGGGCTATGTCCATAGCTACAGTGAAACGGAAGGGTATAAGGGGTATAAGACAAAAGTTACAAATACCCTTATCACAAAGGACGCGGTGGCTGTCAAGAAATGGAATGATTATAGTGACAGCCTGAAGATAAGGCCGGATGAGATCACCTTATATGTGAGTGAGAATACGGCAGTGACCGGCAGCACTGACAGCTTTAACAAGCGCTTCCTTGGGGGAATGACCGATAAGAAGCCCTTTGGAGTGAGTCCGTATTCCAATCTTTCGGGTACGGGGATTTCACCCGTAAAGAGTGACGGGGGCGACACCTGGACATACAGCTTTACGGATCTTCCGAAGTACGCATACGGTGATGATGCCGATCCCGTTTCTCCGAAAGAGATAGAATATATGGTGACGGAGGATATTGACAGAAAATATGACGGCTTTATCTTGAAGGATTACTATGAGGTATCCCATAACTACAGCGTAAGAAAGGATGAGACGGACATCTTAAATACCGTTATGAAGAACGACGGCTCGCTGATCATAGAAAAGGTGATCGAAAAGTGGGATCCTGCAGAGCCTGATTTTGACAATACATTCACCTTTGTTGTCACGCTGAAAAGGCCGGACGGATCCACAGATCCCTTTGAGGGCTATTACAGGATCTGTGACAGTGCGGGAACCGCTGCCCTTTCATCGGGACAATTAAGGGACGAGGCATTTAAGGATGACAGTGCATATTTCGGCAGTCCGGTCAAGGCATCAAACGGAAAGATCAAACTCACTGCCGGAAAAACCGCGGTACTTACTGGGATCAATTCCAGATATTACTATGAAGTCTCCGAGGATCCCACGGGAGATGCGGAGAACCCTGTTAACGGATTTGATCTTTGCGGGATAAAGAATATAAGGGGAGGACTGACCGAAGAATGCAGGGCGAGATACAACACGCTTCCCGCAACGGTAACCGGGGAAACCGAAAATACACATTTTCTTTCAGAAAACGGTGCATATTCAGGAGGAGTGGCAAAGGGAAAGATCGCCGGTATCAGTGAAATCCCTCCGAAGGTCATTTTTACCAACAGGCTTTTCGATCCGGAGAGCTACCGCCTGAAGGTCAGGAATACTACGGAAACCGGTGTAAATGATGACGGGGAAATTCTGACCGGAGGCTGGGTAAAGATCTATAATACACGGACTGTGGTAGACTCCAGGGATAAGATAGGAGTGAGTGCCGGCAGCTATGTTGGAAGTGAAACACGTTATATTGAGCAGGCCATGTCTGTGGAGTTCACGCCTGATACAGCAAACGGTTACAAGTACGGGGACTCCCTCACCGTTAAATGGTGGGATAATATGGAGCCTGACGAAAGTAAGCCCGAGGGGATCATCACCGTAAGCGGCTATATCAATGAGGAGGATGAGCTTCCCTATACGGGTTCCATAAGTGATGAGGTAAGCGGAAATTCAGCCTCCGGTAATGATGTCAGTGATAATGATGTTTCCGGAAACAGCACGGCAGACGGAAGTGCATCCGGAAATGATGCCGTGAGTGATAATGACAATACCTCCGGGTCGGGAGTCAGCGGAAACGACAGACCCGAAGCGGATATCAGCGGCAATGATACGCCTGAAAATGAGACGGAAGAAGAGAAAGCCGCAAGGGAGAAATTTGAAAGTATCTGGGCACCGCTCATAAAGAGCCGGAAGTTTAAGAATATTACCGTGCTCAACGGTTCGGTGGTTCTTACTCTGGCAAACGATTATAAGGAGATGCCCCATAAGGTTCTGGTGGAGGTAAACTTCAAGGCTCCTGATCCTGAACCGGGACCCGGACCGGGTCCTGATCCCGGCCCTGATCCGGACCCGAAGCCTGATCCACCAAAGCCTGATCCGCCGAAACCCGGACCCGGGCCCGGACCGGATCCTTCACCGGATCCCGGAGGAGATTCCGGAAGCTCCGGAGGAAATACAAATACGGCTCCCAAGGCAGCTTCAGATACAGGGCATAACGGGAAGCACGGCCATAACGGTTCTTCCGAAGCTGTAAGTGAGGCAGCGGATCCTGCTTTATCGGGATCACTTCCTGCGGGATATGAAAATGCCGCGGGAGGAGCCGGGATAAGCGGGAACAGCACTGCCAGAAGGGGAATAAGGACCGGGGATGAGACGCCCTTAGAGCTTTTACTTACTCTTCTTGCAGTACTATTACTGATGTTAGGAGCAGTCCTAACCCTGCTTTTCCGGAGAAGAAAAAATGAAAAGAGGTGACACGGGGACCCGTATACTTGCGGGTCTTGCCGTCATCATCCTTGCCGCCATAATGGTAATTGCCTTTCGTCTCTATTTTTACGGCAGGGAATACCTTTCAGACAGAAAGAACTATGAGGAATTAAGGAAGAGTGTCGGGGCAGATGATCCGGGTGCGGGAAACGGTCCGGAAATCGACCTTGACAAATTGAAGCTTATAAACCCCGATGCAGCCGGATGGCTCTATGCCTGTAACGGAGAGATAAACGGCCCGGTTGCACAGGCCTTTGATGATGAATTCTATCTTACGCACCGTTTCGACGGGACAGAGGGAAAAGCCGGATCCTTTTTTACGGATAAGGAGTCGGTCCCTCCCTTTGAATGTCCCGTTACCGTGATCTACGGACACAATATGAAGGACGGCAGTATGTTTAATCCCCTTCTTAAGTACCGGGATGAAGAGTTCTTTAGAAGCTGTCCTTATTTTAAGGTAAAGACCTTTGGCGGAGAAAAGGATTACCGGATCATATCTGCATTCTACGGAGCTGTTGACCTTATTCCCGGAGTTGGAGACGGGGAAGAAAGCAGAGAAGTCATAATGAAAAAAGCCCGGAAAATGTCGCTTTACGATACGGACAGCGGGGATATTCCGGAGGACGGAAACCTTGTGATACTTGTTACCTGTGAGTATTCGGGAGAAGATAACAGGATGGCTGTATACGGATGGAGAGATTGATGGTTACTGTTCACAGCCTTTCAGGCTGCGAACGTAACGGGTTTTGCCAATTAAATTGCCTTCGGCAATGGGGCAAAACCCCTGCATGCCATAATTCTTTGGGCCGTAACTGCGCAGCAAGGTGCGCAGTTCGGCTGTGAACTGTAACGATTGACGCGTTTATCTTTTTAGAGGGCGGGAACTGACCTTGTCAAACAGCCCTCATTTCATTACAATATACCCCATGGATGAACTCAGGCTCATCGCTCCCTGTCACTTCGGACTTGAGAGCGTATTAAAAAGGGAAATCCTTTCGCTGGGATTTGAAATAGATAATGTTCAGGACGGCAGAGTGACCTTCAAGGGGAAAGAGGATGCAGTCCCCAGAGCCAATATATTCTTACGTACCGCAGAACGGATCCTGATCTCTGTGGGGGAGTTTGATGCCCTTTCATTTGAAGAGCTTTATCAGGAAACCAGGGCGCTTCCCTGGGAGGATATCATACCGAAGAATGCCAAATTCTGGGTAAAGAAAGCATCTTCTGTAAAGTCAAAGCTTTTCAGTCCATCAGACATACAGTCCATAGTAAAAAAAGCAATGGTCGACAGGCTTTCGGAAAAGTATGGGATCACTGTCTTTCCCGAGGACGGGGATGAGTATCCCCTAAGGGTATTTATCAATAAAAATAAGGTTACTCTCGGGCTCGATTCCACCGGAGTATCGCTGCATAAGAGGGGCTACAGAAAAAAGCAGGGAGCTGCTCCCATTGCGGAAAATCTGGCTGCAGCGCTTATTTTGCTGACCCCATGGAAGGGGGACAGGATCCTTATCGATCCATTTTGCGGAAGCGGCACTTTTTTAACTGAGGCTGCCATGATAGCTGCGAATATGGCTCCCGGAAGAAACAGGGAGTTTACAGCAGAGACCTGGGATCATCTTATAGATAAGAAGCTCTGGTACAGGGCGGCGGACGAAGCGGAATCCCTTATAAATATGGATATTGACTGTGATATACAGGGCTATGATATTGACGGAGATGTGATAAGGGTTGCCAGGGAAAACGCTGCAAATGCAGGAGTTTCGGAGCTTATCCATTTTCAGGAAAGACCGGTAAGCGGTCTCTCCCATTCAGGAAAGTACGGCTTCATCATAACAAATCCTCCATATGGGGAGAGGCTTAATGAGAAGGAAGAGCTGAAGCGGATATATTCGGAGCTTGGGGAGGCATTTAAGAGGTTGGATAGCTGGTCATTATATGTGATAACTTCCTTTGATGATGCCGAAAAGTATATTGGAAAAAAAGCGGGAAAAAACAGAAAGATATACAACGGGATGATACAGACAAGATTCTATAGCTTCGAGGGACCGAAACCGCCCCGAAGGACGTTAGACAGGATAAGGAGGCAGCAGGCTTGAAGCACAGCTTCACGGTTATAGCATCATTTATCCTTCTTGTTTTGAGCGTAGCTTATTTCGTGGCTTCCGCAGCGGGAACGGTTACCGTGAGGGCGGAAAGCCATGCGAAGAGAGGTCTCTTTAACGGAGGAAGCGAGGAGGAAACTATAGAGGATCTGACCCTGGAAAGGGAGGGCTATTTAATGATCCCTCTTCCCGAAAGCGTGGCTGAAAAGGATGTCAGCATAATTAATGATCCGTTTGAAAACAGGATCTTTATACATATTAAAGGAGCCGACGAGGATTTTTACAGGACTAATTTCTTTTCCGGGGATATGACCGGCATAGAGGATGTGAGATACGGCTATGCTGACGGCGTTTCGACGGTGGAGCTTATAACGGGAGATGTACGGGTTCCGGTGATCGAGTATACTCCCGGCAGCTTTTTCGTAAAGGTAGTGCCGCCCAGAGATATTTATGAAAGGATAATAGTCGTTGACAGCGGCCATGGCGTAAACGACCCTGGGTCCGTGGTCTACGGCATAGAGGAGAGAAGTATCACGACCGCTGTTGCTGGCCGGCTCTGTACCCTTCTGCAGGACGGAAAGACTATGGTGTGCCTGTCCGCCCCGGATGAAACGATCAAAAGCGAGAAGGAACGTTCGGAGATGATAAACAGTCTGGAACCGGATCTTCTAATAAGCATACATACCGGAGCAGATCCCGATACCAGAGTTACTAACGGGGTAGAGATCGCATCTTCCTCTGATCAGGCAGAAAAGGCAGAGGAGCTTTCAGCTCTTATTTCGTCGGCCTGTGATCAGAAGAACCTGGGATCATCGGTCAGGAGCTTCCCGGGACTCACGGAGTATCTCAAGGTGCCGTACCTTAGGATCAAGCTTGGTATTATCACGAACAGATATGAAGCGGAAAAGATGAACAGTGAGGATTATCAGGAGAAGGTGTCGAGGACGATCGCAGCCTTTATCAATGGTACGGGAAGCTTTGCGGCAGGATCGGCTATAAGCGCCGGAGGTGGATTTTGATATGAAGAAGGTGGACAGGATAGTATTTGCCACAGGGAATAAGGATAAGGTCAAGGAGATCCGGGAGATAACAAAGGATTTCAATATCCCGGTGATCTCCATGCATGAAGCCGGGATAGAGGCTGACGTTATCGAGGACGGGAAGAGCTTTGAAGAGAATTCCCTTATAAAAGCCCGGGCAGTATGGGAAGAATGCGGCGGACTGGTGCTGTCCGATGACTCAGGACTTGAAATAGACGCCCTGAATAAGGAACCCGGTATCCTTTCCGCAAGGTATATGGGAAAGGATACTTCATATCATGAGAAAAATAATGATCTAATCAGAAGACTTGAAGGTGTGAGCGATGAAAAACGGACTGCCCGCTTTGTATGTGCTGTAACAGCGGTCTTTCCGGACGGAAGTCATAAAACGGTCCGGGGAGTTATGGAGGGCAGGATAGGCTATGAGGAAAAAGGTGAGAACGGCTTCGGCTATGACCCTATTTTTATCCTTCCGAAATACGGAGTAACCACTGCGGAGCTCCCTCCGGACGTAAAAAATGAAGAAAGCCACAGAGGAAAGGCGCTGAGGCTGATAAAGAACGAGATAGAGAGGTATCTTGATGAAAATACTGATAGTCAGTGATACCCACGGGCACTTGTCAAATTTCAGGGAGGTCATAAAGAAGGTATCTCCCATAGATATGCTTATCCACTGCGGAGATGTGGAAGGGCAGGAGGACTCCATAAAGAGCCTTGCAGGATGTGAATGTCATATAGTATCAGGAAATAACGATTATTTTTCCGATCTTCCCCGGGAGGATGAATTCCGTATCGGGGAGCATAAGGCGTTTTTGACCCATGGACACAGCTACGGCATCTCCATGGGCTGTGACCGGATAGTGGAGGAAGCACTGTCCAGAGAAGCGGACCTGGTTTTCTGCGGGCATACCCACAGACCCGAGAAGAGCATTATTGACGGTGTAAGGGTATATAATCCGGGCAGCCTTTCCTACCCCAGACAGGAGGGAAGAAACCCTTCGTATATGATCTTGGAGCTTGATCCGGAGGGCAAGGTGTTCTGTAATGTGTTTTATCTCTGAGCCTTTGAAGTAAGCGGGGATGGTTCATTGCTTTTTGCAAGTCTCTGTTGTAGAATATATATTTATGGAAAACAAGGAAACAGTATCAAAGAACTTTATAGAACGGGAAATAGACAAGGACCTTAAGGAAGGGGTTTATGAAAGTGTTCATACCCGCTTTCCTCCTGAGCCCAACGGGTATCTGCATATAGGTCATGCCAAATCCATTATCTTAAATTCCGGTATCGCTAAGGAATATAAGGGTCTTTTCAACCTTCGCTTTGACGATACCAATCCCACAAAGGAAAAATCGGAGTTTGTGGAATCCATCAAGGAGGATGTAGCCTGGCTCGGAGCTGACTGGGGTGACAGGCTTTTCTTTGCATCCGACTATTTCGACAAGATGTATGAATATGCCCTGAAGCTTATTGAAAGAGGAAAGGCCTATGTTTCCTCACTTTCCGCAGAGGAGATAAAGGAATACAGGGGGACACTCACTGAACCGGGTAAGGATGATCCGGACAGGACGAGGAGTATCGAGGAGAACTTAAGGCTCTTTAAGGAAATGAAGGACGGGAAATACGAAGACGGAAAGTATGTCCTTCGCGGAAAGATAGATATGAAGAGCCCAAATATGAATATGAGGGATCCGGTCATATACAGGATAGCGCATCTTTCCCACCAGAATACGGGAGATAAGTGGTGCATATACCCTATGTATGATTTTGCACATCCTCTGGAGGATGCCATAGAGGGCATCACCCATTCCCTCTGCACATTGGAATTTGAAGATCACAGGCCGCTCTATGACTGGGTCATAAGGGAGTGTGAGATAGAGACACCGCCACGTCAGATAGAGTTTGCAAAGCTCTATCTCAATAATGTGGTCACAGGCAAGAGATATATAAAAAAGCTTGTGGAGGACGGTACCGTTGACGGCTGGGACGATCCCAGGCTGGTATCAATTGCAGGCTTAAGGAGGAGGGGCTACACCCCGGAATCAATACGGACTTTTGTCAATCTTTGCGGGATCAGCAAGTCACAGGCTACTGCAGAGATGGATATGCTTGAGTACTGCATACGGGAGGATCTGAAGCCGAAGGTGAAGCGGCTCATGGCAGTTCTTCATCCCCTGAAGCTCATTATAGACAATTATCCCGAAGGGCAGAGTGAGGAGCTGGACGCCGTGAATAATCCGGAAAATCCGTCTCTTGGCAGCAGGAAGGTGACCTTTTCGAGAGAGCTTTGGATAGAGAGAGAGGACTTTATGGAGGAGCCGCCGAAAAAGTATTTCAGGCTTTTCCCGGGAAATGAGGTCCGGCTTATGAATGCCTACTTTGTGAAGTGTGTGGGCTTTGATAAGGATGATAAGGGAAATATAAGTGCAGTACACTGCACCTACGATCCGCTTACGAAGCAGGGAGATGACTTCAAGTCCGACAGGAAGGTCAAGGGTACCATACACTGGGTAAATGCCAATGACTGTGCCGGAGTGAAGGTGAGGCTATACGAGAATATAGTAGATGAGGAAAAGGGTGTTTATGATGAAGAAGGAAATATCAATCTTAACCCTGATTCTCTGGAGGAATGCAGCTCATACGTGGAAAGGGAGCTTGCAGATGCAAAGGCTTTTGACCGTTTCCAATTTGTGAGAAACGGATATTTCTGTGCGGACCCAAAGGACTCAAGTGACGGGGTGCCCGTATTTAACAGGATAGTTTCACTGAAGAGCTCCTTTAAGCTGCCGCAGGAAGCAAAAATCTAATGTAGAATGTCATCCTGAGCGAAGCGAAGGATCTAAAATGATCTGACAGACATTGTTCTCAGGATGGCAGAGATATATAGCATTGAAAGATGCATTTTTTGAGGAGGTATATTATGGCACTGTTTTCGGGGATGGACAAATTCGGATTGAAGGATATCAAGGGAGACGAGGTATTCGGAGATCAGGAAAAGAAAAAAGCTGCTGAGGGTAATGCAGGGGAAGTAAAAAAGACCGCGAGTGAAATGGATTATCTGATCGACAGGACCTATTCCTGTCCCGTTTGTGATCAGGAGTTCAAGAGCAGGACCGTAAAGAGCAGGAGTATTAAGCTTGTTGGCACCGATGAGGATCTCAGACCGAAGTATCAGCAGCTTGACTCATTGAAATACGATGTGGTGGTGTGCCCGCATTGCGGCTACGCTGCCCTTGCCCGTACCTTTAAGAATATTTATGATTCACAGAAGAAGCTGGTGAGAGAGACCATTTCCAGAGACTTCCACTATACCGAGCCGCCGGCAGAATACAGCTATGATGATGCCATTGAGCGTTACCAGATAGCTTTTGCAAATGCCATGGCAATTAAGCAGGTTGATTCCGAGAAAGCATATCTCTGCCTCAGAATGGGCTGGACCATTAGAGGGAAGATGGAGACTCTTGACCCTTCTTCGCCGACCTATGAGGCTGACAAAAAGCAGTGCGCAGAGGATGAGAACGAGGCACTAAAGCTCGCTATGGATGGCTTTATTGCTGCACGAACGCATGAACAGCCTCCCTTCGCGGGAATGGATCAGTCTACCCTTGACTATATGATCTCAGTCTTAAGTGTTCGTTTCGGAAGAACGGATGTAGCTTCGAAGCTAATATCCAGCCTTATATCCAATATGACAACAAATCCCCGGATCAAGGAAAGAGCCAGGGATTTAAAGGACCGGATCGTAGCCGGTCAGAAGTAACGGTTAAAATTGCCCGGAGGGTTTATTCGAAGGAGGAAAAGCTGAAGGTGGATACCTGATCCTCATTTGTTTCAGATGCTTTTTCCACCATATTCTTCGGCTCCTCCTGAGGGGTTCCGATAATATTTGACTCCGCTTCAAGAGCTGCCTGCTTCGAGAAATTTAAGGGGACGTACTCACGATCTGAGGTGAGAGGCTCGATCTCTTCATCATCCGGACCCTTCTCGGACTCCTGTTTAAGGAATTCCTCCAGCTCATCATTTACGTCGGGATCGGAATCTTCAAAGAGATCCTCGTCCTGTCTGTCCTTCAGGTAGTAGTATGCTCCTGCTGCGGCAGCCCCCGCAAGGAGTGTGAATAGAAGGAATTTTCCGAATTTCTTTGCCATTAAAGTAGTACCTCCTGTTTTCCGCTTTTCTCATAGATTATAGTGTATTTGACCTTATAAGTAAAGAAATGCAAAAATCTGCCGCCATTAAATCCATAGTAGTTCTCTTTTCTTTGCTCTGTATTATCGCAGTGCTTCTTTCCGGCTGCAAAAATAAGGAAGAGGAAAAGACGGATGTGGTGCTTACCACTGCCTTTGAGGAGGACGAGCTTTTCAGGATAGACAGCAGAAACTGTTACATTTCCGAAGCCGATATCTACATGAAATCTGCCGGGAGCAAGTATCAGGATGTTTTCGGTGAGGATATCTGGAGACAGAATTTCGGCGGAAAAACACTGGAAAAAGAGCTTAAGGATACCACACTCGCACGTCTTGCCCAGATAAAGAGTATGGATCTTCTTGCAGCGGAGTGGAACGTAGCTCTTACCGAGGAAGAGGAGGAAAAGGCTGCTCTTGCCGCAAAGAATTATTATGCGACGCTTATCGGAACAGAGGAGGAAAAGGGCATTACAGAAGAGCTTCTTCGTGAAATGTATGCGGATTATGCCCTTGCTGACAAGATCTATGACGAGGTGACCTGCAACGTGAATCCGGAGATCAGCGATGATGAGGCACGTTCCATCACGGTAAAGCAGATCCTTTTCAAAACCTCCGGATTGGATGAAAACGGTAATCGTAAGGAATACTCAGAGCATGACAAGGAGGCCGCGTACAAAAAGGCCGAGAAATGTTTAAAGAGCCTTGATGAGGGGGCAGACTTCGACTCCCTTACGGAAAAGTACAATGAAGATCCGCAGAACACCTATACCTTTGGTAAGGGCGTTATGCCGGAGGAATTTGAGAAAACCGCATTTAACCTGGATACGGGAGAGATAAGCGGTATCGTTGAGACTGAGTATGGCTACCATATCATCAAGTGTATCAGCTCCTTTGACCAGGAGGAGACCGACAATAATAAGATAAGGATAGTCACCGAACGAAAGAAGGAAGCGTTTAACAGGGTTTATGACGAATTTGTCCCGAAGCTTCACTCAAATCTGAATGAGGAGCTGTGGGAGAGCTTCGAATATGATCCATACACTGAAAAGACCGGCACGAAGAGCTTTTTCGAGGTATATGACGAGGTATTTTCAACATAAACACATTAATCCGGTGACCGTTCTATGACTTGATCTTTTTTATCTTGTTAGCACTTTTTGCCATTGAGTGCTAAAAATCCATTGACTTTTGTTTTGAGCCGCACTACAATACTTTTCTGAGAGCCGGGCGGGAATTAACCGTTGGTCAGACTCTGAAAAGAAAGGAAGTGCGGTATTTTTATGGAAAAAAGACACGGAAATTTATCTATAAGCAGCGAGAACATTTTTCCCATTATAAAGAAATGGATGTATTCCGATCAGGATATCTTTATCAGGGAGCTTATCAGTAATGGCTGCGATGCCATTACGAAATTAAAGAAGCTGGAGATGATGGGTGAGTACCAGGCTCCCTCATCGGAAACCGACGGTAAGGAGGGCTCCGGCTTAAAGGGCAGGATAGATGTTAATGTAGACAATAAGAAAAAGACCTTAAGCTTCATAGATAACGGTATCGGAATGGATGCGGAGGAAGTGGATAAGTATATCAATCAGATCGCTTTTTCCGGTGCTACGGAGTTTATCGAGAAGTATAAGGACAAGTCGGACGGAGACCAGATCATCGGACACTTCGGTCTGGGCTTTTATTCCGCCTTTATGGTTGCGGATAAGGTCACGATCGACTCCCTTTCATATGCTGAGGGGGCACATGCCGTACACTGGGAATGTGAGGGTGCAGGCACCGAGTATGATATGACAGAGGGCAGCCGTGAAAGGGTTGGTACAGAGATCACCCTCTATCTTAATGAAGACTGCCTTAAGTACTGCAATGAGTACGCGGTACGTGAGGTTCTTGAGAAATACTGCTCATTTATGCCTACGGAGATATACTTAAATGATGTGAACAAGGAGCCTCCGAAGATAGAGAAGGATAAGGACGGCAAGGATATAGTTCCCGAGCCGCCAAAGCCTGTTAACGACGTTAACCCTCTCTGGGCAAAGAACCCGAAGGATTGCACCGATGAGGAGTATAAGGAGTTTTACAGAAAAGTCTTCAGGGATTACAGGGAGCCCCTTTTCTGGATACATCTTAATATGGATTATCCCTTCAACCTGAAGGGAATACTCTATTTTCCGAAGATCAATATTGAGTACGAATCAATTGAGGGTGTGATAAAGCTCTATAATAACCAGGTATTTATCGCGGACAATATAAAGGAAGTGATCCCTGAGTTCCTGATGCTCTTAAAGGGAGTGATAGACTGCCCCGACCTTCCCCTTAACGTATCGAGGAGCGCCCTTCAGAACGATGGTTTTGTGAATAAGATCTCCGAGTACATCACAAAGAAGGTAGCGGAGAAGCTTTCCGGTCTATGCAAGACCGATAAGGAAAACTATGAGAAGTACTGGGAGGATATCTCTCCCTTCGTGAAGTATGGTTATCTTCGAAATGATAAGTTTGCGGAGAAGATCAATGACTTTATTCTTTTCAAGGACATTAACGGAGAGTTCCTGACACTTCCCGAGGCACTGAAGCTTCCTTCAACCGCAGAAGAAGCGGAGAAGGCCGCAGAAGAGGCAGAAAAGACAGGAGAAGAAGCGGAGAAGGCTGCAGAAGAGACAGAAAAAACGATAAAGTCCGGAGACGAAGAGAAGGCTTCATCAGAGGAAGCAGGCACCGTAGAGAATACGGAAAAAGAAGAGGAAAAGAAGGAAGAAAAGAAGGAGACCATCGTATATTATGTGACGGATGAAAAGCAGCAGAGCCGTTACATCGATATGTTCAAGAAGTCAAAGATGGACGCCGTGATCCTTACCCACAATATCGATACGCCTTTCATGCAGTCACTGGAGGGTAAGAATGAAGGCGTGAAATTTATGCGTATAGACGCCAATGTCACAGAAGCTATGACGGGCAAGGAATCGAAAAAGGAGACCGAGGAATTCGGTAACCTTGCGGAGACCCTGCAGAAGTTCCTAAGAAAAGCTTTCAAAAAGGAAAAGCTGGAAGTTAAGGTTCAGAAGCTTAAGGACAAGAAGGTGGCATCGGTTATTACCGTTTCAGAAGAAACCCGCAGGATGCAGGATATGATGAAGATGTATTCAATGGGAGGAAGCGGGGCAGATGATCTCTTTAAGGATGATGACGGACAGACACTGATCCTTAATGCAAACCATCCTCTTGTGAAGACAGTTATGGATGAACCGGAGAGCGATAAGGGAAAGCTTATTTCCGAACAACTCTATGATCTTGCAGTGCTTGCCAATAAGCAGCTCCCTCCGGATGAAATGAAGAAATTCATAGAGAGAAGCAACGAGATCATGATGAAGCTTTGAGGTCTCTTACATTGTCATTCTGAGAGCTTTGAGGTCTTTTTTCTTTGTCATTCTGAGGGCGTAGCCCGAAGAATCCTCTATTCCCCCGTTACAGGATTTGTGGCGGGGGAATTTTCATTTGCATTTTCTTCCCCGGGATCTGCTCCTTCCTCGCCCATGCCGGCGGTATCAGCCGGAGCCGCATGTATTGTGGCGAGATCTACCATGGGAGTCGGAGTCAGGCCGAGAGCCGCAGTGATCTCAGGAGTATGCGGACAGGTTCCAAGCTCGGGGATAGCCACACCGGGGATCTTGAAGGGACAGGAATCAAGAGCCATCTGTCCCGTGGCCGAGCAGATATATGTCATGGCTGAGTGGTTATAATTACAGGTGGTTTCAGGAACATTGTCACTTGCAAAGTACTCGGTGTATGCACTTCCGCTTGCGGTACATACCCCGTCAAGCGCGAGAAGTCCGGACTTATTGCAGACAACACGGGTAACGATCCCTTCAGGAGTGATGAATTCCTTCCTGGGGAGGTTTTCATGTATCTTTTCCATTACGCCGCGCCATACGGTGCGGGCAAGGCGCTGCTGATCCTTGGTGGTGAGGTCCACATTATTATCGAAGCCCGCCCAGGTGGTGCAGGTATAATAGGGTGTATATCCGGCAAACCAGACATCATTCTCATCAGAGGTGGTTCCGGTCTTTCCGGCGATGGGCTGGGTTCCGAAATTCACTGATCCGCCTGTTCCCTTGGTCACAACATCCTGCATGGCACTGGTCAGAAGGAATGAGGTGGTAGGCTTAATGGCGGAATGTGATTCAGGCTCGTTTTCAAGAAGCACATTACCGTCGTGATCCAGGATTTTCGTATAAAACATAGGTTTTATATAGGTTCCGCTGTTTGCTATGGCAGCATAGGCCGCATTCAGCTCTATATTCTTTACACCGTCGGTGATGCCTCCGAGAGCAAGGGTCTGGGTGATGTCAGAAAAGACCCTGCCGTCAGCGGTCTCTTTTTTGTCTACCAGAGTTGTGAAACCGAATTTAAGCAGATAGTCGTAACCCAGCTGGGGAGTGATATCCGTAAGGGTCTTTACCGTTACGATGTTTAAGGACTGTTCTATTCCGTAGCGTAGAGTGCAGACGCCCTTGTAGCCCTTGTACCAGTTATTAACAGGCCGTCCGTTGCTGTACGCGAAGGGCTCGTCCACCTGGGTAGATGCCAGGGTCTTAAGTCCGCTGTCCAGAGCCGGGGCATATGTTGACACTATTTTAAAGGTGGAACCGGGCTGTCTCAAGGTATCGGTTGCCCTGTTTAGTGTGAGGCTTGCCTCCTTCTTTCCGCGTCCTCCGACAATGGCCTTTACATAGCCCGTGGACTGATCGGCTACGGTAACGGAGATCTGGGGCTGGGGTGCTGTGGAAAAGCTCTCGGAAATATAGGTATTTCCCTCAGAGAGTATGGATTCCTTGTAGACATCAGCGGCTTCCCTTGCTTCTTCCGGACTGTCAAAAAGTCGCTTCCTGTTGTAGCCGTTATCCGCAAGCCAGAGAGCCATCATTTCTGAAGAATAATTCTGGTATTCACCGTCAGGCTTCTCCACCGTAAGCTCGTAATCAAGGAGATATTTCGTGCCTGCCGGGTAGTTTTCCTCGTTTCCGGTGAAATCATCGCAGATCTTCTGTATATGGGAGTCCTGGGTGGAGTAGATGCTCAAGCCTCCGGAATAAAGCTGGTTATAAGCCTGAGTCTCGCTGTAGCCCAGTTTCTCCACAAGATCGGAAAGGATCTCCTTTGTGAGAGCATCAACAAAGTAGGAGTTTATGGCATTACTCTCGGTCTGCTCATTTACCGTACGTATCCGTGAGTATACATCATCATTGACCGCTTCCTCATAGGCAGAGCGGGTGATATAACCCTGCTTCAGCATATTATTGAGGACCTTCATGCGTCTTTCCGCATTATTCTCGGGATGTGAGATCGGATTATATCTGGAGGGATTCTGGGTGATGGCAGCAATTACTGCATCCTCCGAGAGGTTCAGATCCGAAACGTTCTTATTAAAATATCTTAAGGAAGCGGCCTGAACTCCGAGAGTGTTCTGCCCGAGATTGATGGTATTAAGGTAAAGCTCCAGTATATTGTCCTTTGTAACATCCTCCTGCTTCTCAAGCTCTATTGCAAGATACTGCTCCTGGATCTTTCGGCGGAGCTTCTCCATAAAGGAGGATTCGTGGGTCCATTCGGTAAATACGTTATTCTTTATGAGCTGCTGGGTAATGGTACTGGCACCCTGGGAGAAATCGTGGCTTTTTAAGCCCGTGACTCCCGCCCGGACTATTCCCTTTATGTCTATGCCGTTATGCTCATAAAAACGCTCATCCTCAATGGCTACAAAGGCATGCTGGAGATCTAAAGGGATCTTCTCTATGGTCTGATAGATCCTGTTGGAATCGGCGGCGACAAGCTTTGTAAGCTGTTTTCCGTCGGAATCGTAGACTGTAGACGAATAACCGGAGGGACGGATATCCTTATTATTTATCTCCGGAGCGGTTGCCACAACACCCTTAAATATGCCTACAAAGCCCGCAGCTCCTATTACGGCGGCGGATACGGCTCCGAAAATGGAAAGGGTGACAAAGGCCACCAGCACCATATTCAAGAATTTGGGACCCTTGGCGTTTAATTCCCTGAAACGCTTCACGGCTCCGTGTCTTCCGAAATTCATAAGGGGTATTATAACATTTATATCTGTCACTTGCAAAAAAAATAAGGTCATGCTATTATCGCTCATATTTTCTTAAAAAATAATTAAAGTAAGCGAAATAAATATTAAGAGGAGTTTAAGAGGATCAGTTTAATGGAAGAGACAGGGCTTATACGGATCTATGCCGGAACGGGCAGGGGAAAGACCAGTGCCGCCATCGGACAGGGCATAAAGGCCGCTACCAGGGGAAAGACCGTATCCGTTATCCAGTTCCTGAAGGGAAAGGCTGACGGGGAATTTGACATATTAAAAAGGCTGGAGCCGGAAATGAAGCTTTTCCGCTTTGAGAAGTCTGATGTATGCTTTGATGACTTAAGTGAGCGCGAAAAGGAAGAGGAAAAGCAGAATATCAGGAACGGCTTTAACTTTGCAAAGAAAGTGCTGATGACGGGTGAATGCGATCTTCTCATACTGGATGAGTTTTTAGGCCTTATAGACACCGGTCTTATGACAAAGGAAGACTTGAAGGAGCTTATTTCCGCGAAGCCCGAGGAGGTCAGCATCATAATGACCGGGATAAATATCAATGAGGAGGTATGCCGCCTTGCGGATCAGGTGACAAAGCTTGAAACGGTGGTATTTTCCTGACATCGGACAAAGGATCACCGGTCTCTGACCGGAGTGAAGATAAGGTCCATAATATTATGATATTGGAATTTGACGACGATCTGGATCTCGATGACATCGCGGAGAGCGGACAGTGCTTCAGATGGGAAAAAGTGAATGAGGATAAAGACCCTGTGATATTCCGGATAATTGCCGGGAACAGGGTTCTTTTTATCTTAAAGCTTTCTGAGGGAGTGTATGACCTGTCCTGCGAGGAAAACGTTTTTCATAGCTTCTGGAGCACATATTTTGATATTGAAACAAAGTACCGGGAGATAAGGGACAGGGTGGACCGGAGTGATGGCTTCCTAAGCCGGGCAGCGGAGTACGGAAAGGGGATCAGGATCTTAAAACAGGATCCCTTTGAATGTCTTATCAGCTTCATAATCTCCCAGAGAAAGAACATCCCCGCTATCAGGTCCTGCATAGAAAAGCTCTCGGCCGAAGCCGGAGAGAAGATATCCCTTCCCGAAAAAGAGAGGCAGTGGCTTAAGGAAAAGGGGGTGGAACCCCGTTATTTCGAGGACATTTATTCCTTTCCAACGCCCGGGGCTCTGGCGGGATTAAGTGAGGATGCGCTAAAGTCCTGTTCTGCGGGATACAGGGCACCATACATAAGAAGAGCCTCGGAAAGTGTTCTTTCCGGGGAGCTGGATCTGGAAGAATTATGTAAACTTGATGACGTGGAGCTAATGTCTGCCCTGATGGGTATATACGGGGTCGGGAAGAAGGTTGCAAGCTGTGTTTCCCTCTTCGGTTTTCACCGCCTTGATTTTTTCCCGGTAGACGTATGGATAGACAGGGTACTCTCCGAACGCTATAAAAACGGTTTTCCGTTCGAGAAATACAGACCCTATAACGGTGTTATGCAGCAGTATATGTTTTTCTTTGCAAGGAGCGGCGCTGTCTGAGCGAAGCGAAGGATCTTACCCCCGGGGTTTAATTAGGATAAACGCATCAATCTCTCCGAAAAACGTGTTGACTGCATGTCCACAGGCATAACCCTTTATCGGAACCGCCGCCAAAATATGCCGCCTACTGCGGTTTGGCACGCTGGATGTAAACAACTCCTGCGTGAACATCCTGCGTGCCTAGCCGCTGTTGGCGGAGAGTTTGGCGTAGCGCGTTCCGCAGGGGTTGCTTGTGGATATGCGGTCAATACGGATGGAGAGATTGATGCATTTATCCCCCCGGGGTTTGACTTATAATAGTATCAATGTTACTATTTGCTAATGGTTTAGCGGATAAGCATTTTATTTTTTAAGGAGAACAAAAAGCACAATGTCAATATTCAAAGGCGCCGGTGTGGCTATCATCACACCCTTTAAGGAAAACGGCGATATAAACTACGAGAAGTTTGCCGAGATAATCGAAATGCAGATACAGAGCGGCACGGATTGTATCGTGGTATGCGGTACCACGGGAGAGGCAGCCTGCTTAAGTGAAGAAGAGCACTTTGCTGCAATAAAGTTCTGTGTGGAACAGGTTCACCACAGGGTACCGGTAATGGCCGGGGCCGGCAGCAACAGCACAAGATCTGCCATATACTATTCCGAGGAAGCTGAAAAGGTTGGTGCGGATGCCCTGCTTTCCGTTACGCCTTACTACAATAAAACGACCCAGAGGGGACTTATCGAGCATTTTAAGGATATTGCGGCTTCGGTCAGCCTTCCCATTGTCCTTTATTCCGTTAAGAGCAGGACAGGACTCAATATCGAGCCGGAGACCGTAAAGGAGCTTGTGGATAATGTTCCGAATATTGTCGGGATAAAAGAAGCAAGCGGCAGCCTGTCACAGGCCGAAAAGATAAAGGCCATCTGTCCCGAGGTGGAGCTTTATTCCGGGGATGATGATCTGACGGTTCCCATGATGGCGATCGGAGGCATCGGTGTTATATCTGTTGTTTCCAATGTGGCTCCGCGTTATGTTCATGATATGTGTATGAAGGCATTAAACGGTGATTTCGAGGCGGCGGCGAAGATGCAGCTTAAAGAGGTTGATCTCGTGGAGGCTTTGTTCTGTGAGACCAATCCCATTCCCGTAAAGGAAGCGATGAACATGCTCGGATACGGCACGGGACCGTTAAGAAAGCCGCTGATCCCCTTAAGTGATGCAAACAGGGAGCGCTTAAGAAAGTCCCTTATCGATTTCGGGCTTCTGAAATAAGCGTCAGGAAGGATATGAGGAGAATTCTATGCCAGTTAGAATAATACTTAACGGCTGCTTCGGACGTATGGGACAGGTCGTAAGCTCCCTTGCGGAGAAGGACGAAGACGTTGAAATAGTGGCGGGAATTGACAGGATAACGGGAAGCGGTAACAGCTTCCCTGTTTTTAAGGATATTGAGGAATGCGAAGAGGCGGCAGATGTCATAGTCGATTTTTCCCTTCCGGAGGGAAACGACACTCTTATGGAGTACGCACTTAAGCATTCTATGCCCGTGGTTCTATGCACCACGGGACTCTCCGAGAGCCAGACGGAAAATGTAAGTAAGGCAGCGGAGAAGATAGCGGTCTTAAGGAGCGCAAATATGTCCCCCGGGATAAACGTCCTTATGAAGGTGCTGAAGGAAGTGGCACCGGTTCTTTCCGAGGCCGGCTTTGATATCGAAATAGTCGAGAAGCACCACCGAGAGAAAAAAGATGCCCCCAGCGGTACGGCGCTCGCACTTGCGGACTGTATCAATTCCGCACTTGATGAAAGCTTCTCCTATGTGTATGACAGGAGCTCACGTTCGGAAAGACGGCCTTCAAAGGAAATAGGCATATCTGCCGTAAGGGGAGGCACCATTCCCGGTGACCACGACATAATCTTTGCGGGAGAGGATGAGACCGTGACTATAAGCCACAGGGCTTATTCCAGAAAGATCTTTGGAAGCGGCGCCATCGCGGCAGCAAAATTCCTTAAGGGGAAGGGCGCCGGAATGTACAGTATGGCGGATGTGATGTCATGAGGCTGAGGCCCTGTATAGACATACATAACGGCAAAGTAAAGCAGATCGTGGGTTCATCCCTTAAGGATGAAAAGGGCAGCGTAAAAGAGAACTTTGTTTCGGAATATGATGCTGCATATTATGCGGGGATCTACCGGGACAGGGAATTAAGTGGCGGGCATGTGATCGTTCTGAACACTTCCGCCTCCGAATATTATGAAGCATCAAAGAAAGCCGCTTTTTCAGCTCTTTCCGCCTTTCCGGGCGGGATGCAGTATGGAGGCGGCATTAATAATGAGAATGCCGCGGAGTTTCTGGATGCGGGAGCAAGCCATGTGATAGTAACGAGCTTCGTCTTTAAGGACGGGAAGCTTAACCGGGAGAATCTCCGTCTGCTGCAGTCTGAATGCGGTAAGGACAGGATCGTTCTGGATCTTTCCTGCAGGAAGAGGGATGACGGACAATACTATGTGACAACGGACCGGTGGCAGAATTTCACCGATCTTCCGGTGACTGAAGAGAGCTTTAAAAGTCTTTCATCCGAGTGCGGCGAATTTCTGGTCCACGCGGTGGATGCGGAAGGAAAGAGCGGCGGAGTGGATAGGGAGCTTATAAGGATACTGTCCGGTGTAAGTGATATTCCCGTGACATATGCGGGAGGGATAAAGAGCTTAAGTGATGTAGACCTGATAGAAAAAGAGGGATGCGGCCGGGTGGATTATACGGTTGGCACTGCACTTAAGCTTTTCGGCGGAAGCTTAGAGCTTGATGAACTGATAAAAAGGTAATGAGAAGACAGGGAAGGAAAAGAAGAGAAGGATGAAGAGTAAAAGGGAAGATATAAGGAATATTGCAATAATCGCACACGTCGACCATGGAAAGACCACCCTGGTGGACGCGCTCCTAAAGCAGAGCGGAGTTTTCAGAGAAAATCAGGAGGTTGCGGAAAGGGTGATGGACAGCAATGATATCGAGCGTGAGCGCGGTATCACCATCCTTTCAAAGAATACCGCCGTTCAGTATAAGGATACAAAGATAAATATAATCGATACACCGGGACATGCAGACTTCGGAGGTGAGGTGGAGCGTATACTCAAAATGGTCAACGGAGTGGTACTTCTGGTTGACGCCTTTGAGGGTGTAATGCCCCAGACCAAGTTTGTGCTGAAGAAGGCTCTGGCATTGAAGCTTCCTGTCATCTCCTGCATAAATAAGATAGACCGTCCCGGAGCAAGACCCGGAGAGGTTGTAGACGAGGTACTGGAGCTTTTCATGGATCTTGATGCCACTGATGAACAGCTTGACTGTCCCTTCGTCTTTACTTCAGCAAAGGAAGGAGTGGCTTCCCTTGATGCAGATACACCGGGAAGCGATATGAAGCCTCTTTTCGATACGATAATTAATTATATCCCGGCTCCGGAGGGTGACAGCGATGCAAATCTCCAGATCCTTATCTCCACCATAGACTATAATGAGTACGTGGGACGGATCGGAGTAGGCAAGGTTGATAACGGAACTGTCAAAGTTAATCAGGAAGCTGTCATCGTAAACCACCACGACAAAGACAGGCAGGAAAAGGTAAAGATCAGCAAGCTCTATGTTTTCCAGGGACTCACAAAGAAGGATGTGAGTGAGGCGGGCATAGGAGAGATAGTGGCGATCTCCGGTATTTCCGATCTGAAGATCGGGGATACGCTCTGCGGAACGAGCGGAGAAGCAGTAGCAATTCCGTTCCAGAAGATATCAGAGCCCACGATCAGCATGAATTTCATGGTAAATGATTCGCCCCTTGCAGGACAGGAGGGCAAGTATGTGACCAGCCGTCATATCAAGGACAGACTCTTAAAGGAACTCAATACGGATGTATCCTTAAGAGTCGAGGAGACCGAGTCCACGGATACCTTTAAGGTTTCGGGACGGGGAGAGCTGCACTTATCGGTGCTTATAGAGGAAATGCGCCGTGAGGGCTATGAATTTGCTGTAAGCAAGGCTGAGGTAATTTACAAGAAGGATGAGAACGGAAAAACCCTGGAGCCGATGGAAACAGCCTACATAGACGTTCCGGATGAGTATTCCGGAACCGTGATCTCTTCTCTTTCGGAGAGAAAGGGGGAGCTCATTAATATGGGATCCATAGCCGGAGGATATACAAGGCTTGAATTCAATATCCCATCCAGGGGACTCATAGGCTTCCGCGGGCCTTTCCTTACGGACACAAAGGGAAACGGGATAATAAACACCATCTTTTCGGGCTACGGTCCCTACAAGGGGGATATTTCCTACAGGAAGACAGGTTCTCTTATTGCCTTTGAAGCCGGTGAAGCCGTGACCTACGGTCTCTTTAACGCTCAGGAAAGGGGATCCCTCTTTATCTGTCCGGGAACAAAGGTATATTCGGGAATGGTCATAGGCTCGAATCCCAGAAGCGATGATATCGAAGTAAACGTATGCAAGACCAAGCATCTCACCAATACCAGGACCTCCTCATCGGATGAGGCACTGCGCCTTACGCCTCCGGTAATACTGTCTCTTGAGCAGGCTCTTGATTTTATAGACCAGGATGAGCTTCTGGAGGTGACGCCGGAAAGTCTCCGGATAAGGAAGCGGATACTGGATCCCCTCTTAAGGAAAAGGGCAGCATTCAGACACTGAGACAGAGCTTCAGATCTTTTTCCAGGTGCTTCTGTTGAAGAGTGAAAGGATCGGGAATATCTCAAGTCTTCCGGTTATCATGGCAAGACTCAGGAAAATTTTGGATAAGTCGCTGTAGGCAGCGAAATTACAGGTAGGTCCCACTTTATCAAGTCCGGGACCTATATTATTGAAGGTACAGAGAGCGGCTGAAAGATTGGTTTCTATGGAAAAACCATCCAGACTGAGGAGCACGGTCAGAACAGCCACTATTATCACATAGGCGGAAAAATACGCCTGCGTATTCGCTATCACATCCTCGCTTATCACTCTGTCATTGATCTTTAAAACATGGACGGTCCGGGGATGTATGGTCTTTCTGATATTTCTAAGGAGACTCTTTACCAGTATAAGTACCCTCGCGCATTTCATACCCCCTCCGGTGC
The DNA here is from genome assembly GCA_000622025.1 of Lachnospiraceae bacterium AD3010. GTDB lineage: Bacteria > Bacillota > Clostridia > Lachnospirales > Lachnospiraceae > NK4A144. Next base: position 234,759 of record KK211388.1, on the reverse strand, counting down.
TTCCCGCACAGGCCCCGATCATCATAAGGAGAAGAATAAGGGTCTTTGAGAATACAGGCCAGGTATCAAAATCCGCTGTAGCAAAGCCTGTGGTTGTTATCATGCTGGCAACCTGGAAAAATGAGGTCCTCAGGGTCTCTTCCCAGCTGCTATAGAGGAAACGGATATTGGTTCCGATCAGAAGTCCTGCGGCAAGGACGGTAAGGACGTAAAGACGTACCTCCTCATCCCTGAATACCTGTCCAAGCTTTTTCAGGATGATTATGTAGTAGATACTGAAATTCACACCGAAAAGCAGCATAAATACCGTTGTGACATTCTGAATATAGGGACTGTAGCTTGCGAAGCTGTCAGCCTTTACGCCGAAGCCTCCGGTTCCCGCAGTTCCCATGGCATGGCAGACCGAGTCAAATACCGGCATTCCTCCTGCAACAAGAAAGATGATATTCAGTATCGTCAGAACGATATACAGGAAGTACAGGATAATGGCGGTCTGCTTCATCCTGGGAACTATCTTTCCCACACTTGGTCCCGGGCTTTCCGCCCTTAAAATATGAAGCGTGAAGCCGGTTTCCTTGCCGCTTCCGGGCAGTACCGCAAGAAGAAAGACCAGTACTCCCATACCGCCTATCCAGTTACTGAAATTTCTCCAGAACAGGGTGCCATGTGTCATTTCCTCCACGTTATGAATGATGGAAGCACCGGTAGTGGTGAAACCGGAAGCCATTTCAAAGAAAGCATCAACGTATGAGGGAATATCACCGTTAAGAACAAAGGGGATCGCACCGAATGCACTCATGATAAGCCAGCAGAGCCCTGTGGCCACAAGACCTTCTCTTGCAAAAAAACCGCCCTTCGCACCTTTGGAAAGGACAAACACCAAAAAGAGGCCTATGAGAAGCGCAATTAACAGGCTTTCGGCAAAGGCCGCGGCTGAAGCATTCTCTCCGTATATAAGGGACACGATAAAGGGAAGGAACAGAAAAGCCGATTCCAGAAGCAGCACCTGTCCGCTCAGACGAAATAGCATTTTATAATTCATGATTTGTTCCCGTTATTCAAAAATATCATTGATCTGTTCTATCTTTCTGTCTTCACCGGAAATGACCACAAGGGTATCACCGGCCTGGAAAAACGAATCTCCGGTAGGTATATCGTTAATACCCCTATGAGTGATGCCGGCCAGGAGTACATTGCTTTTCAGTTTGATATCCTTAAGCTTTTCATTGCAGTGAAGAGTGTTTTCCGTCACCCTGAATTCCATGGCCTCAACATGTCCGTCGGCTATAAGGTGCATGGTAAGAGCTGCTCCCACCTTATTCTTCTTTGCACGGACATAACGGACTATGATATTTGTAACCAGATCCTTCGGAGATATAATGCTTCCTACGGGAAGATCATCGAGGACCCGGAGATTCTCCGCGCGGCCAAGCTTCGTAATGATCTGGGGAACGCCCTTCTGATTTGCGTAAAGAGACATAAGAATATTTGTCTCATCGATCCCGGTAAGAGCTACAAATACGTCGCTGTGCCCTATGCCTTCCCTGTCCAGCACCTTCTGGTTGCTGGCATCTCCCTCGACTATGGTGGCTTCGGGAAGAAGGGCTGCAAGCTCCCGGCAGCGGCTTGTTTTGTTGTCCAGGATCTGCACGGATATACCGTGGCTCTGGAGTATCTTTGCAAGATAGAAGCCTATGCGGCTTCCGCCCGCGATAAATGCACTAGAAGCCTTGTGGGTTATTATACCCAGCTTCCGGAGAAGTGTGTTTAGGTTTTCATTGGAGCCGGTGACAAACACCCTGTCATTCTCCCGGAGAACGAAGTCACCGGAGGGGATAAGAGCCTTTCCGTCTCGTAAGACCGCGCAGACAAGCACCCGGCATTTTAAGGTCTGATTGATATTGAAAAGGGAAAGCCCGTTTACCGGACTGTCAGACTTCACCTTAAGCTCCACGATCTCGGTGTTGCTCTTTGCAAAGGTCTCCCTCTTTAAGAAACCGGGATAGCGTATGAGACGGGAAATTTCCTTTGCAGCCTGAAAATCCGGATTGACAGCCATTGACAGGGAAAAGGCTCCCTGAATGGAGGCTATTTCCCTGGAATACTCGGGGTTCTTAAGTCTCGACACCGTGTTGATCTTTGAATTCATCTGATGGGCTGTTATGCAGGACAGGAGATTAATCTCGTCATGTCCCGTCATGGCAATCAGAAGATCCGCATCCTCAACCCCGGCTTCTCTTAAAACAGCCATGGAGGCGCAGTTTCCCTCGATCCCCATGACATCATAAAGCTCCATACAGGATTCCAGCTTCTCCGGGTCTGACTCTATAATGGTCAGATCATAGCCTTCATTTGAAAGCTGCCGGACAAGGGTAGAACCCATTTTTCCGTATCCTGATATCAAAATCCTCATAAATACATAATATCACCTGTGTCAAATATTCTTGGAATATATCAGAGGGTTTTTTTTTTTCGGATCATTTATGTGGCTAAGAATGTTTTACGGTGTGTATTACACTTTGTGACCGGGGCTTTTTATAATCAGGATATGTCATATATTGAAAGAATAAAGGCTTTGAGAAAGGAAAAAAAGAAAAGGCAGAGGGAGGTGGCTGAGCAGATCTTTGTGAGCCAGCGAACCTATTCGGACTATGAGAGCGGACGTATCCGACTGCCTGTAGACAGCCTGGTAAGGCTGGCAAAATACTATGACGTTTCCGTGGACTATATCTCGGGTGCAGTGCCGGAAAAAGGCAGCTTTCCCAAGGAAGGTTCGTAAGTATTTGCAGGAGTGATGATCCCTGCATAACGGGATCATCACTGTCCTTTAAGAAGCTTCAGTATTATTTCATAATTATCCGCGTCATGGATAAAGCTGCAGTCAACGCAGCTTTTGATCATTCTGCCGTTCTTTTCCACATAGTGATACTTACCGGGACAATCATCCATCGAAAAAAGAGGACAGTAGCAGAATAAACAGTTCACGCCTTTATTTCCGGGCATATCATGGCAGGGATAATATCTGCATTCCCTGTTCTCGAAATATTTAAAAGAATTCATATATTTAGGTTCTTCTGTCTTTCTACAAGTCTCGATTTATGGTATAATCATACTCCAAATACAATCATTTTTACAGGGGAAATAGTATGGGTTTTGTACTGACCTGCAGTTCGACGGTTGACCTTTCCGAAGAGCGTCTTTCGGAGAGGAATATAAAGTGGGCTTCTTTTCATTTTCAATTAGACGGGAAAGACTATCTGGATGACTATGGGCACAGCATGAGCCTGAAGGAGTTTTACCAAAGGGAAAGAGAGGGTGCAGCTCCGACTACCTCCCAGGTAAACACGGAGGAATATATAGAGCTTTGGAAGCCGTTGATGGAGGAGGGAAATGATATTCTTCATGTCAGCCTTTCTTCAGGTATATCCGGCACCTATAACTCTGCAAACATAGCAGCTGAAGACATACGCGGGCTTTTTCCTGACCGCAGGATCTACGTTATGGATTCACTGTGCGCCTCTGCGGGTTACGGGCTCTTTGTGGAGGAACTGGCTGACAGAAGGGACGAGGGGATGGATTTTGACGCCCTCGTTGAATACGGAGAGAGCATAAAGCTCCGTGTCAACCACTGGTTTTTTGCCAGTGACCTGACAAGTCTTATCAGGGGCGGAAGAGTGTCCCCGGCAGTAGGAAAGGTCGCAAGTCTCTTAAAGATCTGTCCTCTGTTTAAGGTAAACAGTGAAGGGAAGCTGGTGTCGGCCTCAAAGGTACGCACAAAGAAAAAGGTCTTTCCGGAGATAGTAAAGGTCATGGGACAGCATGCCGAGAACGGTAAGGATTATGCCGGAAGGTGCTATATCTCGTATTCGGACTGTCCGGATGACGCAAATGAGGTAAAGACAAGGATAGAGGAAGCCTTTCCGAATCTTCGGGACGGCGGTGTTGAGCTTTTCAGGATAGGTACCACCATCGGTGCCCATACAGGAGTGGCTACGGTTGCACTGTTTTTCATGGGAGATGAGAGAACCGAATGAAGTTTTCGAGAGTCGGTGAAAATGAAATCAGGTGTATCCTTACCGAAGAGGAGCTTGTGAGCTTCGGTATAGATCTGGATGATATTCTGGAAAAAAACGTAAAATCCGGAAAGTTTTTCAATGAGATACTTTCCCGGGCTTTCCTTGCCCTGGGAGAGCAGAGCGTGGATGAGATAAGGGGCTGCAGCGCTCAGATAAGTGTACTGAAGGACCGGAGTATCTCCATTCTTTTCCATACCAGAAAGACCAATATTCTTACGGAATTTGCGGACAGGCTGAAGGAAGCCGAGGAAAAGATCCGGAGAGCTGCGGAAATGATCCCGGATTCTGAGGACAACAGGTCTTTTCTTGTTTCCTTTAAGACAATAGATGATGCTGTGGCTTTCTGTCGTGCCGGGAAAAAGGCAGGGCATCTTGTGAGCTATTTCTCGAAGAGCAGGAAAAACAACGAGTATATTCTCTTTATACTGCGCTATGCCTGCGATGAGAAGGAGTACCGTAAGGTCAGACTTCTTGCGGACGAATTCGGCAGGGTGAATGACTCAAATACCGCCTCAAAAGCGTATATTCTGGAAAACTCAGACATGCTTATAAGCGAGGATGCCTTTTTCAGTCTTGGAGAGCTATAGATGTCATACTACTTGAAAGGCAGCAGGTTTATCTTTAATGATGAGTGTCCTCCCATTGATCCCGGTGAGATACTGTCGCGGCTTGGTCTTCCCAGGGAACTGACGGAAAAAGGAAAGGTGCGGAAGGCCTTCGATTCTGTGAAAAAGGAGGCAGCAGGGCTTGTCCATATGGCTGCCGCGGCGGCTTATTTCAAGATGCCGGATCAATCTATTCCACCCATACCTACAGGGACCGAGGTGGTGGGTGCGATCATAACCATCGGTGCGGATATTTCCAGAAAAAGTGTTGAATACTTTGCAAAAGGGAAATATACAAAGGGGATGATCTTAAACGAGATCGCCGATCACTGTCTTTCCGTATATGAGAAGATGATAATAGAGAGGCTGGAGGTCCTTTCCGACAGGAAGGGGGTTATCCTCGGGCGTATGTATGAGTCGCCTGAAGAGACACCGGTTTCAGAGCTAAAGTATGTCTGGAATGCAGTCGGGGCAGGAGAGACCATAGGGGTCAATATCACAAGGGACTCCACTCTCTTTCCGACCAAATCCTCCTGCCTCATAATGAAGATAAAGTATCCGATGGCCGGATAGGGTCAGGAGCGTAGGATCTATCGTGAAATACAGCTTTATTAGAGAAGAAAGAGGAGTAATATGGGCATAGTTGACGAAGTAAAGAACGAATTCTTCAGGAGATTCGGACAAGACGGGGATATACGGGTGTATTTCGCCCCCGGCAGAGTGAACCTTATAGGAGAGCACACGGACTATAACGGAGGGCATGTTTTTCCCTGTGCACTTTCTATGGGAAATTACGCTGCTGTTAGAGAAAGAGATGATGACAGGGTCCGGTGGTTTAATATGACCTATCCGGATGACGGAGTGATCGAGACCTCCATAAACGCTCTTAAACCCAACGATAACGGTCTCTGGTATGATTACCAGCTTGGCGTTATCTGGGCCTTCGGTGAGAAGGGATATAAGATACCACGGGGCTTTGATATGGTGATGAAGGCTGATCTGCCTGCAGGCAGCGGACTTTCTGCCTCTGCCTCAATAGAGGAGCTTTGCGCCGTCATAATAAGGGATCTCTTTTTACCGGACATTTCCCTTGTTGACTGCGCCCTGATGGGACAGTATTCGGAAAACAGATATAACGGTATGAACTGCGGGATCATGGATCAGTTCGCATCCGCAATGGGAAAGAAGGATCATGCGATCTTCCTTGATACCGCAACATTAAAGTATGATTATGTTCCGCTTAATCTGAAAAATGAAAAGATAGTCATCATAAACAGCAGAGTAAAGCATTCTCTTGCAGGAAGTGCTTATAATGACAGGCGGAGTGAGAGTGAGAGAGCCTTAAAGGACGTACAGTCGGTTAAGGCCGTGGAAACGCTTGGGGACCTCAGTGCAGAGGAATTTGAAGAGGTGAAGTCTGCCATAAAGGATCCGGTATGCCTGAAACGCGCACGCCACGCCGTATATGAGAATATCCGCACCATAGATGCGGTTGCTGCTTTGAAGTCCGGAGACATTGAATCCTTCGGAAAGCTTATGCATGACTCCCATGTATCCCTTCGGGACGATTATGAGGTTTCCTGTAAGGAGCTTGACATACTGGCTGAGGAAGCATGGAAAACAGAGGGCTGCATCGGCTCCAGGATGACAGGAGGCGGCTTCGGAGGCTGCACCGTATCAATTGTCCGAGAGGAAAGCATAGAGAGCTTCAAAGCTTCCATTACAGCTGCCTACAAAGAGAGAACGGGTATTGACTGCGGGATATTTACCGCTGATGCTGCAGATGGTGCAGGGAGGATCGTTTGAAGGACTGTTTTAAATGGGTCTGCCTGATACTGCTGATACTGCTGTCCGCTTTTTTTTCCGGGTCCGAGACTGCACTCACTTCGGTAAACAGGATAAAACTGCGCTCTATAGCCGATAAGGATAAGAGGGCCGTCCGCCTCCTGAAGATACATGATGACTCGGTAAAGATGCTGTCTGCCGTTCTTATCGGCAATAACATAGTAAATATGGCGGCCTCTGCCCTTGCTACTGTGATCGCCATAAGTATAGATTTAAGCGTGGCCGTTATGACCGCGATCATGACCTTTATACTTCTGATCTTCGGGGAGATCACGCCGAAGAGTGTGGCTGCAAAGTATTCGGAGCCTGTGGCACTCTTTGTATCCGGTATCATCTACTGGCTTATGTGGATCTTCACCCCTCTTATCTTTATTATTAATTCTATTTCCTCCCTTATCCTGAAGCCCTTTGGAATCGACCTCGGGAATGCAGATAACCCCCTTACCGAAAGCGAGCTCCGTACCTTTGTGGATGTGAGCCATGAGGACGGCGTCATTGAGGGATCCGAAAAGAAGATAATAAATAACGTGGTGGATTTCGGAGACAGCAGGGCAAGGGATATTATGATCCCGCGTATAGATGTGAGTCTTGTAAATATCAGTGCATCCTATGAGGACGTAACGAAGAAATTTGCGGAGGAGTTTTATTCCAGACTTCCTGTCTATGCCGAGGATACGGACAATATCGTCGGTATCCTCAATATGAAGGATGTCTTTTTTGCAAAAGCGGATAATTTCCGGGTACGGGACTATATGAGGGATGCCTGGTATACCTATGAAATGAAGAGGACCAGCGAGCTCTTAACCGATATGAAAAAGAATTCCGTTACGATGGCTATAGTTCTGAATGAGTACGGCGCTGCGGAGGGGATCATAACAATGGAGGATCTCCTGGAAGAGATAGTGGGTGAGATAAGAGATGAGTATGATGCGGATGAAATAGATCTCATACGCTGTATCGATAAGGATAAACAGGTGTTTGACGTAGATGCGGGAGTAAAGCTTGACGACCTGAACGACGCTCTGGGTACGGATTTTGATTCCGATGACTACGACTCCCTCGGAGGATTGGTGATAGAAAAGCTTGATCACCTTCCGGGAGCCGGGGAAAGATGCTCAATGGAGGACGGTACTGTCTTTGAGGTCATAAGTACGGGAAAGAACCGTATAGAGAGAGTAAAGATCACTCTGCCTTCCCCCGCGGTTCGGGAGGACGATCAAGACCCAGATTTGCAGTGACTATTTTCTGGAAGAGCGGAATAAAGATCATAATAAGTATAAAACCAATTATCATGGCGGGAATAAGGGAGCCAATAAACATCTTCGGCAGTGAAGGCAGATTGTCAATAGCCTCCCTGGGGAGCATAACCCTTACGACCGACACCATGGCAAGGGTCAGAACCGGAGTATAGATAAGATCTGAAATAAGAGAGGATACGATCTTTGCGGCAATAGTTCCGGCACCGAGCTTTTCTGCGACAGTAGAGTTTATGAGCGCAATGGGGACTACGAAACCGATTATCAGGCTTAAGGTGGTACTCAGTGCAAAGGTTGCCAGAAAGAGCGCTAGGTCGAAGTGCCCTGACAGTACATTTTCAATAAGGGACAGGAAGAAGCTCATGGTGATCCCCATATATACACTTATCTGCAGTCCCGCTTTTCTTAGTAGTTTTTTTCTTTCATCCATGGTAACGTTTCTCTTTTCTGTCGATCCGGTTTAATATAGTTTATCACATCCGGATTTTAAATACTATCATCAATCTCTTTTGATTTGCGAATGGGGCGGCTTTATTATACAATGGTGGTCATGAAGACACAAATCCTAAGCTTTGCAAATAATAAGGGCGGTTCGGGAAAGACCACCACCTGCTCGAATGTGGCCTACTGTCTGGCGGAAAGAGGAAAAAAGGTTCTGATTATCGACTGTGATATGCAGATGAATCTGTCCCTTTCCTTTCTTGATGAACAGAGAGTTATGGAGTATGATTCCGGAGAGAACAATGTCTTTAACCTGATCTCCGGGAAGAAAGGCATAGAAGAGCTGGCGGTACCGACCTTCTTTCAGGGACTCGATATAGTGCCGGCATCCATCCGGTTAAGCGAGATCGAAGAGGTTCTCTATGAAATGGGCGGAAGAGAGGATTGCCTTAAGGAGTGCTTAAGAGAGCTTACCGAAAAGAAAAGCTATGACTATATACTTCTCGATGTGCCGCCGACTCTGGGACTATGGGTCAGGAACATACTGAAGGTAACAGATCATGTGGTCATACCCGTGGAGGCTTCCCCCTGGGGGCTTTTCGGACTTGCCAATATGGTCTCATATATCGGGAAGGTCCGGGGTAAGGGAAAGCACCCGGAGATCCTCGGCATAGTACTTACAAAGGTAAATGTGAGGAAAAATTATTTCAGGGACACACAGGAGTTCCTTAAGGATATGAAGGATATCCATATTTTTGACACCGTAATAAGAGTAGACAGCACCATCGAATGGGCACAGGATAATTCCCGGCCCGTAACGGCCTACAGGAAAAGCGCCAGAAGCGCCATGGAATACGAGGAGCTTACGGATGATATCCTGAAGCTTGTGGAATAAAGCTAAAATTTACTGAGAAAGAAAGGAGTAAAGGTTATGGCAGTAGGAAAGAGCAGTGTTAAGAGAGCGATCGAGAGCTCCGCTACGGAAGGAAATGAAAAGGCTAAGGAAACAGCGGTAAAGAAAACCGTGACCAAGTCTGTGATCACCGGAACAAATGAGCAGGTGTTTGCAACGGTTTCACAGGACGAGGGCATAAACGCCCACTACGGACTAAATACCCCCTTACCGACATTTCTGCTTTGATGCTTTCCATGTAGCAGCTTAAAGTTATTTCCTGATCTGAAAATTCTCCTCTTTGGGTACCGCTTGTCACTTCCGGTCCCGGGGGGGAGTTTTTTTATATCGCAGGAGAGGCGAGATGAAGATGTCAGCAGAGTTGACCGCCGGACATGAGTGGATCACCGGGCGGTATGTGTATGGCAGATTACGCTCACTACCTTTGTTTTGTACCGAAATATCTGGACGGCGCTCTGGCTCGAAAAAAGCGTTCTCGCTACGCGCCGCCAAATTTCGGCACAAAACTGCAGTCGTTCGCTATCAATCTGCCATACACATACCGCCCGGTGATCCATTGAAGACGGACACATACTGTCTGAAATATACTGTGGCCCTGTATCTGTCAGGGGTTACAACTCCGCCCACCCCGTCAGCACAAGAAACCACACAAATCCACAGAAATATCTTGACAACCCACAAAACCCAAACTATAATCCAAAATAAGCCAAAGGTGAAGATTTATTTATGAACAGATACTTATCTAAGCATATAAAGGACGGACAGGATTATGGAAAGATTCAATACCGTACGTACAAAAAAATCTCCGCGGATAGACAGCCTTGTTAAGGATTTGTACGCGAAAATGCCTGAAGTTGAGGCAGCGAGAGCGGTCCTTATAACGGAGAGCTATAAGGAAACGGAAAACGAGCCAATGGTTATGAGAAGAGCTCATGCCTTTGAACACATACTGGATAATATTCCCATTGTTATAAGGGATAAGGAGCTTATCGTGGGCTCCACGACCCTGGCGCCAAGGGGCTGCCAGACCTATCCGGAGTTTTCCTATGCCTGGCTTGAGCCGGAGTTTGAGACTCTGGAAAGAAGGGAGGCGGATCCCTTTTATATTTCCGATGAGACGAAGGAAGCTTTGAGGAAGGTCCATCCCTACTGGAAGGGAAAAACCTCAAGCGAGCTTGCGGAATATTTCATGACGGATGAAACAAAGACGGCTATAAGGCACAATGTCTTCACAACCGGAAACTACTACTATAACGGTGTCGGCCATATCACCGTCAAGTACTGGGAGATAATTGAAAAGGGGTTTGAAGGAAAGATAAAGGAGATAGAGGAGGAGCTTTCAAATTGCAGGATAACCGACGGGAATTACTGTGAAAAGCACTATCTCCTTGAAGCCATGATAATAAGCTGCCGTGCCGTTATACGTTATGCGGAAAGATATGCGGCTCTTGCGGATAAAATGGCTGAAAGCGAAGGAGATCTGAAGAGAAAAGAGGAACTCCGCCTTATCGCTGCTAACTGCAGGAATGTTCCCCGTAAGGGCGCCGGAAGCTTTTATGAGGCCTGCCAGACCTTCTGGTTTTTGCAGCAGCTTCTGCAGCTGGAATCATCCGGACACTCCATTTCCCCGGGAAGATTCGACCAGTATATGTATCCCTATTACAGAAAGGATATCGAGAGCGGAAGGATCACCAGGGATCAGGCACAGGAATATCTTGACTGTGTATGGGTTAAGTTCAATGACTTAAATAAGTGCCGGGATGAGGCTTCAGCAAAGGGCTTTGCGGGCTATTCCCTGTTCCAGAACCTTACTGTCGGCGGAATGGGTGTTGACGGAAAGGATGCCACGAATGACCTGACCTTAATGTGCATATGGGCGGAGGATGATGTGCATCTGCCCGCGCCGTCACTGTCTTTAAGGGTATGGAACCTTACCCCCGCGGAGGTTATGAGGGAGGCTGCGGCTCTTACCCGTACAGGGATGGGCATGCCTGCATACTACAATGACGAGGTCATAATCCCCTCAATGATGGCAAGAGGAATAAGTGAAGAAGATGCAAGGGACTATGATGTCATAGGCTGCGTGGAGCCGCAGAAGGGCGGAAAGACCATGGGCTGGCATGATGCTGCCTTCTTTAATATGTGCAGACCTCTGGAATTTGTTTTTTCAAACGGATATGAGAACGGGGAAAGGGTAAGCATTCAGACCGGAGAGCTTTCCGAGCTTAAGACCTTTGAAGATTTCTGGAATGCCTACAAGAAGCAGATGGAGTATCAGATCGAGCTTCTTGTAAATTCCGATAATTCCATAGACAGAGCCCACGCGGAGAGGGTTCCCCTTCCCTGGCTTTCCTGTATGGTGGATGACTGCATTAAAAGAGGCCTTACCACCGAGCAGGGCGGCGCGGTCTACAATTTCACAGGCCCGCAGTGCTTCGGCATAGCAAATGCGGCTGATTCCCTCTATGCCGTGAGGGAGCTTGTGTACAACAGGCATTACATCACCCTGGAGGAATACAGGCGTGCAATGATGCTGAATTTCGGAAAGGGCCTGGACAGCGTGTCCGCAGCGAATATCGCCTCTGCCGTAGCCAGAAAGCTTACGGAAGAGGGAAGAGAGCTTGATGAAAATGATATTGCCCTGATAATCGCCAATGTGCAGAATTCCGTAAGTGATGAGGACAGAAAGAGATTTGACGAGCTGCTGAATGAGATCAATGCACTGCCGAAGTACGGAAATGACATAGAAGAAGTGGATTTCTTTGCGAGAGAAACCGCATATCTCTATACGAAGCCCTTAAACAGCTATAAGAATCCCAGAGGAGGCGTGTACCAGGCGGGTATCTATCCCGTATCTGCAAATGTGCCCTTGGGTGAGCAGACGGGGGCTACGCCTGACGGAAGACTTGCCCATACTCCTGTTGCTGACGGAATAGGTCCAATGGCAGGAAGAGATACCAACGGTCCTACGGCCACAGCCAATTCTGTTGCCCGTATAGACCACGGCATAGCGTCCAACGGAACGCTTCTAAATCAGAAATTCCATCCCTCTGCCCTTCAGGGGGAGAAGGGGCTTTCGGATTTCGGAAATCTCATAAGGACCTATTTTGACAATAAGGGTATGCATATGCAGTTTAACGTTATCGACCGTGAAACCCTTCTTGACGCACAGAAAAACCCGGATAAATACAGGGCTCTGGTTGTGAGGGTTGCAGGATATTCCGCATTGTTTACCACGCTTTCAAAAAATCTGCAGGACGATATCATCAGGCGTACAGAGCAGACAGCCTTACTGGAGTAAGTGCGTTAGATACCGATTGGAACAGAGGCTTAGAGATAAGTTATATGGAAATAATGGATTACCTTGATACAAAGGGAAGGATATTTGATATACAGAGATATTCCGTACATGACGGGCGCGGCATAAGGACCATAGTGTTCCTTAAGGGCTGCATATTCCGTTGCCGCTGGTGCTGCAACCCGGAGTCACAGTCATATGAAACAGAGGAGATGAGAACTCCAGACGGGAAGATAAAGACTGTCGGAAAGGATGTGACTGTCCGGGAGGTTATGGAGACCGTTGATAAGGACAGGAGATACTACTACCGGAGCGGAGGGGGCTTAACCCTTTCCGGAGGAGAAAGCCTTCTGCAGCCTGAGTTTGCAAGAGATCTCTTCCGTGCCGCAAAGGACCGGGGATATTCTACTGCCCTTGAGAGCATGGCAAATGTTGATTACGGAAGGATCGAAATGGTCCTCCCCTTTCTGGACCAGTATCTTATGGACATAAAGCATATGGACGGGAGGAAGCATAAGGAATTTACCGGGAGCGAAAACGGCCTGGCTCTGGAAAACGCGAAGAAGGTCGCAGCGGACGGCCGTACAGAGCTTATCATAAGGACTCCCGTTATCCCGGGCTTTAATGACGAACCGGGGGAAATACAGGCTATAGCACAGTTTGCAGCATCACTTCCGGGGGCCAGGGTCATGCACATACTTCCCTATCACAGGCTGGGATATGACAAATATGTGGGTCTCGGTCGTGAATACGCCATGGGGGATGTACTTCCACCGAATCAACAGAAAATGACAGAACTGAAAAGTATTGTTGAGAAATGTGGCATTGAATGTATCATAGGTGGATGATTTTTTAAAAACAACATAAATGTTGTTGACAAATGTGGTTTTGCCGTCTATAATCGGTCATAAAGCAACAATTCTCAACAGATACAGCCACAAAAACAGATAAACAGGCGGCATAATGATTTTGCATACTTAGATCTTAAGGAGGTTAGAAATTATGCAGAACGAGTACGAGATCAAGAAACAGATCCTGGACATAGGAAAGAGGATCTACAACAGGGGGATGGTCGCAGCAAATGACGGAAATATTTCCGTTAAGTTAAACGACCATGAATTTCTCTGCACACCTACGGGAGTTTCCAAGGGTTTTATGACTCCGGAGATGATCTGTAAGGTAAATGAGAAGGGAGAGGTTATCCAGGCAACTGCCCCTTACCGTCCTTCTTCGGAAATAAAGATGCATATGAGGGTTTATGAGAAGAGACCTGATGTCGGAGCTGTGGTACATGCTCATCCCACCTTTGCAACAAGCTTTGCGATCGCAGGCATCCCTCTTACCCAGCCCATTATGCCGGAGGCTGTTATCTCTCTCGGCTGTGTTCCCATTGCAAAGTACGGAACACCTTCCACAAATGAGATACCCGATGCGGTTGAGGAATATCTTCCCTACTTTGATGCGGTTCTTCTTGAGAGCCACGGAGCCCTTTCTTATTCAGTGGATCTCACTCAGGCATATTACAAGATGGAGTCCCTGGAGTTTTACGCAGAGCTCCTCTACAAGTCAAGAATGCTCGGCGGTCCCAAGGAATTCGACCAGAAGACGGTAGAAAAGCTCTATGAGATCAGGAGAAAGATGGGACTTCCCGGAAAGCATCCCGCAAATCTCTGCCAGAACAAGGGAGGCAGCAACTGCCATAACTGCGGAAACGGCTGCGGCAGTGTTTCCACAGGAGGAAGCAGCGAGGCAAACACTGATCCCGCTCTTATCGCAGAGATAACCAGAAAAGTTATGGAACAGCTTAACAAATAAATAATTCTTAACTAAAAGAGGAAAAGCTGTAGAAAGGAAGCGTGATGGCAATAGATGAAAGACTGGTCCAGAGCATTGTGCGCGAGGTAGTGCAGAAGATGCAGTCTTCAGGCGGCGTTAACGGAATGCACGGTGTATTTAAGGATATGAATCAGTGCATAGCTGCCGCAAAGGAAGCGGAAAAACAGGTACGCATCCTCCCCATGGACCGGAGAGAAAAGATCATTTCCATTATCAGAAGGAAGATAAGGGAAAACGCTGAAACCCTTGCCCGTATGGGAGTTGAAGAAACAGAAATGGGCAATGTGGGCGACAAGATATTAAAGCACCACCTGGTTGCGGACAAGTGTCCCGGGACAGAGGATATTTACACAACCGCATGGAGCGGTGACAGGGGACTTACCCTTACGGAGCTCGGCCCCTTCGGAGTGATAGGCTCCATTACCCCCTGTACAAATCCCTCGGAAACGGTGCTCTGCAATGTGATAGGAATGCTGGCCGCGGGAAATACAGTAGTATTTAACCCGCATCCCAAGGCTGTAAAGACATCTCTTTTCGCTATGAACCTCTGTAATGAGGCATCGATCGAGGGAGGCGGTCCGGACAATATAGCCTGCGCCTGCGAAAAGCCCACCCTTGAAACCAGCGAGATCATGATGAAGCATCCTGACATTTCCCTTCTGGTGGCAACAGGCGGCCCGGGAGTGGTTACAGCGGTACTCTCCTCCGGAAAAAGAGGAATAGGAGCGGGAGCGGGAAATCCGCCGGCTCTTGTGGATGAGACTGCAGATATTGCTCACGCTGCGGAATGCATAGTAAACGGCTGTACCTTTGACAATAACCTTCCCTGCATAGCGGAAAAAGAGGTTGTGTGTGTGGAATCGGTAGCCGATGAGCTTATGCATTATATGGTAAATGAGCAGGGCTGCTACCTTGCAAACGAATCCGAGCAGCAGGCTCTCATAAAGAGAGTCATCGACGAAAAGGGAGCCCCGAAGAGAGACTGCGTAGGAAAGAGCGCAAAGGTTCTTCTTCAGTATATCGGAGTAAACGTACCCGATAATATCCGCTGCATAACCTTCTTCGGAAAAAAGGAAAACCCCTTAATAAGCACGGAGCTTATGATGCCGATCCTCGGAGTGGTGAAGGCCCGTGATTTTGATGACGCAGTCGAGCAGTCGGTATGGCTTGAGCACGGAAACAGGCATTCGGCCCATATCCATTCAAAGAACGTGGACAGGATAACCGCTTATGCCAGGGCGATTGATACGGCAATAGTTGTAAAGAACGGTCCGAGCTACACATCTCTGGGCTTCGGGGGAGAGGGCTTCAATACCTTTACCATAGCAAGCAGAACAGGTGAGGGACTGACCAGTGCATCCACATTCGCAAAGAGAAGAAGATGCGTAATGATCGACAGTCTCTGCATCAGATAAGGCAGGTGGATATGACAGTAAATTCAAATGATATAGAAGCAATAGTCCGTGAAGTATTAAACAGCATGGACGGAAAGGGAAGCCCTGCGGCGGCTGCAAATACCGGAAGAACGGCGTATGATATACCTTCCACCGCGCACTGTGCTTTTTTAACAGACCTTAAGCACTTTGAGATAAAGGAATTTCCGATGCCCGAGGTTGGTGATGACGAGATCCTTGTGAAGGTTGAAGGCACTGGGATCTGCGGTACGGACGGAGCGGAGTACAAGTTCGACCCCTTTAAGTACATACCCATCAATCTCGGACACGAGGGTACGGGTACGGTAGTAAAGATCGGAAAGAACGTAAAGAAGGATTCGGCGGGAAAGCCCTTAGGAATCGGTGACAAGGTTGTGACCTGTATGATCTTCCACGACAATCCGGACATAACAATGTTTGACTTAAATAAGCAGAACATCGGTGAAGCAGATGTTTACGGACTTATTCCGGATGACGACAGACACCTTACAGGATGGTTTTCCGACTACATCCTGATACGCGGCGGATCCACGGTATTTAATGTATCGGATATGGATCTGGATTCAAGGATCCTTATAGAGCCCTGCGCAGTCCTTATCCACGCAGTCGAGAGGGCAAAGAGCACGGGGATCTTAAGATTCAATTCCAGAGTCGTTGTTCAGGGCTGCGGGCCCATCGGACTTATCTGTGTGGCAGTTCTCCGCACCATGGGAATCACCAATATCGTGACCGTGGACGGAAATGACGAGAGACTGAATTTCTCACACGAAATGGGAGCCACAGGGCATGTCAATTTCATGAACCATAAGGGGATCGAAAACCTGGCGGCTGCCGTGAAGAGTGAGCTTGGCGGATATCTCGCGGATTTTGCGTTCCAGTGTACAGGCTCTCCTGCGGGACACAGCAATATTTATAAGTTCATAAGAAACGGCGGCGGTCTATGCGAGCTTGGTTTCTTTATTAACGGTGGTGACGCCACCATAAACCCGCACTTTGATATCTGCTCAAAGGAGATCACAACGGTGGGATCCTGGGTGTACACCTTAAGGGATTACGCAACCACCTTTGAATTCCTGAAGGCTGCAAAGAGGGACGGGGTTCCGATGGACAGGCTTATCACACATAAGTTTGCATTAAAGGATATAAATGAGGCCTTTGAAACGAATATCGCCCAGAAGGGCTTAAAGATCGCGGTATTAAGTAATTAAAAAGATCCTTCGCTGACGCTCAGGATGACAGAGAGGAGTGCCGCGCAATTAAACCGCTTCGCGGTGGCGCGTCACGTGCAGCACACTGCTTCGCAGTATGCTGCAATAAAAAGAGGTCAGATCGGGATCTGAATGGATTTGTACGGGAGGAGTTTTAGGATATGCAGGAAGAAGCAGTAGGCATCCTTGAGGTATACGGGGTCGTAACTGCATTTATGGCTGCCGACGCCGGGTGTAAGGCGGGCAGAGTCTGGCTGGAGCCATTTGACAAGAATAAGCCGGCCAATGCCGAACAGCTCCCGGTACCCCTTCTTGTCACGGTAAAGTTCAGAGGAACCGTTTCGGATGTTGAGGCGGCCATGGCTGCGGCAACAGGCGTTGCGGAGTCGATGACCGGGATTTTCCAGAAGCATATAATCCCGAGACCCACGTCCGATACGGAAAAGATGTTAAAGATCAATTGTTTTGATAAAAACTAAGGAGGTTCAGAGTTATGTCACAGGAAGCATTGGGAATGGTTGAGACCAGGGGTCTCACTGCCGCCATTGAGGCAGCAGATGCAATGACAAAGGCTGCCGAGGTAAAGCTTGTCGGAACAGAGAAGATAGGTTCCGGTCTCGTAACCGTTATGGTAAGAGGAGATGTAGGAGCAGTCAAGGCTTCTGTGGAAGCCGGAGCAGCAAATGCATCAAGGCTTGGAGAGCTGGTAGCACAGCACGTTATTCCGCGTCCTCATAATGATGTGGAAATGATCCTGCCGAAGATCTGAAGAGGCAGCAGAAAGGTTTGTTGAAGGGATCTTATAATGAGGAAGGCATACGGATTAATTGAAATCACGGGAGTGGTTGCCGCAATGGAGGCACTGGACAGAATGTGCAAGGCGGCAAACGTGACACTCAGCACCTGGGAGCGAAAGATAGGCGGAAGGCTTGTGACCCTCATAGTTGAAGGGGATGTGGCTGACTGCAAGGCTGCTGTCCAGGCTGCCAGAAAAGCGCCCATAAGGGACGTGGCAAGCTACGGTGTCATTGCCAGCCCTCATGAAGAGATAGTGAAGCTGGTAAACTTGAGCGCTTCCAGGTGGAAGAAGCCCGGAAACGTGAATTCTGATGACAGGTACTTACAGGAAGTATAAAAAGAAAGGAGAACACTATGTCACAGGAAGCATTGGGAATGGTTGAGACCAGAGGTCTGGTTGCGGCTATCGAGGCCGCAGATGCTATGTGTAAGGCTGCAAACGTTACTCTGGTTGGAACGGAGAAGATCGGATCCGGTCTTGTAACCGTTATGGTACGCGGAGACGTCGGAGCTGTTAAGTCATCGGTTGAGGCCGGTGCAACTAATGCATCAAGGCTCGGAGAGCTGGTTGCACAGCATGTTATTCCCCGTCCTCATAATGATGTTGAGCTTATACTGCCGAAGCTCAAGTAAGGTAACTTTTAAGAATACTTTTGAACCCGGGTGCCGGCAGACAGTGGCGCCCGGGTAATAAAAAACATATGAATACCAAAGACATCGAAGTAATCACAAGGATAATACTTAATACCATAAATGAGAGAGAAACGTCCGGCAGCGATACAGGCTTTATGGTTCCTGTGGGAGTGTCGGCGAGACATATACATCTGACGGAGGAAGCTGTGGAGATCCTCTTCGGTAAGGGACATACTCTTACCAAAAAGAAGGAGCTTATGGGCGGACAGTTTGCGGCTGAGGAGCAGTGTACCATAGTCGGTCTGAAGCTCAGGGCGATCGAGAATGTCAGAGTGCTGGGGCCCTGCAGGAGCTTTAATCAGGTTGAGGTTTCAAGGACAGACGCTATGAAGCTCGGAGTCAGTGCTCCTTTAAGGAATTCCGGGGATATAAAGGGAAGCGCTCCGGTGGCCCTGGTGGGACCTAAGGGTGCCCTTTATCTTAAAGAGGGCTGCATCATAGCCGCGAGACATATCCATATGTCGCCTGAGGATGCGCGTGCTGCGGGCTTAAAAGACAAGGATACCGTATCCGTCCGGGTAGATAACGAAAGGGGTACAACCTTTGAGAATGTGCTGATCCGCGTCGATCCGAGCTTTACCCTCGAAATGCATATAGATACGGATGAAGCAAATGCATCCGGAATAAAGCATGGTGATCCTGCGAGGATCATAAAAAGGAGCGGGACATGATCGTAGGAAAAGTTCTGGGAAACGTGATCTCCACAAGGAAGAGCGAAAAGCTTATCGGCAATAAATTTATGATCATTGAGCCGGTGGAGAGTATGGGGAAAAATATGGGACATCTCGTTGCTATAGACAATATCGGTGCAGGTGTTGGCGAGTATGTTCTGGTGTCCTTGGGAAGCGCTGCCCGTATCGGAACCGACAACGAATCATCACCTGTGGATGCTGCCATAGTCGGCATTCTGGATGAAGGAGAGCCTGAAAGAAATAATGGATTTAAATGAGCTAAAAAACCTTTTAAGGGAAAAGGGTATAGCAGGCGCGGGAGGCGCGGGCTTTCCCACATACGCAAAGCTGGATAAGCGTGCAGAGACAATAATCCTGAACGCTGCCGAATGTGAACCTCTTTTAACTCTTCACAGACAGTGTCTTAAGGTACACGCAGAGGAGATACTTGAGGCACTTGAAACTGTACGAACCACGGTAGAAGCAAAAGAAGCCATAATCGGTATAAAGGCTGAATATGAGGATACTGTACAGGAATTAAACAGGCACCTTATGAAATTTCCGAATATCAGCCTGCATCTTCTTTCATCGGTTTATCCCATGGGTGATGAAGTGGTGCTTATCTATGAAGCCACCGGAAAGGTGGTTCGTCCGGGAGGTCTCCCGATAGAGCAGGGTGTTGCGGTCTTTAATGTAGAGACTATGTACAATATAAGCCGGGCAATTAATAATGGTACTCCGGTTACGGAAAAGCTCGTTAGTATTGTGGGAGAGGTTGAAAACCCGGTAACGGTACGGCTCCCCATCGGAACCTCCATAAGTGAGGCCGTGTCCTTTGCCGGAGGATTAAAGATCAAGGATCCTGTTTACTTTGTGGGCGGTCCAATGATGGGACGCATTATGAAGGGTGACAGCCCGGTGACAAAAACCACCAATGCGGTCATCGTTCTCCCCGAAGATCATAAGCTGGTGCTTAGGAAAAACCAGAACCCCTCAGTCGGACTGAAAAGAGCGGCATCAGTGTGCTGCCAGTGCCAGATGTGCACGGATCTCTGCCCGAGACATTCTCTGGGGCATCCCATTAAGCCGCATCTCTTTATGAGGGCTGCAGCCAACAGGGACTTTTCGGATATGAATCCATTTCTTGATACATTTTTCTGTTCTTCCTGCGGCTTATGCGAGCTTTATTCCTGCCCTCAGGGCCTGAGCCCGAGAAGCTTAATCGCAGTATATAAGAGCGGTTTAAGGGAAAAGGGAGTCAAGGCTCCTTCAGATCCGGTGATCTCACCCGTTTCAGAAGGCAGGGATCTAAGAAAGGCTCCCGAAGAAAGACTTGCGGCAAGGCTTGGAGTATCGTCATATGAAAGCGATGCACCACTTGATGACAGCGTAAAGAATGTATATAAGGTTCAGGTAATGTTTTCACAGCATATAGGAGCACCTGCAGTTCCCGTAATAAGAGAAGGGGATCAGGTTAAAAAGGGAGATATTATCGGAAGATATAAGGAGGATGCTTTGAGTATTTCCGTGCATGCTCCAATAGACGGAAGGATAGAGAAAGTGACGGACAGATTCGCGCTTATCAACGGAGGATACGGGGCAAGATGAGCAGAGCCATAGGAATGATAGAATTCAGAACGGTTTCCAAGGGTGTTACCGCAGCGGATGAAATGGTGAAGACATCCAGGGTTGAGCTTCTGGAAGCGGAGACCGTCTGTCCCGGAAAGTATATTGCACTGATAGCCGGGGAACTGAGTGCGGTAAGAGCATCGGTGGATGCGGCAGTAAAGAAGTATCCGGATGAGCTTATTGACAGCATGGTCCTGGGTAACCCCCACGAGAGCATATTCCCCGCGATATACGGTGTTACATCAATAGGAAAGGTAAGCGCACTCGGTATACTGGAGACCTACGATGTGGCTTCAATGCTTGTTGCAGCAGATGCTGCCGCGAAGACCGCGATCGTAGATCTTATAGAGCTTCGTATAGCAAAGGGAATGTGCGGAAAGTCATATATGTTCCTGACAGGTGAGGTAGCGGCGGTAACATCCGCGATAGAGACTGCGAAGCAGAGGATCGCGGACAGGGGAATGTTCCTCGATTCATCGGTTATTCCCCATCCCGACGAGCAGATCTGCAGGACGGTACTGTAATAATGGCGTTAAGTTAGTGTCATTCTGAGCGAAGCGAAGAATCTTCTATAACCGGTCGGAAAGATCCTTCGCTGGCGCTCAGGATGACAAAATGCTTAACTTAACGGCATTGGTACTGTAGTATTTGGAGTGCCGCGCAATTAAACCGCTTCGCGGTGGCGCGTCACGTGCAGCACACTGCTTCGCAGTATGCTGCAATAAGGAGAATTATATGCTTGCTCTTGAGCGGCGTAACAGAATACTTGAAGAATTGCAGATAAAGAGACAGGTTGTTGTATCAGATCTGGCAAGATCCTTTAAGGTTTCGGAGGAGACCATAAGGCGGGATCTGGACAGACTTGATAAGGAGGGTCTGGCAAAAAAAAGTTACGGCGGAGCCGTGATCAATGAGGACTCATCAATTGACCTGCCTTTTAATATCAGAAAAAAGAGAAATATACCGGGAAAGCAGAAGATAGCAGAGCTTATCTCGGGTCTTATTGAGGATGGTGATCACATCACCCTCGATCCGTCAACAACCTCGGTTTTTATTGCGAAGGCCTTGAAAAACAAACACAGGCTTACTGTGATTACAAATTCGCTTGAGGTTATGATCGAGCTTTCGGACGTTGAAAGCTGGAATGTTATCTGCTCCGGCGGTACAATGAAGGAAGGCTATCTCGCCCTTACGGGACCACGGGCCATCGAAGGGATCGGAGCCTTTAATGCGGATAAGGCCATTATGAGCTGCAAGGGCTTTGATATGGTAAAGGGGATAACCGACGGAAACGAGCTTTTCTGCGAGGCAAAACGTGCCATGCTCGACAATTCAAGGGAGCATATCCTTGCTGTCGATCATTCGAAATTTGACACCATAGCTTTTTCAAAGATATGTGACATGGAGAGAGCGGACATTATAGTCACCGATGAAAAGCCGGATGAGAAGTGGCTCGATCTCTTCAGGAGAAGCGGGATACGCTGCATTTATCCGGAGGACGGGATTTAAGAAAAAGGCAATAAAAGAACAGCTTTAATAGAGGAGGGAAACATGAACAAATATCTGGCCATCGATTTCGGCGCCTCCAGCGGAAGGCACATAATCGGAACAAAGGAGAACGGTAAGATCGTCCTAAAAGAGATGCACCGCTTTGACAACGGACCGAAGAAGAAAAACGGTCATCTCTGCTGGGATACCGAATATCTTTTCAATGAGATAAAGAAGGGTTTAAAAAAATGCGGAGAAGCCGGAGAAAAGCCGGATTATCTCGGCATAGACACTTGGGGTGTTGATTTTGTGCTCCTTGATAAGGACGGACAGGTTCTCGGTGATCCCGTAAGCTACAGGGATTCCCGCACAAAGGGAATGGATGAGGAGGTTTATAAGCTTATTCCGGAGGAAAAGCTCTATGAAAGGACCGGGATACAGTATGCCATCTTCAATACCATCTATCAGCTTATGGCGATTAAGAAAAATGATCCCGAAATAATGGAAAAGGCCGAGACCCTTCTTATGCTTCCGGATTACTTCCAGTATCTCCTTACCGGTGTTGCAATGAGTGAATATACTGAAGCCACCACCTCGAACCTCGTAGATCCGAAGACCTGTCAGTGGGACTATGAGCTTATTGAAAAGCTTGGCTTCAAGAGGTCCTTATTTAAGGAGCTTGTTATGCCGGGAACAGTGGTGGGTTCATTAAAGAAGGAGCTTCAGGAGGAGCTGGGCTTTGACTGCACCGTTATCAAGGCTGCAAGCCACGATACTGCATCTGCGGTTATGAGCGTTCCCACAACGGATGAAAAGGATAATCTCTACATAAGCTCCGGCACCTGGTCTCTTATGGGAGTTGAAAACCGTGAAGCGATCTGCACACCGGAGAGCCACGCTGCCAACCTTACAAACGAAGGCGGTTATGAATACAGATACAGGTTCTTAAAGAATATAATGGGTCTATGGATAATACAGCAGGTACGCCATGAGACCGGTGATAAGTATAACTGGGATGAGCTCAGCAAGATGGCGTATTCAAAGCTTGATTTCCCTTCACGCGTAAACGTGGATGACAACTGCTTCCTGGCACCGGATAATATGACTGAAGAGATAAAAGCCTTCTGCGGGAGGACCGGACAGAAGGTGCCCGAGGGGCTTGATGAGGTTGCAAGTGTTGTCTATCAGAGCCTTGCGGACGCATACGGACGTACAATCACCGAAATAGAGGATATAGTGGGCAGGAACTTCAGTGCTATTCACATAGTGGGCGGCGGTTCCATGAATCCCTTCTTAAACAGCCTTACAGCAAGGAAGACCGGACGCAGGGTTGTTGCGGGCCCCGGGGAAGCCACAGCGATAGGAAACATAGTCGCCCAGATGATAAAGGGCGGGGATTTCAAAGACCTGACCGAAGCGAGGAAATGTATCTATGAAAGCTTCGGTGTAAAGGAATATCCTGCTGACGGAGAGATAATAGCAGGCGGAAAGCTTTGATACCTCTCAAGGGAAGGCATACATGTGATTCCTGCAGAGGACGACAATCCGGGCAGGGAGAAAGGAGTTGATTTTATGAAATCTTATGAAATGAACTGTGATCTGAATGAAATTCCTAAGGCTATAGATTTTGCGAGGAATGAATTACAGAAAAACCGGGTGGAAAAATCAACGTCTGTCAGAAGTCTTCTTGCTCTGGAAGAATTGCTTGTCAAGTTCATTAAAAATTCTTCTCCGGAGGAAAAGCTGACCGTCAGTGCCAAAGGTGTATTGGGTGGATTGGCTTTTCAGGTTGTCGGCAAGGGAAACGGTTTTGATATAGATGATATTAAGCAGGAGCTATTACTTCACAATAAACCTGTGGATAATGATGATGACAATCTGAATGTCAATAATGTCATCGGTTCACTGGTTGATCATCTGATGGGCGACGGCATATCTCTTTCACACTGCAAGGGCGTTAACAGGGCAGTTCTCAAGGTAAAGCAGTCTTCCCTGGCTCTTCAGATTTTTGTTGCCCTGGTGCTTGCCATTATTGCCGGATTATTGCTCCAAGGCAATGCGGAGCTGACGGTAACCTACATTAAGCCCTTTGGTACTATCTTCTTAAATCTCGTTAAGTTTATTGTATGTCCGATTGTTCTTTTCTCGATAATGAGCGGGATTGTTTCCATGAAGGATATCGGGCAGATTGGTAAGATAGGCGGAATTACGGTTTTTTATTACTTGATCACAACCGCATTTGCCATAACAATAGGTCTGGCTGTCAGTTCGGTGTTTAAATCATTCTTTCCGGTTATTTCCACAACGGAGCTCGCTTATGAAGCCCAGGAATCAAAAGCCGGAATGGATGTGCTGGTTGATATTTTCCCGTCTAATTTTCTTGGACCCATTGTAAATGCAAATATGCTTCAGGTTATTGTAATGGCGCTTATTATAGGCTTTGCGATCGTTCAGCTCGGAGAAAAAGCTGAGGGGGCGGTAGATGGCATTAACCTCTTAAACGACGTCTTTATGAAATGTATGGAGATGATTCTGAAGCTGTCACCTGTCGGTGTGTTCTGCCTGCTGACACCCGTCATCGCAGCAAACGGACCGGAGGTTATAGGTTCTTTGGCAAAGGTTCTGATCATAGCTTATCTATGCTTCTTCCTTCATGCTGCAATTGTCTACTCGACAGCTGTCGCCGTAGTGGGAAAGATGAGCCCTCTTAAATTCTTTAAGGGTATATTACCTGCAATGATGTTTGCTTTTTCAAGTGCATCTTCAGTGGGAACTCTGCCGGTTAATATGGAATGTACTGAAAAGCTGGGGGTTCCAAGGCAGATCTCGAGCTTCGTTTTGCCGCTCGGTGCAACGATAAATATGGACGGGACAGCGATTTACCAGGGAGTATGTGCAATCTTCATTGCGTCCTGCTACGGAATTGATCTGACCCTGGAACAGATGATTACAATAGTTCTGACCGCAACACTTGCTTCAATAGGTACTGCCGGTGTTCCGGGCGCGGGAATGGTTATGCTAGCCATGGTTTTAACGTCCGTGGGACTGCCTGTAGACGGGATCGCACTTGTAGCAGGCGTTGACAGAATATTTGATATGGGCAGGACGACACTTAATATTACCGGTGATGCTTCCTGTACAGTTATCGTTTCCAGATTTAATCAGGATATTTAGCTGACTATAGCTAAGGATCATAGCGGGGGCAGGTACTCATTCCAGCCTCCGCTATAGGAAACGGCCTGGTCAAAGAAGGTGTTTAATCCCGGATAGGCACTTTCGTATCTGTGCTTTCTTTTTTCTGCATCGGTGAGGATATCGTCGGATGCTCCCTCCCAGGTATCTCTATGGCGCACGGACACTATTTTCAGCGCGTCCAGATAGCCGAAGAAATCATCATACAGAAGGTGATAGCTTAAGGGTGCCGAAAAGATCTTTGTATTTGCCCTTATATAGCAGAATGCCGGGCTGCCGGACGTAAAGCCCACAGCAGGCAGATCATCACCGCTTGACATCGAATCCAGTAAGGAGCTTTCCTCCACAACATATTTATTATTCTCATCTTCAGGCTTAATAAGCATAAGCCTCGTGATCTTCTGATCTTCAGACATTTTTTCCTTATCCTTATTTTGAAATATCTTTGCGATTCGTTTAATTCGATCTTCCGGCAGCATATGCGGTCAGATTACGCTCACTACCTTTGTTTTGTACCGAAATATCCGGACGGCGCTCCTGCTAAAAAAAAGCGCTTTAGCATCGCGCCGCCGCATTTCGGCACAAAACTGCAGTCGTTCGCTATCAATCCGACCTGCATATACTACCGGAAGATCGCTTAGGCACACATTCGTCAAATTCGATCTTCCGGCAGCATATGCGGTCTTTTGTCATTCTGAGCGAAGCGAAGAATCTTAAAGATCCTTCCTCAGGATGACAGAAGAAACATCCGTCGCTTTTTACGGTTGTACTCAGTATAACACAAATTTCCCCCGCGTGTTATAATTATGGTCATGACAAGACTGTTTACGGAAGCCGGGGAGAAACTGTATAAGGACGAAGTAAGGATTCCCTGGGACCGTCATCCGAGACCCCTTATGGAAAGGGACTCCTTCTTAAATCTCTGCGGATGGTGGGATTTTTCTGTATATCATAACGCTTCCCCATATCCGGTTAAGGAAAAGAGGATACGTGTACCCTTTCCGCCGGAGTCGATTCTTTCAGGTATTGAAACCCATTTCCCCGAAGGGGCTGAGCTTATATATGAAAGAGAGGTCGTAATATCCGAGGGCTTTCGTGATGAAATGCTGCTTCTACATATCGATGCCGCAGACCAGCATGCGGAGGTCTTTATTGACGGAAAGAGCTATGGAAGACACAGCGGCGGATATGAGCATTTCACCGTGGATATAAGTGATGCTCCGGACAGGTTCCGCTTAAGGATAGTTACGGTGGACGATCTGAGAGATCTTAAGGAGCCCTACGGGAAGCAGAGGATAAAGAGGGGCGGTATGTGGTACACGCCCTTTTCCGGGCTCTGGCAGAGTGTATGGATGGAGAGCGTAAGGGAGATCCACGTTGAAAGGATAGTGATAAAGACAGATACGGAGAAAGCCTGTATTTCTACCGGAGATCAGCGCCATAACGGTACTGTTATGGTTTCCACCCCTTCAGGAGATGAATGCTATGAGCTTATCCGGGGAGAGGCTGTCATAAAGCCGGGCGAAGTAAGAAACTGGACACCGGATGACCCCTATCTCTATCATTTCAGTCTTTCCCTTGACAGCGGGGACAGGGTACGTTCCTATTTTGCCCTGAGGCAGATAAGCATTGGCAGTGTTGACGGAGTAAAGAGGATCCTTCTCAACGGTAAGCCCTTCTTTTTTAACGGGGCTCTGGATCAGGGCTACTTTAGTGACGGGATATCCACTCCTGCGGATCCCTGTCTTTTTGAATCCGATATCAGGACACTGAAATCCCTGGGATTTAATACCTTAAGGAAGCATATCAAGGTTGAAAGTGATCTCTATTATGAGGCCTGCGACCGCCTCGGAATGGTTGTTTTTCAGGATATGGTAAATAACGGACACTATTCCTTTTTCCTCGACACCGTTCTTCCAAACATAGGCTTTCCGGACAGGGATGACACCCATTCAAGGGAAAGTGCGGAGATACGTGCGACCTTTAAGAAACGTGCGGCGGAAACGGTAAGGCAGCTTGGGTCCTTTCCCTGTATTCTCTACTGGACCGTATTTAACGAGGGCTGGGGACAGTTTGACTCGGAGGAGATCTATGGAGAGATAAAGAAAATGCTTCCGGATTCGATCATAGATTCCGCTTCCGGCTGGTTTGATATGGGGAAAAGCGATGTTTTAAGCCTTCATAGATACAATGAAAAGTATATTTTCGAGCCTTCGGACAGACCCATAATCCTTTCGGAATGCGGGGGCTTTGCCTGCAGGGCGGAGGGACACCTTTTTGACCCCGGAAGGGCATATGGCTACGGGACTCTGAAAAGCTTTGAGAAGCTGGAACAGAGAATAAGGGAGCTTTATGAAGAGGAGATCATCCCGGCCATTAAGTACGGGCTTTCAGGTTCTGTTTATACTCAGGTTTCCGACGTTGAGGATGAGGTGAACGGGCTCCTAAGCTACGACAGAAGGGTAGTAAAGATAAAGGGGAGGATAGAGCTGCCATGATAGATTTTGTTGGTGCGGGACCCGGCGCAAAGGACCTTATAACCGTTAGAGGTATGGAGCTGATAAGTAAAGCCCAGGTCATAGTATATACGGGAAGCCTTGTGAATCCGGAGCTTCTGGCATATGCCTCAAATGATGCTGAGATCTATGACAGCTCGGGTATGGACCTTAAAGAGATCATGTCGGTAATGCTTAAAGCCCACAGAGAAGGAAAAAGAGTGGTCCGGCTCCACACCGGGGATCCCGCTCTCTACGGAGCAATAGGAGAGCAGTTTAAGCTCCTCGATGAAGAGCATATTGAATACGGATATTGTCCGGGGGTCAGCTCCTTATTCGGGGCAGCGTCGGCATTAAAAAAAGAGTTTACGGTTCCGGGGGGAAGCCAGAGCCTGATTATAACCAGGATGGAGGGTCGTACAGAGGTGCCGGAGAGTGAAGGGATCAGGAGCCTCGCATCCCATCATTCCTCGATGGCGGTCTTTCTTTCTGCCGGAATGATAAAAAAGCTTTCAAAGGAGCTTATTAAAGGGGGATACGGCCCCGACAGCCCGGCAGCCATAGTTTATAAGGCCACCTGGGATGATGAGAAAGTGATATATACTACGGTAAAGGAGCTTCCGGAGGAAGCGGAAAAAAACGGCATCAAAAGGACCGCGATCATTTTTGCCGGAGATTTTCTGTCTGATGAAGCTTTTTCGGAAAATGTCAGGTCAAAGCTCTATGACCCGGATTTTCATTAACAGGAAGGATCTTTCTAACAGGTTATGAAAGATTCTTCGCTTCGCTCAGAATGACAAGTTCGAAGGATGCTATGGATACACTCTAATATGAAAAAGATCACGGTTTTTTCTTTCAGCGAAAAAGGAAACAGGGTAAACCTGGAAATAGCGGAGCTCCTGTCATCGGACGCAGAGGTCGAAAGCAGCCTTCAGGGCGAAGACAAAGGCACTCTGGAGGAACGAACGGAAAAAGCCTTTAAGGGAGATGCAATAATCTTTATAGGAGCTATGGGGATAGCGGTAAGGGCAATAGCACCCTTTATCAGAAAAAAGACCATAGATCCCGCTGTCATTGTCATAGATGAATTAAAGCAGCATGTGATCCCGGTTCTGTCAGGACATATAGGCGGTGCAAATGACCTCGCAGAAAGCCTTGCCGGCTTACTTTCCGCCGAAGCCGTGATTACCACCGCAACGGATATAAATAAGGTCTTTGCGGTGGACAGCTTCGCTAAAGGAAAGGGGATAGGGATCGAAAACCCTGAAAGGATAAAGGATGTTTCATCCGCCCTTTTAAGGAATGAGGAGATAGGTGTAAGTATCTCCCCGTATCTTACAGATATATTTCCGAAGACCCTGAAGCTTATACCGAAATGTCTCTGCCTTGGTGTAGGGTGCAGGAAGGGAACAGAATATGATAAGCTGAAAAGCTTTATTCTGGCTTTTCTAAGGGACAGAAATATTTCCCTTTCAGCAGTATCCGATATCGCCACTATAGATATAAAAAGGAATGAGGCAGCGATAAAGCGCTTTGCGGATGAATACAATCTGAGGCTTAGTTTTTTCACTGCAGAGGAATTAAATCAGCTTGAGGATTCATATGGTTTTTACGAGTCGGAATTTGTGCTGGAAAAAACCGGTGTTTCAAATGTGTGCGAAAGAAGCGCGGTAAAAAGAGCTCTGGAGCTCTGTCCCTCAGGAAGGGTTAGCCTGATCGAGAGAAAAGAGAAAGCAGAAGGGATGACCCTTGCCATAGCGGTTTATGACGCGGCAGGAAGTGCTTTGCCCGGAGAAACAGAGGATCTGTGCAAAACGGAGGCCGGGAGAAAGGGCTGCATTTTCGTTGCGGGACTTGGACCCGGAAGGGCAGATATGCTTACACCCGAAGGAAAAAGAGCTATTTGCGCTTCGGATATTATCATAGGTTACAGGGTGTATACAGAGCTTATAAAGGACCTCACGGAAGGAAAGACCGTTATTTCTTCTGAAATGCGTAAGGAGCGGGAACGCTGCGAAAAAGCCCGGGAATACGCGCTTAAGGGAAACAGGGTGGCCGTTGTCTGCAGCGGGGACGCAGGAATTTACGGAATGGCCGGGCTGATTTTCGAGGTATGCGGAAACGATCCGGATATTGATATCACGGTCATTCCCGGGATCACTGCAGCCCTTGCAGGAGGAGCGTTACTTGGTTCACCTCTTACAAATGATTTTTCCGTGATATCCTTAAGCGATCATCTGACAGATAAGGAGACCATTCATAAGAGGCTGAGAGCTGCCGGAGCTTCGGACATTGTGACAGTTTTATATAATCCGAAGAGCAGGGTAAGAAGGGAAGGCTTAAGGGAGGCTGTAGAGATCCTTTTGGAAAAGCTCCCTCCGGACCGGGTCTGCGGCTATGTGAAAAACATAGGAAGAGAGGGAGAGACGGTTAAGATCTGTACCCTTAAGGAGCTTCCGGATGAGGATATCGATATGTTTACCACGGTTTTCATAGGGAATTCCGATACAGTCGTCATAAATGGCAGGATGGTCACAAGGAGAGGCTACAGAGAAGCATAAAAATGGAAGGATTCATTACCGAACCAAAAGAGATAGAAAGAAAAAGCTTTGAGATAATAGAGGAGCGATTATCGGGATGCAGTTTTCCTCCGGGGAGCCGGGATATTGTAAAGAGAGTGATACATACCACGGCGGACTTTGACTACGCCGACAACCTTGTTTTTTCAGAGGGAGTAATAGACCGGGGGATTAGAGCCCTGAAGGAGGAGGCTGCTATAGTCACGGATACGATGATGGCGTACTCCGGTATCAATAAAAAAGCAGTCTCAGAGCTTGGCTGCAGTATACACTGTTTCATGGCGGATAAGGATGTTGCCGAGGAAGCAGAGAAGAGAAGGATCACCCGCGCCATGGTAAGTATGGAAAGAGCGGAAGCTCTTGGGAAAAAGCTTATCTTTGCTGTGGGAAACGCACCAACGGCTCTTATACATCTCTATGATATGGTGAGGGAAGGAAGACTCGAGCCGGAGCTGATTGTAGCCGTACCTGTGGGATTTGTGAATGTAAGGGAAGCGAAGGAGCTTATAATAGGGAGCCGGATCCCCTATATCGCCGCAAGGGGAAATAAGGGAGGAAGCAATGTTGCAGCTGCCGTTATGAACGCTCTTCTTTATAAGGCACTTAAATAACGTTTTACTCTATCCTTATATCAGTAAGAGCCACCTGATCTCCGGTCAGAGATGCATAGACAAGAGGCGCTGCATCGGTTATCACGGTTTTATTTTCTATACTCAGACCCAGATTTTCTGTCTTAAAACGTATCTCATTTCCGTGTCTTTCAAAATAAAGGGCACATTCAAGACCTTCTCCGTTGATCCTTTTCCACTCGTTCCAGCCGGGAAAATCGGGCAGCTTTTTCATAGTAAAGCTGTTATGGGCGTATTCCATTTCGCCTTCATCCTCGCCGTTAAGCTTGATCATATTGTACATACGGTATCCGGGTCCGTCTACACGGCCGTCCTCGGAATAAAACAGTACGACATAGGGGCAGTGCCAAACGAGGTCAGCTCCGGGAAGGCTCATGCTATGGAAGCGTATTTTAAGTCTCCGGGTGATCTCGATACCTGCGGTATGGGCAGAACGGGTTCTGTCTACCTGGATATTCGGGATATCGGATTCAAGGTGGTCGATATAGCTTATGGGATCTGAGATCCTCAAAATATCACCTTCTTCAACGGTTTCACCGGTGAGGGTTACTGAGATATCATTAAGGGTGCAGTTTTCTCCCGTAAGACCGATATAGGCCGATTTTGATACACTTGGAAGAGAGACCGAAACCTCCTTTGTATAACAGGGGGCTTTCATAATAAGCTTCAGGTGGTCCTCAAACCTCCCGGCAAGTATCTCATAATGCTCATCCCCCTCTGCGCTTTGAGTAGTGTCAATATCCACACTTTTTTCAACGATCTTTCTCGCTGCGGTCGTTATACTGTATTTATCAAACCATATTTCTCCGTACTCCAGATAATGATAGGCGTCAATGGACTTTTTGTTGCTATGTGTCCTTCTGTCGAAGGAATCAAATAAAACGATGGAGGGAGCGGAGAATTCAGGATCATAATCCTCGGGATATTCACAGTTGAAGCTGATTTTTCTCCAATCCCTTTCAACAGGGATGCCGAGGGTGATCTGTTCTCTGTAATCATTGCAGCTTATGGTTTTTTCAGTTTCGACGGAATTCTCCGGATCCTCATTCACCGTCTCGGTATCAATGATATTTACCATGATCTCGGCAAATCTGGGATCAAATTCCTCACCTGCACCTCTTATAAAGGCTTCTCTTGCCATAAAACGCGGCCTTGCATCCCGGTATCTTTTCTTCGTTGTCATAGTGACAAAGGCGTCCGCAACCGCGATGATCCTGGCGATCTCCGGGATCTCTTCCCCCTTAAGCCCTTCGGGATACCCGCTTCCGTTATATCTCTCATGGCTATAATGCGCACCTACGCTCAGATAGGGGTATTCGGTGATGCTTGAGAGTATCTCTTCTCCGATCACAGGTTTTTGGCGCATGGCTTCGTAATCCCATTTATCGGGATCCGCCTCATTTTTTATTACCTTATCGGGAACGCCTATCATTCCCACGTCATGGAGCAGGGCAGCGTAGTATACTTCTTCGGCGGCGTCAGCATCCTTTCCGGCAAGTAGTGCGATCTTTTTCGCGTATTCAGCGATCTTAAGGGAATTGCCCTTGGTGAAATCATCCTTTTTTTCAACGGCGGAAACAAAGGCCGTGGCTGTCTGGTCAAAAAGCCTCTCCATCCTTTCCTGCTCTCCCTGCATATTCTGTATCTCGATATCATAGGCATGCTTAACGGTATTATTGAGATCCATATACATGCAGACATACATTGAAAGAGATACGGCAACCAGGGAAATATTAACTATGGAGATCCCGTAGGTGAATATCTGAGTGATCCCGCAGATAATGGGAACAAAAATATAGAGTAGCATGGAGATATAGATAAGCTTACTGAATACTTTCCGGTACTGTCTGATAACACTATACTGTATGAGAGGGCAGAGGATGGGAACTATATAGGCTGCAAGAAAACCATGGCCCCGGTGATATTGGTTGAATTCGTCAAAATAGTAATAGAGTCCGGTGAATGCAGAGATAATGGCAAGGACCATCCCGAGCAGGGCCATGGTTCCGGTAAATGTCAGTCTCCGTGGCAGCGGGGAAAAGCCTCCCTCGGTTTTCATCCAGTCCGCGATATAAAGATTGAAGCCGTAGACGATCCCGGAGGTAAGAAAGAACACAAAAAAGTTACTGACCCTAACCATTATGTATGCGTTTTGATCCGTGGAACCCGCATAGATATATGCCAGTCTGTCAAACCACAGCAGAAAAAAGGCAACAGACTCCATAAAGATAAGTATCCTTTTTCTGCTTTTGGACAGAAAGCGGGTATTGAACAGTAAAAATATCAGTATTCCGCAGGCTCCGCAGAGAAGGAGCATAATATTAAGTTGGTGAGCCCTGATAAGATCGATCATACTTTTTTATGCATAATGAAGAATTCCTCCAGTTTCTCAAGTAATTCGTCCTTCTGGATTCCCTTAAGGAAATATCCCTCAGGCTTCAGTGCCACTACCTCCATGACACTCTGCTTGTCCCCCTTTCCGGTAAGGAACATTACCGGAATGGAGCTGGTATCCGAATCACTTCTCAGCATTTCCAGAACCTGGGGACCGCTTGTGACAGGCATCTCATGATCCAGAAGGATAAGATCCACCTTGTTTTTTCCGAGCCACTTTATGGCCTGAAGACCTGAATTTGCCATGGATACCTTGTAGCTTCCTTTAAGCCATTCCCTGACCATGGTGAGATACTGGGGATCATCATCCACAATAAGGATGCTCTTCTTGAATTCACCGGCATTGGCCTTCAAAAAATAATCACTTATGCTGTTTGCAAATTTCGTATTATCAACAGGTCTTGAAAAGGTTTTGAAGATAAGATCACCCGGAAGCCGGTCCAGGGTATATTGAACGTCAGCTCTTTCACCCACAAGTATTATCTTAAGGCCCTTTTCATCCAGGGAATCCGTCAGGAAATGAAGGAGCTTTTCATCGGGTCTTTCTCCCTCATCCATAAAAAGTGTCAGGAGGGAAACCTGTTCGAGGTAATCATTTATGAGGTCGATCCTGTTAGGCACAAAGCTGCAGTCAATGCCTGCATCCTGAACCTTCTTTATAAGAACACGGGCGATAAAGGTCTCTTTTTCACCTACGAATATCATTTTATTTTCGGTCATTTATAAGCTCCTCCATTCCATCCCAATCAAAAAGCTTCATTTTCTTCGTGAGTTCTTTTACGATACGTGAATCCTCTTCCGGAAGTGCATAGCCGGAGAGCTGCTCAAGTATCATCTCCACCGAATCGTAATCCATCTGGGGGACCACATCGGAGAGGGCAGAATAGGCTTCCTTAAGCTCTTCTTCTGAGATCGCTTCTTTATCTTCATTTCCATTATCATTTTGAAGCCTTTTCAGCTTTTCCCTGAAATCCTCATAACCGGAAAGGAGGATATTGGTATTGGCGTCAATAAAGGCTGTATCTTCTTTGTTTCCCGCATCCTCAAGATCCTCGGCAAGCTTTGAAAGCTCCATGGCCCCTATTATCCTCGCAGAGCTCTTAAGGGCGTGAACCTTGATCGTATAAAGACGTATATTGCCGTTTTCGTAGGCATCCCTGATGACCTTTGCGTTTCCGTCAATTGTATCAAGAAAGAGGTTCAGTGAGAATATGTAGTTTGATATTCCTCCGGAATTTTTGATACCCTCCGGGACGGATACGCCCTCTGTATCATAGATCCACTGCATATCGGGAGGGATCTCCGTAAGCTCCCCGTTCTCTTCACCGGCTGCAGGCTTCTCCATCATCTCCTCCGGGAGATGCTTCATAATGGTTTTTTCAAGGGTCAGGCTGTCAATGGGCTTTGAAAGGTAGCCGTTAAAGCCCTTTGACTTGTAGAAATCCTCTCCGGCAGCCTGGTTTGCAGTAAGAGCATATACCGGCAGATCCGGATAGTCTGCGCGGATGGCAGCCAGAGTCTCCACACCGTCCATTCCCGGCATCATATGGTCGAGAAGGACCACATTAAAGGCCGTATCCCGGATCTTTTCCAGACACTCCTCGCCGCTTGAAGCCGTGGATACAAATACCTTGGTGCCCTTAAGGAGTCCCTTGATAACAGAGAGGTTCATGGGATTGTCATCCACCACGAGTATATCCGCATCGGGAGCGATGAACTGCGGAACGTAAGGGCCGCCCGCGGCTGATTCATCATGCTCCATAAATACGCCCACAGGAGTCTTGTCAATTATCTTCTGGGAAAGAGTCAGGATGAATTCGGAGCCCTTTCCGTATTCGCTGGTAACGGTCAGTTTTCCTCCCATAAGCTCCGCGAACCTCCTGGAAATATCAAGACCCAGTCCGGTTCCCTGTATGCCGCTGTTTTTCTCTTCATCCAGCCGTTCATAGGCAGTGAAGAGCTTTTCCATATCCTCCTCTTTTACGCCTATTCCGGTATCCTTTACTGAGAACCTTAACTTACATTCATCATTTTCCCTTTCGTCCATTGATACGAAAAGAGCAAATCCTCCGGTGTCCGTATATTTGACCGCATTGGTAAGGAGGTTCAGAACTATCTGCTTTATCTTTCCCTGGTCGCCGTACAGCCTTTTCGGGAGTATCTCATCAACCACAACATCAAAGGTAAGCTCCTTTTCCGTGCTGCGTACCCTGATCATTGAGACCACGGATCTAAGCATTTCCATGGTTTCATATTCCTGCAGCACGAGATGCATCTTTCCGGATTCTATCTTTGACATATCCAGAAGATCGTTTATAAGTGAGAGCAGGGATTCGGAAGCATTCCTTATGTCAAAGGCATAATTCATCATAGACATAAAGTAGGACTTCGGAACTCCGGCGGGATCCTCCCTCATTACCATTTCATTCATTCCCATGATGGTGCTTATGGGGGTCCTTATCTCATGGGACATATTTGCAAGGAATCTGCTCTTTGCGCTGTTGGCTCTCTCAGCCTCGTCCCTTGCCTGCCTGATCTCATCATACTGCCTGCGTATGACGGTGCTTTTCATGACCCGCCATACGATGAAACCGGTTATAAGTATCACGATAAGGAAGATCCCAAAGCGGATAGCAGGCATCTCCAGTATCTTTGGATCCTTAACTATGTGAAATACCGTGCTAAAAAGCTCTGTCTTCCCGCTGTTATCCATAACACGGATATGAAGATCATAGTTTCCGAAGGAGAGACCCGTGTATTCCAGGGGCTGCAGATCGCTTCGGAGAACGCTTATTCCCTGCTCCTCCTGACCCTCCAAATATAGCCGGACCTCGGGATTCAGGAGTGAATAGTCAAACACGGATGCAGTGATCTTTATTCTTCCGGCCTCTGAAGGAATGAAATATGTTCCGTGGGGATCCGGCAGGATCTCCTGATCATCACAGTAAACAGAGCTCAGGCCGGCCTTTATCGGCACATTATTGCCCGTGAAACGGTCGATATTTACCCTGCAGACTCCTGTCCTTCCGGGAATATACAGGTAACCGTCATCCGAAAGGGCACTTGTCGAAAGGGAGGTAGGAGTATTGGTAAGGCCGTTTTCGAGAGTATAGAGGCGGTATTCCGACACCTGATCCTTAAGCATGTCTTCCGTACTCACGCAGAATAGACCAAAGGATGATAGGATCCACATATCCTGGGAACCGTTGAAGTACAGGTCGTAGTTATTGTTGTAGGGGAAGGAGGACACATTCTTTATGACACCATCCTTCATATACTCTATGGAATTGGATGTAACAAGCCATAAAACATCATTTCTTTCATCCCTGATGATCTTCATTATAACGTCGCTGGTGAGACCGTCATCCCTCCCAAGCTTCAGGATATCCGGGCCATCTATCACATACAGGCCGTCACCGTCTGTTCCGACATAGATAGATGAATCCTTACCCTGTACCGCGGTGAGAAATACGGTATTCTTCACGGAATCTCCGCCCTCTATGGTCCGGATGACCCATTTATCCTTTATCATGGCGAGGCCGCCGTTGGTGCAGGCGAGGACGGTCCCCTCTCCGGTCAGGGTGATCGAGCGTATTTCATTATTGGGCATACCGTTTGCAGTGCTGAAGGAAGAGATGGTTCCGTCAGAGAGGAGATGGATGAGCCCGAGGTCATTTGAATATGTCCCGATCCAAAGGTCATCCTCCACTCCTTCCTTTATGCAGCGTACCCTTGCTTCACCTATCATAGCGCTGAGCTCATTTTCAGCGGGCATTCCGTTTTCATCCAGGATGAACAGCCCTTCATCCGTACCGATATACAGCATATCGTGATAGAGGCAGGTGGAATTTACCACCTTTTCCGGAAGCCCCGAAGCCTTGCTGATATCTACAAAGTTATTCGTTACTATCTTCATAACACCCTGGGTGGATGAAGCAAACCAGAGATTTCCCTGATAATCCGAGGTGGTCATTTCAATGCCGCTGTTTATAGGCAGATCATCCAGTATTTGAATATTATTACTGCCGTCCAGATATCCCGCCCCGCTTATGGAGCTTATCCATATCTTGCCGCAGTCATAGCTTATCCAGTGGGCATTTCCAAGGGTTTTAAGCGGTATAGTTTCCATCTGTCCTACGGTATCTCCGTATTTTCCGTGGTACAGTATACTGTTTTCGGTGCCTATATAGAGCCTATTGGGGATATAGGGGTCGGCAAGTACAGTGGTTATCTTATCCATACCGAGATCCTCTGAGGTATATACCGAGGAGATACCGGCGTGCTCTATACTGAACAGGAGACCGTTTTTTGTGTGCCCGTATATTATACCGTTGATGTCACTGCTAAGCCGGAGTATCCTTTCCTCATTGAGTCTTGCATCATCCAGTACGTGTATATTCATAGCCTTGTCGGCATAGCATAGTCCTGCGGTGGTCCCGATAAAAACATTTCCTTCCTTATCTTCGGCAAATGTTCTGACGGAGGACGCGGGGAGTCCATCCCTGTAGGTCAGATGTGTGCTCACAGAGCCGTCTATTACAACCACTCCGTTATCATTGGTTCCGACCCATATTCTTCCCTTTCTGTCTTCAAAGAGTCCCCGGCCGTTGGTGAGACCCTCCGATGTACTCAGCCTTGTAAAGGTGCTTCCATCATATCTGATGATGCCGCTGTAGCCTGCTATCCAGATGTATCCGTCACTTGCTCCCAGGATATAGTTTGCATCCGAGGTGGGCAGACCGTTTCTTGCATCATAGATAGTCGAGGAATATCCCACATTCGGGATCTGTCTGCTTGCCGCGTAACCTCCTCCGGTATTCAGGACCCTGTTAAGCTGATCCGGATCGGCAAAGGCCTTCTTTCCGGAAACGCCGAAGCAGAGAAGGACGAGAAGGAGGAAGAACAGAGAAGTCTTATTCACTTTTTCGCTGAACCTTTTATTCTCCGTCATTTCATATAACCTTCTGGTTGTACTTTATGAGGACCACCCTGACCTCGGCGAGGGAGTCCATAAAGACCTCCACACATTTGGGGTCAAACTGAGTCCCCTTTCCTTCGTCCAGTATGGAAAGAGCTTTTTCAAGGGGAAAGGCACTCTTATATACACGGGGAGAGGTAAGTGCATCGAATACATCCGCAACCGCCATTATCCTTGCTGACAGAGGTATCACCTCACCATGTATCCCCTCGGGATAACCCTTGCCGTCCCATCTCTCATGGTGGTAGGCCGCCATATTTCTGGCTTCCTTAAGGTAGTTGTCGCCCTCCACGGTACTGATGGCATTTTCTATTATCCTTTTTCCCGCAGTGGTGTGTGTTTTCATGATCTCAAATTCTTCATCGGTAAGCTTTCCGGGTTTATTCAGAACCTCATCCGGAATATTGATCTTTCCTATATCGTGAAGAGGAGCGGACCGAACCACATCGGAAATAAACTTGGGAGTGATCTTTTCCGCATAATAACCCTTTGCCTTAAGCCCTTCCACAATGATCTTTACGTATGCGGAGGTCTTCTGGACATGAGCTCCGGTATCAGAGTCCCGGCTTTCAACCAGATCCGCCATGGTTATTATGAGTCCGTCCTGCATCTTTGCCGTGGAGTCGGAAAGGCGCCTTATGCTCCTCATCTGTTCTGCCTGGTTTTTCGTCATAGAGCAGGCTGAAAGATACAGGTTCTCCAGCTCATCTCCGGTATGGATCCCGAGGCTCCTGAAAAGCCTTACATTCCGGTCCAGATCATCCGGTGAAGAGGATCTGCGGGAGATCCTGTCCATACATTCCACAACCGAATTTACGGGGATCAGGATCTGATACTCATTAAGCCAGAAAACAAAGACTGACAGAAGGATAAAGAAGCTTAAGAAAATGGATATCATTTCCGTTAAGAAGCTCTGTCTGTCAGCGATTATGCTCCTCATATCCACATCTGCTATGGCATAGCATACACATTTTCCGTTTGAATCGAAAACCGGCTCAGCCACCGTCAGAAGGTAGCCGAATTTATCATTTGTGATGATGGGTTCGATCCTTTCTCCCGAAAGAAGCTCCGGTATAAAGGGCTGGAAACCGGGATCATAGGGGATCAGGCTTCCGACCGCCTCTGCCGGAGTGGCCTCGGTATCTATGTCAAAGACTACCCGGAAGCCGTCCTCCTCCGGTCGGTACACATACAGGTACGAAACCTCGGTGGAGCTGAAAAGGATGTTCTCAAGAAGCTTTTTCGTTTCCCTGTAATCATCGTCATTTCCCCGGCTTCTGAGATAATTACTGATACGGTCGCCGTCCGTCACGTCAGCAGCGAGTCTCGCGGTACCTCCCGCAAGACCGGAATGCTCCACTATGGTCATTCTCTGATAAACATTGACGCTTATAAGTATGCAGACCACCGCTGCAGCAATGAGAGAAAAGACAAGGATTAAAAGCATCTTGACATGGAGAGATATGACACGGACGCCCGGTCTTTCCCGGGACAGCTCACGTGGATCCACGGGATTCTGCATCCACAGGTGGAAGCTGAAGTAACGGTAGAAGCCTGAAGGGATAAGGCGCAGGATTATGAAGGAGAGGATAACGGTAACGGTCTTATCCGGAAAATCCAGTATGATCGATGAAAGAATGTGGGACAAAACAGACCCGAGAGAAAGGGTCCTTGACAGAAAGATACTTATGGGTTCGCTGTCAGAGGTCAGTCCGTTAAGGAACATGGGGATAAGTGATCCCAGTCCTCCGCCGATAAGTATGAATACCGACGTCATTCCAATAAGTCCGCGGATACTCTTATGCCAGTTTCTCTTTCCAAGGAATGCCGCAAAAAGGGCGATAAGAACATTCAGCACCCCATAGTAGATCGCGGAAGGATCGATCACGGCTTTTACGATATT
The DNA here is from genome assembly GCA_000622025.1 of Lachnospiraceae bacterium AD3010. Taxonomy (GTDB): domain Bacteria; phylum Bacillota; class Clostridia; order Lachnospirales; family Lachnospiraceae; genus NK4A144. Next base: position 194,399 of record KK211388.1, on the reverse strand, counting down.
GGTGGCAAAGCCCACAAGAACCCCGGGAAGATAACCGCCCATAATAGCTACGGCCACTGTGCCCACGGTGTCAAGATAAAGAGGAAGCTTCAGTGCGGCGGCAACAGAGCTGAGCAGCAGATTCAGTATGACTCCGGCAGCACAGAGCAAGGATGCCGTAAGGATTTGTCTTTTTCGGAAAAAGTCCGGTATCCCGCTAAGCTTCATCGGAACCTCCGCTTTTCAAGCTGCCGTCAAACCGCTATTTTTACGCCTTTACTAACAGCTTATAATAACATTTATGCGGTGTTTTTTCAATTAATCCGGAATTATTGGGTGGGTTGACTTTATTGGAGGTATGAACGTATTCTAAAATAAGGAGACGTTGGAGATGGCTTTAAGAGAGGGATATACAACCGGAACCTGTGCGGCGATCGCTTCCGGGGCGGCGGCCAGGATGATATTCGAGAAGAGACAGGTCTCTTCAGAGTCAGTAGAGACTCCCTCCGGAAGGGTGATCTCCGCAGAGATACTGGAAGGATCCTTTGACGGGGAAAAGGCGAAATGCGCCGTAAGAAAGGATGCCGGGGATGATCCGGATGTGACGGACAAAATGCTGGTCTTTTCCGAAGTGAGACTCAGGGAGGAAAAGGGCATAAGTATTGACGGGGGAGAAGGGATAGGAAGGGTCACAAAGCCCGGTCTTTCCCAGAAGGTTGGAGAAGCTGCAATAAACAGGGTGCCACGGGAGATGATAGAAAGGGCGGTTCTTTCTGTTTTTAGGGAACAGGGCTATGAAGGCGGAGCGGACATAGTGATAAGCGTTCCCGGAGGCCGGGAGATTGCGGAGAAAACCTTTAATCCGAGGCTTGGCATAGAGGGAGGGATCTCTATCCTCGGAAGCAGCGGGATAGTTAAACCTATGAGCGAGGATGCGGTAATAGAGACCGTAAGAGCCGAGATAAGCATAAAAAAGGCAGAGGGAGAGGAGAGACTTATACTTACCCCCGGAAACTACGGAAGGGATTTTATAAAGGATTATCTGCATTATGACTTAAGATCCGCAGTGCTCTGCTCAAATCATATAGGTGCGGCTCTTGATGCGGCGGTGGAGGCTGGCTTTACCGACCTTCTTCTTATAGGGTCAGCCGGAAAGCTTATTAAGCTTGCAGGAGGGATCATGAATACCCACAGCAGGAACGCCGACTGCCGGATGGAGATAATTGCGGCAAATGCCGCGTTCTTTACAGAGGAGACGGGGATCCTTAGGGAGCTTCAGTCTGAGATCACAACAGAGGGAGCCTTTGAAAGGCTTGAAAAAGCGGGAATACTAAAGAAAGTGATGAAGCGTATCGGAGACAGGGCGCTTCAGAATCTGAGACACAGGATTGGAGAAGAGAGCGCTGTCACGGCGGGTCTCATCATTTTCTCGAATGAGCGGGGAATTCTATATGAAGATAAGCCTTATCGGAGCGGGACCCGGTAAAGAGAGCTTTATTACCCTTGAGGGGGAAAAGCTCATAAAAGAAGCGGATATCCTCATAGGTGCCGACAGGATACTTCATACCTTCGGCAATGATAAGCTGACCTTTAATATCGTAAAGGCCGAGGATATAGTGTCAAGGATAAAGAATACGGGTGTCGGGAAAAACGTGGCAGTGCTGCTTACGGGAGATCCGGGTTTTTTCAGCTCCGCAAGAAAGCTTTTTAAGCTTCTTGACGGTGACGAGTCACTTAAGGGTACGGAGATAAACGTGGTTCCCGGCATCTCTTCACTGCAGTATTTTCTTGAAAACCTGCATCTGTCCTGGGAAAATGTGGTATATACCAGCCTCCATGGGAGGAAGGCAAATATCATCGGCTATATCAGGGATAATCAAAAAGTTTTTTCTCTTTTCGGAGGCGGGGAGGAAATAAGGGAGACCGCGGAAAAGCTCCATTATTACGGCCTGGATCAGGTGAAAATGATAATAGGGGAGAGGCTTTCATACCCGGATGAAAATATTATCCTGACCCTTCCGAAGAGGCTTCTAGATGAGGGGACGGTACCGGATAAGCTTTCCGTAGCGCTGTTTATCAATGAGAATGCGCTGACCCGTGATAGCGGGAGCATAGCGGATGAAGAGTTTGTAAGGGGCGCTGTCCCGATGACAAAGGAAGAGGTGAGGACCCTTAGCCTTTCAAAGCTCCGCTTAAATAAAGATTCCGTGGTCTATGATATAGGAGCGGGAAGCGGCAGTGTTTCTGTCGAAGCCGCACTTAAAGCCTTTGACGGAGAGGTCTTTGCCATAGAAAAAAAGGATGCGGCTATTGAACTTATCAAGGCCAATAAAAGAAAATTTGCTGCTGATAACATAAAAATAGTACAGGGAACGGCGCCGGAGGCATTGTCGGAGCTTCCGCCGCCTGACCGGGTCTTCATAGGCGGAAGCGGAGGAAGGATAGGAGAGATCTTTGATACCCTTCTTAAGAAAAACCCGGATGTCAGGATGGTTTTGAACGCAGTAAGCCTTGACACACTTGCTGAAGTGAATTCCCTGATAAAGGAAAGGAGCCTTAAAAGCCGGGTCACTCTCACCAATATCGCAAGGGCGGAGGATATAGGCGGCCACAGCATAATGAAGAGCTTAAATCCAGTATATATAGTTACACTATGGAAATAAATCCCCTAAAAGGATATAATGTATATATCAGGTGGAGACAGGGCATGACTGAACAGGCAGTAAAAGCAAGAGATCACATCATAGCAGTTGATGATGACATTACAAACTTAAAAATGACCGGGGCCATATTGAAGAACCGGGGGATCCGTACAACGCTCTTAAAGAGCGGAAGGGAGCTTTTAAGCAGTATGGATAAGGGAATACGGGGAGACCTTATTCTCCTTGATATCCTTATGCCTGAGATGGACGGCTTCCAGACCTATGAGGCCCTGAGGACCTATGAGAAGGACCACTCCCTTCCGGAGACGCCGGTTATCTTCCTCACAGGAGACAGCAGCAAGGATAAGGAAACCCTTGGCTTCTCCATGGGGGCTCTCGATTTTGTAAGGAAACCCTTTGAAGCCGAGGTTCTGATCCACAGGATAAAAAATATCTTAAGGAACACGAGGAGGATCCACACCTTATCGGAAAAGGCAGCAACAGACCAGCTTACGGGCTTCTATAATAAGGCGGGGATAACCAGAAGGCTCGAAGAGGAGTGTATAGAAAACCCGGGAACCCTGCTTATGGTGGATCTCGATAATTTTAAGCCTATCAACGATATTTACGGACATAAAGCAGGAGATCGGGTGCTTACGGCATTTGCAGATCTCTTAAGGAGCAGCCTGAGATCCCGGGATATAACCGGAAGGATAGGCGGCGACGAATTTGTCGTATATATGAGGGACAATCTTTCCAGAGGCTCTGCAATAAGGATCACAGGGCAGCTCAATGAGGACCTTCTTAATGCCGTGAAGGAGCTTCTCGGAGATGATATGCCGGTTCCGATCGGAGTATCCGTAGGTGCGGTAATATCGAAAAAAAGATGTGAATATAAGGAGCTTCTCGAAAAAGCAGACCAGGCCCTTATGTATGTCAAACGTAACGGGAAGCATGCCTGCAAGATATGGGAGGAGGACGGTTTTATCCTTAGCCCCTCCGACCAGATGGACAGCCTGGATAAGCTTAATCTAATCCTTGATGAGAGGGCCGTGCAGAACCATGCAATGTGGATAGGGCCGGAGACCTTTGTGGAGATATATCATTACATTTTAAGGTTTATCCGGAGATATCATGAGAATGCATACAAGGCTCTCTTTACCATGTTCTCGGAAAACGGGGAAATGAATGAAACGGAGTTTTCGGATAAAATGGCCGAATTCGGGGAATGCATCAGAAATACCTTAAGAAACAGCGATATCATGATGCGAAGCTCGAATAACCAGTTCTTTGTACTCCTTCCGAGGGTTACGGAGGAGACCATATCCGCTGTCACAGACCGTATCCTTAAGAACTGGGAGCACACGGATGAAAGTAAGGGTGTGAAGATCGTTACGGAAACGGAGAGCGTGGATATTTCTCTGGAAGACCGGAAGAAGGGCTGATATCAGGTCCGCACCCGTTTTTTACCCGGAACTATGGCGTTCTGCGGGCATACCAGTATGCAGAGATGACAACCCACGCAGGATCTTCCGTTAAGAACCGGGCGACGGTTTTCATTCATGGTGATGGCCTGATGTCCGCCGTCTCCGCAGGAGACCGCACAGCGGCCACAGCCTATGCAGCGTTCACTTATAACTCTGGGGAAGATTACCGTATCGCGTTCCAACACATCTGTTGTACTGCTCACTGTATCAAGAGCCAGTCCTATGGCATCCCTTATACTGTTAAATCCCTTTTCAGCGAGATACATATTTAGGCCGTCCTTAAGGTCATGGATTATACGGTAGCCGTATTGCATGATTGCTGTTGTGATCTGGACGGAGCCTGCCCCAAGGAGAATAAATTCCAGGGCATCCTTCCATGTCTCAATGCCGCCCATGCCTGAAATATGCTTTCCCTTAAGGACCGGATCCTTTCCGAGCTCGGAGATAAACCTTAAGGCAATGGGCTTTACCGCATTCCCGCTGTATCCTCCGACTGCACTTAAGCCATGGACCGCAGGAGCCGTGACATAGGTATGGATATTCACGGCTGTCAGGGATTTAATTGTGTTTATGGCGGAAATACCGTCAGCACCGCCTCTTATTGCCGCCTCTGCAGCGGGAATTAAGGAAGCTACATTTGGCGTAAGCTTTGCAAGTACAGGGATGTGACATTTTTCTTTCGCAGCTCGGCTGAAGCGTTCCACCAGCTCCGGAATCTGGCCGATATCGCTGCCGAGACCTCCCTCCGCCATATTCGGGCAGGAGAAATTAAGCTCCACAGCGTCTGCACCGTTTTCCTCACAGAGGGCGGCAAGCTCTCCCCATTCCGCCTCATTCTGTCCCATTATGGAAGCAAGGATAAACTTAGACGGATATTTATTTTTGAGCTTCATGAAGATCTCCATATTTTCGGCAATGGAGTGATCAGAAAGCTGCTCGATATTCTTGAAGCCTATGATGCTCCCGTCTGCGCCATGGATCGCGGAAAAGCGGGGAGAGGCCTCGTGGATATCAAGGGTAGATACGGTCTTGAAGCTGGCTCCGGCCCAGCCTTCTTCAAAGGCTCTCGCACACATATCATAGGTGCTTGACACAACGGAGGAGGATAATAGAAAGGGATTTTCAAGAGTTATCCCGCACATTTCACATTTAAGACGATCCTCATTTTCAGGAACCCGGGTTTCGCTTTCAGGCTTCACCTGATAATAGAGCCGGTTGATCGTATCCTTTATCTGCACCTCCATAGGACGCGCACAGTAGCGCTCACAGGGTGCGGAACAGGTAATACAGGGGTTTTCAGAAGGGAGCCTTTCGGCTGCTCCCTGTTCATTGGCAAACCAGATGCTGCGGAGAAACCCGGAAGGCTTCAGTTTATCGCAGGCGGCATCGCAGGGAGCGTCCGCACAGAGAGCACAGCGTATGATATCCTGTCGTTCGATGATCTGACCGGTCTGAAGCATGGGAAAACCTCCTTATTATTTAAAGAGAACCGGGGCAAGGGCTGTCAGGGTCTCCGAAAGCTCCAGAAACCAGCCTGCCGTATCACCGCTTATGCCCCCGAAGTTACGCTTGCAGTTATGATAATGGTAAAACAATATTACCATAAACAAGCCTGTGATTAACAGGGCTTTCTTTAAGGAAATAAAGAAAAGTATCCCAAATCCCGTAAGTGTAAAGAAGATAAGCAGCGGGAAAGCCGCCCTTCCGGCAGATCTTTTCAGGGAAAACACCATTCCTTCACGGGAAGCCTCAGGAATAAAGAGGATCGAAAGGGCACTTAAGGCTCTTGATAAGAAGAAAGAAAGGGAAACAGGCATAAGGAGACCGGGGGAAATATTGCCATAGGCTGCGATCTTAAGGCTATAGAGCACTATTCCGGAGATAACGGCAAAGCTTCCCACATGAGGGTCTTTAAGTATCCTTCTTCTTTCATCCGGGCTTTTTAAGGAAGCAAGGGCATCACAGACATCAAGAAACCCGTCGGTATGGATTCCTCCGGTGTAGAGGAAGGTAAAAGCCGTAAGAAGTACACCGGTCAGAAGTGTTCCGAAGCCTTTACTGATAAGAAGGCCTGACAGGAAATAAAAAACTGCTCCCTCAACCGCTCCCACAAAGGGGAAAAAGACAAGAACATACTTCATATTTCCGTCATTCCACTTTATTCCCGGCATGGGAACCCTGCTGTAGAGGGAAAACGCAATGCACAGGCTTTCATAGAGAGTTCTGATCATATAAACCCTGCTTCCTGCATAGCTTAAGAAAATTAAGTATAAGTGAGGGATCTGCATAGTAGTAAAAATGCGGAAAGCCGCAGAGTACATTATTTTTCGTAAGCATTCCCTTATATCTTATGCTGCTGTCTGAGGCTTTGCATATTTCCATATGCTCCTCTCTTAAACTGCTTACATAATAGTGAAACTCATGTGCCTTCAGGACGGTGCCCTTTTTTATGAAGGGATCATCTTTATATGGCTTAAGGTCTACATAGCCGAAGTGCTGCAGTCTGTCACGTTTTATGGCCCTTGAGCCGTTAAAAAAGCCTGTCATGGCATATTCCCTGCCATCGGGGTCTTCGATATATTCGTGTAGATACAGGAAGCCTCCGCATTCTGCAAGTGCCGGAAGCCCTTCGGACAAAGCCTTACGCACCGAAAAAAGCATGCTTTTATTTTTACTCAGACCGGATGCGTAGAGCTCCGGATAACCTCCATAGAAAATGCAGCCGTCTATGTTATCCGGAAGCTCTGCGTCCCTGAGGGGACTGAAAAATACTATCTCCGCTCCAAGATGTTCCATAAGCTCCAGATTGTCCTCATAGATAAAGGAAAAGGCCTCATCCCTTGCAACGGCGATACGGAGTCCGGAGATATCGCCTGTATTTAAGGAAGCGATGATATTAAGGGTATGGTTTTCATCATATTCAAAGCTCCTTCCTTCAGCCGATAGCCTGAGGATAGCATCTATATCAAGACAGCTTTCCGCTTCCCTGCCAAGTACGGCAGTCTTTTTTTCAAACTCCGGAATATCGTCAGGTGTAAGTAAGCCAAGATGTCTTGAGTCTATCTCACATTCAGCGATATGGGGCATAAAGCCTAAGGGAACTATATCCGTTTCCCTTTCTATCACGCTCTTAAGCTTATTATAGATCCGTTCCGGAACATTATTTATTATGACCCCTCGTATGCCGCTGTCATACTTTAGGGACTGCATCCCTTTTAGGAGCGCGATAAGGGAGTGTGACATTCCGCGCCCGTCGATCACGAGTATAACGGGACAGCCTAAGTAATAAGCACATTCATATGAGCTTTTATCGGTACTGTCAAATGAGATGCCGTCATAGTAGCCCATTACCCCCTCAATAACCGAAATGTCCGCTTCCCTGCTTTTTTCGCAGAAAAGACAGCGCATAAGCTCCCTGTCCTGGAAGAAGGGATCCAGATTGGCGCAGGGAATACCGAGAACACTCCTGTGAAGCATAGGGTCTATGTAGTCCGGACCGCATTTAAAAGAACGCAGCTTAAGCCCTCTGTTTTTCAGCGCCTTAAGAAGAGCCAGTGAAACGGTTGTTTTTCCGCTTCCGCTCTTTACGGCACTTATCATGATCCTTTTATTATTATAATACATAGACTTTCTATTAAGGGTGATACGTTTATGTTCAAGCTTCATTTCATTATGTCATCACTTCATTGTCATTATGTCGTCATAGCATTGTCATTCTGTCATTAAGGCATTGTCATTCTGAGCGAAGCGAAGAATCTTATATAATCGCAGGGAAGATCCTTACTGTTGCTTCGCAACCCCTCGCCGGGGTGGCATCCCACATCTTCGATGTGAGATATGCGTCGCTTACGCTCAGGATGACAAAATGCTTAACTTAACGTCATTGGAACCGCTCAGGACGACAGTAGGTAATTCAGGCCGACAATGAATCTTAGAGAATATGATAGCAGATATTTCTGTTTCTCACAAAACCGTAATGTGGTATAGTATGATTAAAGCGCCAAAAGTAATTGTCACCATACTAAGGAAAGGAGCGGCTTAGAAAAAGGGATGCAATTATTAAAAGACAGGATTCTTAAGGACGGACGTGCGGTAAATGAGGATATTCTCCGGGTGGATACATTTATAAATCATCAGGTGGATCCCTATCTGATGCGGGAATGTGCAAAGGATTTTGCGGAGCATTTCAAGGAATCCGGGGTAACAAAGATCGCTACCATCGAGAGCTCCGGGATAGCTCCCGCTCTGCTTACGGCTGTGGAGATGGAGCTGCCACTTGTATTTTTCAAAAAGCAGCCCTCAAAGGTTTTGAATGATGACCTGTATCAGACTATGGTCACCTCCTTCACAAAGGGGACGAACTACGAACTGACCTTATCCAGAAAGGTAATAGACAGCAGTGACCATGTACTGATAATAGATGACTTCCTCGCAAACGGAGAAGCCGCCACCGGTGCTATCAGGCTTGTGCGGATGGCTCACGCCACCGTTGCGGGACTTGGCGTACTTATTGAAAAGTCCTTCCAGCCGGGAAGGAGTAAGCTTACGGAAGCAGGGATCGAGACCTACTCCCTTGCCCGGATCGCTTCCATGTCCGAGGGGAAGATCAACTTTCTGGAGGATTGATAAAGATCCCGCGAAAGAACAATTGGTAAGCCGGGACACGTTTGAAGAAACCGGGGGAAACATCCTTCGCTTCGCTTTCGCCCAGGATTACATAAGTGTCCCGGATTGACAACTGTTTTTTGAGCAATCAGCACGTCCCGCTTAGCGAATCCGAGGCTTATAAATTTTGCGAGTGCGAAGGCCGGGCTTGCGTTTGTAAATATCAATTGTCAAAATCTTAATACGCAAGACCGGAACAGCGCCGAGCAAAATTTTGTCATAAGACGAAGGATGAGATTAGCGGGATCGTAGCGCGAAAAAAACAATTGGTAAGCCGGGACACGTTTGAAAAAACCGGTGAAAAGATCCTTCCTGTTGCTTCGCAACCCCTCGCCGGGGCGGCATCCCACATCTTCGATGTGGGATATGCGTCGCTTTCGCTCCTCAGGTTGACTGAAAGGACAGTAAATGCAGAGAACACACGGCGGAGACATCTATTCCTTCGATAAGGATGTCCTGGATTTTTCCATAAATACGAATCCTCTTGGAATAAGGCAGGAGATAAGGGCAGCCGCCATATCGGCCATAGGAGATATGGACAAGTATCCCGATATGAGACAGGAGAAGCTGAAGGCTGCCATTGGGAAAATGGAGGGAGTGGATCCGGGGCACATTATCTGCGGAAACGGCGCCTCGGAGATGATCTTTGCGCTTGTTGCGGCTCTTAAGCCGGAGAAGACCCTGCTCCTTTCACCTTCATTTACGGAGTATGAGATAGCAGTTGACAGCGTTCAGACCGAAAAGGTCTTTTACCTTCTTAAGGAAGAAAATGACTTTGACCTTAAGGAGGATATACTTGACAGGATAAACGGGGATATCGATATGTTCTTTATCTGCAACCCCAATAATCCTACGGGGCGAATGATAGAAAAGGAGCTTCTGAAACAGATTCTGGATAAATGCTGTGAAAATGATGTCTGTCTCGTGATCGACGAGAGCTTTACCGGCTTTTCCCCGAGATATAATGAATGCAGCATGGTGGGGGAAGCGGAAAGGTATGATAATCTTATCATATTAAAATCCTTCACAAAGATGTATTCTTTACCGGGACTTCGGCTGGGCTACGGCATCATAAAGGATCCGGAAGTCGTTGAAAAGCTTGAAAAATCCAGGGCTCCCTGGTCTGTCTCCAATATCGCGGAAAGCGCAGGGATAGCGGCTTGTGCTCTTACGAAGCATCCCGCTAATACCAGAGCATTTATCAAAAGAGAGAAAAACAAGATCTGTCTCCAGATGTCATATCTTGAAGAAAAGGGCTTACGCTTTGTTGAGTCGGAGGCGGATTTTATCCTTTTCACGGCACCTGACGTAAATGGGCATAATCTCTACGACCTGCTTCTCGAAAGAAATATGCTCATAAGAAGATGCGGTGATTTCAGAGGACTGGACGGGCGCTGGTACAGGATTTCCGTACAGGATGAGGCGTCCAATGAAAAGCTTATGAAAGCTTTGAAGGAAATATACGGAGATTAAAGTATAAATGGCAAAAAAGATCATGATCCAGGGCACCATGTCAGGTGTTGGGAAAAGCTTTCTTGCTGCAGGTCTTTGCCGTATCTTTAAGGAGGACGGCTTCAGGGTTTCACCTTTTAAATCCCAGAATATGGCGCTTAATTCCTTTGTAACATCAGAGGGCCTCGAAATGGGGAGAGCCCAGGTCATGCAGGCTGAGGCAGCGGGGATAGAGGCTGATGTACGGATGAATCCGATACTTTTGAAGCCTGAAGGTGACGCACTCTCCCAGGTGATAGTCATGGGAGAGGTATATGATGATATGAACGCTGCCGATTATTTCAGGGAGAAGAAGAAGCTTGTCCCCGTTATAGAAGATGCCTTTCATAGCCTTGAAAGGGAAAATGACATTATCGTTCTGGAGGGGGCAGGCAGTCCCGTGGAAATAAACATAAATAAGGACGATATTGTGAATTTCGGTATAGCAGCTCTTTTTTCTTCTCCTGTGCTGATTGCTTCGGATATAGACCGGGGCGGGGTTTTTGCCCAGCTTAAAGGTACGGTGTCACTCCTTAAGGAAGAGGAAAAGCATTATCTAAAGGGACTTATCATAAATAAATTCCGGGGAGATCCTTCGATACTGGGGGACGGAGTCGGGATGATAGAAGAGCTCACGGATGTCCCGGTTCTCGGGGTGGTTCCCTATAAGGATATACGGCTTGATGACGAGGACAGCTTAAGTCAGGGTCTTTCCGGCAAAGCCTCCGGAGGAATCCTGGATATTGCCGTTATAAGGCTTCCCCGTATTTCTAATTTCACGGATTTCAAGGCATTTGAGCCGGTGAGCGAGGCCGGCTTAAGGTATGTCGGGAATATGTCAGAGCTTGGCATCCCGGATATGCTGATAATCCCCGGGACAAAGAACAGCTTAAGTGACCTTCGATGGCTTAAGGAGACGGGAATAGGTAAGGGGATAAGAAGCTACGCGAAAAACGGAGGTATAGTCTTCGGTATCTGCGGAGGTCTGCAGATACTCGGGAAGACACTGTCCGATCCCGACGGTAATGAGGGCGGGGGATCGGAAAAAGGACTTTCCCTTCTTGATATTGATACCGTTTTTTCAGGAGAAAAGAAAAGACGGCAGCTAAGCGGTGTCATAGAAGGCCTGAAGGGGGTCTTTTCCGGCCTTAACAGTGCAGGCTTTGAAGGCTACGAAATACATATGGGGGTTTCGGAGGGCCTTACGGGAAGGGCCGTGATATCGAAGGGAAATGTGTACGGGACATATGTTCACGGGATCTTTGACAGTAAGGAGATTTTGGAGACCATAATAAAGGCCCTGCTTAAAAGAAGAGGATTCAGGGACGGTATATACGGAAACAGTGCCTTGGATATGAGAGAATATAAGGAGAGCCAGTACAGGCTTCTTTCAAGGACACTGAGAAAGAGCCTTGATATGGAGAGAATTTACAGAATAATGGATGAGGGAGTGTGAAACAGGTTGTCCGGGAAGCTCGAGCGGCTCCTTAAAGAGATAAGGGAGCCTGATAAGGAAGCTATGGAGAAGGCAAGGGAGCACTGGCTAAATATAGCAAAGCCCCTGAAAAGCTTCGGTAAATTTGAGGACCTGATAGTAAGGATCGCAGGAATAAGGGGAGAAGCAGGATTCAGCCTTGAAAAGCGTTCGCTTATAGTAATGTGTGCCGATAACGGTGTGGTTGCCGAAGGAGTAACCCAGACCGGACAGCATATGACAAGGGTGGTTTCGGAGAATTTCCTTAAAGGGGATACCTCTGCCTGCAGGATGGCTGAATATGCGGGAGTTGAGATTTTTCCGGTGGATATAGGAGTAAGGGAAGACATAGAGGGACTCATGGATCCTCTGGTCAAGGTGCGCTGCGGAACCGGAAACATCGCAAGGGAAGATGCAATGACCCGGGAAGAGGCGGAGAAGGCCGTTCTTATCGGGATCGATTCCGTGAGAACCCTTAAGGAAAAGGGTTGTGACCTTATCGCCACAGGGGAGATGGGCATAGGCAATACAACTGTCAGCAGCGTTCTCACGGCTTTTCTGCTGGGAAGGGAAGCGGAAGAGGTAACAGGGAGAGGCGCGGGGCTCTCCGAGGAGGGACTTGCACGGAAAACTTCCGTGGTGAAAGCCATATTAAACAGGCACTCGCCGGACAGGGATGATCCCATAGATATCCTAAGTAAGATCGGAGGACTGGATATAGCGGGACTCACGGGAGTTTTTTTAGGAGGCGCGGTATATAGGATCCCGGTTATAATCGACGGCTTTATTTCAGCAGTCGCTGCACTTCTGGCCTTCAGGATGAACAGGCTTGCTTCGGAGTATATGCTGCCCTCCCACTCCTCAAAGGAAGGAGGGGCAGGCCTTATATTGAAAGAACTCGCTCTTTCTCCGCTTATCGAAGGTGAGATGTTTACCGGGGAGGGTTGCGGCGCCCTTATGCTTATCCCGCTCCTTGATATGGTGCTTAAGGTCTATAACGAAATGATCACCTTTGACAGCTGGAACGGCAAGGAGAGGTACAGGCTTTTATGAAGGTGCTTCTTTTTGGAGGGACCAGTGAGGGCAGGATCCTCTCTGAATTCTTAAAAGAACAGGGAGTGGAAACTCTTGTAAGCGTTGCTACCGATTACGGGAAGGAGCTTCTTACGCCAGGAGAGCATATTTCCGTGAGGACCGGAAGGCTGGATCTGGATGGGATAATGGAGCTTATCACCGGCTTTGATACGGTGATAGATGCAACACATCCCTATGCGGTACAGATTACGGAGAATATAAGGGCTGCGGCTTCAAAGACCGGAGTCAGGTATTTAAGACTTATTCGTGAAAGCGGAGTTTCTCCGGGGGACGGGGAAACTTCCTTTGAAGCGGTTTTTGACAGCATAGAGGAGGCGGCAGAGTATCTAAAGGGTACAGACGGGCGGATCTTCGTATCAACCGGAGCCAAGGAGCTTGAAAAATACCGTGTCATACCGGATTACGAAAAAAGACTGGTGGTTCGGGTACTTCCGGTTGTGGAATCCCGTGAGATATGCAGGAAGCTTAAGCTTTCAAGTGTGATATACGCCAAAGGCCCCTTTTCCTATGAGGAGAACCTAAGGGTCTTTAAGGAACAGAATATAAGCTATCTCGTTACCAAGGACAGCGGCAGCGCAGGTGGCTTTAAGGAAAAGCTGGACGCTGCGGAGGCTCTCGGGATAAGGACTGTGCTTATCCGGAGACAGAGGGAAGAGGGCTATACTATCCGGGAGATCCGGGAGAAGATAATTGAGATGGTGTCATCCTGAGCGTATCAGCGTCATCCTGAGCGAAGCGAAGGATCTTTGAAGAAGGAAGACTAAGTTAATGAACATAGACATAGACAGTTACGCAAGAGAGCAGTTCAGGCTGGATACAAACTGCAAAAGGGAAAATGAATACGGCGTCATGATAAATGAGAGCGCCGAGCTTCCGGGAGCAAGACTCGTTGACAATGTTTCCCCGTTTTTCCGTGCCATTATTTATAAGGGCGACGCCTATATAATGGCGGATCCGAAGATAATAGACCGTGTAAGGGAAAAATACTCGGACTATAAGGTGGAGTGGTTCTGTAAGTTCGAGAACTTAAGGGAGATTGATAAAATGCTAAATGAATACGGCCATGAGATACTGGATACCCATGTATATATGCTGCCGGACCTGTCCTTCACAGACAATGAGTATGAGGATATACCCTTCGATGAATACTGGCTCTACGATAAGGAGATAGCGGAGTGGAAGGAAAAATACGGAGAAGACAATCCCTTCAGGCATGCCCTGGTTTTTTCGAAGAGGCAGCCGGACAGAATGGGGCTCTTACTTACGGAGAAGGGAGATAAGGAGAGGATTGCGGGAATGTCCGGGGTTTCCGAGGACGGGAAGGAGCTCTGGCAGATTGGGATAGATGTGCTGCCGGAATTCAGAGGTCATGGCCTTGCGGTCTACCTTACCGAAAAAATGAAGAAGAAGGTTTTTGAAAGGGGACATATCCCCTTCTACGGAACCAGTGAGAGTCATTCCCTTTCACTGGATACCGGCATACGCTCGGGCTTCCTCCCGGCCTGGACTGAGGTATACGTGAAGGAGATCTCCTGAAATGAGCAGGATTGATATCTTGAAGTATCTAAAGCCTTGCATTTTGCGGAAGGAATGGTGTATAATGCAAGTCGTTCAATATTTCGTTTGCCGGGAAAGTAAATGATCTGTTTCCCGTCGGTGTTCCGTTTATCCGGAAAAAATCCAGAAAAAGAGGAATTATGAGAGAAAAACTAGAGACACTACCGTTGGCGCAATTAAAGGAACTGGCTAAGTCCAGGGGTATCAAGGGCATTTCCACAATGAAAAAGAGCGAGATAATCGATCTACTGGTGGAAGAGGCTGATAAGATGGAAAAGGAGGATGCGGCGAAAAAGGGGAGAGAAGCTGCGTCATCCAGGACTGAAGGGAGGTCTGAAAAGGGAGAGAGAGAAGAGAGTGACTCATCCGATGTGGACAGGATCTCCCAGGAAAAGGAAGCTCTGGATTCCGGAGAGACTGCCAACGGTATACTGGAGGTCATGGCCGATGGCTACGGCTTCATAAGATGTGAGAATTATCTGCCGGGAGAAAATGACGTATATGTTGCCCCGAGCCAGATAAGAAGGTTCAATCTGAAGACCGGAGACATAATAGTGGGAAATACCAGGGTAAAGACCCAGGGAGAAAAGTTCTCGGCGCTTCTCTACGTGAAGACCGTGAACGGCTATTCGCCCGCGGAGGCCCAGCACAGATACAATTTCGAGGATATGACTCCGATCTTCCCGGATCAGAGGCTGAACCTCGAGAGCGGAAACAACAATGTGGCAATGAGAATGATGGATCTCATAAGCCCCGTGGGCAAGGGACAGAGAGGAATGATAGTCTCTCCTCCGAAGGCCGGAAAAACCACTTTATTAAAGAATATTGCAAAGGCAGTCACAAAGTCCTATCCGGATATAAGGCTTATAATCCTCCTTATCGACGAACGTCCCGAGGAGGTTACGGATATAAAAGAATCCATTCAGGGAAAGAATGTGGAGGTCATATATTCGACCTTTGACGAGCTGCCGGAGCATCATAAGAGGGTTTCGGAAATGGTTATAGAGAGAGCCAGGAGACTGGTGGAGCATAAGCAGGACGTTATGATACTCCTTGACTCCATTACGAGGCTTGCAAGAGCCTATAACCTTACTGTTCCGCCTTCGGGAAGAACGCTTTCCGGTGGTCTTGATCCCGCAGCACTGCATATGCCGAAGAGATTTTTCGGTGCTGCCCGTAATATGAGAGAGGGAGGGAGCCTGACTGTTCTCGCCACAGCGCTTGTGGATACGGGAAGTAAGATGGATGATGTTGTGTATGAGGAATTTAAGGGTACCGGCAACATGGAAATGGTACTGAACAGGAAGCTTCAGGAAAAGAGGGTGTTCCCTGCCATAGATCTGCAGAAATCCAGCACCCGCCGTGATGACCTTCTGCTTACCAGAGAGGAGCAGGAGGCTGCGGACATCATCCATAAGGCGCTGAATGGCTTAAAGAGCGATGATGCAACCGAGAAGCTTATCGATCTTTTCAGCCATACACGAAACAACAGAGAATTTATAGAAATGGTAAAGAAGATCAGGTTCTTCTGATCACAGACCCTTATAATGTCTTGAAAGGTAAAAGGACAGCAGGAAGAGACCGGCTGTCTCTGAAATGTGGTAGATCACCGAAGTCCAGACCAGGCCTAAATCCCGGCCCATTATATTTACGGTCTGCATTTCGAACATTCCGAAGGACAGAAGGAACAGGAGCAGGATCGAAAGTGAGGTAAACTTCAGTATCCTGTCCTGCAGGAATATTCCGGTTATAAACACTCCAAGCAGGATGGATGACAGGATCTCCAGATATTTGAAGCCGTGGGTCATATTGTAAAGCATTACGAAGATGCTGCCGGACAGGATGCTCCCGTTAAAAAGGGCCAGCATCATAAGGGCAGCGAATTTTCTGTACATCATGGAGGTGAAGCAGTACAAAAGCTCCGCGCCTGTAAAGATCACGGCCCAGAGCTCAAGAAGGCTCCTTATGGAGTATACGGAAAGGGAAGAGATCTTTTCTCCAAAGTATTCCTCCTGCAGGCTTCCCATGGCTTTTCTGTCTTCTTCAGGGACTATATTTATATAGCGGGTAAGCTTTTTCCAAGAGGAATAAAACAGCATAACTATAAGTATTATCTGCAATGCAGATATAAGAAGCTGGGAACGCCAGAGCATGATATCCAACATATCAGGGCTGAAGGCAGTTCCCTTTTTCAATATAAAACGGATGAAAGACTCGGAAAGGGCGGCAGCTACCTTCAATGCAGCGGTCTTCATTATTGCTTCGGACAATATGTGTATTCTGGAATTGATGTACATAAGATGATTATAGATGTCAGACAGAGTAAAAGTCAAAGTGCCAGTGATTTTATTTTTTCGTATAAAAATAAGGATCGGTATATATGCAGTAAAGGGGGAGGATGTTTTAACTTAATAAACTGGAAGACTGGAAAAAAAATGAGACTTTATAACAAAAAAAATGATGAAATTCTGCTGAAATATGGTAAAATAATTTGTGTTTTTTCTTTTTTTTTCAGCAGATCCTGATTTTGCCTTAGAAAGTTGATCTTTCGGGAAGCGGGGGTTTGATATGGTTAAGAATAAATGGCGTAAATTAAGTTCATTCAGAAAAAAAGCTTTTGCGGCCGCTCTTTCGGTGGCAGTGATAAGCAGTACCCTGAATGTGGGAAGCTATATCGTAAACGCAGATACTTCCGTGAACGGGAGGGTCATTACCTCCTTTGAGGAGCTGCCGGAGGATATTGCCTATCAGTATCTTCCTATAGGTTCAAAGAAGAAGGATATTAAGTTTCCTGATGAATTGAGGGTCGTTCTCTACTCGGATGAAGAGACCGGTGAAGAGGGATCCACGGAAGAAAATAAGGAACGGGAGGAGGAAGCTTCTACCGAGGCTTCAACAGAGGAGGCAAGTGAGTCTGAAGAGACAGCCACCGAAAGTACGGAGGAGAACAGTACCCAGCCGTCTGAAGAGTCTGCCTCAGAGGAAACCTCTCCTTCAAGTGAGAATGAAGAGAATGCTGCACCCACCGAGGAGGAAAGGGACAGCGATGCTGATAATGAGAGCAATCGGGAAACGGATGACAATGTATCTGATGATGCCGATCACGACGGGAATGATAATGCCGATAACAGCAGCAATGATAACGAAGCTGAAGACAGTGATGAGGAAGAGAGCGGAAGCGGCGAAGAAAATGATGTAAGTAACGACAGCGATTCCGGAAGCTCTGACGATGGAGATTCCGGAAGCAGCGATGGAAGCTCTGACAGCGGGGATTCCGGCAGTGACACGGGAAGCTCTGATAATGGAAATTCCGGTGGTGACGATGGAAGCTCCGAAGGTGAACCCTCCGCAAGAGCCATCACGGACGGTATAATAAAGGCCTTTTCTCCGGTCAGGGTATATGCTGCAGAGGCAGACGAAGATGAGGATGAAGATACGGAAGATACAGAAGATACAGAAGATGCGGACGATGCGGAAGATGACGGAGAGCTGTACCTCCTGCCCCAGGGCGAGGAACGCGTATTAAAGGACGTCAGCTGGAGGATAGACAGAGACAGGAGTGAATACGGGACATATTTCCAGGCCGTGAGAGAGGGAGACCGGTTCGTATTCGTGCCGGATATCAGAGCCTATGGCCTGACCTCAGAGGCAGCGCTTCCCGAGATAACCGTAACAATTATCGAAGCTGAGGAGGAAGCCTCTACCGAGGAAGAAGAGGATAGCAAAGCAGAAGAAGAAGAAAAGGAAAAAGAAAAAGAAGAGGACAGAGATACCGTGTCTTCTGACGATGCAGAGGAAGAGACTGAGGAAGCTGACGGGAGTACCGTGAGTGAAGACAGCGCCGAGGGCGAAGAAGAAACTGCCGAAGAAAATGGGGAAAAGGATCTCGAAAAATGGCCGGAATTCAGCGAGTTTACGGTCGTTGGAGGGACAAAGATCTCTGTTTACGCGCCGGTAGGAGTTTTCCCCGAGGGGGCGGTATTAAAGGTCAGGAAGATCGAGGGATCCGATAATGAAAGAATAGAAAACGCCGTTATGAAGGAAGAGGATGAGGACGACCTTAATGAGGTCTTAGCCTTCGATATCACCATTCTTGACAGGGACGGTAATGAGATACAGCCGGATACGGAATACGGAAGCGTAAAGGTAAGTTTTTCTGTGCCTGACGTTGAGGACGGGAACATAGAGGTATACCATGTTGACGATTCCCTTCAGCGTGCGGAGGAACTCAGCGCGGATATTGACCAGGCAGAGGGAACGGCAAGCGTTAATACGGATCACTTTTCCGTATATGCGGTAAAGAGCGCTTCGTCAGCCAATAAAGATCCGGATATAACGAAGATATTTAGAAAAGTTGAAGAAACATATAATGGAGAAAGACGGGATGCTGTTAGTATAAATAAGGGTTACAGTGATTCCTATGAGGCTATAAAAAAGGAAGTCTATTTCAGCATTGACGGATCGGAAAAGGCGACTGTTATTCCTAAGATTCAGAATTACAAAGATGGCGGGTACAAAGTCAAGATAACATATGAGAAACAGAGTATGGAGTTGACATCAAAGATTCTTCCTAAGCAATTGGAGGATTCTTTCGTGAAATCTTTTTCGGATGCATTCTATACAGGCTTGCCTATAACAAATGTTGATGAGGACAAAGTGATAGATGGAAATCACATTCTGTTAAAGGGGGCTGATTATAAGGCGACCTATTACTACAATGTCAATCCTGGTACTGCGCGAGTGGTCATTGAAGGGATAGGTAACTATAAGGGACAGTTATCTCCTTTTGAATTCAGGATTGTTCAGGCTACAGCTGATGTCAGATTAAAATATAATGGAAGCTCGGAAATAGCGGAATGGTATAAGGACAGCGTGGACATTACTGCTGATGGCTTTACTCTTGCAGGAGAGCCAAGTGAGACATATGCAAAGACATATAAAATGACAGGGAATGGCAAAAATGTTTCAAAAGCAGTCTATGTAAAAATATCAGAAAACGGAGCCGTAGTCACAGCTATGGCGGGACCGGTTAATTTTGACAATACGGCGCCCACGGGAAAGATCAAGGTCAACGATAAGAGCTATACCAAGCTTCAGGACAGTAAAAAGATAGAGGCCTATATAAAAGAAGGGAAGAAGATCACCATTACCGGGGAAGATACCGGAGGATCCGGTGTTTCCAAGATCCAGTTCTTTATCGCCACTAAGTGCTATACCACAAAGGCTGATCTTGACAGTGCCGTAAAGGATGATAAGAATGGCTGGGAGGACTACGAGAGTGCGTCAAAGCCCGGTTTAAAGGAGAATAAGCTGAACTTTGTCTATGCAAAGATCACGGACAAGGTGGGCAATGAGACCTGTATTTCCAGCAAGGGAATATGGTACGATAATAAGAAGCCGGAGATCGAATCCGCAAAGTCCACTCCCGAGGATACCAAAGCCCAGGTAGAGGTAAAGGGAAGCGACAGCGAGAGCGGTATTGCTTACTATTACTGTAAGGTTCTTCCGAAGAAGGACAAGAAGCCGAAGGCCGAGGATGTAAAGGGAAGCGGAATAAAGAATGAGGACGGAAAGTTCGACGTGACCGGTCTCAAGGCACAGACTGCCTATGTGGCATACTGTGTGATAGAGGATAAGGCCGGAAACCTAAGTGATATCAAGGAGGCAAAGATCAGCACCAAGGAAGCAAAGGAAAAGGAAGGTGCTGAGGGAGCCGGCGGCGCAGCAGGAGCCGGTGGTGCGGCCGGAGCAGGCGGTGCAGCGGGAGCCGGAGGTGCGGCCGGAGCAGGCGGTGCCGGAGGATCCGGTGACGACAAGGGCAAGAAGACCGTTGATGAACGGATAAAAGCCGCTGAAGACAAAAAGGCCGCGGAAGAAAAGGCCAAGAGCGACAAGGACAGTGATATTCCGGACAGGATACCCTATATAGAGGACGCATCTGAAGGGATCTTAATCGGCAGAGAAAAAACAGCGGGCTGGGATAAGATAGAGACTGAGACCGGAAAAGCAGAGGATCCTTCCCGGATAACCATTAATATGAACGGAGCCACCGAGGTTCCGAAGGCCATGCTGCAGAAAATGACGGACAGGGATGTTACCGTATGCTTTGATCTTAACGAGGATGTGAGCTGGACAATAAACGGACTTAGCTTCACCGGAGACCCTGAAAAGGACATTGATCTCGGTGTCAGGCTCAATACAAAGAATATACCCTCATCAATAGTAAATCAGGTGGCGGATGTGTACCCTCATACTAATGTCACCTTAAATCATGACGGAGAATTCGGCTTTACTGCTATCCTCAGCCTGAATGTGGGAGCTGATAATAAGGGATTATTTGCGAATCTGTATTACTTTGATGATGAAAACAAAAGTATGGAATTTGTTTCATCCTCAGAGGTGGATGAAAACGGAGATGTCCTTTTTGAATTTACTCATGCTTCGGACTATACGGTGATAGTGAGGGGAGACCAGCTGACAGAAGAAAGTGCAGCAGCCCTTTCAGCAGGCGGAAGTAATAAAGACGGAGGAGAAAGCACATACAGTGAACCCGTAAATGTGCCGAAAAACAACAACCGGCTTTGGCTTATTATCATTTCTGTGGTGAGCATACTGCTCTGCGGTCTGATATTATTCCTGCCGGATGCTGATAAAAAAAGAAAGGGACTTTTACTCAGCTAAAGGGAGAGATGGTGACCGGCACATTAAAGGGAGCGCGGTCTTATAGAAAGAAAGGAGAGGTATCGGCAAAAAATGAGCAACAGTCAGTTATATCCTTTTGAGAGAAACCGTTATTATCCGGGAAAGCTTTTAACAAGTGCGGATTTTCAGGCGGAACAGAACTATCATATTAACAAGGGACGGTTTTTAAACGGTCTGATGTACGGCTCCGGCGTGGTATGCGGTATGGGGGTTTTCAGTCTGGATGATATCTCCATTCTTGTGGAAAGCGGCGTAGCGATTGACGGTACGGGCAGAGAAATAATACTAGACACCTCCGTTGTAAAGAAGCTGTCGGCGATCGAGGGCTTTGACAGTCTGAAGACGGATATGGCCACGTTAAAGATCCGTTATAAGGAGCAGGATGTTCACAGTGTTTATTCCGTGAACCACAAGGAAGACGAAAAGGAATACGAATATAACAGGATAGCGGAAAGCTATGAGCTCTTCCTTACCGACCAGGATGACAATGATATCCCCTACAATCCGGAAACGGAATTTCTGACGAAGGAAACTCTTTTTAAGAGTGAGAACTTCTCGGGAGAGGTCATGATCCCCGCAACGGTCTGCCGCGGCAAGAACGTGAAGATAGTTCTGGAGATAAAGAAGCTGAGTGATGCAGACGTATCATTAAGCTGCAGAGGCATACTGGAGATCCCGGTATTTGTTACCCCCGAGGGTGAGAATGAGATGGAGATCGGGGTAGAGGATGTTCTCCTTAATAAGGGAGAATCTCTGAAGAGAGAATACTGGGTAAGGGTTCTTGACACCGAGGCGGAGGAAAGCGAGCTCATCCTTCGCAGCGGTTCTGCTGCCGCATTTGAAGATGACAATGCGATAAAGACCTCACCTCATTTCGCTTTGAGAGTGGTTTTAAGCCATTCATCACCCCTTGAGCTGGTCAGCCGTGAAACCGGAAAGATCAATCTCGAAATGTGGAGTATGGGACAGGGAGACGATTCCATAAGCCTTGCCAATATAAAGCTTGTCAGAAATCCCGGAAACTACATTGTAGAGAAGATCGATGATCCGAAGGAAAAGAAATATGTCCTTACACCGGCTCAGGAGATAATGAGAAATAATTATCTGTCCTATTATCAGAAGGATGTTGAGCTGAAAAAGGAGAAGGAAAAGCCTGAAAAACCCCTGCCGGCATCAAAAGGCGGGGAAAAGAACGAATTTTCGAATATCGCAACCGGTACTCTGGAGGTTCCGCTTGGCAGGAATGCCAGAGAGGGAGAGATCAGGTATTCCG
This sequence comes from Lachnospiraceae bacterium AD3010, assembly GCA_000622025.1. GTDB lineage: Bacteria > Bacillota > Clostridia > Lachnospirales > Lachnospiraceae > NK4A144. The sequence continues at coordinate 172,034 of KK211388.1, read as the reverse complement.
GAGAGATAGCCCATGGACTGGGACCCGGAAACGTGTATGTGGATATAGGCTACAATTATGTTTCCGATACTCCCGAGATGGGAGCAAACCAGAAGAGCGTAATATACGGAAATCCCGGACTTTTCAGTCATTCCAGCAATGTCCTCGCGGATGTTGAGACCGCGGTAAAGGTCTTAAATGAGAAGGGCAGCTTCGTGGTTGCCGCAAAGCTCTTAAGGAATGTTGATTATCTTGTGCTGACCTTCAAATGGGTGGCCATACGCTTCCCTTCAGGAGATGATATCGCACTTACAGAGGATTATTACGACAAGAGCATCTCCGTTGATACGCCTACTGTTATCATGGGCGGTAAGGAGAGCCATTTCTTCGGTGTCAGGTTCAATAATATGAAGGCCTGCAGCATAACATATGAGCTTACAAGCCCGGGAAGCGGAGAGATCAGCTCCGACGGTATCTATACGGCTCCCGCGAAGGAAGGTGTGTACGAGATACGCATCTACTGCACGGATATGCCGGTAATATGTACCTACGCTTACGCCATAGTTAAGAAGAAGATGCTGGACGCAGGTCCGGCGGGAGAGGTTGTAGTCCCGGAAGATAAACCTGAGGAGAAGGCATGATATACGCCTCAAGGGAAAACAGCTATACCACAATATCTACGGTCTTTGAGGGAAAGGTAAACGACTGTTTCATAGCAGGAAGCACCGGATCCAAAGAGAGGGGTCTCTATACCCTTCTCGTTATTAAGGATCATAAGACAGTGCGCGACTTTATGGAGATTTACAGACTGTGGAGATCCGAGGAGGAAAGCCCTCTTATTGAGGCATTCTCATTTGGTAATTATTTCTGTCTGGTTTTTCCTTACAGGGTGGAAAGGGAGCTTTACCGCTTTTTTGTGGGGGAAGCTTACACTCTGGAACGCTGTGAAACAATATGTGAGAATATTATTCTGGCCTGTATCGCATCTTATCTTCCTCCGGCGATGCTGTTTCTGATACTCAGCCAGAAAAAGATCAATCTTTCAAAGGATGACAGTGTATTCCTGAGCTTTTCCGTAGATATGGAGGAGCTGGACAGGACAAAGACAGAAAAGGACTGCGCGACCGAGTGCGCCAGGATTCTCTTAGACATTCTTTCAACAAAGCAGAGTGAAAAGAATATAAGTTATATCCTTCTGTCGAAGAAGATGAATAACCGCAGCTACGGGAAATTCACGGAGATCTACAGGGATCTGAAGATAGCTTCCACACCGGTCAAAAAGAGGGGCATCATCTTAAGGATAAGAAGTTTCTTCTACAGAAATGCCGACACTCTTTTCGGGATTCTTTTCTGGATATGCCTGATACTTATGATAATCGCACTGATCCTTCTGTTTTCCCACCTTGTATTGGGAGATGTGCCGTTTTTAAGGATCTTTTTTAACAGCTTCAAGAACATCGGAACGGAGTCGCTTTTGCAATGAATATACGCGCGCGGATAATAGCCTGTTTGGCAATACTTAGTGTAGTTGTATCCCTGGTCATACTTTCAGATGCTCTTTCAGGTATGAGCCATGATCCCGAATATACCATAGCTGACAGCGGGATCGCCACAAATTCCGGAGTATATTTCGGTGAAAACTGGAATAAAAAGGGATTGATATACCTTATTGATTCCAATGGTGACGTAAAAGCCATGGCAAATTCCGAAGATCTCGGAGAACAGTCCTTTGACGACCTGTGTCTCGGAGACAATGGGATATATGCTCTTTTTTCCTCGCTGGAGGCTACGAAGGACGGAGACATTGTGAGGGTGTTCAGGATCTTTTCCTTTACACAGGATCTCAAGGTGCTGGGCTCCACCGAACGCTTCATCCTCGACAAGGACAGTGTTACCTATCACCTGTCCCAGGACGGAAGTATTCTTTATGTCACCATGGTGAGCTACCAGGGAGACGATATCAATGTTTATGAGTTTACGAAGGACAGTATAATTCCGGTTACCGAAAGCATAACGGTAATGGACAACAGGGAGAAAAAGGATGTTTCGGAGCTGACTGTTCCGGACAGTATCCTTTTTAAGGATAATCCCAGCGGAACCATGTTCACGGATGCCAGATATGAAGGCGGTGTTTTATCCGTGCTGACGGAGAGGGATGAACCCTCAGGCATTTTTGTTCCTGACAGCAGGGTGAAGACAATTGTGGACAAGATGCATTTCTCGATTTTGCAGCAGATATCACTGTACAGGGAATTTGTGTCTGCCTGGCTTATCGCTCTGGTGCTCTGGCTCGCATTCCTGATATTTGCGTATATTATGCTCCAGAGAAGGGACCGGATGGTTTATATCTTTGTGATAATGGATATAATCTTCTTCGTTTTGCTTCTCATCACATTCCAGGTCATGAGGACTTCTTACAAGAATGTTTCGGAGGAGGAAAACGACAGATACGCCCAGCTTTCTCTTAATTATGTTCTGCCGGATCTCGGGGATCTTGACAGCTATGATTATGACGACAAGGACTTTTATATGAGTGATGAGTACGGAAGGCTTTCGGGATCCATAAAGGATTATATGAAGAGCGGAGACAATGCCACATTTTTCAGGGATGTCTTCGTGATGCGGATAAGGGACGGTATGATAATGGTCTCGGGTATAGGAAATAACAGAAGAAACGCATCCTTTGCTTACGGAAGCGGGCTTACTACCCTGAGGGACGCTCTTTCCAGGCATAAGTCCACCGTTGTTGACAATATCAGGCTGGACTATATGGATCTGAAGGCAACCGGAGTAAGAGGCGGGAAACCCTCATCCAAATATGCACTGGTGGGACTGTATTTCTCGGGAGACTATAATATTGGATTCTGGCGTCAGAACTACTGGGTACTGGGTGCCTTTATCCTGGCATTCCTTGTAGGGAGCGTCCTTATTGCCTTTGTTTCATACATTCAGGGACTTGATCTCCACGAATTTGAGCTTGCCATAAATGATGTTGCCCTCGGACGGACAAAGATAAGGGTTCCTGAAACCCCTGCAAGGGATATGAAGGCTATGTGGAACTCCTTAAGCGAAATGGCAAAGAGGATAGAGGAGATCAACTACGATAAATTCAGGATATTTGAGGGATACTACAGGTTTGCTCCCAAGAATATCGAGATGATAATGGGTAAGGAATCCATTTTTGACGTAAACAACGGGGATGCCGTAAACATCCAGGGAAGCCTGATGCTGGTATCAACGGGAAATAAGGGCTACGGAGAGAGAAGGATCAAGAGCCTGAAAAACATTGTTTCGTATACTGAACGATATACGGACAGTGAGGAAGGGATCCTTGTCAGTGAGGACAGCTCACTTTCAATACTGCAGTTCCTGTTTCTCGACAGCTGCCGTATGGTTACGGACAGAGCCGTCCAGTTCCTTCATAGGAATATGTCAGACCCCGATTCCGGTTTTATTTCGGCGTTCCTTTACTATAATTCCTTCATTTACGGCGTAGTCGGGGTGAATACCCAGAGTCTTGTTTTCCTTACATCTCCGGATTCCGCGGAAATGGAGGAATATGCTTCGTGGTTTGAAAAGATGCAGATACCTCTGGTCGTTACTGAGGATATGGTGGAGCGGGAAAATATCGGACAGCATAGATACATTGGCTATATTGAGTTGCAGAACAGGACAAAGAAGATAAAGCTCTATGAGGCCCTGGATGCCTGCGATGCAAGGCAGAGGCAATTAAAGCTTGCAAATCGTGAGAAATTCGAGAAATCATTGGAATACTTTGAGTCCAGGAACTTCTATCTTGCAAGGAACAATCTGACCGAGATAATAAAGGAGTGTCCTGAGGACGAGATGGCAAAGTGGTACATCTTTGAGTGTGAGAGGTTCTTAAGCGGTGAGGCTGAGGAAGAGGAACCCGGCACAATAAGGATAGGCAGTATTTGAGGATGAAGTAAATGGGAGAGAATCTCTTCAGCGTTCTGTTTTCGACAATTAAATCCAGATTTGCCGCCATAGTTTCCAAGCTTCGTCTGTGGACCAGCTGGAACTTTATCAGGACCAGGATCATTGGCGGCATCAGAGATTTTATATTCGGACTTCTGGATGTCAGGCCAAAGCACAAGAACGACTATTATACCATTTTCGGCTGGATGGTCAGCAAGAAGCTGGCTTACGCGGCAATTGTGATAATAGGGATTTTGAGCATCTGGTATATAGGAGCCACGACGAAGATATTTTCTTCTCTGACGGATGGCGGGATAAGAACATATTCCTACAACTCCATACTTTTACGCCTTGCATCAAATAAGGTCAGGATAAAGGGAAAGTCCGGGTATCTGGCATATGAGGGTGATGTGAGCAAGGGCTATGTAAACGGGCAGGGAACACTTTTTTCTCCCGAAGGTGTGGTGCTATATGACGGAGCTTTCGTGAAGAACCGCTACGAAGGAAGTGGTACCCAGTATTACAACAGCGGTGTGCTCCACTACAATGGTGATTTTCACGACAATCTCTATGAGGGTCACGGGATACTCTACAGGGAGGACGGATCCGAGGAATACGACGGCGATTTTGTAGCCGGCTTAAAGGAGGGTCAGGGGAGACTCTTCGACAGCGGCGGTAATACCATATTTGAGGGATCATTTTCATCGGATGATGTGGTTTACAGCTCACTACTCGGAAAAAGTGCCGAGGAGGTCAGGCAGATGTACTACGGAAGCCAGGTCCTGTACGAGGAAAATGAAAACACGGGAAGCGATATCGCGGTTGTGATGAACGATATCAATGCTCTGTACTATGCAGCCGGTGACGAAGAGGCTACGGATGATTCCGAAAAGGTACAGGCAGTCTACGTTCTTTCCGATGTATTCAAGTTCGGGAGCCTTAAGGCAGAGTCCATCGAAGAATTGAAGAAGATAATGGGCGAACCCGTTTACGAAGGAAACTCGGCGGTCATAATGCCGGAGGCAGTGGCAATAAATACGCTGAATAAGAAAAAACGTACCCTTAACGGGCGTGTGGATATGGATACCACGGAAAATTACAGCGATGACATAGTTATTAATGCCATAGACGATACCTACAACGTATATATATACACATTCAGCAGAGGAAGTCTGGTTTACTCTTTTGTCTGCAACGATAAGGGAGGATATTTCGATTTTTATGAGATCATGGAAAGCGAAGAAGATGCTGCATAAAGCAAAAAAGTTATTATGCGTATTTCTTGCGGGATCCTTTCTCTGTCTTTCCGTACCTTCCGGGACTGCATTTGCTGCAGGGAAGATGATGACGATGAATACCTGCCGCTCTCTGGCTCTCGAGAATAGCGCAAGCTATGAGGGTCTGGAGGACGGAGTGGAGTCAAAAAAGGCGGCAAGGGACAGCGCCATAAAGGCACTGAAGCTAAAGAAAAAGAAGCTCACTACTTTTTCCTGGTCACCGCTCCTAAGCTTTAAGTTCCCGCAGAAGCTGAGCTTTGCACAGTCCTCGGAATTCGAGTTTAAGCCCGTGAAGCTTGCCAATGACATACTTGTGGCACAGCATAAGGTCCAGAATTCGGTATTCGGTATAAATGAGAATATCAATAATCTTTATACCGATATCGTTGCACTCCAGGAAAATCTCGCCTTTAACGAAAAAAGGCTGCAGACCCTTGAGGACGGTATCGCCCATAACAAGGCAAGACTTAAGGTCGGAGAAGCGAATCAGGCGGATATAGACCGGCAGGAAAAGCAGGCTCAGACACTGAGCAATACCATTGCAAGTGACAGACGGAATCTGGAAGCGGATCTGAAGAAGCTGTCAAAGCTTATAGGACTGGATGTGACCACCGGCTACACCTTTGAAAAGCCATTCGTGGAAGCCGATATTGACAGAAGTGCTCTGGATGGACTGAAGCAGTATGCGGAGGACAGGGATGAGGCTTATTATGAAGCCTGTATGACCGCCACTACAGCCAGAATGGAGCTCAGCACAAATTATAATCTGATGAACGGCAAGTACGGCGGGGATATGAGGATGATCTCCGGGTATGTGAATCAGGCATTGAATGATCAAGATGTGAGTTCAAGAGCCTTTAAGAAGGACTATAAGGCCTTTCTTGAAAAGATAGACAGCTACTGGAAGGGAAAGAAGAGGATACTTTTCATAAAGATACCGAGGGAATGGTTCAAGGGATCAATGGACGGTGCCCGCTGGATAGATGATGATCCCTACACTCTTTACCAGAATGTGCTGGATTATGTAAGTGCCCGTAAGGACGCGGAGGCCGCAAAGGATGAGCTGGATCAGAGTGTGGAGGACAGCTTCAACAGCTATATCTCCATTCGCGCCGCCTATCAGACTTCTGTGAAGGATCTGGAGAAAAAAGAGAAGGATATGGATGTCTATGCCGCAAAGAACCGTATGGGCGCCATGACCCTTGAAGAATATGAGACAGAGCAGAAGGACTACGAGGATATGCAAAAGAGCATGCTGGATACCATGAAGCTCTATACCACTACTCTGTACTCTCTTGACAAGCTTACCTGCGGGGGAATCAGTGCTTATCTTTCCGGAACTGATGCGGATATGAAGACAGCTGTGGTGGGAGAGAGCTACGTTGAGAAGGATACGAAAGAGGCAAAGTACTACCTCAAATCCATTATCCAGAAGGAGATGTTCGAGCTCAGTATCTTTATCCCCGATGATTTTCCTGTAAAGATAAGTGATTTCGAGCTCTGGTGCGATAATGAACTTATCGGGGAAAGAACAGCTTCCGACAAGACTCTCCGGCATCTGGCACTTACAAAGGACAACGTAAAGTCGGTAAAGATACGTCTTTATAACGGAGATGATTTTGTGGATGACTGTGTGATAAACCCGGACGAGGAATCGGGAACCCTGAATGTTACCACAGCCATGGATATAAAGAAGGATGAGACCGGCGATATGGGTACCTATGATCTGACCACGAGCCAGGTGACCGGTATGGCATCCATAAAGATCACTCCTCTCGAATCAGAGGGCATAAAGTTCTACAGGATAATCACAGCGGACGGAACTCCTCTCGGAACCGGTGAGGTACTGTCAGTTGATAAGGAATTCAAGCATCTGGGTCTTGTGGGCAACGGATTAAAGGATCTCAATATAGAGCTTTATACTACGGAGTCATCCTTAAAGACCGTAGGAAGATTCGATACCGACAATAAGAAGATCAAAAAAAAGGAAACCGCTGAAGAGTAAAGTATGAAAAAAAAGGCAGACCGGAAAAAAAGCATAAAGCCCATCCTGCAGATCGGGATCATATTGGCTTCTGTTGCAGCACTCTTTATAGCTGTGCGAAAGAATACAATGGCATACATAAACGAAAACCAGGCAATGAGGTATTCGGCCTATGCTGCAAGTCATACCATTGAGAACTCCACGCTGTTTGTGGGAACCTATCTCATTAATCTGAGCGGAATGACGGATCAGGTATACGAGAAGGCTCTGGATAGTGCAAGCGAATCCAACCAGACAGATATGTACTATAAATCCGAGCTTTCAAACGGATCCTGGTTTAACGTGACGGATGCGGAGGGTCTCACGGATATAACCGATTCCGGAGAGGTTATACCGGAGTCATCGCTTTCGGATCTCTTCGTGCAGTATTATGTGGGAGCTGACGGGATCATTACGGATGTGATGACGGGTGATGCCCTTAATCCCTTTGATATTCCAGATCCTTACGATCTTTCCAAGCTTCCGGAGCTCAATCCCTTGTGGCTTCAATATACGAATTCTACAGACGCGGAGGATATAAGCGAGGATGACTATCTGAAGGCCAAAAACTCTAAGGAAAGCGGAAACTTAAGGGGTGATGTGTACACCTACAGGCTTTTGACGGCATTTTTCGCAACAGATCTCCGTGATGATGATACCGATAAGTGTGATGCCGATCTGGCAAGGCTCTTTGCCTGCTATCGTACATTAAAGGATTCGGGGCAGGATGAGGAAGCTGAGATAATCTATTCACTTATGGGAAAAGTGGATGCCACCAGAAGAGAGATCGTGATGGATAAGCTGTCATCCGCGGATCCAAATCTTTTGGATGTCCTCTATGAGCTTTCAAACGGAAAGTATTACACCACCTTCGGAGATTTCCTGGATTCCGACAGTGAAGATGACGTATCACAGGAACCGGACTACATAAGGGATCTGAGAGACGCTGTAAGGCATGGATTCACAGAGGATGATGAGAGTAACGGCTGGTGGAAGCCTCTCCAGCCAACCTATGATGAGTTTGCCGAATATGCAGAGCCCGTTAAGAAATCAAATGAAGACGGGGAAGAGGAGGAAGAGGACGAGAGCTTCAAGATCCCGAGACCTTCCTTTGTAGCGGACAACGCACTTCTCTCATCCATAGGTGACAGTACGGAGAAATGTCAGGAAAGCTATTCCACATATCTCTCGATGGCTCTTACCGATGGAGATCCGGTGCTGCAGCATGCTGAGTATGAGTATTCCGAGCAGGTAATAGACGAGGCATCGGCATCGGGTGTCGGCGGTCCCATTAATTACCTCAGGGATGTACTGAATATAAAGGAAAGTGTGATAAAACATTCCGACAGCGAAAAAGACCTTCTTGACAGCTCTCTTCTTTCCCTTGCAGAGGGTAAATATGAGGGGGCAGCTACAGCGGGTGTTTCAGAGGCATATACTTCAGCCATATCCTCGGGCGGAAGTGCCGCATCTGCCGAAAACGAGCTGAACAGTGAACTTGATGCTCTGGAGGCAAAGAGGGCGGAGCTGGAGTTTTTGATCGATGCCTACAAGCAGCGTGAAGTGGCATCAAGGGCTCTGAGCTACGTGGAGGGATGTATTATTTGGACTGACGGACTGTATGGCGGAGTGCAGAATGATGAATTCTCTTCTAAGGCAAACGGCTCCATAGACAGTCATATGAAGTGGCTTAAAGATCTGGAGGATCAGATAAAGAATTCCGACGACAGCCTGAAGTCGAAGCTGGATGAACTGAATGACAAAAAGAATGATCTGCAGAAAAAGAGGGATTCCGCTCTTGACGATAATGACCTTGCGGGAGCAAGGGATCTGGATGCCCAGATAGCTGCCGTGGACCAGGATATTCTGGATGAGGAAGCGCGTACGGGAAAGGGAAGCGAGGATGATCTTGCAGATTCCATTTTAAGTGATGCAAAGGCGGATCTTGCCAAGGATCCAGACGCCGATATTTCCGGTGCTCTCGGAGCGCTCTCCGGCATGGGAAATAAGGATGCCATAGATCAGCTGAAGGACAGAGCCGAGGCTGCGGGTGCATCAAGCTCCCAGCTTGATAAGATCGATGACGCAGGAGACAAGGCAGGAGCAGGAAGCGGAAGCGGCTCAGGTTCGGGAAGCGGCTCAGGAAGCGGAAGTGGTTCAGGAAGCGGCTCAGGCTCGGGAAGCGGCTCAGGGAGCGGAGACGGTTCGGGTGACGGTTCCGGAGACGGCTCGGGAGACGGAGGAGACAGCGGATCGGATTCAGGCTCAGGAAGCGGCTCAGGGAGCGGTTTCGGATCGGGAAGCGGAGGAGACAGCGACTCTGATCAGAACGGAAATGCACTGAGTGAGGAAGATATACTTGATATACTGGCCGGCGTATTTGACAAAGATGTTGACAGTATGAACGATTCCGAGATCGCTGTTGCAACCTCTGCGGTATCACGATTTGCACGCAGCGGAAATGCGGCTGCTGAAGGACTTACAGGCACTCTTGCAGATAAAATGAGGGCAAAGAACAATAAATATCTCTACATACAGTACTCGGCTAAAACTCCGGAATATATAGACCTTCAGACCATCGGAAAGTGCACGGAATACAGATACTTCTACGATGACACGAGGCGGAGCGCCACCATGTCAAAGGGTGCATTGAGCTCTGTATTTGTGGTCGGAAATGACAATCTGGTCCGTGGTAAAGACACGGAAAACCTGAAGTACAGCACGGTCTCACAGAAGGATCCATATATTTCAGAGGATGATGCGACGGATCTCTTTGATGTTTTCTGTGAGTATCTGGTAAAGACAAATTATGCCGTATGTCTCACAGCAACTATGGACTCAAGAGTGAAGGAAGTACTGGAAGCGCTGCAGGAAGGGTGAAGCTATGGCGGATTATCCGATAATATCTGATGTAAGTGCATATATTGTAAGGACACTCCGGGAGAAGATGTGTCCGGAGCCCATCCCTTCTCCCAATAATATTGAGATAAGTTCTCCACTGTCCCAGGACGTGGACTATATAGTAGGCCTGTATCTCTATGACATAGTGGAGGATGTACAGGTCACAACTCCCCGCCTCTATGAAAGAGGAAGAGCGGAGCTCAGTAAGCCGCCCAGACCATATGCTCTATATTATATGGTTTTTATAAACGGTTCCTCCCAGATGGGACTAAAGGCACCGGATATACAGAAGATCATCGGACGTGTGGCACAGATCGTTAATGATAATAATTCCGTGCGTCCGGACGAGCTTCAATCCTGGCTCACGACCCAGGAACCTCCGATAACACTGTCTCAGGCGAAGATAAGTCTGGAGGAAAAGGTAAGGGTGTGGCAGGCTATCAATAAGCCATATCAGATAAGCCTGTTCTATAAGGCGGCACCGGTTTACCTGTCAAGCGGCGAGATCATTGCTACGCCGAGAGTCGTGGATGCAAGCTTCGGCCTGAGTATCACAGGCGGAGACGAGTAACATTTTTCAAAACGTTTAATGAAAGGAGGAGAAAAACGTGGCAGCTTCTGTTATTAGTGCAAGACTGGATCTTATGATCAGGCTTATAGATACGACGACGGGAGCTATTGTAGACGAAAGAAATGTTTTATTTATGAGGAACGGCCTGGCCGTCAGACCGGAGTCAAGAGGACCGGGGGTTTTTATATTCATAAATACAGGCAGGGAAGATTTTCTTATGCGTTTGGAAGTATTCGGATATGAACCCTACGAGCAGGAGGTTCTCTACGGAGAGCTGGATGAGAGACTGCCGGTTATGAACATATTCCTGATGCCATCTGAGAATATGTTTAAGGGTGAAGGCTTACTTAGTTTCTCAGGTACTCTTCCTTTTCTTAAAAAGATCGAAGCGGTAGACTTAAGAAAGCCTGTCTGCATCTTTAATGAGTATGATGCGAAGAAAGGTATCGTAAAGATATTCAGAACGGGAGCGGGCAAGGTGGAAATGGAAGATATTTACTACGGTCTGCTGTCTTCGGACAAACAAAGCTATGAAAAGATCGAGGTCATTGAAAACGTTACACCTCAATCTGTCAGGCTGAAGGAAACCTTAAAGGGAGAGTTCACTTCAAATTCACCTGTTATGCGCGTGATCTTCGGAACCGTGACCAAGGATGGGGATTACCTCCTCCGGGTCAGGGATGACGGAGCGGATATCAAATATCTTGTGCGCTATGAGGTTAATGACGAGGTGAGATTTCAGACGGTGGATTTCAGAAATATGGAGGCTTTATCTTGAGTCAGTTAACAGCTATGAGTGCGAATCTTCTTTGCACCTTCGGAACAGCACCGGCACCGATAAAGGTAACATCACAGTCAGTGGTACTCACGGAGGGAAAACCGGCGGCAACCATTCAGGACTGTGCCCCCATGACAAATGTGGGTCCCTTCGGCATGTGTACATCACTTGCCAACCCCGCTGTGGCATCGGCTACGGCAGCCGCGCTGGGAGTTCTGGTTCCCCAGCCCTGCACCCCCGTTCCGGCAGGAACGTGGATACCTACGAAGCCAACCATCATTATAGGGGGAAAGCCCTGTCTGACACAGGATTGCAAGCTTATGTGCTCATATGCAGGCTCCATAAGCATTACCATGCCGGGACAGATGAAAGTAACGGCAAGTTGAACGACAGAGTCGTTCGTTATTAAAAAGAAAGGAAAGATATTAAGATGGCAGAATATTTTTCACCCGGAGTATATGTGGAGGAATATGATAATTCCCCGCGTAGTATAGAGGGAGTAGGAACGAGTACAGCCGGCTTCGTTGGTCTGGCTGAAAAGGGACCCGTAGAGGGTGCACCCCAGCTCGTAACAAGTTTTAAGTCCTTTACACAGCAGTTTGGCGGATTCTTAAGTGAATTTGCCTACGGCGAGTACAGGTTCCTCGCCAACAGCGTGGAGCAGTTCTTTGCAAACGGCGGCACCAGATGCTTCGTAATGCGTGTTGCCCCCAAGGATGCTGTTGCCGCAAAGAGCAGTCAGGGAATTCTGAAGGTAGAAGCAAAGAATCCCGGAACCTGGGGAAACAAGATACAGATAACATTAAATACCGTAAAAAAGCATAAGCTTCAGCTTATTGCCGAGACAGATACGGGCTATAAGGCAAAGAGTCTGGATGGCTTCAGGGAAGGTGATATCGTTGAATTCGAGGGAACCTTTACCAGGATCAAGACCATCTTTGACAACATCGTTACCTTCGAGGATGATCTCCCCGCAAACGTGGTGGACGACGCAATAATCCCCAAGGCACTGCTTTATCTCGTAACCGTTGATATGGGAGTACGTTACGGTGACGAGGCCGAGAATTATGCAGAGCTCAGCTTCAATATCGACAATCCCAGATATATCGGAACACGTCTTGCAGGAAGCGAGCTTATAAATGTTGAGGTTGGACAGCTGAAGGAAGCACAGAATCCCGTTGAGGCCATTCTCGGCGACGAGATGGAGAGCGGAGCCTTCTTCCTGGACGGAGGAACAGACGGTTCGGTATCCAAGGTCAATGCAGCCACCTTTATCGGTGAGGACAACGGCCCCGGCAAGAGAACCGGAATACAGTCCTTTGTAGAGAATAATCTTGTCAGCATGATGGCGGTTCCCGGCATCACCATGCCCGAAGTGATAGTTGCCCTTGTGGGACACTGTGAGAATCTTCACAGCCGCTTCGCGGTTCTCGATATGCCCGGAGATCTCTATAAGACCTCTGACCTCATTGAATACCGCAATATGATCGACTCGACCTATGCGGCTATGTACCATCCCTGGATACAGGTATTTGACCGCTCTTCCAACAAGGCGGATTTCATTCCTCCTTCAGGCGCTGTAATGGGCGTTTTCTCACGTACCGACATCAACAGGGGTGTTCATAAGGCACCTGCAAACGAGATAGTATTCTGTACAGGTCTCAAGACAAACTATACCAAGGATGAGCAGGATATCCTGAACCCGGAGGGCATAAACCTTATCAGGGCTCTTCCCGGACAGGGGATCCGTATCTGGGGTGCACGTACAGCCTCCAGCAACAGCTCCTTCAAGTATGTCAACGTACGAAGGCTCTTCATTTATGTTGAGGAAAGCATCAAAGCTAATACCAACTGGGTTGTATTCGAGCCAAATGACAATACACTCTGGCAGAGAGTGGAGATCACTATTTCCGGTTTCCTGGATGGTCTGTGGAGAAACGGAATGCTGGCTGGTGATTCACCGGCAACAAGTTACTTCGTGGAGATCGGACCTTCGACAATGACAAGGGACGATATCATGAACGGCAGACTGATCTGTAACATAGGAATTGCTCCTTCCAGACCCGCTGAGTTTGTAATCTTCCGCATTACACAGTTCACAGCGGAAGCAGGCGGCGGAGAGGGCTGATACTAAAATAAAGAAAGGAAATAGATAACTATGGCAGCGAATACTTATGATAACGGTAAAGGATCTTTTTATCCGTTGACAAAAATGAATTTCCTGGTCACTGTTTCCCAGATCGCCGGGACAGCTGCTTTCAGCGAAGTGACAGGAGTGGAAAGTTCGGTGGATGTAATAGAATTCAGGCAGGGTAATTCAGGTTCCCTTGCTCCCGTGAAGATCCCCGGACTGGTTAAGCATGGAAATGTTACCCTTCGTATGGGCTACATCCTTGAGAGTGCTTTTAAGACCTGGATACAGGAGTGTGTTTCCGAGACAAGGGGACAGATGCCGAGATATGATGTAACGATAGAGCTTATCGATATCAATCCCGGTGCTCCCACACAGACGGTGTCATCACCTACGGGCACCAGAACCTGGACCCTTACCAATGCATGGGTAGCGAAGTACAATGCTCCCGACCTCGATGCGAAGAACTCTGACGTGGCTATTGAAAGCGTTGAGCTTGCATATGAGGAACTGGTAATTCCGAACTAAAATAAGGTTTTGTATGTTTTTTGGGTGCATAAGCTTTAGCTTATGCATCCCCTAAAGCAGACAAGATCAAAATTTTGGAGAAAAGTGCACAGTTAGGAGAGAATATGGAAACTATCTATGAATTCACTTTACCGAAGGGCTATATGGATTCGGCGGGAGAGCTTCACAGGAGAGGAAAAATGAGGCTCGCCACGGCAGGGGACGAGATCTACGCCACCAGGGATCCGAGAGTTCTGCAGAACCCCTCATATCTTACAATTGTTATATTAAGCCGTGTGATAACCGAGCTGGAGGGAGTGGACAGCATAACGGCGACTCTTGTGGAGAAGCTATTTACCGCTGATCTTGCATTTCTCCAGGATATGTACCAGAGGATAAACGATATAGAGCCCCCCACCCTTACGGCGGTGTGTCCGGATTGCGGCAAAAGCTTTGAGGTACCCCTAAATTTTACCGGGGAGGGATGAGGCTTTACCCCGAGGATGAGCTTTATAAGGAAATGTCCTTTATTTCCTACTATTTTCACTGGAGTGAGGATGATGTCCTGAAGCTTGAACACAGGCAGCGGAGGAAATGGTGCAGTGAGATATCCACCATAAATTCGAGCCTCAATCCCTCTAAGGAGAAGAAGGAAAAGAGTATTTTGGATATGAAGCCCGTGAGCTTCAATATGTAGGAGAAGCAAACGGGTTTTGCCCCAACATCATGTAGATTAAAAGGGACGGGAGCACGGAGAAAAGATGTCAGGCGGAAATTACGACAGATCAAAAAAGAATTCCATATTGAACCCTGCGGTAAGCTATGCCTTTGCACTTCAGGTGGAGGCCGCATTTATGCTGCCATGCCGTTCCGTCAGGGTCTTTACCAAGGAAAACGAATTCGACTACTATCAGGAGGGCGGACTCAATGACTACGTTCACCTCTTGAGAAAACCCATTTCAAAGCCCTTTACCTTCCAGGTGGAGCGTTATGTGGGAGTTTCCGGGAGTGCCGACTTTAATATGGGATTCCTGGATCCTCTGACTCTGGGAACGGATCTTATACTTCCCCTTGTTCTCTATGTAAACAGAAGCCCTGCTCCCGGATGGGCAGACAATATCAGCTTTACCAACTGTGCCAGAGCCTATATCTTTACAGGCTGTACGGTGACCGCAAAGGAATACGGAGAGCTGAACGCCGAGCAGAGTAAGCTTCTTACCGAGACCACAACGATCGCATACAGAGAGCTCTTTACGATCAACCAGATAAGCCCTGCCTGGGAAAAGGGCGATTCCTGGTCATTGACTTCAGCGAAGGAATATCTGGGCAGCGGAGGTTCCAAAGGCGATAACCGCTCATCTAATGACAAGAAGTCAGACCGGGAGGCTGCAGCCAGCCTGTGGACCCTGAAAAAGGGTGATCCATATACCGGCAGCGGAACCTCACATGAGAAAAACCGCAGCATAAATCTTTCACAGAAAGACATGCAGGATAAGGCTAAGAATGACAGGGCGGCTGTTTGGACTCTTAATAAAGGCGATCCATACACCGGAAGCGGGACGTCCCACAAAACGAACTATTCAAAAAATGACAGTAAGAAAACCCGCGAGGGTGCGGCCAGCAAGTGGGAATATATGGATCCCCCATATACCGGAGGCGGAGATCAGCATGAAAGCAACCGCTCAAAGAATGACAGCAAAGATACCCGTGAGAAATCGGCCAGTATCTACCCTCCGAACAGGCGGGCACTGATGGCCGACATACTTGTCGAATCGGGCGGGAAGTGATAAATGCTGAAGCTACGCTCACCAATTGAACTGAAGGCCAGAAGAAGCTTTGTACACGACAATGAAAGCTTCTATGACAGGATAAGCGCGAATTATTCCTTTCTGGGACGTGATATCGGACCGGAGGAGCTTCTCCACATTGCAAATACGCCGCCAGAGGTTTATCTCGCCGAGGGAGATCTCACCACAGTATCCGGTAATACGGTGATAAACAGTCACAATGAGGAAAAGCTTGAGATAATAAATAACGTTTTGAACAGGATCGCGGTATCTGCGGATGCGCATCTTACCTATCAGGACCGGGCCTATATCACGGATGTCCTTAATAAGATAGGCATTAGGGATGACCGCAGGTTTATGAACGAGTTAAGGCGTTATGTGGATGAGAGCAGGGAAGAGGACAGGCTCATCAATATGTATCTCCTTGGGGATATCTTTGAAGAGGGGGATCATATAAAAGAAAGCTTCCTAAACCTCGTAAACAGGGTTAATAATCAGGAGGAGAGAAATAATGAGCTCTTCCTTTCCCGCAGCATAATGAACCGGCTGGAAACCGGAGCCGTTTATCAGATAGTATCGAATTTCAACAGGAGCATAACAGAGAACAGCCTGAATTTTTCTGAGTTTGCCGTGACCGGACAGACCGATTCCGCAAAGAGGATACTGACTGACAGGATAAGGGAGAGGGTACTTAAGAATAATCCGGAGCTTATCTATCTCGAAAGCGAGGGTGAAGGTGAGGAGCAGCGTTCTGACACGGCTTCTGCCAAAGCTTTGGAGACAAGAAGGGAAAATAGAGTTGAACGAAGATTTAATTCCTATGAGCGGGAGCTCATAAGCCGGGAAAAAACGGATATAAACATAACAGAAAACCTGGGAAGCGCTCTTTTCCTGGATATTGCGAAGAATATCATAAGTAATACCATGGAAAAACATGCATACGGAAACAATGAGTGGTTTGATTTCCGAAGCATCCTGTTCCGTTCCTCGGAGAATCTTTTTGAAAGGATCTCCAATTTCTCCCGGGAAATGAACGAAACGGGGGATATTCTAAATCAGGAATACCGCACAGAAGGAGCGGATATTACTTACAGGGAAGGTCCGGTAGAGATCAGTAATGAATACCTCGGAGCCGAATATGAAAGGAATGAGAGCAGACTTTCGGAAAGAAATGAATACAATTCAGAGCTTCAGGAAAGCAGGAATACAGAGAACGGAGATATTTACAGGAATGAGGTAAATATAGAGGGTGCTGAGGTCATCCATCCTATAGCTCCGGTGGAGATCGCTGAAGAGATCATAAAAAAATATGAAAGCAGCGTTAGTACATCCGAAGAAAACCGCTTCAAGAGCGAAAACCTGAATAGAACAGAGATCCGCACCGAGGAAAATATAAGGCTCGGTGATACATACAGGACTGAAGAGAATATTGAGGGAGCGGATATAAGCTTCCCGGTTAGCGAAGAAGAGAACATAACAAATGTAAGTATTGATAACGGGACAGAGAGCTTCGAAAGGGAGCTTATCAGGTTAAATGAGAAAAACTTAAACAACATAGAAAAGTATAATGAGATGATGTCCCTTATCCGGAACTTTGAAAGGGAAACAAAGGAGACCGGAGGAGCTGAGCGTACCAGAAGAGAGGCATTGAAAGCACTGGACGGGAATCTCGATCTTTCAGCGATAATTAATGAAGAGGACTTAAGTGAGGAAGAAAGAAGGGACAGGCTGTTCCGTGAGATAGTGAGGATCTTCCCGGACAGCTCGGGGGAGATATTCAATGTCATTGAACAGTATATGGATAATCCCCAGGCTGCAGCGCAGAACCTAAGCCTCGTAAACAGCAACCTTTCCGAAGCGGCAGAGGAAATAAAGAGACTTCAGGAAAGGGAGGAGCCTAAACCGGAAGAAGAACCGGAAGAAAGAAACGAAAGACGGGAAGAGCTGATATTCAGGGAAAATGCCACTCTTGATATCGAGGAGATACAGGAGAACATAGAGGAGCTAAGGCGGAACTCCAGGGTAACAAGGGATCGTGAAACAAGGGACGAGACCACCTACCAGAATACGGTAACGACCCGTAATGTCGTAAATACCACAAATACCTCCTTTACCGACAGAGAGGTAATGGACATAGAGGAAATGGTGGACAGAGGAGTAAGATCCCGTATGGGAGCCATTTCCGAGCAGGTTTTGAATAAGCTTGAAAAGCGTTTAAGGAATGAAAAGAGCAGAAGAGGGATCTAAGTAATGGCAGTCGAAAAGGGTGCGCAAAACCTCATAAAAAGCACAATAGGTGCCGTTACCAAGGCAGTTCTCTGTATCAGGAATGCGAACAGAGTGGGAAGTCTCGATCCGGAGAATCCTGATAAGGAAGCGATAAATCAAGGTATAGCGGATGCGGTAGAGATTGAAAAAGATCTTATGGAGAAGGCAAATGAGGCCTTAAAGGGCGGTGTTGTTTCCGAGTATTCCGATATAAAGGGCATGGTTGAAGATAACGGCTATATCGCCATCGAGGTTGAATATAATCCTTCATCCTTAAGACTCGATACCACTGCGGGCAGGCAGATGAAGTACAGCGGCGACGGCGGAAATACCCAGCTGCAGCAGTATGATGCTCCGCCATCCACGACGCTGAGCTTTGAGCTCCTTTTTGATGATGTGAACAATATGGATGCCTTTATGCTGGGAGATAACCCCATAACCAATTTCTCGGCATCGAATACCATCAATGCGGTTTCAAGTGCGGTAAAGGGAAAATACAGCGTGCAGGATCAGATTGACGGACTTCTGGCGCTTCTTACCATAGAGCCTGCGAGACATGTGATCTTTTTCTGGGGAGCCATGTGCTTCAGAGGCCAGGTCACCTCGGTTTCCGCTTCGTATACCATGTTCAATAAAAAGGGTTATCCCGTAAGGGGAAAGGTATCGATGCAGATAAGACAGGGTGAAGACCATGAAGCCCTGACTGAAAGCGATAAGCTCCCGAAGTATAATTATAACGAGAAATACTGGATGGATGCCTTTGATGCTACCTTTAGGGAGAAGAGTCTCGGAGAAAAGATCCAGGGCGGAGCAGAAAAGGCTTTAAATAACAGTCTGCTGAATCTGAAGCTTTAAGGAGGAGACGCATAAATGGGTGTGAAGGATACGCTTATGTCCGGTCTGAAAACGGTAGGGGACAATATTACCGGAAATCTGGGGATCGTCGAAAAGGCCGTTATCGAGATAATAGACAAAAGAGAGGACAGCTCCAAGCCGCCTCTTCCTCCCGTAAAAATACAGGGGCAGGGGGCACAAAACAATGGTGTCGTAAATAACGCCAAACAAAACAGCCGCTTCTACACGGTACAGTTTAATCCCTCCTCACTTCAGCTTACAGGCTATGCGGGAGGACTTATTCAGAAGCTTGATTATACCGCAGGAAAGAAACCGAAGAAGGGTGACGGTCAGGCTCCTCCGGAACAGCCGGGGAAAGATAATGATAATGCACAGCGTGCAAAGAGTGCGGCCTATACCGTGGGTAATACCACGATAAGCTTAAATGTCTCTCTTCTTTTTGACAGCTGTGACCCCCAGGATGCCTTTATGGGTGACAAGATCAATCTTTCTCCTACCGGTGTGACCACCGGGATCATAAAGGCAGGAATGTCCATAGGAGGAAAAAAGAAGGTGTCGATCCAGAAGGATGTGGAGGCTTTCATTGCAGCACTTCGGAACCGCTATACCAGGAAGATCATTTTTCACTGGGGAGAATTTGAGTACAAGGGGGTTCTCAGAAATGTGACCGCAACCTATGTCATGTTCAATGTAATGGGGGAGCCGGTAAGAGCCCATGTGGATCTGGGAATGATCTGTGTTGATAAGGATCTTTCCAAAAAGTCCCTGAAGGTATGGCAGGATAAATACAGAGAGATCTTTGGGGCAAAGGAAATAAAGTGGTATGACGCCACATCGGGAGAACTCGGAAGCAGGAGCTATGTGAAGGGAAACAAGATGTTCGGAAATATTCTGAATATCTGACGTATTGGTACCTGATACTGGATAGTAGGCTATGACATTAAGTGTCATTCTGAGCGAAGCGAAGAATCTTTTTGCGGCCCCCATTCGCGCATGGCGCTCATAAACGGGGTCGTAAAATGTCCACTGGACATTTTACCATTCTGAGCGAAGCGAAGAATCTTATTAATAGTATATAAGTGATATGGCAGATTTTGAATACAGTAATTTAAGCGATGCATATGATGATTTTGAGTTTCCTATAGTAAGGCTTATTGTGGACGGAAAAGAGCTGTCAAAAGAGGAAAACCTTATGGTAACGGGGCTTGATGTGGATCTTACCAGCGGCTATGAAGCCTCGGTCGCCACGGTTACCCTTGCCGGTTCCTATAATTCGGACTCAAAAAGCTTTGATGTCGAGAAAACAAAGAAGTATATGCTCCTTGGCTCATCAGTAGTCATTGCCACAGGCTACGGAAATGTTTCCCGTGAGATCTTCAGAGGATTTATAGCGAGAGTCCATTTCATCATCCCGCCCGCCGTAGAAGATGAAATACCCTCCGTAGAGGTTACGGCTATGGATGCCAAAGGTCTAATGATGGCAAACCGCCACTCAAAGAGACTGAAGGCAAAATTCTATTCGGACGCGGTCAAGGAGGTTCTGGAGACAAATACCTTCCTTTCCCAGAAGGACGAGATGGGGAATGATTTCACCGTCTTAAATATTACCGACACCCCGGACAAGCAGGAGGGACAGGGGGAAAGCGGAACCACCGACAGAAGGGTCGAGATGGTGGAGGAAAGCGATTACGAATTTATCGTAAAAGCCGCAAAGAAATTTAATTTCGAGTTCTTCATAGTGGGCAATAATCTTTACTTTATAGAGGCCAAGAAAAATACCGCTCCCCTGATCGTTCTTACTCCGGCCTGCGGGCTGGGATCTCTGGATGTCGGCTATGATATAAGCGGAATAGTGAGATCGGTAGAGGTCAGGAATATCAATATGGAGGATGGTAAATTCCTGGGGAATACAAAAAAAACCACCACCAAGATATCTCTGGGAAACAAGGCAAAGCCCCTTGTAGAGAAGCAGTCACTGGTGTATATCGATCCCACGGCAAAGAGCAAGGATGATGCGGGGTACAGGGCGCAGTACCTTATGGATACTATAGATTACCGCTTTGGCAGCATAAACGCATCATTTACCGGGTTACCCGAGGTGGTGCCGGGACGCTTTGTTACGATCTCGGGCTTCGGAGAGCCTCTGGATAATGATTTTTACCTGAAAAGGGTCAGGCATATGATAGGAAGCGACTCTTACAGGATGCAGATTGAGGGCGTCGCAAATTCAATAAAACAGTGAGAACAGTGTAAAACAGATGGCGATTTTTGACATAATAGAGGATGTATCAAAAAAGCAGATAGAGAAGACTGATACCGGGGATTCCAGGATAGTCGGGATAATGCTCGGAAAGGTTGTAAAGAACTATGACGAGAATATGCCGGGCCGGGTTTCGGTGATCCTTCTTTCCAGGGAAGAGGTAAAGGAGGAAAACGGAGACCAGAACGGACAGGGAAACGAGGATGAAGCCAATAATTCAAGGCTTCTCTGGCCGAAGGTGGTAATGCCCTCCTCCGGAAGCTCCTGGGGACATTATTTCATTCCCGAGATAGGGGATCTGGTGCTGGTAGCCTTTGAGCAGGGAAATATTGACAGACCCTATATCATTGGATGTATCCCGAAGAATAATGACCAGATACTGACAAAAAGCAAGGATGAGAAGAACAAGTACAAAAAGATAGTCACAAAAAACGGCAGCGCCATTATCTTTGAGGACATAGTCCCTGACGAGAATGAAGGCGGGGGAGAGGATCCGGGAGCCAAGGACAAGATCACTGTGGTGACGGCCCTTGAAAGCCATCATATCCTCTTAGACAACGAAAAGAAAGAGATCGAGATCGCCGATAAGGAAAAGAAGAATCTCGTACGTCTGTCCACCGACGAGCAGAAGGGACATATAGAGATCACGGCTGCAAAGAAGCTTACCATCACGGTGGGGGACAATATCTCCCTTGTGATGAACGGTGAATCGGGGGCAGTAACTTTGAAGGCAAAGAAGTTCACCGTACAGACCGATGAGAGCCTGACACTTGAAAGTCAGGGTAAGGCAGAATTCAAGGGAACCAATGTCAGCGCTGAGGGAAGCTCTATGCTGAAATTAAGCAGTAACGGAGCGGTGCAGGTTTCAGGAACACCAATAAAACTTGGTTAACAGGAAATGAGAAGCTATGGCTGAAAACAAATTTCTAGGAACGGGATGTAAGTTCCCGGTAGAGATCGATCCGGCAACCGGAAGATTCATGACGGTTTCCGGAGACAGGTCAGTAAAGGAATCAATATATCTTATACTTATGACACAGAGAACTGAGAGGCTGGTGCGTCCATCTTTCGGTTCGGACATAATGAATTATACCTTTATGGATACAGGGACTACCATGATGTCCATATTAAGGAGGAATATCACCCAGACCATAATGGATCAGGAGCCCAGGGTCGCGGATCTTGACGTCACCACCGAATACCGGGACAAGCAGGGTGTGATATACATAAACCTTGAGTACCTTGTCAGGGATACCAATACCAGGGACAATATGGTATTCCCCTTCTATTTGGATAACGGTACAAAGGAGATGAATGAGAACGAGGAAGGGGATCTGATAGCTGAAGGCTATGAGGGCGAGTATAACGACTTGGAGGAGAGCGGATCATAAATGAAGCTTTACGATTGCTCCATACAGGACACCGAAAACAGAATAGAGGAGCTTGCCGCGCAGTATGTGCCGGAGTGGCATTTTGACAGAAGCGATCCGGACATAGGCTCTGCGATCGCAAAGATCTTTGCGATACAGATGCAGGAGAACGTGGGGCTTGTAAACCGTATGATGGACAGGTATCACGCGGAATTCGTGAATATGCTGGATATCTCTCTTAAGCCTGCCAAACCTGCGGGGAGCCTTGTGCAGTTTAACCTTATAGAGAACTCGGTACCGGGAACCATGGTGAGAAAGGGAACCAGGCTCGTGGCTGCATCGGGACCGGACAGCAGCGGGAACGTTCTCTTCGAGACCGACAGGGAGATCTATGTCACAAGCTCCAGGATAGTTGATGCCTTTATGACCGACAGGGAGGAGGGCACCTTTGTGCCTCTTCTCGGGAAATACCATGACCCGGAAATAGTTGAGGGTGTGGAGATCCGCGATGAAGAGGAGGAGAGTGAGGAAGAGACCGGGGTAAGTGAGGAAGAAACCGGAGCAGAAGAGGAACGTGGAAGAAATACCATACGCCCCTTTGTGCTTTTCTCCGAAAAGGGGAATATCGCCAGAAGCATACTTATCCTTTACCATGAATCCGTCTTCGATCTGGAAGATGAGCCTATCTATATAAGACTTTCCGGAAATCCGGAGCTTAATGAAAAGATCGGGAAAGGGGAGTTCCGGTTCAGGTATTATTCAAAGAGCGGGCTTAAGGATTTTGACAGGGTAGAACTAAAGGAGGACGGGGAGACCTTCGAGCTTGAAAAGCATGATCTGAATGCCAAATTCAATCTGGGTAACAGAGAGTATGCTGTCGTCATACTGGAAGCCGAGAACACCATAAAGCAGGACATTGAGGCGGAGGGTATCTCCCTTTCATCTTCGGGACGGGAAAGGCCTCTCGAATTTGTGAATGACGGAAGCATCGATATGGATATCGATAAATTCGAGCCCTTTACCGATACCCTTTCAGTATATAATGAATGCTATCTCGGGTCAGATGTATATTTCTCGAAGGGAGGGGCAATGATAACCCTTACCTTCCATGTGAATTACGGAGAAAAGGGACTGTATCTCACCAGGCAGGAGGAAGAGGTGCAGCTTAAGGTATTCAAGAGAAAGCCGAAGGTTATCGCAGCGGATATTCCGGCTGACGCGTACGCGGATGAGATAATCCTTGAGTATTTTAACGGAACGGGCTGGAAAAAGCTGCATTGCAACAGTGATGTGTCGGAAATATTCGCCCGTGTTGACGCCGGGGATTATGAGATATCCTTTATCTGTCCCGATGACTGGGTGGGTACACAGAGCGGTGCCTATATGGGACGTGCCATTAGGATGAGGCTCATCAAATCCGACAACTGCTTCTTAAGACCGGGAATACATCATTATCCGATTATCTCGGATATGAAGGTATCCTTCTCCTTCCGCGGACACTTTGTGGCACCGGGAAGAACCTACCTTTTTGCCGGTACCCAGCGGAGAGAGATCACCAGAGAGGTAAAGTCCGGAAATCCCTTTGTGGTATTGTCCGGCGGGAAATACAGTGATGATGCACTGTATCTCGGCTTTGACAAAAAAATGGAGGGAGGACCGGTAAGCCTTTATTTCGAGCTTTCGGAGGCCATCAATACAAGCTTCTTAAAGTGCCGCTTTGAATACAGCAGCATCCATGGCTTCAAGAGGATGAAGGTGGTGGATCATACACTG
The DNA here is from genome assembly GCA_000622025.1 of Lachnospiraceae bacterium AD3010. Lineage (GTDB taxonomy): Bacteria > Bacillota > Clostridia > Lachnospirales > Lachnospiraceae > NK4A144. The sequence continues at coordinate 147,615 of KK211388.1, read as the reverse complement.
AATTTCTCAAGATCCGGTTCGGTCATGTTCATACCTCCGTCAGATATGGCCTTTGTGACACTGGAGGACAGAAGGAGGATATGGATAAGGATAAGCCGGGTGCAGGTCCAGAGCGAAGCGGAGAACAGCCTCTTCCTGCCGAAGATCCAGCGGATACTTGTTAATGTTGTGGGTGTTTCAAATATAGTCACCGGCAACGAAGAGAATTATTATATCAATGAGTCGGGACCGAACATGCACTTCAATCTTCCACAGGGTAATATCCTGGATGCCGAGGTATGGGTGAATGAGAAGGGCTCTCTTTCCCCTGAGGAGATCGAGAAGCTGAAGGAAAATGATCCGGGTTCCATCCGGGTCGAGTACGATATGCTGGGAAACATCTCTGCTGCATATGTGAAGTGGGAGGAGACGGACAGCTTCTTAAATAAAACCGGCAGACGGGTCTACATGATAGACAGGGCCGTTAATGAGATCATCTTTTCCGACGGCAAGAAGGCCGATATCCCAAGGATCGTGGATGACGTATCATTTAAGGTACGTGTACGAATAAGCAACGGTTATGACGGGAATGTGGCAGCCGGAGCCATAAGCGAGTTTGCCGGAACAGAGCTCTATATGGACAGCGTCATAAATCCTGTACGCTCCTACGGAGGCTCCAATATGGAGACGGTCCACGCGGCCCTTCGCCGGGGTGCCAATGTCATATACGGACGGGGGAGGCTTGTGTCCGCAAACGACTATAAATGGACGATATTAAGCTACTCCGACAGCATAGACAAGGTGGCATGCATTGCCGGAGATACCATAAGCGGAGATTATAATGATGCCGACATTTCCTTTGTGCTCTTAATGAGGGATTTTGCGGACGGCTCCTTCTCCTTCCACAGTATCTCCGAGGAGCTTAAGAAGTATCTCCTCACCATATCGTCTGTAACCGTCTCTCCGGAGAATATACACATAGTGGAGCCTGTATTCGTGAGTGTATCGGTCAATGTCTGGGCGGATGTGGGAAGTATCGACGAAAGCTTTGAAACACAGAACCTCATAAAGAGCACCCTTACTGATTATTTCAATCCCGTGTCCGATGGTGAGAACGAGGGCTGGGATATCGGGGTCATTCCCAAGCAGAGTCAGTTAATGATGAAGCTTGCCTCATTAAAGAGCAAGGCTGTGATTAGAAAGATTTCGGTTATAGCGAATTACGTAGACAGGAATGGCGCCCATGAAACCGACATTTCGGATCTCAAGGTCACTCCTTTTATGGTGGTAAAATCCGGAGAACATAAGGTGTATATCAACCTGTCGTCAACTGATTAACGGAGAAAGACAGATGCTGCGTATAGAAGAGATTTCGGGAAGAACATATCAGGAGAGGATGGCGGATAGCCTTAGCGCCCTGCCCCTTATTTCGGAGGAATGGACAAACTACAATGCCTCCGATCCCGGAATAACCATTATGGAAAACCTCATAGCCTTTGAAGCGCTTCAGGGCTCATATATTAGCGATCTGGACTTTGAGACCAGATTTAAGCTTCTGAAGATGGCGGGCTTCACACCCTCCAGGGCAAAGTGCGCGAGGGTCCTCCTGTCTCCGGTGGATACGGAGAAAAGCTTTCGCCTGAGCGCAAACCAGAAGTTTAAGCTTGGGGATCTGGTCTTTGAGACAAAGAAGGCCGTGAATACAGGCGGCATTTCTCTGACAGGGATTTTTTCCGATTTTGGCGGTTCCTTCCATGATTTCAGTTTCTTAAGCGACAGGGAATACAGAATGTCCGCCAGGGTATTCGGAGAAGAACCAAAGACCGGTGACTGCATATACTTTGTTTCCAATGCTTTTCCGGACCCGGGAAGCGATACCTGCTTTTATATCTCTATAGATACCAGGTTTAACCGCAATCCCGTCACCGATCGCTCGGACAATATCTTTGCATCTCTTAAATGGGAATACTATACCGCTGAGGGCTTTAAGGAACTGAAGGTTCACGATTATACTGGTGCCTTTCTTTTAAGCGGAGAGATAAAATTCAGGATCCCGGAAATAAAGGCCGCACCCTTCGAAGGAACTCCGGTAAAGGGCTATTGCATAAGGGCTACACTGACTCACGCAAGCTATGATGTGGTACCGAGATTCAAGTCCGTAAACGGCTTCCTATTCGAGGTATGGCAGAAAAATTCCAGATCCCTTTCCATCACCAGCCAGAAAACGGACAGACTGGAGATAACCAGCCCCTTTGAGGATGAGTACGTTCTGGTATTTGCCAAGGAAAAGAAGGGATCATCCTACAGAAGATATGAGCTGGTAACGGGCTACGGGAAAAAGGGCAGGTGCTGTCTCTACGAGAGGAAGGGAAAGAGAAGGTTTTCCCTGACTTTTGACGAGGAGGCCTTCGGCTATGTACCCTTTAAGACGAAGGATGCAGTGCGTGTCGTACTTTACAGTGAAGAGGTTATGCGGCGCTACCGCATAGGACAGGTTCTCGGGTATGATGACCAGGAGCTGGAGCTTCCATTAAAGCACATAGTACCCGACAGCTTCTGTCTCATAGCAAAGAGATATGATGAAGACGGAGGAGAGATCTTCAACTTTGTGCGTCCCGGGAAAAACGAGGGGGATGCCCTGACCTTCCATCTTCTTGAGAATGACGGGAAGATCATAATAGAGGATGCAGGGGACTACATAGGAGCAGAGCTCTTCATGGCCTCTGCCGCGGTAACCGACGGAGCCAGGGGGAATATCAGAGCCGGCAACAGCCTGAAGGCTCTTGAGATCGAAGGAGATCCCGTATTCTACAATCCGGGACCCGGAAACGGAGGGGCGTACAGGGAGAGCCTTGAGGAGGTAAGGAGCCGCTTCAGGGACGATATCTTTACCCCCTACACCTGCACTACCGCTGGCGATTACGAGAGAGTGGTGGCGGCTACGCCCGGACTTTGTATCAGAAAGACCAGGGCAGTTATGGATGAGATGGAGAATATAGTCCATATCGCCGTCATGCCCGGAACAGACGAAGAGTTCCCCACACTTTCGGAGGAGTACAGGAAGTCGATAAACGAGACGCTTTTCGAAAGAAGGCTTATCACCACAAGATTCCAGATACTGTCTCCCGTATATACGAAGGTGTCAGTAAAGACCACAGTGTATGTAAAGAGGCATTTCAGCGATGCCCTTATGCATATAGAAACAGCTTTGAAGAAGAAGCTCGATTATATTTCCGGAGATAATAATTTCGGCGATGTGCTCCATTTCGAGGATGTTTTTCACGTAATGGAGGAGCTGGACTGCGTGGAATATGTTTATGAACTCTATATGAGGCCGGAGAATGTAAAATATGCGACTCTCAGGGATTCAAACATTTATCCGAAGGAAAACTGTCTCCTCTATCCCGGGAATCTGGATATTGAGATAGTAAGCAGCTGATGATATCAAATAAGCGTTTATGAAAGGAGCGGCATAGAAAGGATATGCCCAGATATTCCATAAGAAAAAACAGAATAATGGAGGGAAGCCACAGGGGATTTTTCTACGATCCGGAAGAAAACCCCACGGCCCTTACCTTTGATCCCGGAGAGATCTTCCACGCGGTATTCCTTAAGGGGATCGATTCCACGGTTAAGGGAGCAGAGTGGGGAAGGCTCTCCTTTAAGGCCGTCGGATCGGATGAAGCCGCATTGACGGTTTATATTCTATCAACCGATAATAGGGAAAGGCTTACGGAAGCTGCAGGAATGGATATTGATAAATATCTCTGCGGGGAGGAAGCTGATGTAAGGGAGAAGACCGAATTCCTGAAAAGGATGGGTGCTATCCGGATAAACGGATGCTCCGACTGTCTGCTCTACGATGTTTCGGGCCAGTATATCTTCATAGCAATAGAGGTTTCCGGTGAAGGAAGCCTGAATATCTCTGATATCGTCCTTGACAGCACAGGGGATAATTTCATGGCTACATACCCGGAGGTATACAGACAGAGAAACAGCTTTTTCCATAGATATGTTTCCGTTTTTTCGTCCATATACAATGATTTCCAGAGAGATATCGATTCCCTGTCGGATGTGCTTGATCTTGACAAGTGCAACGAAGAACAGCTGATCATATACGGAGGCTGGATGGGTATGGATCTTTCCGGAGGCTTCCTGGAGGAGGATGTTCTCCGGCAGCTTGTGAAGGAGGCATACAGCTTAAACCGTATGAAGGGAACCAGAAAAGCGGTTGAACGCATACTTGAGATCATACTCAGGGAAAAACCTGTTATAATAGAACATAATCTTGTACGTTCAGCAATCATGGAGGAAGAGATCGAGCTTCCCGAAAACTTTAAGGCACGGGGAATATATGATGTTACCATACTGGTTAAGCGTCATATTACCGAGGAATTAAGGCATCAGGCACTTTATATCCTGAATCAGTATAAGCCGCTTAGAACCCGTATATCCATGGCTCAGCTTGATGAGAGGCCTACTGCCGATTCCAACAGCTACCTTGATATAAACACAAGGCTGCCTGAGGAGAGCAAGGCCGTTCTGGATCAGGAGATCTCCATGGACGGAATAACGGTTTTGCTGTAGGGAAGGAGAGACACCTTTACTTATGAACATTACGGAAGAGAGAAACGGGGGAAATGTGCACCTGGAGGTGGAAGGAAGGATAGACGGCGCTAACTGCGCGGAATTCCAGGACAGGCTGCTCAAGTCATTTCTTTATTCAAATACCGTCACGCTGGATATGGAGGGTGTTATCCAGCTGTCCAGTGCCGCACTCAGGGCTCTTTTGCTTGGAAAGAAGACCGCAGAGTCAAAGGGAGGCAGCTTTGTGGTTCTGAATGTCAGTCCTGCAGTAAGTGATGTCTTCAGGGTGACGGGCTTTGATAAGCTACTTGATATCCGCTAGAAGATGATAAGCTTTGAGAATATCAAAAAAAACTTCGGGGAGAGTGAGAAGCCGGTATTTACAGATTTCAGCGAGTTTATCGAGGAAGGCGAATTCGCTATCCTTACCGGGAGGAGCGGAAGCGGGAAAAGCACACTCATAAAGATGCTCCTTAAGGAAACAGAGCCTGACAGCGGGAGGATAGTGGTGGACGGCCGCGATCTCTCAGCCATTAAACCGGGTGAGATACCCTTTTACAGAAGGGGGATAGGAGTGATCTTTCAGGATTTCAGGCTGTTTGATGAGTACACGGTTTTCGGAAATCTGGAGGTCACACTTAATGTTACCGGAGGCAGCGGGAAGGATAAGGAAAAGAGGATAACAGATATCCTGAAGCTTCTGGGTATTGACAGACTGCATAAGCGCTACCCGAAGGAGCTCTCCGGAGGGGAGAAGCAAAAGGTCTGTATGGCAAGGGCCATAATAAATGACCCGAAAATACTTCTGGCAGACGAACCTACAGGGAATCTGGATCCGGGGTCATCAAGGGATATATTCAGGCTTCTCGAGCTCGTGCACAGGCAGGGAACGACCGTGCTGATGGCTACACATGATTATGATACTGCTGCAGCTCTTATTAAGGGCGGAAGAAAGATTTCTCTGGACCAAAACAGTGATTTAAACGCTTTTGACGTCCGGATAAAATAATAAGTGAAAGGAAATTTAAGATATGTCTGTTATTCAGAAGATACTGCTCGTATTAAGCTGCATATTCTACGCGGCAACCATATATTGTCTTTTTATGAAGGACATTTATCTTGTGGTGTTTTTCTTCCTGTTACATTCTCTTTGTCTCATTTTCTTTTCCTACAGAACATACGCGGATATTGCGTCAACAGTCAGCTTTGCGGATACCCATCAGCAGGATATCGGAATGGAGATAGCCGCAAAGAATAAGGAACTGGAAAAGATGAAGGAGGAGCTGGACTTAAGGGAAAGCCGTATCAGCGAGCTTTATACCAATATCGGGGAGCTGAACGATAAGATCGGCTGTTTCGAGAAGGAGATAGAAGAGCTTAAGGAGGAGAAAGCCGGTCTGGAGGAAAAGGCAGTAAAGGAAAAGGTGGAAAAGCATACGGACTACGGAGCACTGCTTCCTCCTGCAGACTCTGAAGGAAAATCCGAGACCGTGAACATCATAGATATAGCGGAGGAAGCAAAGCAGGAATTCCTCGCTGATGCTAAGAATGTGAATATGGCGATCAATATTTCCTCTGCAAACAGGACCCTTCTGGTAAAGGCGGATCCGAACCGCCTTCTCATACTGTTCAGAAACATTATAGATAATTCCATAAAATATATGAGGAAGGCAGGAAGTCTGGTGATCACCGTTTCAACTATAGGAGACGATATCTTTATCGTTTTGAAGGATACGGGAGAGGGGCTGCCGGAGGATGAGACAAAGCATATATTCGAGCTCAATTACCAGGGAAGCAACAGGGTAAGCGGAAACGGTCTGGGACTTGCACAGGCAAAGGCCATCGTGGAGTACTATGGCGGGACCATATATGCAAAGAGCAGGGAAGGACTCGGAATGGGGATCTATATTCAGCTTCCGGCGTAAAGGAAAGAACGGATGAGAAACGGAATAGGAAAAAGAATACTTATCATTGTTGCCCTGTTTTATGTATTTGTGACTCTTTTTGCCGTGGGTATCCTTAGCATATCCTCGATATCTAAGGAACAGCAGAAGGTCCTGGAGGAGGCTGTAGATTCACAGCAGGAAAACAGGGTGGCCGCTATGAGTAAGCTTCAGGAAGAAAGGGAGAGCAATAAGGAATCCTCCGTAGAAGCAGAAGAAAGCTCTGAGCCTTCCGAAGAGGCATCAGGCGAGCTGAAGGAGGAAGAGCCATCCGAAGAGAGTACAGAGGATACGGGTACAAAGTATTACGCATTTACTGCCAATAATTCCGCAGGACGGCTGAATATCAGAAAAGAGCCGAGTACCAGCGCAAAGATAGTAGGAAGGATGCATCCCGGGGATACAGGCTATATCCTTGATATTGGAGATGAATGGTCAAAGGTTTCCGTTAAGGATACAAACGGATACTGTGCAAATGAGTATCTGTCCATAAGGGAGATCAAGGAGGAGGAATACCCCGAAGAACTGAAATCCCTTATGGGTCCTGAGGAGTCCGTGCCTGAAGAGAGCAATACTCCCGAGGAGGCAGAACCTGAAGAGGGCAGTACTCCGGAGGAGGCAGAGCCTGAAGAGAGCAGTACGCCCGAGGAAGCAGTGCCGGAAGACGGCGGTATGCCGGACGCGCCGGTGACCGAAGAGAGAGTAGTAGAATGAGACTGGATGACAGACTGGTCAAGGATCAGCAGAGAGTAGAAAAGGCGAAGACACTTCCGGATGCCTACTACGATTCGGAAGCTGCCTGGATGGAATACAAGAACAGGGAGAAAGAAACCCCGCTGGACAGGTATAAGGGAGCTTTTGCTGTTGAAGACAAGAAGTCGATAAATACCCGCCCCTCTGTTTTTGATGCAACGACTGTCTTCAAGACCGGGGAGTAAGGTGAGAGCAGTATATGGATAAATACGATTCAAAACTTCTTAAGGAGCCATTTGGCAGTTATAACGAGTACATGGAGTATATATTTGACTGCGTTAATATCGGCGTGGATAAATATATTGACAAAATGAAGGTCATGTACGCTTCGGGAGACGGCGGCTACAAAAACGTGCTCTATCCGGATATAGAGGTTGTTTCCGATCTTACCAGTGCAAAGATAGAAAGATTCTATCAGGACTCTGAGGATGAGAATGATTCCGGGGAGGAAGCAGAGGAAGAAGTCGAGGATACAGAGGATGATGAGGATGAGCCCTTTGATGAGGAACTCTTAAGTCTCCTTGGAAACTTCGGAGCCGCAGACGGCCCGGGAGAAGAGAAGGAGGAGAAGGAGGAGACAGGCAGGGCAAAGGTCAGCGCCCTTTCAATTACTGAAAAGCTCGATTTCATAAAGGAAAGAGCTGCCCTGACGGTTAAAGAGGGGACACGCCTGCCCTTCTTTGAATTATGTGAAAAGCTGGGCTATGAACCCTTTACTGTATTCTGCTTTGCCTGCGGGATCCTTTCATCCACGCAGACTGACTATGCCGGAGTATTCCAGATCATAAACGAAAATATGAACCTTTCAGCGCCCACCATCGAGTCGGCAGCCAGGGTCTTCTACGGGGACCGTTTCTCCATAACCGGAGCATACGGGGATATGTCCACCTGCTTAGAGCAGCTTCTTCCCCTTTTATCCTTAAGCGTTATGAAGAGCATGCCCTTTTCCACCGTTGTATCTCCGGACAAGAGGATAATAGACTGTCTCTTCGGACGGAATCCCGACAAGCTTGATGAGGACTATTCACGCTTCATCTCCATGCTCACTAATAATGAGGAGCTTAATCCCATTATGGCAAATAAGGGGATACTTGATGAGATGATGATATCCTATGACGAGGGTGTCAGGATCTTCTATTATTACGGAGACGAAGGAAGCGGAAGAAGGTTTTTCGTTAAGAATTTCTGCGCGGACCGGAAGATCAAGGCTATTGCAATAAACTGCAAAAAGCTCTTTAATTATGATTTTCAGTTTGTTGACCGCGCTCTCTGGGCAGTTACCAGGGAGTGTATCCTTACCAATTCCTGCTGCTGCCTTACAGAGCTTTCCTATCGTGAGGAAGAAAAGGAAAAGTTCTTCGGCTATATGGATATGGCCTTTTCAAAGCTCACGGAGCAGGAGATCACTGTTTTTGCAATGAGTAAGGAGCATATAGATTTCAGGGAGGTTACAAAGATAGCCTATACGGAGCTTGAGCTTCCGACTCCCGACACAGGGGAAAGACAGGCCTGCTGGGAATACTTCTCGAAGTCCTATACCCTGGACGAGGGTATCGATATGCTTGAAATGTCAACGAAATTCCTCTTTACACCTGGAAAGATAAGCGATGCCCTTAAGTATGCCCGTTCTCTTTCCACTATGGCTCAGGAAAAGTCAATTTCCAGAGAGAAGCTTTTCCAGGGCTGTTATAACCAGATGAGCTCGGAGCTTACACAGAAGGCCACCAAGGTAAAGGCAAACTTCGGTTTTGAGGATATAGTAATGAATCCAAGCCAGAGGGAGACCTTAGAGCATGCCATTGACCAGATGAATTTCCGTAAGCAGGTCTATGAGAACTGGCATTACACAAAGAAGTACCCCTACGGCCGGGGACTTTCCATTCTTCTTTTCGGTGCTCCCGGAACCGGAAAATCCATGTGCGCCCAGGTTATCGCGCATGAGTTGAACCTGGAGCTGTACAGAGTTGACCTTTCAAAGGTTATTGATAAGTACGTGGGTGAAACGGAAAAATCCATTTCAATGATCTTCCGTGAGGCAAAGAAGTGTAACGTGGTCCTGTTCTTCGACGAGTGCGATACACTGTTTGCAAAGAGATCCGATGACGGAGGTTCGAACCAGGCCTCCAACAATAATAAGACCGCGCTCCTTCTGCAGGAGGTTGAGGCCTATGACGGTGTATCTGTACTGGCAACCAACTACAAGCACAATATAGACCCTGCATTCTTCAGACGTATGAAGTATATCGTGGAATTCCAGTTCCCGGATCCCGATACCAGGGAAATGCTCTGGACCACTACCATCCCGAAAGATACGCCTCTTGCGGATGATGTGGATATAAGGTTCCTTGCGGAGAAATTCGAGTTTGTGGGAGGTAATATAAAGAACTGCATATTGAACGCAGCCTTCCTTGCCGCAGCCGATCCCGAGGCAAACGGACAGGTGCATATGAAGCATTATCTCCTTGCTATCAAGTATGAGTTCGTTAAGGTGGGCAAGGTATTCACGAAGTCTGACTTTGAACCTTATGCAGCGGAGGTGGGGCTTGCATAATTTTCTGAAAATCACAGCAGCCATTATCCTTACGCGCCTGGACCTGATCCTGGAAGAAATGGGAAAGGAAAAGAGCCTTGAGAAATTTCCCATTCTTTCCTCACTTATGGCATCTCTAAATGAGGAGGATATAAGGGAGTGGTCAGAGGAAGGAGAAAATGGAGATAACGGCTATACAAAGGCAGTTAAGCGATTAAATAATGATAACGTATTGAGGTCGCTTCTGGATCTTTCCATAGCCGTTTTTTATTATCCGGAGGCTGATGCCTATCTTACGCATAATTTCGGACACGGAGTAAACTTAAAGCTCGCCTTTTTTCTGGAGGGGATAAGCTTCCCTGAGGAAAGGGATGTTATCGAAAAGGCGGAAATGGCAAAGAGCATCTTTTCCTTTGACGATAAGGCTTTTCCTTTATGTTATTCACCGGTGTCAATTGACGAGAAGACCATTTTCTACCTGAGCGACGAGAATAAGGTAAATCCTGTTTTAAGTGACTTTACGGAGTACTACAGCGCAGGAAAGAAGGATGAGAAGGTTATCGTCAATTCAGGACTGATAGAAGAGGGGCTGTCTTTTTTCAAGGCCGGAGGAAGGACAGCGCAGATTTCCGGACACGGGGGAAGGCGCTTCATAGCAAAAAGGATAGCTGACGGCTTAGGTAAGGATTTTCTCTTTATAAACTTAAGGGATTTTCTTCACGAGGCCGGGAAGGCCGAATTCCGTAAGTACAGGGATTCCCTGTTAAGGGAAGCAGAGCTTGATGATGCCGGTATCTGCTTTTTTGGTATCGACAAGCCGTTTCTGTCGGATGACAGGGAGCTTATACGTGATCTTGCACTGCTTGAGAGACTGCTTTTCCTTCCGGTAACGGACAGGGGTATCCCCCTTATACTCTGCACGGATCATAACAGAGCCCTGCTTTCACTGACGGATCCCGGGGATTTCAGGAACCTAAGGCTTCCTGATGATCTGAAGCTTGATGACAGGAGAAAGCTTTGGGAGGAAGTCCTGAAGGATTCCGGTTCGAGCCTTGATCCAAATGAGATCTCCTTACGGTACAGATTAAATGCCAGTGAGATATCGGCCGTATGGAAGAGCTTCATAGAGGTACGGGGAAATTCTGACAGCGAAGACGACGATAATGAGCTTCTGACCCGGGTTTCCATAGAGGAGCTTATGAAGGGAGAGGAAGCGGTACTGGGGCGGATCATCTACCCGGATATAAGACTTGATGACGTTAAGGTAAGGCCCCAGATAAAGACCATACTGAATGATGTGATCTCTTCGGTAAGATCCAGCTCGGTCATCCTTGACAGGTGGAACCTAAGCAGGAATTATCCCTACGGAAGGAGTGTGAGCCTCCTTATCTCGGGTCCTCCGGGAACCGGAAAGACAATGACAGCAAATGCCATTGCAGGAGAGCTTTCACTGGCTCTTTACCAGGTCAATCTTTCGAATATTGTCGACAAATACATAGGCGAAACGGAAAAGAACTTAGAAAAGGTTTTTAATTACGCGGAAAAAAGTAATACCGTTCTTTTCTTTGACGAAGCGGACGCTCTTTTCGGAACAAGGAGTGAAGTTCATGATTCCAGGGACCGCTACGCGAATACGGAGATATCCTATCTCCTGCAGAGGATAGAGGCCTATGACGGAATAGTTATAATGGCCACCAACATAAAGGGAAACATAGATCCCGCCTTCATGCGAAGGATAAGATATGTGGTGCATTTCGAGAATCCCGATGAGGAGATGAGAAGGGCGATATGGGAGAGCCTGTTCACTGATTCGGTGCCTCATGAGGAGGATATAGATTTTGACTATCTTTCTACACAGTTTGACAGCTTTACGGGAAGCATCATAAAGACGGTTTTCTTAAATGCCTGTGCCAAGGCTTCGGGAAAGGATGAGATATTGGGGATGAAGCATCTGGTAAGCGCAGTAAAGCATGAGCTGGAGAAGGGGTCAGCTGTGGGATTTTCAATGGATAATCTGGGGAAGTATGCTTACCTTTGCTGAGAGAAGGGAAGGATCTTTCCCGACCGGCGGGAAGATTCTTCGGGCTTCGCCCTCAGAATGACAAAGTCAACGGGAAGATTCTTCGGGCTTCGCCCTCAGAATGACAAAGTCAACGGGAAGATTCTTCGCTTCGCTCAGAATGACAAGAAGCCTGGAGCCTCATTCAGACATCATCGGGGAAGGTGTCAAGGACAAGCATTGTGATATCGTCAAACTGGGATGCTTCTCCCGCAAAGAGATCCAGCTCTTTCTGCATTTCCTCAAGCAGTGCCTTTCCTGTCAGGTCGGAATGGCTGTTCAGGCAGTTTATCATCTTTTCAAGACCGAAGGCATTTCCCTCCATATCGGCAGCATCGGGAACACCATCAGTATAGAGGAAGAGCCTGTCACCGGCTTCGAGAGTAAGCTCTCTCCCGGTATAGGAAGTGTCTTCCAAAATTCCTATGACCAGATCATGCTCCTCCAATATTAATTCATATTTTCCGGTGCTCTTTCTGAAAAGTGCGGGATCCTCGTGTCCGGCATTTATGTACGAAAGCTTCCTCTCCGACACAGTGTATATTCCGAAAAATACAGTTACAAACATGCTGTCCGAATTTCCGGGTATCAGGAGCCGGTTTACCTTTGAAAGGACAGCGGCAGGAGACGGTATATCCTGGGCTGTATTTTTTATAAGGGTCTTTGTGACCACCATAAATAGAGCCGCGGGAACACCCTTATCCGAAACATCGGCTATGGTGATACCTATGTGGTCATCATCTATGGTAAAGAAATCGTAGAAATCTCCGCCAACCTCCTTAGCAGGTCTCATAATGGCTGTGATGCTGAAGTTTTCAGGCCCATTGTAGCCTATAAGCTCATTAGGGAGCATCCTTGACTGTATACCGGATGCAACACTAAGCTCCGCTGATATACGTTCCTGTTTTTTGGTTACTTCAGTAAGATCGTTTACATATTGATAGAGATCGTTCTCCATATCGGTCATGGAGTCGGCGAGTACTCTTATCTCATCATGTGATCTGATCTTTGCATCAGTAAAGAAATGGCTCTCTGACTCCTTTTTCTCCTTTGCATTGAAGGATTCGGCAGCAGAAGCAAGCTTTTCGATCGGATAAACAACGATACGGTTGATACCCAGAACCGATATGGTGATAAATACGGATGTAATGAAGTAAAGCACCAGTCCGAAGAACAGGATAAAGGCCAGACTGTCTTTATGGAGGTTACTCTTTTTTTCTCCGATCTGGATATAGGCAATAACGGTATCATCATCTATGGAGGACTGATAGAAGGGTGCCTCGGTCATAACAATTATCCCGTCCAGATCATCCTCGATCACCTCATAGGGGAAACCGGCAATGTTCTTCCAGGGTCTTATCTTACTCTGCCAGCCAAGGCAGTATCTGTTATCCTTTCTTGTGTCGGAATCCAGGATGAAGCAGGTTTTTCCGGTGTCGGGGAATTCAAGATGTATATTTACCCACACGATATCATTATCGTGCTCAAGGTTGTCCATACGGGAAAGCAGCTCATCATACTGCGGGGTTTTCAGCTTATCGAATTCCGCAAGATATTCGGCGCTGTTTTGTTGATCTCCGTATTTATCATAGAGTTCATCGTACAGACGATGGGTGGAGTCGACGAGATCAGTAACATAATCCTGATCAAGGGTTATGGACAGGGTACGGGCCAGACCATAGTTCTTTCTGACAATGGACATAAGTTCAAACTGGTTATTCACAAAACCGCCGAAAGCGAGTGTTATGATAAAGTATATGGCGGAAAAGATAAAGACGGTCAGACCAACCTTTTTCCCTATGGAGTTTTTAATCTTTTTCTGATTCCTGAACATTAGTAATAATATATCACAAACTCGTGGGCTTTTGTTTGACGATGGTACTAAAAAACTGTAAAATCACACATTATACACAATTTATTGATATGATGACGCTTATTTCATCGGAGGAAGCAGAACTTGGAGCTAAATGACAGGGATAATCCCGGACCGGAAAAAAAGCAGGATCCCGCAAAGAACACTAAATTCAACTGGAACACTATAAAGGAAAGCAGGTTTGTTTACTTCCTGAAAAGGAACGTAAAAAAGTTCGTCATCCTTCTTATCCTTGTGTATGCGGGAGTTACAGCGTATCAGGTAAATTCAGCCGTTCAGGCGTCTAAACTTTATGGGGCGGATGTACAGACACAGAACTTTGAAGAGGTCTCCTCCCAGGATATCAGTAATTCCGTTGCAGTTACGGGGACTATAGCCGCCACGGAAAAAAGAACCCTTTCGACACTGGTTTCAAAAACCGAGGTTACGGATGTTTTTGTTGAGGTAGGTGACTATGTAAATAAGGGGGATCCGATCTGCACCTTTGATACTTCATCGATAGAATCCAATATCAGGAAGCTGGAGCGTCAGATCACGGTTAATAACGCAAAGGCTACGCTGGAGCTTGCTAAAGCCAATACCCAGGTGGCCTGGGCGTGGGAGGACTATTTTTACAACCAATCCCACGGTGAATATGATCTGGATGCCGCTATGAGAAACTACGCCGAACAGCAGAATCAGGTGGCGGATTCCATTGATAATCTGAATGCCAAGGAAAGAGAACTGGACGATATAAAGGACGAGTACCACGATTACAAAAAGGCAAAGAGGGACGGCACCGTTTCCCAGGGTAATTATAAGGACTCCAGTTCGGATTATAAGGATGCCATTGCTTCAGCGGAAGAAGCGGTGAGCTCTGCAGGCAGGGCAGTAGAGAATGCCCAGCTTTCATTACAGAATTCCATTGATAATTATAATAAGGCCGTTGAGGAGCTTCAGCATCAGGGCGTGACCGATCTTCGCACCATATCAACCAATATGGCATCAGTCGTAGAATCCCAGTTAAACAATATTACAAATAATGATTCTGCCGAGGAAGAGATAAGGGACTATGAGACCAGTCTTGATAAATGTAAAATAACTGCGCCGATTTCCGGACTCATTACCAGTGTTTCCGTGGTAGAGGGGGAGGAATATGATGAAAAAAGCACGATCTGCGAGATACAGGATGATTCCGCCTATATTGTCTCCGGAACGGTAGACCAGTATGACATTTCCGAGATAAGCGAGAGCATGAACTGTGTGATAAAGACGGATGCAACGGGAGACGACCAGATGGAGGGTATACTGACCTTTGTTTCTCCTGTTCCGGGGAGTGCTTCTTCATCTTCATCAGGCGGCGGTTCTTCATCGGATACATCTTCGGGAAGTTCCTCGTCCTCATCAACCGAGTACCCAATAGAGATCACAATTAACGGAAGGGACGACAGGCTTCGGATAGGCATGACAGCTGAAGCCTCCATTCTCGTGGAATCCAGAAAAGGTGTGAAGGCGGTTCCCTATGACGCCATAATGGAAGACAGTGACGGCAGCTTTTATGTGAATAAGGCGGTCACTGGAAAGGAGAAAAGGGAAGCCTATGTACCGGAAGCCGGAGTTGCCGGCATAGAGGATAAGGAAAAACAGGGCGACAGACCATCGGACAGTGGAGGGCATGAGCATAATAAGGATATGCTTTCGGACGACAGGGCTCCGATGGGAGAATCCGTGAAGAATTCATATTCCGCAAATCCTCTGGCTAATCTGATCGCAGAAAAAATGATAGGTAAGAGTGCATCCGAACTCTATATGACCACAGCCGAGACCCCTACGGTAAAGGTCAGTGTTAAGAAGGGAATGGAGTCTGATTATTATACTGAGATAATTTCCGACGAACTGGAAGCAGGTGACGAGGTTCTGATACCTGATTCCACGGGATCGGATATGTATGATTTCGGATTCGGCATGATGGGAGGTCCGGGCGGTCCCAGAGGTGGATTCTAGATGAGTAAGGGAGACATTATAATCGAGGCTCGCGATATTGTAAAACGCTATTATATCGGTAAGCCAAACGAGCTGGAGATACTCCATGGCATAAGCCTTACCGTTAGAGAAGGTGAATTTGTGGCCATAGTGGGAGCATCCGGCTCCGGAAAATCAACCCTTATGAATATAATCGGGGTCCTGGATAAGCCGACGGAGGGAAGCTATATCCTTGACAATATCAATGTGATGAAGTCCAGGGATGATGAGCTTTCTGAGATACGGAATAAAAAGATAGGTTTTATTTTCCAGACCTATAACTTAATCGCAAGGACCAGCGCATTAAAAAATGTGGAGCTTCCAATGATGTATGCCAGGATGCCCGGATGGAAGAGAAAGAAAAGAGCCCGTGAGCTTATGCAGCTGGTTGAAATGGAGGACCGCATGAATCATGCGCCGGATGAACTTTCCGGAGGGCAGAAGCAGAGGGTCGCGATAGCGAGAGCAATGGCCAATGATCCTGCACTTCTTCTGGCAGACGAGCCTACGGGTGCCCTGGATTCAAAGACCGGCAGAATGGTTATGGATATTTTTCATAGGCTTCATAAGGAACAGGGAAAGACCATAGTGCTCATCACACATTCGCCGGAGCTGGCAGAGGAATGTGAAAGGATACTGACTCTTTCTGACGGTATGTTCATCGGAGAAAGAAAGGGGAAAAACCATGCTCCTTCTTGATAATATAGTCCTTGCACTTAACGGCATCAGGGCAAACAAGATGAGATCTCTCCTCACCATGCTTGGTATTATCATAGGTATCGCATCTGTCATAGCCATAATGACGGTAGGTACTTCGATGACGGCATCAATGGCAGATACCATGAGCAGCTACGGTGCGAATGATATCACAATGGGTGTTTCCCAGAAGAGTACCGAAACAGAAATGATGGACGGTATGCGCTTTGAATGGGGACCGCGAAAAAAAAGCCTCGGGGATGATGACTATATCTATATGGAAATGCTCTCAGTCTTAAAGGAAGAGTTTACCGATAAGATCGAGCACTTTCTCCTTGAATGTTCAGCGGGAGATGGTCAGGCAAAGGACGGGAGCCTGTACGCAAATGTTGAGCTTAAGGGCGTAAATGACGAGAGATTTGAGGATGACAAGCTGGAAATGCTCTCGGGGCGTTCCTTTAAGGAGACCGATCAGAAGGACGGCAGGAAGGTTGCCATTGTTTCCGATTATTTCTGTAATAATATGTTTAAGGGTGACACCGCCTCGGCTCCAGGTAAGGAGATCTCCATACTGGTAGACGGGAAGTATCACTATTTTACCATTATCGGAGTATATGAATATGATGCTTCCGCGAACTGGGTATCCACTTCTGAGGAGGAGACCACTACAACAGTATATCTGCCGCTGAAGACAGCGTTTGATTTTAAGCATGAGGATCAGAGATTTGAGCAGGTGACGGTTGTTACGGGAAGCTCGGTAACAAGCGTGGATGACTTCATGATGGAAATACAGAGCTTCATGAACAGACGTTTCTACAGGAATAATGAGAGCTATGAGATAAGCTGCTCCAGCATGTCGTCCTTTATGGCGGAAATGACTGAGAGCATGAATACAATGTCAATGGCTATTTCCTTCATAGCAGGGATATCCCTTCTGGTTGGAGGGATCGGAGTAATGAATATCATGCTGGTTTCCATACAGGAGCGCACAAAGGAAATAGGGACAAGAAAGGCGCTGGGGGCGACAAATGCTTCGATACGTGTCCAGTTTATCGTTGAGGCTATGGTACTTTGCTTTATGGGTGGAATAATTGGTGTGATCATAGGAACAGTTCTCGGATCGGTCCTCTCAAAGCAGATGGGCTATGATGCCTCTGCACCGATTGGCGCAATAGTATTCGCCGTTGCATTTTCAATGGTGATCGGAGTATTCTTCGGATTTTATCCGGCAAACAAGGCAGCAAAGATGAACCCGGTGGATGCTTTGAGATATGAGTAGGCGCTCAGACACATTCTCCGGCCTCCCACCCGTAAAAGTCTTGACATGAGGTGAAGTAATCAGTATAATTCTTTTTGTTGCGCAGCAACACGGGATCTTAGCTCAGCTGGGAGAGCATCTGCCTTACAAGCAGAGGGTCATAGGTTCGAGCCCTATAGGTCCCACTTTGAACGGGTAATTGTCGGTCATATGGCGAGATAGCTCAGTTGGCTAGAGCACACGGTTCATACCCGTGGTGTCAAGAGTTCGAATCTCTTTCTCGCTATTTAAAAAAACATCTGCAGCTGCAGGTGTTTTTTTGTTATCGCAGGGTTTGCTTGTGGATGTGCTGTCAATACTTTTTCCATAGGGATTGATGCGTTTATCCTGGATAGGCAGGGATATTTTTTAAAACAATCACCGGATGAATATGGTATAATAACCGTTGAATTCACAAAAATAGAGGATGAAATATGCCCGGTACGGATGAGCTCATCGTCGGCGGATACCATTTCCATTCACTGGCGGATGCCGATAAGGCAAGAGACGAGCAGAAAAAAATAGCATATATTGAAGCTCATATGAACAGGGAGAATCCCGAAAGCGTGCTGACTATCTATGACAAGATGCTTTCAAACAGGATCTTCGTTACCCCGGTGGGCTTCGGTTTCTTAAAAGAGGTACGCGATTATCTCTTACAGAGTGAAAGCATAGATAACGACAGGGTGAAGCCGCTGGAATTGAACCAGATGTATTCCCTCGGAAAGGGGCTTTCAGAGGAGTCGGAGCTTCCGCAGAGGAAGATCGTACCGGCTAAAAAGAAAAATCCCTATGAGGAGAGATTCTTTATTTCCCTGGTTGTGAACATCGTTCTGATAATAGGGGTTATAGCCATGTTTATAATTGCTACGACCTCCAATAATCCCAATATCATAAATTACGAAAATAATATCGTCAATAAATACTCCGAATGGGAGGAGGACTTAAAGGACAGGGAACAGAGGATAAGAGAAGAGGAACAGAGGCTGGGACTGGATAGTCCGGCAGCGGAGACGGAGGAATGAAATGATCACAAATGATGCGGGAATGAACAGATTTAAGCATAATGTCATGGAAGAGGTTTGCAGGCTTGAATGGGATGGGAATAACGACCCCGAGCATGTGGAGGAACTGATACTCAAAATGATACCGGGACCGAAACCCGCATACCGCTGCTGTGTATATAAGGAGCGGGAGATCGTGAGGCAGAGGGTGAAGCTTGCAAACGCAAAGGCTCCTTCATATAATCCCCATTCAAAAAATATCGTACAGGTTATAGATCCCGCCTGTGACGAGTGCCCGATATCCGCCTATTCCGTTACGGATAACTGCCGCTTCTGTATGGGGAAGCCCTGTCTAAGCAGCTGCAAATTTGAGGCGATAAAGCCCGGTGATACCCATATGCATATAGATCCTGCGAAGTGCAAGGAATGCGGACTCTGCGCCAAGGCTTGTCCTTACGGTGCAATAGTTCATCTTGTCCGGCCCTGTAAGAAGGCCTGCCCTGTGGATGCCATAACATATGATGAATACGGATACTGTAAGATTGACGAGGATAAGTGCATCCAGTGCGGACACTGTATCCACAGCTGTCCCTTCGCAGCCATAGGAAGTAAGACCTTCCTTGTGGACATCATTAAGGAGATAAAGGCCGGAAAAGAAGTGATCGCAATGTGCGCCCCTGCTACGGAAGGCCAGTTCGGGGAGGATATTACCATGGCCTCCATTCGTGAGGGCTTAAAGAAGATAGGCTTTTCGGATATGATCGAAGTGGGGCTTGGAGGTGACATGACCGCGGCCTATGAGGCAGAGGAGTGGTCTGAGGCCTACAAGGAGGGCCGGAAGATGACAACCTCCTGCTGTCCTGCCTTTATCAATATGCTGAAAAAACATTTCCCCGACCAGTATAAGGAGAATATGTCATCCACGGTTTCGCCAATGTGTGCGGTATCCAGATACTTAAAGACCGTGAGACCGGGATGTGTGACCGTCTTTATCGGCCCCTGCATAGCGAAGAAATCAGAGGCCCAGGACAAGTCGGTAAAGGATAATGCTGACTATGTTATTACCTACGGCGAGCTCCGCGCTCTGATGCGTTCCAGGGATATAAAGTTCGAGCCTGTTAATGAGGATTATCAGGAGTCATCCATCTGGGGAAAGAGATTCGCAGGCAGCGGCGGAGTTGCCAATGCGGTTATCGAGTGCATGCAGGAAAGAGGAGAGGATACAGCGGATATCAAGCTTTTCAAGGCTGCCGGAGGCTCCGAATGTAAGAAGGCACTGGCGCTCTTAAAAGCCGGGAAGCTTACAGAGGACTTCATAGAGGGTATGGTCTGTCCCGGAGGCTGTGTAGGCGGCCCCTCGAGACACAAAAACATAAGCGATATCAATAAACCGAGAGAAGCCCTTCTTTCTAAAGCCGATGACAGAAAGGTGCTTGAGAACCTGAAGGATTATCCTATGGATAAGTTTTCAATGATGAGAAACGGGAAGTAGATATGGATCGTATAAAGATACTGGTGGCAGATGATGAGAGCAGGATGAGGAAGCTTGTTTCCGACTTCCTGTCGAAAGAGGGCTATACCATAATCGAAGCGGCGGACGGCACGGAGGCTGTGGATCTCTTTTTCAACACAAAGGATATCGCCCTTGTAATAACCGACGTAATGATGCCGGGACTCGACGGCTGGCAGGTACTTAAGGAAATCAGGGAATATTCAAAGGTTCCCGTTATCATGCTTACCGCCAAGGGAGATGAGAGGGATGAGCTGCAGGGCTTTGATCTGGGTGCAGACGAGTATATTTCAAAGCCTTTTTCACCAAAGATACTGGTTGCACGTGTTGATGCACTCTTAAGGCGTACCAATGCGGTTTCCGAGGGTGAGAGGCTGGAGATAAACGGTATTGTGCTGGACGAGGCCGCCCATTCCGTCACCATAGACGGTCAGAATGTGGAGCTTTCCTTTAAGGAATTCGAGCTTCTCCTTTATTTCATGTCAAATAAGGGCATAGCCCTGTCAAGGGAAAAGATCCTGAATAATGTCTGGAACTATGACTATTTCGGTGACGCCCGCACCATCGACACCCACGTAAAAAAGCTCCGCGCCAAAATGGGCGAAAAGGGCGACCTCATAAAAACCATCTGGGGAATGGGGTATAAATTTGAGGCGTAGGGCTTATGCTCCACTGACTACCGATCTGGCGGCATTATAAAATCTGAAAAACCACTAGGGTCGACGCGGACTCTGGTGGTTTTTTTGATACAGATGGGGAGGCATACAGATATATTATTGAGATAAATGGAGAAAAATATGAAAAAGTCTAAAAAATCTCCAATTATTGTCTATAATATTGTAAATAAATGGATCTAATTATATAATAAGTGTATATATCAAAGGAGATATACTCATGAAAATAATTGGACGAAGGAATGAAATCCTTGAATTGGAACGTTGTGAGAAAACAAAAAAATCCGAATTGGTTTGTGTATATGGAAGGCGTCGCGTCGGTAAAACATACCTCATTGAACAGACTTTTGCAAACTATTTCGCCTTTAGGGCAACTGGCGTTGAGGGCGGAAATAAAACAGTTCAGTTAGAATCATTTTATCAAAGATTGAAAGAGGTCGGAGATACCAATAAAAAAAGACCGGGGAATTGGTTTGAGGCTTTTTCAAGACTGGAAAAGATCCTTGATTCTGATGATATAATCTGTTCTGCACATGGAAAGCGAATTGTGTTTTTTGACGAATTTCCATGGTTCGTTACAGCAAAGTCAGATTTTTTGATGGCATTTGGTGAGTTCTGGAATAGATGCGGTACTGTTAATAATGATCTGTTGTTTATTATCTGTGGAAGTGCAACATCGTGGATCATTCAGAATATCCTGGAAGATTCGGGAAGCCTCTATGACAGAGTTACATGCCAGATATTTCTAAGACCTTTTTCACTTAAAGAAACAGAACAGTTTATGATTGACGGAAATTTTGGATGGTCACGAAGGCAGATTGCTGAAGCACAAATGGTCTTTGGTGGCCTTCCCTTCTTTTTTGATCTGCTTAATCCTGATGAAAGCCTCACATGGAATATCAACAACCTTTGTTTTAATCAGCATGCGTTGCTTCGTAATGAATCCAGGAAGCTTTTGGAAGCGACCTTAAAGAAGTCGCCTGTATATGACAGGATTATGGAGTGTTTGTCGCGTAATCGTTATGGTATTTCAAAAGCCGGATGCCAGGAAGGATTGGGCATCTCACAGGGCACGTTCACAAGAGCAGTAGATGATCTCGTTAAGTGTGGATATGTGCATGAAAGCAAAGATAATTATATTAAAGGTCATCCGTTAAGATTACAGTTGGTTGATCCGTTCCTGTTATTCCACTATAATTTTTTATCTAAAAGAGCACCTGAGCGAGTTAAAAATTTTGAAGAATATAAAGCTGACACCGGAAAATATATGAATTGGAGAGGACATGCCTTTGAAGTATTGTGTTTATATCATATCGAACAGATAAAGAAAGCCTTAGGAATATCCGGGGTAAAAACAAACGAATATTCATGGATTAGTAGCAAGAAGGCGGGCGGAGCGCAGATCGATCTGGTAATAGAGCGGGCTGATGGCATCACAAACCTGTGTGAAGAAAAGTTCACCGATACACCTCTTTCAATAACGTCTAAGGATGAGGAAGAATTGCTTAATAAAATAGAGGTGTTTAAGCAGGAAACAAAAAAGAAGAATGCCCTTAAGCTTGTTATGATCAGTGCTGAAGGCATTAAAGGCTCAGCACATACAGAGCATATTACAAAAGTGTTGACGTTGGATGATCTTTTTGATTGATTCATCTTCATCGATTGAAAGTAGTGAAGTCGAAGGAGAATCAAAGAACGGAGCATTATCAGTAAAATTTGATATGATGTTGTTCGGATGAAAATTAAATGTCACAAAACCCATACTTGCTTAATCAATAAGAATTAAAATGTATAACATGAGCTAAAAAACAGATGCCGGTAAAACCTGCATCTGTTTTTTGGTGCAGATATGGAGGTGTAAGATGGGGAATACATACGGATATTGCCGTGTGAGCAGCCGGGAACAGAACGAAGACCGGCAGCTGATCACAATGAAGGAAATGAAAGTGCCGGAGAAGAACATATTTATTGACAAGCAGTCCGGCAAAGACTTTGACAGGCCGCAGTACAAGAAACTGATGCGGAGATTAAAGGCCGGGGATGTGCTTTACGTCAAGAGCATTGACAGGCTGGGGAGGAATTACAGGGATATACAGGAACAGTGGAAGATCATCACAAAGGAAAGAAAAGCGGATATCGTGATAACCGATTTGCCCATACTTGATACCCGTAAGAATAAGGATCTTCTGGGAACCTTTATTGCGGATCTTGCTCTTGCAATCTTAAGCTATGTAAGTGAAAACGAGCGCTGCAACATCCGTCAGAGACAGGCAGAGGGTATTGCCGCAGCGAAGGCCCGGGGAGTACATTTCGGCCCGCTGCCCAGGCCACTTCCGGAGAACTTCGGGGAAGTTTACCGCCGGTGGAAGCGGAAAGAAATACCGATCAGCAAGGCCGCCAGCGAGTGCGGGATGCCCCAGACCACCTTTTTTGATAGAGCCAGGAAATTCGGAAAAGCAATTTTTCCGAAACTGTGAATAATTCGGAGAAGTGTACTTCTCCGAACCCACCTTCGCTCTATGAAAGATGCTTCAAGTATAACACAATGTAAAAAACACGCAAGCATAAGGGATTGAATCGTTAAAAGGTAATCATATATATGTTATTCAGAGAAGTACACTTTTCCGAACACAACGCAGAGGTCGTTGTTCGACCGCTTTTCGGGAAAGGAGGGAGAATGACAAGAATTGATAAACGGAAGCTTAGCATTGCAGTCATTGGAAGAAGCATGACCGGTAAGACATCATGGATAACGAGTCTTTTTAGAGATGACATCAATAGAGAAAGGGACGATAGGATCAGAATGCAGCTTCATTGGTGAGTATGACAGCAGTATCTCCGTTGTTTACTATATTATGGACAGGTTAATCCAAAGCGTGATAGAGCATTCGGAAAGAAACGGTATTGAGTTTAATCCTGAGGTCTGATTTTCATAAGGAGGTTTTAGAGATTGGCATGAGAATTATGAAGAAAGTAGTCTTTATACTGGCAGCAATTGTTACAGTGATGGCATGGAGTGCCATGGTCTGTGCAGATACTACCACTAATGATGGATTTGAGTATGAAATCATTGATGGAACAGTAAAAATTACCGGTTATAGTGGTAGTGAAGGAGAAGTGAGAATCCCGGAAACAATAGATGGGAAGAAGGTGACTAGCATAGGGTATGGTGCGTTTAGGGAATGCAACAGCCTGACGAGCGTGGAAATCCCAGAGGGCGTGACGCGCATAGGGGATGAAGCGTTTTTTGGATGCAGCAGCCTGACAAGCGTGGAAATCCCAGAGGGCGTGACGAGCATAGGGGATGGTGCGTTTATTGGATGCAGCAGTCTGACGAGCGTGGAAATCCCAGAGGGCGTGACGAGCATAGGGGATAGGGCGTTCGATGGATGCTTCAGCCTGACGAGCGTGGAAATCCCATCCAGCGTGACGAGCATAGCGCGCCTTACGTTCAATGGATGTAGTGGACTGACAAGCGTGGAAATCCCGTCCAGCATGACGAGAATAGGGGAGGGTGCGTTCTATAGATGCAGCAGCCTGACGAGCGTGAAAATCCCGTCCAGCGTGACGAGCATAGGGGAGGGTGCGTTCAGTGGTTGCTTCAGCCTGACGAGCGTGGAAATCCCAGAGGGCGTGACGAGCATAGGGGATAGGGCGTTTAATGGATGCAGCAACCTGACGAGTGTGGAGATCCCGTCCAGCGTGACGAGCATAGGGGATTTTGCGTTCTGTGAATGCAGCGGCCTGACGAGCATTACCGTAGATGGCGGAAATGGAACATATGACAGCAGAAACGGATGCAATGCCATAATAGAAAAAGCCACCAATACATTAATAGTTGGTTGCAATAATACAAAAATCCCGTCCAGCGTGACGAGGATAGGGGATAGTGCGTTCAATGGATGCAGCAGTCTGACGAGCGTGGAAATCCCAGAGGGCATGACGAGCATAGGGGATAGTGCGTTCTATGGATGCGGCAGCCTGACGAGCGTAGAAATCCCAGAGGGCGTGACGAGCATAGGGGAGGGTGCGTTCTATAGATGCTTCAGCCTGACGAGCGTGGAAATCCCGTCCAGCGTGACGAGCATAGGGGAATATGTGATTTATGGTTGCGATAACCTAAAAAAGGTAATCAATAGATCTAGTGTATATTTGGAACTGCCAGGCGAGGGATGGAAGGACGAAGCGGGAAACAGCATTACCGGGATAAGCGGCGGTACGGCAACAAGAGGGACACCTGATGAAAAAACGGATCCCACAGATCCCTCTAACCCTACGGATCCTACTAACCCAACAGATCCCACGGACGGAAAAAACGGTGATAATGATGCTTCCTATAATAAATCGGTTATTACAGTCTCAGACAATAAGCCAATGACCCGGGTTACTGAGAATAAAGGTGATTTCACCATAGGCTACAACAGTGAGATACCCTTCAGCGGCAAAGCGAAGCTTACGGCTGAGAGCTTCGGAACGATCATTGTCACCTTTCAGGGCAAGGAATACAAGGCCTCGAAGGTGAAGGCGAACAAAAAGAAAGGCAGGCTCCAGATACTTGAGCTTGAAGGGGCGGACAAGACAACAAACAAGGCCATAAAGAAAGCCACGAAGGGGAATAACGGTCTTGCCTTCAAGACAAACCCGTACTATGTCAAGGATTCAGACAATGTAACCGTCAAAAAGAAAAAAGACGGCAGCCTGAAATCCGTGAAGATAAAGATAAGTGGGAAGGACTACAAGGCGAAGAAGAATGAATGGGACTATGATGCTTCCACCGGTAAGATCACATTCAAAGGAACTAACCTTGCAGGCAGCAAAACAGTGTAATCCAGAGCAGCAGCCTAAATGCCCTCAGGCATTCATACAGGGGATTCTGTCCATTATGGACAAGATCCCCTTGTATTTTACCTGTGAACAGATCCTGATATCATACATTTGACTTATTTCAGGAAGAGGCTGAGTGTAGAGGAAATCAATGATATCAACGATGATTTTCCGGAAACGGCAGACCATGCTCCGGAACATCAGGATTATCTATGCCAGAGCCAAGGAAAAGAGGTCGTCCCCGTAAGAATCCAGCCGAGGATAAGCCCGGGTATCCCCATACAGAACGAAATGGTTCTATCAGGGAAACGGCGAGGCGATAAGAATGTTTGAAATACTTAACAAAGGGAATAATCTTTTGAATTATCTTATTATCGCCGGTCTGTCAAAGTTAAACTCGCATACGTTTCGCTTTCTGCTCGTTATAAGATTGCTATTGACGCAGCTTCATGGGTATGGGGCTTCAGAACTTAGAAAAGTAAAAATCTGTTCCTGTAAGGGCGCAATTATACATAGGGAGCAAGCTCCCTATGCAAATTGCGCTCTCCGAGGGGTCTCCGCTTCGCTTCGGTCGGTGCTAAACGCGTGCCACTGGCACGCAGCACCCTGCGGAGGGCAGATGACCTTCGGTCATCGACAGGGGCGTTGCCCCTCGCCGGGGAGGCATCCCACATCAAAGATGTGGGATAAACCCTGCGCCGCTTCGCGGCTACCCCGTTTTTCTATCCGGAAAACTGAATATGATAACCATAGGTTTTGACGAATGTCGCTTGCCGGAATTGCTAATCGGAGAGCGTCGTTTTTGTTTTAAATCTCAGGATCGGCTGGAGGTAATCCAGAAAGTTTTCCGGGGCTTAGGGCGAGGTTTTATTTTTCTTGTTTTTTTGGCATTCAGGATCGGAAACCGGAGTGATGATCATATGAAAAATGGAAAGGAAGTGATGGATTATGTTTGTGGTTTTTTATAGGGGGGAAGCCTGTCTCCGCTCCGCTCCGGTCGGCGCAAAGCATGCGTCCAGTGGACGCATTGCGCCCCTCGCTTTAACCAAAAAGCCAGTTTCCGGTTTTGAAATGATGTAAAGTGTTGTGCAAATGTCAAGCAAAATTTTACATACCTATGATCGTATGTTTGACTTCGGTCAGAAACACTTAAACGATCTCCATGTATTGGATGGAATTCAGAGTGTCAGCGCCAGAGATGCTATTCTGCGGGAGATTATCTCTAACAGTTTGGCTCACCGCGATTATAGTAACGGATATATCGCTAAAATGGTGATTGAGAAGGACAGGATATTAATTGAGAATGGGAATAGGGCGCATGGTTTAGGTGCGTTGAATATCCGTGATTTTAAGCCGTTTCCCAAAAATCCTACAATTTCAAAGATTTTTAGAGAAATCGGGCTTGCAGATGAGCTCGGAAGCGGCCAATGACAAAAGTGGGACCGGGAACTTCACCTGTTGAAGTTGGTGAAGTTGTGTACGCTGGCGGGACACAGGATGGTGGGCAAGTCAGTGGACAAGTCAGTGGGCAAGTCGTGACAGTTAAGCTTGATGTCGAAAAAATAGCAGACCTACTCGATTTTTGTTCTGAAGCAAAATCCAGAAATGAGATGCAGGAGTTTTGCGGTATCAGTTCCAGAAATTATTTCTCAGACAATATTTTAAAACCGTTGCTGAAAACCGGCAGACTTAAAAGAACGATACCGGACAAGCCGAATAGTAGCAAACAGAAATATATTCGTGGATAAAAAGCAAAACTACCATAATCCAAATCGATTTCCATACTACCACAAAAACTACCGCAGGTTTTAAGGAGCAATAAAACCACTTAAGGAAGATTAAGTCAGATCATGATGGAACACTCAGATAAATCAAAGTGTTTCAAGGCTGATCACAACAGATCACGGCTATGTAAAGTCCGTGGTATGCGCTATAAGTTTGAGGCGTAGGGTAGGTTACACCAGAATAATAAAGACCTGGTCTAAACCAGTGTCGTACATTTTATATCAGATATCCGTAGATTTGGTCAACAGTGTCGACCGAATTGACATGTATTGGAGATTTTCGTAGCTTGACAGCAAAAGTGAAAATGGAATTTGACAAAACTAGCCAAAAGACTTAAGATATGGACATAAAAAGGTGCTGCCAGTAAACGGTTCACCTTAGTTTATATGATACTCAAATGAGCAACCATCACCTTGGCTTGGGGCGGTTGCTCTTTTGATTATTGTTTTTTCTCGTGGTATAGATACTGATGACCGTCACGATAATACTGATAACGGTGACTGCAATACCTATAAGCTCCACGATAATGGCAATCCTCATTATGTGCTTAAAGCACCCTTTCTAAGATTTCTCATAAAATCACCCCCTGAGAGATGACCTCGGATAATATCCGGCGAAAGGGAAAAACGTCCAGTGGACGTTTTTCGGGAGCGCTTTGATGCGCTGTGCGCATCAGCGACCGGGGAACCGCTTACCGTTCAGGCAGCACCCATAAAGGGATTATAGCAAAAGGGGAACATATGTTCAATGGATAAAAATAATTTTGTATTAGAAAGATGTCGTTGTCGGTAATACCGTTTCTTGGAAAAATATCTGATATCAGAAATGCTTTTGGAACAGCATCTTAAGTAAATTTAAAGAAGCTGATTTTTGTGAGTAAATCTGATGAAAAAGAATACACTTTGTATGTGAGCATCAAAGGCATGAATGAGATTATAGATGCAAGGTATGATGTTATTTCCTATACTATTTCGGAGATGGGCGATATTCTGGTACAATCAAGAAAGGCTGTTCCTGTACAGGTTAATCAGGCACTGGTGGCAATATTCTGGATAATTGGGGAGATCACTGTATACATCTGCTATCCAAAATTCCAGGCAGTGTCTGGAAAATTATCATGGTCTCATTATTGTAAGCTGTTGTCCATCTCGGACGATAAAATGCAAAACTACCACAATCCAAATCGATATTCCATACTACCACAAAAACTACCGCAGGTTTTAAGGATTGTTAAAACCAATCAGGGAGGATTAAGTCAGATCATGATGGAACACTCAGATAAATCAAAGTGTTTCAAGGCTGATCACAACAGATCACGGCTATGTAATGTCCGTGGCATGCGCTACAAGTTCGAGGCGTGACAGGAAACAATCTATAAAAAAATGTGTTCACTTCATTAAATATCCCTTAAATATAGGTAAAACCTATTGATTTTGTGCTTCCACGAGCTTCGGTATATCCTCTTCCTTTTTTACCTATGACAGGCTCTTTTTTAATTTTGAACTGTATATATAATCAGGATAGAAAATATTGAGCTAATGGTGAAGGCTTATGAAGAGATTATTTGAACTTGTTAAACAGCTTGCTTTAAGCGAAACACGCACAGAGATAATAAATGGCGAAGAGGTGCGGAGCGCGTCTGACCACTACGTGGAGATAGCTTCCTTAAGCCAGATGCTTGAGGAAATGTACGCTCAGGAAAGAGAAACGGGTCAGCCTGTCACGGATGCCGCTACTTTGGATGTACTGCGGCAGTCCTTTGCCAGAGTACTTTCGATCTGCGATGAATATAATTCGCTTCACCCCGGAAATGAGCTCATGTCCGAGATCACCGGGCTCTTAAAAGACGGCAGCGAAGCTCTTTATAATTATAATCCGGGGCTTGGATATACTCTGGAGGATGTATTTGACCCCGAAAAGAGATTGCAGCGCACTAAAGCACAGAACCTCAATACAGCCAAGATAGTCGGTACCGAATTGAGTGCCAGGATACCTGCCGAACTTGATGGACGGAAGGGTTATTTCACTGTGGAAAACCAGCCGGACCAGATCAGCAGATATTTACACGATTATGTGCCAGAGGACGATGATTATCCTGCTGATCTAAAGGATCTCTTATCGGCTCTGGATACCGGGCAGGGAAGAGAGGCTTTTGCTGAGGCAGTCGGAACTAGTACACTTGGAGATACTGTCTTTAAATATGTTTCCTACAGACAAAAAAACGCCACAAAGCAGAAACTATTAACGGATGCCGAGACCGCAGTAAAGGATTTTTTCAAAAAAGCCGGAGTGTCTGAAAACATTGCAAATAACGCGATGCAACAGGAGAACTTTCTCAGGGCGTTTAGCGACTTCCTGACTGATGCAGTTGAAAATATTAAGGGGCCGGCATTAAATAAGACTCTTGGCGATATGCACACAGGCGCGAATATTGAAAAAAGAAATGTAGCCGTATCACGTACCGCTGATATGCTTGGCATGAGTAATATCATCGCCTATGCCACGACTTCAACCGCAGAGATCAACGGAAAGACTGTTAATGGTGTCTTCATGGAGGATGCCAATGCTGTGGACACGAATAAGTTCAAAAACAGAATATCAAAAAACGGGATGCAGAATGAGATAGATTTTAATGAGGCCGAGGTGATCCGGCAGGCATCTGATATACAGGCACTTGATTATATCTGCGGCGGAACGGACAGACATGATCTGAACATTATGGTGCGCTATGATGAAGCAGGTAAAAAGATCAATGGCATAGTCGGGATAGACAATGATATGTCCTTTGGAAATATGGATCCTGAAGGGATAGATCTCGGGAGACGCTATATGGCAGGGCCCGACAATATGCTCGTGATGCGGAGATCTACTGCCGACCGGATAATGTCAATGCAGAAGAACTCCTTTGCGGAATCCATGAAAGGACTCATAAAGGAAGACGAAATGGAGGCAGCCTGGAAAAGAGTAGAGAGGCTGCAGAGTAAGATCGCAGTAAACATACTTCGTGAGGGAGATCTGACTGATAAATCCGCAAAGTCCAGGTTAGGCGATGATATCTCAGGCGGGCATATAAGGATATTGTCGGATAATGATCCTCTCTGGGAGAAAATGAGTATAAAGAAGCTTGCAGTACAGGCAGGAAACAGATCATTGTTCGGTCAGATAGCTAAAAGCGAGATATTCAAAATGAATCCTCTTACGAATGAAATGCTGGACTGCAGATGTAAAGCGGATGAGATCAGGATCGGTATAAAAACAAAATATGAAGGGAGTGATATCTATAAACCCGAAGACATAATGCAGCTCTACAGACACCGGAAGAACGGACTTAATAAGAACGATATTTCTGCCGGTCTCAGGTACTATTGGCAGGAATTAGAGCCGCTTATGAACCGGGATGTTTTTGACAATAAAATATATACGAAAATGGGAATAAAAGACATTCCTGATTGTATATACTGTGACGGAAAGCCAATAAGGGATGTCCTTAAGGATAAGTACGGTATCACACCTTCGGATAATGATGAACTGAAGGCTGATATCGCTATGCTTGCAACAAGCGGCAGACATCAGCTTTCCATAGCAAATATCCAGAAGGATAAGGGCGGAAAGCTGTTTGTCAATGTTTCCGATATAACGACGGATCTTAAGCCCCTGGATAAATACAAAGGATTCTTCGGGACAGCAAGATCGACGAGAGCGGAGAAAATGGCCCGTAATGCAGAAAAGACAAGAAAGGACAGATTTGCCGCCATCAGTGCCCTGGTCGAGAAAGCTTATCTTGAAAAGACCGGGCAGCCGCTTAACCCTGCAGAGAATACTGTAAAACAAGCCCCCGGGAGGGCGCGGAGTAAATCTGTTTATGTAAAACACACCTCTCTCGATACACTTCTCGTAAAAGAAGGAAAGAACCCGAAACAGAATAATCCGGTAAATACTGAGATCAAACATAATCGCAGTAACAGTTTATCAAAGGGGAGAAAGATCCATTTATCTTAAAATGCCATACGCCCTTTTTCAGTACAGTATCCTGTACGCGAAGGATCTTTTCCAATCGGTTATAAAAGATTCTTCGCTTCGCTCAGAATGACACTAGCTTTACGACATTTGAACCGTTCCCCTGACTCCTTGATCCGGGAGCGGGAACAGCAATTACCTCCAATACAGGGTATAGTCCATCATATGCTGGCTTCCGGATCCGAAGGCGTACCTATAAGGTTTGTTACTTTGTATCCATCCATTTTTACAACCTCCTTGATATTTATACAAAATCATATTTCTGTAATTATAGATGATTCGGCATAGAGAGTGCAAACCGTTTAAGGTCTTTATCCGTGGTTGTAGTATGCTATAATAAGTAGTCGGGCAGGCTTTGCAATGCAGTTAAGTTTGGGTCATTCCTAGATTGCACAATGTCATTATTAAACTATACAATGTCATTATGAGACTATACAATGTCATTCTGAGCGAAGCGAAGAATCTTTTAAAACACTTGGAAAGATCCTTACTGTTGCTTCGCGTCTCGTCTCCCGACTCGGTCCGCGCTAAACGCGTGCCACTGGCACGCAGCGCCCCTCGCCGGGGCGGCATCCCACATCTGCGATGTGGGATAAACCTCGCCGGGGCGGCATCCCACATCTTCGATGTGAGATATGCGTCGCTTCGCTCAGGATGACAGGAGTAGGCCGCTAAGCGCGGCAGTGCCCCGAAAAAAGATCCTTCGTCGCTTTCGCTCCTCAGGATGACATCTGACAGACGGTTTGCCACGCTGAGCAAAATTTTGGTATAAGACGAAGGATGAGGTTAGCGGGATCGTAGCGCGAAAAAAAGAGAGTAAGCAATGATAGATTATAATACCAGACTTTTATATACCATGAAGTATTTCGGGCCGCTCACAATGAGGTACAGGTTCCGTATGAAGGATCCTGTGGACGGTGATGTGTTAGATTCTGCCGTGCAGAAGACCATGAGGCGGTATCCTTATCTTGCAAAAAAGACCGTTGTCCGGAACGGTGCCTATGTTCTTGAAGAAAACCCCTTAAAAGTGCCGGTTTTTGAGACTGTTTCCCCAATGCCCGCCTTCGGGTCCGAAGAGATGAACGGGCATTTGATATGCGGAGACTATAAGGGAAATGATATCTGCCTCGCCATAGCCCATAATCTTGGCGGGGGAAGGGGCTTATTTAACTGGTGCTTTTCCGTACTCTATCAGTATGTATGGGATAAATACGGCGTGGATCCTAAGTGGGAGGGAGTCAGAAGACCGGACCTTCCTCCGGAGCCGGGGGAGGAGCTTTTACAGCCTCTGGAAAAGCTTCCTGAGATCCCTAAGGAGTGGAAGGGCTTTCCGGATGAAGTAAAGCCGTATCAGATGAGCCGCCTCGAGGAAGAACTGAATAAAGATGAAAAAGGGAAAAAGGCAGGATATTACTTCAGCATATTTTCCCTTGACGGAGATAAGGTCATGCAAAGAGTACGTGGGCTTAATGCTTCTCCTTCCGTGTGGTTTGCGGTTATTTACTACCGGGCTCTGATACGCTGCCTGAGTGAAGTGCCGGAATTCCTGGATATGGGAATCACCTGTGATGTAAGTCCGGAGTACGGGTTTTCGGAAAGCATGTCACTTATTACAAAGTTTCTGCACTTCGTGATATCCAAGGATGATGCAGGGCAAGACAACGCTGCCCTTTGCCGGAAGGGAAGGGAAATGCTGAAATTGCAGAGGGATCCCGGGGCAACGAATGAGCTCTTAAAGAAGGAAAGGGATACCCTTATTGAAATGGAGAAGCTCCCCGGTATTGATGAAAAAGCAGAGTACTATCTGAAGCACTCGCTTATCGCGGATATGCCTCCGTCTGCCCTTGTAAGCTATGTGGGACGATACGATATTCCGGGGCTCGAAGAGTATGTTGAAGAGTATACCGTTGCCGGTGTCAACAATACGAACGGACTTGTGATCACCGCTCCAAAGGGAAGATTTATGGCGGAGATCGCCCATAAGTATGAGGATGCGGCTCTTATTTCCGCTTTCAAAGAAGAGCTGTTATCCGAGGGCATCACCCCGTTAAAGACAGAAGTAAACATTGAGCAGAACAATTTAGGGATCATATTGCCTTAAAGGAGCTAAATACAATCCATGAAAAAAAGACTGTTTTCAGGTTCATTACTCGGGCTAAAGCGATCGGTCCTGCACAGGGCTGATACAAATCCTTTCATACGTATCTTTCTGGAAGAGCCGGTGGAAAGGGAGAGGTTAAAAAAGGCACTGCTCCTTTCACTTTCAGACTGCCCGTATATGAGGTATACGGTTACTGAGGATGAGGGTATCTTTCTATCCTTAAGTGAAAATGATTCGCCCCTTCCGCTTTTAAAAGAGGAACCTTATGAGATAAATACCGCAGAGAATAACGGTCATTCCGCAGCAGTCTGCTGTTGGGATAATTTTATCGGGGTCTATGTTACACATTCACTTACCGATGGCGCAGGGATATTCACTTTTACGAGAACCCTTTTAGACCGGTATTTCGGGGAGAAAAATGGGATATTTAAGGGAGCCGGAGAAGCGGACTATGACAGGGATCCTCTGGAGACACAAAGGAGTGTCCCCGAGAAATATAAGGGCGCTTTCGTTCCCGGGAAGAATATCCTTACCCTTCCCGATACAGAAACCCGTGGGATCAGCGATACTTCTCTTTTCCGGGCTTCGTATACGGCATTTAAGACCCTGTGCAAGGATCTTGATGCCTCTGTACAGACTGTGCTTACCCTTCTCTGCCTTAAGGCGCTTTCCATACTGTATCCGGATGATGACAGGACAGTTTCCGCAAGGATCCCTGTTAATGCGAGAAAGCATTTTAATATTCCAAACAGCTTCCAGAACGCAAGCCTTGCCAATATGAGAGTACTCTTTGAAAGTAAGGAACTGAAGAGTGCAGAGGACAGTGAGCTTTTAAGGCTTATCGGGGAGCAGTGCCTCGCCCAGAATACGCAGGATGAGGTATCTTTTCAATATAATGAATGGAGGAAGGTACTTTTTGCCGGGAGCCGGGAGGAACGTCTGAAGAGGATAGTCCCTCTTGCCGGACAGGATACTATTATGATAAGCCATCTGGGGAGGGGCCTGGCGGGAGACACATATGCAGACCGGATAAAGGCCCCAATGGCGGCAGCACTTCTTTTCCCTCTTATGGTGTACAGTATGGTGGTGGGAGACAGGATCTTTTTCTATATTCATGAGGCCGGAGGAAACAGGGAATTCGGAAGCACCTTAAAAACAGTGTTGGAGAGGAGGGGGATCGACATTGCAGAATTCGATCCTGCAACAGGTAAAGCAGTATAAAAGTATATTCATACTTGCACCGGTATTTATGATAATAAGCGGCCTGATGGAAACCATGATCCCGCTTATGACAACCCGTATCGTGGACTATGGCATTGAGAAGAGTGATATGGGTGAGGTGCTCCGCTGGGGCGGCTATATGCTGATATTTGCGGTGTCTGCCCTTATCACAGCTCTTATAGGCTATGTTCTTTCGGCGAAGGCATCGAGCGGTCTTGCTGCCAATCTGAGGGAGGGATTATTTAAGAAGGTTCAGAGCTTTTCCTTCTCAAATCTCGATAAATACGGTGTATCGGGTCTTGTTGTCCGCCAGACCACGGATATCAGCAATATACAGACAGCAGCCCAGACAATTCTTACCCAGTTTTTTAAGACTCCCGTGGCGGTAGTCTATTCTCTTATCCTCACGGTACAGCTGAATAAGAGATTGAGCCTTGTTCTGATAGCAGGCGTTTTTCTAATCGGAATCTTTCTTTCCGTCATTATAATAAAAAGCATTGTCATGTACCGGGAGGTTTATGAGGACTATGATGCACTGAATGAGCATATCCAGGAAAACGTAACCGGCATAAGGGTGGTCAAGTCCTTTGCAAGGGAAAAAGCCGTATCCGAAAGCTTTGATTCGAAGGCAGCTGCTGTAAAAAAAGGATTCATAAGGGTTGAGAGGCTTCTTGCCTTTAATAACCCCATAATGATGCTGTCTCTTGAATTCTGTTTTATCGGGATAGCCTGGATAGGGGCGAAATTTATAAGTGCCGGTGAAATGTCCGTAGGTGACCTTACAGGCTTCATAACCTATGCCTTTCAGATAATGACCTATATGGCCATGCTTGTCCTTTCCTTTGTACAGCTGTCCTCCAGTTTTGCCTCCGTAAAAAGGGTGCAGGAGGTTTTTTCCGAAGAGCCCTCCGTCACCTTCCCCGAGGATGAGTCTCCTGAAATGGAGGATGGTTCTGTTGAGTTTTCAAAAGTTTCCTTCCGTTACGGTGAAGGAAACGGCGAGAATGTACTGGAGGACATATCTTTACGTATTAAGAGCGGTGAAATGATAGGGATAGTAGGTGCCACCGGTTCGTCAAAGACCTCACTTGTCAACCTTATTTCAAGGCTATATGACGCAAAAGAGGGACAGATCACGGTGGGTAAAAGAGATGTAAAGGAATATGACGAAGATAGCCTTACAAAGAATATTGCCGTAGTTCTTCAGAAAAACCTTCTTTTTTCCGGGACCATTATGGAAAACTTAAGGTGGGGAAAGAGCGACGCAACAATTAAGGAATGTGAGGAAGCCTGCCGCTTTGCCTTAGCGGAGAGCTTTATAAAGGAAAAGGAAGGCGGATTAAACTATTATATCGCTCAGGGTGGATCAAATCTTTCCGGAGGACAGAGGCAGCGTCTCTGCCTCGCCCGGGCGCTTATTAAAAAGCCGAAGATACTTATACTTGATGATGCTCTTTCTGCCCTTGATACCGCTACGGAAGCAAGGATACGTCTCTCCCTAAAGGAAGATCTGCCGGATATGACGAAGCTTATCATCACTCAGAGAGTGGGCTCTGTCAGAGAAGCAGACCGGATCCTTGTCTTAAGTAAGGGAAGGATCTGCGGCTTTGATACCCATGAAAATCTGATAAGGGACTGTGAGGTCTACCGGGAGCTCTGCATAGCTGCAGAAGGAAAGGAGGCGTCATGAAGGACAGCTTAATACGTCTCCTTAAATACATAACTAAGAGATACAGCTTCTTTTTCTCTGTAACGATCATATGCGTTGTGGTCTCCGCCCTGACATCGGTAGCTGCATACGCCTATCTTTCCCTGCTGGTGGACAGGTACATCACTCCCCTGATAGGCATGGAGGATAAGGCTTCGGGCTTTGCGGCTCTTTTTAAGGCGCTGATAGTTCTTATCTTTATATTTTTGTCCGGTGTTCTTTCGCAGTTTATCCAGGCAAGGTCAGTCGCCCGGATGACACACGGCACAATGTATGACCTTAGAAAAGATATATTTGATAAAATGGAGCGTTTCCCTGCGAAGTACTTTGATACCCATTCAAAAGGTGAGATAATGTCCGTATACACCAATGATACGGATGCCATACGACAGATGATAAGCCAGGGGATACCGAATATCATTTCCGCGATCATCACGGTTGTGGCTATCCTCGCTGCACTTCTGTACCTCAATATCCCCTTAGCGCTTCTTTCAGTCCTGATGGTCGGACTCGTGATGGGGGTCAGTATGAAGATCGTAGGCTCGGCAAGGAGCTCATACTCCGAGCAGCAGGAGAATCTGGCTACCCTTAACGGATATGTGGAAGAGATATTCAGCGGACAGAAGGTTGTAAAGGTATTTCACCGGGAGGATAAGTGCTTAGAAGAATTCAGGGAAAAAAATGAGGCTTTAAGGAAAAGTGCCTATCAGGCTTCGAAATACACAGGCATAGTTTCCGCTGTAAATATGCAGGCCGGTAATATTGTATTTTACTTCTTATTTGCGGTACTCTGCAGTATCTTCGTGATAAACGGCTGGGGAAATATGACCATAGGAAAGACCATAGCCTTCCTCTCTCTTTCAAAGACCATGAATGTGCCTGTGGTCCTTGCTTCAGGGCAGATATATTCCTGTGTAACGGCCCTTGCAGGGGCAAAGCGTATCTTCGGGATGATGGATGAAGGATGTGAAGAGGACAGCGGCAAAAGGGCCATTCTTCCCGGAGACGTAAGGGGAAGGGTGGAGCTTCAAAATGTAAACTTTTCCTATGTGCCGGGAACACAGATACTATATGATATTAATATCACAGCGGAGAGCGGGCAGAAGATAGCCATTGTGGGTTCGACAGGCTCCGGAAAGACTACCATCACCAATCTACTGAACCGCTTTTACGACCTGGACAGCGGCAGGATACTTTTGGACGGAACGGATATAAGGGAATACAGGAAGGAGGACTTAAGGCGCCTTATAGGTATTGTTTTGCAGGATACACACCTATTTAGCGGAACTATCCTTGACAATATCCGCTACGGTAATCCGCTCCTTTCGGATAAGGAATGTATGGAGGCCGCAGAAAAGGCCAGGGCAGATGACTTTATAAGCCGTCTGCCGGACGGGTATGATACGGTTCTATGCCGGGATGCGGAGAACCTGGCGGAAGGGCAGAGACAGCTATTAAATATAGCAAGAGCGGTTGCCGCCAACGCTCCGATACTTATCCTTGACGAAGCCACGAGCTCAGTGGATCCGGGAACGGAGAAGCTCATACAGGAGGGAATGGATAATCTCATGAAGGGCAGGACTTCCTTTGTGATAGCACACCGCCTTTCCACCATTAAGAACAGCGACCTTATTATTGTACTTGACCACGGAAGGATACTGGAATGCGGAAGCCATGAAGAGCTGATGTCAAGGAAGGGTGCATACTACAGTCTATACAGTATTTAATCATCCTGAGCGAAAAACCTTGTGAACCTGAGCGCAAAACCTTGTGAACCTGAGCGCAAAACCTTGTGAACCTGAGCGCAAAACCTTGTCATCCTGAGCGTAAAACCTTGTCATCCTGAGCGTAAGCGACGCATATCCCACATCGAAGATGTGGGATGCCGCCCCGGCGAGGTTTATCCCACATCGAAGATGTGGGATGCCGCCCCGGCGAGGGGCGCTGCGTGCCAGTGGCACGCGTTTAGCGCGGACCGAGTCGGGAGACGAGACGCGAAGCAACAGTAAGGATCTTTCCAAGTGTTTTAAAAGATTCTTCGCTTCGCTCAGAATGACATTACTGCGGCGAGGCTTTCTGATGAAGCAGATGGACGTATGGACAAGTCAAATGTGAAGATTTATTTATGAACAGATCCTTAAGCTCATAGAAAAAGGAGAATAATTAATGGACGGAGTAAGATTAAAGGAAGCAGGAGAAAAGGAGCTTATCATAAGCTTTGAAGGCAGGGTAACGAGGGATAATGCAAAGGAAACGGAAGAAGCCCTTACAAGGCTCCGGCAGGAGAACAGGCAGGAGCAGCTTATTTTTGATTTTAATGAGCTTTTATATATTTCCAGTGCAGGCCTTCGCGTACTCTTAAATATCGCAAAGAGTGAGAAGAATAAGGTCCGAATAGAAAATGCATCCGTTGAGGTCTACGATATCCTGGGAGATGTTGGGTTCCTCCGGCTTTTTGATGTTCATAAGGCATTAAAGCAGTTTACGATGGAGGGCTTTGAACTTATCGGCCGGGGTGCCAACGGTGCGGTTTACAGGGTTGACCGGGAAAATGTGATAAAGGTATTTAATGCTTCCACACCTCTTAGTGACATCGAAAGGGAAAGGGATCTTGCGCAGCAGGCACTTCTTTCCGGTATCCAGACTGCCATTTCGTATACGGTCGTAAAGGTCGAGGACTGCTACGGGATCCTATTCGAGCTTATTGATGCGGTGCCT
The DNA here is from genome assembly GCA_000622025.1 of Lachnospiraceae bacterium AD3010. Lineage (GTDB taxonomy): Bacteria > Bacillota > Clostridia > Lachnospirales > Lachnospiraceae > NK4A144. Next base: position 108,335 of record KK211388.1, on the reverse strand, counting down.
CTTTCCATAACACTTAAAAGCAAGCCGGACGAATATGATCATTATACGGAGCTCTATATAGAGCTTTATAAGAAGATCCACGCTACTAAAGGAGACCCGGAGTATTTCCCGTATATTAAGGACTTGTACCACAGCTCGATAGACAGCTGCAGTGAGTACTACACAGAGGATGAGATAAAAAAGCTCCACGCCCTTGTGGCCTCTGTACCGGACAGGGATACCCTGATACACGGGGATTATCATCCGAATAACGTTATGGTAAAAGACGGGGAATTGATTCTTATCGATATGGGGGACTTAAGCATCGGGCATCCGGTCTTTGATTTCCTTGCAACGGCAGCCACGCAGGTGAATCTGGTAAAGCTTAGCCCGGAGTTTGCGGAGGGACATACAAAGATGCCGGCGGAGCTTATCAAGAAAACCTGGCGGAGGCTTATCGACAGCTATTTTGCGGACTCTTCAAAGGAAGAGAGGGACAGGATAGAGGAGCAGATATGCATCTTTTCAAAGCTTAAGGTGGCACTTGCCCCGGTATTCGGGAGGGGCGCGGATCCAGCCATCATAAAGGCCAGCATTGATGACGCAAAGGCTAATTTCCTGCCTCTTATTGATTCGCTTACAGGATCCGTAAACTGGTAACTAAAGCTTCCCTTAGCATTAAGGGCTCTGAAAAGATAAGGTCCTGAGCAGGAAGGGTTCTCCATAGATACGTAAAAAGAAAGGAACTTTAAGGATAGTAAAATGAAACGCGTTGTTTTTTATTCAAGTAACAGTAAGCACCGGGATAAGAGCAGTAACTGCACGGTTTTCCCAAAGTGGTCAAGGCAGTGGGACGAGATGGCAAAGCGCCATCCGGACTATGATATCACATTGGTGCTGCAGCTTAACGGAAGGTACTTTCTGGATATCACCGACGGTGAGCTTTCGGATAAGCCGGAAAACATCACCTTGAAGATACTTCCGATGGAGGCAAAGCTCCCGGAATTTCTGCAGGCAGTGGAGGAGCTAAAGCCTGACATCGCGGTAGCCATGCCGGGACCGGTCAGCGGATATGACTGGAACGGACTCCGGGACGCGGCTATCGCGGAGGGTTTAAGGAAAAAGGGTATAGATACATTCTGCTACTCAACCGATACCGCAATGAACTGCTTTGACAAATGGAGGACCCATCAGATCCTTAAAAACGGGGGATTTCGCATACCGGATGCTTTGTATCTCCACTATGAACTGTTTAAGACGGATAAGCTGGGAGAAGCCTGCACAGGAAACGTCTATCAGGAATATATCCTCTGGGAGATCGAGAATATGAAGATGCCTGTCGTGATAAAGAGCACCACGGGCTCTTCTTCAATGGGTATCTACATTGCAAAGGACTATGAGGATGCAAAAGCTTATCTTTTATCGGACAGCCTTACGGAGGATGTGATACTGGAAGAGTTTCTGGATGGGGAGGAGTACGGCGCCGAGGTACACGGAGACAGGGGAAATTATTTTGTTTCGCCGCCCTTCAGGATATTCAATACGGTGCCGGGTCAGCTGAATGACCCTCTGGGGCAGACCACCCTTAAGTACGGTCCCATACTTGATCAAAAGCTTCATATCGAGGAGGTGCGTTCGGAGCTTAAGCGTCTCGCGGAGCTTATGGAGTTTTCGGGCATAATGGAAGTGGACCTCGTCCTTGTTAAGGATAAGTGGTATATCCTTGAGATAAATAACCGCTGGTCAGGTCTCACCACACTTATAACCGCTTCACAGGGAAGGCTTCCCTATGATGTCTATATGGACGAGGCTGTGGGGGCGGCTGTTGACTATAATGATACGAAGAACCTAAGCTTTTCCTGCCAGTTCAAGATGCCGGACGTAAAGGAGGATACTCTTTCGAGGATCGCTTCAGAGCCTTCAATGAAGAGTATCATCAAGTATGATGTCCGTCTTCCCGGAAGGGATCCCTTTACATTTAACGATGCGGTCACAGGGGGATATGCTTCTATGGAAGAGCTTCTGGAAGGCTTCTCCTCATTACAGAAAAAGTACCCGGATGAGATCCCGGAGGCACTTGTTAAAGCACTTAAGGAAAAGGAGGGTTAACTTATGGAAAACATCATTATCGTTGATCCCTTTTCAACAGGTGTTAATTTCCTTGGAGATATAGAGAAAAGGGGCTTTCATCCCGTGGGACTCTGGTCCAGAAGGAGCGATGAAATATTTGAACTTATGACGGAGGTAAGGGGACCTGTTGAACGAGAGTACAGGGGTAAGGCTGACTTTTTCGCAGAGGAAAAAGAGTATAAGGATACCCTGAAAAAAGTAAGGGAGCTTAAGCCAAGGTTTATTATCCCGGGAGCGGATCTCGGAGTAGAGCTTGCGGCAAGGCTTTCAGAGGATCTCGCTCTGCCGGGGAATCCCATGGAAAGGATCCCGGTACTTACAAATAAATTCCTCATGCATCAGGCTTTAACAGAGCACGGTATCAGGGGAATTCGGGGAAAGATAGTCCATAACCTTGATGAGACCATAGGCTTTTACCGGGAGCAGGGATTTAAGGGCTGCGTACTGAAGCCCTACCGGGGAGCAAGCTCGGTGGATGTAAGGATCTGCGACAGCGAAGAGGAGCTTAAAGCTGCCTTCGACGAGGTCTTTGCCGTTGGTAATTATATGGGCGGTGAAGAGGAGGGCATGCTCCTTCAGGAGATGATAAACGGTACGGAGTATATTGTGAATTCTGTTTCCCTTAAGGGAAGGCACAAGATCTCCGCCATCTGGAAGCATTCCAAGAAAAAGGTGGACGGGGGAGGCATGGTCTACAACTATACAGAGAGCTTAAGCCGCCCGGAGACAGGCTGTACTGCTTTGGTGAAGTATGCCTTTGACGTTCTGAATACCCTTGGGGTGGAGAACGGCAATGTCCACAGTGAGTTTATGATAGATAAGGACGGTCCGGTCTTGATAGAGATCAACTGCCGTCCTATGGGAAGCGATATGTCGGCGGAATTTCTCGACAGGATATGGGGACATCACGAGACGGATCTCTGCCTTGACGCCTATCTTAACCCCGATGCCTTTTTTGCCCACATCAATGATCCCTTCAGACCTCTTGCAAAGGGATTAAAAAAGCACATCATCACGGATAAGGAGATGGATGTGATCTCGGCTCCGGTTCTTTCCATGATCACGCGTCAGAAGAGCTACTGTAATGCCAGGCTTGGAAAGGCCGTGGCAGACCACCTTGCCCGCACGGTTGACTTAGATACAAGCGCCGGGGTCATCTACCTTGCAAATGAGGATGAGGGACAGCTCTACCGTGACCGTGATTTTCTGGAGAGAACGGAGAGTAAGTATTTTGACATGCTGTTTACAGGGAGGATCACGAATCCTGAAGACAGGCCGAAGGATCTGAAGAGCGTGAAAGAGGTGCTTGAAGATATAAAGCCTGTGGGATCAGTACTTGTTCTTTCCAATGACATTACTTTTCTGCCCGGGGTAACGGTCGCATCCCCTGACAATTTAAGTAAGGCTTCCGGTGGATTCCGCTACGCCGTTCTGGATATTTCCTACCATGAAAATGAGGACTATGAGGGCATCTCGGAGATGTTCTTTACTCTCTGTGAAAAGGTGAGAAAGGGAGGGCAGGTGATAGTGCCGGAGAGCACATACTGGCACTTATCCTGCGGGATGGAATCTATTGAGATACTCTGCGAAGCGGCAGGACTCTTTATAGAGGTACCGAAGGCTTATGCCGGCAATGTCGTGATAGCCTGTAAGGACTGATCTTTTCCTTTGGGACCGGGACACCGGTTTAAGGAGGTTAAAATGCTGATAATAAAAGAATATGACCGGGAGATGAACCATAGGACCTTTGATCTTTGTCCGGAGCTTTTTCATAAGGCACTGGATGCTGTGCTCCTTGGGGAAAAGCGCTTTCATGTTAATAACCCATCCGGGGAGGATTTTGATCTTCTGTATCAGGAAAACCAGCTCTGGGCGGAGAGCTCGGATAAGTATCCGGATTCGCCACTCTTTCATCAGGATCCACTTTATCCTCCCTATCTTATTTATGACGAGTCTGACAGGGACAGGCTCTGCTTTGATATATTTGAGGGCTTTGACGGGGTCTGGTTTCAGGAGATAAACGAATATACGGTCGTTCTCACAGGAGTACTCCTTAAGTTTACAGATCTAAAGATCATCTGGAAGGATGAAAGGATACTCTGGTTTTATCCCGGGGAAGAGAGAGTTATCCCGGATAATAGGGAAGCGGATAAGGACGATAAAAAGATCCTTAAGGTTATCAATACCTTTTATCCCTCTGCCTTTATCTGTGACTTTTTCACCATGGATCCGGTGGTACTCTTTCACCATGTGTTTGTATACCAGTGGCTTACAAAGCTCAGCTTGAAAAAGGTGAAATACGCAGAGATCCTGGTAGCCAGGAGTGAGGGGATAGGCAGCATACTTACGGTTTACGCAAGAACCCGGAATTTCCTTAAGCGCTTCGGTATAGAGGTGACCCTGCGGCCGGGAAGCTCCAGGTATGCGGATCACATTATCGAAAAATACTTTTGTGTACGGATGACGCCCTCTGATTCCAATGAGAATAATACGGTCTATATTACAAATTACTACGGGCTTCTTTTCACGAAAATGCTCCGCTACAGTACCGGTGATGATTTTAATTCATCCTCACTGGATCCCGGTTTCTTAAGCGAGATGAAGGAGTACGGTGACAGCGTATTTAACGGAAAGAGAATGCTCGGGATACTTTTAAGAGGATCCGATTATATAGCATCCGGAATGAGCGGAGCCTCGGCACCGGTCACGGTGGAAGCTGCCCTGCCAAAGATAAGGGAGTGGATGGAGGAGGATAGGTATGACGGCATCTTCCTTGCAACAGAGGACAGGGATATCCTTAAAAAGATGGTGGATGCCTTTCCGGGAAGGATACGGATAATACCGCAGGAACGTTACAGCGTCACGGATTTCATCAAAGAGGGTGTGAATACGATAAGCGAGCTTGACAGGAAGCGCCATCCGACCGGGAAAGAATATGATGACTTTCTGGAGGATTCTACGGTTAATTACTTCTATGCACTGTATCTACTGTCAAGATGTGAATCCTTTATGTATTCCGGACAGTGCGGAGGTATCGTTATGACAAAGTCCCTGTCTGAAAAGGGCTTTAAGAGGATGTGGTGCTTTGCGGAGAATAAGGAGATAAAATGAATCCCATAAGAAGGATAAAGCTTCCGAACCTGTATAATTTCAGGGATCTTGGAGGGTATGAGACCCGGGACGGAAGGGTGACAAAATGGAACCGCCTGTACAGATGTGACTGCCCCTCAAGGCTTACCGAAAGCGAGTGGCAAGTTTTCAGGGACAGAAATATCAAGACCCTTATTGATCTAAGGAGCAGCTACGAAGCCTGGGAGGAACCGGTCAGTCCTCCGGATGATATGAGGCTTATTTCCTGTCCTTTTTTCCGGGAGGAGGAAGGAGCGGACTTAAAGGGTGAAGCAGGAAAGAGGTTTATGGCGAGTTTAAGCATAGACTACTGCATAATGGCGGAGACCTCCATAGACCGTATCGCACTTATACTAAAGACCATAGCGGGAAGCATTATCGACGGTAACAGCGCATTTTTCTGCTCGGCGGGAAAGGACCGGACAGGGATCATTGCGGCTGAAATACTTAGGCTCTGCGGTGTTTCAGACCGGGACATCATTTCAGACTACGCCGTTACGGAGATCTATATTGCGGAGGTCATAAAAAAGAAGCTGGATTCACTTCCCAAAGAGATACTTGCGGAGATTTCTCCGGAAACCATGGAGGCCGCTGCTTTTTCCAAACCGGAAACGATGGAGCATTACCTTAAGTGGTCTGCCGGCTTTGGTTTTCCTTCTGTAATTGAGGAAAAGGGGTTTTCAAAAGAAATGCAGGGTAAGCTAAAAGAAGCTTTATTATCCGGAGACTGAGTAAGATGAAGTCCGCACTTTCTTTCATCAAGAATAAAAATCTGAGCTTTGTGGTAGTGGCCGCTGTTGCCGTTATGTTTGCCGCGGCTGTCTTTTCCTGTGGTCTTGTCATGATAAGGACCATATCAAAAATGGCTGAAAACCTGGTGGGGGATATGCTGCAGATGGAGGCGGAACGCTGCGCAGGCATTATCGATGACTATGAGTGTCTTCCCTGGCTCCTTGACTTCTGGAGTTCCAATGCCGATGAAATGATCACGGATTATGACGGCTTATACGAGCTGGAAAGCCGCCTTGCGGATTTTGGGGACACGGATCTTCTTATTGACCGGACAAACGTTTCAGAAGAGAGGCTTAAGGAGCTTAAGGCTGAAGAGCAGACGGTCTTCGCCGCTTTTTGCTTCCTGTCCTGCCGTTTGGAGGTCGACACGGATAAAACCGCCCGTGTGCCCATAATAACAAAGTGCATAAGGGCCGCAGATGATAGCGAATTCCTTTTTTTCTATGACAGAAATGATGTTTATGATGACAATATCGGGAGGGACGATATCCTTATAAGCTCTGCCCTGGATAAGGATCTGGCTGAATACTATAAAACTGCGGAAATAAATGCTGTTTCCGGAGAGGAAACAGCCGTATTCAGAACAAAGGGACCGGATGACAGGCTTGTTTGCAGCGTTCCGGTCATAATAGACGGGAAAGCCGTATGCTTTTTCACGGCATCCGCGGACCGTACACTTGTCCACACCACTGCAATGAACGTTATCACGGGGATACTGCCGGGCTGTATCCTAATGATAATCCTTGTGGCCATTATACTGGTGCTGATCCTTCGTATAATGGTGGTCCGGCCTGCCGAGCTTTTGAAGAATGCGCTGCAGGAATATTCGGAAACAAAAAGAAGCGGGGATATACCAAAGAATCTTGGCGGTCTTATAGAGGAGAAAAATGAGATAGGACTTCTGGCAGCGGGATTTAACGACCTCGCAATAAGCATAGACAGTTATATTGAGGAGATAAGGACCAATGCATCCGAAAAGGAGAGGATGCTCTCCGAACTCAATACCGCAAGAGAGATACAGATGAGCCAGCTGCCGTCGGACTTCCCGGCGTTCCCTAAGAGAAGTGACTTTGATCTCTATGCTATAATGGATCCGGCTTTGGAGGTGGGAGGAGATTTTTATGATTTCTTCCTTCGGGATGATGATCACCTGGTACTGGTGATAGGGGATGTTTCTGACAAGGGTATCCCTGCCGCTCTTATGATGATGGTCTGCAAAGCCTATATCAGGAGTGCCGTGGGAAGGGAAGAGTCACTTGCCGCTGCCATGGGAAGTGTAAATCAGCTTATCTGTGAGAATAATTCCCTGGGTATGTTTGTTACGGTATGGATAGCAGTGATTGAGCTTTCAACCGGAAGGGGGATAGCTGTAAACGCAGGGCATGAAAAGCCGGCCATCCGTCGCAGCGGAGGCTTATATGAGCTTGTGGTAAATGAACATAGTTTAGCCCTCGGAGCCTGGGAAAATGAGGAATTTGAGGAACACTCCTTTACCCTTGAGAAGGGCGATTCCATTTTTGTCTATTCTGACGGGGTGCCGGAATCTACCGATACCGGCGGTGAGCTCTTCGGAGCAAAGAGAATGCTTGATGCCTTAAATAAAGCGCCGGACTCTGCTCCTAAGGAGCAGATCAATGAAATGCAGAAGACAATAGCGGCATTTGCGGGTGAAGCAAAGCAGTTTGACGATACCACAATGATGATGTTTACCAGGAAAGGATAAAGGAAGATCATGAAAAAACTCTGGGATGATAAATATATAAAAATAGCGGTATTGGCGGTGATCACCGTGGCAGCTTCGTATCTGGCCATACTGATCCTCGGCCAGAGCGGATCTCTTCTTCTGGGGCTTTTTTCACTGCTTACGTGGATTTTTGATGTGGTGGCTCCGCTGATCCTCGGACTCGTATTCGCCTATATCCTGCTTCCGGTCGTGAATTTCTTTGACAGGCTTCTTGGCAGAGTTCCATTGATAAAGAAGAAAGCGGGACTATGCAGGGGGCTTTCTATCTTTACCACATTTTTTTCACTGTTCCTGGTAATCTTTATCCTCCTTTCACTGGTGATCTCTACCATCACCTCAAATATTCATTTCATAAGCTTCGAGGACCTAAGGCTAATGGCAGAGTATATCGGGATCCAGGCTTCCAACCTCTATAATGAGATCAGGAACAGCCTTATGAGTTATGATATTGAGATCCCCAGCATAGATACTATTTTATCGAGCGCCAGACATCAGATCACTTCAATTGACGGGAAGAAGGGCAGCGATATAGCCGCGGTTTTCGGGACCGGGCTTCTCGGAGCCTTCAATTATGTAAAAAGCATTGTGGTACAGTGCTTCTTTGCCATAATCTTCAGTGTCTATTTCCTGTTTGACAATAAGGGAATGGGTGCGTACTGGAGCAGGGTTTTCCGTGCCATACTGGGAGAAAAGGGCTACGGTGTTTTCAGGATATGCCTATCGGATCTCGACAGCTGCTTTGCGGGATATATCCGTGGACAGCTGGCAGACGCCGTGTTTATGGCTATAATAGTTACGGTCGCCTTTTCCATAGCAGGCATCCCATATGCGGCTCTTATCGGTATCGCAACAGGCATAGGGAATCTGATACCCTATGTGGGACCGGTGGTGGCCTATGGTATGACAGTCATATGCTGTCTCCTAAAAGGAGAGCTGAAGCTTATAGTGATCGGAGTCATCATTGTCTTCATTATTCAGACAATAGACGGGAATATTGTAAACCCCAGACTTTTAAGCAGCAGTATAGACGTGCATCCGGTTCTCGTGATAGTGGCACTGCTTTTTGGCGGCGCCGTCGGAGGACTTCTCGGAATGCTTCTCGCCGTGCCGGTTGCTGCATTTTTACGTATCCAGTTTGAACGCTTCATAAAGTTAAGGGAAAATAGATGAAAGGAACGGGTGACAGATTTATGGATGGAGCAGTGAATAAAGGATCCGCGAAAAAAAGAAGAAAGATAGTGGTACAGATCGGAGCTGTTATCATCATCCTGTTCACTTTGATAACTCTGACAGTTGGAAATATGGTGACAATGGCTTCTTTTTCGACTGCTCTTTCCGGAAATATAAGCATGTTCGAGGATTACCTCAGTGCACTTTCCGACGAACTGGATGACTATAAAGCCGCTACCTGGTTTATAGATTACTGGAGGGACAATACTGAAGAGCTTGTAAAGGATAAGGCTGCTTTACAAAACAGGCAGAGTATAGGCGATATACTGAAGAAGCTTTCCAGGGAATCGATCAGGGATATTACCGCAGAGGATGCGGAATCACTATCCAAGGAGGAACAGAAAAGATTTGCCTGCAGGTGTTATTACGATTACATGCAGATCCTCGAAAGATATAAGGATGAAGATGAGAACTTTCTCATAATCATCGCCATGACTAAACATGAGGGGGAGGATCCCATTGTTCTATTAACAAACATAACCTACGACGGAGATATTTTTTTCGGAGAAGAAGGGGATATCAAGGAGTTCCAGCAGGTAGTAGCGAATACGGATGTTGCTACAAGAGCTGAGGTTTGGAAGTGGGCCTTTTCCACTCCCGAGAAAATGATGGTTTTCGGAACCAGCCTTCCCTTTAATGCATATAAAGGAAGCTCAGAAATTCAAATGCTCGGAGCACTTCCCGCAGAGAAAGTTTATGATGACATGGTCTATGCGGATTTTATGAGGAATGAAGTTATCGTAATGATGCTTATAGTGCTTATCCTGATCCTGCTTTATCTGTATTTCATAGTACCAAGACCCCTTGCCATGGTAAAGAGATGTGTTTCCGAATACTCGGATACCAAGGATACAAAGCAGCTGGTAAGCGAGCTTTCTGCGATCAAATCGAAAAATGAGATAGGCGCCTTTGCGGATGAGTTTTCTTCTCTGGCTCTCGAAATGGAGAGGTATACAAAAGAGATGGAGAAGCTGGCCGGAGAAAGGGAGAGGGTAGAGACAGAGCTGAATGTGGCAACAAACATACAGATGCAGATGCTGCCGCAGGTTTTTCCTGAAAGTGAAAGATTTAAGGTCTATGCCGCCTCTGAAGCTGCAAAAGAGGTGGGAGGAGACTTTTATGACTGCTATATGCTGGATGACGATCACCTTGCTCTGACAATTGCCGATGTTTCAGGAAAGGGCGTTCCTGCCGCATTATTTATGGCGGTTTCAAAAACCATGCTGAAAAACAGGACTTTGGTGGGCGGTACGCCGGCAGCCATACTTAGAGATGTTAATAACTGGTTATGTGAAGGGAATGACAGCTGTATGTTCGTGACGGTTTGGCATGGTATCCTTACCGTTTCAACAGGAGAGCTTATCTGTGCCAACGCAGGACACGAAAAACCGGCGATCCGCTCGGGAGATGAACCTTTCAGGCTTATAGACCGGGAACATGGATTATCTCTCGGGGTGTTCAAAGATACAGGATTTGAAGACGAGTACTATAAGCTTTCTTCCGGTGACGCCGTTTTTGTCTATACGGACGGTGTTCCGGAGGCGCACTCAGGGGATGACAGCATGTTCGGAGAAGACAGACTGGAAGCAATCTTAAGTCAGGTTTCGAAGGACGAAACACCTGAGGAGATACTGAACAGGGTGAAGGCGGCTGTAAATGAGTTTTCGGCCGATGAACCTCAGTATGATGATGTTACGATGCTCTGCCTTGTAAGAAATTGAAAACACAGCAGGGACGGTTCTGGAGTCCGCTGCTCTCGTTCTGGTCATCAGTCCATTAGCCGGTGATCTTCAGTCTTTTCGCGTATTCCGGGTCATCATAGGCCTCTATGAGCCTCCGGGCTTCATCCAGAAGCTTAAGGGCCTCTTCCTCTCCGGCCTTCCCCATTTTCTTGAGTTTATCGATCCGCTTGTTTGTTTCCGAAAGTGTCGCCAGTATCTCCGTCTGAACCGCTGTAAAGGGATCCTCTACTTTCAGTGCCGAATGGGTGGGACTTCTGAAGGCGATAAGGTTATAGTCCCGGATCTCACTCTGCTTATCCTCCAGTATTTCAAGCTTTCTAATCATAGAGTCTCTGAATTCACCGGGCTCCTCATTATCAAGAATCAGCCTCGCTTCCGTGATGGCCCTTAGCCACTGCTTTGCCATCCAGTATTTTTTTAAGACCTCGGTTTTATTCTTTACCTTAAGTACGAAAGCGTCACTTGTCTTTTTCCGGATAAGGAAGTCCTGCATCTCTCCCTCCAGCACCTCGATATCCTTTTCCAGCTCTTCCTTTCTTTCCGGCTCCTTTTCAATAAGCTCGTTTAAATTTTCTATCATATTTTCACATCTCTTAGCCTCAAGCTCCGGTACCAGCTTGCTGCCCTCACAGTAACGGGAAAAAACGGGATAGGCCCGGATAAAGGAGATAAATTCATCCTCAAGCACATTTAGATCTATGTCATTTCTGTCGATCAGATTGTCGTCCAGAATGTTCAGCACAAGGTTGTTTACATCCTCTTCAACCATAGCCTCTGTATATTTCCGGCTATTTTTATATTTTTTAAGATGCGAACGCCTTTTTACTCCGGTGTAGTCCTTACGGACAAAAACTTCCTTATCGTTCTTCTGTCTCTGAAGGACCGGATCCGACTCAAAGATGAATTCTCTCTTTATGAAGCTTAAGGAATCATTGAAGGAAAGGAAGTTCCGGTCAGCAGCCAAAGCCGCTTTATAATAGTCATCACTAAGGCTTGTAAATTTGTCGTTTCCCCATCTGTCAAGGGACAGTTCCTTACCCTTCATTGCCTTATCCGCTTCAAATTCAAGTTTTTTCTCATCCGCATCCTTTATGGGAAGCGCATTCTTCTTCCGGAAGAGGAAGGAGGTGAGCTTCCGGACGCTGGCCATAAGGCCTGACTCGGAAGTACGGGCATTCTGGGTAATTAAAGTATCCTGATTCTTTTCGTTGGAATACAGGAGCTGTCGTTTACTCAATGAATCACGCCCCTCTTTGTCACGTTTTGCTCTCCAGGCCTGACCTTTCAGGGAATCCTTAAGGATGTCCCGTGCCTTGCTCCCCTTTCCGAACTGCTTCCTGCCGCGGTGCTCGAGAACCTGCTTCATATAGCTTTTTGCGAGAATATCCTCAGTCTTATCAATACGTTCCCTGATGTCATCATCGGAAAGAGCATCGAAATCCTTTCCCGCTAAAAGCACATAATAGGGCGACTGTATGAGAAGCGCACGGTTATTGTAGTCCTTAAGGATATCTGAAACGACGTCCGCCTTTGCATTCAGTAAAAGGTATCTTTTCTCCCCAAGCTCAGCCCTTCCGACGGAGAGTATCATATCCCTTGCATGGCTGAAGGCCCGGAGTGCAGCATAGCGTTTTACGAAAGCTCTGTCGCCATCGGATTTCATGAAGTCATCATTGTCTTTATAGTCAAATATGGAAAGATCCAGCTTTTCAAATTCCTCGAGTACCTTTAAATACCCTTCAGTCCTGGTGGCGGGATCCGCGATAAGCTCAAGAGGCTTATAATGATATCTGGTCACAGGGTGAAGAGCCTTCTCTTCTCTTTCTTCAGCACTGTCGATCCAGAGCTTTGTTTTTTTGTCATAATGGAGTATCCCCGAGGGCTCTGATGGCGGTTCGGCCGCTTTCTGGTCCTCGGAGCCGCGTTTCTGCTCAAAATAAAAGGAAAGATCGGTCATCTCTACTGACACCTGATCCAAATCGCTGCCCACGGTTTCGAGGAAGCCCTCCTTTTCCGTGTCTCGATAGGTGGTGCTTTTGCTTCCGTCCACATCCCAGATGGGAGATACAAAATCAGCTCCCAGCCGTGCATTTTTCCCATGCTCCAGAAGATCATTAAGGGACTCGTCCCTCTGCCAGTGGCACTGGTTCATAAGGTTTATCATCTTTGCCTGCTGTGCAGCCTTTTTTTCGAATTTCTTTCCGCGTTTGGTTTTCTGCGAATCACTCAAGGATGCGAGGCGGAAGGTGGTGGTTGCAAGCTCTATATCCGATCCGATATCCGACTGCTTTGGAATGGTCCTTGTTATGAGCCAGGAAGACTTTGAGCTTGCAGTGGTGATCAGATCCATTTCCTGTTCGGCACTGTCCTGCTCCCTTGCGCTTTTAAGTATACTCTGGATCGCGGAATCCACCTTTTTTTCCCTTCTTTCAAGGTCGGATTTTCTCTTTTCCATAAGCTCTTCATTCGAAAGATCGAAGATCCTCCGGGGAAGGGGAGCCTGAAACTGTGACTTTTCAAACTGCTGCCGTTTAGGAGTGATAGTAAGGCTTTCCCTGGTTTTCTGAAGCTTTCTCTTTTCCTTTGTGCTTAAGGGTTTAATTCCATCTGACATAGGCTGTCTCCTTGATTTCTTTCAAAATGTTCGCAAAGATCGTTCTTTCAGGTAAGAGCATCCTTATACCGCTTATCACCGCTCCGTCCCTTTTAAGAAGGTCTTTTGACATAAGGAGCTTCTCCGGAAGCTTTACCATGTCATCATTCATAGTAAGGAACAGGAGCTCATGTTCTTCGATCCCCAGAGACTCACCGACCCGGAGAAGTGCTTTCAGTATTTCCATAAGCTGCACCGGATCATCGGAAAAATTCACGAGGTAAGAGATCGTTATTATCTTATTTGCGCTGTGGCAGAGAACCAGTCCCGCGGGAGTACTGCTTTCAGGTTCAAAGTTTGCGAGAGAGAGTTCCTCTGACAGGCTTTTATCAAGTAAACACGAGGGATCAAGCTCGTGCTTTTCCATTGCCCTTTTAAGAGCCTTCTTTTCCTGCACGTTAAGATCCTTAATCCTTACAACACGGTTTCTTATCCTGCCTCTGAGAAGCTTCTTCGTGACAGCGGATCCCAGAAAATCCCCGACCTTTGTCCGGTAAGCAGTTCCGTCACGGAAGGTCTTGAATCCGAGGGAGAGGATCAGACCGTGTATATCAGCGGCACTCTCCGGATAGTTTATATGAAGAGCCACAAGACCTGACCCGTCAAGCGCTTCAATGGTTTTTTCAATAAGAGCGCTTCCGATGCCTCTTCTCCTGAATTTCTCCGATACAAAGATATAGTCAAGGAAGAGGGAGTCGGCAAGCTCACTGAAAAAAGCCACACCGGCCGCTTCACCCTCCTCTATTGCTCCCACGCAAAGCGCATAGTCCTCACTTTTTTTCCCTCCCATAAGAGGGGCAAAGGGCGCTTCATTTTCCCTGCCGATTCCTGTAAGTTCCATAGTGCCTTCCTCGTTTTGATAAAGCTGTTGTATGACAAGAAGATTATAGTATCGGGAATGTCAAAAAACAACCGGATGTTTGCGTTTTTCCCGCAATGTTTGCGTTTTTTCCGCAATGAAAATATAATGAAGTTACATACGCCAAAAGTCAAAGAACCGGAGGAATAGATATGAATTCAAAAGGCATACTTATCGGGATCCTGGCGGTTATCGCCGTCATAGTCATCTTTTTCGTGGGAGGCTACAACTCACTTGTTTCAAAACAGACGGCTGTGGAGGAACAGGCGGCGAATATAGATACCCAGCTCCAGAGAAGGGCCGATCTCATTCCGAATCTCGTAAAGACTGTAAAAAGCTATGCTGAGCATGAGAGCGAGGTCTTCAGCGAGGTGAATGAGGCGAGGGAAAAGCTGATGCAGGCCGGGACAATGGCGGAGAAATCCGAAGCAAATGAGGAAGTGACCTCTGCCTTAAATAAGCTTATCGCTGTGGCGGAGAGCTATCCGGAGCTTAAATCAGATACGGTATATATAGATCTTATGGACGAGCTTGCAGGTACGGAGAACAGGATCGCCCATTCGAGGGAAAACTACAATGCCGTTGTGGCAGACTATAATAAGGCCATACGTATGTTCCCCGGGATGTTTTTTGCCGGAATGTTCGGGTTTGAGAAGGCCGATCTCTTTGAGGCGGCAGCGGGGGCTTCCGAGGTGCCGGAGGTTGATCTTTAATGGCCAAAAAAAAGAAGGCAGTAAAGGGCATTAACTATGTCCTTATCATACTTGCAGTCTTTGCCTTTATTTTCTTTGTCGGGACAGTTGTTCTGTTTTTCGATAACCAGACGGAAAGGGTCGTAAATTACCCGGAGCCTTCGGATTACTTCTTTGTAGAGGATTTCAGCGGTGTTCTGAACGAAGAGACGGAAAGCTTTATCTATAATGAGGCTGCGGATCTTTACGGAGCGACCGGAGCACAGGTTGTTGTGGTCACCGTGCCGGATACACAGGAAGAGAGTCTGGAGGATTTTTCAAATCACCTGGCCAATAACTGGGGAATAGGAAGTAAGGAAGAGGATAACGGCGTACTGATCCTTTTTGAGACTGATGAGGAGGATCCCCATGTCCGTATGGAGGTGGGAAAGGGGCTGGAGGGAGCCATTCCCGACGGAAAGGCCGGACGTATCCTTGATGATAATGCGGTAGAGGACAAGAATGAGGGCAGATGGAACAGGGCCGCGGGAAATACCTTTGTGGCAGTGGCTATGGAGGTCTATTCCGAGTACGGACTTGATAACCCCGGGACCCTTTCTTTTTCGGAGGACTGGTATGACGGAAGCTCCGAGACCACCGGAACCTTTGCGGATCTTGATTATCCGGAGGCTGAGTACAGGACGAATGATGCTCCCCTTATAGATCAGATCGTTGAAGCGATGCTTGAATGCCTGGTGCTGATAATCTTCTTTCTGATAATCATTGCGATAGTGGCATTTTTCAGCTTATTCGGAGGGATCGGCGGCGGAGGCTACTCAGGCGGCGGAGGATTTTCGGGAGGCGGCCATTCCGGCGGCGGAGGATTCTCGGGAGGAGGAGGCTCCTTCGGAGGAGGCGGCGCATCCAGATAGCGCTTTTAATATAGATGCAGGAAAACGGAAATAAAAATGAAGATATAGAAAAGACGATCATTCCCTATATCACGGTCAATGATTTTTTCAGGCGGATGAGTAAGGGCTATCTTCTGCTCTTTATAGTGCTGCCACTTATCTATATTTTTCTGATCATCCTGAATTACGGAATAATATATGACGTAACAACCGAGAATATAGCGTATAATGCGGAGACAAACCTTCTCGAGTATTCGGTGGAGCTTGACGATTTCCTTTATCCGGCCATCTCCATTATGGAATCCATGTCCTACAATGTGGAGGATATGTTCAGGACAAAGTCGGGAAATGATGTTATAGAGCAGTATCTCATCAGGGAAAGCGAGACTCTGGACAATATGTCGGATATCGTATCAAACGGGATATACGGGTATATCAACGGGGAATATCTGGACGGCTATCAGTGGGTACCGGACGGAGATTACGTCCCGACAGAGAGGCCCTGGTACAAGGAGGCCCTGAAGAATAAGGGAAGACTGGCCTATGTGGAACCCTATACAGATTCCATGACGGGATACAAGGTTATGACCATATCAAAGCTCCTGTCTGACGGGGAGAGTGTTATCTGCATCGATATAAGGATGAATGAGATACAGGAGATCACGGAATCCCTTGCAAAGCAGGAGGATGATACCGGTCAGGTCATCGTGATCGATGATGAGGGTGTTGTGATAGCTCATTCCGATCCCGGAGAGGTTGGGAAAAACTATCTTTTGTCACTGGAAGAGCCTGAACACACTCTGGCGACAAAGCTTTTGATGGAAGGCATAAGCGAGTTTTCCATACATTATGAGGATGAAAGCAGTATCGTTTATTCAAGGAAGCTTGGAGGCGGATGGTATATGCTGTCTGTCACCAGTGAGAGTAAGATGTTTTCAAGGATTTTCCAGGCCCTTGGAAATTCCGTGGCTGTAGGGATACTTGGAACGGTTATAATTCTCTATGTTCTCATCATGATAACAAGAAAACGGATGGAGATCGAGAATTATATTATCGATTTGAAATCTGCTTCCTCCATTTACCTCTGTATGTATAAGGTGGATCTGGACGACGACCACTATGTGGAGATAAGCTGTAAATCACCGCTGCTCTCATCTCTTGTTGGTAGCAGAAGGAGAGACGCCAGAAATCTGATGGCGGAGATCATAAATATCCGTGTTGACGAAAGAAACAAAAAGGATATGCTGGAATTCTCCGATCTTAAGTCTTTGAAGGAAAGACTGGGAAAGAACGATACCATTGCACTGGAGTTTATGAATGCCGAGATGGTATGGGACCGCGCGCGCTTCACGGTTGCGGAGAGGAATGCAGACAAAAGCATTAAAAGCGTGCTTTTTACGATAGAGGTAATCGATGAGGAGAAGAAGTCAAGGGACAGGCTTCTGTATCTTTCCGAAACCGACAGTATGACCGGTATAAATAACAGGGGCAGCGGGGAAAATAAGGTAAAAAACCACATCCTGAATGGTGAGGGCGGGATGTTCCTGCTGCTGGATGTGGATAAATTCAAGCATATAAATGACACATACGGACATGACATAGGGGATAAGGTGCTTATCGCCATTGCCGGATGCCTGAAGAAGACCTTCAGAAGCAATGACGTCGTTATGCGTCTTGGGGGAGATGAGTTTGCGGCTTTTGCGCCTTCGGTATTAAGCCGCAGCGGCGGAGAGCTGATGGTAGAACGCTTCTTAAAGCGGATCGGGGAGATAAACATTGAGGAAATGAAGGATGATAAAATAAATGTCAGTATGGGTGTGGCATTTTACAGACCTGATGATAGATTTACATTTGACGAGCTCTATAAGAGGGCGGACAGATGCACCTATGAAAGTAAGACACATCCCGGAAGCCGGGTGACATTCTATGACAATATGGAGGGAATTTAAAAATGTTTCGAAAAGGATATGAAGTGATCATTATCATAACTTATTTTGTTATGCTCGCGGTGTTCCTGAGTCTGAATCTGCTTTCAAAAGGGAGTGATATGGATCTCAGTAATCTCATAGTGAATGCTGTCCTGTTCATAGTTGCCGGATGCATTTTTTTCACCTGTATCACAGGGAGTCTTATACCTGTTGCAAATATGACGGCAGAGCTAAAGGCTGTGTCCCGGAGGATAGAGGAGGACGCCAAGCACTCACACAAGTATCTCTGGGAAAAATACAGGGAGGAAAATACCGAACTCTTTCGGGAGAGGATACTTGCCAAGCAGTACAAGGACTATAATTATGAGCTTGAAAGGATAGTCAACAGCGATAAGGCCTATTACAAATGTGATATCGAGGAATACATAGGCTTTGATCTTCTGGATTCCGTGATCCATAGAGAGTCGCTGAACCAGGTCGCGGGAGTGATGACCGGACTTGGTATACTCGGAACGTTCATCGGACTTACCCTTGGGCTCCAGGCTTTCAATACGGGTACCACCGCTGAGATAACAAACAGTATAGAACCCCTTATGAACGGTATTAAGGTTGCTTTCCATACCTCCATTTTCGGGATGATCTTTTCACTGGTATTTAATTTCGTCTATAAAAGGAGGCTTGATGAGGGAGAGAATGCCATACGCACATTTTTAAGCGTATATAAGAAGTACGTGATGCCTGATACCTCCGCTGAGGGCGTTAACCGTATGATGGAGCTTCAGCAGAAGCAGACGGACGCCATTATGCTGCTTTCCGATTATGCGGATATAAGGGCCAGAAACCAGATAGAGCAGCTGTCAAAGCTGGTTGATGTATTTATCTCGGAGCTTAATAAGTCTCTCGGGAATTCCTTCACCAATCTTTCGGATATCATCAATAATACCATTGCTCTTCAGTCAAAGAACGAAAGGGAGATGAGGGAGATATATGAGAGAAATCTCGGTACCGCAGAGGGTGTGGAGGGGATCTTTAATGAATCAAGGGCACTGAACCAGTCATTAAAGAACTATGTAGCCGAGGTGCAGCTTCTTGAAAAGGCTGTAACGGGAGAAATAGAAGATCTTAAAAAACTGGGTGAGAGTAACAGGGAGCTTATAAACGCCATTCCGAAGGAAACGGAGGAGACCTTCGGTATCATTAACGAAAATCTCCAGATGATATCAAAGAGCTATTCGGAAAGGCTGGATGAGCTTTCCGATGCTATTACGGAGATTAAGAAGAACCAGAGGAAAAGGCCATGAGGCGTCCTAAAGGAAGAGACAGTGAAACTACATACTGGCTGTCGTATTCTGACATGATGGCGGGACTGCTGCTTGTATTTGTGATCATAATCGCGGTATCCATGCTCCACGCCAAGATGCAGTATGACGAGAAGGAGCTGGAGCTTGCCGGAAAGGAAGAGGAGCTCCTCATCAGATCCGATGAGCTTGAAAGCGAGAGAGATGTGGTTGCAAAGCAGAAAGCGACCCTCGATGAACAGCAGAAGATGCTGAATGCCCAGGAGGAGGCTCTGGCAGAGCAGGGTGAAAAGATAGCCATTCAGGAAAAGACCTTAAAGGAGCAGCATGAACTCCTTAATAAGCTTGAAGCCATAATGAGCGAGCAGCAGCAGAAGCTTGATGACATTATCGGTGTAAGGGCAGAGCTGGTGGAGGATCTGAAGGAGGAGTTTGAGGATTCGGACTTAAAGGTTTCGGTGGATGAAAAGACCGGAGCCATTACCTTTGATGCCAGTATACTCTTTGATTACAATAAGTCGGTATTGAAGGAATCGGGAAAGGATTTTCTTTCAAAGTTCCTTCCGAGATATGCCGATGTCTTATTGAGTGATAAATATAAAGACAATATTTCCGAGATACTGATAGAAGGGCATACCGACACGGAGGGAAAATATCTTTTTAATCTGGAGCTTTCACAGAAGAGAGCCCTGGCCGTTGCAAGCTACTGTCTGGATGATAACAGCGGAGTGGTGGATGACGAACAGCTGGAGGCCTTGAGGGAGCTTACCTCTGCGACGGGCAAATCCTACAGTAATCCCATCCTGGATGAAGAGGGTGAGGTGGATATGGAGGCCTCCAGAAGAGTGGAATTCCTTTTCCGCCTGAAGGATGAGGAGATGGTCCGTGAAATGATAGAGATACTTAGCGATGAAGAGGAATAAGGGGCACTTCAGATTCAGAAACTCCATACGTACCGAGTTTGCGGTGATCTTTATCGTAGTCATGATGCTGACAATCGGGGCATACTGGATCATAAACAGCTTCTTTTTGCAGCGGTACTATATCCTATATAAGGAGAACAGGCTTAAAAGGTCTTATGATGCCGCAGAGGCACTTATTCTTTCGGAGGATCCCGGAAGCGAGGGCTTCAGACAGGATTTCCTGAAGCTCTGCTCATCATCAAACCTTAATGCCGCTATCGTCACCACGGGGCTTGAGACAGTGGTATCAACAACCGGTGACAATATAATGACCGTGAGGCTTTTTGACCATGTCTTCGATATTGACAATCCCCGTTACAAAAAGCCTGTTGTTTTGTATCAGAATGACCGATATGAGATATGTATAGCCGATGATCCCAGGATGAAGATAGACTATCTGGAGCTTTGGGGGAGTCTGTCAAACGGGGACATCATAATAATGAGGACTCCGCTTGACTCCATAAGGGAGAGCGTAAGGGTGTCAAACGCATTCCTGGGCTATGTGGGCTTCTTCATGGTTATAATCAGTGCCGTTCTCATATGGTTCGTGGCCGGAAAGATCACAAAGCCGATAGGTGAGATGGCGGAGATATCGGAGAGGATGTCGGATCTTGACTTTGACGCAAAGATCGAGATCAAAAGCAGGAATGAGATAGGGATACTCGGAGAGCACTTAAATGACCTGTCGGAGAGACTGGAAAAGACCATTTCGGAGCTGAAAACATCAAATAATGAGCTTATGAGGGATATTGAAAAGAAGGAGAAGCTGAATTCCATGAGGCTTGAATTCCTTTCAAATATCGCCCATGAATTAAAGACCCCCATTGCTCTGGTACAGGGATACGCGGAGGGACTGAAGGACGGGATCGCGGAGTCCGGAGAAGACAGGGAGTATTAC
The DNA here is from genome assembly GCA_000622025.1 of Lachnospiraceae bacterium AD3010. Classification (GTDB taxonomy): domain Bacteria; phylum Bacillota; class Clostridia; order Lachnospirales; family Lachnospiraceae; genus NK4A144. The sequence goes on along the minus strand of KK211388.1, from coordinate 87,409 downwards.
TGCTCCGTCATAATGGATGAAGCGGAGAAGATGAATAAGCTGGTCCGTAATCTGATGACCTTGAATGAGCTTGAGTTCGGATCAGATATGATCAGTCTCGAGAGGTTTGACCTTACGGAGCTTGTCAGGGGATGCATCCAGTCAAATGAGCTGATCATAAACCAGAACGGCATAAGGATCGATTTTAATATTGACAAACCTGTTTTTGTGTGGTCTGATGAATTCAAGACCGAAGAGGTTATAACAAATTATCTTTCAAATGCCATCCATTACTGCAGGACACCTGCGGATGCGGCCGTCACGGGAGATAAGGAAAAAAGGATAGAGATAAGCTTTTCGGAAAGAGGAGAGTGCTTAAGGGTGAGTGTTTTCAATACAGGTGATCCGGTGCCTGAGGAAGCTTTACCACATCTCTTCGAGAAGTTTTATAAGGTTGACAAGGCCAGAACCCGGGAGTACGGTGGTTCCGGCATAGGTCTTTCAATAGTGAAGGCTATAATGGATGCCCTGAACCGGGAATACGGCGTCGAAAATTACGGTAACGGCGTTTCGTTCTGGTTCGAGCTTGACTATAAGGACAGTGGACATGAAGCATAGTACGGCAGTATATAAATCCATAGCGGCGGTGACGGCAGCGGCCCTTATCCTTGGGGGCTGCGGAGGCTTCGTGGATCTCACCGAGGATGAGTCAAAGCAGATAGTCAATTATTCCACCAATGTTCTTTCGGATCATAACAGCGCTGTTAAGGGCTCCTTAAAGAATCTTACGGGAACGGATCTGAAGGACATAGTCATAAAGGATGATCCGTCCATAATCGAGGAAATAGAGGCTGCTAAGGAAGAGGCCACAAAAGAGATAGAGGAAGCACAGAAGGGGGGAGGCTCTGCGGATTCTCCCGAGGAAGCCGCCGGGGAAGAAGAAAAGGAAAATGCCCCGATGGAGGTACAGGATGCTGACATTGCTGAGCTTATAGGGCTTCAGGGCTTTTCCGTGGATTATTCCGGGCACGGAGTCCTCGATTCATACCCGGATCCGTCGGATCCTGAAGCGGATATGCTCTTCTCCATAGAGCCTGCAACAGCAGATGATAAGCTTCTGGTCCTGTATTTTAATGTGACAAACAGGGGGGAAGAGGAGGCAGAGTGCGATATCCTGTCTCTTCAGCCAAGGTTCCGTTTTAAGACAGGGGGAAAGACCCACAGCTTCCTTACGACCCTTTTACTTGACGACTTATCCACTCTTCAGGTCACCCTTAAGCCCGGAGAGAGTAAGAGGGCGGTACTTGTTGCCGAGCTTAGTTCGGAAAAACTTGCAGGCCTGTCGGATATAACCCTTATTATAATGGGCGGCGAAGAGAATACCGAGATCCTTCTGGAGAAGGAAGCAGGCGGCGGGGCTGAGGCTCCGGAAACGGAAGAGATCAAAAAGAATAACTAAAAATTTAATGTTTTTTTGTTATTTTTTATAAAATATGTTATAATCTTTCTAGTATACTTTATGAGAGGTGCTATGTATGGAAACAAAAATTCTTCTTGAAAACGGTACCAACGAGCTGGAGATCCTGGAGTTCAAGCTGGGGGAGGATTCATACGGCATAAACGTTGCCAAGATCACCGAGATCATTCCCTATCAGGCAGTCACTCCGGTTCCGAATGCTCATCCCAGCATTGAGGGAATATTTATGCCCCGTGATAAGATGATCACGGCCATAAACTTAAAGAACTGTCTTCAGCGCGGTGATCAGGAGGACAAGGGTCTTTTCATCATTACAAACTTTAATAAACTGGACATAGCATTCCATGTAGATTCTGTCGTTGGAATACACAGGGTTTCCTGGACGGCCATTATTAAACCGGATGCCACGGTAAATACGGTTGAGGCCGGTGTATCCACAGGCATAGTGAAATTTGATGACAGACTGGTGATCATCCTTGATTTCGAGAAGATCGTTACGGATATAAGCCCCGAGACGGGACTCAAGGTTACGGATATTGATGAGCTGGGCGAGAGGAGCAGGAGCGAGGTTCCCATTGTTATGGCGGAGGATTCGGTTCTCCTGCATAAGCTTATCTCCGATTCACTTAAGAAGGCCGGATACAATAACCTTACTGATTTTGAGAACGGTCAGGATGCCTGGGATTATATTTCAAGGTGTGTAGCTGAAGGAACCCTGGCTCAGAAGGTGGGTCTCGTGATAACCGATATTGAGATGCCCATTATGGACGGCCACAGGCTTACAAAGCTCATTAAGACTGAGGACAAGACCAGGAAGATCCCGGTTGTCATTTTCTCATCCCTTGTTAATGACGAGATGAGGAAAAAGGGAGAGCAGCTTGGTGCTGATGCACAGCTCAGTAAGCCTGAGATAGGCAATCTGGTCCGTGAGATAGACAGACTGGTAAATGTCAGCGCTGAGTAAAAACAGATAGGATATTATTTTTTGAGAGAAAAGAGTTCCGTTTTTCGGAACTCTTTTTTAGGGAAAGGATGAGTAAGACGAAAGGAGTGGAAATGACTGATATTCTGATAATGGGAGAGACACTGGTTGAGATAATGAGGGACAGGGAAGGAGTAGAGCTCTATGACGAGGGGCTTTTCCGCGGACCCTTTCCAAGCGGGGCACCGGCCATATGCGCAAGTGCTGCGGCAAGGCTTGGCAGCCGGGTGGCACTGATAAGCGGAGTCGGAAATGACGATTTCGGGAAATGCATATTGGACAGGATGAAGGAATTAAAGGTGGATACAAGCCATGTGGTCATTAATGATACGGTTTCCACTGGCTGTGCCTTTGTAACATATTTTTCCGACGGCTCAAGAAAGTTCCTCTTCCATATGGGAAACACACCTGCCGTGGAGGCGAAGGCACCCGGAAAGGATGATTTCAGCGGAGTTAAGTATATGCACATAATGGGCTGTTCTCTTATGGCGAAGAAGGAATTTGCAGATGAGATATTAAAGACCATGCATATCTACGGAGAGAATGGGGCAAAGATATCCTTTGATCCCAATATCAGGACTGAATTGAAGGGGAACGGAGACCTTGACAGGATACTGGAGGAGGTCCTTCAGAGCACTTCCATCTTCCTTCCCGGCAGGGAGGAGCTTCTCACCTTTACGGGACAGAAGGATGTGGAGAGTGCAGTAAATAAGTGCTTCAGCTATCCTAAAATGGAAATAGTGCTTATGAAGGACGGTTCAAGAGGCAGCACACTTTTCAGAAAAGGTGAGGAGCCTTTAAGCTGCCCTGTTTACAAGGTAAAGCAGGCAGATGCTACTGGTGCCGGGGACTGCTTTGACGGAGCCTTTCTTGCGGGGCTTGTACAGGGTCTGCCGCTTGACAGGGCAGTGAAGAACGCGTCGGCAGCAGGAGCGCTTAATGCCGCTGCTTTCGGACCCATGGAGGGCGATATCTCTCCCGAAACAGTTGAGAAAATGATCTCGCAGGATTTATAAGCCTCGGATTCGCTAAGCGGGACGTGCTGATTGCTTGTCATCCTGAGCGGTGCCACTGGCTTGAAGCACCGCTCAAATGGCGTTAAGTAGTGTCATTCTGAGCGAAGCGAAGAATCTTTTCACAGTGGCTTCATACTGTGTCCCGGCCTGCTAACTGTTTTTTCGCGCTACGATCCCGCTAAGCTCATCCTTCGTCTTATGACAAAATTTTGCTCGGCGCTGTTCCGTTCTTGCATATTTACACTTTGAATGATTAGCATTGCCTGAACGCAAGACCGGCCTTCGCACTCGCAAAATTTATAATTCTCGGATTCGCTAAGCGGGACGTGCTGATTGCTTGTCATCCTGAGCGAAGCGAAGGATCTTTCCACGGATCTTTCACTTGTGTCCCGGCCTGCTAACTGTTTTTTTCGCGCTACGATCCCGCTAAGCTCATCCTTCGTCTTATGACAAAATTTTGCTCGGCGCTGTTCCGCTCCTGCGTATTTACACTTTGAGTGATCAGCATTGCCTGAACGCAAGAGCGGCCTTCGCACTCGCAAAATTTATAAGCCTCGGATTCGCTAAGCGGGACGTGCTGATTGCTCAAAAAACAGTTAGCATTCCGGGACACGCGAAAGGACTTATAAAAAGATCCTTCGCTGGCGCTCAGGATGACAGGGTTCTTAATTTAATGCCATTGGCTTCGTTCAGAATGACATTGGTGTTATGGTATAGAGAAGAAAGGAACGGCATCTTCGACAAATGGAAACATACGGCAGAAATTCATCCGACAACCGCAGAAATAACCGGGGCAGGGTCCTTCAGATGGTGGCAACGGGACGATGCAAGACGAGGCAGGAGCTTGTCAGCACCATGGGGCTTACGAAGATGTCCATCTCAAATATAGTTGCCGAATTCCAGGAGAAGGGCATTCTCGTTGAAAGCGGTAAGAATCAGGCAAAGAGATTCGGGAGGCGTTCCGTCAATCTGGATATCTCGGATGAGGCTCCGAAGGTGGTGGGAGTTCTTATCGTCCGCGACCGGGTCGAGGCTGTGCTCTGCGATATGAAGCTTAGGATCTTCAAAAGAAAGGCAGAGAAGCTTAAGAAGCCGGATGAGAAAGAGCTTATTAATATAGTCTTCTCTCTGGTTGATGAGATGCTGGAATTTGACAGTAATGTAGTGGGCATAGGCGTTTCCAGCCTGGGACCCGTAAACCATGAAACCGGAGTGATCCTTAAGCCTCCCTACTTTTTCGGCATACAGAACCTTCCCGTGGCAAAGCTTCTGGAAACCAGATATTCCCTGCCGGTAAGGGTTCATCAGGATAACCAGAGCGGAGCGCTGGAGGAATATCTCTATGGAAACGGCAGGGGTCACGAGAATCTTATGCTTCTCGGTATCGAAAGAGGTGTAGGCTGTGGGGTCATTAAGGACGGCGCGGTATATGTGGGCAACCTGAACCTTTCTCCCGAAATAGGCCATGTGAGCGTAGACTACAAGGGACGGCGCTGCGTCTGCGGCAACAGAGGCTGTCTCGAAATGTATGTAAATTCCGAGGAAATGAAATTTATGCTGGAAAAGGCTCTGGGTGTGGAGGGTACCCTGGAGGAACTCTATGCCATGGATGAAACGGAGGATGTTTCGAATGTCCTGGAGGATATGCTGGAAAGGCTTTCGGCAGGACTGTCCTCTATGATAAACCTTATGAACCTGGATCTTCTGCTTCTCGGCTATGACGGAGTACTGATACCGGAAAAGTATATAAATCGGCTGGAACGCCGTATTAATGAGCGCCTGTTCTATTCAGGCATTATGAGAGTTGATGTAAAAAAGCCTTTCTATGGTAAAGATGCCCAGCTTCTTGGAGGAGCCTGCAATATTCTGGCGGCTGTATTTAACGGGGATATCCTGTAATTTTTAGGGCAGTCTGATGTGTTTTTTATTCGGCTCATCGCTCTATTCTAGGCAATTCTACGAAAAAATCCCAACATAATGAATGCTTTTTTGACAAAAAGCGAAATTGTATATTGACTTTACAATGTTGATATAGTAGTATCATATCATAAGCCGGGAGCGGCGGAATGGAGATCAATATGTACGACATTGTAACGATAGGAGAAATGGTAATAGATTTTCTTCCCGGTAAGGAGAAGGGCAGTTATCTTAGAAACGCGGGAGGAGCTCCGGCAAATGTGGCTATCGCTGCGGTGAGAAACGGACTGAAGGCCGGAATGTACTGCAAGGTCGGAAATGATGACTTCGGTAAGTTTCTGCTGGACACACTGAAAAATGAGGGAGTGGATGCTCTTTCACCGGAAATGACCGACAGGGCAGTTACCACAATGGCCTTTGTTTCCCTTGATGATAATGGGGAAAGAAGCTTTACCTTCAGCAGAAAGCCCGGTGCGGATATGATGCTCTCAAGCTCTGAGATCAGCGAAGACCTCATAAAGGGCTCAAGGCTGGTACACGGAGGTTCCTTCTCACTTTCGGAGGGCGATGCAAAGGATGCGACCATTAAAGCTCTGAAAGACGCTCATGAAGCCGGTAAGCTTGTGAGCTTTGACATAAATTACAGAAATGTTGCCTGGAAGGATGACAAGCAGAAATGCGCCGAAGAGGTCGGAAAGATACTTCCGCTTGTGGATTTTTTAAAGATCTCGGATGAAGAGATAGATATGGTAGGCGGACGGGAAAACATACCGGAGCTTATGAGGAAAAATGATCTTTCGGTGGTTGTTGAGACTCTGGGAGGAGATGGGGCTGAGTGCTTCTATAAGGACGGTTCCTTCGTTCATCACGGATACCCTGTTGAGAGCGGAATGATAGCGGATACAACCGGTGCCGGTGATGCTTTCTGGGGAGGCTTTCTTTCAAGGATACTGATACTCGGTGTAGATAAGGTGGGTGACATTACAGAAAACACCTTAAAGGATGCTCTGGATTACGGAAACATAAGCGGATCACTCTGTGTCCGTTCCAAGGGAGCCATCGCATCGCTGCCGGACAGGGCAGGCATTGAGGCCTTCCGTAAGGAAGCCGGTGTAAGCTTCGTAAGGAACTAAGGGAAGAGCATGAAAAAGGAAGTTTGGGAAAAAAGAATTTCAATATCGCCTTCACTTATTACCTTTGATCTCTGCGATCTTGCCGGTGCGGCTGAGATGATAGAGCGGAGCGGACTGGAGATGGTCCATATCGATATACTGGACGGACATTTTTCTCCCAGCATGCCACTTGGGCTCGACGCGGTGAAGCAGCTAAGAAGCAGGACAGGACTTGAATTTGAAGCGCATGTTATGGTGACGGAGCCGCAGTTTTTTGTTGATGAGCTTCTGGATGCGGGAGTGTCACAGATATGCTTTCACATAGAGACAGCGGATCATATAGACGGGATGCTGAATTACATTCACTCCCGGGGTGTGCGTGCAGGAGTTGCGCTGAAGCCCGCAACCCCCTTAAATGTTCTTGATTACATAATAGAGAAGTGTGACAGCGTGCTCCTTATGCTGATAAATCCCGGGTATGCCCAGGTGGCGGGAGAGGGACAGGTGCCCTACGCCGGACAGAAGATCAGGGATCTAAGGAAGCTTATCGGTGAAAGGGGACTGGATACCAGGGTCGTTATAGACGGCAGGGTTTCCGAAGAGAACATAAGGGAATTCGGAGAAGAAGGTCTTGTAAATATATTTGCCGCAGGAAGTACCTGCATCAAAAAGGAAGATGCAGAGGGGAGCCTTAAGCATCTAAAGGAAGTTGAGGATATGCTTAACGGAAAGGCGGAAGCTTAAGAAAAAATGGGATATTACAGTGATAATTATAAAGACAATAAGGATCTTATATTAAGTGAGCTTGATACAGCCTTAAGCTCCATAGACCCGGAAAGCGTGGAGAGGCTTGTACAGGAAATACTCTCCGCAAAGCAGGTTTTTGTTGTGGGCGTTGGAAGGGTGATGCTTTCACTGCAGGCTATAGTAAAGCGTCTGTCTCACTTAGGGATATCCATTCATTATGTGGGCGAGATAACAGAACCTGCCATCACTACGGAAGATCTTCTTATAGTGGGTTCCGGGAGCGGAGCAACCATCTTTCCTCTCGGGATAGCGAAAAAAGCAAAGGAGCTCGGGGCAAGGATCGTGCATATCGGATCCGATGCCAATGGACCTATGAAGGATGTGGCGGATTTCATGGTCAGGATCCCGGTGCGTACAAAGAATTATCTCGAGGATGAGATCGATTCAAAGCAGCCTATGACCTCTCTTTTTGAGCAGAGCTTACTTATCTTCGGCGATATCATAGCAAAGATGATCATAGATGAGAGAAATATAGATATGAAGGCACTCTGGCGCTGTCACGCGAATCTGGAGTGATGGGTTTGCAAAGGATATGGAATACTCAAAGGAAGAATTACTAAGGCATGTGGGAAGCATGCAGCAGCTCATATATGCACGTCCCCTAAGATACCAGGAGGGACGGAGTGAGGGAATGAACGCTTATGAAGTTAAATGCGGCGATCTTTTCTTTCACGCAGCAGCCGACAAATGCCTTGATATATCGGATCTCTCGTATAAGGGCATGAATATGACTTTTCTTTCAAAGCCCGGACTTATCGGAAGAAATGCCTGGGACACCGCGGGGGCAGAGGCTCAGAGAAGCATAATGTGCGGACTTTTCTTTACCTGCGGTCTTGAAAATATCTGTGCTCCCTGCAACATTGACGGAAAGGATTATCCGATGCACGGGAGATTACGTACCACTCCCGCAGAACACTGTTCCTCAGATGTGATCATTGGAGAAGAGGGGGCAAAGGTTATTCTCAGCGGAGAGATAAGGGAAGCTGAGCTTTTCGGTGAAAATCTGGTGCTAAGACGCCGGATCGAGACCGAGCTCGGGAAAAACAGCATCTTAATAAGCGATGAGATAGAAAACCAGTCCTTCAGGGAAGAGCCCTTTATGCTTATGTATCACTGCAATATGGGATATCCGTTTTTGAATGAGAGCTCGGAGGTTTTCCTTCCGTCTCTTGAGGTAAAGGGCAGAGAGGAGTTCTCTGAAAAGCATAAGGATAAGTGGAACAGAATGGAAGCGCCGGTTGACAATGCCGATGAATATGTATTTTTCCATAAGCTGTCTTCGGACAGTAAAAATAACACTATGGCACTTATAGTAAATAATGATCGTTCCATAGGACTCAGCATTGAATTCAATATGGAGAATCTGCCCTGGTTTACGGAGTGGAAATCTGTTTGTTCGGGTGATTATGTTATGGGGCTTGAGCCTGCAAGCGTAACTCCCTATAACCGTGAGCACCACTTGAATAACGGAGGACTTAAGACCATAGCTCCCTTTGAAAAGAAGAGAATGAGCGTAAGGTTTACCGTTATGGATGGTGAAGAGGAAATAAATGCAGCTAAGAACAGGATCAAAGATCTGATTCAGAGGAGGGATATATGAAAAGATCAGAAATCAATGCAGTTATCAAAAAGTTTGAGGATCTCCTGGATGAGCACAGATTCTTATTACCGCCTTTTCTCAGCTTTACTCCCGAGGAATGGAAGACCAAGGGACATGAGTATGATGAGATAAGGGATAATAAGCTGGGATGGGATGTCACCGATTACGGTGAAGGACATTTCGATACCCTGGGGCTTGCGCTTATAACCATACGAAACGGGAACGTAAAGATGAAGGATAAGTATAAAAAGCCCTATGCGGAAAAGATCATGATGTGCGATTCCGGTCAGATCTCCCCGATGCATTTCCACTGGAACAAGATGGAAGACATTATTAACAGGGGAGGAAATGACGTGGTTTTCAGATTCTATAACGCAAATAAGGAAACAGAGGAATTTGAAGACAGCGATGTACTCATCATGAAGGACGGCAGACAGTTCAGGTTAAAGGCAGGTTCCGAAGCCGTGCTGAAGCCGGGAGAGAGCTTCACACTTTACCCCTATCTGTATCATGAATTCTACATTCCAAAGGGAGGACCCGCACTTATAGGTGAGGTTTCCATGTGTAATGATGATGATACGGATAACCGTTTCAAGGAGCCCTTCGGACGCTTTCCCACAATAGAAGAGGACGAGCCCGCTTACAGGCTTCTTTGCACCGAGTACCCGCCTGCAGCAGACTGAGGAAAAGGGTACATAAGTTACAATAATTTGGCAGATGGGCCGGATTATAAATTCAATCAGCCTGAAAAAGGCAAAAGGAGGAATGAAAATGGTTAAAAAGTTATTGGCAACTATTCTTTCAGCGATGATGGCTGTTTCACTGGCAGCCTGCGGCGGAGCAGCAGCTCCGGCACCCGCAGCACCCGCCGCTGAAGCACCTGCAGCAGAGGAAGCTGCACCCGCTGAGGAAGCTAAACCTGCAGCAGAAGAAGCTGCACCTGCAGAGGAAGCTGCACCCGCAGCAGAGGAGAGTGCAGGAGGCGCAGATCTTTCTTCTCTTAAGTTCGGTTTCGTAGTAGGATCTTTCGAGCACACCTTCTATCAGCTCATCCAGCAGGGTATTGAGGCTGAGTGCGAAGCAAAGGGTCTTAACAGCGATCAGTACACGGTTCTTGATGCAAGTCTTGATCCCGTTATCGCAACTCAGAAGGTTGAAACCCTTACAGCAGACGGCTGCAACGCTATAGCTCTTGCCTGCAACGATGCCGCAGGTGTTAAGCCCGCTATCGAGAATGCAGACGCTGACGGCGTAAAGATGTTCACATTCGACTGCACATCTGAGTCAGATGCCATCAACTGCTTCGTTGGAACTGATAACGTTGAGGGTGGACGTCTCGGCGGACAGGAGCTTCTCCGTCTGACAGGCGATGGCGATACAGTTGCCATAATCGGATATCCCACAGCTTCATCCTGCAAGGACAGGGAAGACGGATGTCTCGAGGTTCTCGAAGGCAAGGACAGGAAGGTTCTTACCGGTTATGATTACAAGGGTGATGCCAATGAAGCACAGAAGATCATGGAGAACATCCTTACAACCAACCCTGAGGTAAAGGCTGTATTTACAGTTGGTGATCCTGCAGCTACAGGTGCTCTTGCAGCTATAAAGGCAGCAGGTTCCGATTGTCTGATCATCGGATTCGACGGAAACCCTGAAGCAAAGGAAGCTATCTTAAGCCCTGAAAACGGAAAGTACTGGGTATCCGAGATCTCACAGAATCCTAAGGAGATCGGTTCCAGGATAGTTGACGAGATGATCCAGTTCATGACCGAGGGAACGGTAACTGATAAGAAGATCTTCATCGCTCCTTACATCATCACAGAGGAAAACGCTGCTGAGTGATAAAGCTCATTCAGTACAGGGAAAACGCATATCAGGCGTTTTCCGGGAGATCTGATCATCCATAGAAAGACCGTCCGGGCGGACCGGATCTGTCCGGACGGTTTTTTGGAAGTAATCTGGAGGATTTGAATGGAACCTATTTTACAGGTAAAGAACATAAGTAAGGTTTTTCCGGGTGTAAAAGCCCTGACTGACGTATCCATAGATTTCTATCCCGGTGAGGTTCATACACTGGTTGGTGAGAACGGAGCAGGAAAATCCACTCTTATAAAGATCATTTCCGGTGTATATTCTCCGACTGAGGGAAGTGTGATATATGAAGGCAAAGAGGTTGAATTTACAAATCCGGGACAGGCAATTGATGCCGGTATAGCCGTTATCCATCAGGAGCTCAGCATTGCGAAGGATCTAACGGTTGCAGAAAATGTATGGCTTGGAAGAGAAATAAAGAAAAAGAGCGGCTTTCTGGACAAAGCCAGAATGAACAGGGAAACTCAGGACATCCTTGATTTTATGAAGGTCAATCTGAAGGCGACCGAGATCGCGGGAAGCCTGAATGCTGCACAGCAGCAGATGATAGAGATAGCAAAGGTCATATCCCAGAACGCAAAGGTCGTTATCATGGATGAGCCTACGTCTTCTCTTTCAGAGCATGAGATAGAAGCCCTGTTCACTCAGGTAAGGATATTAAAGGAAAAGAATGTAGCGCTTATTTACATCACACACCGGCTTAAAGAGCTGACGATGATCTGCGAGCGTGTCACCGTCTTAAGAGATGGCTGCAAGGTCGATACCATGATGGTTGGCGAGGTGACGGAGAAGCAGATAGTAAACAGCATGGTCGGCCGTGAAATGGGCGATTATTACAATAAGCATAAGCACACCAGAGGAAGGGAGATGCTACGTGTCGAGCATCTTACCAGAAAGGGAGTATTCGAGGACATTAACTTTACCGCCTATGCGGGGGAGATACTCGGCTTCTCAGGACTGGTGGGTGCAGGCCGCACGGAGGTCATGGAAGCGATCTTCGGAGCGACGCATATAGATGAAGGAAAGATCTTCGTTGAAGGAAAGGAAGTGACCCTTGACAATCCCAGCAAGGCCATAGCACATAATATAGGTCTTGTTACAGAGGACAGAAGAAGGACGGGTCTTCTCCTTGCGAAGAATATAGTGGAGAATACATCACTTCCCAGTCTCCCCGCACACGCAAAGGCCCTGGGCTTTGTAAACAAGGCATGGGAGCGGAAGGTTGCAAAGGAATACATGGATAAGCTGAAGGTTAAGGCGCCGGATATGTATACCATATTGAATACTCTTTCCGGCGGTAACCAGCAGAAGGTCATACTAGGGAAATGGCTCGCGGCGGATTCCAATATACTGATACTGGATGAGCCTACCAGAGGTATTGACGTAAATGCCCGTTCCGAATTCTATGCTCTGATGCATGATTTTGTGGAGAACGGGGGAGCAATAATAATGATCTCTTCGGAAATGCCCGAGATAATCGGTGTGGCAGACAGGGTTATCGTAATGAGGGAAGGTAAGATAAGCGGAGAGCTGTCCGAGGAAGAGATAAATGAACAGTCACTGATAGGACTTGCAAGTATCACGACAGAGGCATCGTGAGACAGGTGACACGGGAGGTTAGGATGAATAGTTCAAAGATCAAAAAATTAATAAGTGAAAACGTTGTCGTTGTCGTTCTGATACTTCTATGTATCGGCTTCGGTATCGCCAGCAGTACTTTCTTCAGTTCCAGAAATATAAGTAATATCTTATCCCAGATGTGTACAAATGCACTTCTGGCTTCCGGACTCACCTACGTTATCATTCTCGGAGGAATCGATATCTCCGTAGGCTCGGTAGCCGGAGTAGCGGGCATAGTCGCTGCATATGCGGGTCTTATGTTCCCGAATATGAACGTACCCTTTGCCATTGTGCTTCTGATAGTCACAGGTGTTGTTGTGGGATGTATCTGCGGTCTTATTAACGGAGTACTGATCGCATATCTGGACGTTATCCCGATGATCTGTACACTTTCGACCATGACGGCCTTAAGAGGTGTTGCCTTTATTATGACCGGAGGACAGCCGGTTTACGGTCTCGCAGACAGCTTCGCCTTTCTCGGAGCAAAGAGAGTCCTTCCCACCGCAGGCATGCCTAACGGCTCTGTACCGGTTATCGTTATCTTTACGGTAATAGTTGTGGCTGCAATGCATATACTTCTTTCACAGACCATATTCGGACGTCACGTATTCGCAGTCGGCAGTAATAAGAGCGTTGCTCACCTTAGCGGTATCAATGTGCGTAAGGTCACTCTGATAAGCCATATTCTCTGCGGCGTGACTGCAGGACTCTGCGGAGTCTGCATTGCATCAAAGCTCCAGAACGGACAGCCCAACGCAGGAAATACCTATGAAATGTTCGCCATCGCGTCGACGGTTCTCGGAGGAACATCCCTTTCCGGAGGTTCCGGCTCCGTTGCCCGCGCAATGTTCGGCTGTGCGGTAATCGCTGTCATCAAAACAGGAATGGATCTTCTGCAGATCTACTCATACTGGCAGAATGTGGTTATCGGCTGCATCATAATCCTTGCCGTTGTTCTTGATATGGCTCAGAAGAAAGCACAGAACAGGTAAGTGATGGGCTATTATTTAATACTTGATATAGGCGGCACAAAGACGACCGCTGCGGTTTTTTCCGAAAAGGGAGAGCCGGAAGGGGACTGCTTTCTGGTAGTTCCGTCAAAGACATATGAGGGCTGTGATGCGGTATTTCAGAATACTGTAGCTGCCGGCAGAGAGGTACTTCAGAAAACCGGGATCGATATTAAGGAGATAAAGGGAATAGGCGTTGCTGCGCCGGGTCCTTTGGATCACGAATCAGGGGTGATAATTAATGTACCGCTGATGGGATGGAAGGATTTCCCTCTGGGACCCGAGCTTGAGAAGGAATTCGCTGTTCCGGTAAGACTCGATAATGACGGAAATCTGGGGGCACTTGCGGAGCAGAGGCTTGGAGTCGCAAAAGGTGCCCGGAGTGTGGTCTATATGACGGTGAGTACCGGCTGCGGCGGAGGCATAGTCCTAAACGGTGAGGTATACCGCGGCTTTACCGGATCTGCCGGTGAGCTTGGGCATATGTCCATAGATATGAACGGTATACCCTGTAACTGTGGTTCAAACGGCTGCCTCGAGCTCTATGCTTCAGGCACGGCAATGAATACAAGGATGCGCCGGGATATAGATAAGGGTATACGTTCCCTTGCCTTTGAAGATATCTCCTATGATAAGGAACATGTCAGCGGAAAGATCCTCGGGAAAGCGGCCGAAGAGGGAGACGGATATGCTCTTTCATTCTTAAGAGAAGAAGGCAGATATCTTGGCATCGGTCTGGCAAATTACTTTAATCTCCTGGATCCGGAGGTCTTTGTCCTCGGCGGCGGGATAACACATCTAAGGAAATGGTTCTATGATGAAATGCTACGGACCATAGAGAGATGCGCAGTAAGCCCGGTGTCGCCGGACAGGATAAGGTTCTCCGAGCTTAATGACAAGGTAGTTGTCTACGGTGCATATTGTTTGATAAAGGAATTTTTGAAGGATTGATTTTGAAGGAGGAAAAAATATGCCTTTGATCACTATGAAGCAGGCTATGGCGGATTCGCTTAAGAAAGCACTGGATACATCCTTTGACCCGAAGGAAAGATATGCCGTGGGTGCTTATAATTTCAGTACGATTCCCGAGATGGTCGGAATAGTTCAGGGAGCCAGGGAAAAGAAGGCACCGGTCATACTTATGCTTTCACTTGGAGCCCTTAAGTATATCGGGTCACTGGAACTCGTCGCTGACACGGCTAAGGGTATTTCAAGGCAGTATCCGGAGGTGCCGATGGTACTTCATCTTGACCACGCCACTGACCTTGAGATGATAAAGCATGCGGTGACGGTTGGCTTTACCAATGTAATGATAGATGCTTCCCAGGAGGAATTTGAGGTAAACATTGCAAAGTCAAAGGAGATAGCTGATTTCGCACATAAACACAGTCCCAGAGGAATAGACGGCTGCTCTGTCGAAGCGGAGCTTGGCATGCTTGCGGGACATGAGGACAATATAAGCGTTTCCGAGGAGGATGCCCTGAAGGCATATACAGATCCGGCTCTTGTTCCGGAGTTTGTGGAGAAAACGGGCATAGACGCGCTCGCGGTGGCTATAGGTACAGCGCATGGATTCTACAAGGCTGCTCCGAAGATCCGCTTTGATCTTCTTAAGGAGATCAGGGAAAAAACCGATACGGCACTGGTTCTTCATGGAGGCACCGGTGTTCCCGATGAAGATTTTAAGAAATGCGTTGAAATGGGAATGAGTAAGATCAACGTGGGAACCGGATTAAAGAAGGTATATACGGATGCGGTAAGAGAGGCTATAAGGACGCTTCCTGAGGATGAATATGATCCTCGGAAGATAGTCGGTCCCGGCAGAAAAGCAATAGCCGATGAGATCGCAAGTAAAAGCGAACTCTTTAATTGCGCAGGCAAGTCGGAAGCAGTGCTTAAGAGCCTGTATTAAGGACGATGAAAAAACAGTTTCCGGAAAAAAGGCTTCTTATCATCATCACCGGGGGACCCGGTACGGGAAAGAGCGGGATAGCGGACAGGCTTCTTGATTTTCTCGATGACCCGGATATCGAAAGAATAAGCTATGACGAGGTCAAGGAGAAGGAATTCGACAGGTTCGGCTTTGATGATGAGGCAGATAAGGACAGACTGAACAGCTTTTCACTGGAGGAATTCTATCTGATCTTAAAGAAGGCTATGTGGGAGGATAAGACAATCCTTATCGAATATCCCTTTTATCAGAGACACAGGCCGAAGCTTCTGGAACTCATTGAGAAATACAGCTATGATGCGGCGACTGTTCTTCTCTATACCGATATGAAGACGGTTTATGAGCGTTTCATTACGAGAAACGACGGGAAGAGGCATCCGGGACATCTTTTAAGCCGTTATCACATAGAGGATTATGATCCGTCGCTATTAAGCAGGGAAAAGAAGGTGCCGGATTTTGAGGAGTTTACCTCCGGTATTGCTCACAAGGATTATGATATCGCTCTGGGGGTAAGGATCCCGGTGGATGTAAGTGATTTTTCAGATATTTCATTCGAAGATATTTATGAAAAGATAGTGGAACACCAGAGATCAAAAGAAAACGGAATGTAAAAAAACGGGCAGGAATGATTCCTGCCCGAATTCTTTAATTTACAACCCGTCAACAGATCAAAGATCGAAATCGCCCTTGAAGTCCTCGTTAATAACGTAGTATACCTTTCCGTTTTCAGGCTGAACATAAAGATCAAGCTTCTTTATATCAGAGACCTTATTACCGGCATCTGTAAAGATCTTCTTTGCTGTGTTCTTTAATTCATCCTTTGTGGTATCTTTTCCGCCGAACTGAAGGACAAAAGTTTCTTTCATAATTCCCTCCTTAAAAAACAAAAAGAAATCAACTTCGCTTATGATATAGCAAACAAGGCAAAAAATCAATGATTAATTTAGACAACTTTAGCTCTTTCTTTCTGCCTTATATCATTAGAATTGACATAATCGCGGTTGCTGATTATGCTAATAGAACGGTGCCAATGGCGTTAAGTTAGTGTCATTCTGAGCGAAGCGAAGAATCTTCTATAACCGGTCGGAAAGATCCTTTCTGTTGCTTCGCAACCCCTCGCCGGGGTGGTATCCCACATCTTCGATGTGGGATAAACCTCGCCGGGGCGGCATCCCACATCTCCGATGTGGGATATGCGTCGCTGGCGCTCAGGATGACAAAATGCTTAACTTAATGTCATTGGAACGGTGCGGGTGGCGAAAGCTTACAATGCTTTGTTTCGGAGGAAAGGTAAGTGGCACTTCTTACGGTAAAGGATCTTTCGGTGGGCTTCAGCTCACACGTAATAGTCAAGGGCTTGAATTTTTCTGTGAACGCCGGAGACTATCTGTGCGTTGTGGGAGAAAACGGATCCGGCAAGACCACACTTATGAAAACACTGCTGAAGCTTCAGGAGCCGATAAGCGGGCAGATAATAAAGGGAGATTCTCTTAAGGAAAACGAGATAGGATATCTTCCGCAGCAGACAGTGGTGCAGAAGGATTTTCCGGCTTCCGTTTATGAGATAGTTCTCTCCGGCTGTCAGGGTGCAGGCGGATTCCGGCCTTTCTACAACCGGGAGGAAAAAAAGCTTGCCCGGGATAATATGGAGAGGATGGGGATACTCTCTCTTTCCGGGCGCTGCTACAGGGAGCTTTCGGGAGGACAGCAGCAGAGAGTCCTTCTTGCAAGAGCACTATGTGCAACGAAGAAGATTCTCCTTTTAGATGAGCCGGTATCAGGTCTTGATCCCGTGGTCACATCGAGAATGTACAGTCTCATATCGGAGCTTAATAAAGAGGGTATATCCATAATAATGATATCCCATGATATTTCATCCGCGGTTAAGTATGCGAGTCATATCCTGCATATCGGTGACAGGATCTTTTTCGGAACGAAGGATCAGTATCTAGAGAGCAATGCGGGAAAGTTTTTTCTGCTTCAGCAGAGGAAGGCCGTATATCCCGGAGACGTTCATTTCGCACCGGGAAGTAAGGGAGAGGAGAGCATCTGATGATTGAAAAGCTCATATTCTATTTTCAATATCCCTTTGTACGTTATGCCATTATCGTCGGTGTCCTTATAGCACTTTGCTCCTCACTTCTCGGTGTCACACTGGTACTTAAGCGTTTTTCCTTTATCGGTGACGGTCTCTCCCACGTGGCATTCGGAGCCATAGCGGTGGCATCGGTACTTAAGCTTTCCAATAATATGCTGCTTGTGCTTCCGGTAACGGTGATCTGTGCCGTGCTCCTCCTTCGCACGGGCCAGAATGCGGAGATAAAGGGGGACGCGGTAATCGCAATGATCTCTGTCGGTGCCATGGCTTTCGGTTATCTCATTATGAATGTTTTTTCCACATCCTCAAATTTAAGCGGGGATGTATGCAGTACCTTATTCGGTTCGACATCGATACTTACCCTGACCAGGGAAGAGGTGATACTCTGCCTTGTTCTTTCAGCTGTTGTGATCACTATGTTTATCCTGTTTTACAATAAAATATTTGCCGTGACCTTTGATGAGAATTTTGCCAAAGCCTCGGGAACGGATGCGGAAAGGATAAATCTACTTATAGCGGTAATCACAGCCGTGATAATAGTTCTCGCTATGAATCTGGTGGGGTCACTCCTGATCTCTGCACTTATAATCTTTCCATCCCTTACGGCAATGCGGCTTTCCGGAAGCTTTAAGATGGTGACCCTGATTTCAGCCCTGCTGTCGGTAGTCTGCGCTTTCCTCGGGATCCTGATATCAATACTGGCGGGAACTCCCGTGGGATCCACCATTGTTGCACTGGAGGCTCTGGTTTTCGGGATATGCTACGGCGTAAGCAGGATAAGGAGTTAAGAGGAGGAAACAGATAAAATGATATCACTGAATCAGCTGCGATATGCAATTGCCTTATCCGATGAAAAATCTATGAATTCCGCTGCGGCAAAGCTCTTTATCTCCCAGCCCTCACTTTCCGCAGCTATTAAGGAGCTGGAGGAGGAAACGGGGATCGAGATATTCCGGAGAACAAACCGGGGTATTTCGGTAACGCCTGACGGAGTGGAGTTTTTGGGCTATGCGAGACAGGTGATGGAGCAGTACTCTCTTATAGAGTCCCGGTATATTTCCCATGAGGCGGTGCGGGACAGGTTTGCGGTCTCGACCCAGCACTACTCCTTTGTGGTGGAAGCTTTTGTGAAGCTTGTGAAGATCTACGGGATGGATGAATACGATCTTGCGGTGAAGGAAACCAAAACCTGGGAGATAATAAGCGATGTCAGGGATTTCCAGAGTGAAATGGGGATCCTGTATCTCAATGATTTTAACTCTAAGGTGATGGAAAAGATCTTTTCCGAGAACAATCTGTCCTTTCACCGGCTTTTTGACTGCAGGATCTATGTGTATCTCTGGAAGGGGCATCCCCTGTCAAAAAGAAAAAAGATAAAGATCGAAGAACTGTCGGAATATCCCTGCCTGTCCTTTTACCAGGGACAGAATAATTCCTTCTACTTTGCGGAGGAGGTACTGTCAACCTATGAATACAAGCGCTCTATAAAAGCGAATGACCGTGCCACCATGCTGAACCTTATGAAGGGCCTGAACGGCTATACCCTCTTCTCCGGCATAATAAGCGAAGACCTGAACGGGAACGACTACTGCGCTATACCGCTTGATTCTGATGAAAAGATGACAATAGGATATATCAAGAGAAAGGGAATACCCTTAAGCTCCCTTGCAAAGCAGTATCTTGATATCCTGTCAGAATACAGGGAGCAGGTGCTTTTATAGAAGGTCGGAGAGCTTCTTTCCGTAAAAGAAATCATGTACCATTTTGTCATACTCGGTCCACATAGGAAGAGTATGGCATTTCTTTTTCCGGGGACATTTATTCTTTTTTTCCATAAGGCAGGCAACCGGGGAAAGCTTTCCCTCCATAAGCTCCAGTATTTCTCCGACCGTGTATTTATCGGGCTCACGGCAGAGCATATAACCGCCGCCCTTTCCGCTGGCTCCGGTGATAAGTCCGCCCCGAACCATATCCTTTACGATGATCTCCAGATACTTCTTTGAGATCTCCTGTCTGTCGGCTATATCCTTAAGCGGTATATACGCTCCGTTGTTATTTTCAGCAAGGTCTATCATTACACGGATGGCATAGCGTCCTTTGGTTGTGATCATATTTGATACCTCATTAATTATTTCTGCTTTCTGCCTATTATACTACGTGGTAAATAGGTAATCAACCTTCCGATAAAGGGTTATGCTTGTGGACATGCAGCCAATACGTTTTCTGGAGAGATTGATGCGTTTATCATTACAACAGGATAAAAACCCATTGACACAGTAGGTGTATAGTGAGATAATCAGCCGGTAATAGTTCCAGGCGAAGGAACCAAGGTGTCATCCTGAGCGTAAGCGAAGGATCTTATAAAGGAGAAGCAAAATGGGAAAATACGAGAACATCAATACCGCACTGATACACGGCGGGATCTCCATAGATGAAAATACGGGGGCTGTAAATATCCCGATCTATCAGACCTCCACCTATAAGCAGGACGGTCTCGGGAAAATGAGGGGATATGAGTATTCAAGAACCGGAAATCCCACAAGGGAAGCTCTGGAAGCGCTGATCGCAGAGCTGGAGGGAGGAATAAGGGGCTTTGCCTTCGGCTCCGGTATGGCAGCAACAACAGCAGTTCTCTCACTTTTTAATAGCGGAGATAAGGTTTTGATCTCCAGCAATGTGTACGGGGGGACCTTTAGGGTACTGGACAAGGTCTTTAATAACTTTAATATCTCCTACGGTATAGTTGATACCTCCGATATAAGCGCCTTTGAAAAGGCGATAACTGATGATGTGAAGGCTGTTATGATAGAGAGCCCCGCAAATCCGCTTATGACAGTGACAGATATAAGAGCTGTTTCTGAGGCAGCGCATGCACATAAGCTTACAGTCATTGTGGACAATACCTTTATGACTCCCTATCTTCAGAGACCTCTTTCTCTTGGAGCGGATATAGTGGTACACAGTGCTACGAAATATCTCGGGGGACACAGCGACCTTGTGGCGGGACTTGCCGTTATTAAGGATAGGGAGACGGCAGAGAGGCTTGCCTTTATCCAGAACGCAACCGGAGGAGTTCTCGGTCCCTTTGATTCATTCCTCCTTATTAAGGGAATTAAGACCCTGGGTGTACGTATGGACAGGCATGTGGAGAATGCCGGTTTTATCGCGGAGAAATTAAAGGAAAACAGCGCTGTAAAGAGTATCCATTATCCCGGCTTAAAGGACGACCCGGGCTATGAGGTAAATAAAAAACAGGCTGAGGGTGCCGGAGCAATGATCTCCTTTGAGCTTAAGGAGGGATATGATACCGGGAAATTCTTCGAGAGTCTTGAGCTTGTCATGCTTGCGGAAAGTCTCGGTGGAGTGGAGTCTCTTGTCTGTCACCCTTCAACAATGACGCACGCCTCCATCCCTGAAGACATCAGAAGGGAGGTTGGCATCACCGACACCCTGATAAGGCTTTCCGTCGGGATAGAGGATAAAGAGGATATTTTAAAGGATCTGAACACAGCGATCGAAAGGAGCAGAATATAATGGGTTACTACGGATCAATGCAGGAGCTTGTGGGAAACACACCTCTGGTAAAGCTTACGAACCTTGATATTCCTGAGGGAGTGAATCTTTTTGCGAAGCTGGAGCTTTGGAATCCTTCAGGAAGCGTGAAGGACAGAACCGGAAGGTATATGCTGAAGGCTGCAGAGGAAAAGGGCTTAATAAAAAAAGGCAGTACCATAATAATGGGTACTGCGGGAAATACAGGTCTAGGGATCGCTTTTGCGGCCCTTAATAAGGGTTACAGGATAATCTTTGTGATACCCACAAAGTTTTCCGTTGAAAAGCAGACACTGATAAGGGCTCTCGGTGCCGAGATCGTAAATACGCCGAGGGAAAAGGGGATGCTCGGAGCTGCAGAAAAGGCAGAGGAGCTTAAGGCAGAAATTGATGGCGCGGTATCCTTTGACCAGTTTAAGGACTTAAGTAATCCGAAAGCCCACTATGAGACTACGGGAAGAGAGATCTATGAGGATCTTCAGGGAAAGATTGACTACCTCGTTGCCGGAGCCGGAAGCGGAGGAACCTTCTCGGGGATAGTTAAATATCTTAAGGAAAAGGATCCATCCATTAAGGGGATACTTGCGGATCCATACGGATCACTGATCGGCGGAGGAGAGCATCACGACTACAACATAGAGGGTATAGGCAATGACTTTGTTCCGGAGACCATGGACATTACTCTTATGGATGAGGCGATAAAGGTTTCCGATGATGAGGCCTTCAATGCATCCAGAATGCTTGCAGCGCGTGAGGGTATCTTCGGCGGGTCCTCATCCGGAGCGGCTCTTGCAGCGGCACTGAAGCTTGCTTCCCGTATTGAAAAAGGAAATATAGTCACGGTATTTCCCGACAGGGGAGACAGGTATTTCAGCTCGGATCTTTATGTTTCTCCTTGACTATTCGTTGTTAAATTATATAATAATTCTGTCAGGCAAGGGCGCTTTGGACGTTGGTTCAGAGCGCTTTGCTTATACAGGTATTTTTTAAGGAGGTTAGATTCAAGGTGAAGGCGATTCAGGAAATACTTGAAAAGATCAAGGATGAAGGAGTGGAGTTTATAAGGCTGCAGTTTACCGATATGTTCGGTACACTGAAAAACGTGGCTGTGACCGCGGGACAGCTCAGAAAGATACTTGTTGATAAATACAGGATAGATGCGTCCGTTATGTTCGGAGGGGTGAACGCATTTGAAGGGGAGCTGATCCTGGTTCCGGACTACGATACCTTTACCATCCTTCCCTGGAGACCACAGCAGGAGAAGGTTGCAAAGTTTATGTGTGATGTCTGTTATCCGGACGGGAAGCTCTTTGAGATGAGCTCCAGGACCATACTTAAAAAGGTGATAGAAGCTGCGGCGGCAGAGGGCTATACCTTTATGATCCGTCCTGAGTGTGAATTCTTCATTTTCCATCTGAATGAAGACGGACTTCCGACCACCCTTTCCCATGAGAGGGCGGGGATAATGGATGTGGGACCCGCGGATTTCGGTGAGAACGCCAGAAGGGAAATGGTTCTTCTTCTTGAAAAGATGGGCTTCGAGATAGAGTCCTCTCACCATGAGGAGGCTCCGGCCCAGCATGAGATAGACTTTAAGGAGTCGGATACCCTGCAGGCTGCGGATTCTATAATGAACTTCCGCTTTGCTGTACGCTCCATAGCAAACAGATTCGGCCTCTATGCGACATTCATGCCGAAGCCGAGAAGTGATGCGGCGGGAAGCGGGATGCACCTTAATTTTTCCATCTTTAAGAATGAGAAAAACATTATGGACGGAGAAAACAGCTTAAGCGGTGAAACCGCAGCATTTATTAACGGGATAATGAAGCACTCACGTTCACTTTCGGCCTATACGAATCCTACTGTGAATTCCTATAAAAGGATACTGTATGCACTGGATCAGGGGAGCAGAAGATCTACCTATATCCGCGTGAGGGAGGGGCTTTTCGAGCCGGCTATTGAGCTTGGCTTCCCGGATTCCTCAGCGAATCCGTATCTTGCGCTGGCTCTCTGTATTTCAGCGGGTCTTAAGGGCATAAAGGAGGGGTTTGACGGTACGCTGCCGGAAAGGATACCCCTTAATGACGTAAAGACCATTCCTCTTGACCTTAGGGAAGCTGTGAGCTTTGCGGAGAAGGATCCTTTTATTGCGGAAATACTCGGGGAAGATTTTGCCGGGGTATATGCGGAGTCAAAGTACAGGGAGTGGACGGATTTTATGAAGGAAGTATCACAGTGGGAAGAGAGCAGGTATTTATATAAGCTTTGATCTATGGGCTGTATCATTATAGTTATGAGAAAAATCGAAGACGCGAGAAAGGTCGGGGCGCTTCTTGGTAAAAGAGGATTCCGGCCCGATCTTCTCTGTACCTCGGCTGCTGAGGCATTAAGTGAAAGCAGCCGGAGGGAGAGCGGCTTCATTATCTGCGGAAGCCGTCTTCCGGATATGGGATTCCTGGAATTCAGGGACTGCCTTCCGGGGGCTTTTCGTCTTGTGATCCTTTCAAAAAACATAATGAGCGATGATTATCCTTCGGATGCGGTTAAGCTCTCTCTTCCCTTAAAGATAGTCGATCTGACGGCCGTTCTGGTAAAAGAGCTTACGGTTTTCGGAAATCCGGGTAAGGAAAAGCAGTCTCCACGTTCCACAAGAAGCATTGAGGAGAAGAGATATATAGACAGGGCAAAGCTCCTATTAATGGAAAAAAAGGGGATGAGTGAGCCCGATGCCTACCGCTACATACAGAAGAGCAGCATGGATAATTCTTATTCGATGGTTGAGACTGCACAGATGATCATTCTTATGAATAATTGATATAGGTAATTTCTATAACCAGCAATAAATAACAGGTATTGGACATAACCAACTGCCTGTGCCACAATATCACCCAGAAAGAACAAAACAAAAACAGCTTTGAAAGAAGAGGTGATCATTATGGCAGAAAACAAATTAAGATTCGAAACATTACAGATCCACGTAGGACAGGAACAGGCGGATCCCGCTACAGATGCAAGGGCGGTTCCCATTTATCAGACCACATCATATGTTTTCCATAACAGTAAGCATGCGGCTGACCGCTTCGGACTTGCGGATCCCGGAAATATATACGGAAGGCTTACAAATTCCACTCAGGATGTTCTGGAGAAGAGGGTTGCGGCTCTTGAGGGCGGAAGTGCTGCTCTTGCGCTTGCCTCCGGCGCAGCAGCGATCACATACGCTATAGAAGCTCTTGCAGCCAATGGTGGACACATCGTAGCACAGAAGACCATATACGGCGGCACATACAACCTTCTTTCCCACACACTTCCCCAGTACGGGATAGAGACCACCTTCGTGGATGCACATAATCTTTCGGAAGTGGAAGGGGCCATCAGGGAGAATACAAGAGCCATCTACCTTGAGACCCTGGGGAATCCGAACAGCGATATCCCCGATATTGATGCGGTTGCCGGGATCGCACATAAGCACGGCCTTCCGCTTGTCATCGACAATACCTTCGGAACACCCTATCTCATCCGTCCTATAGAGCACGGAGCGGATATAGTGGTTCATTCCGCTACAAAGTTCCTTGGCGGACACGGAACCACACTTGGCGGAGTCATTGTTGAATCAGGTAAATTTAACTGGAAAGCCAGCGGAAAGTACCCCAATATTGCTGCCCCGAACCCCAGCTATCACGGTGTTTCTTTTTACGACGTGGTAGGACCCGCTGCTTTTGTTACCTATATCCGTGCGATTCTTCTCCGTGATACCGGCGCGCTGCTCTCTCCCTTCAGCGCCTTCCTCCTTCTGCAGGGAGTAGAGACACTGTCCTTAAGGCTTGAGAGACACGCAGAGAATACTAAGAAGATAGTTGAGTACCTTAGCAAACATCCGAAGGTTTTGAAGGTGAACCATCCTTCACTCCCGGATCATCCGGATCACGCGCTGTATGAGAAATATTTCCCGAACGGCGGCGCATCCATCTTTACCTTTGAGGTAAAGGGCGGACAGGACGAGGCCTGGAAGTTTATCGACAATCTGTCTATCTTCTCACTGCTTGCCAATGTGGCTGATGTAAAGAGCCTCGTTATCCATCCCGCTTCCACCACCCATTCCCAGCTTTCACCGGAAGAGCTTGAGGATCAGGGTATAAGGCCGAATACCATCCGTCTCTCGATCGGAACGGAGAATGTACAGGATCTTATAGATGCGCTTGACACTGCTTTTGCGGCCATCTGATGATCACTTCAGTTTAATCAATACCGGGAAAAGGGCATATCGCTTCGGCGATATGCTCAATTTCCGTGTTGAAAAAGAAGTGTTTTAACTAAGAGTGTAAGTGTGGTATTATAAGACAACACGAAAAGGAGGAAGTTTATGAAAAGGACAGGAATAAAAAAGCTTTTCGCAGTCTCACTGACTGCGGCTATGATAACAGCTGGACTTACTGCCTGCGGAGGCAGTGCAAAGGCTCCGGAAGCTGCTCCCGCTCCCGCAGCTAATCCGGAGGAGCAGACTGAAGAGAGTGCGGCAAAGCCCATAGATAAGGATGCCTTTGACAAGCTCTTAGCTTCGGGAGTAAAGGCTGATGATGCGGATATTGAGGCAAATGAATGGGCATCAAAGGTAAAGAAGGCCGGCGTCTTAAGAGTGGGCGGCGTAAGGACCTCCTTCCTCTTCAGCCAGTTAGACGAAACAGACGGCTCCTTAAGGGGCTTTGATGCGGGACTCTGGCAGCTCCTTGCAAACTACATTCTGGGCGACCCCTCTGCCTATGAGATCACTCAGGTGGATTCCAGCACGCGTGAATCGGTATTGCAGAGTGATCAGGTTGATGCCGTATTTGCAACATATTCCATAACGGATTCCCGTAAGGAGGTTATCTCCTTTGCAGGACCCTACTATACATCACAGCAGGGCATACTGGTGAAGGCAGGAAACAGCGAGATCACAGGCGTCGACTCCCTCGCAGGGAAAACCGTGGCTACACAGGCCGGATCTACAGGACCCGATATCCTTGCGGAATTTGCTCCTGAAGCCAAGATACAGGAATTTGAGACCGATCAGGAGGCTACAACGGCTCTTTCCCAGGGTAGAGTGGATGCCTATGTAACGGACTATACTTTGCAGCTCTCCACTATGGTAAAGAATCCCGGTGTATATGATATGGCCGGTGATGCATTCGGTCCCGTGGATCCCTACGGAGTAGGTCTCCCGAAGGATTCTGACGGCGTGGAATTTGTTAATGCTTTTCTTAATAAGATCGAGGAAGACGGCACCTGGGAAAAGCTATGGAAGGTTACTCTCGGGGACCGTACCGGAATTTCATCCGCTCCTCCGGCTCCTAAGGTGGGAGAATAAGGAATGAGCCTTGCCACGCTTCTTGAACAATACGGGGAAGAGTACCTTATCGCGCTTATTTCCACCTGGAAGCTTACGGCAATAGCATTTTCAGCAGCGTTTGTGATCGGGATCCTTGTGACTGTTATGCGCGTAAGTCCCGTAAAGCCCTTAAGGGTCTTTGCGGAGATCTACGTGCAGATCTTCAGGAACATATCCGGTGCAGCACTGCTGATTTTGCTTGTTTACGCCCTGCCCTATCTCAATATGATGTTTTCCTATTTTACCTGTGTCATTATCGCTACGACATTGATCCCGTCGGCTTTCTGCTCTGAATATCTGATGAGCGGCATAAACACCATAGACGTAGGCCAGATCGAAGCTGCCAGGGCGCTGGGACTGAATTTTTCCCAGCTTGTAAGGAGCGTTGTGATACCGCAGGCCTTGAGATCCAGCGTGATCCCTCTTACGAATCTTCTGGTTTCGACCATGCTGACCACTGCACTGGCGTCACAGGTTCCGATGGATCCAAGGGAGCTTACGGGTCTGGTTTCACATATTAATACCCATGCGGTAGGGGGAGTTATTGCCTTTTTTGTATCAGCTTTTTTGTACTGTATCACAGCGGTGGTAATAGGCCAGGTGGGGCTCAGGATAGACAGTAGAGTGAGGATACTGAGATGAGTAAAGAAAGATCACGTACTTCTGTCCGGGATGCCCTGTTTGAAAAGCCCGGGCCGAAGGCTCTTAAAAAAATAAGATTGGTTACAGCTCTATCCCTTGCGGTTCTCATACTTCTGATCTTTCTGGTGATAAGGCAGTTTTACATCACCGGGCAGCTTGATGCCAGATACTGGTCCTTTTTCTTAAGATTCACGACCTGGAGATTTCTGTGGTCCGGACTTCTCGGAACCATCGAAGCCGCATCACTTGGAGGTGTGCTGGCTCTCATCATGGGCTTTCTCCTTATGCTGGCAAGGATCAGTAAATACAGGATCCTTAATATTATAAGCGCAGCTCTTATCGAATTTACAAGAGGGGTTCCGACGCTCCTTTTTATTTACTTTTTCTTCCTTGTGGTTCCTGAGATGGGTATAAAGATGAGTGCGCTCTGGAAGGTGGTGTTTCCCGTTTCGATCTCAGCCTGCGGTATTGTGGCGGAGGTACTGAGGTCAGGAGTAAATGCCGTACCGAAGGGGCAGAGGGAAGCAGCCATATCCCTCGGAATGAGTGAAGCCGCAACATTTTTACGTATCATTCTGCCGCAGGCAGTGAGATTCGTGGTTCCCGCGCTTATTTCAGAGCTTGTGATCGTAGTAAAGGATACGACCTTTGCCTATGTTGTAAGCTTCCCGGATCTTATGCAGAATGCAAAAGTGCTTATCTCAAATTATGACGCACTGCTGTCTGTATATCTTGTTGTAGCGGTAATATATATTATCATTAACTATCTCTTAAATCAGCTGTCCCTCTATCTTGCGGGGAGGATGGATGTAAGTACGGTAAACGTGGCAGAGGTATGAAAGGTGTAGCTATAAGAAGTAATGGAAGAGAATATAATAGAACTTAAAAATGTGGAAAAGTATTTCGGTACGCTTCACGTTTTAAATAATATCAATCTGTCTGTAAAACGGGGAGAGGTTGTGGTGATAATCGGACCCTCGGGATCCGGTAAATCAACACTCTGCCGGACGGTAAACAGGCTTGAGACCATTGACTCCGGAGAGATATTAATTGACGGGGAGCTGATGCCTGAGGAAGGACAGGAGCTTGCGAGGATCCGTTCAGAGGTGGGAATGGTATTCCAGTCCTTTAATCTTTTTGCGCATATGACGATACTGGATAATGTGACCCTGGCTCCGAGAACCGTAAGAAAGATACCTAAAGCACAGGCGGAAAAGGAGGCTATGGAGCTTCTTAAAAGGGTGGGGATAGAATCCCAGGCCGGGAAGGTGCCGGCACAGCTTTCCGGTGGACAGCAGCAGAGAGCAGCGATAGCGAGAGCCCTTGCTATGCATCCGAAGGCCATGCTTTTTGACGAGCCCACAAGTGCACTGGATCCCGAGATGATTAATGAGGTTCTGGATGCCATGGCAGAGCTTGCCCGGGACGGAATGACCATGATGATCGTAACCCATGAAATGAACTTCGCAAGACGCGTGGCAGACCGGATCATTTTTATGGATCAGGGTCAGATCCTGGAAGAGAACAGCCCGGATAAATTTTTTGATGCCCCCGGAACAAAGCGGGCAAGGGACTTTTTAAGCTCAATAAGAACGCAGTAAAAGTGTGTCATTCTGAGGGCAGAGCCCGAAGAATCTTTCTCCACGGGAGAAAAGATCCTTCGCTTTGCTCAGTGCCCTGCACCACTCTGCTCAGATCTTAGGCAGAAGATCGAAGCTCTTCTTTAGCTCCTCGTCTGTAGGAATATAGTCTGTCATTTCCCCGTCATTAAACTTCTGATATGCGGTAAGGTCGAAGTAGCCTGTTCCGGTGAGACCGAATACGATGGTCTTTTCTTCACCGGTCTCCTTACATTTTTTCGCTTCATCAATGGCTGCCTTTATGGCATGGCTGCTCTCGGGAGCAGGGAGGATACCCTCGGTTCTCGCAAACTGTGTAGCGGCCTCAAATACGCTTGTCTGCTCAACCGAAACGGCCTCCAGATATCCGTCATCATAGAGCTTTGAAAGGATGGGACTCATACCGTGGTAGCGGAGTCCTCCGGCGTGGTTTGCGGAAGGGATGAAATTGCTGCCAAGGGTGTACATCTTTGCAAGAGGGCATACCATTCCGGTGTCGCAGAAATCATAGGCGTATTTACCTCTTGTAAAGCTGGGACAGCTTGCAGGCTCTACGGCGACTATACGATAGTCCTTTTCGCCTCTTATTTTCTCAGCCATGAAGGGAGAGATGAGACCACCGAGATTCGAGCCTCCTCCGGCGCAGCCGATTATCATATCCGGAACTATTCCGTATTTATCGAGAGCCGCCTTGGTCTCAAGTCCTATTATGCTCTGGTGGAGAAGTACCTGGTTCAGTACGCTTCCGAGAACGTATCTGTAGCCCTCAGTGCCTGTGGCCACCTCCACTGCCTCGGAGATCGCACAGCCTAAGCTTCCGGTGGTTCCGGGATGCTCTGCATTGATCTTTTTTCCGATATTTGTTTCCATGGAGGGTGAAGGAGTAACACTTGCTCCGTATGTTCTCATTACCTCACGTCTGAAGGGCTTCTGCTCATATGAAACCTTTACCATGAAAACCTTGAGATCCAGACCGAGATAAGCGCAGGCCATGGAAAGCGCCGTTCCCCACTGTCCCGCACCTGTTTCGGTGGTGAGACCCTTTAAGCCCTGCTCCTTTGCATAATAGGCCTGGGCAATGGCAGAATTCAGCTTGTGGCTTCCGCTGGTATTGTTTCCCTCAAACTTATAGTAGATCTTTGCGGGCGTATCCAGCTTTTTCTCAAGGCAGTACGCTCTGACAAGGGGTGAGGGACGGTACATTTTGTAGAAATCGAGGATCTCCTGAGGAATATCAAAGTACTCCGTATCATTGTCCAGCTCCTGCTTTATAAGCTCATCGCAGAATACGGGGCGGAGATCTTCAAAGCCCATAGGTTCTTTAGTTCCGGGGTTAATGAGTGGCGCGGGCTTGTCCTTCATTGCCGCACGTACATTGTGCCATTTCTTCGGCATCTCATTTTCTTCCAGGTAGATTTTGTAGGGGATCTTCTTTTCTTCACTCATTTTGCTGCTCCTTTCTTTGAATACGGGTTATACTCTACGGTTGGGGCAAAAACAAAAAATCCTGTCCCAACATATTCTGCTGGGACAGGATAGAATAAACTTCCTGCGGTGCCACCCGGCTTGGTACATCTAAGTACCCGCTCATGCGTACCATCATACGCGGATCTTTGATAACGGAGGATCTTCTCCGGCTCGCATACTTTAACAATTTTCTTTATTTCTGCTCGCCCTCAGGAGTCCATTCGCTTCCGGCCTCAATGCCGCCATCTCACCACCAGCGGCTCTCTCATAATGGGGTTGTCGGAAGTTACTCACTCTCCCTCAACGGTTTAGAAGATTATTGCACTAAAGTTTTTCCCTGTCAACACTTTTTTTGAAAAAGCAACAGCTAAAGGCTTGCGGCGGCTTGATGAAGTCACTTTTGTTATATATAATTTTACGAAAGAAATAATCACAAGATGTAAAACTACGGGTTCAGCTGTGAGGACAATTTCTTGATGCAGTTGATTCACGGAGAAGCTATTTCGGATCTCGGCTCCTTAAAGTGCCTGCTCTCCATTGCGAAGGAGCAGGAGAATTTCGACTATGACATGTTCTTTAAGCAGCTTGCCATCATTCAGAAGCAGGCGCGTTATGAGGAAGCGGAAAAGGAATACGTTGCGACCAATGATCACCCTGTCGAAGCCTATAGAGCCAATGTTCCACTGCAGAACTACGATGACTTCCTGAATTTCTATGGTATTAAAGAGGGAGACGGTATGTACCTTGCCCCGGAAGATCGCATCACTGTATGGTAAACAGAGGAGTCAGAAAGAACCGTCCCTGGTAAATGCCATTTTCCGATTTCTTTCGTATATTCTAATAAGGGGGCAAAAAATGCCCGATTTTGGAGGATGTGTAATATGAAAACAAAAGCACTTATTCTGTTATTATTCGCATGTTTAGCAGTTTCTTTAACCGCCTGCGGACAGGCAGCAGCCGGGAAGCTTTCTCCATGCGAGGCCAACGGACACAAATGGCTTGAGAATACGCCGAATTATCAGCAGCCCAAAACCTGCGAAATATGCGGAGCTACGGAGGGAGAACCCCTCGAAGCAGAATTAAAAGATGATAAATATGTTAAAGCCGATACTGTAGTCGATATGAAGATGATGCTCGACAAGGAGGATCCTGAAAAAACGAATTTTGCCAAAGTGTGGTTTGACAATTATAAGATCTTTGATTCCGATGAAACCCATGAAGCAAAAGACGGATATGAGTGGCGTAGCGTTGATATGCATATAGCTATAGGTGATGACAGTAAATACGACAAATGGACGGACTGTAACGAGGCAAACTTCATTGGGGATTACTACCAGGACGATGATGTAGTTAATGACAAAATAACTGTGAACTACTACGGTAAGGATTACGTATGTGAACATATTCTAACAGTATTAAATGAACAAAGAGGGATAGATGATCCCAGTTACAAAAAGTACGGATGGTCCGGAAAAGAAATCTATATTTTTGAATACAATGAAGCGGTTCTAGTACCCAAGGGATACGATGGGATCATAGTGGGTTTCTATGATTCAACCGAATTTGCACTTAAAAATAATGATTTTGATGCACTCGAAGGTATAGTTAATTTCAGATTGGATTAAGACAGGAGGGAAGTAGTATGAAGCTTACAGGAGAACTTAAGAAACAGGTTGCTTTAGATGATGAGCTGGAGATGGTGACAGGCGGAAATCAAAAAGACTATTCGACATATGTATAATGGATTTATCTGTAAAAGTAACCCAAACCACAAATGGATATACGGAAATCCGATATAAGAAAGTGGCCTCCCCGGGGAGGATTGACAGTGACGGACGAAATGTGTATGATAAGCGGGTAAGTTTTTTGAAAGAAGAAACGGTATGAATAGTTTAGTTTTATCAACAGCAGCATTTTTCGCATTTTTCTTTACCTTTACCTCGGACCGATGTAAGGGCAATTTGTGATGCTGGTTTTCATAAGTTGAGCTTACAGGCGGTCCGGAAAAAGAAATCCGGGTCGCCTTTTTAATTTTCATGATATATAAGGAGGACGGTACTATGATGAAGGTCGCGTACAGCGGGATAGAGGGGGCATTCGCCCACACCGCGGCGAGAAGGATGTTTCCGGAAGCGATATATGTTTCCTACGATAATTTCACTGCCGCGTATAATGCGGTTTTGAATAAGGAGTGCGACAGAGCGGTGCTTCCTGTCGAGAACAGCTACGCAGGGCCGGTGCATACCGTAAATAATCTTCTGTCTGAGGGGAGCCTCTGTGTGGAATCGGAATATGTCCTTCTTATCGTACAGAATCTCCTCGGCATGCGGGGTAGCAGGATAGAGGACATAAAAAAGGTTATAAGCCAGCCAAAGGCACTGGAGCAATGTGACAGGTTCCTTAAGGATAAGGGATATGAGCTTATCCCGGCGGAAAACACGGCTGTGGCCGCGAAGCAGGTTGCAATGGGACACGATATGTCCGCCGCAGCAGTGGCAAGTCTGGAAACAGCGGCAATATACGGTCTCAAGGTTCTTGAAGAGCATATAAATGAGCTTGATGACAACAAGACAAGATTTGTGGCAGTACGCCGGGACAAGGAACCCACGGAAAAATAAACCTGTCATCCTGAGCGTTAGAGAAGGATCTTACATACTGTAAGAAAGATTATTCGCTTCGCTCAGAATGACAGAGTAGTGATAAACAGCTTTAATAAAGGAGAGAAAAAAATGGGAATGGTTTATGAAAGGCAGCTCGCCATACCGGCAGAGCTGAAGGAAATGTATCCGCTTACCGCAAAGATGAATGAGACGATCGAGGAGAGGAGGGCAGCCCTCACATCAATATTTGAGGGGAGGAGTAATAAGCTCATACTGATAATCGGTCCCTGCTCTGCTGATAATGAGGATTCCGTTCTGGACTATATCGGAAGGCTTGTCAGCGTGCAGGAGAAGGTTAAAGACAAGATATTCATAGTTCCGAGAGTTTATACAAATAAGCCGAGAACCAGCGGTGAGGGCTACAAGGGAATGCTGCATCAGCCGGATCCCACGGAAAAGCCCAATATGTTTAAGGGTATAGAGGCAACGAGACACCTGCATATGCGGGCCGTTATGGAGACGGGCTTTGCCTGTGCGGACGAAATGCTCTATACGGAAAACTATGGTTATCTGGACGACCTCTTAGCCTATGTTGCGGTTGGAGCGCGCTCGGTGGAGGACCAGCAGCACAGGCTTACTTCAAGCGGGATAAGTGTTCCGGTCGGTATGAAAAATCCCACATCAGGGGATTACCGTGTAATGATGAATGCGATAAGCGCTGCACAGAGCGGTCATACCTTCATTTACCGCGGATGGCAGGTTCATTCCGACGGGAACCGTCATACCCACGCTATACTCCGGGGCTATACCGACCAGCATGGCCTAATGAAGCCGAATTACCACTATGAGGATCTGGTAAGGCTCTGTGACTGCTATGATGAGATGGAGCTTGTGAATCCGGGGCTTATCGTGGATACAAACCACTGTAATTCGAATAAGAATCCCTTCCAGCAGAGAAGGATAGTGAAGGAGGTGCTTCATTCCGCGAGACACGATACAAGGGTCGCAGCACTCCTTAAGGGCTTTATGATAGAAAGCTACATAGAGGACGGTGCACAGGCACCTGGAGGCGGTATCTACGGCAAGTCCATAACCGATCCCTGCATCGGCTGGGAAGCAACAGAGAAGCTGATATACGAGATAGCGGAGCTATTATAATAAGTTCCGTTTATTCCGGCGGTATCCTTTTTATCGCGGGGTAGAGATCCTTAAATCGTTCATAGGATCTCTGCATAGTTTTCACCGCTTCGGGGTCGGGATAGAAGAGCTCACATTCATCCGAGCTCTTAAGGTCACTTAGGAATTCGTCATAGTTTTCTATTTCGCCCCTGCCGAAACGGGCTATGGCAGCAACGGCTATGGATGGCATAAATTCAGCATTCTTAAACACAAATACCTCGTGATCCAGAATGTCTGCAAAGATCCTGCACCAGACGCTCTCGCCTGCCCCGCCTCCGATAAGGGAGATGCTTTTAAGCTCATCCTTAAAGCCCTCCTTTAAGGAGAAGGCGACGCCCTCGAGGCAGGAGCGTGCAATATCCTGCTTTGAAGTATTCTGGGAGATGCCGATAAAGGCACCTCTTATCAGAGGATCGGATACCGGATAGCGTTCCCCCAGAAGATAGGGGAGGAAGAGTACCCCGTTCGATCCGGGAACGCTTGTACTAAGAAGCTCAGAAATATACTCATATTTTTTATCCTGTTCAGAATCCTTTGACAGCATGCCGCTAACCCACTTATGCACGTTTCCGGCATTGAAAAAGGGTGTTACGTTGATGTACTTTCCGGGAGTTACGGAGGACAGATTAAAGACAGCGCTGTTCCTTTTGACGGAATCCGAAAGACAGGCGACCCAGCCGGAGGTTCCGAGATTGATATTGTATTCCCCGGGTTTACTTATGCCGCTTGCAAGAGTGGTTGCTCCCGCATCTCCGGTTCCGGTAAAAACAGGAACCCCGGAGGGAAGTCCGCTTTCCTCCGAAGCCTTAGCTATCACCCTTCCCGCTTCCTCGTGCGGGTATTTCAGCTCAGGGAGAATAATGGGATCGATCCCCGTCTTTTTAAGAAATGAATCTGCCCAGGTCTTTTTTTCTATGTCCATTAGCCCCGTTGTGCCGGCTGTAACCGTATCGGTAACCGGCTTTCCGGTGAGCTTAAGGATGATATAATCCTTTGCGCTGAAAAGAACGGTCCGGATCGCGGAAAAAACACCGGGCTCATATTTTTTAATCCATAGGAGCTTCGAAAAGGGGATGGAGCCGTCAAAGTGATTCCCGCTCAGGTACTCTATACTGTCTCTTCCGAGAAGAGAGCATATTTCTTCCGCCTCAGCTTCTGCACGGGCATCGGAATACAAAATGACCCTTCTTAAAGGCAGGCCGTCGGCACCCAAAATGATTGCGTCCTGCATCTGTCCGCTAAAGGATACAGCGGTAACTCTGCCGTCACCGGCTTTTTTCAGAACCTCCCTGCAGGCTTTTAAGAAGGCGCTGTACCATCCAAAAGCGTCCTGCTCCGTAAAGCCCTTATCCGAAAAGGTGCTTATCTCTATGCTTTCAGAGGCGGCTGCCCTGTTATTTTCATCCACAAGCACAGCCTTTACAGCTGTGGTGCCGATATCTGCGGTTAAAATGTATTCTCTTCCGTTAAGCATTTCCTGCTCCTATATTAAAGCTGTGACAGTGATTTTACATATTCTCCCCGGAGGTGACCTTCTGGGCGATAACTGCCAGTATAATGATAACGCCGGTCAGGACATCCTGAAGGTAGGACGGAACCTGCATAATGGTAAGACCGTTTGCCAGGATCCCAAGGATAGCAGCGCCCACAAAGGTTCCCCAGACATTCGGGATACCCTCCTTTACAACGGTCCGGCCTAGGAATACCGCCGCATAGGAATTCATAAAATAGCCGTCACCGCCGGTGGGGTGGGCAGAGCCGAGCCGTGATGCCAGCATTACCCCGGTAAGTGCCGACAGGGCTCCGCAGAGCGCAAAGGCCAGATTTTTATTGTGTACAACGTCTATCCCGGAGACTAAGGAAGCATTGACGTTTCCGCCTATTGCGTAGAGCCTCCTTCCGAAGGGAGTATGGTTCAGGATAAAGCGGAATAGAAGGCAGAGGATCAGCATTATGGCTGTAAGGAGGGGGATCCCGAGTATGGACGCGGATCCCAGATACTTAAAGGAATCCGGGATATTCTCGAAAACCGTCGCCCCTCCGGAGAGCCAGAAGGTAAAGCCCGCAAGAACGGTACTCATCGCCAGCGTGGTGATAAATGAGAGCACCTTGAAGCTTGTAACTATCATTCCGTTTAAATAGCCTATAAAGAAGGAGATAAGGATCGGAAGTATTATTGAGAGAACGGGATTTACACCTGCCACCGCAAGCTTTGCACTGATTATTCCCCCGAGACTTGCGACCGCCCCTACGGAGAGGTCAAATTCGTCCACGCTCATTACAAGCGTAGCGCCTAAGGCTATGACCACGAGAAGCGAGATCTGTCTCGTGATGTTTATAAGATTTTTTATCGTGAAAAAGGCATCCGGCCTTAATATGCTGAAAACCAGAATGATGATAATGCAGGCAATGACAGTGCCGTAGGATCTCATCAGTTTTTCTATTCCAAGGTTCTTTTTCAATTCTTTCTCCCTTAATAACGTGGGCATTATCTATCAAGATAGCAGTACCGTAAGACATCTTCGGAGCTTAGATCTCTGTTTTTAAGGAGCTCCCTGCTCCTTCCGTTTACAATGATCTGTATCTCATCCGAAACCTCAAGAACTTCCTTAAGGTCAGAGGAAACAAAAATGACTCCGCAGCCACTGTCCGCTCTGTCTCTTAAGAGTCTGTGGATCTCGTAGCGGGTCTTTACATCCACTGCCTGGGTGGGTTCGTCACAGAGGAAGACCTTTGGGTCCGATTCAAGCGCCCTTGCAAAGACCACCTTCTGCTGGTTTCCGCCGGAAAGCTCGCTTACCGTCTGATCTGTTCCGTTACTCTTGATATCAAGCATCTTCAGTTTCTCTGCGGCGTGCCCTTCCTCGTTTTTCTCATCGATAACCCCGGCCTTTGAGTATTTGTCAATAACCGGAAGCGTGATATTTTTCCGGACACTGAAGGGCATAATGAGTGACATTTTCCGCCGGTCCTCATTTATCAGCACCATTCCCTTCTGAATGGAGCTTTTAGGAGTTGGATGAGGGTAATCCTCGCTATACAGGGTGATCCCCCCACCGGACTTCGGCCGGAGTCCGTACAGTGTTTCAAGAAATTCCGTTCTTCCGCTGCCTCCGAGTCCAAATATGCCAAGGATCTCTCCCTTTTTCAGATCGATGCTCATATCCTTAACGATCCCGTCCTTTGAAGAGATATGCTCGGCCTTCAGGATGCTTTCTCCTATATTTCCCCTGCTCCCGGAGGAAGTCCTGCTTTCCCAGTTATCAGTCATCATTCTGATGATCATATCCTCACTGCTCTCGGAGGTGTCCACAGTTCCTGCGATCCGCCCGTTTTTCATAACAGTGATCCTGTCGGTAAGAAAAAATATCTCCTCCAGACGGTGGGTGACATAGAGGACAGAGGTTCCCTTTTCCTTTAATTTCCTGATAATACGAAAAAGGATCGCCGTTTCCTTATCAGTGAGGGAAGCGGTTGGTTCATCGAGAATAAGGAGCCTGCACTCCGTCATAAGAGCCCTGATTATGCATAGAAGGGTCTGTTGCGGAGGAGAGAGGAGGGAGGCGGGAACAGTGAAATCCATTTCTATCCCCAGTGATTCCGAAAGCTTCAAGACACGCCTCTTCATTTTCTCCCAGTCAATGATGCCGCCTCTTTTTTTCTCATATTCAAGGCCGAGATATGCGTTTTCGATGCCATTAAAGGAGGGGATCAGCTGCCGGTCCTGATGTATGACATTTATGCCGAGATTACGGCTTTTCAAGGGATCGGTTATTTCGGTTTCTGTCCCGTCCCATATCACAGTGCCATTATCCGGCTTGTAGACAGCAGTAAGAATCTTAATCAGGGTCGATTTGCCCGCGCCGTTTTCACCTACAAGACCGTGTACTTCACCGGCTTTTATCTTCAGATCCACGTCCTTCAGTGCGTAGATACCGTTAAACTGTTTTGAAAGCCCTTTTGTCCTTAACAGCATATTATTCTCTGTCTTATTCTTTCGTGACAAGTGTTGCCGGAGCGTACTTTTCGCCGGTCTCTATCTCTTTTCCGGAGAGGAGATCGATAACATCCTTTACAACAATATCTGTCATTCCGTCAAAGTTCTGTGAAAGGGTGGCCTTTAAGTTTGACCCCTTTTCTATCATCTCTACAGCCTGGCTGTTTCCGTCCACTCCGGTCACTATGACCTCGTCCCGTCCGGCAGCTTCCAGAGCCTGCGAAGCTCCTATTGCGGGTTCATCCCATGCCGCAAAGACCGCGGTTACGGAATCCTTTTCAGGATTGGAAAGGATCAGGTTTTCCATGATCTCCCTTGAGCTTTCTATGGGGCCTGCGGGGACGTCCACCTGCTGCTCCGTGATAAGGCTGATATCGGGATAATCCTTTATCATTTCATCAAAGGCCTCGCATCTTTTTACCACACCGGGATGAGGCCTGTATGTCAGGGCAATGACCGTACCCTTTTTATTCATAAGGTCCTCAAAGAGGTACCTGCATATGGTCTTCCCCATCTCATAATTATCACTTGTGGCATTGACCTTCATACCCTCTATAAAGCCGCTGTCTACCCCGAATACGGGAACTCCTGCGTCAAAGGCATCCTTAAGCTGGGTTTCAACCTGTCCGGGATCCGCGCTTACAATGATCATGGCATCAGCCTTTGAAGAAACAATATCCTCGATGCGGCTTGCAAGCTCTCCGAAGTCTCCCTTTGTATCAACAACATTGACATTGATGCCCTCTGCCTTAAGATCCCTCTCAATATTGTCAACCATCTGCTTTGTGGTCACGGAGCTTAAATAGGGCGTTACCACAGAGACATTTTTTCCGTTAAGGGAGCTGTCAGAGCTTCCTTTAGCAGCGCTTCCGCCGGAGCAGCCGGAAAGAAGCAGGGCAGCCGCCAGGGTGATCATCATTATTCCACTTAATACTCTCTTTTTCATTTCTTCCCTTTCCGTGTCAACGGACACTGTATTAGTAAGCTGTATTCCCCCTGACGTATTTATCCTCCCTCAAATGTTTTTTCATAACAGTCATCGGCATAACCGCAAGTGACGTTAGAAAAATATGGGTACAGAATACTTCCATTTTGAGCCATAATCAATACCTGGGAGAAAAATAAGTAAAAAAAGTGGGGAGTCAACGGGGACGGTTCTCTTTGACTTGTTTTTGCAAGCAAAAATAAGTCAAAGAGAACCGTCCCCGTTGACTCCCCTTTCAGGACAGGGGAAGAGAGTTCATACGGCTTCACATCACAACACTCTTCTTTTTCCCTTCATTTTCCTTCTGTAATTTATCCCTGGAGTTCGAAGCGGCCCTCCTGTGTTTATTATGATTGCCGGCTGTTTTCTGATTGCTCATTTCCTCCCGGAAAATTTCAGCATATTTCTTTACCTTCACCTTATTATCAAAGCTTACGGGTTTGCCAAGGAATTCACCCAGAGCTCCTGTGGCTCCGGCTGCCCTTGCGATCCCTGCTGAGGTTGATTTTTTGTCGAGACTGTCCGGATTGGCA
The DNA here is from genome assembly GCA_000622025.1 of Lachnospiraceae bacterium AD3010. Classification (GTDB taxonomy): domain Bacteria; phylum Bacillota; class Clostridia; order Lachnospirales; family Lachnospiraceae; genus NK4A144. The sequence continues at coordinate 48,029 of KK211388.1, read as the reverse complement.
AGGACTTTGGCGCAGTACTCCTGAAGAGAAGTCCTGCACTCCCCATATGAGGACTGGAGATTTTTGATCGCGTCCTTCATTTTTTCAGGATCGGGGATCTCATCGCCGGTCATAAGCTTTACAACCGTATCACGGTTTTTCTGGAAACTGCTGATGGCACGGTTTGCATTGTTGTATTGTGTAGAATTCCAATTTACAAGCCTTGCGGTTTTCTTTGTGTCAAACATCACCTTAAAATTGTCAAGACCATCAGGATGCATGAGCATCCGTTTAAGATTATTATCAAGCTTATACTGATCTGCCAGCTTTGCAATGGTATCATTTGCAGTCAGATCCCTTCCGTTGGCGGAAAAACGCTTTTCAAGAGCGCCTTCTGAAAGAGGTTTTTTTCCGGCATTTATAAGATCCTTGTTCAGGGCATCTATTCTCTTTTGAAATTCGCTCTGATTTAACTGGGAGTAGGCGCAGAGAGCGAGATCCCTTCTTATCTCTCCTGCCTTATGGCTGTAGGAGACCTTTGTTCTGTTATCGAGATAATCCTTTACTCTGTTTTCAACGGTCTTAAGCTTATCCACAGCTTCGCCTAATTTATTATCCGGAAGTCCTTTTCCCTCTGAAATATAGTCCTGAGAGAAAGCCCTTAAGTCACGCATACTCTTTATCATGTCCTCGTAAAGCTTTGAATTGGAGTGAAGGGCATAAGCATTTTCGGTGTTTTCAAAGCTCTCAAGAAGCTTGTTTAATGAGGAACACTGATCGATCATGCGTTGATCCAGATGATTAAATTGCTGATCAACATTCTTTTTTTCGGCGTTAATGAAATTAAGGATTTTATTAAAATGTTCATCCCGGGCCGGACCCTCTAATTTGGTTGTTTTAGATGTTATCTCTGATAACAGTTTATTTCCTTCTTTGAATTCAGTATCAGTTTTAATATATTTTTTTTGGAGAGTGTGATTGCAGGCTTTGGGATATGAGCCTAATTCCGGGATGTTTGAGTTATAAGCCGTCGCTTCAAGCATGGATGAAAGAGCTAAGGACATGGTAGAACATGCCTGATTCTGCAGCCTTTCCTTTGTTAAACTGAATTTATCATTTATCTGCCAATCAAGCTCATCTTTAGAATCCGCTTTCAGCTGGGAAAGTTTTTTCCCTGCTTCTTTTGATTTCCCAAGGGTATATACCTGAAAGCCCTGGAGCATATCCTTTGTCTTTGATTCATCCACTGTTCCATCGGGTTTTTTTACACAGGTGACAGTATAGAGGATATCATTCATTGCTTTTCCGACAGCAGGTGAATCCCCGGACGTGGCCACTGACAAATAGGAATTTACATATTCAAGGCTGGCATTTAGTCCCTTGTTTTTTACGTTTTTTACCCAATAGGAGATATATTTGTCGTATTCCTTTTTATTTTTTTCATTAAGACCGGAGATATCAGAATAATCAGAGAGATCGTCGGGGGCTTTCGATACAGTTTCGATATTTTTAACATAAAGGTCTCTTCTTTTTTCCGCTTCGGCTGAATCATCTACTGTATTTACTATAGGGGAATCGAAGGAATTGTTTACAGTATGCTCATAGTTGTCAAGAAAATCAATGATCTTATCGTCAGCCATTATACCGGCTAAGCCGGTCTTTTCTGTATTGGGGAAATTACGAAGCTCCTCCTGAAGCTTATGGTAAGTATCTACAAATTTCAGATGCGTGCGGTCCCTGGAACAATATTCATCATAGTCGTCTGTATTATCAGGATTGTTTTGGAAAGAATCTACCGCACCCTCGAGATATTCCTGTATATCTGCGTACAGGTCAGAAATATTCTTCAGCTTCTCGTTCTGTGAAATGCTGATGAAATAGTCTTCATGGCTTTCAATACTACTCTTTAGATTTCTTATATAGTCTCTTAAAGCTACTATTCTGTCATATCTTGGCATAAATCATTTCTCCCTGATGTCAATACAGTGCATTTGGGACAATTCGATCTGTCCTCCTGTTCATATATACAGATGAGTCTGCAAAATGAGCCCGGAGAGTTGCAAAAGGCTTTTTTTATTACTTTTTTGCGGATTTGAATTGCGTGACCCTGCAGAGATAGCTACAATGAAAAAGAAGGTATATTGAAAGATATGGTTTTTACTGCCGGGAGCGCGGCTTTCTCCGTATAAAACTATAGATGGATTTTGGGCTGAAAAACAGGAGGGTATTTCAGGCTATGAGAAAAATAAGGAGTATCTTCAGGAAGATCGCGGTGGCAGAGGCTGCAGCGCTTATTTTGGCGCTTATCAGCCCTGTGGGGGCGTATGCAGAGCAGCTGTTGCAGACAGTAAGCGGTCGTGAATATGATATTCAATACGGTGATATCACTATAACCGCACAAGATAACGGAAAACATAAGGTTGAGTATTCGGACAATACAGGCGCCAAAACCGTAACGGACACCGGGATACCGGTCATTATATGCGGATCTCAAGGACCTTCAACCCATACTGTATTGCTGAAAACAGAGGGAGACAATGAAGCGCATGTCATTTTCAAGGGCTTAAATATTGACGTCCAAAATCAGGATAAAGCCGCAGTAAGCGCTGACTGCGCGGCTGTTATTGAGCTGGCAGGTAGAAATTCTCTGAGCAGTAATTTTGGAAATGCCGGGATAGTGCATACGGGTAATGGCGGCAGTACTCTTAAGATAAAGAACGGCGCAGCCTCCGGAATGGGAGAGCTCACCGTAACCGGCGGGTCTTATATAATAAATGATGGTTCTTTTCATAATGACGATTATACCAAAGGCGGAGGTGCCGGAATAGGCGGAGGGTTCGGACAGAAAGGCTCCCACATTGAAATTGATGGCGTAAAGATAGAAGCCTTTGGGGGAGGACTTCGTATTGAACGGGGAAGGGACTATGATTCCTGGCTTGGCGGAGGAGCCGGTATAGGCGGCGGCTATGAAGGAGAGGGCTCGGATATCACGATAAAAGGCGGCGATGTAACGGTATACGGAAGAACAGGTTATGATAAGCAAGGCGGAGCAGGTATCGGAGGAGGAACCTCCGGAAGCGGATCAAATATCAAAATATTAGATCAAGCGAAAGTGTCAGCAAACGGCGCTCCGGGAGGAGCCGGTATCGGCGGCGGAAATGCCGGAGAAGGAAAGGATATCACGATCGAAGGAGGATACGATGTCACGGCAATAGGAGGAAGCGGCGGAGCCGGTATCGGCGGCGGTAATGAAGACAGAGGGTCAGTGATCATAATAACTGACAGCAGCGTTACGGCAGCCGGAGGATTCGGAGGAGCCGGTATCGGGGCAGGGTCAAACGCCGGAGACGACAAAGGGGCAGAGCATATCACAATAACCAACAGCACTGTTTCTGCCTGCGGAGGAAACGGCGGAGCCGGTATCGGTGCAGGAGCAGGAGCCGGAAACCGCAGTTACACAGAGGATATCACAATAACCAACAGCACTGTTTCTGCCTGCGGAGGATACCGCGGAGCCGGTATCGGTGGTGGTTCAAATCCTGGGAAGAGCTATTGTGATACACATGACATCACGATAAACAGCGGGGAAATATATGCCCGGGGAGGAAACGGCGGCGCCGGGATCGGCAGCGGTTTTTCGGGAAGATGTGAAAGATTATTCATAAAGGGAGGCAATGTAACAGCCTACGGAGGAGAATGCGGTGCCGGAATCGGCAGCGGTGAAGGCAGTCCGGATGATTTCAATCCTTTTGATATTTATGCAAAGAATATCAAAATAACCGGAGGAAAGGTATATGCAGCCGGGGGAGGTGGCGCAGCCGGTATCGGAGGTGGATTTAGTTATGCTCATGATATGCAATATTCCGGCAATACGGGAAATGGAATAATGATAGGCGGCAAATGTGATGTTACGGCAATCGGAGGTGACGACGGATACTCTAGACAAGTCAACGGAGCCGGCGGAGCCGGTATCGGAGGAGGTTCTCACGGGGACGGGACAGATATAATAATAAACGATACATGTATAGTAAACGCCATCGGAAAAGCCGGAGGAGCCGGTATCGGCGGAGGCTTTGAGGGAGACGGGACAGATATTAATATTGAGGGTTCCGGTAATGTAACCGCCCGGGGAGGAGCCGGCGGAGCCGGTATCGGCGGAGGAAAGCATAGCAGTCAATTCGGAGGAAATGGTAAGAATATAAGCATTGGCGACAGCAGTACGGTCAATGCAGTCGGAGAAGGCGGAGGAGCCGGTATCGGCGGAGGCAATGATGCTCCCGGAGAAAATATAGTAATAGGCGGTTCCTGTGAAGTGACAACTGAGGGAGGAAGAGCCGGCGGAGCCGGTATCGGAGGAGGCCAGAATGCTCCCGGAGATCTTATTTTTATCGGTGAAAGCAGCACAGTCACTGCATCCGCAGGAACAGGCGCGGCAGGTATAGGAGCGGGAGCCGAGATGGATGGATGGGAAGGAGATAGAGAAAGTAAGAACTGGGATCACTTAGAAATAAGCGGAAATGCGGCTGTCAGGGTTTCCGGAGGAAGTGGTGAAGAGGGAAGATTAAAACCCGGCGCGGCCATAGGATACGGCAGCACTTTAACGGAAGAGGGCGAGGAGTATTCACCGCATCCTAAAGAGTTAACAAAGGACAGGATAGAGTTCTATAAGCCCGGGACGGGGACGGCCGAGATGAAGGCCGGGGATGCATCAAAAAGAATAAAGACCCCCTATACCGTTTATTTCAGGGCAGACAAGACCCCCACCGGTACAGATGTTACCCCGGTTCCAATGCATAAGACCGTCATCTCTGAAAATACATACGGTGAGCTTCCGGAGCTTAATTCAGCTGACGCCACCTTTGCGGGGTGGTATTCCGCAGAGGGCGCAGGAGGCAGAAGGGTTAAAGCAGACACTACTGTAAAACTTACCAAAAATCAGATACTGTACGGCCTGTGGAAGGTGGATTATTTTATCCGCTACAACGCAAACGGCGGTACGGGGGAAATGGAGCAGGATAACCGCACCACCGGAGTTGAAAAGAAACTAAGGAAAAACAGCTTCAAAAAGGCACACCATCTCTTTTGCGGATGGAATACGGAGGCTGACGGCAGCGGAGAATCCTACTGCGACGAAGAGATTGTGGATCTCGCAATGAGACAGAATGAGACCGCAGTCCTCTATGCCCAGTGGGATGAATTCAAAATAGCACCCGACTCACTTCCGAAGGGAAAAGCAGGTAAATTCTATGAGGCAGTATTAAGTATCATAAATAATATCCCGGATGTGCTCTGGAACTGGAGCATAAAGGGAGTGCTGCCGGAGGGGCTTTCGCTAAAAAATAATGCGGATCATACCGGCACGATCTCCGGTACGCCGGAGAAAGCGGGAAGCTTCCCGATTACGGTCGTTGCCTCCGCAAACGGCGAGTCGGTGGAGAAGGATTATACGATCGAAATTGACGAAAAGGAAAAGAAAAAGGAAGAGGAAGAGGAAGAGCCGGTTATCGCTTCTTCAAATGGCGAGGATAAACGGCTTAGAAAGACCATAGTGTTAAATGGTCTTGATCCGAAATCAGGAAAGCAGACAGATGTTACACTGTTCGGACCGTGGGAGCCCGTTTCATTTAACGGAAAGGTCCACGTTTTGAAGGGCACGGTTCTTACGAAAAAGAAGCAGAAGAAAATGTCTGCTGACCTTGACCTGGAGGTGACGGGGCTACCGGGAACCGTAAGCATCAGCTATAAATTCAAGAAAACGAAGGATGCTTCCGACGGAAAGGCATGCTACTATATTAAGCTTAAAGCGGATAAGACATCGGCATCCTACAATGCTTTAACCAAGGCTGAGAGAAGGAGCTTAAGGAAGGCTGTAAGAAAAGCCAACAGGATACTTAAGAAAAAAGAAAACAGGCTTTATTTCCCGGTTGAAAAGCTGGATATTTCAGGCTTTGTCTACGATAAAGAAAAAAGCCGGAAGAATTATTACGTATTCACCGGGAACGGGACGGATACCCTGATATTGGAGAAAAAAACCGGCAATCATACGGAAACGATCAGTGTAGAGCCTCCTTTGTATTATAAGAGCAGGAAATCCCGTATGGTGCTTTATGCTTTTCTTTCAGGCAGCAGAGCAAAGATATCAGGAAAAGACTACTCGAAAACAATTAATGCAGATTCCGTCACGATCACCGGCAGGAATAAAAATCTCACCGGTACTGCGGGAGGGCAGTAAAACGACAGGTGATCCAATTGACATATTAAACACCCTGTACTAATATACAAGGCTAAAGACTTACGAGGTGTGATATGAAGAAAGGAAGATTCGGTGCGCATGGCGGCCAGTTCATTCCGGAGACTCTTATGAATGCTGTGGAAGAGCTGGAAAAAGCTTATGAGCATTATAAAGATGATCCGGGCTTCAATTCGGAGCTTACGGAATTATTAAATGAGTATGCGGGACGGCCGTCAAGGCTCTATTTTGCGGAAAAGATGACAAAGGATCTCGGAGGGGCGAAGATCTATCTTAAGAGAGAGGATCTTAACCATACGGGCTCACATAAGATCAATAATGTCCTCGGGCAGGCGCTTCTTGCAAAAAAAATGGGGAAAAAACGTCTCATTGCGGAAACCGGAGCCGGACAGCACGGTGTTGCGACCGCAACGGCTGCCGCATTAATGGGAATGGAATGCGTGGTCTTTATGGGAGAGGAGGATACGGTCCGTCAGGCTCTCAATGTTTACAGGATGAGGCTTCTCGGAGCAACCGTGATACCTGTAAAGAGCGGTACGGGAACATTGAAGGATGCGGTATCGGAGGCCATGAGAGAGTGGACATCAAGGATTGAGGATACCCATTACTGTCTCGGATCCGTAATGGGACCGCACCCCTTCCCCACGATCGTAAGGGATTTCCAGGCAGTGATCTCAAGGGAGATAAAATCCCAGCTTATGGAAAAGGAAGGGAAGCTTCCCGATGCGGTTATTGCCTGCGTGGGAGGCGGCTCCAATGCCATGGGTTCCTTTTACCACTTTATTGATGAAAAAAATGTAGCCCTTATAGGCTGTGAGGCAGCGGGAAGGGGGATCGAAACCTTTGAGACCGCAGCCACAATAAATACCGGAAGAGCCGGGATATTCCACGGGATGAAGTCTTATTTCTGCCAGGATGAATACGGACAGATAGCTCCCGTGTATTCGATCTCCGCAGGACTTGATTATCCCGGTATCGGACCGGAGCATGCATATCTCCATGATACGGGAAGGGCAAAGTACGTACCGGTCACAGACGAGGAAGCGGTTCTGGCCTTTGAATACCTTTCGAGGACAGAGGGGATCATTCCTGCTGTCGAGTCGGCACATGCCATTTCATACGCTATGAAGATCGCTCCTGACATGAAAAAGGAGGAGATAATAGTAGTGACCATCTCCGGCCGTGGTGATAAGGACTGTGCAGCCATTGCACGTTACAGAGGGGAGGACATACATGAGTAAGATAGGAGAGGCCTTCAGAAAGGGAAAGGCTTTTATCCCTTTTCTTACCTGCGGTGATCCGGATATAGAAACGACAAAGAGGGCGGTAAGGGAAATGGTAAAAAACGGTGCCGACCTTATTGAACTCGGGATCCCTTTCTCCGATCCGATGGCGGAGGGGCCTGTCATCCAGGGTGCCAATGCAAGAGCACTTTCAAACGGAATTACTACAGATATTATATTTGATATGGTGAGTGAGCTTAGGAAGGAGATTAGTATCCCCTTTGTTTTCATGACTTATGCAAATGTGGTCTTTTCATACGGTTCAGAGAGATTCATCCGTAGATGCGGTGAGGTGGGGATAGACGGTATGATACTTCCGGATGTACCCTATGAGGAAAGGGATGAATTCAGCGATATCTGCGATAAATATGACGTGGATCTGATATCTATGGTGGCTCCGACCTCGGAGAACAGGATAGCAATGATAGCAAAAGAGGCGAAGGGCTTTTTGTATGTTGTTTCAAGCCTCGGAGTAACCGGAACAAGAAGCGAGATCACTACGGATCTCGCTTCCATCGTATCCATTGTCCGTGAAAACACCGATATACCCTGTGCCATAGGCTTCGGGATATCAACGCCTGAGCAGGCAAAGAAAATGTCGGCCATTTCCGACGGCGCCATAGTGGGTTCTGCCATAGTCAGGCTTTTGGAGCAGTACAAAACCGAGGCCCCGGAGCATATCGGGGAATATGTGAAGAAAATGAAGGATGCTGTTATGTCAGGCTCTTCGCAGCCGGCTTCCTGCTGAGTTCCTTCTCTGTAAGCTTCTTTATACGGGAATCAAGATGCTTACGGCCGCGGTCCTGTCCCTTTTCAAGATCCTTAAGAGAAACCTTTTTGACCTCGCCTTTTTTCTTTCCCTTTACTTCCACGGTAATGCTGTTGATCTTTTCAGTGATACCAGGGGTCAGCTTAAATTCCGAGAGAGCGTCCGCAAATGAAAGCCGATCCTTCCCCTGGTCACTTGAATGCTTATCGATACCGCCGCTCTTTTGCTGCCGCTTTGCTGCAGTATATGTGTCTGCTGCCTGTGACATCTGCTCCTGCAGGGATGCAAGTGCAGCACGGTCCTCAAAGGACAGCCGTCCCGGGGTATCATTCACTTCGCCGTTAGGGTGCTTTCCCTGAAGCACATTATCATAAGCCTTTATAAAATTATTGTAGGCAGTCTTCATATCCTTGTACTGCTTTGAATCAAGGAAGGCAGGCCCATGGCTTCTTAAGGATCCGAACTGCTCCTTAAGGGAATCCACTCCGTCCTTCATATTGACGAGCGCATCATGATTTGCCTTTTCTATCGCAATCCTTGCATCACTCTTATCCTTTGCGATCTTCTCAAGGTCAATATTTCTTAAGCCCGGATTCTCCGTAAACAGCTTCCTGCCGTTTATTAAGCCGTTATTATGGTCCTTAACGATATCTTTTCCTGTTTCATATTTTGTTGTTAATCTCTTCTCCTCCGTATTAAGACCTCGTATCATTCTCGCCAGATCTTCCTTAACACTCTTCGGAAGTACTACATAACCCTCCTCATTCAGCTTAAACTTAAAAGTTTTTTTGGTGTTATCATCAAGTGAGCGGGGTATATTATCTATAACAGTGCTTTCAAGTACCTTCTTTTCAGAAGCAAAGCTATTATGTACAATATTTCTTATCTCTTCTGAGCTTACAGCTTTTGATCTGTCCTCACTGCTGAAAGCAGCCCTGTGCGCTATACGTCCGATATTGTAAAGATCATCTATTGTTGCCTTATCCGCGAGCAAGAGATTAGCCGAAAGAGTAAAGAGATCAGTTTCTTTCTTAAGCTTTATCTTCCCTTCTTTATTTGTGATCCCGTCTACGTATTCCTTTGCTTTTTTCTCAGCATCCGTTGTTTCTTTACTGAGTTTTCCCTCATCCTGAAGGACTTCCCTGCCTTTCCTTTCAATTTCCCTTTCCTTCAATTCCAGTGCATCCTCGGGATGTTCGAAATTCCTTTTATCCTCCGGCTGCTTAGCGAGCCAGTCTAAGGTATCATTGCGGCTCAGGCGGAGCTTTTCATCATAGGACGCAGGTTCGAATATCTCAGCATTCGTGCGTTCACTGTCAAGTTTCTTCTTTTCCTCGTATGTTCCGTTATTCCATATCTCATTATAATGATCTTCGTAAAGCTCCTTCTTTTCAGCTGTCGAAAGGGAGAAGAAATATTCATCACGGATATTTTTATCAGCTATTTCGGATAATGCTGTCCTCTTTTCCTTAAGGTCATCAAAGGTATGCTGCTTATCAATCTTTATCTTATCAGCCAGGGTCGTTGCATCGTTAAAGCGCTTTAAGGTTTCATTTCGGTGATAAGAAAGCTTCTCATCCCAGGTCTTTTCCTGCCACTCTTTTTCAAAGACTTCAGGAGCAAGAGTAAGCTTATTATCCGGAGTCAGGCGCTGGAGATAGCGCTCTCTGTCAGTAGCTGTAAAACCCTGTTTCTCCAATTCTTTCAGAGTAATACCCTTTTCAACGAACTCTTTAACGGCCCTGTTGGAATCCCAGGTCATTTTCAACGATGCTTCTGCTTTATTCCAACGATAATCGGCATAGGCTTTGTGGCCTAAATTGAGTATTTCCGTCCATACTTTAGAATCGTTTTTGTTTGTACTGCTTAAATAACCTGCGCGGTTGTTCAGCTCCTCAAGATAGTGTTCAACCTGCTCCTCTTCGGTGAATAAATTCCAGTAGTCTTTTTTAAACTGATCACCGGCTTTTATCCCTTCTTTTTCCTGTATTGCATTCCCTATATTTTTGACATCACTCCAGTTGATCGGATTTTTCTTGAAGTCGTCAAAGGCCTTATTCTTGTTCTCCCAGTATTTTTCAACAGGAGAGAGCTTCTTCCAGTATTCTTCAGCCCGTGTCTTATCAAATTTCTCCTTTGTTTCCCAGGGCAGAGTGGGATATTCTTTATTGAAGCGCTTTTCGTCAAAGGCCAGTCTTTCCTTTAGATCCAGCTTTTCCCAGTACCTATCCATAAAATCCGGATGATTTTTCTGGATAGAATTAGCAACTTCAAGGGACAAGGGCCAGCTTCTGAATACATCAAGGGACGTATTCATGGCTTCTTTATACATTGTGCTTGGGGACAGGCTGGTAAGATACTTCATGGCTCTGTCTTTATCAAACTGGAGCTTTTTAGTAAAGTCAAGATCACTATATTCTCTGTCAAACCGTTCTTTATCCAGCTTATTTCTCTTTTCGAGATCCAGATCCTTCCAAATGCTATCGATGAATTTGGGATTTTCCTTATTCAGGGCAGTCCCGTCCTCAGGAGCCAGTCCGTTTTTAATGAAGTATTCCTTTGCATCATTAGGAGATTCTCTGTATTTCTCAACTGCTGAAAGATTTCCGAAATACTTCTCCGCTGAGGCCTTATCAATTTTGAGTTTATGGCTGTAAGAAAGTTCCTTGTATTCATCCTCCGTTACGGCGCGGTCGGGGTCAAATTGCACCTTGTCTTCTATCTTCAGATTTGACCAGTATTCCTCCAGAAAGCCGGTTTCATTCCCGTACCTTTCCAATACTGAAGGATACTTTGATATCCTTGAAATTGCCTCCCTGGTGAAGCCGGGTTTTGTAAAGATCTCCTGTTTTGCAAGATCAAAATCGAGCTTAAGCCTCTGCTCCCAGCCTTTATCTTTCCACTCATCCTTGTACTTTTTAGAATCAAGTGAACTCAATTCGGAAACCGGGATCTTCATCCATATAGAATCCATTATCAACATGGATTTGGTTATATCGGCGCGTTCTCTGTTTATTTCCTTATGCTTACCGGGATCTGCTTTGATCTCCGGGAAGGTATACTGACTTACAGCATCTCCTAAAAGGGCGATATTATCATAGCCGGTGGCTGCATGCATCTTAAAGCCGCGGGAGTTCCGATCTCTGAGGTTTATGTAATTATAGCTGACTGTTCTGAGGGCCTCGTTGTATCCGGACTTATCGAGACTGTAAGGTCTGGTCGTTTCCGCAAATTCAAGGATCTCTGCGGCAGCCTTTATTTTTTCCTTCTGCCAGTCTTCAGCACTTATATCATCCGGTTTTTCACCAAAATATCTTCTGAGGCGCTTAATGTTGCGCTTTGCCCAGAGGGAGCGCTTTTCGATCTCTATCCAGTCGCGGACTACAAGATAGGATAAATCCTTTTCGGGATTTTTCTTGTTTTTTTTCAGTCTGTCTTCGATCTCTGAAAGGGATTTTTCAAAGTGCTCCTGCTTTTTTTTAAGGTCGTCTTCTGTCCAGGTGGTAAGGAAAGAGTCCATTGTATCAAATGTTGCAAAAATAATGTTATCCAGTGTCTTTTCCGATAATTTAGGCATGTTAATCCTCCTTCAGGATGTTTTTGGAGTAAGGAGCTGTGCATAAATAACTTTACATTTTGACGTAGGCCAGGCACTCATCTGCAAAGAAGAAAATGTAGCCGTAGCGGGCTACGGCGAGGCTTTCTGATGAAGCAGATGAGGGTCTGGAAAAGTCAAATGTGAAGATTTATTTATGCACAGATCCTAAATCTTAAATCCTCTAAAAATATATACAGGTGACTGAAAAAAATGAGCCCGGTTTTTGACACCTGCCCGTACTATGTTATCATGAAGGAGTCAACGGGGAGTCAACGGGGACGGTTCTATTTGACTTCTTTTGAAAGGATGTACAAATCCTTTTTGACTGGATCAAATGATCCGGACGTCAAAAGCTTTGAAGGTTGTAGCTTTTCAGAAACGATACGAAAGGTTTGCATTATGAACAGAGATAACTGGAACAGCCTCTCCTTTTTTGAACAGCTGTCAAACATTGACGGAGATGTGGCAAGACTTATTAGAGCTCACGAAAAATACTTAAATCATGAATCTGAAAGGGATAACGGATATTTTTATCTGGATAATATCAGAAAGCTTTTAAACCTGACCTTTTTCGATCCGAAGAATAAAGACAAAGGATACCGTGCCATTGAGTTGATGGATGAACTGGCTCTAATTGAAGAGTACCTTAACGGACGATATGATGCAGACTATATCAAAAGATACTGGAATCAATACACGAAGGGAGTCAACGGGGACGGTTCTATTTGACTTCCGGAAATGCTGTATATAAGGGGGATCTAATGAAAAAGGGTATTATCATCGGTGTTATCTTAATCTTTATATTGCTTCTTCTTTCTTTCTCAGCCTGTGGGAAAACCAGCGATAATAAGGAAAAGCAATCCGGCCGTGCGGCGGGAAACGCTCTTTCCCGGGATGGCTATAAACTGGACAGGGTGGTTATACTCAGCAGGCATAATATAAGGTCTCCCTTAAGTGATAAGGGTTCCGTACTTGATACGATGACACCGAATGAATGGTTTTCCTGGTCATCTGATCCAAGTGATCTGTCATTAAGAGGGGGAACGCTGGAAACAGAAATGGGGCAGTACTTCAGGAAATGGCTTGAATCGGAGGGCCTTTTTCCGGAAGACTACCGGCCTGATCCGGAGGAGGTAAGGATCTATTCCAATTCGAAGCAGCGGACAATTGCAACAGCAGGGTTTTTTAAGGCCGGATTACTCCCGGTAAGTAATAGTGCTGTAGAATATCATTCGGACTTCGATACGATGGATCCGGTTTTTAATCCACAGCTTACTTTCGTTTCGGAAAGCTACAGAGAGGATACAGATAAAGAAATACAGGAATTATTCGGAGATACAATTAAAGGACTGGATGATAACTATAAGCTTCTTTCAGAGGTTATAGACGTACAAGAATCTGAGGACTGGAAAACAGGGAAATTCACCGGATTCAGAACAGATGATACCGTGATATCCCTTGAGGAAAATGCCGAGCCTTCAATGACAGGATCATTAAAAACAGCCTGCTCCATAAGTGATGCTCTGGTTCTTCAGTACTATGAGGCTGATGACAGTGCTGCAGCCTTCGGAAAGAAACTTACGGATCAGGACTGGGAGAAGATTGCCGAGATCAAGGATGTGTACGGCGATGTGCTCTTTACTGCGCCGGATATTGCCGTTAATGTTGCCCATCCGCTTCTTAAGGAGATAGAATCTGAGCTGGATACTGCCGGTAGAAGGTTCACATTTTTATGCGGACATGACTCAAATATCGCTAGTGTCCTTGCTTCGCTTAAGGCGGAGGAATATGATCTTCCGGGTGCGATAGAAAAGAGAACTCCTATCGGTAGTAAGCTTGTGTTCTGCCGCTGGTCTGACGATTTCGGGAAGTCATTTATCTCTGTTGACATTGTTTATCAGCGCGTGGATCAATTAAGAAATCTTGCGATCCTGGATCTGAAGAACCCGCCGGAAGCTGTAAGTATCAGGCTCGAAGGGTTGAGCCTGAACGGGGATGGTCTTTATGATGAAGACGAGTTCAGACAAAGACTCAGGGAAGCAATTGATGCATACTATGATCTGGAGGAAAAATACTCATTGGTGGAAGCGGCCTGAGAGGGTGGCGGCTCACCCTTGACGAAAAGCGGTAAAAAGTTTATATTTCATTTATTGAAGCAAGGGCGCTTCGGACTACAGTCCGGAGTGCCTTTTTTTATCGCAGGGGCAGCGGGATGAAAATGTCAGCAGAGCTGACCGCCGGATCGCAGGCGAGCAGGGTGCGATTCCATCTTCCCCGCGGGCGTAGCCATTAAATATCGGAGGAAAATATGTCGGTAAAATATGTTTTTGTGACAGGAGGAGTGGTTTCCGGTCTTGGGAAGGGAATAACTGCGGCTTCCCTTGGGAGACTCTTAAAGGAGAGAGGCTACCGGGTCACGATCCAGAAATTTGATCCATACATAAATATTGATCCCGGAACAATGAACCCCGTACAGCACGGGGAGGTATTTGTTACCGAGGACGGCACAGAGACGGATCTGGATCTTGGCCACTATGAGAGATTCATAGACGAGGAGCTTGATTCCAACAGTAATGTCACCACTGGAAAGATCTACTGGTCGGTCTTAAATAAAGAGAGACGCGGGGAATACGGCGGAGGGACCGTACAGGTCATTCCCCATATCACAAACGAGATAAAGAGCAGGTTTTTCAGGGAAACAGGCAATACCGATGAAAGGATCGCCATAATAGAAGTGGGCGGAACCGTCGGTGATATCGAAAGCCAGCCCTTTATCGAGGCAATAAGGCAGTTTAAGCAGGAGACCGGTCCCGATAACGTGATCCTTATCCACGTTACCCTTATCACATATCTTCACGCCTCCGGTGAGCTGAAAACCAAGCCTACACAGGCAAGCGTAAGGGAGCTGATGAGTCTCGGGATCATGCCGGATATCATAGTCAGCCGCACGGAGAAGCCCCTTGATGATGATATAAGGGAGAAGATCTCGCTTTTCTGCAACGTACCGAAGAAAAATGTGATACAGAATCTGAATCTTCCGACTGTTTACGCGGCTCCTCTTGCGTTGGAGGAGGAGCAGCTCGCAGACAGGGTTTTAGAGGCGCTGAAGCTTCAGAATAACAAGCCGGATCTTAATAGCTGGTCGGAGATGGTAGAAAGGATGCTGCATCCGGAAAAGAAGGTACGGATCGCCCTGGTGGGAAAATATGTTTCACTACATGATGCATATATAAGCGTTGTGGAAGCCCTGAAGCACGCGGGAGCCGAAAACAAGGCAGAGGTAGATATAAAATGGATCTCCTCCGAGGATATCACCGGGGATAATATCGCTGGGATGATGAAGGATGTGGACGGGATCATAGTTCCCGGAGGCTTTGGGCACCGGGGCATAGAGGGTATGCTTACTGCCATTAGATACGCGAGAGAGAATAATATACCATACCTCGGGCTGTGTCTCGGAATGCAGCTTGGCATAGTGGAGTTTGCGAGGAACGTGCTGGGGTTTGAGGATGCCAATTCAACCGAACAGGATCCCAATACCACACATCCCGTGATACATATAATGCCTGACAAGGAGGGGCTTACGGATATAGGCGGGACACTTAGGCTTGGTGCTTATCCCTGCAGGCTTGATAAGGATACGAAGGCCTATAAGCTATACGGCAGGGAGGATATCAGCGAACGGCACCGCCACAGATACGAGGTTAATAATGACTTCAGGGAGGCACTTACAAAAGCCGGATTAAAAATATCCGGGGTCTCACCGGACGGAAGGATAGTAGAGATGATGGAGCTTCCCTCACATCCCTGGTTTCTTGCCACGCAGGCGCATCCGGAATTCAAGTCAAGACCCAATAAGGCACACCCGCTGTTTTCGGGCTTTATCTCGGCGGCGATTTCCAGGTGAGGCAGGAGTCAACGAGAACCGTCCCCAATGACTCGTCACGATGTCACTCTTCTCAGAACCGCACAAAGCGGTCTGAAGAGCAGCAAACATAAAACAAAGTTACTGACGCAATGAATAATATCATACGGGATCCCGGCAACCCACCAGGTCACGGCCATACTCCATCCACCTATGAGCAGATACGGAATCGAACAGAACAGTCCGAAAAACAGCCCGAAGAAAGCGGACAATATACAATAAAACATATGTCCTGCCTTATGCCTGCCGGCAAAGAATACGATCATTATCAGCAGCGGCCAGATATACAGATACATAACAGACCATACACTTATTCCTTTGAGAAGGCATTCAATAAAAGTAAATCCTATTGCTACATAAATAGTCTTTCTGCCAAAAAATAATGTGTACACGATAAAAAGAAGTGTTATAACTTCAACGTTGGCCAACAGATCAAGTGCGAGTTTAGATGCCTCCAATATGGCAAGGGAAATCCCCAGATATGCAACATCTTTTGCTGATAATTTAAGATCACTCATAACTCTCAAGTTTCAGGACATATGAATCTCCATCTTTCACCGGCTGTGAATCTGCTCCGTGCTGGCTGAATTCACCGTTCACAAAGATCGCCCAATAAGTTTTCTTTTCATCATCCGCTCTGATGCCGTTTACAGAAGTGATATACATGCCATAAGCGCCGGATGAACTTTCATATTCAAAACTGTCAGAATTCTTCAATTCGTCCAACAGCCCCGACAGATACAGCGAATCGGTCTTTCCGTAATACCGGATGTTTCTTTTGCCATCCGATACATCAAGTGTATATGCCTTCTTTGCGTTAAGATCCGGCTTGGGCGTAAACCTAACATATACCAATGCAAAACATATGATACATATAATGATAGCGGATATTCCTATGATGTAAGATCGTATCTTATTCATTATGCAAACTCTTTTTGGAGTCAACGAGAACCGTCCCCAATGAATCCATTGTAAAAATCATTATACCAGATGATGGGCAGGTTGCATCAGAATTCTTAGGCAAAGCTGCTGACAACGATACAGTGTTCCATATAGTTTTTCGGACATCGGAATCATAGATTTATGACAAATCCCTTGATTTTAAGGGAATTCTGATGTAATATTTAGGCAAATATCCGTAAACAGAAATTTATCACGGAGAATTACCAAATGCTATTTACTTACAATGAAACATTCAAAATGTGCAAAAACGATTATGGAATCCATAAGGCACTGAAGTCCGGAAAGATTTTTAAGATTGAGCCGGGTATATATTCCGATAAAGAATTTGAATTCGAATTGGCTGTGATTTCCAAGAAATACCCCAAGGCAGTGTTTACTATGAAAAGCGCATTCTATTATTTGGGACTTACAGACACTATTCCCGATAAGTACTATCTTGCAACGGACAAGGATGCGGCAAAGATAAGGGATCCTCGGGTTGTACAGGTATTTGAAAACAGTGGAAATCTTGAATTGGGAATGACTATTCGAGAGGTTGAGGGAATAACTATAAGAGTTTACGGATACGAGAGAATGTTGTTGGAATTGTTGCGAAACAAGAGTCATTTACCATTTGATTTTTACAAAGAGATCATACTCAACTATCGAAAGAGAATTGGCTCAATGGATATAACGCTTTTGGAAGATATGGCCCAGGAATTGCCCAAGAGCGATATGATTCTGAACACGTTGGATATGGAGGTTCTGTGATGGGTATCATAGCCGATATGATGAGAAAAGAGGAGAATGCAGGGTATAGTGGGGCAAATCTTACGGCCAAGGTTTCACAGGACATAGTTCTTGAGGCCATGCTTATACGGATACGGATAAGCCCGAAGAAGAACATGGGTCATGTGGCATATGATCGTAAGGATGATAAAAACGTGTTTTCAATGATCAAGAAATACAGTTAATCCTTGCAATGTGTTACAAAATCACAGAAAATAAAAGGTAGAGCTTTTTGG
This sequence comes from Lachnospiraceae bacterium AD3010, assembly GCA_000622025.1. Taxonomy (GTDB): domain Bacteria; phylum Bacillota; class Clostridia; order Lachnospirales; family Lachnospiraceae; genus NK4A144. Next base: position 30,258 of record KK211388.1, on the reverse strand, counting down.
GGTTTATAAAGCCTGCCAAAGGAGATAAAACATGAGCGACATTTACAGAAAATCAGCACTCGAAAAGCTTCAAAGCCCTGAGCAGCTGGATAAGATGATACGTATAACTTCACCGATGTTCTGGATAGCAGCGCTTGGCGGGGGCCTCATCATAGTGGCGGCTCTTATCTGGTCCATATTCGCAAGGCTTCCGATCAATGTTTCATCGGACGGTATATTCATAGGAAAAGGCGGTATAGGAACCGTTTACAGCGCTGATTACGGCATCATCGATGAAGTGCTTGTAAAAGAGGGGGATACGATCGGGAGAGATCAGGTTATCGCAAAGCTCGCATTTCCGCAGCCGGCAGCCGGAGGGACGGATGCTATGTCAGCTGAGCCGGATGAGATCAGGTCATCTCTTGCCGGACGTATCGTTGAGATGACGGCAGAGGAAGGAAATGCTGTTTCACCGGGATCTCCCATATGTCATGTATCGAGAAGCTCGTCAGAAGGCGATAACACTGTGATCTGTTATGTGCCGGCGACAAAAGGCCGCAAGATACAGAAAGGCATGAAGGCCGAGGTTTATCCCACAACAGTCAACAGGCAGGAATACGGCCATATGAACGCAGTTGTCTCATCTGTTGATGAATATGTTACCTCCCAGGAAAATATCAGGAATAAACTCGCAGATCCATCACTCGTTGAAGCATTTACAGGGTCCGGCCCCGTGGTAGGCGTTGTATGCGATCTTGAAAAGGATGCCTCCACTGAGAGCGGATATAAGTGGTCAAGCAGAAAGGGTGCCGAGGTAACTCTGGATCCCGGCACGATGGTAAGCGTTGATATAGTAACCGAGGAAAAAGCTCCGATAACAATGCTAATCCCGCTCCTTAAGGAAAAGCTTTCCGTACAAAGAGGGAATATGCCGGATGAATAAGAAGTATGCCAAAACTCCAACTGTATTTCAGATGGAAGCAACTGAGTGCGGTGCGGCTTCTCTTACGATGATACTCGGATATTTCGGCAAGCATATCCCGCTTGAGCAGATGAGAGTTGAAACAGGGGTGTCGAGGGACGGCTGCAATGCAGGGAATATATTGCTCGCAGCACAGAAATTCGGGCTTGAGACTCATGGTTACCGGAAAGATCTTGATGCGCTCTTTACCATGCCTGTTCCGGCGATCATTCACTGGAACTTCAACCATTTCGTCGTCTGGGAAGGGAAAAAGGGCGATCACTGCTACATTAATGATCCCGCGGTGGGACGAAGGAGACTGACTGTCAAGGACATGGATGAGTCCTTCACCGGGATAGTCCTTACCTTCAAACCTTCAGAAACATTTGAAAAAACAAAGGGCGATAACAGCTTCCTGACCTTTGTTGCAGGACGCCTGAAGGGACAGTATGAAGCAATAGCAGCCCTTATCATTATGGGCTCTTCCTGGTGTTCCCGGGCCTTCTGACACCGGTATTTACGCAGCTTTTCATAGATGACATATTGCTTGGCGGAAACGTGGACTGGATGAGTACGTTGATCGCGGTCATGATCGGAACACTGATAATTCAGGCATTTCTGACCTATTATCGGGGAAGGATGCTGCTCCGTCTCCAGAAGAAGATGACCCTTTTAAGTTCTCACGGCATGCTGACGCATATGCTGCGGCTTCCGTCAAACTTCTTTGAACAGCGTTATGCCGGCGACCTTTCAGAGCGGGTTACAAATAATGAAAATGTCAATATATTCCTCGCGGGAGATCTTGCCCAGACAGTGCTCAACTGTTTTGTTGCGGCATTTTATCTCATCATTCTTTTCATATATTCACCGCTTCTCACAATGATCGGTGTTGTCTGTATCGGTATAGAGCTCTCGATCATGGCGCTTGCGTCAAAGAGCATGAAAGACTATAGCCAAAAGGCCCAGCTTGAGCACGGCAAGATGTCGGGAACCCTGTTTTCGGGACTTTCCATCACGTCCACACTTAAAGCCTCGGGCACAGAGAATGCATTCATAGCAAGACTTCTCGGGAACTATGCCAAGTCAATAGATATGAAGGAACAGATGGGTAAGCGTCAGGAATTCATAAATGCAATCCCTGAGATATCAGGTCAGCTCCTGACCATTATAACTCTTATCGTCGGCGGCCTTCAGATCATAAAGGGTAACATGACCGCAGGTATGCTGATCGGTTATACGGTACTTCAGGCTGCATTTGTGCTTCCGGTAAATGATCTTTCCGGATTCATACAGCGGATACAGACCGCAAAGGCCGATATGGCCCGCGTTGAAGACATTATGCGCTACAAAGAGGACGAAAAGTACGAAGTCACCGAATACGCCGACAAGAAAGGCAAACTTGACGGAAGGGTTGAACTGAAGAACGTATCATTCGGTTATAACATTCTGGAGGATCCTCTTGTCACAGACTTTTCATTTGTACTTTCTCCCGGGAAATCCATCGCATTTGTTGGAATGAGCGGAAGCGGAAAATCAACTGTATCCAAGATCTGTTCGGGACTGTACACACCCTGGAGCGGAGATATCCTGCTTGACGGGATCCCCATGAAGAAGATCATGCCCGAAGTCATAGCATCAAGTATAGCGACGGTCAGTCAGGATATAACACTGTTTTCGGGAACAATAAAGGAAAACCTGACGATGTGGAATAAATACATCGATGATGACGATATTATACGTGCGGCAAAGGATGCCTGCATACATGACGCGATAAACTCGAAGCCCGGAGCATATGACTTTGTGCTTTCGGAAAACGGTGACAACCTCTCAGGAGGCCAGCGCCAGCGCCTTGAGATAGCAAGAGCGCTCGTCCTCTCGCCTTCGATCCTCATAATGGACGAGGCTACATCGGCGCTTGACCCGATCGTGGAAAAAAGAATCATCGATAATATCAAGCGGAGAGGATGCACATGCATCATAGTCGCACATCGCCTGTCTGCTATAAGGGACTGCGATGAGATCGTTGTAATGGACAGAGGAAAGATAGTACAGCGCGGAACACACGAAGAACTTGCAGCCACAGAAGGTCACTATCAGAACCTCATTCGGAATATCTAAGGAGACGTATGGAGACAATATCGTTAAAAGGCGGAAATGTCTGTTATACCGACAACATAAGAACGATCTATGAAGTGGTTTCCGGTGAGATACTTGCCTATATCGTCCCCATAAAGGATGACGGGGCGGGCCGGAGGCTCTTTCTCGGGAGCTTTTCAAAAGGCAGTAGGATACCCGGCTTTGATCATACTTCCGAAATATACGGCAGCTGGAAGATAGTTCTTGCGGCTGTTGATCAGGCAGAGCTTCAAGTCCACCCGGATGAAACGAATGATGCTCTTTTGTACGCGTTTGCCGCATATACACATCTTCCGATGATGAGGATAAAAAAGGACGCTTCAACCACCGTACTTTCAGAAGAAACGATAAGCCAGTTTGAGGAAGCGCTCATTGAGAAATATAACCGTGATGAAGTAAAGCAGGACGGATATATCTATGCGACAATAAGAGAGAAGGAATACACGAAAGAGCATACGCTCCGGACGATCCTCAATTCTTTTTCAAAGAACGGCGTCTATAAGGGCGGGAAGCTGAAAGAGACCGGAAACAACCTCTATGATGCGGCAGCACTTCTGTGCATGGCTGAAAACATAGAGATCTCACCACTCGATCGTGTCGAGGAGTCATCCGGAAGGAAATTTGATATTAACGATATCGCAAGGGTATCCCACTTTACCATCAGGGAAGTGATCCTTGAGGAAAACTGGTACAGAAGCGACTGCGGAGCCTATCTCGCTTTTCTGGATGATGAAAAGCATACGAAAAAGCATCCGGTTTCCCTGATCCCCAAAGGCCCTTCGGGTTATGTGATGTATGACCCGAAGGAAGGTACGTATGTAAAAGTGACAAAGGAGACAGCCGGTACGATATCGCCTTCTGTATATATGTTTTACAGACCTTTCCCGCAGAAGATCATCAGTGTCAAAGATCTCGTGGCATTCGGTATGGAGAAAGTCTATTCGGCAGATATCCTCAGGATCGTCACGATGGCTCTTCTCGGGGTATTCACCGGTATGCTGATACCCTATATAAATGAGCAGGCATACGACAGGTTCATTCCCATGGGCAATGCATCGGGATTCCTGCAGCTTGGCGGACTTCTTATCTCGTGCGCTCTTGGCGGCATATCATTTGCGATAGTAAAGAACCTTGCGGTATTCAGATCCATGAATACGATGGAGTATGCGATTCAGTCGGCGGTATTTGACAGACTGTTCAATCTTCCCGAGAGCTTTTACCGGAAATATGATGCGGCAACCCTCGGACTTAATGCCATGGAGATCACGAACATCTTCAAGCTGTTGAGCGAAGGCATGGTAGCTGCAGCTCTTTCCCTACTCTTTTCGCTCCTGTATCTTGTGCAGATGTTTGTCTACTCAAAGGATATGGCAGTAGTTGCGACAGTACTTATGGCTGTTATTACCGCTGTAGTCGTTCTTATCGGAGTACATCATAAAAAGGTTGTAAGCCATATCCCCGGAAGACCCGATGATGCCCAGGCGCTTTTGTTCCAGTACATTAAAGGTATCACTAAGCTTCGTATGGCAGGCGCAGAGGACCGTGCACATTCGAGATACATGGAGAAGCTTGTGGACGGACAGCAGTTTACCGAAGCCCGGGACAGCATGGAAAACGTTATAAACACCATGATAGTGGGCGTTGAGACGGTATTTACCATTGTGTTCTACTTCATGATGATAGATAAGAACATCGGGCTGTCCATTGGTGGATTCAGCGCATTTACAGCGGCCTTCGGTGCGTTCTCTATGGCTGTTTTTACCCTTATCAGAACCTGTCTGCAGACAAATCAGATCAGGATGTTCTATGACAGCGTTAGGCCAATACTTGAAACACTGCCTGAGAACCAGGATGATCTCAGGATGCCGGGTGACTTAAAGGGTGAGATAGAGATAAGTAATGTCACATTCGGCTATGACAGCGGTGAAGAGCCTGTCATAAATGACCTCTCACTCCATATCTCTCCCGGCGAGTATATCGGTATAGTAGGAACCTCCGGATGCGGTAAGACAACACTCATGAAGATACTCCTTGGTTTTGAAAAGCCGCAGATAGGAAGGGTCTACTATGACAACCAGGATATAGACGGACTTGATAAGAGGGAGCTCAGAAAAAAGCTTGGCGTTGTATTACAGGGCGGCGGACTTATCGCAGGAAGCATCTATGAAAACATAACTATAACCACTCCGGGAGTGAAGATGGCCATGGTAGAGGAAACGGTGCGTTCTGTCGGGCTTGAGGACGATATCAACCGCATGCCGATGGGGCTGCACACAGTTGTATCCGATGAAGCTGAGACCATTTCCGGCGGTCAGAAGCAGAGGATCCTGATAGCCCGTGCCATGGTAGGAAAACCGAAAGTCCTGTTACTTGACGAAGCCACATCAGCGCTTGATAACACAACGCAGGCACAGATTGTAGAGACTCTTGAACGGCTTGATGCGACTAAGGTAGTTGTGGCACACCGCCTGTCGACGGTCGCAAACTGTGACCGTATCGTTGTCCTTGACAGGGGAAGCATTAAAGAAGAAGGCAGCTATAAAGAACTGATGGATAAAAAGGGATTATTCTATGAACTTGCTAAGAGACAGATCTCATAGCGGCAAACTTACATTTGAGCAGGTATATGAGCAGTATTATGAAAAGGTTTTTAACTTCGTATATATGCGCCTGCTTCACAGGGAAGATGCGGAAGATGTGACTGAAGATACATTTCTGAAGGCCATGAATTCTTTTGACGGCTATGATCCCGCTAAAGCTTCATATATCACCTGGCTCTGCACGATAGCCAGGAATACCATGATCGACCATGTCAGAAAAGCTCATTCGGATAAGGTAGTCCCCTTTGACGAGAGCTTTGACAGGGGTGTTATGGATAAGGAGCTTGAAAGCCTGACAGATGACACACAGAAAAGAGTTGCAGAGATCTTTACGCACTTAAAGCAGGATGAGAGAGAGCTTCTCGCCATGCGGTATAACATGGAAATGGACTATAAGCAGATAGCGGAGATCATTGGAATAGAGCCGAAGGCAGCGGCAAAGCGCGTCGAGCGGCTGCTGAAAAAATGCAGGGAGATTGATGGAGGAACAAAAATATGACAGTTACAAAACAGCAGGACGGAAGCAAACTCACCGTATTCATAGAAGGAAAGCTTGATGCGGTTACTTCGCCAGAACTTGAAAAAGAAGTGGGTGATCTTGCAGGGGTTGAGGATCTTGTGCTGGATCTTAAGAACCTTATATACACCTCTTCCGCAGGACTCCGCGTATTCTTAAACTTCCAGAAGATCATGGATGACCAGGGAAGCATGGTAGTAAGAAACGCAAATGAGGATGTCATGGATATCTTCAAGGAAACGGGATTCTTAAAGATACTTGATATTGAGGATTGAAGGAAGTCTCTGAGAACCGTCCCAATGCCGTTAAGTTAGTGTCATTCTGAGCGAAGCGAAGAATCTTCTATAACCGGTCGGAAAGATCCTTCGCTGGCGCTCAGGATGACAAAATGCTTAACTTAACTGCATTGGAACCGTCTCCAATGACTCCCGAGAAACTACGAAAATATGAAAAAACACAGGGATCACAGTGGCAAAAAAATAGGCGTTATCATTGAGCACTGGCTGTTCAATGTTATTTTTGCGTCCCTTACAGTGGCTTTGATAGGCTTTGTTTTAGTGCAGGCGGCATACCGCAGGTATTATTCCTTTAATCTGGTGGAGGACAGCGTAGAGGATGCATATAATCACATCGCGGAATCCTTTTTGAATTTTGAGAAGCGTGATATGCCGGATCTTGTCGATATGATCGAAAGCAGTCTTCCTGACTATGAAGAAGATGAAATCGATGACTTGCTGAGAAGAGGGGTGGAGATGAACAGCGCAGTATTGTCTGAGTTTAACATAGTAAATGATAAGGGTATAATCACTAATTCTTCCAATCCGGATAATATCAGATATGACATACATTCAGACAGGCAGTTTGCTGAGTTCCTGTGTCTTTTATCGGGGACAGAATTCTATTCCCAAGATCTGCAGGGAATACCAAATTATGATAGTGTAATAATACATCGCTATGGAGCACCTTTTAAGAGACGTGACGGGTTTTTTCAGATAGGTGTTTCCAAGGAAGTTTATGACAGATTGATGCGTGAATATGCGAAGGATACCGCAAGGAACCGGAACATCGGTCTTGATGGCTTTTTGATCGTTTGTGACAAAACCGGAAGCATTATAGGTTCCACCAATGATATGTTTGAAGGCGAAACTTTTCCGTATGTGGATATCCTTCCTGAAAACACCGGTGATATGGTCACAGCAAAGCTTAAGTTCTCAGATCAGGATTATTATTCCGCAGCCCTTACGGAGGAAAGCTTCTGTATTATCGGCTGCTATCCCTATAAGGAAGCCATGAGAGCTGGTCTTATAGATATACTGATGGTTCTTGTGATGAACATCGTTATAGCTGTTTTCATTTTTATAGCATTGTCAAGGCTTCTGAAAAAAGAGGTGGTTGTCGGTGTGGAGAGTCTTAACGGATCTCTCTCAAAGATCACAGACGGTGACCTTGATGAAAAAGCAGATTTCAGGAATTCCCTTGAGTTTAATCAGTTGTCAGACGGTATCAACTGTACGGTTGACCGCTTAAAAGAACTTATTAAAGAAGCCGAAGAACGGATAGATGCCGAGCTTGCCATTGCGGCAAAAATACAGACATCATTTATCCCGAATAAGTTCCCCGCATTTCCCGATCGTGATGAGTTCGAGCTTTTTGCCAAAATGGTTCCGGCAAAGGAGGTGGGAGGAGATTTCTACGATTTCTTTCTTGTAGATGATGATCATCTGGCTCTTGTCATTGCTGATGTTTCGGGTAAAGGGATACCGGCGGCAATGTTCATGGTAATGTCAAAGGACAAGATACATCACAGTGTGATGAAATACTGTACCGATGTAGCCGCCGCCATTACGGAGGTTAATATGGAGCTTATAAAAGAAAACGGCGCAGGACTCTTTGTAACTGTCTGGCTTGGAGTAGTCACTCTTTCAACCGGTCATGTCGATTATGTTGATGCGGGACATGAGTACCCTGCTATCTGCAGGGCGGGCGGAAAGTTTACAGTGGATGAGGATGTACACAGCGGACCGGTGGCAGCTCTGAAAAGAATGACATTTGATGCCGGATCATTTGACCTGAAGCCGGGAGATACTCTCTACCTGTACACCGATGGTGTGACGGAGGCTAATGATCCTGACGGGGAGATGTTCAGGGCAGCTAGAATGATTGATGCATTAAATATTGATACGGGTGCTTCCGTTGAGGAGATAGATGCAAACGTAAGGCGTACCATAGACGAGTATGTAAAGGATGCCCCACAGTTTGACGATACGACCACACTTATCTTCAGATACAAAGGAGTATGACATTTCGCATGCCATTATTTTTTTCAGAAAATATGTCGCATAAAATAACATTGACCGTATAAATAAGTGAAAGCAATAAAATCCAGTGACTTAAAGAAGGAGGAAATCAAAATGTCAAAAGAAAGCGCACAGAATTTCATGAAGATGATCGGTGAAGGCGGAGAACTGCAGGACAAGGTAAAAGCTGCAGTTGAGAGCTACAGCGGAAACAAGACGGACCCGAAGGAAGTGTTTGATAATGTCATTTCTCCCATCGCAAAGGAAAAGGGATTTGATATCACCTTTGATGATGCGAAGGAGTTTCTTGGAATAGCAGGTGACGGAGAGCTGAGCGTGGAAACCCTAAAGAATACTGCAGGCGGGTTCAAGTGGCCCTGGAAGTAAACCGGCATTCATCATAAAGACCTTTATATCAGGGTCGGAGCATACATTGATGTGTTCCGGCCCTGAATTTGTCATTTTGTAACTTTAGTGTGGACGATAAGCGTATATACGTTTGACATATACATGCAGTACGGGTATAATCTAAGTATGATCAAGAGTGTTAAGGACAGAGAGACAGAAAAAGTTTATAATCAGGTTTTTTCCAGGAAATTACCCTCTGATATACAGGGGATAGCCTTGAGAAAACTTATCATGATCGATAATGCAAAAAACCTTAATGATCTGCGTGTACCGCCATCAAATAATTTGGAGGCACTGCATGGAGACAGGGAGGGGCAGCACAGTATACGTATAAACGATCAATTCAGGGTGTGCTTTGTGTATGAGAATGGTGATTTTCACCAGGTGGAGATCACAGATTATCATTGAGGAGGAAGCTTATGGAAAGAATGATAGAGACACCGACAATAGGAGAAATACTGCTGGAAGAGTTTATGAAACCGTTAGGGATATCTGCGTACAGATTATCAAAGGATATAGGTGTACCTACTTCCAGAATACAGGATATTGTCCACAACAGACGCAGAATGACAGTCGATACATCATTAAGGCTTGGGAAGTATTTCGGAGTATCCGAGAAGTATTTTATAAGTATGCAGGATGATATTGATATAAGGAATCTGAAAATAAGCATTAAGGAAGAATTGAGCAAAATAAAAGAATACTCGTATGCGTAGATAAAATAAGTCAATGGGGACGGTTCTCTTTGACTTCCCCATTGACTTCCGGAGAAGTGTTATGGAAGAGGATTTTAAGGATATTAAAGAAATGCTCCGAAGTGTTGATTACACTAAAGGGAGCGATCATAAAGAAAGACTTAAAGACAAGCTTTTCAAAAATGCGCAACATGCGCAATTTACTGATGAGCTTGATTTTGATGATCTTACGAATGTACAGGCCGCCGTCAAACCGTTTGATGGTATAAATAAAAGAGAGCTCTAAGCAGCAAGATATATGGAACCGTCCCCATTGACTCATAAAGACTTTGATATCAGGGTCGGAGCATACATTGATGTGTTCCGGCCCTGAGTTTATCCAAACGTATTATTCGAATCCATCCAAACAAAACACTCGAATCCATCCAAACAAAATATTCGAATCCATCCAAACAGAGATTGAAATCGCGAGAATTTAATGGAGAAGCCATAAGGTAATATTCAAACCTTCAAGATATGGGGGACGGTTCTTTTTGACTTGTTTTTCCTAATAATAAGTCATCGAGAACCGTCCCCGTTGACTCCCTTGACTCATCAAGGATTCATGCTTCGGATCGGATTCCTGTTGATGGCTCTCTCCTGGGATTCCATCTTCTTTTTACTGAGGCTCTTCCGGCCGAGGAGATCAATTCCCTGCTGCTTTTCAAGCTCCACAAGATTTACAGGCTTTATCTTTTTTCCCGACGTTGACGTAGGCGCCTTACCCATAGCATTTTCTCGCTCCGGCGCGTTCTTTGCCTTTACCTTCCGGTTATTAAGCTCGACAATATACTCATGAGCTCCCCTTGGATCCATAACCCCGTATGCAAGAGCAGCCTTGTCATAAAGAGGATTATCCCGTTTTTGTGTATCGTTAAGAAAAGCCTTTATCTCCTTTATCGCTTCGCTTCTGAAGGGATCAAGCCGGTCTTTATTAGTGATGAAATAATTATCATCCTTATTAACTCCCTCATTTGAAAGCCTTGCTATCTCCTGCCTGTAGGTTTCAAGAGACGGAAATTCTGACTTGAATTTTGTGTCTTCTGTTATATTCGGCGTATCTCCGGAAAGCTTGCAGAGATTATCCTTTTCAGCCTTAAGCTTGTCCTGCTCCGATATCGAGGCATCGCCCCTTATACGGAGCACCTCCTCCACCAGTCCCTTCTGTCCGTAGCTGTCAGGTCTTAAATACCAGTGCTGTGAAGCAATAGGACCTGCATTGTTTAAGAAACCGCCGTCTGCCATCTGACGGTGCAGAAAATTGGTAAACTCATGGACATTATGGAAGGAAGTATTCGCTGCTTTGCTTCCGTGGAGGGCGGCAATATTCATATCCGGAAAATTCTTTTTGGCCCAGGTGGGATCAAGCTCATTAGCGAGTGTGAACATCAAATTAAAGCGGGTATTATCGAAATCATTTTTCGAATGCTTATTTATACGGTCATACTTTGGATCCGTAAGATAAGTCTTCACATCATTTGTAAGCTTCTCCCTTTCATCATCAGTGATGGTTTTATTATGAAGCTTCTGTAAGCCTGCCTTAACCGCCTTATACTGCTTTGAATCAATGTGGAATAGGGAGTCTGAAGCATTCAGCATACTCCATATCCTGTCTACGGCGTTATCGTGGCTGATCCCGGTCTTGGATTCAAGGGTAGTTTCCTTACCTGCTTTTACTGCTTCCAATTCACGGTTAAGGTCTCCCATTATGCCGCTCAGGTAGATATCCGTTTTCTCCACAAAGGAGGTGTCCACAATCTTGTAGTCCTGCTTAGGAGCCGGATTTTTGTTTATAAAATTCTTATAATCATAATAAACTATGGGGTCTGCGACAGCCTTCAGCTCATCAAGCTTCCGCATTGCATTTTCAACACGGAGTTCCTTCTCAAAGAGTTTTAGCTCATACTCATAGGGCATGCCTCCGTCTTCCGTATTGGAGTTGACATTATTGACACCACCAATGGAGCTGTCTACTGCGTTTTTTAATTTCAAAGACAAAGAGCTCGATCCTAAAAGATTCTTTCTCTCTTCAGAGAGGTTGTGTATCCTTTGGGCCATATCCGCATACAGGTTCGCTCGTATTTCCGGATCCTTTTCATAAGGTTTATTCAGTATCCTGTCATTTAAGATTTTCCTGAATTCCTTCAGATGCGCGGCATATTCCCGGGTCTCATTTCCTCCGGCCTCCAGGACATTGATATTCCCGTCTATTTTTCTTGCCAGGGTTTCCAGGTGGCTGTACATTCCAAGCTCACTTAAGGGCCAGCCGTTATTGACCGCTTCCCTTCTTCCCTTTAAATGTACCAGATCGTTCTTCATAGCCCTGGGATCAGTTATAACATCCTTAAACGATTTTGTAGGAGTAGAGTGTCCGACCATATTCCGCATATTATTGTCTGCAAAGGCGGGGTCGGCTTCCTGCTTTGCTACGAGATCGTTGATAACCGTCTCCATGGTTTTATAGCAATTATCGATCCGGTTCCAGTATTCACGCTCCTTTTCAGGGCTGACCGGTCCTTTTTCACGTTCCGCAAGGTATTCTCCCCATATGTCTTTAAGCTCAAATTCCGCATTTATGACCTTGTGGATTGGGAATGCCTCAGCCTTTTCCTCTATCTCCTCGGTTGAGAATACTCTTGTCTTTCCGGGGATCAGAGGCGTCTTCTCCCTGTCAATATGAAGGGCAGAAGGAGAATTAAAGTTGGCGTAGGGGATTCTGATCAAAGGCTCCATTGCATGGATCTTCATAGTCGCAGTGCCTTTCAAGACACCTTTTATTGTAGACTGGATCGGCTTTAAATTCGTTGCCGTAACGATGTGTCCATCCTCTTTCATTAAGGATTCGGCGCGGTCAAGAGCCTTGTCGGCAAGCTTTAGTATCGGCATGATCTTTTCGGTAAAGGCTGTGCTCATAAGCCCTCCTGTTGTAATGCCGAAAGGGGTAATATATTTTTTTTCTATCTCGTTTTTTTCCTCGGGACTGAGATTTTCCTTATTGAACAGGCCGTCGGTATCCTCTTCAAAAATACTGGCTTCTGAGGAAAGAGGTCCCAGAATCTCAAAGAGACAATGACCGATCTCATCCCTCTGCTGGGAATTGGTAAGATTTCCCGGAGAATCCAGCACCTTATTTAAGCGCTCAATATACTCATTCTGCCTGTCAAATATGGTTTTTTCACCTACAAGAACAGAAATCTCGGTCGTTTTTTTATGTGCATCATAGCCGGGAGAGATAGACGGGACGGCAGTGGAAAGCTGGCTGATTATGGACGTAAATTCTTTACGTCCCAAACTGGAAGCGTTTTTCTTGGGTATTTCAATGGTCATTTCCTTAACGGCCTTTTCCAGATCGATCAGGGTATTATGATTGTTTGAAACATTATAGGGAGAATCATTATGGGTCAGGATGTCTAATGCCTTCAGTTCATCACTTTCCCTGCCCGGTAATGCCTGAAATGAATCCCAGGCCTGCTGTCCAAGAACCCTCTTTACGCCCCGGGCGATAAGACCGGGATTCTCCTTTGTCAGATCCTGAAGATCACGTATCCTGTCATGGGCATAGGGATCCTTCTTGAAAATATCATTAAGCTCCTTATCCTTTGCTTCGATATTTTCAAGCCACTCAAGATCCTGTTGCTGCTCGGCATCGGTATATTCTTTTACCGGATGTGCATCCGCAATCTTTTTTAGCTCCGAAGGATCTGCAAGGATCTCTTTCTCAGCTGCGGTAAGCTGGTGCTCTGCAGCTCTTCTTAAATCCTCCGTCATCGCGGTAAATGTGCTTAAACGATTCTTTGTCGTTTCCGGAAGCTTGTTTAGCTCCTCTATAAGAGAGTTGATCAGCTCTAATCGTTTTTCTTCGGTTCCCGGAGAGGAATGTACGACAGAATCTATTTTATTCGATAAATTCTTTAAGGCTTCATTTTCTTCATCCGTGAGATCGTTTTTTATCTTGTCCGCAATATTAATCAGGGAAGCAAGCCTGCTGATCGCAGTAATATCTGGCATAGACCATCCGTTTACGATAAGCTCCCTTCTTGCTCTCTGCAAGGCTTCCCATTTTCCAAGCTCACTCCTGTCACCGACAGAATCTTTGTAAGCCCCCTCAACTTCTTTTGGAAAAGAGCTCTTCACCCTTTCATTTGTCATATTCTTCCGGATCTTTTCTATCGCATAAAGTCCGTCATTTCCTTCAATAAGGATCTGTTCCCTGATATTCAGTTCATCATCCTTTGTGGCTTTTGCCCCCTTACTGCGATATTCATTATTTCCGTTCACAAGACGTATCCCTTTAATACCCGGAGTCTGTAAGGGCACCAGATGTTGAAAACGGGAATAATCGCTTACATAGGGTGCTGAATCCGGCTTAAGGCTTACGCCGTATTTGCCCATGCTGGGAATAAACACACAACTGCCTTTAAACAGCATATAATCATCAGTCTTTGAATACTCATCCTGAATATTTCCTTTCAGGGCACACTCAGTCAACCCGACCAGCATTTCTAGGGAGTCACGCCTGAAAGCGTCATTATTGTTTTCTCCAACGTTTAAGGGTATTTTCTGTAATTCTTCCCTTGCCACAGCATTAATCTTTGTTATGAGCTCATCTATCTTTTGTTCGGTCTCTTCAGGATAAAAATCGGCCTCATCGGTCCCTTTTACGTCCGTTAATATCTGGGACTGCAGGGCGGAATTATTTTTGGCAGCCTCGAGATCACTGGAACCCGTAATGAACGCAGTAGTTATATCTTCAACTATATTTTCCCAGTTGCTTCTTTCTAACGGAGTAGGAGCACTGGCAGCCAGGATATTCGCTATTCCGGATACCTGGAATAAAAGGTGGGAACCATATTTACAATTCGTCTTATATAATCCCTTTCCCGTGAGCGCGGTAAGATCATTGCTTAAGTCATTCCGGAATTTAATAAGATCCTCCCTGTTCTGAACGATCTTCCCGTCATATTTCTGCTTAATTACATTGGCTTGATCCCTCTGCTCAGGCGTGAGCTTTGTGTTCCATTTTTGAAAATTAAATATAAACGGCATATACTACCTCCTTGTATATCTGTTGCTTCTTTTTTAAGACGGGCAAATTGCTTTTCAATCTGCCCGTAGTCAATACCTGTTTGCTTTTATTGCAGTCTTTTATTATATATACAGATGACTCCGGGAAATGAGCCCGGAGGGAGATGGGGGAGTCATTGGGGACGGTTCTCATTGACTTATTTTGCAGGCAAAACAAGTCAATGAGAACCGTCCCCAATGACTCCTGACAAGCATTCGCTCTTGAAGGAGGAATGAAAAATGGCTATGAACATACTTAATGAAAAAGAACTTGAAAATGTTTCAGGCGGATATATCTTCAACGCA
The DNA here is from genome assembly GCA_000622025.1 of Lachnospiraceae bacterium AD3010. Classification (GTDB taxonomy): domain Bacteria; phylum Bacillota; class Clostridia; order Lachnospirales; family Lachnospiraceae; genus NK4A144. The sequence continues at coordinate 15,256 of KK211388.1, read as the reverse complement.
GCAGAAGATCCCGAACGTGAGTTATACGAAGTCCGTAACGATTTTGACGGAAAATATGTACATACAGGAAGCACCTACTGGACAAAAGAAGGAGCAAAAGAAGCTGCAAAACTTGCAGGAATGTCCACCGAGGAAATAAACATAAAGCAGCTGCATTTCCTTATGGTTTTCCATCGTCTTCCGAAGGACTGAGGAAAATATCAGGGGCGCAGGCTTCCCGGCCCCGCCCCGGATTGTTTTCAGGTTCTGTGCAGGAGTAAAGATTCCGATACTTATAGTACCTTGGAGTTCTTGTTCTCAAGCGACAGGGAATTCCGTCTTGAAGAGGAATTGAGGCTAACCCTTTCTTCTCTGTTGTCCATCTCGTTGATGCTGGTAGACAGGATTTTGGCCATGCGCCTGGGCTTTTTAATGTTGGCGGCTTCGCTCACATTTAAACCCGTCTTTTCCTTCAGCTCTCTGGTAAGCTCCTTTACCTTATTATCATACTGTTCATATGCGTATTCGGGCAGATTTGTTATCGGTGTTGTTCTCAGTTTTTTTCCACCCATCTGGTAATACTTACCGATGACTCTGTCAAACAGTGCTCCGAATTCCGCCTCCTTTTGTGCTCTTTTTTCCTCCAGATCTTTCAGAACTGCATTAATATTCTGCTTATATTTCTTTATTCCCTCATCATATTTCTCTTTGGCTTCCGTGATCTTCTGCATTTCTTCAATGGAATCGTAACCGGCATTGGCTTCAGCCTCCAGCTTTTTCAGTTTATGAGCATCCTCATAATAGCTTCTCAGGTACTCCTTTTCGGGAGGCAGATCCGGCAGCCAGTAATTTTTATTATTCAGGATAGCTTCTTTTGATTCTTCGAAGCTGTCTTTGGCAAATGTCTTCTTCCTGAGTATTATGTAGGTGTTTGGTTGTATCTTAGCGGCATGCTCGAGGTTTTTTAATTTATCCAGCTTTATATAGTGATCCTTCAGGAATTCTTTTCCTTCAGGCATTTTTGTACTTTCGCCTCTCCAATAGGGAGGAAGCTCGTCTAACATCTTTGCAAAGGGAGCGCTGCTTAATTCCACCTTATCATCATAAACATTCTTTAGATCTGTTATAAGCTTATTATATTTATTATCTATATATTGTTTTTTGATATCATTAAAGAAAAGCCTGTATTGCCCGGGACAATCCATACTGGAGGCCAGAACTGAAAGACCCTTTCCTTTTGCGCCTTTCACGAATAAACTGTTGGCGGGATCCTTATTGATGATATCCATGATATAGCTGTATTCCTTGTCCAGGTCTTTTTTTGCTTCCTGATATGCTGCGGGATCCCTCTTATATGATTCCATTTCCTGTTTTTTTATTTCGCAGCCGGCTAAATCCCTATCATTCTGGTTTAATGCCTTTGAATAATCAGATTCCCTGATCTCTTCAAGGGTCAGCTTGTCTCCTGACAGATAATACTTACCGCCTATCCTGTAAAAATCATCTGAGAATTTCTCTCTCAATTTCTGGTATTCTTTCTCAGGCAGTTTCCATCCCTCCATAGAATTGATCTTCGTATCGATGTACTCATTTCTGAGGCGGCTTATGGCCTGCAGCTGGTCAGGAGTGAATTCACGGCCGCGAATAAGCGAAGTAAAGTTTTCTTCAGTGATATTCTGGGCTGCCATTTCTTCATTTTTTTTCAATAAACTGATAAGCAGTTCATAATCTTTTTCACATCCTGCCTTCGCCTTTTCATAGGCCACCTTATCCCTGTGATATGCTTTTATTTCCTTATAGATGATATTCTGATAAATACTGTCTATCTGATACTGTCGTTTTTCTTTTAAGTATTTTTCGTACTCCCTCTTACCGGCATTTTTTGCCTCATTTATCTGATCTATGTACTGGTCAACCTTGAGATGTTTATCCCTGTATTCCTTTGTTTCCTTTTCTACAAGATCCTTAAGCGGCTTCTGATCCTCCAGTTCTTTTCTGTCAAAGCGTCTGGAGCGGGTATTCATCTGCAGTTCATTCATAAGCTTTTCTATTCCTAAAGCCGCCTTAAATCTGGACTGGCCATATGAGCTGGAGGGCATATCCTTTTCCGGATCCTTTCCTCTTTCCCTCATCTGTTCCTTCTTGGCATATATATAGTCAGAAGCGAGCCTTCTTAAATCATTCAGTCTTTCTCTTCCTTCATCGGTTTCCAGATCGCAGCCGTTTTCCATATCGCTTAAAAGCTGACGGGCTGAAGAGATTAGTTCCTTATATTCTGTGGAATTATAAGGAGGCAGTATGGTAAAACGTGTCTCACCTGCAGATAACTGGTCAATAAGTGAAGAAAGGGCGGCTTTTGCGGGTGAAATGCTGACAAGGGCTTCTTCCTTGGGCGGCATCTGCCTCGCGGCCGCATTGGAAGCGGCGTCCCAGTTAACATCCTGGGGAAGGGGGCCATTAATGGCCTTTATCCTGTTCATAACATCGGATATCTCGTTTAATACGTTCCTTCTGATATCGGGATGCTGTACATTGCGGTTACAGGCGTTCAGAAGCTCGCCCCGGAGATCTTCATACTGTTTTATGGAATCCTCCCCAAGGGGTCCGGCTATTCCGTTTGAGCCCGGCACCATCTGCTCATTTCGCTTAAGCTCATCTATGAATATGATGACCTTACCCACTTCCTGGAATACCTCCAGATCGTCAGGTGAAAAGCCACGCCTCAGGGCATTTGCCTGGATGCCCGCAGAGAAAGCAGCTTTATGCGCGATGCTTACTATCTCCGACCTCTTTTCGTCCTGAATATTGAAATATCCGGCACCGAAGCTGTCCCATACCTGTTCGTCAAGGGCGTTATACGCTATCCTTGAAGCGAGGCGCTCTACCTCGTTCAGCTCATCCAGTAATAGCTGCTTTTCCGAAAAGATCTCCTCGGGAGAGGCGTTTTGGATCTTTAGAGAGAAATTTCTCTTCCTGTCCGCTACGTCTGCCATATATAATGCCAGGTTTTCCATGGGGAATAAAAGATTTCCGTTTTCCATATCATAAGCAAAGATAGTACCCTGAGGAGCAACACTTTTATCATCAAAGCGCTCTGTCACTTTAGGCATATTGCTGTGAGATCCATAGAATCCCGCGGCCTGGTCAAAAAGATCATCAAACAGATTACGGCTGCCGGGATTTTCCACCGGAGCATTTTTTCTGTTTATGATCTTCCTTCTCATCACAAAGATATCCGCTGCGGATGAGGAAGTATTATCTTTCGGATACGGCTTATTAATGTGAAGCCGGTTTTCCTCTTCGAGTATGGCGTCTGTTAACTCATCATAATCATTGAATTCGCGGTCAAACAGATTTTCGTATTCACCATAATATGTAACAGGCATAAATTTCCCTCCTCTAAAAAAGCTGTTTTTCACTACTATGTCATTCTGAGCAAAGCGAAGAATCTTTTTAACCGATTGGAAAAAAATCCATATCCCGGTATCAGATACTTCTGATTATATATACAGGTAACACGGAAAAATGAGCCGGGCAGGGACGCAGATTCCCCTCTTGACTATTCCTCCTAAACGGATTATATTTCATTCTGTAAAAGCAAAGGCGCTTTGGATCATTGTCCGAAGTGCCTTTTTTTTATCGCAGGGCCGGCGATATGAAGATGTCAGCAGAGATGACCGTCGGTTCGCAGGCGGGCAGGGAAGCCCGGTAATAGACAGGCAGGAATATCAGCAGAAAAAAGGAAAAGGGTATGAAACTTAAGTTTACAAAAATGCACGGCTGCGGAAATGATTACGTGTATATTAACGGCTTTGATGAAAAGCTTCCGGAAAAAAACAGACCGAAGCTTGTGCGCCTTTTAAGCGACAGGCATTTCGGTATAGGCTCCGACGGTGTGATCTTCATTAATCCCTCCGAAAAAGCGGATTTCGAGATGGAGATGTACAATGCGGACGGAAGCCGCGCCGAGATGTGCGGAAACGGTATAAGAAGCGTTGCAAAATATGTATTTGATAACGGCCTCACGGATAAAAAGGAGCTGAAAATCGAGAGCTTTGGAAAGATAAAGCCGATAAGCATAATAAAGGAGAAAAACGGTAAAGCCCTGCTTATAAGGGTTGATATGGGAGAGCCGGAGCTTATCCCCGAAAGGATACCCGTTATTTCGGATAAGGACAGCTTCATTAATGAGAGTGTGAGAATAGGAGATAAAGATTTCCGGATAACCGCGGTATCAATGGGAAATCCCCACGCAGTGATCTTCCTTGATCCCGACAAAACGGAAATTGAAGCTATAGGGCCTCTTATCGAAAATTCAGACCTTTTCCCAAAACGCACAAACGTTGAATTTGTCCGGATAATTGACAGAAATAATATAAAAATGCGCGTATGGGAAAGGGGTACCGGAGAAACCCTGGCCTGCGGCACCGGGTGCTGTGCGACCCTGGTGGCGTCGGTCCTTAACGGTATGACGGACAGGAAAGCGACTATCCATGTCCTCGGCGGAGACATTGATTGCGAGTGGAAAGAGGAGGATTCCCACGTATATATGACGGGACCATCGGAAACAGTATTTACGGGAGAGATAGAGGTCTGAGAAATGGTAAGGATAAATAAAAACTTTCAGAAGCTTCAGGGAAGCTACTTATTTTCAACGATTGCGAAAAAGGTAAATGAATACAGCGGAAAAAATCCGGATAAGAAAATAATACGTTTAGGCATAGGCGACGTGACGCTTCCGCTTCCGCCTTCTGTGATAAAGGCTCTGCATACTGCGGTTGATGAGATGTCAGAGCCTCAGAGCTTCAGGGGCTATGCACCGGACAGAGGCTACGGATTCTTAAGGGAAGCCATAATAGAAAATGACTTCCGGAAAAGAGGGTGCGAAATAGAGGCTGACGAGGTATTCGTGTCTGACGGAGCAAAGTGTGACTGCGGTAATATACAGGAGATCTTTGACACGGGCAGTACGGTCGCGGTCTGCGATCCCGTGTATCCCGTGTATGTGGATTCAAATATTATGGCGGGACGGGGAGGAGAGTTCTTAAAGGAAGAGGATCGCTACTCGGATATCATCTATATGCCCTGCACTGCCGAAAATGATTTTTCACCGGAGCTTCCGGATAAGGTGCCTGACCTTATCTATCTATGCTCCCCCAATAATCCCACAGGGTCGGTCATTAAAAGACAGGATCTTCAGAGGTGGGTGGATTACGCAAATGAAAAGGGTTCTGTTATCATCTTTGACGCGGCATATGAAGCATATATAAGATCTGATGATGTGCCTCACAGTATCTATGAGTGTAAGGATGCTTCAAAATGCGCGATAGAGCTTCACTCCTTCTCAAAGAATGCCGGATTCACCGGTTTAAGGCTCGGCTACGCGGTTGTCCCGAAGGCACTTATAAGGGACGGGGTAAGCCTTAATGATCTCTGGGCAAGGCGGCACAGCACCAAATATAACGGTGCCCCGTATATTGTCCAGAGAGCCGGTGAGGCAGTCTACTCAGCGGAAGGGCAGAAAGAGATCCGTTCACTTGTGGATTATTATATGGAGAATGCCGCATATATTAAGGATAACCTTAGTAAGGCCGGTTTCTCAGTTTCCGGCGGAACGGATGCACCCTATATCTGGCTAAAGACCCCGGATGATATGACAAGCTGGGAATTTTTTGACCACCTCCTTTTAACAGCCGGAGTGGTCGGTACTCCGGGCTCCGGCTTCGGCCCCCACGGAGAGGGCTACTTCAGGCTTACCGCCTTCGGAAGCCGCGAAAACACGAAGGAAGCTGTTGACAGGATAGTAAAGGTACAGGGATAAAATATGTGTGCGATAATCGGTTTTGAAGACAAAACAGCGGTAACTATTGAAAAAGCAAAAGAGTGCCTAGAAAGACTTACCTCCAGGGGACCCGATATGACAAGGATGGAGGAGTGCGGAAATACGCTCCTCGGCTTTAACAGACTTGCGATAATGGGGCTTACGGCCTACGGGATGCAGCCTTTTTCGTATAAAGACAATAAGGTTGTCTGCAACGGAGAGATATACTGCTGGAGAGAGCAGCGAAAGGAGCTTATCGGAAAAGGACACAGATTCGTAAGTAATTCCGACTGTGAGATAATACTGCCTCTTTTTGAGGAATACGGTGTATCCCTTTTCGGAAGGCTGGATGCGGAATTTGCCCTTGTAATCTATGACAGTAAGACCGGGAAGCTTGTGGCCGCAAGAGACCCGATCGGTATAAGGCCTCTTTACTACGGATATCTTTCAAACGGTTCCATAGTATTCTGCTCCGAACCGAAGGGGATTGTGGATATAGTTGAAAAGGTATATCCCTTCCCGCCCGGATATTACTATAAGAACGGTGAATTTATACGCTACCGCGATCCGGCCGGAGTGACACTTGTCAGTGCGGATGACGCGGATAAGGCTTCGGAAAATATAAGAGAGCTTCTCGTAAACGGTGTAAGTAAAAGGCTGGATGCCGATGCACCTTTGGGGTTCCTCCTTTCCGGAGGACTGGATTCCTCCCTTGTATGCGCCATTGCAGCGAGACTGATGCCGAGGACCACCATTCGTACCTTCTCGATAGGGATGGACAGGGATTCCATCGATTCCAAATACGCGAGGGAGGTTGCGGAGTATATCGGAGCAGAGCATACTGATGTGATAATGACAAAGGAGGAGGTTATAGCTGCCCTTCCCGAGGTAATAAAGATACTCGGAACCTTTGATATCACAACCATAAGAGCAAGCATGGGAATGTATCTGGTCTGCAAATATATCCACGAGAATACCGATATCCGTGTTCTTTTGACCGGGGAGATATCGGACGAGATGTTCGGCTATAAATATACGGATTTCGCCCCCAACGCTGAGGCATTCCAGGAGGAATCAGAGAAGAGGATCCGTGAGCTCCATTACTATGATGTCCTAAGGGCTGACAGATGTATTTCCGCAAATTCACTTGAAGCCAGAGTGCCATTCGGTGATCTGAAGCTAGTGCAGTACGTAATGGGACTGAATCCCGCCATAAAAATGAATATCTACAATAAGGGGAAATACCTTCTGCGTCACGCCTTTGAGGAAAACGGGTGGCTTCCGGAGCCGATACTGCAGCGTGAAAAGGCGGCATTCTCGGATGCCGTGGGTCATTCCATGGTAGATGACCTGAAGGAATATGCAGAGGAAAGGTATAGTGATGACGAGTTTGAAAGCTTAAGAAGTAAATACACCCACGCGGCACCGTTTACAAAGGAAAGCCTTCTCTACCGGGAGATCTTTGAAGAAAACTATCCCGGACAGTCTGAGATGATACCGGACTTCTGGATGCCGAATAAGGACTGGGAGGGCTGCAATGTAAACGACCCGAGTGCAAGAGTCCTTACCAATTACGGAGATAGCGGAGTATGAGGATACTTGAGGAAGGTTCCCGCATATCAGTACGAAAGATAATAATCGAAGACGGCACGGTTTACAGAGGATACGGATTCGGGAGCAGCTCGGAAAAAAAGCTGGAGCTGGTATTTAATACCTCTATGACAGGCTACCAGGAGATAATATCAGACCCCTCGTACACAGGACAGGCCGTGGTGATGACCTATCCGGTAATAGGAAACTACGGGGTAAATGAAGACGACTATGAGACCGATACGCCGTCCATCGGGGCACTTATAGTACGGGACTATACAGATACTCCGTCAAACTATAGATCAAGCCATTCGCTCTCGGAAATAATGGAGAAGTATGACATTGCCGGGGTTTACGGGATAGATACACGTGAGCTTACTAGAAGGATAAGGGACTTCGGAAGCTGCAAGGTCCTGATAACTGATGAGGCTATGCCGGATAAAGAGGCAGAGTCAATACTTAAGGATTTCAGCTTCAGCAGGGATCTTGTGAGCCGGGTCAGCACAAAGGAGATATATGAGGTTCCTTCATCCGGTGAGGAGCTTTATTCTGTGGTTGCCATTGACTGCGGGATCAAGAAAAATATCTTAAGGCAGCTCTCACTACTTGGCTGCAGAGTGACCGTGGTTCCATTTGATACTGATGCAGAGCGCATAGAAGCGCTTTCGCCTGACGGACTCTTTATTTCAAACGGACCAGGAGACCCGGGGGACGTTAAGCCCACCATAGACACGGTTAAGCGTCTGCACGGCAGATACCCTGCATTTGGGATCTGCTTAGGACACCAGATCTTTTCTCTTTCCTACGGAGCCCGGACGTACAAGCTGAAATTCGGCCACAGGGGAGGAAATCATCCGGTAAGGGATCTGAAAACAGGACGGATAGACATCACATCTCAGAATCATTCCTATGCAGTGGATCCGGACAGCCTGAAGGCTGCTCATCTTAAAGCAACCCACATAAATATCCTTGATAATACTGTTGAAGGGATCGAACACGTATCGGATCCTTCCTTTGGCATACAATATCATCCCGAGAGTGCACCGGGTCCGAATGACAGTATTTATCTCTTTCAGAAATTCCTCGGGCTTATGAAAGGAAGAAAAAGCTGATGCCAAAAAGAGCGGATATAAAAAAGATACTTGTGATAGGCTCGGGACCTATCGTTATAGGACAGGCTGCGGAATTTGACTACGCAGGAACCCAGGCCTGCCTCGCCTTAAAGGAGGAGGGTTATGAGGTAATACTCTGTAATTCAAATCCCGCCACCATTATGACGGATCCTTCCGTTGCGGATAAGGTATATATGGAGCCTCTGACACTGGAGTATCTTGCAAAGATAGTAAGATACGAAAGGCCTGATGCCATACTTCCGGGTATCGGAGGCCAGACCGGACTCAATCTTGCCATGAAGCTTTCATCCAAGGGGGTACTTGATGAATGCAGGTGTGAGCTTCTCGGAACCGGCTTTGAAAGTATCGACAGGGCAGAGGACAGGGAGCTTTTTAAGGAGCTTTGTATAAGCCTTAATGAACCGGTGCTGCCCTCAATGACAGTTGAATCCATAGAAGAAGGATTAAGTGCCGCAGCCGGTATAGGATACCCTGTGGTTGCCCGCCCGGCTTTTACTCTTGGGGGAACCGGAGGAGGCTTTGCTGATAATGAGGAGGAACTGAAAAAGATACTGAAAACCGCCCTGGAGCTTTCACCTGTTGGGCAGACACTTATCGAGAAGTCCGTAAGGGGCTATAAGGAGATAGAATATGAGGTTATACGCGACGGGAATGACACCGCCATAACCGTCTGCAATATGGAAAATATCGATCCGGTCGGAGTGCATACCGGGGACTCCATAGTCGTGTGTCCGTCACAGACGCTGACAAATAAGGAGTATCATATGCTCCGTGATTCCGCACTTAAGATCATAAGGGCCTTAAAGATCGAAGGCGGCTGCAATGTACAGTTTGCGCTGGATCCAAACTCTTTTTCTTATTACCTTATCGAAGTAAATCCACGGGTTTCAAGGTCATCGGCCCTTGCATCCAAGGCCTCCGGCTATCCCATAGCCAGAGTGTCTGCAAAGATCGCTGTCGGATACCGCCTTGATGAGATAGAGCTCGCCAATACACCTGCCTCCTTCGAGCCATCCCTTGATTATGTAGTGACCAAGCTTCCGAGATTTCCCTTTGATAAATTCAGGGACGCAAATAACAGCCTTGGCACCCAAATGAAGGCTACGGGAGAGGTTATGAGCGTTGGCCGCACCATGGAGGAAAGTCTCTTAAAGGGTATAAGATCCCTGGAAACCGGAGTTTACCATCTCTATGACAAGCGTTTTTCCCGGATGGAGACTGATGAGATGCTAAAGTATATCCGGGAAGGGCGGGATGACCGTATCTATGCCATTACGGAGCTTTTAAGGAGGGGGACTGAGCCTGATACCATTCACGCTGTCACAGGTATAGACCGCTTATTTATCCGTGTATTTGAGCACATAGTGGAGGCGGAAGGCAGCTTAAAAAAGGCAGGTTACAGTCTTTCAAGGGAGGCTCTTTACAATGCGAAAAGGATCGGATTCTCGGATAAAGCCATAGGAAAGCTATGGAAAAAGACTCCGAGGGAGATCTATCTTCTTCGTAAGAAGTACGGTATATTTCCCACCTACAAGATGATCGACAGCTGCGCATCGGAATTTGAAAGCTATATTCCTTACTTTTATTCCACCTACGAGTCCGAGAACGAATCCATATCCGATACAAAGGAAAAGGTAATAGTCTTAGGCTCCGGCCCCATAAGGATAGGGCAGGGCGTGGAATTTGACTATTCGACCGTACATGCGGTAAAGACCATTAAGGAGGCGGGCTTCCAGGCCATCATCATAAACAATAATCCGGAGACCGTATCAACAGACTATACCACCTCCGACAAGCTGTATTTTGAACCTCTTTGCATAGAGGATGTGATGAATGTCATTGAGCTTGAGAAACCGAAGGGTGTGATAGTCACCCTTGGCGGACAGACCGCCGTAAATCTGGCCGATGCCCTGAAGGAGTACGATGCTCCCGTCATAGGGACTGACTGTGACGCAATAGACCGGGCGGAAAACAGGGATCTCTTTGAAAAGCTTTTATTAAAGCTCGGTATCCCCCAGCCTCCCGGAGTCGCGGTAACGGATATAGAGGCCGGGGTAAGGGCTGCGGAAGAGATAGGTTATCCCGTTCTGGTCCGGCCATCATTCGTACTCGGGGGCAGGGCAATGCAGATAGTATCGGGGGAAGCCGATATGAGGCATTACCTGAAAACCGCTGTGGAAGTGGATATTGATAAGCCGGTGCTGGTAGATAAGTACATTAAGGGACGCGAGGTTGAGGTGGATGCGGTCTGTGACGGCAGGGATGTATTCGTGCCCGGGATCATGGAGCTGGTGGAAAGGACCGGTGTACACTCGGGTGATTCGATCAGCGTGTATCCGCCCTTCAGTATTTCCGACAGGGTTAAGGGAACTATTCTTTCATACGCAAAAAAACTGGGAAAAGGGATCGGTATAGTAGGGCTCTATAATATACAGTTCATAGTTGATGATGATGACAATGTCTATATCATTGAAGTCAATCCGAGATCCTCACGTACCGTACCCTTTTTGTCGAAGGCTACGGGATATCAGCTTTCTGACATCGCGACAAGGGTGATGCTCGGGATCAGCTTAAAGGAGCAGGGGATATTCGATCTCTATCCGGAGGAAAGAAAAATGTGGTTTGTGAAGGCTCCGGCCTTCTCCTTTTCGAAGCTTAAGGGGATGGATTCCTATCTGAGTCCGGAAATGAAGTCTACCGGTGAAGCCATAGGCTATGACGAAAAGCTCCACCGCGCCATGTACAAGGCCCTGATCGCATCCGGGATAAAGATGCCGAATTACGGAACCGTTCTCTTTACACTTGCGGATGAGGATAAGGAGGAGGGGGTTCCACTTGCAAGGAGATTTCTTGATCTGGGATTTAATATAGAGGCCACCACGGTCACGGCGCAGTACTTTAAGGAAAGAGGCATAAAGACCAGGCTTCTCCATAAGCTCTCGGAGGGGTCGGACGAGATGCTTAAGTCCATACGCTCGGGGTATGTGAGCTATGTGGTGAATACCCGTGCGATTCTTTCCGGCGTGCACTATGAGGACGGAAGCGCCTTAAGGAGCTGCGCCATCGAAAACGGGGTCACACTTTTTACCTCACTTGATACAGTGCGGATCCTCCTTGATGTTCTGGAGGAGCTCACCATCAAGGTGGCGACAATATTCTGAGACAGTGTATCAAAGCTCTTTACTTTTTTTGGGCTTATCCTGAGAGTGCTGTCTCTGTTTCTTCTTCGCATCGGCTCTTTTCATCTTTTTAATCTCGATATCGAGACCTTTTCTGCCGCGCTCACTGCGTTCCGTGAGCTGACTCAGAGTGGTCTTCTTAACTTTGCCTTTGGAAGCCTTGGTTTCAAAGCTCTCATTCATACTTACTGCACTGATCCCCGGTTCAAGCTTGAAAGAAACAAGTGCATTTGCAAACCCTAGTCTGTCGGCACCCTGTCCAGTCCAATGTGCCGATATTCCTTTTCCACCCTTCTGCTTTTCTTTGGCTTCAATATAGCGCTGAGCCTTTTCGGACATTTCATCTTTCAAGCCCCGGAGGCGTTCTATATCTTCTTTGGATAACCTGTCCGGATTATTACGGGGAATACCGTAAATATCATTTCCGGTCGTAAGGTCGTTATAGGCCTCGGCAAATTTTTGATAAGCCTGTTTCATTTCATCGTATTCTTTCGAATTAAATAAACTGATCGTATGACTTCTCATCGAGTTGAACTTATCTTCAAGTATGTTCATGCCGTCTTTCATCTCTACAAGCGACTGAAAATTTGCTCTCTCAATTTCATTGAATGCATCCAACAGGGCTTTATCATAGGCATTACCCTTGTACGAAGGATTTTTCTCCTTAAACTCCGCCATCTTAATATCAACAGCACCATCAGGATAGAGGAAAGTCCTGGTTTCTTCAGGCTGTTTTCGTAACCATTCAATAGCCTCAGGCGCATCGTACTCTCTTTTCAAAGAATAAGGTGCAGGATCAAACACTTCTTTTTTCGCTCTTTCAGGGTCAATTAATTTCTTTTTTTCATATTTTTCCTGCTCAGTACCGAATTCCGGATTCCAGTACTCGTTATATAATTTAGGGAAAAGCTTCTGCTTTTCTTCAGTAGAATATAACTGAATGTAAGACAATAATTCTTTTCTGGGCACCGCTTCAATTGTTTTAAATTCATCATGCCCTACTCCCCTATAAGAATTAAAGCTAGCCAGTTCCTTTTCTCCGTACCCTTTTTCCTTAAAATATCCAAAGGCCTTTTCCTTCCCGAGAATATTATAGATCGCCTTGACATCCTTTTCGAGTTTAGCCGTTTTCAATTGAAATTCAGTATATTCTTTGTCAAATTTAAGCTTTGCCTCATAAGTTGGTAGCTTTTCCCATTCTTCATCATGCTGCCTTTCTTTCTCCGCGTTTTCAGCAGCTTTCATTCGTGATTTAGTATATTCTTCGTCAAATTTAAGCTTTTCCTCATAACTTGGCAGCTTTTCCCATTCCTCAATAAACAGCTTTTCATTAAAACGCCTTTGATATTTTCTGTCATTTTCGAAATAATCAAAGATCTCCTTAATGATCTCAGAATGTTCCTGATTGTTTAAACCTACCTGATCAAAGGTATAGTTATTATCACGAAAATATTTATAAGCTCTTTCTTTATCCTCTTTTATCTTCTGAAGTCCTGTCAAATCCTCCCATACTTCGTTAAGATTCCCTTCATTAAAACGCTTTAGATATTTTTCGTCATCTTTGAAATAATTACGGATATCCTTAATGATTTCAGAATGTTCCAGACCCCTTAAACCTATTTGATCATAGGAATAGTTTTTTTCACGAAAATAATTATAAGCTCTTTCTTTATCCAGTTGTATCTTCTCAAGGTTTGTCGCTTTTTCCCATAATTCCGCTTTTATTTCTTTTGGCATATCGCAGTCCTTTCTGATGCGCCTGAGGGCACAAAACCTGATACCTTAATTATATTTATATATACAACCTTTGAATAAAAATGAGCCTTCCGAAATTTTACCACTTTTTTATCACTTGAACCAGCTGCATCATCGTCAAACTTCCGTTTTGACGTTTCTGAACAGAGCTGATAAGATGGTTCTGGGAGCGATATCGACAGAAGCGATACGCGCATACTATACTTCGGGGGGAAGTGTTGGAAACGTCGCCGCGATGCTGCACTATGCAGTTCAGCTATGATGAGGCTGCCGGGATACTGGGCTGCGGCAGGAAAAGGATCAATATCTGCATGAGGCTCAGAAACAGCATGGGCGGAAGGAAGAAAGAAGATGGATGCGATCATTGAAAGCCTGGAAAACGCTCTGCAGATCGCCGTTCTCGGTATCTGCGGTATTTTTTCCCTTGTCAGGATGCATTCGGTCCGGGAGAAAAGCTATCTCCTGCTCTTTGCTTTTTACGGCAGCTTCCTTCTGGGAGATCTTTACTGGCAGGTCTGTCTGCTTTGTCTCGGAGACATACCCCGGATTGCCATCGTTTCGGATCTGAGCTGGTACGCGGCATTGCTGTTCCTGTATCTGCTGCTCCGTGCCGCAGGAGAGGCAGAGGTCTCTGATGGCGCTGCCGCCGCGTTTTCCGTAAAAAAGGGTCTGCCCTGGCTGGCTCCGGTGTTCACCGCAGCAATGGCGGTTTTCTTTATCCAAAACGGAAAGATCGCAAGCAACATTGTTTATGCGGTCCTTATGGGGATATTGCTCTATACGGCGGTGAAAGGGCTTTTGCGGACGGAGACCGGGAAAGGCGGCTTCCGGCTGCTGTATCTGAACGTCTTTATTTTTTGCCTCCTGGAATACGCCTTGTGGACGGTTTCCTGCTTCTGGGAACGGGTGGCCTTCCGGTATGTCTATTTCTGTATCGATATTATGATCACCTTAAGCTTTCCCTTCTATCTTAAGATCATAAAAAGTGAGGTGCGGCCATGACCTATGTGGAGAATACCTTTATCTGTCTCGCCGCCCCGTTATTGCTTGCTGTCCTCTGTCTGAAAAAAGACTGGCGCAGGGCGCTGATCTTCCTGCTCTCCGGGATGACCAGCTGTCTTCTGTCCGCTTATGTCAGCAGTTACTTCACCATGGTCTTTAAGCTCGATCCCGTCACCGCGTCCCATGAGATCGTTCCTGCGGTGGAGGAGATCATCAAAATCCTGCCGGTGCTGTTCTATCTTCTTGTATTCGAACCCTTAAAGAAGCATTCGATCAGCGGGATACTGATGGTGGCTGTCGGCTTTGCCACCTTTGAAAACGTCTGCTTTATGACTTCCAACGGAACCGGGGAGCTCTTTGATCTTCTTATCCGCGGGTTCGGAACCGGAGCGATGCACGTTGTATGCGGTGCGATGGTGGCTGTGGGGCTGTTCTTTTTATGGGACCGTGCCTGGCTTCGGGCCACAGGCCTCTTTGCGGTTCTGTGCACCGTCATCACCTTTCACGCTGTCTTCAATGTCCTGGTCAGCCGGCCGGGCATCATTTCATGGATCGGAAGTGCCGTTCCTCTCGCCATTCTCCTTGCAGGGCTCATTCTGCTGCAGGGAAAGATGGATTTTTCTTAGTCGGTTTCCACAAAACCTCCGGGTCATTTTTGTCCGTTTTTTACAAAGATGGAAAATTGCCGGAAAATTATTAATATCAGGGTAGTACTTTTTCGTTTTTAAGCGACTATATAGTAAAAGGCGGATTTACCGGCGATGTCAGATCTGGCTGACATGACCGTTTTTAATGAA
>KK211387.1:293944-565654 GCA_000622025.1 Lachnospiraceae bacterium AD3010 | reverse complement strand
GATCTGATTGTACTGCGGGTTACAAAAAAATACAAGCAACGATTGATTCCATTTGGAAAAGATATGGCAGAGATTCTTTATCGTTACTGTATAGGTATGGGCATACTGAACGTTTTTGACGCATATCTTTTCCCTGCTGAAGACATTCATAATCATATTTCTACTAATAGCGTTGGAAACTATTACAGATATATTCGAAAGTTGGCCGGAATAAGCGGTGGAGAATTGATTAAGAATGGTCGTGGTGCCTGTCTTCACTGTTTCCGCCATACGTTTGCTGTAAGGTCATTCGATAAAAATGAACGTGATGGTATAAAAGCAAGTGATTCTGTTCCGTATTTATCAACATATTTGGGACACGATGTAACATACATACGACCCAACAGATCTTTTAACAGAAGAAAGTTCACAAAACGCTTTATACCATTAACGAATCGTCTCTAACTTAATGCAATTAAATACCTTTCAAAAAAGGCAGACTTCCATCTGCCTAATTGTAATGCAATTCTTTTTGATTTCTTTGGACTTCTCAACTATTATTTAATCTATTGAAACACATTTATCGTTATATTAAAATGTTTCTAGCTTAACTTAATGGCATTGGAACCGTCCCCGTTGACTCTACCCGTTGACTCGACTGGTTTAAAAACTATTCCATTTTCTTTCCGCTGAAATACACTTCCCTTGGCATGATGTGGCTGAATCCCTCATGCTCAGCAGTAAGAAGATCAGTATCGAATAACAGGAAGTCTGCGTCCTTACCCACTTCTATGGAGCCCTTGGATGCCTCTATACCGAGCTGCTTCGCACCATTTATCGTATAGCCGAGGATCATCTCTTCAATGCTCATTTTCTCGCAGGAGGGTTCAAGCGTCCCCTTGGTGCTTTGATCTTCGGGAGCCTTGGTCTTCTCATTGATCCAGCGTGTCATACCAATCTCCATTCCATAATACGGATTCCATGATAAGAAATCACCAAAGTTTACGTCATCGCTGGACCATGTCACCAGTGCGCCGGTGTCCCAGACAGTTTTGCTGCGGAACATCTTCTTTGCACGTTCCTCACCGATAATACCGGGCCAGAATTCAGAAGGCTCGCACCCCAGGCCCATGTTTCCGTTATGCCATGCCGGTGTGTAATTGGCTATAACACCATGCTTTGCGAAACGGTTCAGATCCGCATCATCCTGAATCCACATATGCGTAACCGTGACCTCGCCATCATAATCAGAAAGCCCTGATTCGTCACCAACATATGCGAACTTTCCGTCCTTCACCACAAGAGCGGTTGCCTGCGGGTTGTCCTTATCCGACGTGAAGATTTTTGCGTTTTTAATTATCTTGTCTGCTTTCATAGTTTTTTTCCTACAGAAATTCACTGTTCAGGTACTCTTAATGCTCGAACCTGATCAGATCTTTGAATTCCTCTTGATACCACTCATTGTTTTGTTCTGCTTTTCAGATGCAATAATATTTGGTTAAGAAATAGGTACGATCCCAGTCAAGGATCTTCCTGTCGGCTTCCTTCTCCGGATGAATATTGAACTCATCGAAGACCATCACATACCTGTCCTTCTGGTCATATACCGGCCACTCATGCGCCTTGCCGTCAGGAGAAATGTCAGCCGTAAGGGACGGATTGCCGGTCTTTGCGAATTGCACCCACATCTTGCGCAGGGTCTTGCAGAAGGTTTCATCAAGCGCCCTTCCGGTGACGAGAGTTTCCTCCGGATGATTGAATACAACAGCAAGCTCGATACCGTGTCCGCTGCGGATCAAAGGTGTACCGGATTCCGGCGTGAAGAAATAGGTATAGTTTCTTCCGCCCGCTTTTGTCTGATTCTCTGACATACGAAACAGCGGCGCGATAAATACGAGCTGATCAAATAAACGGGTGTCGCAGGTATATTCGGGACTTACGTCTCCGGCTTCTTTACAATAGCTCTCCACCAGTGCTTTCTCATCCGCCGTCAGCTGTGCCATTTTCTTTGCCTTACGGTCATCGGAAAACGCTTTGTAGAGATCAGTTCCGAAGCCCCACACGAAATAACCCATTTCATCCTTGTTGCAACCCTGAAGAAAATCCACATTCTTCGCAGCTCCGTCCGCATAAGCTGCATAGGGATCCAGGGGCAGAATTCTTCCGTCCCGCTCCGCCCAGGTGCGAAGATTGAGTATAATCCCTGCTTCATGTAAGAACTTTTCCACATCAACCTTCTGCAGCTCAGCAACAGTTTTGCAGCCGAGAGCCTCCATCACTTCATCCGTACAGGCAATGGATTCTTCTGTAGACCGCGTAAAGACGGGAGCGCCGCTCTCGGCAATGACGCGTCGGAAATATTTCTGGACACCATCTATCAGCGGAAGCAAGGTGACGCTTGCGCCTCCGGCGGATTCGCCAAAGATCGTCACATTGTCGGGATCGCCGCCAAAGGCAGCAATATTCTCATGAATCCACTTCAATGCCTTTACCTGATCTAACATCCCCAGATTCTGGGCATCCGGATAGTCGCCTCCGTCCGGCAGATGGGACAGATGGAAAAATCCGAAAACATTCAACCTGTACTCGACAGAAACGAGGATGACATCAGGATTTTCCTGGACGAAATTGGTGCCCTCCTCCCGGGGTTCCACCACCGAGCCAATTTCAAAAGCACCGCCATGTATCCATACCATGACAGGCTTCTTTGCGCTCTGGTCCGCCACTGACTTCCATACATTCAGATACAGGCACTCTTCACTCTGCGGGTAAAGGGAGCCCACCTGACCGACGCTGCCCTCCTGGCGCGGAATCCTGCCAAAGTAGTATGCCTCGTACACACCGTCATCGCTCACACAGTCAACCGGAGCTTTCCAGCGAAGCTCGCCCGCCGGCTGCTTTCCGACATAGGGAATACCCCTGTAAGCAATGACATCCTTCGACTTCTTACCTACGAAAGTGCCGTTAATGCACTTTACCGCCAGAGACTTGTCATAATCTCCGTCAGTGATCTTTTTGTTCTCGCCATACAACGCCTGTATTCTCGCTGTTTCCTTTTTTAATGCATCCACGTCATTCGCAATACTCATTGTGTTATTCTCCTTTCAGCTTTATGTTAATTTAAAATCACACAGATGCTGTGTGCCTGCGGCTTGTCCTTGTCCGCTGTGAAGATCTTCGCGTTCCTGATAATCTTATATGCTTTTATTTTTATTCTGCTCTCTTTTCTCACTGGTGCTAAGATACGTTAGATTTCATATACACCTGCAACTCTTTTACCTCTGTTACCCTGTCTTCTATCCTGTCGCATTCTAATTCATCATCAGACACAATAAGAGCCTTTGGAAACGCCCTCCATTCAAAGTCACTGACTCCGTATATCTCGTTACGATACAGCTTCAAAGCATTACCCTTTACATACTTATATAAAAATGTCTGCAAGGTCTCTGACATATTCTTATCCATCACATTGCCGTACATACGCAATGCTTCACCGTTTCCGAGCATCTCAGCCTCTGCATCGACCGTCCCCGAACCCAGTTTATCTATCAGAGGAGTCCTGTCCCAGTACATAAGATGTACCTTGTTTCCAGCCTCTGACAGATTTACGGCAAAACGATAAGCTGAAACAGCAAGCCATTGTTCAAAAAGCTTCGCCTTTACTTCAAATTCACTTGAAGAGGCAGTTTGTTTATTTATATACTCCTGCACTGCATCAAAAACGGTATCATCTACGCTGTTTTGTATATCAGTTATACCTGAATATACGAGCTTCTCATAGTTTCTGTCACCGATAAAGGACCTGAATACCATTTTTTCACAGCACGGAATGCCAATGATAAACTCAATACCGGAAGCAGCTCCCTCCTGACAGGCTTTATATGGATTAACGCTGATCAGTTTTCCGTCGCAGGTCGGTGCACAAAAATACTTCCAAAGCTTCCCTGCAGCTTCCTTCAGGGTTTCAGTGTTAAGCTGTAATAGCTCCTCCATCGACGTTGTGTGTGTTTCTCTTAGCAGATCTCCCGCCAGAGCTCTGGAGGTCTCAGGCGTGTCATAAGCTGATACAGGGCTTCCGACAAATACAAAAGCTTTCTGAAACAGGCCTTTAGCTCTCTCGCTTACTGCAAGCAGGGTGATTGAGGATGCTCCGTCCTCGAATCCCATTACCGTGATATTCTCGGGATCACCTCCGAAAGCAGCTATGTTTTCCCGGATCCATTTCAGTGCCTCGATCTGATCAAGCAGCCCGAGATTTGGAGCATCAGGAAAGTTCTCCCCTCCGGTAACCTCTGAAAAATCAATAAATCCGAAAATACCGAGACGGTAGTTAAAGCTTACGAAGATTATATCCGGATGCTCCGTTATAAAATTGTCACCGTCAAGCAGCGGGTCGGCAGACCCTCCATATGAATAATCACCGTGATGAAACAACACAAGAACCGGTTTCTTTGTTTCTGTTCTTTCCGCTCCGGTAATGATATTCAGGGTAAGGCAGTCCTCGCTCTGTCTGTGAAGCTGTAAGATCACGCCCTTGTGGTCAACCTGTATAGCCGAAGCACCGAAGTATATTGCTTCGAAAACATCCTCCGACGACGGAAGCGGCTCGGGTGCCTTCCATCTAAGCTCACCTATAGGAGGCTTTGCATAAGGGATCCCACGATAGGAGATTATTTTCTTTTGTTTATCCCCAACATAGATGCCGGTTCTCGTCTTTACCGCACAGTCTGCATCGTATTCACCTAAAACGGGTTGATTCTTTCTGTTAAGCTCCTCTATGTCCTCTTCTGCTACATCGAAGACATAACCCTCACTTCCATCCCCGTACAGCTTTCGGATCTTTCGGATGTGATAGCTTCGGATAAAAAGATTTAAAATCAACCCGACAATGGGAAGACCGACTACATATGCAAACTCCTCCACAACATAATCAACCATCGAAACACCCATACAGGAAACTGCAATATACTGTCCTGTCAGAAAAACAAGCAGGACAATGACATAGATCAAAACTCTGTTTATAGTTTTTCTCTGGACAGGCTTGCTGAAGATTATCTTGCTTATGAGCTCTTCCACCGCTATTCCGACAGCAAAGCAAGCGACTATACAGGCAGGTCCCGGCCAGCCCAGAAGCCTCGCAACTGTTTCTCCAAAGCCATATCCGAGTGCCGAAATAAAAGCGACTGCAAAATCATCGATAGTAAATAGTTTTTTCATCTGCATTTTCACCGCTAAAGTACTCTAAACACCAAATCAGACAGAGCTGATCCTTATACAGAGAAAACCTTCTTTCCCTCAAAATAGGTAGCCGCAGGCCTGGCAGTGTGTATATCATTTTCCGGACAGGAAAGCACATCCTTGTCAACGAGGAGGAAATCCGCATATTTCCCTTCGCTTATGCTGCCCCTTTCTTTATCAATAAACATCTGCCTGGCACAGTTTATGGTAAGGGTCGTGAGAGCCTGCTCGCGAGTCAGGCGCTCTTCAGGCCACCAGGGATCTCCTTTCACAGTCGGATGTACGACTGTGACCGCAATCTCCATAATGCCGAAGGGATCGTCAGGGCAGCCGCTCAATGCCGGATAATCCGAATGTGAAGACATATTGATGCCGTGATCAAAATAGGATTTTATAGGATAAGATTTGTCCTCCATGCCCGCAGGAACAATGGTCTTCAGCATCTCAGACGCCCCGCTCGGCATATTATGCCAAAGTATCCCCGCAGTTGCATAGATGTTATGTTCTGCCATACGCTTCCAGTCTGTGTCGTTTACGTTACGCACATGCACAAGCGTATTGCGCATTTCATCCTTACCGCCGCTAACAAATGCACTGACAGCGCGGTTAACGGCCTTGTTACCCATCGTATGTATATGCATGGACATGCCTTTTTCGTTCGTCTTGCGGGTAATATCTGTAGTTTCCTCTTCCGTCCAGTTGACGAGCCCCTGGTGTCCATCGGGATACAGGGGATCCACAAATCCGGTACCTCCTTCCACAGTACCGTCCATGAAGAGCTTGACCCAGTTAGGCACTACGTGTGCGGAAGCATACTTTCTGGCCTCATCAGCCTCGGCCAGAGCCTGGTCTATGTTCATCCAGCTTTCAATTTCATAGCTTAAGCCCAAAATAAAGTGCATATCTCCGGCCTCGTCCACCTGACGGGCACCCTGATAGAAATGATCATTATAGAAATAGTTGCCCCAGCCGTCGATATACATCGTATAACCTTCCGAAAGCAGCTGTTCCTGAATTTTAGCCATAACAGCCTTCGCTGTTTCAACGGTATAGAGCCTGTCATTATCCAGGAAGGAACGCACAAAAGTTCCGGCCTGCTCCTTCAGGAATCCGGTAGGAGTGCCGTCAGTGTCCATCACGATCTCGCCTCCCCTCACTTCCTTCCTGAGTACGGTGCCGTCCTCCTTCATGATACCGGCTTTGACCAGACAAAGCGTGTTCACCAGACCCTTGTGTCCTTCCTCATCTGCAAAGTATATGGGAATGTCATCACATATGGCATCCAGCTGTTTACGGGTGGGCATATTATCCTTGAAAAGCATATAATTCCAGCCGAAACCGAATATTGTCGTTGCCCCGGTGTCCCTCGCCTTCTTCACCGCAGCGGGAAGGATCTCTGTGAGAAACTTATCCGCATCATCATTTGCTCCAAGGATTGTACCTACTGACTGCAAAGCATAGCCCATCGAATAATGAGCATGTCCATTGCCGCAGGAAGGCATCACAAGACCTTTTCCGGTATAATCCACAACCTCCGTCCTGCCTTCTTCAACAAAGGCCTCGGCTCCTTTCCTGTCTCCCGTATAAATATATTTTCCATCCTTTACGGCAAACGCCTCTACGATCCGGTTTTCTTCAGAAGTGAAGATCTTCCCGTAAACCACCAGATCCGCTTTGTTTTTTTCAATATCGCTGCCTGCCATTTTCATTATCAGTCCTCTCTCAATGTTTTTTTTATTATTTCATTATGTCAGGATCAAAAGCCGATATCCGATATCAGTTCACTTTCTTTCCTGTTATATATACTTCCTTCGGCATATTATGACTGAAGCCCTCCTGCTCAGCCTCAAGCAGGTCATTATCGAACACCAGAAAATCTGCGTCCTTTCCGACCGAAATGGAGCCCTTGGCATCGTCAATGCCAAGCTGCTTCGCACCATTTATCGTATAGCCAAGGATCATCTCTTCAATACTCATTTTCTCATTTGCCGGAGGGAAAACCTCAGTGCTTCTGCAGTATTCGTAAGCCCTGGTCTTTTCGGTGATAAGTCTCGTCATTCCGACCTCCATGCCAAGATACGGACTCCACAGTGTAAAATCATCGAAGTTGATCTCATCGCAGGACCAGGTCACAAGCGCACCACTGTCCCAGACCGTCTTGCAGCGGAACTGTTTTTTTGCACGCTCCTCACCGAGCAAAGGCGCAAGGGTCTCTGTGTATCCTGCATGCCATTGCGGCGTGTAATTTGCGATCACGCCCAGCCTGGCAAAGCGGGGAAGATCTGCATCATCCTGGACCTCCAGGTGGGCACAGGTGACCTTCACATGGAAGTTCTCACCCAATTCCTTCCTGATAAGCTCCACGCCGTCCAGTACCACGCGGGACGCTCTTTCACCGACTGTGTGCAGATGAAGATCAAGCCCTTCCTCATTAAGCTGTTTCAAAAGCTCCGCAAGCTCCTCCTTCGTGAACGCGGTAGATCCCGTTGTGTTGGTATCCACATATGGCGTAACCATGGCTGCGGTATGTATTGCCTGAGTGCCATCCATGAAAACCTTCATGGTATGGACCTTCATATGCTCCGAGCTAAACTCACGTCTGAAACGCTTCAGCTCCCTTAAGCCCTTCTCTACCTCCCACTGTGCTGCGACCACATAGCAGCCGTCAACATATACCGGCAGCTTTCCCTGTCTGTCCAGCTCGCGCAGGCGTTCGTAGACCCGCTCATGAAATTCATTGAACCCCGGAATACCGGAATCAAAGACCGCGGTCACGCCGGCATTTACGGAAAAATTAATCCAGCGCTCAAGCGCCGCATCGATCTGCTCATCGCTTAAGCCCGGCGCACTGTCTAGGATGATGGGCATTTCCGCTGAACCTTCAAATATATTTCCGGTAACATTTCCGTCCTTGCGCACATAATAGCTTAAACCCGGCACAGGGTCCGGTGTATCATCCGTAATACCATGCCGGCTGAGGAGCTTTGAATTTATCCAGATACTGTGTCCTTCCGCTTCCTGAATCTGGAGCTCGGCATCCGGACATATTCTGTCAAGATCCTCCTTTGTGATATCTTCTCCGTTCAGGTATTTTTTGTCCAGCATAAACCTGTAACGTTTCAAACCGGGATTTCTGCTGATATAGTCCGCCATATAATCCATGGCTTCCTGCTTCCCGCTGCACTCAAAGCGATGCTCCTCATCTGCGTACTCAAAACCGACGGGGAAGGTCACATGGACGTGGCTGTCGATGATACCGGGCATTATAAATTTCCCGTTAAGGTCCGTGACCTCACCTTCATATTCCGAAAGACCGTTCTCATCCCCCACATAGGCAAATTTCCCGTCCTTTACCACCAGCGCCGCAGCTTGCGGGTTATCCTTATCAGCCGTAAATATTTTTGCGTTTTTGATGATCATGTCTGCTCTCATCGTTGCTCTCCTCGTTATCTGATGTTCCCTCCACCGAGGGGTGGAGGGAACAGGAACACGTCGAAATTGCGGTTCTCTTCCGATCAGGGATCCGGGCTTCCTCCTTAGGATTTCTGCTCGCGTTCTGCCAAGATATCGAAAAGGTAGTGGGGGGTAAAGTACTTGTCCATGAACTGGTAGTAATTAACCAGAGGGAGCACGGCCTTGTACTGGTCGGTCAGGAGCCCCTGTTCGATATGCATGTCATCAGGTCCTGCAATGACCAGGACGTTCTGGTCGTCGACCGAATACGGCTTCCAGTCGATCTTATCTGTCGACGGGTTGCCGCAGCGTGCAAAATTGGTCCACGTCTGCTGAACGAACTTGAAGATCTCATCGGCGATGTTCGTGCCGTTGAAGGTGCTGTTCGTCCCGGCGCCGCGATCGTTGAACACGAATATGATTTCCACGGAATGTGGGGCGCCCATATCCGCAAAGCTGGCCGGATACGACCAGTAATAGCAGAACGTCTTGTTGAACGCGCTCTGCACGTCGAGCTGATTAAGCATGGGAACCCGGAACATGAGCTCATTGATGAACTCCGTCTCGGCAAGCCCCGGCTCCTGGAACCTGCAGACCCGGTAGAATTCCTCGTAGTACTTTTTGTCCTCCTCCTTCAGGTAGGGGACTGCATCGCCCACGGCGCGCCGGGCGAATTTCTTTTGCTCTTCTATGTTCATCTCCGGGCCCTGACCCATGAACAGCCTGGCTTCATCGGCCGTGCTGCCTGCCATAATGGATATGTGCTTTGCCAGACCCTTCTTATACAGCTCGATGGGCGCCTCGGGGAGCACCTCCGTTCCGTAGTAGGGACAGGACGTGTACCTGCCGACCGCCTGGACATAGGCCTCCTGAAGCTTCTCTTCGGATAACGCCATTATGTCGTCCATGGTCTTGCAGCCGGTGTACTCGAGCAGCGCCTTCGTTTTGCCCTGCGCGGATTCGCAGTCCACCGGGAAGGCCAGTGTGGTGGAGCCGCTCTGGGCGATGACCTTCTGGAAATACTGGTTCGCCTCCTTCATTACCGGCAGAATGGAGACCGAGCCGCCTCCTGCGCTCTGGCCGAATATGGTCACGTTTCCGGGGTCACCGCCGAAAGCGGCTATATTCTCGTGCACCCACCTGAGCGCCATAGCCTGATCCAGCAGGCCGTTGCATGGTGCCGTCCCAAAGCTTTCGCCGCCGGGCACTGACGAGAAGTCCATGAAGCCGTACATGCTCAGGCGGTAGTTGATGTTCACCATGATGATGTCACTTTGTGCCTGGACGAGGTTGGCTCCGCTGTAGCAGGCCTGGGAGCCGGAGCCGTCGACATAGGCCCCGCCGTGAATCCAGACCATCACCGGCTTCTTCTCGGTCTTGTCATCTTCGTTTACCCAGATATTCAGATAGAGGCAGTCCTCGGCAGCCTGATTCTGAACGTAATCTCCTCCCTCGCTTTGGCCGTAGGATCTCTTTCCGTAGTACCTGGCCTCGAAGATACGGTCGCTCTCGTCCACGTATTCCGGTGCCTTAAAGCGGCGCTCGCCCACGGGCGGCTTCGCAAAGGGGATGCCCAGCCACGACGCGACCCCGTTCTCCTCGGTTCCGACGAAGGTGCCGTTCACGCACTTCACTGCATGGGCCTTGTCATAGTCTCCCGTGATTTCGCTGTTTAAGTAGTCGTAAGGCTCGAACCTGATTAAATCCTTGAATTCCCTCTTCATGTCACTCACTGTTTTGTTCTCCTTTCTGTATTGCCCTGTTTTCCACAGAATCAGAATTTCGCCCCAACTGATGCCACGCCCTGATATCAGATGGTGTAGTATTTGGTCAGGTCATAGGTTCTCTCCCAGTCAAGGATCTGCCGGTCGGCTTCCTTCTCCGGATGGATATCAAACTCATCGAAGACCATCACATACCTGTCCTTTGTATCGTATATCGGCCACTCATGCGCCTTGCCGTCGGGAGAAATGTCCGCCGTAAGGGACGGGTTGCCGGTCTTGGCAAACTGGACCCACATCCTGCGCAGGGTCTTACAGAAGGTTTCATCAAGCGCCCTTCCGGTAACGAGAGTTTCCTCCGGATGATTGAATACGACCGCAAGCTCGATACCGTGTCCGCTGCGGATCAAAGGTGTTCCAGATTCCGGCGTAAAGTAATAGGTAAAGTGTCTTCCCCCCGCTTTTGTCTGACCTTCAGACATCTTAAACACCGGCGCTATAAAACAAATCTGGTCAAAAAACCGGCTGTCGCTGCTGTATTCCGTACTTACATCCTTCGCGTTCTTGAGATAGCTCTCCGCCAGTGCCTTCTCATCCTCTGTCATTTGTGCCAGCTTCTTTTCTCTTCGGTCACTGGCGAACGCATCGTAGGCTTCCACCCCAAAACCCCATACGAAATAACCCATTTCATCCTTGTTGAAGCCCTGGAGTATGTCCACATTCTTCGCAGCCCCGTCCTCGTAAGCTTTATAGGGATTAAGGGGTATAATCCTTCCGTCACGCTCCGCCCAGGTACGAAGGTTGAGTGCGATTCCCGCTTCATGTAAGAACTTTTCTACTTCAACCTTCTGCAGATCAGCAACGGTTTTGCATCCGAGGATCTCCATCACTTCATTCGTACAGGCAATGGATTCCTCCGTAGACCGCGTGAAAACGGGAGTGCCGCTCTCGGCAATGACGCGGCGGAAATATTTCTGGGCGCCATCGATCAGCGGAAGCGATGTCACGCTTGCGCCGCCGGCGGATTCACCAAAGATCGTCACATTATCGGGATCGCCGCCAAATGCAGCAATATTCTCATGAACCCACTTCAATGCCATTACCTGATCTAAGAGCCCCAGATTCTGGGCATCCGGATAGTCCCCTCCGTCCGGAAGGTGGGAGAGATGGAAGAAGCCAAAGACACCCAGGCGGTACTCGACGGAAACCAGAATGACATCCGGATTCTCTTTGACGAAATTGGTCCCCTCCTCCCGCGGTTCAGCAGTCGACCCGATCTCAAAAGCCCCGCCGTGGATCCATACCATGACAGGCTTTTTCTCTGTTCCCGCATTCTCTGCTTTCCATACGTTCAGATACAGACACGCTTCACTCTGAGGGTAAAACGACCCCACCTGGCCGATGCTTCCCTCCTGACGGGGGATCTTTCCAAAGTAATACGCCTCATACACGCCGTCATCGCTCACGCAGTCCACCGGTGCTTTCCAGCGAAGCTCACCCACGGGCTGTTTCCCAACGAAGGGAATGCCCTTGTAAGCAATGACACCTTCCGACTTCCTGCCGATGAAGGTGCCGTTCACGCACTTTACCGCCAGCGACTTGTCATAATTTCCGTCCGTGATCTTTTTGTTCTCGCCATACAGCGCCTGTACTCTCTCTGCTGCCTCCCTCACTATGTTCTCGTCATTAGTAATACCTGCCGCATTATTCTCAGCACCCATTTTATTATTCTCCTTTCTTTCATTTATGCAGCAATATGTCAATTCGACTTTATTTTGCCAGTCTCTTTTGCCAGTCTCCGTACCCCACTTAAGAAACGACACAAAACTATTTTGCATCAGTACATAAACTGATACAAGAGGAGTTTTCAGATTGAAAACCCCCGGGTTTATAAATTCATATTGCCTGTGCCACATCAAAAGTTTATCATATTTGTAGGCTCAAGGTAACCTGACCTGATGGGGAGGAGTATTGCGATGGATTATATATTTGCGGAAAATCTGCGGAAGCTGAGGGAAAAAAGCGGTCTTTCCCAGAAACAGCTTGGAAAGCAGATGTTTGTCAATCCTTCCACTATCGCAAATTGGGAAAGCGGCAGACGGCTGCCGGACGCTGTGATGATACTCCGCCTCGCCAAATGCCTTGGAGTGAACGCCAGCACACTTTTACAGCTTGTGGCCCAGAGCGAAAAATGTCCCAATGTCATCATGGTGGACGACAGCGAGATCATCCTCACCGGGGGTATGTCTGTCCTGAGCGATATCCTGCCAAACGCCACGATAGCGGGCTTTATCTGGCCGGCGGAAGCGATTGAATATGCAAAAATAAACCGGATAGATCTGGCTATCCTGGATATTGAACTGGGAACGTCCAGCGGATTTGATCTTTGCAGTGAGCTGCTTAAAATCTATCCCTTTACGAACATCCTGTTTCTGACTGCTTACGTAGACTACTCCTTTGATGCCTGGAAGACCGAGGCCAGTGGCTTTATTCTTAAGCCGCTCACCTCTGATGCAGTAAAGGAGCAGCTGAAAAAGCTTCGTTATCCATTCTCAATGGGAAATGGGAAGGCCGAGGAGTAATGAAAAGTGAGCGACTGGATCAATTATAATTACCTGTGGCTTTCCATAATCAGCGCGACACTGATGCTGAGCATGATAGCTATCTGGTTCAGCGCCGTAATCCCCGGGACGGACCGGTGGAACAGGCGCTTTTTCCAAAGTTATTTTATCGTTTTTATCCTATGCTGCCTCTCCTCCGTGACCGAAATAGCTTTCTACCATTATCACGCCCCGGGTATCGCTATCTATATCGTAATGATCGCGGGAAGCCTGTTACTTTCGCTGCCTCTGCCGATGCTTACGGTTTATCTGCTTCATTACTGCAGCGAGAGCCTTCTGCACAGCAGACTTCTGAAGGCTGTCATTGCCCTCATGGTCATTTATGTTATGGTGCTTGCAGGCACTCTGATTACTGGCGGCTTATGGTATGTCACGCCAGACTGGCAGTATTACCGCGGACCTCTGTACCCGCTTCTTCCGCTGCCATTGATCGCAATCCTGATCCTGAATTTTACAGGAACGCTGCGGCGCCGCAAGCAGCTTTCCCATAAAGTGTTCTTAAGCTTTCTCGTCGCCCTGGTGCCGGTGTCGTTTGCAATGATCGTACAGCTTTTTGTGGATGCATTCCTGTTAGTGGATATCAGCTACGTTCTCTCCGGTCTTTCCATGTACAGCTTCGTACTGGCCGATCAGATCGAGCAGGATCTGAGCCGACAGAGGAAGATCGCCAGTCAGAAAACAGAAATTGCCAATCAGCGCGCGGACATCATGGTTCTCCAAATGAGACCGCACTTCATCTACAATACCATGATGAGCATCTACTATCTTTGCAAACAGGATCCCGATCTGGCACAGAAGGTCACACTGGATTTTTCCACCTATCTTCGCAAAAACTTCACCGCCATCGCAAGCGCCGAAATGATCCCTTTTTCTTCGGAACTGGAACACACGCACGCATACCTGGCCGTGGAACAGGCTCTGTATAAGAATACTCTGCTCGTTGATTACGACACGCCGCATACCTTTTTCCGCATACCGCCGCTGACACTGCAGCCGATCGTGGAGAATGCCGTCAAACACGGCAGGGATCCGTATGTCGGCCCACTCCGTATTTCAATCCTGACGAAAAAGACGGATTCCGGCAGTGAGATCATTGTAGAAGACAACGGCCGGGGTTTTGACCCTGCCGGTACAGCAGAACCGGGAATTGCACTTGAAAACATTCGTCAGAGACTTGAAATGATGTGCGGCGGGAGCCTGACCATCCGCTCCCGCGAGGGCGCCGGGACCGTGGTGACGGTAACGATCCCGGACGATGCCGCACCACAGGTTTCGAAAACTCCCGACGCTCATACGTCCTTATAGTGTACCCAACATCTTATTCCGCTTTATATACAACATCCCCATCAACGATTGTCGCAATACAGACAGCCTTCTCAATCTCCGCAATCATGCCTGCTGATCGCCTGGTCGATATTTCTGATGTAATCATCCGGATAAGACGGCAGCTTCTTCAAGACTCCCATACAGAACGCCTGTACTGCACTGAACATGGGAGATACGGGATAGTCTGAATGGTTTGCGACCACACCTCCTCCATCTATAATAGATTTAACCGGATAGGCATTATAGGACTTCTCTTCGCCTACATAGGCAACCTCCTGCGCGAAGCCGGCTGGATGCTTGATCGCCCACATGATTCCGCATACAGCCATAATGT
The DNA here is from genome assembly GCA_000622025.1 of Lachnospiraceae bacterium AD3010. Classification (GTDB taxonomy): domain Bacteria; phylum Bacillota; class Clostridia; order Lachnospirales; family Lachnospiraceae; genus NK4A144. Next base: position 550,982 of record KK211387.1, on the reverse strand, counting down.
TATACTCTCCGAACCTCTTAATATCCTCCGTAGTGACCTCCTGTAAATGCGCAAGCGCATTTCTCATATCGAAATTCCCTGTCTCGCTCTGAGCCTGTGCGATGGCGTCAATCCATGAATAAATCATACGAAATAAGCCCTCTGGGCTTTCAACCTTTAAACAAACATAGCCACTGACAAAGGAGACTGTCATGAGACCTACTTTTCACGACAAACCCTGTAGCGACCACCAGGGTAATATCTTTGGAAACATTAAATCCATGTGTGCATACTGGCATATCAGATATTGTATGGTCAGGTAACAGAACTCTTAAGCAAAGAGACGAAGAGCACCGGAAAAATGATGATTGGTGCAAAGATCACGCATTCATCTCATTTCCTCCGTAAACTATATATCTGGGACCTTCCTCTCCAATTTCCCCATTCGGACGGAATCCGCATTTCATAAGCACCCTCTGCGATGCCGCATTATCCGGATCCGCTTCCGCTTCAACCGCTTTTATCCCCGGATGCCGGAACGACCATTTAAGTGCCAGCTTCACTGCTTCAGTGGCGAAACCCTGTTCCCGGTATTCTTCCAGGATGCCATATCCGATCTCAGGATTACGGCCAGCTTCTATGCCCTTAAAACAGAGATCCCCAATATGCGCTCCATCCGGTTTCTCAATCATCCACATCGCATACCAGTCCCACTCTCCGGGATGAGCAAGGCAGCCTTCCAGCATTTCACTATATGCTTTCTTCAGCTCTTCATCAGTTTCAGAGGCAATAAACTTCTCCATCTGTTCCTGACTTGCAGGATAAATCCTTATGCGTTCATTTTCCATCATAATAAACTCTTCCCTTTTCCAATCAGCAAACCCTTCACGACCAAAATAGCCAGACAGATGATGCCTGCATAGGGCTGTCTTGTCAGGATAAATACCGCTGCACATGCTATGGAGAGCACCATTCCCGTCACAAGCCGATGACGGTTCCAGACCGGCTTTCCAAATCTGCCCTCGGCCAAAGGCCGAAGGGAGCCCGCCGGCTTTGAGTCATCAGAGGAATCCGATAGGATTCCTTCATAATGGCTGATGATAACTCCACAGATACCGTTCAGAACAGCCACTCCAATCAAGGCAGCAAACACTATTTTGATCCATGCACTTATGCCCGTGATCGCATACAGCGATACCGAAGCCGGACTATCTGTTCCGTTCCCGAATACAGGCAGGAACAGCAGCAATACCAAAAAGATGTCCAGCGTATTGCAGATCAGGGATATGTACTTATCCATGCACTCTTTCTTCTCATCTGCCGCCGCAGAAATGATCTCTTCCGAGCAGATCAGATCATCAATCGACACAGAAAAGAACCTCGATATTTCCTTAAGCGAATCAAGGCTTGGATAGCCGCGCCCCTGTTCCCATTTTGAAATCGCAGTCCTTGAAACAAACAGAGCCTCCGCCAGCTCTTCCTGAGTCATTGATCTGGATTTTCTTAATTCCTGTAGTTTTTCATTAAATTCCATCTTTGCTCCTGTCGGCTTTCTTTGCATTGTCCATAATTCAAGAACGCCTCGGCGTTCTTGCCGCGACGCGTGCGGTGCGTAGCACCTTCCTCTGCACGCGTCTGCGATCCGCCGGAGGCTTTATCACGGACGGGATAATCCCGGCCGTGATAAAACGACTGACCGGTACAGCATAAACAACCCCGTGCTTAATAATATGGAGCCAATTATATCCGTCGCCCAATGTACCCCCGAGATCAGCCTTCCGATCACCATAAACACTGAAAAGGCGACTGCAAAACCCGCAACCACTTTTCTGAGAACCACATTTGAGACTCTCCTGTTTCCCTGAAACCAGAGTGTCGGCATTACGGATAGTACCAGTAATGTCGTTGATGACGGATAGGATGCCTCCAGCCTCCCCTCTATCAGAACAGGCCTGTAATTGACCGGAATCATCTCAAAGATCAGGTAACAGGCTATGACCAGAACATAATAGATACCTAATAACAGGATATCCGGATCAACCCTTAGCAGGCTCCGTCTCTTTATCAGCTGCACCAGACCCAGCACTCCGAAGCAGAGGCATATAAATATGGGTACAAGTCCCAGCCAGTCCGTGATCGTGTAAAGCGTCATGTGCACGCCGGTCAGCTTATGGAACCATACATTAAAATCAGCAAATCCAATCTTCGTTCCATTCTGCCCCACAGCCTGTACATTGACCCACCGGATCAAAACAGTCCACAGGACAAAAGCACCGATCAACCCTGCCCCCGCCAGCAGATTTCTTTTTTCCTTCATGTCCTCCTCGTCCTTTCATTTAGTATTGCCCATCGGCAATTCATACCGGCAAAAAATACCATCTGCCGATACCTCTGACTAACGAACGCATCACAACATTGTCCATTTCAAAAATATGTAGCTGCGTTCGTTAGTATGAAAGTAACAAAGACCCATGAAGAAGAAAAGAAACGTATCGTCACATCCGTGATACGATTCGTGTCATGCCCCGGAATATAGTTTTAATGTGTTTTTCACCGGCTTCAAAAATATCTTATCACTGATCTGCAGCAATACAAAGGCCAATACACACGCCAAAATGTGGCTTACAAGAAAAGCAAACCATATTCCCGACAGTCCGAATATATGCTTTAGCATCAAAGCTGGCAGCACCCTGAATATAATGTAATACGCAATAAGCAACAGCATAGCCCTCTCCGGTCTTCCAATTCCAGTAATATATCCCTGAATACAGCTTGTAAGCATATATAATACGTATCCGATGCTGACAATATGGAAAAACTCTGCAACTATAACGCCAACCTCTGCTCCCTGGCCGAAGCATCCACTAAGCATGGGACTTGTGCAGATGACAAGGGCGCTTACCAAGCCAATCAGAACTCCCCCTGTAAGCATGGCTTTTTTACAATAATCACCAGCCCGGTCTATACGACCTGCGCCCTTACATTGACCGACTATAGAGGTAACAACCATTGACATGGCATTGGTGGGCATAAACATAATAAGTTCAAGATTCCTTACCACTCCATATCCGGCAAGGGCTGTCAGTCCGAAGGGATTAACAAATGTAATCATAACGGCGGAACTTAATGCCGGCATAATAGACTGTATGGAAGTCGGAACACATAGCCTGCCCATGTTTTTTACATCCTCCCATGTCATTGCCTTAAAATCAAATGAGAACCATTTCTTTTTGTAATGATAAGCAAACGCGTATGCAAGGCAAACAAACTCCGATATCACTGTTGCTATGGCCACCCCATTGAATCCCCACCAGTTAATCATTATGGGATCAAGGATAGCATTAACTATCACCGTCATAAGCATTCCTTTCATCTGGAAAACCGAGTCTCCAAAGGCCCTGAATATGGATGTAAACTGCATATATAAAAAGAGAGCAACATTTCCAATAAGATAGAGTCTCAGATAAGACACCGCTTCAGTAAGTACCTCTGCAGGCGTACCCATTGCTGTCAGAAGATACTCAGATGCAAGTTCTCCCACAAGGCATATCGCTCCGGAAAAAACCAGAGAAACTATCATAACAACGGCGGCTGCTCTTTTTACTCCCACTGTGTCCTTTGCTCCGACACGTTGGGCGATCATAACCGATACTCCGTTACCAACACCCATTGATAAGGAATTCATAATAAGGACAATAGCTGTACTTGCCGTAAGTGCAGACATACCTGCCTCCCCCAGGAGATTTCCTACCCACAGGCTGTCAACCATGCTGTATGCCATGGTAAGTGTCATGGCAAGCATAAGGGGTATAAAGAGCTTCATTAAAGCTCTTGTTGTGTTTTCGTTTATAAAATCTACTTTACTTTTCATAAGTCTTTTCCACCTTCTTTACAAATTCTACTGCTGCCTTAAGCTCATCCTCATTGGGATTGGACTTATTCATCCCTCCGATTAACTTTAATGGTCCATATGTGTTAAAACCACGACATCCGTATGTTCCAAGGCACTTGGCTCCTCGCTCTTCTACGACCTTCTTAATCTTAGCGGCAAAATCCTTATCGTTCTTTGCACAGGTATAGATAAAGAAAGTCCCCTTCCCCGCAGGAATCTTTTCTGCCACACGGCTTACCGAATCGTAAAACTTGGAATATGCTATCCCCGATGCAAAGCCCACCAGGTCATAATCCTCCCAGTTGAAATCCGCTCCCACGCTCCCGGCCTCTATTAGTTCCACCTGACATTCTGCTGCCACGCGGTCACAGACCTTCTTTGTATTACCATGGTGCTTTGATTCATAGATAATTATTGTCTTCATAATTGTTTTCCTTTCTCTGAATGATTTTCATTCATTTATATTGCTTATTTTACCCCTGAAACAATTGTATCAGGGGTTTGTCTTACAAATTCAATATTTCAATTAATGTATCCTTTATTCTTTTACCGCAATCCTTTTCACTTCCATGCTCAAGTAACATTCCCAGCTGCCCGTAAACAAAAAAGTAGGCTAGGGCATCTATATCCGATATCTTTATTTCTCCGTCATCCCGGGCTTTCTCCAGCTCCTTCTTAATATGAGGTACCAGCTTGGCTGCAGTCTTTATCATAAGCTGATCATGCATCTTCTGGCTTCCCTCGCTATGAAAGAGACTATATAACAGTTCGTTGTCCTTCTCAGGCTCCCGGTACTCATTCAGACTTCCCGAAAAAGACCGGATTTTCTCTTTCAAAGTTTTGCCCTTGCTGTCAAATCTCTTCAAGTTAGCTCTCACAATAATTCCCGCATACTCTTCAACTGCTGCATCATATATCTCTTCTTTTGATGCATAGTATCTGTAACAAAGTCCCTGTGAGATTCCCAGTTCCCTTGCTATATCGGAAATCGTAGTCTTATCATATCCTTTTTGGGCAAATACCAAAAGAGCTCCCGATAGAATCTCCTGCTTTCTGGTGTCCGGGTCTTTTACGGTTCTCATGTACATCCTTCCTTACTGTGTTTCACTTTCTGCATATTAACACAGAAGTTTCAGGATGTCAATGAATAATATTCATTCATTTTCTGCCGAGTTGACTTTACCTGCGCAATATTTAGGTTTGTTACATGGAATCCATAGTGTTCCTGCACTCATTCTTCAATCTCTTTATATGTTGCCTTAGCTTCCGCACTTGTAAGATCAAGCTCATCCATATCTACCTTAACGTTGATATGATACTTCGCTTCATGAAGTTTGGACAATAAACATACAGTCTCGACGGTTGACTCTGATTCCAAGGGTAAGCTCTTGATTTCCCTCCCCTGTACCGGCATAGGAAAATTGAAAACGATAGTCATATCTTGATATTCAGCATATTTCCGCAATTTGTCTTTCTGCGCGTCCAGGCTATACCCATCCACCTGTATTGCTGTGGATACACGGGTGTAGATATAGCATTTCTTTTGTTTCTTCACTTCTGTTTCCTCCTACGGAAGCTGTAATACTCCGTTTTTCAGCAATTTTTTGACCAACGGGTCATACTTATCAATCCCAAAATCTTCTACTATGCTGGTAATCCTTGCTCCTGCATCTCTTGAGGAAGCCCCGCAAAGAAATACACGCTCATCCTTAGTTCCGTAATCCAATACTATGAATCTGTCGTGATATATGCCTCCGGTATGCTGCATGGTAAGCTTAATATTTGGATATTCCCTGCAAAAGTCGGTATATTCGACATTATGGAGTTTTCCGCTCCCGATATTATCACTGAATATCTTGATATCTGCCCCTGCGGGTGCGTTTTTAAGCAGTACCAACGTCCGAAGACCTATATAATTGTCTATCAGATACACAGACTTCTTGGCCTGACTGTATATCGAGGAATATGCCACATCAGCACTGCAATACTTGGTGTTATACATGAGCCAGCCGTTATCCTCGTCATTCACAAAACCATTCATCATTTCAGCCAGCTCCGATTTAGTAACCACATCACCCAGTTGTTCCATGACATCCGACATCTGTTTTTCTACAGACCCGAGATCCATGCGAAGCTTATGTATTCCAATCGAGTTATCAGCGGTCTGCATAGATAACTGCATTACCTCACGCTGATCAATGAGCCCTTTATTACTCAAAATATAGTCTTTCATCTTTTTGAATGTACTAACCAAGGCTCTACTCTGTTTTATCGCAAGGTCACCTCTCAATACTGTCATAAGCATGTATATCCCTTGCTCAGTAAATACATGTGGATTGTACTTAATATTGGTTCCTCTTCCTTCCTTTTGATTCAAGGTGAAATTTTTGCACCTTGAAAGTTCCTCTGTCTCTTCATCCGTAAGTTCAAACATAAAATCATCACCTTGAAACTTCCGACTATTATTCTTTACCTGTCTGTTGAAATTCTTCGTCTCATAGCCATAAATTTCTGCCAAATCTGAATCAAGCATTACCTTTCGGCCTCGAAACTCATACATTTTTTCTCTGAGATAACCTTCGGTAACCTCAATCACCGCTATCTCTGTCCTTTCTATTTCTGTTTTTGTCTTTTGTGCCATAATTATCCTTTCATAATTTGCGGTGAAAAAATTTTACCGCAAATCTTGATGTCAATTTTTTTGATATCAAAAGTACAATTCTAAACATGTCGATTTCGACCTGTTTAAACGTATCGAATTCTGTCCTATAAAGCCATACAAGCTTGAATTTAACTACGTAAAAACTGAAGAACTGCCCGATTAAATTCATCCGGGTGTTTGCTTGCTATAAAGTGATTGCCCTTGAGAAAAACAAGCTCTGAGTCGGGAATATGCGAAGCAATTAATCTCGTGTGCTCTTTCTTTATCATATCTTTTGTTCCTGCAATAACCAGAGTCTTTGCTTTTATTTTGACAAGTTCTTCCGGCTCTACATTAGGATCGTTTACCATCAAACCGAGCATTTCTGCATTCAATCTGGCAGAATCACTTTTTCCGGCGTATTTCTTTGCAAACTTATAACCGATTTCAATAGGGATCTGCGTGAAACGTTTCACTCCCATCGGATTCAGATTCGCCCCATTTAGGATCAATCGATTTACTCTGTCTGGATAACGAATAGCAAAGATCATGGCAATATTTCCACCGTCCGAAAAACCAAGTAAATGTGCCCTATTTATCTGATGGTTGTCCATGAAGCCTAGCAGGTCATCAGCAAATTGGCGTATGGTAAAGGGTTTATCGCCTCTCGGTGTTCTCCCGTGACCTCTGGTGTCTATTGCATATACATGATACAGGTTGGAAAACTCTTCAATTTGTCCCTGAAAATATCCGCAATCCTCGCCATTGCCATGGAGCAGAATAAGCGGTTCTCCATTCCCTGTTTCTGTAAAATAATGTTCAATGTCCATCTTTATTGATCCATTTAATTCATCATCCTCATAAACTGGGGATCCCGTTTCCTTCTGATAACCCTTCGCATAAATACTTCCTCATCGCCACATATAACTGAATGAGCAACAATATCCTCTATCCTGAATATATGCCAGAGTGAGTATGGAGCAATCATATCCGCAATAAACATTCCTTTCAGGCCTCCCTTCAGAAATGAACAATTCATTTTCTTTCGTGCCTACGCCTTCCTTGCCAATAATCGCTATTATAGGTAAGTCAATAATTTCGTATTTAACCATTTGTCTTAGTCATATATCCTACAGTAATTCAAACTGTAATCTCTATCTGATTTCCCTCTACGCCGATAATACAGCTTTCATAATATCCGTCGCCTGTTGTTCGAGGGCCATTTATCACTTCATATCCATCTTCTCGAAATACCCTTGTCAGACGGTCAACCTCTTCAGCACTTCCAACTGAAAATGCTATATGAATATACCCTGTACGATTGACCCTCTTTGCTGAATCTTCCATAGAGGGCTTATTCATGATCTCAAGTCTTGCCCCGTCATCAAAAGTGATAAAGTATGATCTGAATCCTGTTAATTCATTATGATATCCATCATTTGACAACCCACCAAGATACTTTACGAAGAAATCTCGGGCTCCTTCCAAATCATTCACATACATAGCAATATGCTCTATCTTCATCTGTCCCCACCTCTTCTGCTGAACACAGCCATGGAATATAAGATGCGTCAAACCAGTTCGGGTGATTCAACATATCCAGCCCGTATTCCTTTGTTTTCTTGGCGCGCTCCACATCATTCATAGCATTCCGGTAAAACACCTCATAGTCTTCATAATATGTCGTGTAGACCGGCGTACAGGTTTCCGTATCCTCATGAAAAACATATTGAATCGGATTTATGCTGTCATAGCAGATCAGCTCTTCCGACTGCCAGAGATAACCCATCTTGTAATCATCCCATGAATTAAGCACCTTTGAGAGCAGATACAAAAAGTTAATGTAGAACTTACTGCCTGTCCGCTTGGAATGCTCCACCAGATCTGTGACATCTATTCTCGCAGTCATAGAAGTAGAACACTTACAGTCCTCCGTAAAATGGCGGAATACTCCGCTCCGGTAATACTTTTCTTTGTCTATAACCCTATAGTTCATATCCATGCGTCCCTTCCTCCCCCGACGTTTTGTATTCCTTCGATACCTTTATCCGCAGTTCATTGTCGTTATTAACCGTAGCCAGACGAGCTTCGCAGGCCTCACAGTCCAGCCCGCAATATGCAATGTATTCATTCATGATCAAAGCCTCCCTTCTGTCTGCACCGGAACCCAAATACCACATTCGTAATCCGAAGCCTGCGGATCACCCTGCGAATAAACCTCAAGGGTTGCTTTTCCGTTTGCCTGAAATTTTTGGCCTTCATTCGGGAACCATTCCTGCCATACTGCAGTATTAAGTGTCTGCAGAGATCCAGGCATCGGTCCTTTTGCCGTAAAAATGGCCCAGTCACTTGCCGGGAAAGAATATAATTCTAATCCCTCAGGTACATCGCCGCCCTTATACAGTCCTGCAATCCAATACAGAAATCCGTTTTCAGATTCTGAACAGATTGCAAACATACCGATTTCGTTTTCTAAGATTGCTTTCTCAATTTCTGTTTCAGGCTTCATAGTCTGCCAGAGTCTTGCATATTTTGCAGCATACTCCTTGTCCCAGAATTCAGGACATTTCTGATACCCTTCCTCCGGGCGGATTTCTGTATGATATCCAATAAAATTCATCTCCGGTTTCTTTTCATATTTTACATTCATTATTTTATCCTCGCTCTTTCATGTATACCTTGCAAAAATGCCGCATATGCTTTTCGATGTATTCCATGCATTCTTCCCCACATTGTGGCTGTCTGTCTGACTTTGCAAACATTCTCTGTATCCCGTCCAGCTGATGCCTGGTAGTAACCTCGGAAATCCTTTCATTTCTGAACTGTTCCTGGACAAGAAGCATCCTTAGCCGGTTCCGTCATACCCTTTCTCAGCAAACAGCGTTAATGCTTCATCCAGTATTCTTTGCTTTGTTGACATGATATCCTCTCAATCTGTGCTAACGTAAGTTAGCCATATTGTGGCTAAAAATCGTTAGCTTGTCAAGTTTTTTTCTCCAAAAACGAAAAAAGCCTGTAATCGGTGCAAACCGGCTACAGGCTTGATTTCTTTGTGTTTGAATACCCTGGGGTATTCTATTCGTCTAATTTGGGGCTTCCTTAAGGCAATACAGTAACCGGCAGGTGTCTATCTGTCAGGTCTCCCACCGAATAGGTGATCCCTTCCTCATCCAGAACCTTAAGGAATTCCTTTAAGTATTTACCGTCCTTTCTTACCGTATGGAAGCTAATAAAGAAATATTCTTCGATTGCGTTGACCTCACACATTAAATGTGCAATTGTCAGCGAATACACGCCGTCGATAAAGCTATTAAGGCCGCCCCAGTCGACCTTACCCACATAGCTTATATGAAAGGTCGATGGTATCCCATGGGTCGTAAGGCTGTTTTCAAAGGCATAATTCACCTTGCTTTCGAGATCCGGCATAGAATCTATCTGACTCCGGAGCGCATCCACCCTCCGGCATCTGTCCCAGCTTTCCTCCGGCTGCATCTGAATGTACATTTGGCTTCTTGTAACAGTTGAGAGCTTGTCGACAGACCAGTCCCTCATCCTGTCATCATACTGAATATGCATTTCCCGGACTATATCTCTGTAGGTTAAGGGACAGCCCACATCCTCCCGGTAGTTATTTGCGATACCGGCAGTAAACTTAGTTTCCCCAGGAAATACCATAAGGCACATTTTATACAGAACCGCGGATAAGATCGAGTTGGGGCTGCCGTCATTATCACGTGCATATTTCATCAGACACTTCTTCGGGATGCGGATCGGATAATAGCCGTCAATACCGTCTGGATCCTTCATTCTTTCCATATAGTCCATTCTCGGTACGAAGGAATCCATAGTGAAATTCAGCCTTCCGAGCGGCTCATCCCCGGGCAGCGAAGCAGGATCCGGCTCAGCCTGTTCTTCAGCCGTTATTGGCGTGTCAACCGTCATGATACCTTTCGTATCCACATCATATCCAAGATAAGTCAGGTACTGCCAAAGAGTGGTCTTGATCCAGCGCATTGCGCCGCAGCCTCCGCAAAAGTTATGGGAGAAGGAGAAAAAAACGTCGTTATTCTCATAGGTGATCGCAAACAGAAGACCATTGGTCTCATCTGTTCCGAGGCGGACCTTTCTGTCGCCCTCCGTCACCGAAACAGGCTTATTGCAGGGCTCAAAAACATAAGCTCCCTCCTCATTAACGGAAACAGTCTTTCTGAAATACGGAAACCTCTGAAACGCTTTTTCGGCTGCCTTTGAAAGAACCTCTCCGTTCACCTGCTCCTTTAAGATCACTCTTATTTTTACGGAATACACATCCCGTTTTTTCAGTTCGTACAATAAATAGGAATCAAAATCATACTTTGGCATATCTCGGCTCCTTATATAAATGAATTTACCGGAGAAAGTGTACCACAACTTTGGGGCTTTGATCAAAAGATCTTCCACTAAATGTCCAGCCCTGTTTCCTTGATAAGCTCTACATCACTGATGCCATAATAATTCTCACAAAGAGCCTTTATGTACCCAAAGCCGAATTCCTCGGGAACAAAGTTTCCGCCTGCAGTCATGACATAGTAGAGCTTTTTCGCTTTGCATAAGCCCCGGGGAATGCCCTCCGGTGTGTATTCAAAGGTAATACCGATAACATTGATATGCTCTATGTACTGCTTAAGTGATGCAGGAAATGACAGATCCCAATATGGCGCCGCTATGACAACAGTCTCTGCAGCCGCGAACTGCCTTGCCATATCGAATGATCTGTCATTGAATTTCCTGCTCTCGATCAGCCTGTCCCTGTTTTTCAGGAATGCTTCATCAGTAACCGGGAACTTCATATTCTCCAATCTGATCTCATCATAATTGTCTGTAAGCTTTGCAAGCAAGGTACCGGCAAGCTTCCTTGTTCTCGATTCACTGCGTACACAGGCATTTACAAACAGAACCACTGATATACTCCGTTTTCTCTTTCGTCTTAAATGGTAAAGGTATCAACAAATTCGCCGATCCTTGCAGCTGATTCCGCAACAGTAACAGCGCTATGATCTACTCCGCGGCTCTCCTCTGCCACGTTCTTTGCACTGGTGGCTCCGGTCTCAACCGTAGCGGTCACCTCCTCGGTGCTTGCTGACTGTTCCTCCGCAATAGCCGCTACCGAGGTTGCTATCTCATTTACTTCGTCCATCTTCGCGATCATATGGTTCACGGTATCTCCTGCCTTATCAAGAGATGCGAATATTTCCGCGAAATTGGATCCTGTTACGCTGACAGCCTCGGAGCTTGTAGCGATATCCCTGACACTTGCTTCGGATCTCTCCGACAGATTCTTTATCTGGGCCGTGATGTCACCGATTATGGAACTGATCTCAGTTGTGGCATTGGCGCTTTCGTTTGCGAGATTACCTATCTCTGTGGCAACAACCGCAAAGCCTCTTCCCGCCTCTCCTGCTCTCGCTGCCTCTATGGATGCGTTAAGGGAAAGAAGATTTGTCTGTGAGGAAATGGAATTGATCATCTCCACTATGGAATTGATCTTCTGCGCTGCCTCATCCACGGTCTGTACAACTTCACTCATCTCGGTCATGGATTCAGAGATATTTTCCATATTGTTCTGGACATTATTCATATCCTTCTGTCCCTGCTTGGCCTTTTCAAGGAGGTCATTCATGATCTCGCTCGTATTGCTTCCCTGCTCTGTAAGCTCAGTAACAGCCTGGGCAAGCTCGGTTGCATTGGTTGCGAGCTCGGTAACGGAATTAGCCACACCCTCCATCGCCATATGTATCTGATCCATGGACTGGCTCTGCTGGTCAGCCTGCTCACTCATACTTGTGGCTGCATGCCTGCTGCTGTCAGCTTCACTGGAAAGCATATCCGTCACATTCTTCATTTCGCCGAGAGTGCCTCTCATACGTTCGACATAGTCGTGCATACTGTTATTCATCACGCCTATCTCGTTATTTCCGCCCTTAGCTATGGAAACGGTGAAATCCCCCTCCGCTATCCTCAGAATGGTGTTGGTAAGCTTTGTTACAGGCTTTGTGATCATATTCTTAATAAGGAGCAGGATGATGATCGTGCTGACAAGAAGCATCAGTATAACTATGATCACCGTAATGACACTTAACCTGTTAAGGTCCTTTAATACATCACTCTCTTTAACATAAGATGCAAGGATCCAGTCAGTCCCGGGAACATTAACGAATGCCACAAAATAATCAGCTTTATCATTTCCCTTTATATCCTTCACATCATCCGGTGCGCCGGATGCGGAAGCATTGTACACCGCCTGCAGGAACTGGTCACTTCCAAACTCTGAAACATCCTTACCCACATATGCCTGATCGGGATGAGCTACGATAGTGCTTCCGGAAAGGAGCATACTGTAACCGGTTTTAAGCGGTCTGTAGGCACTGACTGCCTCAGATATCCCCGAAAGAACGACATCTGTCGACAAAACCCCGTTTCTTCCGTCTTTAAGGCTTAGGGATCTTGAACCGCAGACCACCATCTCTCCCGTGGTCATATCCAACGAAGGAGGTCCCAGAACTATGACCGGAGATGATTTTCCGTTTTTCCACCAGTCTCTGGTAGTTGGATCATAGTCCGCATCCGGAACCCATCCTCCGCCATCATAGAAGCTCTTGTCCTCCGTTGCCACGTATACGTCTATAACCACATCCTTATACTCGTCCATACCCGGTAAAAGCGCATCTATTAATGCCTGATCGTCATTATATACGGATTTTTCCATTACATCGGCAAGGCCGTTATAATAGCCCTTTATATTTTCCATGGTGCTTCCTATGTCATTGGCATCCGAAGAGGATTCATTCTTAAGTGACTCCTTACCCTCTCTTACTATGACAGAACGGGAATTTGTGAAGATAATGACAGCTACTATTATGATAAACAGCGCTATCATGGGGACCAATATAAGCAGAAGCTGTGTGCTTATACTCTGTGTCTTTGCATTACTGCCTGATCTGTTTGCCGTTTCCTTTACCATTCATACCTCCCTTTTGTCTGCTTAAAAAGCATCTGAATTCCGCAATGTTATAGCCATTATACCTATTTAAGCCCTATCTGTATATGATATTGGTAATAATATGATTAAAGCGCCAAAAGTAATTGTTACCACACAAGCTTGCTTGTGATGGGGACAAGGACTTTGGGCGCACCCCTACACGAGCATGAAGTGGGGCGCACGATGTCCGGCGGACATCGGTTTTGCGCCGACCGGAGCGGAGCGGAGAAGGGGCCCCACGAAAAGGCAAAACATCCGGTGGATGTTTTGCGGGCACGCTTTGACGCGCCAAGCGCGGCAGTGCCCCGTTGAGTGTGGGGTAGGATTGTGGGGCGCACGATGTCCAGTGGACATCGGTTTTGCGCCGACCGTAGCGAAGCGGAGACCGCGAAGCACGGAACAATCCGTATTTAATCAAAATGTGACTTTTGGCGTTCGAATCATAATATTTGATTAAATATCTGCAAAGTCCAGGATAAACCTTTGATTGACGAAAAGCGGGATCTGTTTTATCTTATCCTGAGAGTAAAAGCTCTAAGAACGCAAACAGGAGACAAAGACAAAATGAACGGAAAACTCAGCTTCGGCTGTGATTATTCAAAGGGTGCACATCCCTTGATAATGGAACGTATGGTTAAGACAAACCTTATGGAAACACCGGGATACGGATCGGATGAAATAACCGTATCTGCAAGAAACAGGGTAAGGATGGCCTGCAATTGTGAAGCCGCTGCTGTCTGGTTCCTTATAGGTGGAACGCAGACAAATGCAGTTATGATAGATGCCCTGCTGAACAACTGTCAGGGCGTTATCTCTGCGGAGACAGGTCATATAAGTGTGCATGAAGCAGGAGCCATTGAATCCAGAGGACATAAGGTCCTTTCCCTCCCCCATAGCCTTGGAAAGCTGTCTCCCGAAACTGTGGAAGCGTATCTTAAGGATTATTACAATGACGCAAATCACGAGCATATGGTCATCCCGGGGATGATCTATCTTTCCCATCCAACGGAATACGGAACACTTTACTCCGCGGATGAGCTTCATGCCTTCAGGAATATCTGCGATAAATTTGGGATCTCCTTATATGTTGACGGAGCAAGGCTTGCATATGCCCTTGCCTGTCCCGAAAATGATGTGACTCTCCCCGACCTTGCGGCACTTTGCGATGCGTTTTATATCGGAGGCACGAAGTGCGGAGCCCTTTTGGGAGAAGCCGTAGTGGTTCCTGACCCGGAAAGGATACCCCATCTTTTCACCTTAATTAAGCAGCACGGTGCACTTCTTGCAAAAGGAAGACTTCTTGGGATCCAGTTTGACGAGCTTTTCAGGGACGATCTGTATTTAAGGATCGGAGAACCTGCCATAAAGGCTGCGGACAGGATAAGAGAGGCCCTTACTGAAAAGGGATACAGACTGCACTTCGGATCGCCTACAAACCAGATATTCTGTATCCTGGAAAACAGATTATTAAAAGCAATTGAAGAAAAGGTAGAATACGGTTTCTGGGAAAAATATGATGATGATCATACCGTGATCCGCTTAGCCACCGACTGGGGCACAACTGAAGAGGATACGACAGCACTCATTAATGCTCTTCCCGATATTCTGTGATCTTACCCCGGTGTACAGCGGAACCCTTAATCTATTGGTTCCTCTTTATTTCTTCAAGAATGGCATCCTTATCCTGCCATTCTATCCCGGACATGGGAAGACCGTCTGTATCCTTAGTTGCTTCTCTAAGCATTTCCCGGTATCTGTCTTCATCAACCCTTTCCCCGTTCCAGGACCAGTAGCCGTGCTTTAGAGGATCCCAGCCTTCATCCTCTGCGTCATCAAAGCTTTCAACCGAAAATTCTCCCGTATCCGATATCTCAATACTGCCGTTTTTAAGAATATATACTGTATCGGCAGGCAGGCCTAAGGGTGCAAATGTCATACTCTCATGGAGGATTCCCTTACCCTCCAGATAGTACAATTCTCCCCGGTAACCTCCCGCACCGGCGACTCCGTCCTGAAGCTCATCATTTATTACCGTGTCCTTATCATTGTGTCCCACTATCATATAGGGCTGTATGCTCTGATCCTCCCTCTCCCCGTTTATACAGGTCGCGAAAAGCTCTTTAACCCCATCACCGTCAAGGTCTATCAGGGCGAAACCATCCCATTTCTTCTCATCCAGTCCGGATACAATGCCGCTGTATTTTTCATATATCTTTTTTTCCGCACTGCTGCATCCTGAAATGAGAAAGCTTCCCAGTAAAGCAGCCGTAATAATCATCAATATCCTTTTTTTCATTATCAAAACCTCTTTTTTCTGTTGATATCCTGAAAATGATTATACCTCCCGGAGCCGGGAATGTATATGGGAACGCAAAGGAGAATAATTACCCTTATCATCTCCGGAGAATTGTAAAGCTGTTTTTAAATCATGTTGACAATCCTCCGAAAGCCGATTAAAATCTCTTCTATCGGCTTTTTAAGGAGGATATCATGACTACAACTCAAAAATCGTCACTATATGTCCGGGATCTCTGCTATATTGCGTTTTTCACAGCGATGATCGCTGTTCTTGCACAGATCAGTATACCTCTTCCGGGAGGTGTTCCCCTTACACTGCAGACATTTGCGGTACCTCTTTCAGGGCTGTTCCTCGGCTCAAGAAAAGGCGCCATCGCCTCCTTGGTCTACGTGCTTTTAGGAGCCGTTGGCGTACCGGTCTTTGCCAATTTTTCCGGAGGTCCCGGCATCGTTCTCGGGATGACCGGAGGCTTCATTATTTCCTTCCCTCTTATGGCTTTTCTCTCCGGACTCGGTGCAAAAAAGACTGTAAAGAGCCCTCTCCTCTGGCTGTGGCTTATTATCGGGGCATTGGCAAACTATGCGGTTGGTACCGCCTGGTTTATGGCAGTAGCAAACAGCTCACTGTATGCCGCGCTCGCAGCCTGTGTGATCCCCTTTATTCCCACCGCCATACTAAAGATCATCCTGTCCGGCTTCTTTGGCACAATGCTTAGGGGTGTTCTTACGAAAGCAGATCTTTTAACCGTCACACAGTAAAGCCAAAGCCGTTTTCTGCTATAATAGATCCATGGCAAGCAGCACGAAGGATAAGATCCTTGGCCTCTTACTACGGGCCGGAGGGAATTTCATATCGGGAGAGGATGTTGGAAAAAGCCTTGGGATAAGCCGTTCAGCTGTAAGCACGGCTGTAAAAACCTTAAGGGACGAGGGTTTCGCCATTGAATCCGTCACAAACCGTGGCTACCGGCTTTCGAAGCTGCCTGATAGTATCAATAACGGAACACTCCTTGCAGGTCTGTCTCCCGAAAGGATGGACCGGGTTATCTGCCTCCCTGTGGCGACATCCACCAACAGCTATCTTATGGAGCTCGCCCAGAAGGATGCGCCCGACGGTCAGGTGGTCATTGCTGAAATGCAGACCGCGGGCCGCGGACGTACCGGAAAATCCTTCGCCTCCCCTCAAGGCAAGGGTATCTACCTCTCCTATCTGATCCGCCCGGACAGCGGAAGAAACGAATCCGTTTTTATAAATGACTGGAGCTTTATCACCGGCGCCGTCGGAAGAACCGTCTCTTTAGTCCTTAGGGATCTATACGGTGTCTCACCTGAAATCAGCGAAAATGAACTTTTGATAAACAAGCGGAAGCTCTGCGGCATACTTACACAGACAGATATGGAGATGGAGAGCGGGATGTTCCGTGCCCTTGTTGCAGGGATCGGAATAAACGTGCATCAGAAGGATACAGAGCCTGATCCTGAAGGCGGCCTTACCTCCCTTGACATTGAAACGGGACACGCAAACAGCCGCCCCGCCCTGGCGGCAGCATTGATACTTGCGATGGATGAATTCCGCCGGACCTTATGGCAGAAAGAATTATGATCTCCTAGTTATTCGAAAGTCTTTTTTCGGAAAGGACGTCAAAAGCCACCGCTGAGAGAAGGATCACTCCTTTTACCACAAACTGCCAGTTATTTCCGAGACCGATTATCGACATGCCCTGATTTATAACTCCAAGAAGCAGTCCTCCAATTACCACTCCGGGAATGGTCCCGCTTCCTCCGGAGGCTGAGGCTCCCCCGATAAAGCAGGCTCCTATAGCATCCATTTCAAAGGAATTTCCCATATCCCCGTTTACGGAACCGACCCTAGCTGTAACGATAAGCGCCGAAAGGCCGGACAGCAGCGCCATAGAGGTATATGCCAGAAAATATATCCACCTGGTGTTTATTCCCGAGAGCTCCGCTGCCTTCACATTTCCTCCCACCGCATAAAAATACCGTCCGGTAAGAGACTTTGATGTCAAATACCAGTAGAAGCCGACGATAATAACCACCCATATAAGCATAACCGATATTCCCCTGAAATGCGCGATCTTCCAGGAATATGCAAGTATCAGGGCATCCACTACAGCGATCTTAGCCACATCCTTTTTCAGGTCAGAAAGCTCATATCCCTTTTTCCGGCTCCTTGACCGGGTGTAAAATGTACATACCGCCACCAGTACCGATATAATGATCCCGACAATCACAGCTGACCACTTCACAGTCCCGGAATCGAGACCGGGCACTGAGATATAGGTGGTAAAAATATCAAAAAAGCTCCTGTCATTTATTATTATAGTCTGGGAATTCAGGATCTCCCGTCCGAAGCCTCTGAACATAAACATTCCGGCCAGGGTGCAGATAAATGACGGTATACGCATATATCCTATCAGAAAGCCCTGCCAGGCTCCCACAACTACTGAAAGAAGGAGACAAAGAGGTATCACCGTAAAGCAGCTTAAACCCTTTTCCATAAGCGTTGCAGCAACAGCTGCAGTAAGGCAGACAACGGCACCAACGGAAAGATCCACGTTTCCTCCGGTCAGGATACATAAAAGCATTCCACAGGCCATGATCAGCACATAGGAATTCTGTAATACCAGATTTGACATATTCTGCGGGGCAAGAAGTCTTCCACCCGTAAGAAAAGCAAATAACCCGAACAAAACAAAAAATGAAACGGTCAGTGAATTATTCCTGATCATTGTTTTTATTTCCATTTCTGAATCTCCTTTTCCGAGGCTATGCGTGTATCATGCGTAACTATCGCCTGCATGATCCTTTTTCTTGTTGCTTCCTTTGCAGGCATTTCCTCTATAATGCTTCCCTCATTCATAACATATAATCTGTCACACATACCTATAAGCTCTGACATCTCAGAGGATATCATAATGATGGTTTTCCCTGATTCAGAGAGCTTTCTAAGAATATCGTATATCTCATGCTTTGCAAGAACATCGATACCCCTTGTGGGTTCATCTATAATAAGGATATCGGCATCGGTAAACATCCATTTGGCGAGAAGAACCTTCTGCTGGTTTCCACCGGACAGATTGATAACCTTCTCGGATACAGAGGATGCCTTGGTATGGAGCTTCTCCATATATTCCCCTGCCACCGTCCTTTCAAGCTCTGTGTCAACTATACTGTGGTGAGAGATCTTCTCAAGTCCGGCCATTGTGGTATTCCCGGCTATACTCTGTATCAGGACAAGCCCGTTATACTTCCTGTCCTCGGTGACATAGGCGAGCCCCTCCTTCAATGCTTCCTTTGAATTCTTCAGATCGCACTTTCTGCCTTTTATCCACAGATTTCCGCTTATTGCGGAGCCGAAGGACTTACCGAATAAGGACAGGGCAAGCTCCGTCCGTCCGGCCCCCTGCAGTCCGAAGAGCCCCACTATCTCTCCCTTACGGGCAAAAAACGAAGCATTCTTAACCACCTTTTTTTCAGGATACTTTGGATCGCTTACGGACCAGTTTTCCACCTTAAAGGAAATCTCACCGGAGATATTATGTTCACGCTTCGGGTAAAGCTCCTCCAGGGAGCCTCCGATCATTCCGCTTATGATACGGTTCTCGTCAATATCATGTTCCTTATTTGACAGTGTTTCCACCGTACTTCCGTCCCGAAGTATCGTCAGGTTATCTGCACAGTATGAGAGCTCGCTTAATTTATGTGATATTATTATGGATGTAAGCCCCTCTTTCTTCATATCGAGAAGGAGATTGAGAAGCATTTCCGACTCCTCGTCGTTAAGTGAGGAGGTGGGTTCATCAAGTATTAAAAGTCTTGCGTTTTTTGCCAGAGCCTTGGCTATCTCCACAAGCTGCTGCTTTCCTATTCCCAGATTCCTTACCGGAGTATGCGGATTCTCATCTAATCCCACGGTCTTTAAGTATTTCTCCGCTTCCTTATATGTCCGTCCCCAGTCTATGCCGAAGCGGTCCCTTCTCTCATTGCAGAGAAACATATTCTCTCCTATGGACAGTCCGGGGATAAGAGCAAGCTCCTGATGTATGATCACGATCCCCTTTTCCTCGCTGTCCAAAGGCCTTTTGAAACGGCAGGGCTCACCGTCAAATACTATCTCCCCTCTGTAGCTTCCGTAGGGATAGATCCCGCTCAATATGTTCATTAGGGTTGATTTTCCGGCGCCGTTTTCTCCGATAAGCCCATGGATCTCACCGCGAAGGACCTTAAGATTCACTTTTTCAAGAGCCTTCACCCTTCCAAAGCTCTTGCTGATTTCTTTCATTTCGAGAATATGTTCGGTCAATTGAACCTCCATACGTAATAAGCCGCAAAAAACCGGGCCTTAAGCTGTTTCAGAAATTGGGCTGCTTAGCTTCAATAATATATTTTCCGTCACTGTCCCACATATATGATCCTGTTTCCGTGAGAATTCCGATATTTTCCCGATCTATGACCTGAGGAATAAGAAGATAGGATGGTACCTTTTTTACCCCGTTGTCATAGGATTCGGTATCAAAAACACATTCGGCGGGAAGCTCCCCGAGAAGGGACTCATCGATCGGTTTCCCTTCCAGTATGGCCGATGCCACAGATACTGTAACTTCTGCTTCATTCCTGATGTTTTTATATACAGTCATGGACATTCCTCCGTCAACTATGCTCCGGAGCGCCGCTAAATCACCGTCCTGTCCGGTTATTACCGGAACGTTTCCACCGAGATAATCCGACTGCACCGCATTCAGTACTCCAAGTCCCAGCCCGTCATTGGAACAAAGCACCGCATCCAGCCTTTTCCCGTCGGAATAATATGAGGCCAGGGTATTCTGCATATTGTCAAAGGCAAGATCCATAGACCATTCCGTTGTTGCAACCTGGTCAAAGGAGGTCTTTCCCGAAGGAACGTTAAACCTTCCGGAATCTATGTAGGGCTTAAGAATATCCATGGCCCCGCCGAAGAAAAACTTTGCGTTATTATCGGCCGGATCTCCCGTAACAAGCTCAATATTATATGTTTCATCATTTTCATCCGGAGATAGGGAATCGACTATATACTGTCCCTGAAGAGCGCCTACCCTGTAATTATCAAAGGAAATGTAACAATCCACCGCATCGGAATTTAAAACCAGCATATCATAGGAAATTACCGGTATACCCTTTATCTTTGCGTCCTCAAGAGTTCTTGACAGGGTCCCGCCGTCTACGGGAACGACAATAAGAATATCCACATCATCTGCGATAAGGACCTGTATATCATTGATCTGCCTCAGTATGTCATAATCTGAAAAACGGAGCTCAACATTATACCCCTTTTTCTCAAATAAAGACTTAAGATAATAACCGTCACGGTTCCATCTCTCTATGGTTTTCGTAGGCATTACTATCCCCACGGTCTTGGCGGAGGGGTCTTTTCCATCCCCGCATCCGGCCAAAACTGCGGTTAAGATAAAACAAAACACAAAAAATAAGAAACGTCTGATCACAACCCTCATGTTCTCTCCTCAAGCTTCCACGAATGATCCGGCTCTGTTACGGTTCAGCAAACCGCATTTCTCTCTTTTCCCTCCATAAAGGCCTTAAGGTTTAAATAGACCTCGTCAACACATCTTCTTCTTGCTTCGACACTTGCCCAGGCAAGATGAGGTGTTACAATAAGCCTGCTGCTGTCCTTGATCCTCCCGAGAGGATCATCCTTTGCCATAGGCTCCTTTTCCAGAACATCCAGTCCCGCTCCCGCTATCATTCCCCGGCTTAGTGCCTCATAGAGGGCCCCGGTATCTACCACAGGTCCCCTGGCGACATTTATAAGATATGCGCTTTCTTTCATCTTTGACAGTGCTTCCCTGTCAATAAACCCGCGGCTTAGATCACTTAAAGGACAGTGAAGTGAGATAAAATCACTCTCCATTAAAAGAGTTTCCTTATCAACCTCTTCATATCCGCAATTATGTTTCCTTCCCATAAGGGAGTGAATGATCACCCTGCATCCGAAGGCTTCTGCAATTTTGGCAACCCTTGATCCTATGTTCCCGTATCCGGCTATTCCCCAGGTTTTCTTATCCAGCTCATTAAACGGAATATCAAAATTCGAAAACCTTGGCTGGGAAGCATACTCTCCGGATTTCACATAATTATCGTAATGCATCAGCTTCTGTGAAAGGGCAAGGGCCAGCGTAAAGGTATGCTGTGCCACCATTGCAGTAGAATAATCCTTAACGTTTGCAACCCGTATTCCCCGGCTCCTGCAGTAATCTATATCACAGTTATCATAGCCCGTCGCAAGCTCTCCGATAAATTTCACACCTGCTGCATCCTTTAGGGAAAGGGCATTCATAGGAGCCTTATTTGCGATCACAGCATCCGCGTCCTTTATCCTTTCAGCAGTTTCTTCTACAGTCACTGTATTGTCATAGGATACGAACTCTCCCAATTCAGCAAAGCAGGATACATCCGTATCCTTCCCCGCACTAAGTCTTTCAAGTAAAACGATCTTCATATATTTCCTCTCTTTTCATTTTTCTGTATATTCTTTACAGCAAAAGACATTGTCCGGTCTGTCTCTGCCGGGTATATTTCTCACCTGTATATAATGACGTCATTATATTTTATCCTGGTGGTGTCAAGAGGTACTATAGCCTCACCGTCACGGATTATCAGCACGACCTTCAGCGGCAGTGTCCCGGTTTCCTTCCCCTTATATTCACTGTCGCCTTCTATCCTCATACTGCTCACGCTGCTGTTATTCTGCTCTCCCTGGTATTTCGTATACTGCTCCACAAAGCCTGCGGATATTATACCGGTTGGGATGGCCACGGCTCCCACTCCCAGGAAGGTTATGCACATTCCCATGATCTTTCCAACCAGGGTCACCGGGTAAACATCACCGTAACCCACGGTAAAAATGGTGGCGACACTGTACCATATTCCGGACAGTGCATTCTTAAATACCTCGGGCTGGGCCGTATGCTCGGCATTATACATGCAAAGAGATGAAGCCAGCACCAGAACCCATATGATAAAGAGTGAGGATATCAGCTGATTACGCTTCTCATATATTACCGATGTTATTACGTTAAAGGAATCATAGGCGGAATTTATACGGAATAGATGAAATATCCTTGCCACCCGAAGGAACCTGAAGGCTATGAAGCCTCCGAGGAAAAATAAGGGAAGGATGGTCAACAGATCTATAATGCCGTCAAATGAAAGCATAAATCTTATTACCGACCTTATCCCCTTTTCCCCGTAGAGATACTCGGAGGTCCAGATACGTGCTGCATATTCCAGACAGAAGATAAAGATCGTAACGTATTCCACTCCGCGGAAAAAAGGAAAAAAACGGGAGAGGGACTCAAAGGTAAGGAGTATCAGGGACAGGATATTAAGGAGTATGGTGCTTACGATAAAGAGGTCAAAAAGCCTGCTTGGCACATCCCCGGTCTGTCCTATCTGAATAATATCAAAGATTCTTTTTTTATCCGGAAATCTGAAAGGCTCTTTCATCCCCTTACCCTTCCAGTACAGACAGCAGTCTCTGATTCAGTACGCAGTACTTACTGAGTAGAAACTCCATCTTATGGATCTCTTTCGCATCGTCAGAGCCGAGATAAACAGGGAAAAAGGAATCCCAAAGCTTCCTGCAGAGATCTCCCGAGATCTTGAAGCGGCTGCTGCAGTACATATGCGTAACCTTCTCCATAACAACAAGGGAGGAATACAGTCCCTGCAGATCAAAGAGACAGTTCCCGTAGGAGGACCCTGCCATATCCATAAAAAACATCTCACCGTCATGGATCACCACACTTCCGGGATTTATATTTCCATGGACAAAGCAGTCTCCATCCGGTGTATTCTCAATGAGATCCAGCATATTTTTCTTTTCTTCCCTGCTGATCCATCCTTCGGCAGCTCTCAGCCATCCACGGTATCTTTCCTTTATATCGGGAAACTGTCCGGAGCTTATCCTTACACTATGAGCCTCTTTAAGAAATTCCGCAAAGCTCTTTGCATAGATCTCCGTTTTCTCCGGGTTTTTCTGTATGGCCTGGGCAAGGGTTACGGCTCCCACAGCCTCGTATACTATTCCGTAGCAGTCTCCCACCATTACGACGTCAAAGGGTATGGCAGTGGGAACACCGCAGACCATGGCAGCGTGTCCCGCATCCCTTTCCTTTTTCACATCCTTTATGCGGACGCCCTTATTAAAGACCTTCACCATATTGTCATCCTGCAGGCGGTATATGACACCGTTGATACTGCGGTTTAAGATATCCCTGCTGCTTAAAGTCAGAGTCCGCATCTTTCTGCTTATCTCAAACATATCCTCAAAGCCCGCCATGGATAATATACCAAATACCGCATCGGAAACATTGATTATGGAGATCTCCATATTTGTCCTTTTACGTATCCTTAAAAAGACTCTGAGACCCGCGCTGGAAAGATAGGTAAGCTCCTTTGCATCGATAAGCAGCTCTTCCTTATCCGTATTTTTGGAGATTATCCTGGTCATCTCCTCTTCCGTCGAGGCCGCATTTCCGGAATCCAGCTTTCCTTCAAGTATTATCTTCAAAACACTTCCGCTTGCCGTATTTCTCATGAACTCTCTGTTCCGTTCCTTTCCCTAAACCGTGTTTTCCCTGACCATATTCACTTCGTCTATTATAATCGGTCTTGGGTAAAATTCCAAATACCGGCGGTATCTTACCCACCGGTACTGAATCTCAGCACATTCCAGCTTAAAGGACCGGCCTTTATCAGCGCTTTTCCTTCGGAAACAACCGGACGGTCGGCCTCGTAAGGAACAACGTTAAACGGTGCTTCCCCGGTATTCACGGCCTTCACATCATCATTATGCATAATGATATGGGAAATACCCTTAAGGTCTCCGAAGGAACGGAGATCCACCTCCACCTCGAAGTCCTCACTCATATCCCGGTTCACCATAAATATTGTTACGCCTCCATCCTGATCCAGTGTGGCTACTGCGTCAATGTAGGGCACCTCATCATAGTCCTTACAGGAGTATACGGGGCTGTTGACCAGAGTTTTAAGGGCACTTCCCCGTCCGTATCTTGATGCGTGCATAAAGGGATAGTAAATGGTCTGAGCCCAGGCGCCTCCGTTATTCCTTGTCATTATGGGAGCGATGACATTCACAAGCTGTGCAAGGCAGGCGATCTTTACCCTGTCGGCATTCCTTATGAGGGTAATAAGCATTGAACCGACAAGCAGCGCATCCTCGAAATTATATACATCTTCCAGGAGAGGAAGAGCTCTGTTCCATCTATCCTGCTTCCAGATCTCCTGATCCTGTTCCTTTGAATGGTACCATACGTTCCATTCATCAAAAGAGAGATTCACCACATGCTTACTGTGCTTCTTGCCCTTCACCGCATCACAGATCGAAGCCACGCTCTTTATGAAATCGTCCATATCCATGGTACGGGCAAGGAAGCCCGGAGTATCTCCGGTGGGATTCTCATAGTACCTGTGGAGAGACACATAGTCCACGTTTTCATAACATTCATTAAGCATGGTGTATTCCCAGCTTCCGAAGGTGGGCATCTCTGATGATGAGGAACCGCAGGCAACAAGCTCTATGGTTGGATCTACCCATTTCATTATCTTTGCAGCTTCATTTGCGACCCTTCCGTATTCCAACGCAGTCTTCTGTCCCATCTGCCAGGGTCCGTCCATTTCATTTCCAAGGCACCAGAGCTTTATCCCGAAGGGATCCTTTCTCCCGTTTGCTATGCGCATATCCGAATACAGGCTTCCGGATGGATGGTTTGCATACTCCACAATGTTCCTGGCATCCTCCGGCCCGCGGCAGCCAAGGTTTATCGCATACATGATATCGCTGTTCGCCTTATTCGCCCAGTCAGCGAATTCATGGAGACCGACTTCATTGGTCTCCGTTGTAAACCAGGCAAGATCCAGTCTCTTCGGACGCTTATCCTTTGGCCCCACGCTGTCCTCCCAGTTAAAGCCCGAGACAAAATTGCCGCCCGGATAACGTACCATAGGGACACCAAGCTCCGATACAAGCTTTATAACGTCCTTTCTGAAGCCGTTTTCATCTGCCTCCGGATGACCCGGCTCATAAATCCCACCGTATACGGCCCGCCCAAGGTGCTCTATGAAGGAGCTATATATCCTTTCATCTATTTCTCCTATGATAAAATCCTTATCCAAAATGATCCCGGCTTTTTTCATGCTGATCCTCCTCCAACCGATTGAAAAGATCCTTCGCTAACGCTCAGGATGACATATTACTACTGCTCAGGATGACATATTACTACTGCTTAGGATGACATATCCTTCGGGCTGTTCTTTGTAAATACAGATTGTCCGTAGACGGTTCCGGCCGGCATAAGGGCGGCCTCACCATCTACGGACATACTTTCGGTTATTTCCCCCAGGATGTCAAGGTTCGCTTGCAATAAGCAAACACATAAGCACTCAGCCCTTCCTGTAGGGCGTATCCTCTAAGGGCAGGCTCTGACGGAACTTTCCGTCATACTTATAATATGCACCCGCACAGGCAGGAGCGGTGGGTATCATGCACAGTTCCCCGCAGCCCTTTGCTCCAAGCGAATAGGGAAGCTTATCCTCCTCCTTCGGCTCGCAGAGTATGACATCAAGCTCCGGTGCAGCATCGGAACGCATTATTCCTATGGTTCCGAATTTACTCTTCATTTCGCCCTCTTCGATCTCTACCTTTTCCGTTACACCGTAGCCTATACCCATTACCATTCCGCCTTCTATCTGTCCCTCAACGGACTGGATATTCACAGGAGTGCCCACATCGAAGGCAGACACAGCCTTTGTGATCTTTCCATCATCATCAAGGACAATGACCTGGGCTCCGTATGAATAGGAGATGTGGCTTACAGGATTTTCCTTTATGGCTCCCAAAGGGTCTGTAATGGCCGAAAATTCAGCGAAGAATTCCTTCCCTTCAAGTTCCTTAAGTGTCTTTCCCTCAAGAGCAGCCTTCAGCTTCTCGCCCACTCTTCTCGCTGCCTCTCCGGTCATAACCGTCTGGCGCGAAGCGGTGGAGGTCCCGGCGTCCGGGGTACGTACCGTATCCGCGGCCTCGAAAACAAAGAGTTCGGGAGAGAGCTCCGTCACATGACAGATCTCCGTAAGCACCATCTGGCCTATGCCCTGTCCCATACAGGATGCGGAAGTACGGATATGAATCTTTCCATCCTCCACGCTTAAGAGTACACGGCCTATATCCTTCTTTCCCATTCCGGTTCCGGAGTTCTTGAAGCCGCAGGCAATGCCTGCATACTTATTTCCGTAGTAAACATCCTTCACGGCATCCAGGCAGGCCGCCATATTCGTATTGGGATCCGCGCTCTGCCCGTTTGGAAGGATATCTCCCGGCTTGATCACATTCCTTCTCCGGAATTCGAAAGGATCTATCCCCACCATTTCCGCAAGAAGATTTATGTTCATTTCCGTGGCGAAGCAGCTCTGGGTAACACCGAAGCCTCTGAATGCACCGGAGGGTACATTATTCGTGTAGACCGACATTCCGAAGATATCGATATTCTGGTAGTTATAGGGACCTGCCGCATGAGTGCAGGCACGGTGGAGCACAGGGCCTCCGAGTGACGCATAGGCTCCGGTATCCGCGATGATGATCCCCTTCATACCGGTAAGTATTCCATTCTCATCACAGGCTGTGGTGAATTCCATCTCCATCGGATGACGCTTTACGTGATAGGCAAGGGACTCCTGACGGGTGTACTTGATCTTTACCGGCTTCTTCGTGATATATGCCATAAGGGCGGCGTACTGCTGGACGGACATATCCTCCTTGCCGCCGAAGCCTCCTCCCACAAGGGGAGCGTGGCAGTGCACCTTTTCAGCCGGTATCTTAAGCATTGTGGAGCACTCCCTCTGCACATCATAGATCGACTGGCTGGTGGTGTAGATCATAAGCCCGTCATCCCCCTCGGGCAAGGCAACACAGCACTCCGGCTCCATAAAGCCATGCTCCTGCCAGGAGGTCTTGTACTTCCTTGTCACAACGTACTTCGAGTTCTTTATTGCTTCGTCCGCATTTCCCCTTACAAGATTTGCGCGGCTCATTATGTTGCCGTCCGGATGTATGAGGGGAGCATCGCCGGGCAGCGCCTCATAGGGGCTGGTAACCGGCTTTAACGGGGTATAATCCACCTCAACAAGAGAGGCTATCTCATCCATCTTATCCTTTTTGTCTGTGGCGATAAGGGCGATAACATTTCCCATATAACGGGTTATGTCCCCGACACCCATCATAACATCCCAGTCCTGCTTGATATGACCTATCTTATTTAAGGGCACATCATCCTTTGTAAGCACCTCCACACAGTCAGGATGCTCCATTGCTTTCGAAACATCCACCCGGTCAATACGTGCTCTGGGATACTTTGAAAAAACAGGCTTCACATAGAGCATTCCATCGAAATAGAGGTCATCGGCATATAAGCCGCTTCCGTTAACCTTTTCCGCCGCATCTATGCGCTTTGCATGCTCATTCATATGGAGCTTCTCCGCCGGCTTCGGGATCTCCCTCTTCTCACGGAAGAATAAAGCCGCCATGAGTATGGCATCCTCTATCTTTTTGTAGCCCGTACAGCGGCAGAGATTTCCCTTAATGGCCGCCTTTACATCCTTACGTGTAGGGTTCAGGTTTTCGTCAAGAAGGCTCTTTGCGGAAATGATCATTCCGGGAATACAGAAACCGCACTGTACCGCTCCTGCCTCTGCGAAGCAGTGTTCATACACCTTCATTTCCTCCGGATCGATACCTTCCACGGTAAGGACCTTCTTTCCCTCAAGCTTACTTAAGGGAATGACACAGGCCTTCGTCTTCTTCCCGTCCACGAGCACCGTACAGGTTCCGCATACTCCCTCACTGCAGCCGTCCTTTGCTGCCGTGAGCCGGAGATCATCACGGAGAAAGCGGAGGAGCTTTTTATCATGTGCCGACTCATAGTCTTTGCCGTTAATGTTTACCTTATACATTTATTATCTCCTCAATTAAAGCTGTTTTTCACGTATCTATTCAGAACCCTTCGGATTCTGAATAGATACTGCGCATTGTATCTCAGATCCCGTTCTTTGTAAGGAATTCCTTAAGAAGATTCATGCAGACACTCTTACGGTATTCTGCGCTTACACGGCCTCTGGTAAGCACCATCCGGTCGGCATAGGCCTTCAGATATTCATCCTTTAATGCCTTCGCTTCATCTATGGTCCTGCCAATAAGCTTCTCCTCGATATCCTTAAAGCGGAGCACCGTATCCGAAACAGCACCGAATGCTGCAGCAGCCTTTACTATCCTTCCGTTCTCCGTCCCGAAGACTCCCGCAAAGGAGATCCTTGATATCGCCAGGGCATTCCGCCCTCCAACCTTTTCGTAGCTGTAGTTATCTATCCCCATCTTCGGGATAAGAATTTCCTTTATCAGCTCGTCACTTTTGAGATCCAGCTTCTTTCTTCCGAGATAGAACTTATCAACGTCCACTATCCGCTCACCCTTTTCAGATGCAAGGCAGAGCTTTGAATCGGTAACAAACTCGATAAGCACCGAATCCGCCTTTGCGGAGCCGTTCCCCAGGTTTCCTCCGAAGGTACCCGCATTACGGATGGCGGGTGCTGCTATACGTGACAGCGCTTCCTTCATAAGCTTTGGAACGTCGGGATTCTCCAAAGCCTCCGTAAATGTGACTCCCGCTCCTATGCGTATATACTCATCATCCACAGAGATCTTCTTAAGCTCGGGAACCTTGTTTATGAATAGATATTCCACATCCTTACGGTTTTCAACCATCAGATCCGTACCTCCGGCATAGGGCACAACGTCCTTCTCTGACCGGATCTTAAGCGCCTCCGTAAGGGACCTTGCAATATATCCGTTTACCATAATCCGTTGCCCTCCTTTGCCGCATTATTAACCGCATTTACGATCGCATTATACCCCGTGCACCTGCAGAGATTTCCGGAAAGACCGACCCGGATCTCATCCTCTGTAGGATGGGGATTTTTTGAAAGGAGCGCCTCCGCGGCAAGCACCATTCCCGGTATACAGAAGCCGCACTGAACCGCTGAAAGCTCTCCGAAAGCCTTCTCCAGTGCTTCGAAGCGCTTTGTCTCCCTGAAGCTTTCCATAGTTACTATACTAGAGCCCTCTACCGCCCCCATGGCGACACAGCAGGAATTAAAAAGCGTCCCGTCTATAAGCACGGAGCAGGCACCGCATTCACCCTCCTTACAGCCGCATTTCACGGATGTGCAGCGGTATACGTCACGCAGTACATCCAGCAGCCTGTCCGAAAGGCTTCCGGTATAGGTCTCTTCTTTTCCGTTAAGAACAAATCTGATATCAGCCATTTCAAACTCCCTCCTTTTCGATCACGGCGAGCGTGTCCTCAGCTGTAAATGGTGCGTGATTAAGCTTCACGCCTCCAAGTGCCTGCTCAACCGCTTCCAGATATGCGCTGGTTGCGCCGACAAGGGGAAGCTCTCCGGCGCCCTTGGCACCGTAAGGTCCCTCCGGATATTTCTCCACGTGGAGCATACATTTTAGATTCGGCACATCCTTTGTGGTAGGCATCAGATAGTCCGAATAGGAGTTATTGCGGATACGGCCCTTATTGTCATATTCCATCTTCTCAATGGAAGCATAGCCGATACCCTGTAAAAATCCGCCTTCCATCTGTCCCAGTACTATGTTGTAATCAGCCGGGGTTCCAACATCAAAGTTTCCGTACGCACCGAGGACCTTTGCCCTGCCGGTATAGGTATCTATCTCAAGCTCTATGGCGTTTACCGCCCAGGCGTAGGTGGGATAGGCATCACCCTCGAATTTATCAAGATAGAAGGGGATCAGGAAATCCGGCTCCTTAAAGCGCTCCTCAACCTCCTGCTCTTCACCGTCCACCCACTGTTCCTTAAGCTTGATGGCTGCGCGGCGTAAAAGCTCTCCAACCACCATAAGGGATCTTGATGCCACGGTGGGACCGGAATCGGGCACCCTGGCAGTATCGGGATGATCATAGAAAACCCTGTCCAGAGGGATATCCAGTTCATTTGCAACGATCTTCGGGAAGGTCGTACGAACCCCCTGTCCGATCTCTCCGTTTGAAGCAAGGACTTCAACTCTTCCGTCCTTATATTTACGGAGCTTTGCCACAGCCTTGATCAGGTCTCTTTCTCCGGAGCCCGTAAAGCCCGCACCATGGAAGTACATTGACATTCCGATACCCTTACGGTAACGTCCGCTCTGCGGCTTTTTGTATTCCGCACGCTTCTTCCTGTAATCACAGGCCTTGTCGATCTCCTCTATCATATCTTTTACGGGTACGGGGAAGTGGTATTTCCCGTTGGTGGAGGTCACATCACCCTCCTTAACGATATGAGCCTCCTTGAATTCAAGGGAATCCTTTCCGAGATCCGCTGCTATATGATCCATCAGCATCTCAATTGCGAAGAATGTCTGGGGACCTCCGAAACCCCTGTAAGCTCCGCAGGGAGTGGTATTTGTCTTCACAGCCCAGCCGTGTACCCTGACATTCGGAACGTTATAGATCCCGGGAGATGCAATGATACCGCGCTGCAGAACCACCGCAGAAAGAGTGGAATAAGCACCGGCATTGAACTTCACATCTATATCGAGAGCGGTCACCCTGCCGTCCTTAACCGCTGCCTTATAACGACAGAGCGAGGGATGACGCTTGGAGGTATATTCCATATCCTCCCTGCGGTCAAATACGCAGCGCACCGGCTTATTGCATTTACGTGCCGCAACAGCGACCTCACAGCCGAGGATCGAGGGAAAGGCTTCCTTACCTCCGAAACCGCCTCCGGTAACATCCTGCAGGATATGTACCCCGTCGGAATCGCAGCCCAGAACACGCTTAACCGCACCGTGAATATAATAAGCGCACTGTGCAGAGCCGTGGACAAACATACGACCGCCCTCCTCGGGCTCAGCCATCATTCCCTGGGTTTCCAGATAGCCCTGCTCCTGGTATCCGGTCTCAAACTCTTCCTCATAGACCTTGTCAGCCTCCTTAAAGGCCTTATCCACGTCGCCGTGGCCGAAATTATAGTCAAAGAACTTTTCATCCGCGGTTCTGAAATCCAGCACCGGCTCCAGTTCTTCATAGTTCACGCTGCAGGCGTCCCTTATCTCCTCGACCTTAGCCGGATCGGGGCCGCATATCATTGCTATGGGCTCACCAATATACTCCACGGTTTCACGGCAGAATACGGGCGTATCGTCAAGCACGATATTAACGTTATTGTCCCCCGGTACATCCCTGGCATCCACATAGAAATAGCCCTCCGGAAGCTCCGGTACATCAACGCCCTTAATCCGCGCCCTGGCAACCTTCGAATGAAGGATCTTCCCGCAGAGCACCCCCTCCGACGGATAGTCGGCCACATATATACTGCGGCCCGAGATCTTCGGAGCGTGGTCCTTTTTGACAACGCTTTGGCTGATCTTTTCCATTTAAGTCATACCTCCTTTTGCCTGTTAGTAACTATTGATCCCCAGATAATTATAGGTTCCGGGCGGTTTCCACGCATTATTCTTTTTAAGGAACCACGTCCGGACATCTGACGCCTAAATCAGCATATCATCTGATGATACCTGTATCGATAAAACGTTTTCTGAATTCCCTCTGTGCCAGAGTATGGATCCTTTCCTCAAACTCCTGATAAGCCAGAAGGAAGCGTTTACCGTCTTCGGTAAGTGAAGCGCCTCCTCCTCCCTTTCCGCCTCTCTGGCGGTTAACCACAGGATACCCAAGTATCTCTTCAAGCTGGTTTATCATTTCCCAGGCCTTAGAGTATGCAAGACCGGTACAGTTGCACCCCTTCCGGATACTGTAATTATCGGAGAGCAGAAATAAAAGCACCTTCAGCCTCTCATTCAGAAAGGAGGACTCCCTTTCCATGCGCATGTGCAGTACGGGGTGGAGGATCGAGGCATTATGCTCTTCAAGCTGCGCTTCCAACTCCTCCACATTATGGACACTCATAAGAACGCCCTTATCGTCTACATCAGCCCGCACGCTCTTAAGAGACGAAGACGCGATAACGCCTCTCAGACCGTTGTCCCCCTTGTAATCCAGTATTTCAGGAATCGCAGAGTCTTTTATGAGAATAGGATGCCCGCCCTTCCCCCTGTGCGAGGCAATGACTATATCCTCGTCAAACTCCATAAGTGTGAGAAGGGTGGCCGGTGAAAACATGGGGACATTTACGGGAGTAAACATTACCCTGTCGCATTTCCCATGAAGATAAGCAAGTCCTGTCTTCGCTGAGGTGATAAGCTCCGGATCTCCCGATTCCTCATTCCTCATAAAGATTATTCCGCAGTTCGAAAGCTGCCACTTGATCTCATCATCATCTTCCCCCGTGACAACGATGATCGGAAAGATCCCTGCCTGCTGATAAGTGATCACGATACGGCGGATCACTGAGATCGTCCCTATCTGCAGCAGGGGCTGGGCCATCCTTTTATTTGCGGCAGCTATAACACCACCCACCTTACTGATATGCATATACTCCCCTTTCTTATCACACTCTTTCCAGCATCACGTCAAGTATTCCTCCGCAGACCTCTCCCACCTTGGAGTCCTCGTCCGCATCAAGCTCGATATGAAGCAGAGAAAAACGTTCCGAAGGATCAGAGAGCATTTCCTCCGCTCTCTTAGTAATTGTAGATTCCATAAGACCTCCTCCGATGGTATTTACCGAAGGCGCATTTCCACGGATAAGAATCTTTGCCCCTATGCTTCTCGGCGCGCTGCCCTTCCTGCTTACTATGGTAGCAAGGATCTTATCATCCTCCCCTTCCATTGCATCGAGGATATCCTCGGGCAGGATCTGTTCAACCTTACCGTTCTTGATCTTAATGATCTCCGCAAAAACGGATACCGCTATCTCCTCCGGGGTCTCCGAGCCTATATCAAGGCCTATGGGTGTATGTATCAGATCTATGAACTCTTCCTTAATCCCCATATTGATAAGGTTCTGCCGGACGATCTTCTGTCTTCTCCTTGAACCCATCATGCCTATGTATGCAGAGGCCTTATCCTTTATTGCTTCCACACAGACCTCATCAAAGCTGTGGCCCCTTGTCACAATGACAAAATATGTAAAGATATCACCCTCAATACCCTTAAGAGCCTTATCAAAGGAGTCGCAGATAACCTTATCCGCCCCGGCTTTCAGAGCATTTCCGGTGAATTCCTTCCTGTCATCAATGGCAGTCACGTAAAAGTCCAGAAGCTTCGCAATCTTAATAATCGGGATAGCAACGTGGCCGCAGCCGCAGATCACCAGCTTCTTCCTGCGTCCCGGCCTTTCAACATAGACATCCTCACCGCCTAGCTTAGTAACCCCGCTTTCCTTAAGACCTGAAAGTGTCTCTCTGTCTATAGAAGGAAAATCCGGTGACCTGAAAATCGTATCACCGTCACAAATAAGCATCTTCTCACCCTGCTTTTCACCGCTTAATACGGTGACGGACAGGAGTTCCTTCTTCGGATTACCGGATCTTAAAGCCCTGAAAAAATCATTCATGTTCCATACCTCTCCTTTCAAAAAATGAAGCCAATTCCCGCGGAAAGTTTATTCCGGAAGCTCCCCCGCCCCTTTCGTTATATTTTACTGCGAATAACGGCGCTTTGTAAAGGTAAAGCCCTACCGCAGCTTTTATAATCGGGTAGGGGGTATTTTGTATTAATATTGAATGCTGTTTATTTCTTATATGCTACAGTTCCGTCTTTCCCTGTCTTCACCTTATCAAAGGTTACGAGACCGTCTTTAAGCTCCGCAGGGATTATCCCGAATCCAAACCTTTCATTCTTCACTGCCCTGTTTGCATCCTTATATTCCTTACCCTTGAATTTAATGGTAAAAGAGGGCAGTTTCTTTGAGTTGGTCTGGATAGATGTAATACCGTCAATGGAAACGGAATGGATCTTATAATCTCCAAGTCCATAAGCCGCTTTGCAAGGAACACAAGCACGGTCCTTGAAGCCACGAGGGAGCTTAAGTCCCTCGGCATCGGGGTCTTCTTCGAGCTTCAGGGGATAAACACCCTCTCATCCGAAGGGGAGCTTTTGATGACCATTTACGCCGCTGATTCTCAGAAAGCCGAACCGTCCTCCTTGACTTAAGTAGTCAGCGGTGGTGTCATAGTAGTAAAGCCGGAAACGAGTTATGATGAAAAAAAATAAGGAGTCAGTGACGCAAAAGAAAGGATAGGATTATGAAGCTTACAGGTGAATTAAAAGAAAAGGTTGAGAAGGCTCCTTTCCTTTGGTGATGATCTTCCTGCACCGGCCGGGGATAACGGTATCGCCGGAGCGGTATGCGGGATGATGGGTATATCGGTTCCGGTATTTGCAGCCAGCCCCGTGATCCCGGAGGAATACTTGAGCGCAGGACAGACGGGATTTTCCTATGAGCATTCTCCTATGGAAAATAAGAATATTTCCGGGGATATTATTGTAAATCCGAATGCAGTTTATGGATTTTCGCCGAATCCTGCTTCAAAGCGGATAGGTTCTCTTGCTGCAAAAGACTGGTCTGACGGAGTGTTTGTAAATCAGGCAAAGAGAGACAGGGTCGCTGCATATAAAGCGGGAGGCGTGGATGTTGACCCGGCACTGGATGCATGCCTTGGATTATATGACTATTATTTCATGGCATACGTGTCATTAGGATTAGCAGAGGCATATTCGCCTGAGGATGAGGCGTTTGTATCAGGATGGGGAGAGAACAGACCTTCGGATCAGTTATGGGCCGAATATGAGGACGTTTACAGAAATCCCCAATACTATGACAATGCTGACGGAGATATAATCTGGCCTGAAAACGACGGCTTTTACGGGGAATCCTTTGACTATACGCTGCAGCCCTATACCCAGATCGACCGCTATGGAAGCGATTACGGAACCTTTGTGTCTCTTGTGGGACATCCATATCAGGATTATTCACTTGCACCCGGTTCAAAGTATAAGAACTACAGCGTATTTGTTGTAAGAAAGCCCATTAAGGGGAAGGCAGGATCGGTATATCCTTGGTTTGATGAGCCCGGAATGGCCACACAGGTATTGCTTCCGTCACCGGTAAAGGATCTTCTTGAAGACGGTTCACTTGAAAGGATCGTCTACAGATGATCAGGGACTTCCTGGTAATCGAATGGGAGCCCCCGTTGAGTGCGGGAGCTCCCTGTTTTAAGGAAAGTAGAATTATCATGCTTTTGTCTGTTCCACCTTGGCCATGATGTCTGCGATTGTGATTTCTGAAGGGTTTTCAATCCCTGACATTACCTTCATAAACGCATCAAAGTCTACGGCAAATTTCTCGATGGTTTCCTTTTCATACAGATGATTCTGATAAACAAATATGACATTAAAGCCTTCTTCGGTATCAAGTACCATTCCCATAATATTTCCGGGGAAAAGCTGGGGCTCGGAAGAGCTTATTTCATCCTTTTCCATGCCTATTTCCTCAAATGCCTTATCGCTGTCCATGATCTCATTTGTCTCATATGTAATGGAGGAACTGTTTAATATATCATCCGGTATGACAATCTCGTACCATTTATAATTACAGTGCTGTATATTCCCTATGGACTGCGCTCTGACATCATTAAAAAGATCCGTCAGATTCCTGTAATTTTCAAGTCTGAGACCCAGAGGAAGCCCCTTGTAGATCCCTCCTACAGCTTCGCTGCTGATCTGATCTGTCCTGTTGTGATATGCATATGTCATCAAAATATTATTGCTGCCGGTACTTTTGGCAATGGTCAGCAGAAGAACGATATTAAATACCTGGTTTCCCGTAACTCCGATACGATTCTCCAGTCCCTCCAGATCCCTACGGGTGGTGCTGATCGGATAAGGATAGAATACGTTGGATTTTTCCGGCAAATTGCGGTCATGCTTTATGTCAAATGTCCAGTCAATACTGCCATAACGATCCGTATAGTATTTACGGCAGGACTCCAGGTATTCATCCGTCAAAGACGCTTCAAGCCTCTGAAGGTAAGAGTAATAAGTATCAAGGGGCAGGGGCCTTCCCATATATGCATCGGCTATACGCCGGTAAAACAGGTTTTTCGCCATTCCGTCAGTACCAATATGATGCCGGTTGATCAGAAGATACCCCTGCTTTTCCGTTTCAAAGAGTCTGAAGGTATACAGATTGCTGTTGATGACATTTGTATGCACTACCAGACTTTTTTTGATTTCCTTAAACTCAGCCTCTGTTGTACATTCGATCTCCACTACGGGACACGTTTCAGGAGCATATTTCTGCCGGATCTGACAATCGTTATCAAAATACATCACCGTAGAACATATCGGGGTATTTTTGATCGCTTCATTCAAAGCATCCTTTATCTTTCCTACATCCTGCCTGTCTTTTATCCTGAAAAGCTCGAACATATTCAGGGTATTCTTTTTAGGACCGAACAGAGTCATATCCAGCATATAGAGCTGTATGTCCGTAAGGAAGTGCGGATGTTTCCGTGCCTCCATCTCGTATTCTTCGGGGGTCATGATGGCTGCTGCGCTGATCCGCTTCATGTATAGCGCGACGATTCTCTCTACGGTGATGCCGGCGTATATATCATTGGAGCTAAGCATATCCCAGTCCAAAAAGGCAAGCAGTTCCATGGCACGCAGAGAATCTCCTCCAAGTTCAAAGAAGTCGTCTTTGATTCCGATATTCTCCACTCCGAGAACCTTTTCAAATCCCTGGCAAAGTTTTGCTTCCATTTCATTTCGCGGCTTCACATAAGGCACCCTGTAGTTGGAAATATCGGGCTTCGGCAAAGCCTGTTTATTGAGCTTATTATTTGGCAGGAGCGGTACCTCATCCAGTCTGATAAAATACGTTGGGATCATATAATACGGGAGTACTTTTCCGAATTCCTCTTTGACTTCGATTACGTCAAAATCAATATCTTCTGTATAATACAGGCAGAGGAAGGCTTTCTCTGTTTCAACAAAGCCCTTCACCGTGCACCACTTCAGCCCAAGAATACTCTTTGCATGCCGTTCGATCTCCGCAGGCTCCACCCGGTTGCCGTTGATCTTGATCATATCGTTCATTCTGCCGGCTATTATGTAATTCCCGTCATTAAGCTTCCTTCCCAGGTCTCCCGTGTGGTACAGTCCACCCTTCAGCGCTTTTTCCGTCTCCTCAGGCAGATTATTGTATTTTCTGAAATAGGGATTTTCAAAGCAGATCTCTCCCGCTTCTCCGTCCTTGACCTCATTTCCGTCTTCGTCCAGAAGATGGATCTCGATCCCCTCATAATTCGGTTTTCCGATGGGGGTCGCTTCCTCCTTTTTTTCAATCCTGTACTGGGCTACCACAAAGGCTGACTCACTCATTGTATAGTTGTTGATGAGATCAGCATTCTTAAAAGATATCCCGTTTGGCGGTTCACTTCCCGTGATGACGCGCTTAAGATACGGGCCGAAGTCATCTCCCGCTGCCCTTATGACTGACGGCGCCATATGGCAGTCCGTGATCCTGTTGTCCAGATAGAACTGCTTCAGCTTCTTTGGATTCTTAATGATCTCCGTCGGTATGATATAGATCCTCATTCCCGTATATATCCCGTGAATGATGAACTTTAAAGCCGCAACAAAATTGAGCGGTGGGATCAGACCGAAACGGCAGTCCCCTTCATTCCATGCATCCACATATGGGCTGATCGCCGTAAGCTGTATCAGCTTTATCTTCCCGTACTCGTGTACCACTCCCTTGGGGTTTCCCGTACTGCCTGATGTATATACCGCAAAGCATACATCATGCGGATCGGTTTTCTCGTATCCTTTAAGCGGCTCCTCCGACATGGCTTCGCTCCAGCGGTCAAGATCTATCTTCAGTCTGCACCCGCAGTCCTTAAAGATATAGTCGATCCGTTCGTCCGCATAATGATCATCCACGATGGTAAAGGCTGCACCTGCCTTGAGAACCCCGAGGATGGCAGAAATGACCCGGGTGCACCTTGGTAAGCAGATCATGACGAAATCTTCTTTTCCGATGCCCTGCTTTTTCAGATATGCGTATATTCTCGATGCTTCGTCATCCACATCCTTTCTTCTGCACCCCTGCACCGCAACATTGTCATAGACGAATTTCCATTCCGGCATTTCTTCTACATGGCGCTCCCATTCATCAAGGATATACGGAAAACTATTTATTTTACCCAGATCCATTTCTTCTCCTTTCCCATACGATTTGTTTTATTACTCTCCATAAAACCACATCACGATTTTACACTAATTAATTACAAAACCGCAATATATAGCCTGATCATAAAGTTTTATCCTGGAAATCATATTTGCCTGACTATGTGAGTCAATGGGGAAGGTTCATTTGGCAATACCAATCACAGAACCGTCCCCTGATTGGCCTAAAAAGAACCCTGCGGGGGTTATTCCTCCGCAGGGCTTGTTATCACCTGGTCTGATAGCTTCCACTTAGGTTTGACCCTTTGAACAGGATCTGTTTTGTACCGATGTCATAGCTGAATTCATCTTTCTTAGCCTTGTAATCTTTATTGTTTATAAGGATCTTAACTGATTTAAGTTCCCCCTTCTTATTGAATTTGGGCGTTGCCTTGTCCGTATCCCGGACGTAGTAGGGGTTACACTTGAATGGCAGGCCGTTACTGCCTTTGGTCGCTTTCTTGATCTTCTTTACCGCGTCTTTATCTGCACCGGAAAGCCCTGTTATCTGGATACGGAGCTTTTTCTTATTTGCCTTAATCTTTGTGGCCGTATAGGTGGCATTCCCCTGTGATACCGTAAGACCTCCGAAGTATTCGGGCGTGATCTTACCCTTGCCAAAGAAGGGTATTTCATGGGCATAGGTTATATTAAATTCACCTTTTGACTCAGTGGAAACAGCCATGGGCTTATTATCCGATACAGTAATAACGGCTTCCTTCGGTGTGTCCGGTTCGGGGTTCTCCTCCCAATGGGCATACACCGTAGCATCCGATGTAAATACCGTTGATGTTGTAACTTCCGTACCGCCGTCTTTCTCTGTGAACCACCCGGTGAAAGTATGTCCTTCCCATTCAGGTGTCGGAAGGGATGTAAGTTTCCCGTCTGTTCCTGTCGCAGCTGATCCGGAAGATACCGTACCCCCATTCGGATCAAAGGTTATCGTATATGTGGCGGGTGCGGGGTTCTCCTCCCAATGGGCATACACCGTAGCATCCGATGTAAATACCGTTGATGTTGTAACCTCCGTACCGCCGTCTTTCTCTGTGAACCATCTGGTGAAAGTATGTCCTTCCCATTCAGGAGTAGGAAGGGATTCAAGTTTTCCATCCTTCGTTGTTAAAGATTCTGGGTCACAGCTTCCG
Organism: Lachnospiraceae bacterium AD3010; assembly: GCA_000622025.1. Taxonomy (GTDB): domain Bacteria; phylum Bacillota; class Clostridia; order Lachnospirales; family Lachnospiraceae; genus NK4A144. The sequence continues at coordinate 510,718 of KK211387.1, read as the reverse complement.
CCATTGGCATCAAATGTAATGGTATATGGGGGTATAACAGTTCCGGATTTAGTGTCTGCCGGACTGACATTTGGGTCATTCATGTCAGCCGCATTTGTTCCGGCAGCATAATACTTAATGCATCCGGTAGTATAGAGCCCGGATATATCCGGATTAACTTCTTCTCCATTTATAGGATTCTCACCACCATCTCCACCGTTTCCAATGGCAGCACCTTTCCCATAATTAAAACCTTCTCCGTAATCTCCGTTGATGCCGCCTGCGGCCATTACTTCGGCATCGTTGCTTATCGTAATATCAGAGCACGTTCCACTAAATCCACCACCGATTCCGGCTCCGCATACTCCACCGGCTGCAGTTACTGATCCTCCGGTGATTTGTATTTCCGAACCGGCTGCATAAGCTCCGCCTCCGATCCCGGCTCCACTTACTCCACCGGTTGCAGTTACTGTCCCTCCGGTGATTTGTATTTCCGAACCTGCTCCTTTATGTCCGCCGCCGATCCCGGCTCCGGCAGCTCCACCGGCTGCAGTTACTGTTCCTCCAGTGATTGTTATTTTGGAACCAGCCCCGCTGGTTCCGCTGAACATGGATCCTGCGCCTCCGCTGCCGATCCCGGCTCCAAAACCTCCACCGGCTGCAGTTACTGTCCCTCCCGTGATCATTATATCCGAACCAGCTCTACCGGCACTGTAACTGTCAGGTGCGCCGCCACCGCCAATCCCGGCTCCGCCACAATCTGTTCCTGCACCGTTTGCGATTACAGTTCCTCCCGTGATTTTTATGTTGGAACCTTCTCCGTCGGCTCCGCCGCCGATCCCGGCTCCGCCAGGATTTCCGCTTCCAATGGGTCCTCCGTTTGCGGTTACTGTTCCCCCGTTGATTGTTATATTGGAACCAGCTCCTCCTTGTCCGCCGCCGATCCCGGCTGCAAAGCTTCCTCCGTATGCGGTTACTTCTCCGCCGTTGATTGTTATATTGGAACCAGCTCCTCCTTGTCCGCCGCCGATTCCGGCTCCCCACTCTCCACCGGTTGCGGTTAAAGATCCGGTTCCGCGTATCTCAAGGGAACATGTGCTGTCAGTGTTCTTTTCGATTCCGGCATGTTCGTTGCCTGACTGTAATGTATTAGTCCCATCAAGCACTATGACCACATTTCCATTACCGGTTATGCTGACCGCTGCAGCAGCTCCTGAAGATAAATCAATATTTACACCGGAAAGCGTAACGATTGAGGGGTGACCAGAGGCTGTGTTTATTACTATGCTATTACTTGTAGAAGAGCCGCTAATGACGGGCTCAGGGTCAGTACTGCAATCAATATTTACACTCTCTGTTGAAACATTATACGTCCCGGCATAAGCCTTCTCCGCCGGAAAGGCCGAAAGTGCCGCTCCGCCCATTGCCGCAAACATTGTAAATATAGCAATCTTTTTTATTATTCCCATAATGATCATCTCAGTTTTTTACTAATCAAGTGATACTTACTGCAAATATTCTATCACCCGTCAGATAATATGAAAACCACAGAATCTATAATCAAAACATCCTTACCGCATTGTCCATATACCAAGAATATTCTCTCCTGAATCCTTGCTTTTTAAGACAACTATGCGATAATCAGAATGACAAAGGGCTTTTTCTGCATTAACGCGGCAGATTCAGCTCAGATCGATAGCGAATGACTGCAGCCTACCCTCGGATATCCGGGCGGGGCCCTCAGAATGACAAGGAAGGATAAAAATGAACTTCGGAGCGGTGATTGCAGCTGCTGGAATGTCTAAAAGAATGAAAGACTTCAAGCAGCTGATGAAAATAGAAGATATGACCTTCACGGAACGGGTAATTGCAAATTACCGTGATGCCGGCATCCGGGATATCGTGGTGATAACAGGATACCGGGGGGATGAGCTGGAGGAAAGCCTGAAGGGCAGCGGTACGGTATTCATAAGGAATGAGGAATACGAAAACACGCATATGTTTGACTCGGCACTTATGGGGCTCTCATACCTTAGGGACCGCTGCGACGCAGTATTCTTTTCTCCGGTTGATGTACCCTTCTTCACAGAGGACACAATAAGAGCACTGGCAGACAGTGCGGAAAAAGCAGATGTCATCGTACCCTGGTGCCAGGGAAGACCCGGCCACCCGCTGCTCCTAAGCAGGAAAGCCGTAGAATTTATGCTAAGCTATGACGGACAGGGAGGCTTAAGGGGCGCATATGAAGAGATAAGGGTCTCCGGATACGGAAGCGTCCTTGATCTGCCTGTAAAGGATGACGGCTCCATAATGGATGCAGACACAAGGGAGGACTATGAAAACCTCATAAAATTCAACAGGGTAAGACATAGTGATCCCCTGGCAAGCGGCGGTGACTGGTTAAAGAAAAGCAACAGAAACGGAGATTTCGGCAATGAATAAAGTGCAGTTTGATGGAGTAAAAAAGGCAGTAGATATGCATGGAAGCGCAGTACTAATAAGACAATGAGACGGGTATATCTTGTCCGTCATGGGGAAAGGGAAAGTGACGTGACCGGAAAAAGATATATCGGGATCACGGACGTGCCCTTAAGCCCTGTCGGAAAAAAAGAAGCAGAAAAGCTTTCCCACTACTTCTCCGGGCTCTACCGTAATGAGGAGTCTCCCCTGATCTTTTCGAGCCCGCTTAAGCGTTCCCTAGATACAGCCTGTCCCACCGGGAATGCCCTCGCAGTGATCCCTGTACTTTGGGATGATTTTAAGGAGATCAACTTAGGTTCCTTTGAAGGAAGGCTTATAAGTGAGATAAGGGAAGAATTACCTAAGGAATATAAGGAAAGGGGGGAACACCCCGGAAGCTACAGACCCCCCGGAGGAGAGAGCTTTGAAGATGCGGGAAAGCGCTTTTTAAATGCCCTTTCGGAAATCCTTGATGAATCGGATGTCAGCAGGGATGTCCTTATCTTTACTCATTCGGGTGTGATAAGAGCCGCGCTATCTCTCCTTACCTCATCCGACATCGATAATGTCCTTAATATCAGTATTCCCAATGCCTCCGTAAGTTGCCTTATGTATGAGGACGGCAGCTTTGACAGCATAAGGTTTAGGGGAGTCCGTCCCCTTATACTCCTTGATGAAAAGGAGATAATGCGGCTTTATAAAAAGTATGAGGTACCTGATAACGTGATACGCCACATGAGAGCTGTGGCAAAAGCGGCAGATGAGATATACGAGAGTATCGACCGGGATTTTAGATCCGGAAATGAGCTCCTGATAAAGTCTGCTCTCCTCCACGACCTCTTAAGACGTGAAAAAAACCATGCCGTGGTCAGTGCAGATGCCCTTGAAAAGGAAGGCTATCCGGAGATAGCGGAGATCGTAAGACTCCACCACTCCGAAAAATATACCTCCCGCCCCCTTGGAACCCCTCTTTCCACCGAAGAGCTTCTCTTTTACGCCGATAAGGTCGTACTGGAGGATAAAAGAGTCTCCGTGGAAGAAAGGTTCCGGGAGAGCAGGAAAAAATGCTTAAGTGCAGAAGCACTGCAAAAGCACAATGCCCTCTATGAAAAAGCAGTGCTTATCGAACAGAGGATAGAGTCCGTCAAACGCCGGCAAGCCTGATATAGCTTTCATACCGCTCCTTTGCGGGACAGACATTTGCATAGCTTCCGCAGCCCGTGCACTCACAAAGCAGCAGATCACGGAGATTTGCTGCTTTTTCTATTGCCAGGAAATGGATGGAATTAAGTTATTCTGACTTCCGTCTCATTTCCAAATATGTCCCGCCTGAAATCCCTGACAGTTACCGACTCATACCGTGAGGAAAATCCATCCGGGTCAAAGCTTCCTCTGATAAAAAGGACATTATCAATACCATGAGAGACAGATCCGATAGCAAAATCTGCCGCTTTATCCTCAAAAAAAGTCATTTTATAACCGGCGCCTTCAGAAACGGAGCCAAGGAATATGATCTCCTTTCCGGTCAGCTCCCCGGCGCCGCTTTTATAATCTGAGAGCCGGTCATACTGGAAATAATAACTGTAATGACCGGTCAGCCTGCCGGTCACAGAGCCTTTCTCAAACAGGATACGAAGCATACGGATCCTGCGGCCGGTCAGGGCGGGCACCAGAATAACCGTCCTTCCCCCGAAAGGATCACTGCCCTCTGTCCTGTATATATGGACCGGAAACTTATTTTCCCCATCCGAGACCATAAACCACATAAGGCCGTCACCGTCCCTGCCGTCCAGGGCATATCCCCGGGACGGAATATATCCCAGTCCCCGTCTCCTTGTAAAACTTCCGTCCTGTCCTTCATAAATAACTTTAAGGATCACATTCCGGTAATATCCTTCGGTATATTCATTTCTGTCTCTTATCTCGAGCAGCCGGTCACAGACAGACTCTGTTTCGGAATAAACAGGCAGCTCTGACATTCCGTATACGAAGAGCTCATGTTCCATCTTACGCATAAGCTCCTGCTTTTTGTTCTTATTATCTTCAAGGAGTCTGGCCGTTTCCCTTATGGCATTAAAATAACCGGCCAACTGCCAATAACCTTCCTTAAGGTCGTCATATTCACTGCAGAAATCTGCCGCTTCCACCGAATCCTCAGGCTGCAAAAGGCCTGTTTCATAACCCTTAAACGGCCATGTCAGGTGTTTTTCATCACGGCTTTTCCTGTGACTGAAAAGATACTTCTCCCAGTTGGAATTCACGGTAGTAGAATCCGAATCCGGGAAGAATAATGATATGCCGGATACACCTTCAATAAACACCCCTTCCGATACACCAAGTCTTAAGACCATGTCGTCAATACAATCCTTAAGTCTTAAGTACTTTTCCCGAATGTCTCCGTCAGAGCCAAAAAAGCCGGAATCGGCAGCCTCTTTTGCAAAGAGCAAAAGATCAATGCTGTACTCATCGATCCTCTGAGACCGGTCGCGTATGGCTGCAAGCGTCCGGTATGCTTCGATCGGATCAACCATCATTTTGTCAGCAAGGCCTGTGCTCAGATCCTTCAGAGCTTTCATAAAAGCATCTGTCTTTTCCGCATCAATATCTATGGCTGATAATATGACAGCTTCCTGTGACATAAGATAATCTTTATACAGTTCATCCAATACTTTTGGCAGGACGGACCGGTCAAACGCTGCATCGCTTAGTCCCTCAGGACTTACGTGACATTCTTGTAACAGTGTCCTTACCGTATTGGAGCTTAGCCATCCGACCCCCTTGGAGCTGTTTTCGACAGCGACCATATTTCTCGCTCCATTAGACCATGCCGTAATGGCTTCCAGATGCGCCATCCTGCAGCTGTCATAACCTATGAGCGAAAGCTTCCTTCCGCCGAGACAGTCCCTTATGGCGGGCATCATCCTGATAAGATCGGAGGATATGATCATCTCATCATCATTTCTTTCATCTTCCCCGAAGCCCCACAATGGACCGCCTCCGTGTCCGCATAGTATGAGCATATACTGTCTTGCGGGAAACAGGCGTACGGATTCTAAAATAAAGTCCATAAGCTCAACAACGCGGCCGTTCTCATCCTTCTCTGTCATCAAAAGGGAACCGTTCTTTTTCACACCGTCCGGAAAGGGAGAAATGCTCTCATCCTCAACAACCCATCTCTCGTTCTTCTCCCAGGTGATCTTATAAAGCGAATCAAGCCTTGTCGATTTTCTGCCTGCTGAATCACTGCCGTTCTCTTTCCTTAGCCTTAACCCGTCCGATAATCTTTCCCTCAGTCTGCCGTATTCCTGTTTCGCATCATCCCCGATGCTACAGGTTACGGTGTTTTCCGGATCAAGACAGACACCGCCTGTTTCTGCCAGTATGGCATAATCATCAGTCTTTTCATTATCAGCGGTCATTCTCTTATACTCATATATTCCTTCCATCAGACCAAGGAGCATTCTGGTATGGATCAAAAGCTTCCTCTCAAGATCCGATCCCACAATATAGAGCATCAATGTGATCTTTCTCATAGTACCTGTAAAATGAGACCTCAATGCATCCGCAATGAGGTCTCTTATCCATTTCTCTAAATGTCAATCCTGTTCCTGTCCGTCACTCCGGGCATGCCACCTGCTGTTGCGCCCAGCTCTTCATCGCTTACGTCCTCTTCCTTCGGTTCGGGATTCTCCTTCACCTCCTCCTTTACCTCTTCTGCCACATCTTTGTTCTTTTCTTCACTCATTATTCCTTCTCCTTTCATAAAAATATCCTTAATCATCGATCCTGTTCCTGTCGGTTTTTCCGGTTAAGGGACTGCCACCTGCTGTTGCACTCAGCTCTTCATCGCTCACGTCCTCTTCCTTCGGTTCGGGACTCTCCTTTACCTCTTCCTTTACCTCTTCTACTGCATCTTTGTTCTTTTCTTCACTCATTGTTCTTTCTCCTTTCATAAAATGTCCGTATCTATTCATAACCCTTCGGATTCTGAATAGATACTGCGCATTCGGCTAATTAAATCGTGCTTCGCACGATGAGCCGAATGCCATAATGCCTTGGTTTTCATACGTCACTTGCGGTTCCGCAAGTGACTGTTCTGAATAGTTACAAAAGTCCTTAGTCATCAATCCTGTTCCTGTCGGTTTTTCCGGAACGGATTTCACCACCTGCTGTTGCGCCCAGCTCTTCATCGCTTACGTCCTCTTCCTTCGGTTCGGGACTCTTCTTTACCTCCTCCTTTTCCTCTTCTGACACATCTTTTTTCTTTTCTTCACTCATTGTCCTTTCTCCTTTCATAAATATTTATATCTGCTGACGTTTTACCAGATCAGCAAAAAAACCATTAAGCTTTATCAGCTCATCATAATTCCCCTGTTCTATGATCGTTCCGTTGTCGAGCACCAGTATCCTGTCACAGTTCCTGATCGTTGACAGCCTGTGGGCAATAACAATACGTGTACAGTTCAATTCATCAAGTGAATCCGATACGATCTTCTGGGTGATATTATCAAGGGCACTGGTCGCCTCATCAAACATCAGTATGGCAGACTCCGCGGCGATCGCCCTGGCGATCATGATCCTCTGCTTCTGTCCGCCCGAGATTCCGCCTCCCCCCTGTGGTATCAGTGTTTTCATCCTCATGGGCATGTTTTCGATATCTTCGGCTATCCCGGCTTTTCTTGCCACCTCCCATGCTGCATCCATTCCGATCCCCGGAGCAGAAATGGCAATATTCTGATAAATACTCTCATTGAAAAGACTGCCGTTCTGCATCACCGCTCCGATATTCCGTCTCAGGGATCTGGGGTCTAACCTGTCGATATCAATATCGTCATAGATCACATTTCCTTCAGATGCTTTCTCAAATCCCATTAGTATCCGCATAAGAGTAGATTTGCCGCATCCGCTTTTTCCGACTATGGCAATGTATTCTCCCGGATTGACCGTTAAGGACAATCTGTTAAAAATGAGCGGAGATTCGCTGTTGTATCTGAAGGACAGATCTCTTACTTCTATTTTACCACTTAGTTTCCGGACTATTTTTTTGTCTTTTGAAATCTCGGGAACCTCTCTTAAAATGTCCTCCGACATTTTAAGGATGGGGCCGAGCATGGCTAGAGACCTGCCGTTTTCTGACAGTTCATTCATACTGCCGGTCAGAAAGGCGAAAGCTGCAATGAATGCGGCAAACCCGGAAACCTCCAGGTGTGCCATGAAGCCCTCATAAAACGCTGCGAGCATTCCCATCATTGACGCAAAGGCGATCAGTTCATGCTGAAAGCTTGCCGGAAAATAAACCGGGTAGGCAGCCGATGCCTTGTGACTGTATAGCCCGGACCAGTTAGCCATGACCCGTGATTCACTGCCGCTTAATTTGATCCTCTGGATCCCATCATATACGGCAACCGCCATACCCTGTATCCTGCTGGCATACATCAGTTCTTTTTTTGCAAGTGCTGATGACTGCACAGTACATATCACGATAATCAGAAGCTGCAGTAAAAAAGTGATGAGCACCGGTCTCAAAAGCTGTGGAGATATCATCGCAATCTGTATGATAAAAAGCATTGAAAATGCGGTGTTCACGATCGGTGTCAAAACCGAATCGATAAGTATTGCAGGCAGTTGGCGTATATTTTCCACAACTCCGGCAAGAGAGCCCGTGGATTTATCCTCGAAAAAGGATGCCGGAAGGCTTATGATCCTGCCCATGATTCCATGCATCAGGTAGATTTCCATTCTGCCCTTTATCCTGTCCATATACCCATGTCTTATCACCGAAACGATAAAGGACGATACTGCCGCCACTATCAGCAGTGCGGCAAAAGACCAGATCAGAGTGATCTTTTCCGTAGGGATCACAAGTGAAAAGATCATTTCGGTTATAAACGGGATCAGCAAAGCCGTAGCGGTAACGGTGAGTCCCGAAAAAAGCATCATGAAGATATCCACGACAGACAGGTTCTTAATAAGGAGATATATCATTTCTTTGGAGGATACGGGCCTCAGAGGAAGAGGTTTATAAAAGCATACTGCCTCCTCTTTGAACTCATTCTTATTATGGGCATTTATGCGGACCCTGCTGTCGGTTTTACTGTCCGTGTAATTATATCCACCCATCTTACCGGGTAAAAGTGCCGTTACTTCATCATTATCCTTTTTCAGCGCAAGGATAGGTCCGTCTCCGTTTCTCCACCACATACCCTTAAGAATTATACGTCGTCTCATAATGGCGTACGGACGGGTTATATAATCCACCATATCTTCTATGTCATCACATTCCGGTATGTCATGATCGGCCTTTATGCCAAAATAAAAGCATATCTTTTCAAGCTCTTCACGAACATGCTCATCCGTATTTCCACTGAAGTGAAAGCACTCATTTCCCCTTGCAGCATCAAAGACTTCCTGTATTGCATTGTCCAGTTCTGTTTTATCCCGGTTTCTTCTGGATAAAAACTGTTCGCCGAAAACAGACATCCGATCCCTATTCCATCCTCACAAGATTACTGTAATATCCTTCCATTGCCATCAGTTCATCATGTGTACCCTCTTCGACCACTTCACCGTCGTCAAGTACTATTATCCTGTCACAGTCCCTGATGGTCGAGAGTCTGTGTGCAACTATCAGGCAGGTTATCCCCCTGTTTGTTATGGCTTTCGCAACCTCGTACTCCGTTTTGGCATCCAGTGCGCTCGTTGCCTCATCCAAGATTATTATGGACGGTTCCACCGATAATGCTCTTGCAATCTCCAGTCTCTGCTTCTGACCGCCGGAAAGATCCCTGCCGTTTTCTGCCAGTCTTGAGCTGTATCCGCCCTTTCTGCGGATAATGTCTTCATGAATATCGGAATCCCTGGCAGCGAGGATAATATCATAATCCTCTATGGTTTCATCCCACATCCTGATATTATTCTCTATGGTATCATCAAACATTACCGCTTCCTGATCGACCATTGATACCGAGGCCGTAAATATTTCATGCGGTATCTCATCAAAAGACCTTCCGTCAAACGTGATACTCCCGCTCCATGGCCTGTAAAGACCTGCCACAAGCTTGGATATTGTTGACTTTCCGGAACCTGAGCTTCCGACAATTGCTATTCTGCTGCCTTTCTCTATTTCAAGAGAGAAATTCTCGATCAAAGGCTCATTAAGCTTTGAATATCCGAAAGTAACATTCTCTATTTTAATATTTCCGCTCAGCTTATCTGCATTCTTAAGTTCCTCATCCGAAACAGATGGCGGTTCGGGATGGTCAGGATAATTGATGACATCATCGATCCGCTCCATATCGGAATTCATCTCCTGCACATTCTCCTGTGCCGCAAGCAGGCTGTCCACAGGAACGAAAAAAGCATTAAGCAGACCATAAAACGCAATAAAGCTTCCTTCGCCCAGCCTGCCCGAAATGATAAGCCACGCTCCTGCGGCAAGAACCAGCGCATAAGCGATATTTTCCACAAGAGCCGGCAGTGGTGCCATGATACGGTTCATCCTCAGGAATTCGGACCTGTTTTTCAGATATGAAGCATAATTTCCGGACCAGCGTTCAAAAAAGCCAGTTTCAGCTCCGCTTGCTTTGATCGTCTCGATCATGGAAATCCCCATGACCGTAACGCCCTCGACCTTCGCCTCATCTCGTTTTGCCACCCTGAGGATATCCGTTCTGTGTGTCTGTGTCGAAAGAGAGACCGCAATATTGACCGCAGCTGCCAAAATACCTATGGCGGTAAGAAGTATACTGTATCTTATCATGATCGCAGCATAAACAAAGAGGAGCGCAATCCGGATGACAAGGGGTGCAAACGTACCTGTAAGTATCTGTGCCACGGTATCATTTTCTAGCTGTCTTTCCGCCAGATCTCCTGACATCCGTTGAGCAAAGAATTCCATTGGGTGCCTTAATACAGTCCTGATATACTTTATATTGGACGTAACGGCCTGTCTGCCCATTGTCCTCATACGGATAATTGTATTAAGTCCTCCGGAAAGCAGATAATAGATGCCTGTAAAGCCAAAAACAAACAATAATACATTCAGTGCCTCTTTATCATATAAGAACAAAGCTTTCCGGGTATAAATATCCGAAAAAACAGGAACCAGTATCTCACATACGGCAATAACACAGGCAGTGATCATGATCAGCGCATATGCGGTCCCGTTTTCCTTTATCCTTCCGACAAGAAACCTGAATGGACTTTTCTTTTTTCCGGTCGGAACATAGTTTTCATTTGGTTCGAGATATATATACAGACCGGAATATGATCCGGCAAACTCTTCAACCGGAATGCACAGCTTTCCATATGCAGGATCGTTGAGATAGGCCTTTCCGTTCCTGAATCCGTTCAAAACAAGAAAGTGCTGTTCCTCCCACCATACGATGCAGGGGAAACGTCCGACTTCCATCAGTCTTTCAACAGTGTATTTTTTAGCCGAGGTGGTAAAGCCGTAGCTTCTCGCTGCTTTGATTATATTAAGTGCATTGCTGCCGTCTCTTGATACACCGCAGTCGTTTCTGATCTTTTCGAGGGGAATCCATGATTTATAGTAAGCCAGTATCATTGCAAGACTTGCCGCACCGCATTCAAGCGCCTCCATTTGAAGGATTACCGGGGGCTTTGCAACTTTTTCAGATTTCTTTTTTTCTTCCAACGGTTTATTTTTCATAACTTAAAATTACAGGAAGCCTGGGTCTACTCCTGTCCGAACAGATAGTATATCGGCGAAACCTGTGCATACTCGACAACGACCTGGGCCGGCTCTCCATAGGCAGTGAAAGGAACGGATCTGTCCAGATATACATTTATGATGTACCGGTATTCACCCATATCCAGACGTCTTCTTATCCAGTCTTCATTAAGCCACAGCTCCTTAAGCATCTGTTCTGTCTCTTCAGAACTGCAGGGAACGGTTTCCACTACCTCTGAGTATCCGCTGATCTGTGTTCCGTCTTCAAATATCACGGTTGCGGGTTTATCATCAAGATTCTTGCCGGTGATATTATCAGGCTTTATCAGACACAGATAAGTATCCACATCAAAATAACCGTTAGCCTTTTTCTCATCGGAAACCTCATCAGCCTCCATCCGATGGTCATAATTATAACCCACGCCTACTGTCGTAAGCTTCAAAGGAACCTTCCCCACAAAACCCCATATCAGGATAGCGATAAGCAGAAGAAGCATGGCTGACATAAACAGCCATACAGAGGGAGTGGCTACAGAAATATAATCATCTGTTTTTTCAGGGGATTTATTAACTTTCTTTTCAAAAATTTTCATTGTCATGATGGCTGTCAATCCTTGTCCGCTTTTTCTTGGATCTTATATTGCTTATGCAAGGAAAAATCCAGATCACGATTCGTCGATTTGTCGAAGGAATGGTATTCCGACTTCAATTATATATTTTTTTTGTGACTTTGCCAAACGGGAGAACTAAGCGATTCTTCTGTTGGTATCAAGCCTTGGATCCGGTATAATATGATTAAAGCGCCAAAAGTAATTGTCACCACACAAGAAAAGCTTGTGGTGGGGACAAGAACTTTGGGCGCACCCCTACACGAGCATGAAGTGGGGAAGGGGCCCCGCGAAAAGGCAAAACATCCGGTGGATGTTTTGCGGGCACGCTTTGACGCGCCAAGCGCGGCAGTGCCCCGTTGAGTGTGGGGTAGGATTGTGGGACGCACGATGTCCAGTGGACATCGGTTTTGCGCCGACCGTAGCGAAGCGGAGACCGCGTAGCACGGAACAATCCGTATTTAATCAAAATGTAACTTTTGGCGTCCGAATCATAGAATCATTGAAAAGAAGAATAAAAGCAGTGAGGGGAAAAATAATGTTTGTGGGTCCCGGGTAGCTTACTACAGGAAGGATATGCATATTTCACAACGAGAGCTTGCCGATCGTCTTCAGATAGTAGGTCTTGATATTGATAAAAATGGACGCAGCACAGGCTTTCAACATTTTTGCTCCCTAACTCACTTTTTTTGGCAGTTACGGAGCAAAAATCATTCTGCAAGGTCTTCAGCTGATCCCGGTTCCGAGTGAACAGTTCGGGAAATTGCAGACCTTGCAGTGCATGCAGAAGCCTCCCATGCCGAGACGGTCCATACTCTCCTTCGTGACAATATCATTTGCAAATATTCTGGGAAGGATCAGGTCAAAAATGGTCCTTCCCTCATACATTACGCAGCCAGGAAGTCCCATTATGGCTGTCTCGTCATTTTTTCCCTTATATGCAAGCATAAACATTGCGCCGGGAAGCACCGGTGCACCGTAGCTTACCACCCTGTCAGCCACCTTTGAAATGGCATAGGGGGTCTTGTCATCCGGATCCACGCTCATTCCGCCGGTACAGATCACTACCTCGGCACCCTTATCAAGCACCCTGTTAATGCATTCTATTTCCATTTCGGGATCATCGGAGCTAAGCTCCGTAGCTATGACCTCCGAACCGTACTCTGCTATCTTTCCCCTTACAACGGGGGTAAATGTATCCTTTATCCTTCCGTGGAATACCTCATTTCCCGTGGTAACTATACCAACCTTCTTTTTAGCAAAGGGTAAGAGGGTAAATATGGAGCCTTCTCCGACGGCCTTTTTTACACTCTCCATTTTTTCTTTCTCAATTATAAGGGGAATTATCCGCTTTTTCCAGCATCTTCTGTTCGAGAGGGATCATAGTCATCTGTTCATTTCTGTTGCCGGGATAGATGGAAAAAGATATAGGGATTCCGTCTCTTTTATTCTTACCATTGATACGAATGGTTTTAACCGCCCTATAAGTTATAGAATACTTGCCCGTTGTCCAGCCTAACCGCATAATCCACCTCCTGAATATATTATAATGGAATGTATTGGGACGCGCGGGTATAAATATGAAATTTGACAAAAAATATAGGCCGTTACTGGCCTTGAAGGTGGTAAATTATGTTTAGACTGTCAAACTACCGAGTTTACCTTGCGGGATAAAGACCTTGAACAGTTTACTGATGACACCTATAATAAGAATGAAGATAATGCAAAGCATTTGAATTGGGAGGTTTTATGGATTCCGCCAAACATATTAATTATTATACTGAGGAGGATTATTATAATCTCCCCGATGATGTACGTACAGAGCTTATTGACGGGGTATTTTATGATATGGCGGCTCCTTCCCAGCTGCATCAGGAATTGGTGGTAAAGATATGCAGTATGATTGATAATCATATCTCCCGCAGCAAAGGAAAGTGTAAAGTCATTCCGGCTCCTTTTGATGTCAAGCTTGAGAAAGACAAAGACAATATCGTCCAGCCTGATATCAGTGTGATTTGTGACAGGGATAAGCTTGACGGGGTGCGGTGCAATGGGGCTCCCGATTGGATAATAGAGATCGTATCCCCGGGAAGCGTCCATCATGACTATGCACGGAAATTAAAACTTTATCAAAGGGCAGGGGTAAAGGAATACTGGATAGTTGATCCTGAGAATGAATCTGTTACCACCTACTTTTTTGATGCTGACAGCGCTCATATAGAGGGATACGATTTTACGGATACCGTAAAGACCGGTCTCTTTGATACACTGAATATCAGTTTTTCTGAGATAATGGAGAGTATAAATACCTGATAACATGATTTTGCAGTTCACCATGACAGGCACAAATCAAGATAAAGTATGGGATAAATTATTGATATGGAAAAGCAAGAGGAGAGAAAAGTAATTCTTATGAAGTTGAGCCGCCTGTCTTCCGGGATCATCTTATTAAGTCTGATCATCGCACTTTTTTTTGAAATTTTCATATGGAATTACAGGTTTTGGTTTTATAATTCAAATAATACTATTCATGATCCTGTAGTGACCATGTCTGGAGAAGAGTTTATTTATGGGCATTTGTATAATGTTGATAAGGAGCTGGAACTTTATGTAAACCGGGGGGGGTACTGGCCAATATTTTTATAGATATCGGGGAGTGTAATAACAGTTATTGGTTAGATCCGGACAGACAATGCACAGTAGAGATTGCTGTATATGCTATAGATGAAGGACATGCTGATTTCTATCGGCTTACAAAAAAGACGGTTTCTCCTTATGTAAAACAATCTATGTATATTCCTCTTGAACCCTATGGTAAAGTGGAAAAAATACGTCTCGTTATTTTCAAAGATTTTGAATCCATAGTAATTAATAATATAGAGCTTAATTCCGGATGGCCGTTTCAGTTTAATATTTTCCGTTTCCTTTTGGGATTTTCTATTCTTTTTATATCTTTGTATTTACTTTTTCATGAGTTCAAATACACAGATGAAGGCATCAGCAAGGCAAAAAGGATATTCGTTATGGGAGGAACTGCAATAGTGACCATAGGAATAGTGCTGTCAATTCAACATATTGTTCCGGTCGCCCAGTCTCCGAGTAAAGAATACAATGAATTGGTCGAAGCAATCTTAAATGGCAGGGTATATGTTGAAGAAAGTAATGACACTGTTTTGAACGGGATGATAAATCCATATGACAGCAATTTGCGTGAAAAAGAGGGGGCAGAATTCTATTGGGATACAGCATACTATGAAAACAGGTATTATGTGTATTTCGGGGTAGTGCCGGCACTTCTGATCTATTTACCGTACCGGATAATGACCGGACATGGAATAAATACGCTTAGTGTTCATTATATTCTGGATGTCTTACTCATCCTTGCCGGATTTTTTCTTGTAAATGAGATGAGAAAGAAATACTGTGAAAAGCTTTCTCTGATAATGCAGGTTTTGTTTTCGATAACTTTTTCTGTTTCGGTCGGAACAATTTTGATCATAAAGAGAGCTGCTATATACTATATTGCTATAGCGGCAGGTTTGATTTTGGTTCTCTTTGGATTGGGATTATGGATGAATACCATAGCTAAAGGGCGTGTGAAATTGGTAAATGGCATTCTCGAATCCCTTTGTATGGCACTCTCCGTTGGATGCAGGCCACAGTTTGCAGTTGCAAGTTTTCTGGGTATTTTTATATTCAAAGATTTAATCCGGACAGATATAGGAAAAATTAAATATCTCGTTGCATTTATTGTTCCGTATATTCCTGTGGCAGCAGGGCTGATGTGGTACAATCAGGTGCGTTTTGGTTCATTCTTTGATTTTGGCGCAAATTATAATCTCACAAGTCATGATATGGTTCATTCGGGAATCCATTTGGCTAAGATACCGACAGGGTTGTTTTATTACCTGCTGAATCTGCCATCTTTTCTGCCAGAATTTCCGTATTTACGGGTGATGGGCGTTGATTGTGACTATCCGGGGGAAATAATAACAGAGGGACAGATAGGAGGAGTATTGTTCCTGATCCCGCTAACCTGTCTTTGTTTTCTTGATTTAACAGGCAGAATCGGGAGAGACGGCTTAAGGATCTGCTGTTATATATGCGCATTTGTTGTGGCCATCACAGACACACTTATGGCCGGAATACTAACCCGCTATCAAATGGATTTCAGGCTGTATCTGCTGTTTCCTGCAATTTATATTGCCATGGAAATGATCAATAAAATGAGAGAAGAGAAACACCGGAAAACCGGAAGGTTTTTGGTGCTATTATGCCTTGCAACTCTTTTAATGTCTGTACTGACGCTGCTTGCACAATATGAATTTCCTGACTGGAAACATATTAACGGAAATCCGGTTTTCTATTGCAGGCTTCAATCTTTATTGGGAAATTAAATGATAAGAGCCGCTAACCCCAAGTTTCATATGGGATGGCTGATCCCGGTTCCGAGTGCACAGTTCGGGAAATTGCAGACCTTGCAGTGCATGCAGAAGCCTCCCATGCCGAGCCGGTCCATACTCTCCTTCGTGACAATATCATTTGCAAATATTCTCGGAAGGATCAGGTCAAAAATGGTCCTTCCCTCATACATTACGCAGCCCGGAAGTCCCATTATGGCTGTCTCGTCATTTTTTCCCTTATATGCAAGCATAAACATTGCACCGGGAAGCACAGGTGCACCGTAGCTTACCACCCTGTCAGCCACCTTTGAAATGGCATAGGGAGTCTTGTCATCCGGATCCACGCTCATTCCGCCGGTACAGATCACTACCTCGGCCCCCTTCTTAAGCACCCTGTTAATGCATTCTATTTCCATTTCGGGATCATCGGAGCTAAGCTCCGTAGCTATGACCTCCGAACCGTACTCTGCTATCTTTCCCTTTACAACGGGGGTAAATGTATCCTTTATCCTTCCGTGGAATACCTCATTTCCCGTGGTAACTATACCAACCTTCTTTTTTACAAAGGGCAGGAGGGTAAATATGGATCCTTCTCCAACGGCCTTTTTTACGCTCTCCATTTTTTCCTTCTCTATGATCAAAGGGATTATCCGCATTCCTGCCACATGCTGCCCCTTCTTTACAGGATAATTATTGTGGACCGTTGCTATCATCATCTGTCCGAAGGAATTCACCCTGTAGAGCTTTTCGGCGTCGATCTTTAAGAGTCCGTCGCACTCAGCGATAAGCTCGATCTTTCCCTCCTTTATATCCTCTGTCCGTGTAAGGTGATCGTTTTTACAGAGATCATAAAGAACAAGGGCTGCATCGTTTTCATGCATCATGTTCTCATTAACTTCCCAGATATAAATATGGTCCTTTCCCACTGACAGAAGTACGGGGATATCCTCCTCCTTTATAATGTGACCCTTTCTGAAAACGGGACCCTTGCTCTCTCCTCTTACTATCTTCGTGATATCGTGGCAGAGCATCTGCCCCACGGCTTCTTCGGTTTTAAGTAGTTTCATGGGTTTTTCCTTTCTCGTGTAAGATGATTAAAGCGCCAAAAGTAATTGTCACCACACAAGCTTGCTTGTGGTGGGGACAAGAACTTTGGGCGTATTTAATCAAAATGTGACTTTTGGCGTCCGAATCGTAAGATTCTCACCGCCTCCTCACTCCTTCAGATACAGAATGTCCTCCTCACGGATCTTAAGGTATGAGGGATTCCCCTTTTTCTCTATCAGCGGCCAGAGGGAACGCTCCGCAAACCAGCTTATGGTCTTTTTCCCCTTTATGTAATATTTTCTCTCAAAGAGCAGCTCGTGACTGGATAAGAGGTCAAAACGAAGGCAGTTCTCCTCTCCCTCTCCCCACAGCGGCTCGAACTGGTGAGCCCGGTATCCGATACATACGGTATCCTCGGGCACAGGTTTTTTTACCTTAAGTGTCACACCCCAGTCAAGAGCTTCAAAAGTGTGGCTGTCTGTTATCCTGATATCCGAAATATTCTTGCATCCCGTAAGTATGGCAGCTGTCCTGGTGCCAGGTGCTTCAAAGATATGCTTTGTTTCCCCATGGTTTTCTATATGTCCCCTGTCCATTATGATGAGGCTCTCACTGAAGCGGTAGATCTCATCCCTGGAGTGTGACACCATTATCACCGTCCCGGGATAGTCGTCAAGCATCGAAAAAAGCTCCTCCTGCATATGATCCCTCAAATGTGAATCAAGTGCGGAAAAAGGCTCATCTAGAAGAATGGCCTCCGGCTCGTAAACCATTATCCTCGCAAGCGCCACTCTCTGCTGCTGTCCTCCGGAAAGCTCGGAAGGAAGCCTTTTCTCCAGACCGTTAAGCTTAAATTTATCGATGATATTTAATACCCGTTCTTTTGTTTCCTCCCTGTTCCTCCCCTTAAGTCCCGCTCCGATATTGTCCACCACGTTCATGGTTGGAAAAAGAGCGTAATTCTGAAAGAGATAACCCGTATTCCTCTTCTGCGGCTTTATATCCGTCCTCATTTCCGAGTCGAAGAGAACTCTGTCATTTAATACTATCCTGCCCTCATCCGGCCTTTCTATCCCGGCTATCATTTTAAGAGTCATGGACTTTCCCGCCCCGGAGCTTCCCAGTATCCCTATCCTCCTTGAGCTGTCGGAAAGCTCTGCATCAAGGCTGAAGCCCTGAAGCTTTTTCTTCAAGCGTAATTCTATTCCCATCTTTTCACGTTCTTCTGTGTCTTTCCGGCAGCCAGGTTCATAAGAACTATTGCCGCAAAGGCAATGATCATCACGATAAGTACCCAGATCCCTCCCGTCACATAGTCCTGATCCTGCATAACAAGCGCAATCCTCTGGGAAATGGTGGCTGTCTTTCCAGGAATATTTCCCGCGAGCATCGAGGTTGCTCCGTATTCCCCCAGGGCTCTTGCGAAGGTCAGTATGGTGCCGCTGATAAGTCCGGGACCGGCTGTGGGGATAACGACCTTAAAAAAGATCTTATTTTCCGACATCCCAAGGGTCCTTCCCGCATAGATCAGGTTTATGTCTATAAGCTCAAAGGCCGCCCTTGCATTCCTGTACATAAGCGGAAAGGCAATAACGGTCGCCGCTATTACACAGCCTAAAAAGCTCTGCACCACCTTTATCCCGTATGTGTCCCAGAGAAAGATTCCGAGAGGTCGCCTTTTTGAGAATAAAAAGAGCAGAAAGAATCCCGCAACAGTGGGAGGAAGGACAAGGGGCATTGTCAGAAACCCGTCGATCACGGCTTTAAGAGGTGATCTCATATTCATTACCGCCCTGGCGGCAAAGATCCCCAGAAAAAAACAGAGGATTGTCGCAACAATCCCTGTTTTTAATGATATCCATAAGGGGCTCCAGTCAAGTGAACCCAATATCCCTACGAAGCTGTCCATTCATCAGATCCCTTATACATCAGTGTCAAAGTAGCAGCTTTCAAAGATCGTCTTTGCCTCGTCGGAGGTTACGAATTTCACAAAATCAAGAGCCGCTGCCTTTTCTGTTTCATCTGCCTCATCATTTTTTACCTGGGCTATGGGATAGATCACATTCCCCGTAAGGTCATAGGAGATCTTTTCCAGGATCTCCACCTTATCCTCAAAGCCGTAGGTATCGGAAAAATAGGTGGTACCCACCTCCGACGATCCCTCGGTCACTGCCGCAAGTACCTTTGAAACATTGGACTGCTCCGATATCTCCACTCCGCCAAGTGCATCGGAAATCTCTTTTGTGGTGATCTTCGAAACATCCTCTACTTCCTTAAGCATCCCTGCATTTACCATTGCCTGACGGGTATATCTTCCAACCGGAACGGAGCCGTCCGCCAGAGCTATGGATGAAGCCTTTCCTATATCCTTAAGACCCGTGACGGCCGTGCCACTATCCTGCAAGGTGATGACACAGACCTGGTTATTTACCACATCTTTTCTGGTGCCATCGACAAGAAGCTTATCCTCATTTTCAAGAGTATCCATCTGTTTCTTTGCGGCAGAGAAGAATACGTCACAGGCGTATCCCTCCTCTATCTGGGTTAAAAGAGTTCCGGAGGAATCCGCATTGAAGCTTATCTTCACCTCCGGATGCTTTTCATTGTAGGCTGCTGCCACCTTCTCCATTACGTTGCTTAAGGATGCGGCGATAAATACCTGTATCTCGGTCTCTTCCGACACTTCCCCGCTCTCTTCCGCCTTATCTTCCGCGGTCTCTGAAGGAGCCTCATCCCCTGCGGTCTCTGCGGGAGCTTCCGCTTCCCCGGCATCCGTAACTTCCGCTTCCTGAACAGTCGGCGCTGCTTCCTCAGGTTCTGCAGGAGATTCTGCCTCGGGCTCCGCCGGAGGCTCTGCCCCGGCATTATTTAAGGATCCGCAGCCCGGAAGGCTTAGGATAAGAGCTGCGGTAATTACTGAAGCAAATATTTTTCTGACATTGTTTTTCATAAAAGTTCCCCTTTTTCTGACCGTTATATTCTACCGCGAATAACGCTCGGCTGTAAAGGGGATTCACCAAAAAATAATGTTTATTTCTACCTTATCCTTTTTCCCGCCACGATCTTTCCGCTTATATACCTGTCATCCCCGAGGTAGATAAAGCGCTCAGCACGTTCCATGGCACTTAGATCCTCCCTTGTGGTGGGAATTCTCATATCGTCAAGGATCAGTGCATCAAAGGAATAGCCCTTATCAAAGCTCCCGGCCTTACCGAAAAAGGCTCCTCCTCCCTTTGTCGCCATATAGAAGGCTTCCGGAAAGGTCAGTGCCTTTGTGTCCCTGTCAAAAAGCCGGTTCCTCAGCTTCGAAACCCGGATCGCTGACCTTACGGCGTTTATCATTGAGGCTGAATGTCCTCCCGCCACATCCGTTGCAAGACCCACATTCATGCCCTTTTCAAGATACTTTTTTACAGGAGCGGCACCGGATGAAAGATTTGTATTCGAATCCGGGCTGTGTGCAATGAACACGTTATTTTCCAATAGGATCTCCTGCTCTTCTTCCTCTGACCATACACAGTGGGCCATGATGCAGGGTATGCTTTTTTTAAGTATCCCGGCTTTAACATAACTGTCTGCATAAGAGGAGGTATCCGGTTCGAGCTCGCTTACCCACTTTATCTCAGAGAGATTCTCGGACAAGTGGGACTGCACCGGAGCTGCATATCTCTCCGCGAGCTCCGAAAGCCCTGTCATAAGCTCTCTTGAGCAGCTTGGTGTGAACCTCGGAGTGATGATCGGCCTTGTGCGGGAAAAGCCCTTTTTCGCTGCTTCATTAAGCCACTTTTCCGTTTCCGAAAGGGATCCCTCAGTATCCTCCACATAATAATCAGGGACATTCCTGTCCATATTTACCTTTCCGACAAAGGTCACGAGTCCGCTTTCCTCAAGCATTTCCATAAGCCTTAAGGTGGCTCCCCTATGGGATGTGGCAAAGACCGACGCACGGACCGTAGCTCCGTTAATAAGCTCCTCCGTAAACAGCCTGTAGGCTTTTTCCGCGTAGCTTAAGTCACTGTATTTTGCCTCCTCCGGGAAGGTATAGGTCTCAAGCCAGGGCAGCAGCTCTATATCCATTCCGTTTCCTCTGAACTGAAACTGGGGAGCATGGATATGAAGATCCGTAAATCCCGGGATTATAAGCTGTCCTCCGGTCTCTATAAGAGGGAGCTCCTTATACTCCTCCGGCAGCTTTGTAAATACCCCTTCCGAGATACCGTCCTTACAGACAGCGTAGGCATCTTCAAAGCAGTTCATTTCATCCTTATCTTTACTGTAGACAACGGCTCCGTGCAGCACGAAGCTCAATCTGTCACGCTCGGTCATATCGCACATATTTCCTTTCAAATTTAAGAACAGTCGAAACTGTTCAAAACAGTCACTTGCGGAACCGCAAGTGACGATAAGATTCTTCGCTTCGCTCAGAATGACACCGTTCAAATAACAATGAGTTCTCAGAAAAATCTTCTTATATCAAACAAAAAGTTATGAAACTTCCCGGGATCGTATAGACAGAGGAAGCAATAATTGTTAAAATTTTATATTATTATACTACTTTCCGCCAGTCTTTTCGGAAAAACATCGTATCTGTTCAAAACAGCGGCAAGCATCGCTTTAATTCATGGCTGTCGAGCCTGTTCTCTCACGGAACGGCAGCTTTGGGAGAGATAAAATGAATAAGGAAAGCCTGAAAAAAATAATCGACGTTGCCTCCGGACGGGAAAAAGCCGACTTAAGGATAAAAAACTGCCGGGTAATAGACGTTTTTAACCGGGAAATATTCGATTCGGACGTCTATATAGCAGACGGCATTATTGCGGGCTTTGGGAATAATGATTTCCCTGATGCCCTGGAGGAATATGATGCAAAAGGGCGTTTCCTTGCCCCGGGTCTCATTGACAGCCATGTTCATATAGAATCAAGTCATCTCTCCCCTATGGAATTCTCAAAAGAGGTAGTTCCCCACGGAACCACAACAATAATCGCAGACCCCCACGAAATATGCAATGTATGCGGTCTGGATGGCTTCGACTATATGCTGGAGGCAACGGAAAATATTGCCCTTCAGGTATTTCTCCAGTTTCCATCCTGCGTCCCCGCAACCCCCTATGAAAATGCCGGAGCGGTATTAAAGGCTCCCGAGATACAATCCCGTATTGATAATGACCGGGTCAAAGGTCTCGGTGAGCTTATGGATTTCATAGGTGTATGCAGGGCAAAGGATACTGTTCTTGACAAGATAATGGTCGCTAAAAAAGCCGGGAAGCTTATCGATGGACACAGTCCCGCCCTATTCGGAACTGATCTTGACGCTTACTCTGCCGCCGGGATACGTGATGACCACGAATGTTCCACAGTTAAGGAGCTGAAGGACAGGATACGAAGAGGTATCTACGTTCTTTTAAGAGAGGGAACGGTCTGCCGGGATCTCCTTAATCTCCTGCCCGGTGTCAGTGAAAGTAACTACAGATTCTGCCTGTTCTGCACGGATGACCGTCAGGCAGCGAGCCTTGTGCATGACGGTCATATCGACAATAATATCCGTCTCGCTCTTTCTGCAGGCTTTGATCCCCTAAAGACCATTTGCATGGCGACCATAAACGCCGCGGAATGCTTCGGTCTATCCGACAGAGGAGCCGTGGCACCGGGAAGAAGAGCCGATCTCGTCCTGTTTGACAGCTTTGAGGATTTTAAGGCTGATACGGTTTGGATAGGCGGACGGATGAGCGCGGAAAACGGTCAATACCTTGCAGAAGACCCCCACGTTAAGCCGGAAGGGGTCATCGGAAAAATGAACGTTAAGGATTTTTCCATAGAGAGACTGAAGCTCCGCCTTGATAATAACAGCGTTAATACCATAGAGCTTATACCCCACTCCGTTGTAACAAAGAGGGGTGAAGCAAGAGTAAGCCTTGATAAGCAGGGCTTTTGGATAAGGGATGATCAGGATATAGTAAAGATTGCCGTTGTGGAGAGGCATAAAGGTACCGGAAATGTGGGCTTAGGTCTTCTCCAGGGCTTCGGCCTTAATGGAGGCGCTGTAGCCACAAGCGTAGCCCATGACTCCCACAATATTATCGTTGTCGGGGATAATGACCGCGATATGGAGACTGCGGTTCTCCGCCTTATTGAAATGGGCGGCGGAATGGCGATCGCAAAGAACGGAAAAGTACTGGACAGCCTTGAGCATGAGATCGCGGGGCTGATGACCGACAGAAACGGTGAATGGGTGGCGGAACGCATAAGTACTCTTGACAGGATTGCCAGACAGGAGCTCTGCATAAACGATTCTGCAGATCCCTTTATGACCCCCTGCTTTATGGCGCTCCCCGTGATCCCGGATATAAAGATCACGGATATGGGACTCTTTGACGTTAAGGAATTTAAATATTTAAGCGTCAGCCGGACTTGATCTCGTCCAGATAGCTGTAAAGCGTGTACTTTGAAATATTCAGGATACTGCAGACCTTTGGTCCCGACTTTGTTATAAGGAAGGCGCCGCTGTCATTTAAGAACCTGACCGCCGTCATCTTGTCTTCCTTGCTCATCATTGAAACAGGCTTTCCGACCTTCTTCAAAGCCTGTTCGATAAGGTCATTCAAAAGATCGCTGACACTTGGTGTAATGGACTCGGGAGTGGCATCTGATCTTTCGGTATCTATAAATAGGCGTATATGCTGATCCACAACGGAAAGAAGGGAAATATCAAAGTTGATCCCGAAGATCCCTATGACCTTCCCTTTTTCATCCCGGATATAGATGGTGCTTGACTTTAAGATCTTCCCGTCATTACTGCGGGTAAGATAGGAAAGCTTGTCCTTCAGGTTTTTATCCTTATTCTGGAGAGATTCCAGAACGATGTGGGAAGGTCCGTCTCCTATGCTCCTTCCGGAAATATGACCGTTTTCTATGGCAACGATAGTGTGCTCTAAGTCCTTTTTTGAAAGGTCATGAACCACCGTCTCACATCCGGAACCGAACTGTGCTGCTATACCCTTTGCAAGGCGGGAATAAAAGTCGATCTGTGCTTTTGTCATGGATAATTTCCCCCGTTTATCGCCATTTGGACTTATGGCGTCCTAATCATCATATTTATAATAGATAAATTAGTCAACATACTTTTTTTCAATGAAAGGAGGAGGTTTAAATGCTTTTAATAGGCAACGGAATGCTGATCACTAGAGACCCGGAAAATCCCTGGTATCCCGATGGTGCGGTGGTTATCGAGGGGGACAGTATAAAGGAGACCGGCGATTATACGGTGCTTAAAGAAAAATATCCCGATGCCGGATTTATCGATGCCCATGGCGGGGTCATCATGCCTGGTCTCATAAACGCCCACACCCATATCTATTCCGGGCTTGCAAGAGGTCTCTCCATTGACGGTAACAATCCCACCAATTTCCTGGAGATATTAGAGGGAATGTGGTGGGCGATCGACAGAAAGCTTTCCCTTGACGGCACAAAAGCCAGCGCCTATGCAACCGTCCTTGACTGCATAAGGGACGGAGTCACGACCATATTCGACCACCATGCAAGCTTCGGTGAGATCCCGGGTTCCCTCTTTGCAATAAAGGACGTGGTTTCCGAGATCGGCATACGCTCCTGTCTCTGCTATGAGGTATCCGAGCGTGACGGCGAAGAGAAAACGGAAGAAGCCATAAAGGAAAACGCCGACTTTGCCGCCTGGGCAAAAAATGAAAACAGCAGCATGATAAAGGCAATGTTCGGAGGCCACGCGCTCTTTACCATATCCGACAAAACCTTTGAAAAAATGGTTAAGGCAAACGATGGTATGACCGGCTTCCATATCCATGTCGCGGAGGGCATGAATGATGTATATGACAGCTTAAGGAACTACGGCTGCCGCCCCGTTAACCGGCTTCTCTATAACGGTCTCCTCGGTGAAAAGACCCTCCTCGGACACTGCATACACGTAAGCCCCGCGGAAATGGATATCATCAAAGAGACCGGTACCATGGTGGTTAATAATCCGGAATCCAATATGGGCAATGCCGTCGGCTGCGCTCCCGTTCTGCAGATGATAAAAAAGGGGATCCCCGTCGGAATGGGAACGGATGCCTACACCCACGATATGCTGGAGAGCTTAAAGGTCTTCCTTATCATACAGCGGCATAACGCGGCTCTCCCCAATGTGGCCTGGGGTGAAGCCGTAAAGATGCTTTTCGATACCAACCGGGAGATCGCCGGAAAGTATTTCGGACGCCCCTTAGGCATTATCCGGAAGGGCGCTGCCGCAGACGTTATCATAATGGACTATAAACCCTTCACTCCCTTCTCCAATGAGAATATCGACGGACATATGATATTCGGTATGATGGGAAAGAACTGCAGGACTACCATCATTAACGGTAAGGTCATATATAAGGACAGGGAATTTGTGGATATCGACGAGGAAAAGATAAATGCCTGGACAATGGAGCAGAGTAAGAAGCTCTGGGGTGATCTGAATAACAGGGAATATTGAATAAGTCAGTAGGAGGAAGCAACAGTATGAGTGATATTATGAGGCCAATGTCCTTTAAGCAGCTGATGGAGTGGATACTTAAAGAATACTCAGAGCAGGGAAGTATTTTCGATATCCGTCACTTTGTAAAGCATGACAAAAACATTACCTTCCCCATATTTAACGAGGCTCTGGAGTCTCCCTTCGGTCCCGCTGCGGGACCGAATACCCAGCTTGCCCAGAATATAGTGGCATCCTATGTGGCGGGATCCAGGTTCTTCGAGCTGAAAACTGTACAGAAAATGGACGGTGAAGAGCTCTCAAAATGTGTAAATAAGCCCTGTATCACCGCGGGGGATGAATGCTATAACTGCGAATGGTCAACGGAGCTTACGGTTCCCGAGGCCTTCAGCGAATACGTTCATGCCTGGGTCGCCTGCAAGATACTTGCAAAGGAATACGGCTTCGGAAACCCCGACGCCTTTGTATTCAATATGTCGGTAGGCTACGATCTTGAAGGTATTAAATCGGAAAAGATCGATAAATACATCGAGGATATGAAGGAGGCAAAGGATACTGAAGCCTTTAAGGAAGCAATAGACTGGGCTCTTTCAAATCTCGGACGCTTCAAAAATGTGGATGAAGCATATGTTAAGGGCATCTCCTCCAATATCTCCTCCTCCATTACCGAGTCAACACTTCACGGCTGTCCCCCGGATGAGATAGAGAGGATCGCGACCTATCTCTTAAGTGAGAAGAAGCTCCACACCTACATAAAGTGCAACCCCACCCTCCTTGGCTACGACTATGCGAGAGAGCGTCTCGACAGTCTCGGCTTTGATTATGTGGCCTTTGATGACCACCACTTTAAGGAGGATCTGCAGTGGGCTGATGCGGTACCTATGTTTAAGCGGCTTACAGCCCTTGCAAAGGAAAAGGATCTGGAATTCGGTATCAAGCTCACCAATACCTTCCCCGTGGATGTGAAGGCTAAGGAACTCCCGAGTGAAGAGATGTATATGGCTGGCCGCTCACTCTTTCCTCTTACTATCCACCTTGCAAGGAAGGTGTCCGAAGAATTTAACGGCAGCTTACGTATCTCCTATTCGGGCGGCGCGGTTTTGCAGAATATAAAGGAATTATTCGACGCGGGAATATGGCCCGTTACAATGGCTACAAATGTTCTGAAGCCCGGCGGATATGAAAGGTTTACTCAGATAGGTGAACTCCTTAAGGGCATTGATCCCGGACGCTTCAGCGCTGTTAATGTGGACAGGGTTCGTAAACTGGACGAGAGTGTTGCTGACTCACCGCTGTACAGAAAAAGTGTTAAGCCTCTTCCCGAAAGACATATTGATAAAAAGCTCCCGCTCTTTGACTGCTTTACATCCCCCTGCCGGGAGGGCTGCCCCATCGGACAGGATATTCCCGCCTATCTCCGTGCTATGGAGGACGGTAATGCCGCCAGGGCTCTTAGGATAATAATAGAAAAGAACGCCCTTCCCTTTATCACCGGAACGATCTGCCCCCATCACTGCGGCGACAAGTGCATGAGAAACTATTACGAGGAGACCCTTCATATAAGGGATATGAAGCTTTTAGCCGCAAAGGGTGCTTATGATGAAGTCCTTCCCTCATTAAAGAGTCCCGATAAGAAAAGCGGGAAAAAGGCTGCGGTCATAGGCGGCGGTCCCGCAGGATTATCGGCGGCCTACTTCCTTACGAGGGCAGGCATAAGCACCACCATATTTGAACGTAAGGACACCCTCGGCGGTATAGTGAGGCACGCGATCCCTTCCTTCAGGATAAGTGACGACGCTATTGAGAAGGATAAGTCCCTCTGCCTTGCCTACGGTGCGGAGGTAAAGACCGGAACCGAGATAAAGAGTATCGGAGATCTTAAGGATCAGGGCTTCACCGACATCATAATCGCGGTTGGCGCGTGGAAACATGGAGATCCGCACCTTAAGTACGGCGAAGCCATGGATGCGCTTGAATTCCTGACCAGGGCAAAAAGAGATCCCGATTCCCTTACCCTTGGAAAGAACGTGGCAGTGCTCGGCGGAGGAAATACCGCCATGGATACGGCAAGGGCGGCGCTCCGGATAAAGGGTGTGGAGAAGGTACGCCTGGTCTACAGGAGAACAAAACGCTATATGCCTGCCGATGAGGAAGAGCTTAATGAAGCAGTTTCAGACGGCGTCGAATTCATGGAACTCCTTGCCCCTGTTGGTGTAAAGGACGGTATACTTACCTGCTCTATTATGGAGCTTGGAGAAGCTGACGAATCGGGACGCCGTTCCCCCGTTGATACCGGAAGGACCGCTGAGATACCTGCGGACAGCGTTATCGCGGCTATCGGCGAAGCCGTTGAAACTACTCTCTATGAAGATCTGAATATAGAGCTTGACAAAAAGGGACGTCCCGTTGTCAATGAGGACCTGCTCACCAGTGCTGAGAATGTATATGCTGTGGGTGACGGAAGAAGAGGTCCCGCCACGGTTGTTGAAGCTGTCTCCGATGCTGCAAGGGCTGCAGCTAAAATAGCCGGTATAGATTATGAAAAATTTGAAGCGGAAAACCGTGCAGAACAGGATAAGCCCTACCTTGACAGAAAGGGTAAGGTCTCTGCCGATACCTCCGGAAGCCCGGATAAAAGGTGCCTCGGCTGTCCCACGGTATGTGCTGTATGCGCGGATGTCTGCCCCAACAGGGCAAACATAATGCTTAGGATCCCGGGGAAAGCAGGAGCTGAGATCCTGCATATGGACGGAATGTGCAATGAGTGCGGAAACTGCGCGGTATTCTGTCCCTACGACGGAGCTCCCTATAAGGATAAGTTCACCCTGTTTTGGAGTGAAGAAGACTTTAATAACAGTGAAAATGACGGCTTTAAGGTTCTCGGTGATGATGAGTATCTCATCCGGCTGGACGGAAAGGTGGAAAAGCTAGGGTCGGATGGCATCGAAAAGGTATCTCCGGAGGCTTCGGAGGTGATAAAAACTGTTGTCAGGGATTACGCTTATCTTATATGCCCGGAATGACACGAAGTATCTGACTTATTGACAGAGGATAAAAACAGGAATATCATGTTTGCCAAACAAATTGTTTGGTTTCAAAATTTTATTTTGACACTATGAAAGGAGTCATAAGTAAAATGGAAAAGATCAAATGGGTCTTAAATAAGATGCCGGAAAGCGATGATAGGTGGCTATCCGTCATGTCAGTTGAAAATGTGAAGAAGGCTCTCGCCTTCCACAAGGGCTTTCCCCAGTACTCGGTGACCCCTCTTGCAGACCTTAAGGAAATGGCTTCGTATCTCGGACTTTCCTCCGTATGTGTAAAGGACGAGAGCTACCGCTTCGGATTAAATGCCTTTAAGGTTCTCGGCGGATCCTTCGCTATGGCAAAGTATATCGCTAAAGAAACCGGCAGGGATGTGTCGGACATGACATATGACTACCTTACCGGTGACGAGCTTAGGAAGGAATTCGGACAGGCCACATTTTTTACCGCAACAGACGGAAATCACGGCCGCGGCGTAGCCTGGGCCGCCAATAAGCTTAAGCAGAAGGCTGTGGTCCATATGCCCAAAGGCAGTACGAAAACACGCTTTGACAATATCGCGCGTGAGGGTGCAAAGGTCACCATAGAAGAGCTTAATTATGATGACTGTGTGCGCCTCGCCGCAAAGGAGGCTTCTCTGACCGAACACGGTATAGTCGTTCAGGATACAGCCTGGGAAGGATATGAGGAGATCCCCTCCTGGATAATGCAGGGCTACGGCAGTATGGCAAGTGAGGCCTCGGAGGGACTTAAGGATCTCGGTATCGACCGCCCTACCCATGTTTTTGTACAGGCTGGTGTTGGCAGTCTCGCAGGTGCCGTGGTAGGCTATTTCACAAATCTCTATCCCGATAACCCTCCCAAATTCATCATTATGGAGGCGGAGGTTGCTGCCTGTCTCTATAAGGGAGCAGAAGCCGGTGACGGCAAACCCCGTATCGTTGACGGTGATCTTCTTACCATTATGGCAGGTCTTGCCTGCGGTGAACCGAATACCATAGGCTGGGATATTTTAAGGAATCATGCAAGCGCCTTCCTCTCCTGCCCCGACTGGGTAGCGGAAAGGGGAATGCGGATGCTTTCCGCCCCCTTAAAGGGAGATCCCAGGGTAATAAGCGGCGAATCCGGAGCTGTGGGCATGGGGGTCCTTAGCACCGTTATGCTCGATCCCTCATATAGTGAGCTTAAGGATAGCCTATTGCTTGATAAGGATTCGAAGGTACTTATGTTCTCCACAGAGGGAGACACGGACCCCAATAAGTATAAGGAGATAGTCTGGGGACTTAACAAGTTACAGTAAATCTTATTTTACAAGACAGAAAGGAGCAGGTATGTCACTGGATTTTGCAAAGATAAGGGAAACAGCGGAGAGCTACAGGGCAGATATGTGCCGTTTTTTACGGGAAATGATCTCCCATCCAAGCGAAAGCTGTGAGGAAAAAGAGGTTGCCGAATGCATCAAGGCAGAAATGGAGAAGCTTGGCTTTGATAAAGCCGAGATAGACGGTCTCGGAAACGTTATAGGCTGGATCGGCGACGGAGACAAGATAATCGCCATAGACGGACATATTGACACTGTAGGCATCGGAAACCGGGACAACTGGGAGCAGGATCCCTATAAAGGATATGAAACCGATGAGATAATCTACGGAAGAGGCGGCTCCGATCAGGAGGGCGGCGTAGCAAGCGCGGTTTATGCCGCAAAGATGATGAAGGACTTAAACCTTATCCCTAAAGGCTATAAGATCATGATCGTAGGGTCGGTACAGGAGGAGGACTGTGACGGAATGTGCTGGCAGTATATCTACAATAAGTCCGGCATAAAGCCCGAATTCGTTATCTCCACCGAGCCCACGGACGGCGGGATCTACCGCGGACACAGAGGCCGTATGGAGATCCGTGTGGATGTAAAGGGCGTATCCTGCCACGGCTCTGCACCGGAAAGAGGCGACAACGCGATCTACAAGATGGCCGACATCATTGCGGACATCCGCTCACTTAATAATAACGGCTGTGACGAAAGTACGGATATCAAGGGACTTATCAAGATGCTCTCTCCCAAATTTAACCCTGAGCACTATGAGGATGCAAGGTTCCTGGGGCGCGGCACCTGCACTGTTTCTCAGATCTTCTACACCTCACCCAGCCGCTGCGCAGTTGCTGACAGCTGTGCGATTTCCGTTGACCGCCGTATGACGGCCGGTGAGACCTGGGAATCCTGCCTTGACGAGATCCGGAACCTTCCAAGTGTGAAGAAGTACGGTGATGATGTAAGGGTTTCAATGTATATGTATGACCGTCCTTCCTGGACCGGAGAGGTTTATGAGACGGAAAGCTACTTCCCCACCTGGATCAATAAGGAAAATGCAGCCCATGTACAGGCTCTTGTTGATGCGCATAAGGGGCTTTACGGTGACCACAGGATGGGTCCCGATTCCACGAAGGAATTAAGAAACCGTCCGCTTATCGACAAGTGGACCTTCTCCACCAACTGTGTTTCCATTCAGGGACGATACGGCATACCCTGTGTAGGCTTCGGCCCCGGCGCGGAGAGTCAGGCACATGCTCCGAACGAGATAACCTACAAGGATGACCTGGTACGCTGCGCTGCGGTTTATACTGCTGCCGTAAACCTCTATAATGAAAACAACAAGACAGACGACGTGACGCAGTTCAGAGCAGGCAAAACCGATAATGACATAAAGTGACTGATGTCATTCTGAGGGCGGAGCCCGAAGAATCTTTCGGCTACCCTGTCATTCTGAGGGCGGAGCCCGAAGAATCTAATTGAAAATGAAAGGAGCAAAAAAATACCATGAGTAATGTTCAGGAATTTACCGACAGATTAAGTAAGCTTGACTTCAAAAAGATGTATGAGGATAATTTCTTCCTCACCTGGGAAAAGACGGATGACGAGATAGCTGCTGTATTTACCGTAGCTGATGCCCTGCGTCATTTGAGAGAGAATAATATCTCCACGAAGATATTTGACTCGGGACTCGGGATCTCCCTTTTCAGGGATAATTCCACAAGGACCCGTTTTTCCTTTGCTTCAGCCTGCAATCTCCTGGGATTGGAGGTGCAGGATCTGGATGAGGGAAAGAGCCAGATAGCCCATGGCGAGACCGTCCGTGAGACCGCAAATATGATCTCATTTATGGCCGATGTTATCGGTATCCGTGACGATATGTATATCGGCAAGGGAAATAAGTATATGCACGATGTGGTGGATGCCGTTACGGAAGGCTATAAGGATGGTGTCCTTGAGCAGAAGCCCACGCTTGTGAATCTGCAGTGCGATATCGACCACCCCACCCAGTGTATGGCGGACATGCTCCATATTATCCATGAGTTCGGCGGTGTGGAAAACCTTAAGGGTAAAAAGGTTGCAATGAGCTGGGCCTATTCCCCGAGCTACGGCAAGCCCTTATCCGTTCCTCAGGGTGTCATCGGCCTTATGACACGTTTCGGAATGGACGTAACACTTGCACATCCCGAAGGATACGATGTAATGAAGGATGTTGAGGATGTTGCGAGGAAGAATGCCGCTTCTACCGGCGGAAGCTTCACGAAAACAAGCTCAATGGCTGAAGCCTTTAAGGACGCTGACATTGTTTACCCCAAGAGCTGGGCTCCCTTCGCCGCAATGGAAAAGAGGACCGACCTCTATGCAAAGGGTGATCAGGATGGTATCAACGCTCTGGAGAAGGAACTTCTTAAACAGAATGCGGAGCATAAGGACTGGTGCTGCACCGAAGAGCTTATGAAGACCACAAAGAACGGGCGTGCACTCTATCTCCACTGCCTGCCTGCGGACATCAATGATGTTTCCTGCAAGGACGGGGAGGTTCAGGCATCCGTATTTGACCGCTACCGCACGCCTCTTTACAAGGAAGCGAGCTTCAAGCCCTATATAATTGCCGCAATGATCTTCCTTGCAAAGGTAAAGGATCCCGTAGCTACCCTGAAGGCACTTGAAGACCGGAAGACCTTAAGGCACTTTCAGTAAAACGAGGTGACCTCTTATGGGAAAGAAAATTGTAATAGCCCTTGGAGGAAACGCTCTGGGGAACAATCTGCCGGAGCAGATGATCGCAGTAAAGAAAACATCGACAGCCATAGCCGACCTTATCGAGGACGGCCATGAGGTTGTGATCGTTCACGGAAACGGTCCCCAGGTGGGAATGATACAGAACGCTATGACCCTCCTTACGAGATCGGATCCCGAAAAATACATTCCCTGCCCTCTTTCGGTCTGCGTGGCCATGAGTCAGGGCTATATCGGCTACGATCTTCAGAATGCACTCAAGGAGGAACTTCTGGGAAGAGGGATCAAGAAGGACTGCGCTACGGTGCTGACCCAGGTTGAGGTGGATATAAACGACCCGGCCTTTGAGAATCCCACCAAGCCCATCGGAGCCTTTATGACAAAGGAAGAGGCGGAGGCTCTTGTCCGTGACAGGGATTATAAGGTTATTGAGGATTCCGGCAGGGGATACAGGCGTGTCGTTGCTTCACCGAGGCCGAAAGCAATAGTGGAGCTTGATACCATCCGCTCCCTTATGGAATCCGATCATATCGTTGTGGCCTGCGGAGGAGGAGGTATTCCCGTATATCATACCGGCGAGCACCATTTAAAGGGCGCGGCAGCCGTGATCGATAAGGATTTTGCGGCGGAGTGCCTCGCAGAAGCACTGGACGCAGACTTCCTTATAATCCTTACGGCAGTTGAAAAGGTTGCGATACACTTCGGGAAGCCTGATGAAAAATGGCTCTCGCTTCTTACCCCCGATGAAGCAAGGAAGTATATCTCTGACGGTGAATTTGCTCCCGGCTCAATGCTTCCGAAGGTGGAAGCTTCCGTTAAATTCGCGGAATCCGGCAAGGGCAGAAAGGCACTTATCACCCTTCTTGAAAAAGCAAGGGACGGAATAGCCGGAAAAACCGGCACCATAATAATGAATTAAGGTAACTATTCAGAACAGTCACTTGCGGAACCGCAAGTGACGTATGAAAACCAAGGCATTATGGCATTCGGCTCATCGTGCGAAGCACGATTTAATTAGCCGAATGCGCAGTATCTATTCAGAATCCGAAGGGTTCTGAATAGATACGAATTAAGGAGGAAAAAATGAATCAGACAGTACACACAGATAATGCCCCCAAGGCAATAGGACCCTATTCCCAGGCTGTAAAGGCTGGAAATACGGTTTACGTATCCGGACAGCTTCCTGTAGATCCGGCAACCGGAGAATTTGCGGGAGATGACATCAAGACCCAGACAAAGCAGAGCCTTACAAATATAGAGAATATACTTAAAGCAGCCGGCGGCGGTATGGAGAATGTGGTAAAGACCACCGTGCTCCTCTCGGATATAGCTGATTTTGCCGCAATGAATGAGGTCTATGCAACCTTCTTTAAGGAGC
This sequence comes from Lachnospiraceae bacterium AD3010, assembly GCA_000622025.1. Lineage (GTDB taxonomy): Bacteria > Bacillota > Clostridia > Lachnospirales > Lachnospiraceae > NK4A144. The sequence continues at coordinate 476,570 of KK211387.1, read as the reverse complement.
CCTTCCCTGCAAGAGCAGCCTTTCAGGTAGCCGCAATCCCCAAGGGCGCAAAGGTTGAAATAGAAGCTGTTGCCGTACTGCCATGAGGACTTTATTAAAAAACGGAACTGTTGTAAGTGAATCAGACTGTGTGAAGGCGGATGTTCTTATAGAAGACGGGATCATAAAGGAGGTCTCGTCTTCTATAGACGCCCCTGATGCGGAGCTTAATGATGTCGGCGGGAAGCTTCTTCTTCCCGGCGCCATAGATGCCCATACCCATATGGATCTTGACGTGGGCTTTACCCGTGCCTGTGACGACTTTTATTCCGGCACGGTGGCAGCAGCCTGCGGCGGCACCACGACCATAATAGACCATATGGCCTTTGCTCCTAAGGGGGCTTATCCCTGGCATCAGGTTAAGGAATACCACTCTCTATCCGACGGAAATGCCGTGATCGATTACAGCTTCCACGGAGTCCTTCAGGAGAAGGCCGATCAAAGGACCTTCTCTGAGATAAGAGAGATCGCGGAAAATGAGGGCATAACGAGCTTCAAGCTCTATCTTACCTATGATATGATGCTCCACGATAAGGATGTTTTCGCGGTACTAAACGAGGCAAAGCGCAGTAATATACTTATAACGGTACACTGTGAAAATGACGGTATCATAAACTATCTCCGGGACCGCTGCGGTGTGGAAAATAACCTGACCGCCGCCTTCCACCCGAAGAGCCGTCCCGCCGAAGCCGAGGCAGAGGCCGTAAACAGAATGCTTTATATGGCGGAGTGTGCGGATGAAGCGCCTCTTTATATCGTGCATCTTTCAAGCGAAGCCGGTCTAAAGGAGGTCCTTGCGGCAAGAAAGCGGGGACAAAAGCACTTCGGTGTAGAGACCTGCCCCCAGTATCTTGTCCTTGATGACAGCCTGTATGATGATCCTAGAGAAGGGCTTAAAGCCATCATGTCTCCTCCCTTAAGGAAGGACAGTGACCGGACTGCCCTTTGGGATGCTCTTAAAAATGATGTACTTGACACAGTAGCAACGGATCACTGCCCCTTCACCTTTGAAAATCAGAAGCAGAGAGGGAAGGATGACTTCCGCCTCTGTCCGAACGGTGCTCCCGGAGTAGAGGAAAGGCTTCCTCTTCTTTTCAGCGAGGGCTATGTAAAGGGAAGGATCACCCTTCCCCAGTGCGTTAAGTATCTTTGCGTAAACCCTGCAAAAATATTCGGTCTCTACCCGAAGAAGGGTGTGATAAAACCGGGCTCCGATGCTGACATAGTTATTATCGATCCGGAAAAAAAGCGTACTATAAGAAGCGCTTCCCTTCACGGCAATGCCGATTACAGCTGCTACGAAGGGATGGAAATAAAGGGTGTCATAGATACAGTATTCCTCCGTGGTGAAGTGATAGTTAAAGATAATGATTTCCTCGGGAAAAAAGGAAATGGACGTTACTTAAAGAGAGGCATCTCCTCTCTTTGCCTCTGACCCCTCCCGGGAGCGTGCTCTTCCCGTGGAGTAAATACTAATGGAGTATCATTTATGCAATACAGGAAAGACAGATACGGAAATGATCTTTCGGCGCTTGGCTACGGCTGCATGCGTTTTTCCACAGAAAACGGAAAGATCGACATTGCAAAGGCTGAAAAAGAGCTTCTCCGTGCCGTGGAGCTCGGTGTCAATTATTTTGACACAGCCTACATATATTCCGGAAGCGAAGCAGCCATAGGAGAGATATTCGAGAGAAACAATCTCAGGGAAAAGATCCGTATCGCCACAAAACTCCCGCAATACCTTATTGGCAGCAGAAAGGCCATCGACAGATATTTTGATGAGCAGCTGAAAAGACTCAGGACAAATTATATCGATTATTATCTGATGCATATGCTGACCGATATAGAGGCCTGGAATAAGCTTGTATCTCTCGGCATAAGGGAATGGATAGACGAGAAAAAGAGCTCCGGAGCCATAAAGGAGATCGGCTTCTCCTTCCACGGAAACACCGATACCTTCTTAAAGATCCTTAATGCCTATGACTGGGATTTCTGCCAGATCCAGTATAACTACCTGGATGAAAACACCCAGGCCGGGAGAAGGGGACTTGAAGAAGCAGAAAAAAAGGGAATTCCCGTTATCATAATGGAACCCTTAAGAGGCGGGAAGCTGGTGGAGCTTCTCCCGGAAGACGCAAAGAAAATGATTTCCGGAAACCCCCGGGGCTACTCTCCCGCGGAATGGGCATTCCGCTGGCTTTGGAACCAGAGCGGTGTTACCGTAGTGCTTTCCGGTATGAATTCCGTTAATATGGTCGAGGAAAATTGCCGCGCCGCAGCGGACTGCCTTCCCGGATCCTTAAGCGAAGAGGATCTGGAATTGATAAAAGGTGTCAGGGATAGCATAGAAAAAACAATGAAGATCGGCTGCACCGGCTGCAGATACTGCATGCCCTGCCCAAAGGGGGTTGATATTCCCGGGATCTTCCGCTGTTATAACCATATGTATTCCGAAGCAAAAGCTGCCGGACGGAAGGAATATTTCCAGACCGTGGCCTTCAGAAAGCAGAGTGCAGATGCCTCACAGTGCATAGGCTGCGGCAAATGCGAATCCCACTGCCCGCAGCACCTGGAGATCCGAAAGCTCTTAAAGACTGCAGACAGAGAATTACGCCCGTGGTACTTAAAGATCTTCACCTTCTTTGCAAGGCGCTTCAGTCTGTAGCACCGAAGGCAAAAACTATTCAGAACAGTAAGTCTCAGTCCACCACCTGGACAGCCGAACCATAGGCCTTGTAGGGTCTCCCGTTTTCATCAAACTCAGCCGTATAGCGGACATGGAACGGAACCCTGTCCGGCGTAAGGGGAAGAACCGCCTCAAGGTGGTCTGCACCCTCTGAAAGCTTCTTATGCCAGTCCCTGTAGAGATCCGCGATCTCAGCAGGGAAGAGGCCGCTTTCTATCACAGGCTCCGGATAATCCTTTATAACGGGAGGAAGGTTCAGTACTCTCATACAGCGCGAGCATGGACGCATTTCCTTAGTCGAGATATCATACTCCCAGGAGAAGGTATTACTCTGGTCTCCTGCCATTTCGAATTTCTTTACATTATCCCTGAGCTGCTGCAAAGCCTCCTTTTCGGCCGTGATGTTCCTGATTTCGGAAAAGAAAAGATACTGGTCACCCATTACACTGATAAGCTGTATACTGCTTCTTATACACACCCTGTCCTGACCGCAGCAGTCCGAATTCAGGTTTCTCCAGGTTTCACACTCTTCCTCTTTATAGGTTTTGATGATGTCCTTCAGAACGCTCTCGTATCTTTCCCTGTCAGCGCTATCTATTGTTTCCCAGTGGTTAATCTTAAGGATCGAGGCTTCATCCATACGCATGGCAAGCTCATTTAAGTACTTCTGATTAACCCGGAGTACGTTTATCTCTCCCTTCTGATAGGTAAAGATTGCGGCGGGACCTATGAATCTGTTAAAGAGAAGGGACTCAACGGAATTCGGATTCCAGAAGGAATTATCCTTATTTTCTCCGAATGACTTGTAATTAAAGGAAAGGGATTCACTCTTCACATCCCCGATCAGGCGGAAAAATTCATCAGCGCTGACAGGCTTTTTATAAAGCTGGCCCTGGATATAATAGCAGCCCATACTCTGCATATAGTCAGCCTGTTCTATGGTCTCAACCCCCTCTGCTATCACAGGGGTATTAAGCCATTTAGCCATCTGGATCACGGAATTAATGATCTTACCGCTACGGACATCCATATTCCCGGAAAGGAAGGACATATCGAATTTCATTATATCCACCTTCAGATCCTTAAGTATATTAAGTGAAGAGAAGCCTGTGCCAAAGTCATCCATTACGACCACATATCCCAGCTCATGAAGCCTGTCTAAGGCTGAAAGAACGAGCTCCTTCCCTCCTACCGCAAACTTCTCGGTGATCTCGATACGAAGATAGTAAACGGGAATATCGTAGGCTTTTCTGATCTTCTCCAGGCTGTCCACAAAGGACAGGCCTTCGCTTAAGTCCGTTCTGGAGATATTCACGGATATGGGCACAACATAAACACCCTCGTCCATGCAGTGCTTCTGAAATGAACATACCTCCTCGAAGACAAAAAGGTCTGTCTTTTGCATAAGACCCTGTGCCTCAAGGACCGGGATAAAATCAGCGGGATACTGTATACCGAACTTTGGATCCTTCCATCTAACCAGGGCTTCCGCCCCTACGATCCGGTTTGTTGAATAATTTACCTGCGGCTGATAGGAGACATATATATTTTTACGCTTAAGAGCGTCATCAAGACGGGAAATGATCTCTTTTTCCGAAAGCTTCCTTTCCATATATCACTAACCTCCGTATCTTATTTTTCTTCCCCATAAATACGATTATATACTAAGTCCTCCCTATGATGTCAAATAATCCCGTTTATCAGGATTATCAGGATAAGAACAGGCAGTATATAACGGAAATAAGGAATAAACCTCTCAGACATCCTGATACCCTTTCCTGTATTCACTTCCTTCAGATACTCCTCCTGTCCCCAGCCGGCCTTCAGCATACAGAACAGAAGGAAGACAAGGGATCCCGCAGGAAGGAGAATATTGCTGACTAAGAAGTCCTCTGAATCCAGAACACCCCGGCCGCCGATCAGATGAAGTCCGCTCCAGACATTGAAGCCGAGAACACAGGGAATACTGCCGATCGTTACAGCGATAAGATTTACAATAACGGCTTTTCCCCTGTTCCACTGAAAAATATCCGTCATCCAGGCCACAAGGTTCTCAAAAACCGCTGTCACGGTTGAAAAGCTGGCGAAGGTCATAAATACAAAGAACAGTGACCCCCATATCCTTCCTCCGGGCATATTTACGAATACAGTGGGAAGAGTGACAAAAATAAGCGAGGGCCCCTGATCCGGCTTCACCCCGTAGCTGAAGCAGGCCGGAAATATGATAAGCCCTGCGATGACCGCAACAAAGGTATCAAGAGCACATATCCGTATTGATTCTCCCAAAAGAGTATGGTCCTTTGACATATAGCTTCCAAGTATCTCCATTGATCCGATACCGACACTTAAGGTAAAGAAGGCCTGGCTCATTGCCGCCGATATCACGTTTCCTATGCCGATCTCAAAAGCCCTGCTCCAGTCAGGAAGGAGGTAGAAGCTTATGCCCTCTCCGGCACCTTGAAGTGTCAGGCTGTTTACGGCAAGGATCACAATGAGCGAAAGGAGCCCGGTCATCATATACTTGGTTACTCTTTCAAGCCCCTTCTGTACCCCAAGGCTTAGAACGGCAAAACCAAAAACGACCGTTATTATCATGAAAACTCCCATTTCAAAGGGGTTTGAGAGCATGTCTGAGTACACCTCTCCCACCTGCTCCGTCTTCATCCCCGAAAATGTTCCCGTGGCGAACTTATAAAAATATGCCAGCATCCATCCGGACACTGTCGTATAGTACATCATCAGAAGATAACAGCCTGCCGTGCAAAACCAGCCGTGAATATGCCATTTACTCCCCTTCTTTTCAAGAACCTTGTAGCCTAAGACAAGACTTCTCCGGCTGGCACGGCCCACAGCAAATTCCATGGTCATAACAGGAATCCCCATGATCACAAGAAACAGAAGATAGAACAGCATAAATACCGCCCCGCCGTTTGCTCCCGCAACATAGGGGAATTTCCATATATTACCTATTCCAATTGCACAGCCTGCGCTTACGAAGATAAAGCCTAATCTCGATGCAAAAGTTTCCCTGCTCTCTCCGTCCACTTCCTTTTCCTCCAATACTCTCTTTTTTGATAAAGTGTTTCTTCCGAAAAACAGGGTACCCTGAACCCCGTGTCGCATTCCAAAAACTGCACCAGGTTCAAGGCACCCATTCCTTCCTTCAGATATCGTCTTTCGGTCAATCCTCCCTTACAGCCTTCATTTCCTTCTTTCGTTCATACATAATGTTGTCTGCTCTCTTAAATACATCTGCAGCGGTCTTATCCTGATTAGGATCGAAGAAAGCAGCACCGATAGCTGCGGAAACCTTCTCCCAGCGGGGTATTTCAGGATCATCCCTTATAATATCCATCTCATTCTCAAAGCGGGCTTTCAGTTCATCGTAGTGCTCCATATCGTGGCCCCTCAGGATCACCACAAATTCGTCTCCCCCTATCCTGAAAACGGGAGAATGGTCAAATATCACGCAGACCATATGACAAAGCCTTTTAATCGCCAGATTCCCCTGCTCGTGTCCGTAGGTATCATTTATCTTTTTTAAGTAATTTAAGTCGATCATGGCGATACCGAAGTCGATCGGGCTTTCCATAAGCCCCGTTTCGATAAGTCCGATCTCATGGTCATAGGCCGTCTTGTTCCTTATACCTGTTAAGGCATCCTTATTGGCAAGTGCCTGCATTGAACTTGCCCTTTCCTTGGTCTCCGTCAGCTCCTTATGAGTAGCTATAAGATTCTTCATATGGAAGTCAAGCTCAACGATCATTGAGGATATCTGACCTGCCAGATCCGAGATCTCATCCTTATTATTATTGAATGTATCAAGTTCCTTTGCCGTATCGGGATTCTTGTCTGAGGAATACTTACCAACACTCTCGGCCATCCCCACTATCTTCTGAATGTAGAATTTATTTATGAACATCAGGGTGACAAGCACACAGATCACCAGCACTATGGTGATAAGGAGCATTTCCTTAAGGGTGTTAAGCAGGATATGATAATTCACATCATTTACATCCACCTCTGTGCAGATAAGCCCCATCTTGTTATTGTCTATTATAAGAGGCACATAATTGGTATAGGTATGACCATAGTCATTGTCCCATTCCTGGAACTCGTCCACTTCCTCGCCGGTGCTCCAGGCCTTCCATTCCACGGGCTGCTGCTCGGGAGTGTGGTGGTACTGGTCCGCAAGATGCAGATATTTCCCGCCGGAGCCCTCCTTCTCCGTTCTCTCGGCGTCCAGCATATAGTAGACCTCGTAGCTTCCGTCATTATTCTCCTCTACCGTCAGGTAGTAGCAGTATGCCAGGTTAAAGTCCCTCCCCGCATCCTCAAAGGTTAAGAGCCAGTACTCATGTGTCCATTCCGCGTAAAGCTTCTGAAGCTCCGGAGTAAGGTCACTGAAGCTTATATCCACACCGTAGTTCTTTCCCGGGAACTCTTCGGACAGGCGGACCTCAAATTCACGCTTCTTCTCATGGAAATCCTCAAAGTCTATCGGTATCTCCATGTCACGGTAATTCTCCATAAAGTATCTCTGCAGCGTCGAAAACTCCAGCTTCTCATTTTGTATCATGCTGTCGAGATACCTTCCCATCATCCGGATATTATCCTGACACTGTTTCTTGTAGGACTGGATCTGGGAAATATACATCATTATGCTGCAGAAAAGCAGGGTAACCACCGTAAAGATAAAGAAAAGAACCCCGCATTTAAATAAAAGCCCATCCGTCTTTCGTCTCATATCAGCCCTATCATTTCCTTTCCTGAATTCCGGCAATTACTATCCCCTTTTATGTCATTTCAGTCTGTCAAGACCCTGTTTCGCACCTTCAAAGCTTCCGGCTTTCCGATAGTACTCTATCGCCTTCTTCCTGTCCCCTCTGACCTCGGAAATCACTCCTGCATTATACCATGCCATAAAGGAGTTTGTCCCCTCCGTGGAAGAGGGAGAAAGCGATGTACAGGCGATAAAGGTCTCCCTTGCATCATCAAAACACGTGTTATTCATTAGCAGTAATCCAAGAAGAAAGAGAAAATCAGCATCCCCGCCGTATCTTTTATCCTTCTTTAAGGGCTTAAGGAGTTCAAGACCCTCCTTTGCTCTTCCGGTTTCCAGAAGGGCGTAGCCGCTAAGACAGTAGAGATCTTTTAAGTATTCCCTGTCCTTTGACGGCTTCAGCTCCAGTGCAATCCTCAGGCACTCCGCTGCCTCTTCCTTTTTTCCACCCGTGTAATAGCTTTTCCCAAGCTGGTAAAAAAGATAGGGGTCCTCCGGATGCTCCTCTGTCTCCTTCAGAAGAAGCGCTATGTTCCTTTCCGCCTTATTTTTAAGGTCCCCGGGACTCAGGTCGTATCCGTCGTGAAACAGCTTAAGCCCCGTCCGGTACATGGGGTAATCATATATATCCTTTTTTCCTGCTGTATTTTTCAGGGAAACCTGCTCATGTATCCTTCCGGTAAAATGAAAGAGCCTTCTGTCAAAGAGCCTGTTTATCCATTCACCGTAATTAACCTTCAATCCCTGCTGATTAATATAGGAGTTTGAGCGCCATATCCTGCCAACGGCTTCGGGATGCGCCATATAGTCCCCTATGATATCCCCTGCCCTCTCCCTGGAAGGGAGAAAGCCCTCTATGTACTCGTCACTGTCGATAATCAGCACAAGGTCATTTCGCGCCATTTCCACACAGGCATTCTTCGCTGCGGAAAAGTCGTCACACCAGTTGAAGCTCCCGGTATTATCAGTAAATTCCGAAGCGAGGCTCAGGGAATCATCAAGGCTCCCCGTATCCAGTACCGCAATGTCTGAATCCGGCAGGTATTCCCTGACAGCCCCAAGACACCTCTTAAGCTTATCCCTCTGATCTCTGGTAATTATGCAGACTGACAGATCCTTACAGCTCATTCCCCACATTCAAAGCAAATTCCTTTACGATATCCTCGAAAGCACCCATATCCCCTTTATCCGTATCAAAGGCCATAAGCCTCCTTGTGTATTCAAGGCTTCTCATCTGCATAAGTACAGGATTTTTCTCGTAATCCGGGAAAAAGGCCTTAACCGTATCCTGCATATTTTTAACCGTGGTCGCATCATATCTTAAGCCCCGCGGGATGTTATTAAGGAAGGATCTGTTAAAATAATTCTGTATAAAGAGAGCCTCAGGGACCACTCTGTCCCTGTCAAGGTACCCCCCGTCCTTCAGGAAATGATAAAGCTCATACCAGGTCTTTGCATTATCGTCACGATGCTCTGTTTTCTTAACCAGGCTAAAGACCGTACTCTCATGGTTCTCGTAATACCTGTGCAGCTCCTCATTCAGAAGATAATATCTCTTTACGGAAAGAAAGGCCGGTATGGTAAAGAGGCTCTCCTCATCAAAGACCCCCTCGGCATAACGGAGGTTGAGTCCGGAGACAAAGCTTCTCTTATAGAGCTTGTCCCAGCAGCCCCGCATAGTCCTTCCGCTAAATAAGAGCTTTATCCGGTCTACAGTATCCGTGATCTTTAAGAACTCATTTTTTATTCCGGTCTCATATTCCCTGTCCCCGGGATCATATTCCGCTGCATTTCTTGAAAGGTAGCCCACGATCTCCGCTCCGGACTTTACCGCCTTTTCGTAAATATGCTCCACTGCCTCCGGCAGGAGCCAGTCATCGGAATCGAGGAACATGACATATTCCCCTCCTGCATAGCCCAGGGCGATATTCCTCGCCGCCCCCTGCATAACGTGTTTATCCAGCGGGATAAATGCTACGCTCTCCGGAAAACGTTTTTCCCACCCGGATATCCTTTCCCGTGTATCATCCTGAGAAAGATCATCAACAGCAAATATCTCCAGGGAATCAGCTCCTATGGTCTGCCCCGTCAGGCTTTCCATACATCTGTCGATATATCGTCCCGCATTATAGCAGGGAACTATGACGGAGACCTTCTTCATATGCCACCGTAATTTTCATTACAGATCTCAAGCCACTTTTCGTTGTATTCATCGATATTACTCTCGTTCACCTCGATATCTACAAGCTCAAGGGCCTTTTTGTAGATCTTCATACCCATAAGGGTCTTATTCTTTCTGTATTCCGGGAAAAGCTGATGGACAGTGTCCTGCATGATCCTTACAGTTTCCACATCATACTTTATTCCCCTGGACTCGGCAAAGATAAAGGATCTTATGTAATAGTTTATAACGAAGAACCACTCGATAAGCTCATGCTGCTCATCTAAATCCCCAAGCCTCTTTAATTCCTCATAGGTGGCAAGCCAGGTCTTTGCATTATCATCCCGTCTCTTCATGTCTACCATAAGATTGTAGGTGGAGCTTATGGAATTCTGGTAATATCTGTGGAGGTATTCATTCAATTCGTATACCCTGCTCATATGAAGGTAGGCAGGGGTGGTGAAGAGACTCTCCTCATCAAATACTCCCTCGGCAAACCTGAGATCAAGCCCCATAACAAATTCACGAAGGAAAAGCTTATCCCAGCATCCCCGGAGAAGCGGAGCGTTACCATAGGCAAAGTAATGAAGCCTTTCTTCATTACTGTTTATGACTATCATCCTGTCCTTTTTCCCGCTTTTCGTGGATGGGTCGTCAGTTGCAGGATCTCCGTAAACCTTTTTCGAAAGATAATTCACGATCTCCGCCCTGTTCTTCTTTGCAGCCCTGTATACCTTTTCAAGGGCAGAGGGAACAAGCCAGTCGTCCGCATCGAGATAGGCTATGTACTCCCCGTGGCAGTAACCCAGGGCAATATTTCTCGCAGCACCCTGCATAACATTTTTTTCAAGAGGGATGACGCAGATATTGTCAGGATACTTCATTTCCCAGAGAAGAAGCTTCCCTAAGGTCGCATCCTTAGACGCGTCGTTGACCAGGATGATCTCAAGAGAGCTCATTCCTATAGTTTGTTTTTCAAGAGATTCCATACACCTGTCTACAAAAAGACTGACATTGTAGCAGGGTATTATCACACTTATCTTAATCATATAAAAAACCGCTTCCGGGCAGCTTCCTGCGCTCATTTCCGGTTTTGTACGCAGGAGTGCATATAAACTAAAGATTTCTAAAGTTTATAATACCACAGAAGCGGCTTAATTTATACACTAGTTACTCTGTTTTAAGGACTTTATGGGGATATTGGCATAAAGAGCAGGCACCGTTGATCCCTTTGCTCTGTCTTCACCCTCTGCATCCACCTGGGTGATCTTTATATCCAGTCCTTCCTGATCTATCTCCACGTACTTTGCAAGAACCTGGATAATGTCATTTTTTATCCTTTCCATTATCTCGGGATTTACGGCACTTCTGTCCGAAACAAGCACCATCTTCAGACGGTCCTTTGCAATATCGCTGGTGGTCTTCTTCCTAAAAAAATCCATAAATCTCATGGCTTCTTCCCTCCTCTTTCCGGCAAATCTCAACCTTTAAACAGATCACTGATACGAGCAAAAAATCCCTTTTTCGCTTCCAGGTTGAGGAAGGGAACATCCTCGCCCATAAGTCTATGACAGATATTCATATAGGACTGACCCACAAGGGTATCGTCTCCTGCAAGCGGAGTACCTGTATTAGTGGAAACAACTATCTTCTCGTCATAGGGAACCACACCTATAAGGTCTATGGACAGAACCTCCACAACGTCCTCGGCAGTCATCATATTACCATGCTTCACCATATCGATATTAAGGCGGTTTACGATGAGGCGGCAGTTCTTTATCTCATTTGCTTCCAGAAGGCCGATGATACGGTCGGCATCACGGACCGCTGAAACCTCGGGAGTAGTGACAACAAGCGCCCTGTCTGCGGCTGCTATGGCGTTCTTGAAGCCCTGCTCTATTCCTGCGGGGCAGTCAAGAATGATGTAATCAAAGTCCTTCCTGAGCTCATCAACCAGAGTCTTCATCTGATCCGGCGTAACCGCATCCTTGTCCCTGGTCTGTGCCGCAGGAAGAAGATAGAGACCGTCTACCTTCTTATCCTTGATAAGTGCCTGGGTAATCTTGCAGTTTCCGTCAACCACATCCACCAGATTGTAAACTATCCTGTTCTCAAGCCCGAGAACCACATCCAGATTCCTTAAGCCTATATCCGTATCGACCAGCACCACCTTTTTGTCCAGCTTTGCAAGCCCCGTTCCGAGATTTGCGGTGGTGGTCGTCTTTCCGACTCCTCCCTTACCGGATGTTACAACTATTACTTCTGCCATACCTCATACTCCTTACTATGAAAACGTTTTCTCCCACTATATACCAACTGCTTCTGCCCTAAGAAATGCTATCAGGCGTATATTACTTCTTATCATCCAGGAACGCGCAGTTTTCAAGAAATTCCCTGTCATAGGGCTTCAATATGATGTGTCCGTCGGTTATCTCCGCAACCTCGGGTCCGTTATCATGATGCCGGACGCTGTTTGAAAGCCCGGTCTTCGAAAAGTCAACGGGATCCTGATCCTCGGAGATAGCAAGGGAGTCCGCTATCCTTATCTGCAGAGGATCCATATTGAGTGCCATAACAAAGGCTGTCTTGTCTCCGTATACTCCGGCTCCCGCAATACCCGTAAGGGTTCCGAGAACAAAGATACTTCCTCCTGCAGTGACAGAGGCTCCGTTCTTCACGTCACCAAGGATAATAAGGCTCTGCTCTGCCTCATAGCTCATACCGGAACGTAAGGATCCGACATGGATCTCGGCATATCTTCCGTCCACTCCCGTGAGTCCGGCGATCTTGTCCCTCAGCTTAGCGTTCTCCTCAGTAAGCTCGTCGATCTTTTTGTCCTTTTCGGCTTCACTTATCTCGTTTTCCTTGCCGACAGCCTTGTTCAGTTTATCCTGAAGCTCCTTATTCTCGATAATAACGGCACTGAGCCTAAGCTTTGTCTTTTCCTTTATGCAGTCAATGACCTTTTCGCTCTCCTCCTCCGAAAGATCCCTGCCTTCTATTTTCAGTACAATCTTTGATGTCCCGAAAAAGGAAGAAGCAGATTCGAATCTCTCCGAGATCATTGGAAGCAGCTCGTCAAAAGAAACATTGCCGTCAAGCTTCAATACTATTCCGGATTTAACGCCCTTTATCGTTACATACTGTTCCATGACCTGCCCTCCTGAGTGCACACGCCAAATAATAATACACTATTAAAATAAATGATACAAGGGTCAATGTCAAAAAGAAGCCGTAAAGCCCGGCTTTCAGAAGCCCCCTGTAAACCTTCTCATTCTCTCTGCCTGGTCATTCATCCTCTTCACCGCAGCGGAATAAAGAGCTTCCCCGCTTCCGCATTCCGAATATGCGGCATATCCCGCTGAAGTATATATGGTACAGGGTATCCCGTTCACCCCCCTGATCGAAGTAATATCCCTGCTTATCCTCTGCAAAAAGGAGGAACCCTCCTCCGTTCTTTCAACCTGATTGATGATAAGGAAGCGGTCCGTACCCGGTCGTCCGATGACAGCCGTGGCTCCAATACTCTTCTTTATCCTAAGTGCAACAGCGGCCATAACGGAATCCATAAAGCCTTCTCCGTATTCATTCCTTAGATCCTTATAATGATTGATCGTAAATATGGACATGGCAAAGTCGGTATCATTTTCCACATAGGCCGCTTCATACCTGCTGACGGCATCCATGATGCCGAGAGTATTCAAAACACCCGTTACCTTATCTGTTAATGACAGATCCCTTAATACGTCGTACTTTGCGGTCCTTTCGGTGATATCCCTGAAGTAGCCGATGATACCGACGATCTGCCCGTCCTGAAGCACAGGCGCCTTATTTACTATGATATCCCTGTTTACGCCTTTTGAGAGGCACTTTCCGACGACATCCTTTATGACGGTGCCGTTATTTAATATACTCTCTTCATCCGTCTTAAAAGGAACCGGATCCACATGCCAGTTCATATCTTCATCGGTTTTTCCAAGAACCTCCTCCTCGGACTCAAAGCCGTAATAATCGAGGAAGGCCTTATTCACACCCAGGAACCTCCGCTCCCTGTCCTTCCAGAATATCCCGACGGGGCAGGATTCCACTGCGTTCCTCCAGAGAACATCCTCGGAAATACTCTGCCCCGGCCCGCTTCTGACGGGATCAAAGCCTGAAGGAACAAAGGAGCTTAACTGCATAAGAATAGCAAACTGCTTTTCATCCACCTCCTTGGTAAGGATAAGGAACTGTTCACCCGATCCCTGCTCCCTCGCGGGGATGATATACTGCTCTCTCCATACAAAGTTTCCGCTGGCGCTCTTAAAGCGAAAGCAGCCTGAGATATAGCTCCTTCCGGACTTAACTATCCTTTCCTCCACATTTGTGAAATCCGAAAACTGTCTGTATCTCTCCCTGTCCTCGGGATAGATCTCATTTTGGATATACTTATTAATATTCTCCGAAAAGCTGTTATTATCATATTTTCCGGTGAAGCCGGTGTCCCTGTGAAGGACAGCCACCCTGTCCTTTGCAATATCGTAGCGGACCACCCTGTCAAATACTGAATAAACGCCCTCCAGAGCATCATTTATCTTCTGCAGATGACTGACCCGTGAATTTATGGAAAGGTTCTCAAGCTCGATCTCATAAGCGTCCCTCTTCCTGCTGCCGGTCAGGTATCTGAACTTTACAATGCAGTAATTTCCCTTCCATACAAAGTCCACTACCTGCTCCGACCCTCTTTCCTTTGAACGCTTTATCATCTGAAGGAATTTTATGTTCAACGTGGATTCCGGATCGTTACAGATATCCTCCAGCATATTGAGGTCGGTGATCCCGAGACTTATTATATTTTCGTAATACTTTTCATTTAAATAAAGGAAATTAGCCCTGTCATCGGTGAATTCCACAATGGCATAGGAAGTATTTCGTCTTTCCCTGATATCGCTCTGTCCTATCAGATCATAATACGCTTTGAGGCTAAGGGGCTCGGCCTTAAGACCCTTCTCCCTTAAAGAGGGCAGGAGATCCCAGTAGAACATAGGCTTTTCGAAGAAAAAGCCCTGCAGCTTTTCACAGCCGATTTTCCGGAGAAATTCCATCTGCTCCCTGCTTTCAACGGACTCTGCAGCGGTTTTGATCCCGAGAGCCTTTGCCATGGAACAGAGATAGCCCATAAGCTTCCCCGATCTGTCATCTCCTCCCCAGAGGACACGCATATCTATCTTTAATTCATCAAATTTGTAGTCTTTTAATATATTCAGGGAAGAACGGCCGGTCCCGAAGTCATCCATGACTATCTCGTAGCCCTCTGAGTGCAGCTCGTTTATCTTTTCCTTTATCCTCTCCTTTGTATGGACCACAAGGCTTTCATTTATCTCCACCCTTATCATCTGCCTCGGTACCTGATTCTTCTCAGTCTCAGAGTTCAGGGCTTCGATGACATCACAGAGCTCGAAATCCATATAGGAAAGATTAAAGGAGATGGGAATAAGAGGATCCTTTCTGGCTGTGCAGTGGCTTAAATGGCTGCAGATCTTTTTTATCACGAAAAGATCCAGCTTATGTATAAGCCTCCTCTCCTCAAGGATCGGGATAAAAGAAGCAGGCTCCAGAAGACCGTATACGGGATCATCCCAACGGGCAAGCGCTTCATTTCCGCAAACCTCGCCCGTCAGGCTCCTGATTATCGGCTGATAATATATCTTTATCTCTTCTTTTTTTATTGCTTCATCGATATGCTCTGCAACATATCCGTCGAGATCCTGCTTTTCCGTCATCTGCCCTACCTTATCCGACAACCTTATTTACGGTGTCCTGCATCAGCGCGAAGTTCACTACATGGAGACCGAATATGGCAAGGATAAGGAATACTATACTGCTTGAAGAGGAGGACATTCCGAGGGTTTCTGTCTTTATTCTGTCCACTCTTTCACCCATCTTGTAGGCCCAGAAATAACCATAGATACCGCATGTTATTATAGAGAAAAGAATGACCATTCCACCGCCTGTGGCTTCATTTTCACCTGAAAGTGAATTGATCTCCTCATTAAGGACATACATCCAGTAAAGTCCATAGATACCGCATGTTATGAAAAACAGCACTATACCAAGAACGATATTTCTGTTTGTTCCGCTTCCCGTTCCGGAAAAGCCCTCATCATTTACAGCCTGTGAGTTGCTGTAGTCGGTAGTGGTCTCTGCCTGCTGTACCTCCCCGCTGCTGAGCGCATCCGATGAATCTTCTGTATTCTGAAATGAACTGTCATTCCCGGTTTCTGTAGTATTACCTCCGGACACCTCAGCCCCGCAGTTAGGGCAAAACTTTATGCCATCCTCAACCTCTGATCCGCAATTTGGACAAATCATCTTTTCTTCCTCCGTTTTTACTATTATTTATGACTGATCTTACATGATACTATAATTCTCTATCCTTGTAAATCAGAGGCAAGTGAGTGCTGCTTAAGAAAAGCAATGTACTCATCCTCCGGTAAGGGTCTGGAATAATAATATCCCTGCAGATATTCAACTCCCATATCCTTCATTACTCTCATCTGCTCCTCTGTCTCAATACCCTCTGCGACAACACTCATATTAAGCTTATGCAGTATGTCCACCATTCCGGTAAGTACGAACTTCGTCTTGTCGTTTTCAAAGAAGCTGTGTGTAAAGCTATAGTCAAATTTAATGATCTTTACCGGCATATTTACAAAATAGTCGATATTGGACCGTCCCGTACCGAAATCGTCCAGTGAAAAGGTTATGCCCCTTTCGATCAAGGTATTCATATTCCTAAGCATGATATCCCGGTTTCTGGCAGCGGCCGTTTCCGTGATCTCAAGGTTCAGCTTCCCCGGATCTATCCCGTACTCCTCAGTCAGCTGTAAAACATATTTTGCGGGATTATCATAATCAAACTGGGCCGCCGATATATTGGCCTCAATCTGTTTAAGACCGTATCTGTCCGCTTCTCCCTTTTTAAGGAACATACAGACCTTTTCAAAGATCCTTATACCAAGAGGAATTATCTGTCCCGTTTCCTCTGCAACCGGTATGAATTCTCCCGGTGGAATAAGGCTTCCATCCTCATTCTTTATACGTACCAGCGCTTCTGCCGTATCGAAGCAGGATTCCTTTACATTAAAAAACGGCTGGAAAAAAACCACCACCCTGTCCATCCGGAGGGCATCATCGATAAGCTCCTTTATCCTGTTCTGATCCCTAAGCTTTTGAACCAGCTTATCGTCAGCTACAGTTATCTCCTGTTCATTCTCGAGATAAGTGTGAAGGAAGCGGAAAAATTCATCCGGCCCGCTCATCTGCGTGCTGTCAGGTATAAGGAGGTAGGTACCGTTTGCAGGAAGATCCGTCACAGCGTCCTTCTGCCTTTTGATATCAGCCGCTTTTTCAAACATACGCTCACTATTGTCATATACCACGCAGAAGGTATCATCATCAATACGAAAAGCCGGTTCGGGGCCAAGACTTACCAGAGCTTTGGCAGACCTCATAACCGCTTCCTGCTCCATATTGTAATCTACATTATCTGTTAGATAATGGATCTTTGCGGTAAACAAAGAAAAAGGCTTATTAAACCTGTACTTGTCATGAATATAGGCTGAAAGGGCATTTGTATTAAACAGTCCGGTGGAACCGTCAATATATTCACTGGGGTTCTCAAGCTGTATATACAGTATGACCATACCAAAGGATGATGCAAAGCCCACCAGCAGGAGCTCCGGTCTTATAAACTGTACCAGAGCTGCCAGAAGCCATATTCCCTGCCAGAGGAGCATTGCTATGAATCTTCTTCCGGGCATATGCTTTTTGTACACTATGGTTATCACTATGGTGGACAGTATATAAATTGCAGAGAGTATATAGGCTACCGAGGTCGATGGACCGTAAGAGTACACTACCCTGTCTGATGCCGTAAATGAAATGGGCAGTAGAAGCATCATTATCTCTCCGGTGCAAAAGATGAGATGGGAAAGTATTCTCACTGCTTTTGCCCGCATCCTGTCCCTTGGCAGAAGACTGGTCGATGCATAAAGGTATCCGAAAAAGCCCTGAAGAACCAGAAGCATAATATAGATCTTACAGACTATCCCTGTGATAAAGGGATCGAAGTCAGAATACACGGACAGATTAATAAGGATGACGGACAGAATATCAAAAATCAGACAGGCAAAGCAGGCCTTGATCGCACGCTGAAAAAGCCTCCGGTTCATGAGATCAAGCTTCTTTTCATGTAAGAACATAACGGAGATTGAGAATATAATAAATAGCGCACAGCACTGAAGTTCAATATTCATATCGCTATTCTATCACAAATCAAAAAGCAGTAGTCTGTAGAAGCCAAATATATTATAATAAATCTGTTATAGTAAAAGCATTTTAATAAATATGTTTCGATTTTCTGTAAAGGAGGATATCACATGTCAAAAATGAATAAAAAAGAGACCATTTCCCAATCTCTTAACAGCATGTCTTTGTTTACCAACCGGCTGACTGTAGGCCTCTCCGTTCTGATGCTCATTTTCATTGTGATAATCGCAGGAAATTTCCTCAATTTCTACAATGTACAGTATGTTACGGAAAAGTACCAGATGGAAATCAGGAAGGATGTCCAAACCATTAATAAAAGGCTTTTATTCGCCCAGGCCTCAAATGACCCGGAGATCACGGCAGATCAGGCTGAGGATCTTAAGGAACGATTCGAAAAAATAACCTCCTACTTTGAAACAATATCAAAGAATCTCAATGATGAAGCTCTTGGTACGCAGCTGAAGACCGCCTGGGAGGATGTACGCAATGCTTCATTCGAGATGCTCGATCTTGTAAACGCCGGAGAGCAGGCAGCTGCCCTTGATTATTATAATAACCAGCTTAATGAAAAATCAGAGGTTCTCGCGGATCTTCTGGATTCCACGGGAGAAAGGGCAGATAAAGCCGCCGAAGGAAAGTACAGAGCTATAATGCTGATATCCGTCATAGCGGTCATCGTTTTGGCTGCTGCCTCCGTCACCCTGATAATCGTAAGCGGGATAAGGAACCGCCGCCTTATAAAAAATATCGGCGGAGATCTTCAGGTCCTGAAGGATGCAGCGGAGGAGATTGCCAGAGGAAATGTCCATGTAGTGATAGATTATGACAAAAAGAATGAAATAGGAGAAGTGGCAGATCAGCTCCGTTATGCGGTCAACTCACTGTCTATGTACATTGATAAGATAAGCGAGGTCATGTCCACTATGGCGGACGGAAACTTCAATATCAGCTTCGACAAGGGCTTCGAGGGAGACTTTGTATCCATCCAGACCGCTATTGAAAGCTTCTCACAGAAGATCTCAGATTCCATGCAGAAGATAATAGAGGTTTCGGGAATGGTTTCGGCAGGCTCAGGACAGCTTGCCGATGCCGGAAGAAGTCTTGCGGATACCACCACGAATCAGGCAAATATCGTTGAAGAGCTGTCAAAAAAGGTCGGATCCATCAGTGAAGAGATCTCAGGAAATTCAACAGATGCGGAAAAAATCTCCGGAGAGGTGGACAAGATTGTCGACCGCATAATAGAAGGAAATAAGAAGATGGAGGAGGTAGTGAAGGCAATGAATGCCATCTCCGCTTCTTCCGAACAGATAAGCAATATCATAGACACTATCAACAGCATCGCAGACCAGACGAATCTCCTTTCCTTAAATGCCTCCATTGAAGCGGCCAGAGCCGGGGAGGCAGGGAGAGGATTTGCCGTTGTGGCTGCCGAGGTTTCACAGCTCGCTGGGCAGACTGTTCAGGCAGCCCAGAACACGACAGATCTCATTAATGAATCGATCCGCACAGTGAGCGATGGTATCAGCATCGCCAATGATACGGCCGTAGAGCTTGACAAAATGGTTAAGCAGGTTGAAAAAATCAGAGACCAGGTTAAGCAGATTTCTGATGCTTCAATAGAACAGTCCCATTCTGTTAAGGATCTTTCTACCAACATCGACAGGATCGCTCACGATGGTCACAGCAATGCAGCCACCTCAGAGGAGTCTCTGGCATTAAGCTATGAGATGAACGAACATGCCGGTTCACTTAAAGATATGGTAGACCACTTCGAGCTGAAAAAATAAAACATCCTGAGCGCTTTATTCCTGTCATCCTGAGCGCTTTATTCCTGTCATCCTGAGCGTCAGCGAAGGATCTTTCCCTCCGGTTATGGAAGATTCTTCGCTTCGCTCAGAATGACACTGGCCCGCTCAGGATGCCTCTTACTCAAGGCCTTTTTACTTCAGCGCAGGCTTCTTTTTCTGCTTTTTCAAGCCCTCCCGGAACACTTCGGTCTGGAACTCCATTAAGCTCCTGGCGTTTACCTTTTCCTTCTCCTCTACTTCACCCTTAAACCTTTTTTCATAGCTCGCAGCGGTATCCTTATAACCGTTTATCATGGAGTGTCCCATAAAGAAGAATTCTTCATGCAGATCCAGTCTGTCATTAAGCCACTCAGAGGCCTCAGGCTGTTCCTTATTGAATTCCTCCACGGCTTTCTTTACTGCAGGGATCTCTGACTGAATGACATTGGTGTAATACAGCCTGAACGGGGTGGATGCGATCTCCTCCGGATGCTCAAGACTGTACTCAGACCCGGTCATATCCTCCGTAGCCTCGGGTATATCCACAGCAGGCAGAAAAAGACTGCTGTTCTCTTTATTTATTCTGGTAACTTTTATCATATTTTGTACCCCCTGCATACTGTGATCCGGACGCCATAAGTCACATTTATTCTTATTTTACCACATTATTCAGACGCCACCCCCTGACTCACTGTTTTGATACAACGAATCCCTGTATTCTGTCGGGCTCATGCCGAAGGTCTGCTTAAATGACCTGCTGAAGTGGAAGGGGTCATTATAGCCTACGGCAGCAGCCACCTGCTGCAGGGTCATCCCCCTGTCGTTCATAAGCTGCTTTGCTATTGCCATCCTGTAGCTTCGGATATACTTTGAGGGGGTGGTTTCTTCCACCCTGTTAAATACCTTGGTCAGATATGAGGATGAAAATCCGAGGCTCTGGGCTATGGTATTTAAGTCAAGATCTCCCGAATAATTCTTCTTAACATATTCCTTCACAAGGCTAACTATCTCCTCCGGAGAAAGCGGGGCTTCCCGTCCGTTCCCGCTTCTTATACCATCGTAAATATCCGTAAGAGAGAGCTCAAGCTCCTTTAGTACCCTGTGAAGCTCCTCCTTATCCACGGGCTTTAAGAGATAATCCGTGACTCCGGAGTGAAGAGCCTCCCTGGCATATTGAAAATCGGCATAGCCGGTAATAATAACGCATTTAATATGGCTTAAACTCCGGTGTATATAAGCTGCGAGCTCCAGTCCCGACATCACCGGCATGGAAATATCGGTAAAAACCACATCCGGCGGCTGCTCCTTTATGGCATTGAGAGCATCCTCTCCGTTTGAAAATATGCCGCAGACCTTAAAACCTGGATTTTCCGCTTCAATGTGCTTTGCGATATTCTTCGCGATAAGCCTCTCATCCTCTGCTATTATCACACGAAACTTTCTCTCACTCATTATTATCCCTCTTTGAGTGCCGGATCGGCAAGTGACTGTTCCAGACAGTTACATTCCGCTTATTATAAGTCCAGCTCTCCCCCGATCGTGACAAGAGCTCCGCCCTCTGCATAGTTACTTACACGGAAAATATGCTTACCGTGATAGAGGGTCTTAAAACGGATATAAATATTCATAAGCCCCATGCCGTTTATCTCCAGATCCGGGAGCATATCCTTTTTATTAATATACTCTATTTTTTCGTTTATTTCTTTAAGATCCTTTTCCAGAAATCCGGGACCGTTATCCTTCACGCTTATTTCCCAGTAGATCCCGGTCATATGTCCGTCAATACATATCTCCCAGGGGGCACGCACGTTTTTTGTCGTATATTTGATCGAATTCTCCACTATAAGCTGAAGGCAGAGCTTTGGAATCTTTATTTCCATCATCTCATCCGGTATGTTTATGCTGTATATAAGGTCATCTCCGTAGCGCATCCTCATGCATTCCAGATAGTCTACGGCATGGGAAACGTCGTCCCTTACAGGCACCAGGGGTTCCTTATCCGAGGAGATGTATCTTAAGATCCTGGATATGGTCTGGCACATCTTTGTGACCTCATCATTCATTCCCTCATCTGCCATTGCGGAAATGGTAGCCAGTGAATTATATAGAAAATGGGGATTCATCTGGGACTGCAGTGCAAGTATCCTGGACTGGAGACGCTGGTCATTAAGGACTATCTCCCTTTTCATTGAGGCTCTGGCGCGCTCGTGCATATCCATCACCGCAGAATACAGGGTGTCAAGCTCGATGATATTGGTATCGATCTTTTCAAGGGAGTCTGTATGTATGCTTTCATCGTCTGTATGGAGTGATGAAATGCTTGAATACATCTTCATCAAGGGGATGGTTATGATCCTTGAAACCACATAGGAAAGAAGGAACATAAGCAGCAAAAATACAGAAAAGATAAGGAGGTTTGCCCTGATAAAATCATATATGGGTCTGTATACGTCGCTGTTTGCTATAGCAATGACAGTGGTAAAGCCGGAGTATGAGGAAGTATTTACAAAAAGGTGTGTATCACTGTCATACTGGATATGGCGGGGTATGTCAAAGAGAGTCTCATCCTCACCTGTCACATAAGCCGCGTACTCCTCTGCCCTATAGTCATCCGTAAAACTGTATATGCTCTTCCCTGTCTGATCGTAGATATATATTTTTTCGTTATATGCTCCGGTATCCGTCTTTTTAAGCTTTGAGATAAGAGAAGATATGGAATGCTTGACCTCTATCACTCCCTGCGGCTTATAGAAGGCCGACTGGTAAACCGAAGAGACGGTAAGGAAGCGGGAGCCCTCCTCATAGCTGAAATATCTTTCCAGCCGTTCATCCCTGTCGCAGAAGACAAGACGGTTATCATCGCTCTTTATTAGGTCGTCATACCAGGGCTTATCCTTAACCCGATCCCCGGAGGTTGAATTATCAAGTCCCACACCAACCGATCCGGCATCAAGAGAATAAAGATAGATCTGGTCCACAGGCCGGGAAGGCCCGATTATCGCTGTCAGGAGGTCGGTAAGCACCTTGATGCTCTGCATTCCGGAATAATTCCCGTCTCCGCTTGAAGCAGGCATATTCATATAGGCAAGGAACTGTTCCTTTACCAGATTTGAATATGCTACATTCTGCATTACGGTAATTACGCTTTTTATCTCCTCATCCACAAAAGCAGCCGCAGTCTCCGTATCCCGGCTCACGCTTTCAAAAGCCTGAGTTTTGATCTTATTGGATTCGGAAAGAATGAAATAACTGATATTAACCAGAAAAACAACCGTAACAAGCAGAAAAAACACATATTGAAGCGTTGTCTGTACACTTTTTTTACTTTTTGAGAACACAGTACCTCCGGTTAAAAATCAACATACAGCATTCCTTTTTTATCCATTTTATGAAATTAGGAATTGCTTTATGGTAAGCATATCGGCAGTTGATTGTCAAATGGCAGTCAGACCAGTAAAAAGAATATGGGAGGGAAACATGAAAAGGAAGATATTAGTATCATTACTGTCTTTATCTATGGTTATCGGAATGCTTGCAGGATGCGGACAAGGAGGATCCACGGGTGAAGCTCCGTCCGGGAGTACGACCGAAAAAGCGGCCCCCGCCGGAGAAGCTTCTTCAGGCGATGATGTGACCATCACCTTTATGGCAAGCCAGGACTGGATCCAGGATGCGGAAATGGAGCTTGGTGAAAAATTCACAGAGGAAACAGGTATCAAGATCGATTACCAGATAGTTCCATCCGACCAGTACGAGAGCCTTCTTATGACAAAGATAAATTCAGGGGAATGCACGGATATATTCGGTGCCCAGAGCTCTCAGTTCTCCATAGTTACCCAGTTTGATGTTGAGAAAAACGCGGTTGACCTTTCAGGCGAAAGCTGGGCAGGAAACGTTGATCCCGCTGCAGCCGTCGAGCTGTCCGCAGGAGGAAAGCTCTACGGTCAGCCCATACAGGATGTATCGGCTTGCTGGGCTGTTGCCTATAATATTTCGCTTTTTGATAAGCTCGGCTTAAAGATACCCACGAATTACGTCGAATTCACAGATGTATGCGAGAAGATAAAGGCAGAGGGCATAATCCCCATATATGAGTGCGTTTCGGACGGATGGCATCACGTATGCTGGACCGAGGCAGCAATTGCTGCAACCCAGGCTGA
The DNA here is from genome assembly GCA_000622025.1 of Lachnospiraceae bacterium AD3010. Lineage (GTDB taxonomy): Bacteria > Bacillota > Clostridia > Lachnospirales > Lachnospiraceae > NK4A144. The sequence continues at coordinate 452,641 of KK211387.1, read as the reverse complement.
CCCCTCATATCCCGATAAGCTCAATAATAACGAGGACACCTTTGCAGGAAACAAGGAACTCATAAAGATGTTCTCACAGCTTAAGGAAATGGCAGACAAGGGTTACTTTGGCGATAACTATATGTCAAACGAATATGCTGATGCTCCTGCCTCAATAGCAAGCGGTGAGTACGCAATGGTTCTTTACAATCAGGGCCTCGGCGCCGAGGTCAATGCGGCGGATTCCGGCTTCCCTGAGGACAATATCGGATACTTCGTTAATCCTCTCTGCGATAACCAGGCTCTTAACGTTAACTACTGCGGCCCTTCAAGGTTCATCTTCTCAGGCTCTAAAAACATCGACGCGGCAAAGAAGTACCTTGAGTTCATGGCTTCCGATGAGAGCCTTGCATATATGACGGAGAACGTAGGTAAGTTCAATCAGCTTCCCTATTCAAACGCTCCTTCCGCATACTCTGCGGTGGTTCAGGATTTCTACGACAGATATCCCGAGAAGGTAGCCGTTTTCCAGGCATCTGTTAAGTATTACAATCCCGCCTGGATGGATATCGGCGCCGATATGTCCGCAATGTTCTTAGGCGAGATGAGCCCCGAGGAGGTTCTTAAGGATATTGATAAATTAAGGGCCGAACAGGCGACAGCGGCTTCGGATCCCGGCTGGAAATAAGGTTAAAGACAAACTGTTTTCCGGGGCTGTCTGGCAGCGGTCAGGCAGCCCCGGTTTTTGAAAGGTAAAGCGAAATGAACAGGAATAAGATATACCCCGGATATTTTGCCTTTGGGGCACTGATTATTTACTCTGTGTTTTTCTTCCTGCCGGGACTTATCGGTGTGGGATACTCCTTCACGGACTGGTCGGCCTACTCCGACGAGCTTCACTATGTGGGTTTTCAGAACTTCACCACTGTTTTTTCGGCAGATGAAAATTATATGAAGATCATCACAAACACCCTGGAATTCACCCTGATCACAACCGTTCTTAAAAATGTGATCGGCCTTATTCTTGCTCTCCTTCTTACCAGATCCATAAGGCTCTTAAATATGCATCGGGGGATAGTTTTTATGCCATCCGTATTGTCAACTCTGATCATCGGAATGATCTTTAAGTCCATCCTGGATCCAAAGGCCGGACTCCTGAATTCCTTCCTGAGATCCGTCGGACTTGAGATCTTTGCAAACAAATGGCTCGTATCCTCCGAGCTTGCCTTCGGATCGGTAATGGCTGTGGATATCTGGCGGGGAGTAGGTTATATAATGACGATCCTTATCGCGGGGATACTGTCCATTTCTCCGGACTATTACGAAGCAGCCGCCATAGACGGAGCCGGAGGATGGAATAAGTTCCGCTATATAACCTTCCCGCTGATCCTTCCCACACTCGCCACAACAACCGTATTAAACGTGATCTACGGACTAAAGGTATTTGATATGGTTTATGCACTTACTAACGGCGGTCCCGGAAAGGCCACCACAGAAGTTCTCTACACGGCTGTATTTAAGAAGTTCGGAACGGGTCAGTATGCGGTAGGAACGGCACTGTCATCAGTAATGTTTGTGATAATGATATTTGTGGGCATTTTTATGATAAGGGTAATGACGAAAAATGAGGTGGTGGAATAATGAAAGTAAAAAAAACCATATTGACGATCATCAGAAACCTTATAGCCTGGATCTTTTCCGCAGTCTGCCTGATCCCTCTTCTTCTCATTCTGTTTAATGCCTTAAAGGATAAGAAGGCTGCGTCAAAGATGAATCTCTTCCTCCCGGAGCTTCCCATACAGTGGAGTAACCTTTTAACGGTAATAGAAAAGGGGAAGCTTGTAACCTCCTTCTTAAACAGCCTTATCTATTCCTTAGGCTCCGTGGTACTCTGTGTGTTTCTGGCAGCCCTCGCCGCATACGTACTGTCAAGGAACCGGACAAGGGTAAATGAATTCCTCTATATGTTCATAGTCCTCGGTATCACGCTTCCGATAAACTATGTGGCACTGACGAAGGTCCTTCAGTTTCTGCATCTTAATAATACCGCCGTCGGGATCATACTTTTATATACAGCAATGCAGCTTCCCTTTATGACCTTCCTTATACACGGCTTTGTTGCCAAGGTGCCGGTGGAACTGGATGAAGCCGCAGTAGTGGACGGGTGCGGACCCTTACGGCTATTCTTTCTTATAATCTTCCCGCTCTTAAAGCCCGCCATAGCAACCGCAACGGTCCTTACCTTCCTTAATACCTGGAATGAATTTGTGTCGCCCCTTTATTTCCTGAACAGATCCGAGCAGTGGCCTATGACCCTGTCGGTTTATAATTTCTTCGGTATGTATTTTAAGGACTGGAACCTTGTCTGTGCGGACATACTGTTAACAAGTCTTCCCGTGCTTCTCGTATATCTTTTCGGACAGAAATACATTGTATCCGGTATGACCGCCGGAGCGGTAAAGGGGTAAATATGCCTGGATCGGTAGAAAAGCTTACTGAAAATATAAGCTATGTGACTTACTCTTCGGCTTCCATAGACCCGGAGGGTACAGTGGACAATGAGCCCATTGATTTTTTATGGGAGGGTAAAAGGGTGATAAGGCAGGCAAAAGTCAGCTTTTCCCCCATCACAGTTTACGGCTACAGGCCTTACGATACTGCATTAAGGAGGAAGCAGACCGCAAACGGCGAAGTCGCTTTTACGGACAGTATGAAAAAGATCCCTGTCGGAAAAGCGTTTTCCGCAGAGCTTACATTTGATATCGGAAGCGATGAAATGCTCCTTGGGATGGGGCAGTATGAGGATGGGATCTATGATGAAAGAGGTAAGAAGGAATACCTCTATGAATCCAATATGAGGATTGCCATTCCCTTTCTCGTTACAACCGGTAATTATGGCATACTCATTGATTCAGAGTCTGCCATGGTCTTTTCGTCGGAAGGAAATAAGATAAGCTTTAAGATAGAATGTGTAAGAGAGCTCAGATATTATATTTTCACGGGGAAAGACATAAGGGAGCTTATCTCCTGCTATCATCATATCACCGGTCTCCCCTCCATGCTCCCGAGATGGGCCTTCGGCTATATACAGAGTAAGGAGAGATATCAAAGCAGCGCAGAGCTTCTTAAGGTTGTAGACGAATTCAGGTCAAGGAATATTCCCATAGACTGTATCGTTCAGGACTGGTTCAGCTGGGAGGAAGGCTTATGGGGGGAGAAGAAATTCGATAAAAAGCGTTATCCGGATCTTCCTGCCACAGTTCAGAAGATACATGAGGACAGGGTTCATTTCATGGTGAGCATCTGGCCAAATATGAGTACGGATTCAGAGAATTATGCGGAGTTTAAAGCTGAAGGGCTGCTTCTCCCAAATTCCAATCTCTATGATGCATTTAAGGAAGATGCCCGGAATCTTTATTGGAAGCAGACCAGAGAAGAGATCATGAAAAGCGGCACGGACGCCTTATGGTGCGATAATGCCGAGCCCTTCTCCGACGCTGACTGGAGCGGTGAAAATAAAAGAACGGAAAGTGAAAGGTACAGGGTCGTTAAGGAGATGTCCGAAAAATCCATGGATCCGGAAAGGCTTAATTCCTACGGTCTCTATCATGCCAAGGGGATCTATGAGAGCTGGCGAAGGGATATCCCGGAGAAAAGAGTTGTAAATCTCACAAGATCCGGCTATACGGGGATACAGCGATACGGCACCATTCTCTGGTCGGGAGATATCTGCGCGACCTACGACACCTTAAGGCGGCAGATCGTTGAAGGCATAAAAATGGGACTTACGGGTATGCCCTACTGGACCCTGGATATAGGGGGCTTTTTTGTGGTTAACGACAAATACGAAAACCGTGGATGTAATGAGAGCTCCCATAATCCCCTGTGGTTCTGGCACGGCGATTATAATGATGGTGTTGACGACCTTGGATACCGTGAGCTCTATTTGAGATGGCTTGAATTCGCCACCTTCCTTCCGGTCTTCCGTTCCCACGGTACCGATACTCCGAGAGAGCCCTGGCAGTTTGGCAGTAAAGGGGACATTTTCTATGATGCCATAGTATCCCATATTAAGCTTAGATACAGGCTTTTACCCTATCTCTATTCCCTTGGTGCAATGGCACATTTTAAGGGTGAGCCCATTATGAGAAGTCCGCTCCTTGATTTTCCCGATGATCCGAAGGTAAGGAAAATATGCGATGAATACCTTTTAGGTCCGGCTCTCCTTGTGGCTCCCGTGTATACTCCCATGTACTATGGACCCGGCTCTAAGGAGATAAAGGACTCTGAAAAAAAGCGCAGGGTCTATCTTCCCGAAGGCACAGGATGGTATGATATGTACACCGGAGATCATTACGAGGGCGGAGCTTACATCGACGCAGCCGCTCCCTTAGACAGGATCCCCGTTTTTGTGCGGGAGGGCTCCATAATCCCGCTTTCCTCCGATATAAGCTATACAGATGAAAAGAACGGGATCCCTGAGGTGATCGAAGTGTATGAAGGCCGGGACGGAAGCTTTACACTGTATCTTGATAAGGGAGACGGTTATTCCTTTGAGGATGGCGAATACTGTAATGTAGCTCTTTCATATTCCGAAAAGGAGCATAAGCTGTCCTTTTCAAAAAGCGGAAGCTATGACTCATTTTTTCCTTCACCATCCCCAATACACCTTCCGGTTCATTATCGAAAGCGCTGCGGATGACCGGCTTTTTAAGCCTTATTTGTACGGGTAGATCGTAACGCCCTTTACGACCCTGTTAACCTCTCCCGAGGGACAGGGATTATCGGGATGATGACCGGTTTCCATTGAGAGCCTGAGTGCCGTTGTCTGCCCCACTGTTACAAATGCCGGAGCGATAAGATCATTTTCCGCATCCTTTTCAAAGGGCAGGACGATCGTTATATCCGCAAGTCTTTCCACTGCCCCGTCGTAAACCGGCGACACGGCGATTATCCTGCTGCCCTTTCTGTCCCGGTCAAGCTCGGAGAGGAAATCCATTTCATATCTTCTGGTATAGGGATTTCCTGACAGATACAGGATAGTAAGGGTATTACTGTCAACAATGGATTTCGGCCCATGACGAAAGCCCATCGGAGTATCCCAGATTGCTATTTTTTCCCCTCCGGTGATCTCCATCATCTTCAGGGCGGATTCCCGGGCTATCCCCCTTAATACATCTGAACCCAGACATACGACCCGCTTTATACCTTCGATATTATCAAGCATTTCAAGCTTTTTATATCCTTCTTTTATAAATCCAGCTGCTGCTTCAACAGCCGCATTAAAGGAGAACTCATTATCTCCCGAAAGACAGAGAAATGCCGCAATATACATATTGGTGAAGCTACTGGTCATGACAAAGCTTCTGTCATGGGTCCTTTCCGGAAGGAGGATCGAAAGAGCATTATCCTTCTTAGAAGCAAGCTTCGCAAGCTCGCCATCCTTATTGCAGGTAATGAAAAGATGCTTTATGCTGTCCGATACCTCGTCAACGACATTCACCGCGCCCACAGATTCCGGGCTGCTCCCGGAACGGGCAAAGGATACCAGCAGGGCAGGCTTTCCCGGTGTGATATAAACATCCGGAGAATCAACCAGATCTGTTGTTGCGATTGCGTGTACATGCCCCCTGTGACGGCGGAGCAGTGCGGGATAAAGCGCGGTTCCGGTAAATTCACTGGAGCCGGCTCCGGTAAGGATAATGTCATAATCTCCCTTCCCGGTGACCTCCGAAATAAAAACGTCGATCTTCTCCCTTGAGGAACGGATGATCTCCTCAGTTTCCCGCCAGGTTTCCGGCTGCTGCGCGATCTCCTCCGCTGTAAAAATACCTTCCTGTTTCTTCAAGTCTTCTTCGTTGTATCCTAAGATCATTTTTTCCCTCCGTTTATTTCATGCCTGTCATTTACAGGCCTTTGATGATTTATTTCCTGCCTGTCGTTGACAGGTCTTTAATGATTTATTTCATGCCTGTCATTGACAGACCTTTAATGAACTGCTTCTGGAACATGATAAATACGATGGACGCAGGTATCATGATAAGTGATGACGCTGCCATGGTTGCAGAAAGATCCGTTGAGTGCTGGGTCGAAAAATAGCTTAAGGCAAGCGGCAGAGTCATTTTATTTGTGCTTGACAGATAGATCAGCGGATTCAGATAGTCATTCCAGTATTCCATAAAGGTAAATATCGCAAGGGCACCAAGTGCCGGTCTTATCTGTGGAAGTACTATCGAAAGATAGATCCTGAAATTACCTGCGCCGTCTATCCTTGCACTCTCTATCATTTCCGACGGTATCTCCTCACAATACTGTTTGCAGAGGTATATCCCGAAGACATTGACAAATGAAGGTATGATAAGAGCCCATACGCTGTTATAAAGTCCCACCTTATCGATTATTATAAAAGTGGTTATCATGGTGACCTGGGCCGGTACCATCATTGTAAACATCAGCATGGCAAAGAGAAAATTCCTGCCCTTGAAACGGAACCTCGCAAAAATATAACCCACGAGAGAGCTGGTAAAGAGTATCACAATGGTATTTATCCCTGTTACAAAACAGGAATTCCCAAGCCATCTGAAGAACGGTGATCCGGTCAGAACCTTGATATAGCCGTCGAGTGTCGGCTCTCTCGGTATTATGTGCATCGGATCGGTCAGAGTCTCAACCGTCGTCTTGAATGAATTTGAAAGCATCCAGATATAGGGGATGACTATGATAACAGACACAGCCATCAATATGAGAAACATAAGAGCTCTGGTCTTAAAGCCCCTTCCTTTTATCAGAGATCGCATAATCAGTACTCCCAGTCAACCTTATTAAGCTGTTGCTGTACCAGACTAACAATAAGGATAATGATAAACAGCACCACGGAGATCGCGGCAGCATAGCCCATTTCCTTATACACAAACGCCGTTTTATAGATATAGCTCGTAAGCACGAGTCCCGAATGCTGTGGCCCGTCTTTTGTTAAAAGAACGCTGAACTGGGCAAACATCTGGAAATAGGAGATCAGTGTCATAAGTATCACAAAGGTGGTCGTCCTGCCGAGAAGAGGGAAGGTAACGTGGCGGAACTTCTGCCATCCGTTTCCTCCGTCCAGATCCGCAGCCTCGTATATTTCCGCAGGAATACCGTCGATCCCCGCACAGAAAAGAATGATATTGTACCCGAGATCCGCCCATAGGGTAAAAACGATAACGGATATCATCACATAGTCTGCATCTCCGGTCCAGGCAATGCTTTTGCCGCCGAAGAAAAGGATCAGCTGGTTTACAAGACCTATCTTCGTATTTAATATACTCCGTGCCCAGACAACGGCGGATGCCACCATGGGAGCCATACAGGGAAGGAACACTATCATCCTGAAAAAGCTCCTTGTTTTATTGCTCTTCATCTGGCAGATAAGCACCGCTATCGTAAGAGAGATCACGATATTAAAGGCAACAGCAGTCAGTGTAAATACCAGAGTGTTTTTCAGTGCTATGGCAAAATCCGGATCGGAAGGCAGCTTTGCATAATTCTCAAGCCCGCGAAAAAAAACGGTGTGAGCCAGAGGATTATATTCCATCAGGGAAATACTGATCGTTCCCAATATTGGTATTATCAGAAAAACAGCCGCCTCCGCAAAAACCGGTATCAGTACGGCCATAAGAAAAAGCCGGTTACTCTTTGTCAAAACGCTTCCTCCCCCGGGGATCACATATCATTAAGCTTCTGCTCAAGCTCTGACAGAGCAGCGTCAGTACTCTCATACTGACCCTTGCAGTATGCGCTGAATACATTGTTCACATTTTCCTTAAAGACATCCGTATTAAATTCACCGATGAACTGTCCTCCGTCCAGAATGCCTATAAGCGGCTTTGCATAAGGGAACTTTTCAACATATTCTGAACTCCGGGCCACTTCCTTTTTCGCCGGTATCTGTCCGCAGGCAAGATTGTGTGAGAGTATGACATCATCAGAATAAAAGTACTCAAGGAAATCAAATGCGAGCTTCTGCTTTTCTTCGGAAATACCTGAGGCAACGCCCATAGACCATCCGGTCTCGGTAGCGAACTTCTTTTCTCCGGCATAGAAGGGCATCTCCACATAGCTGTAATCCTTGCCGTACTCCAGGCCGAAATCATTCATTCCCTCAGCTATACACCAGGGTCCGCGGGGAACCATCATTGCCTGTCCCGCATATAATTCCTGATAACCCTCTATGTCACTTCCGTCATCCAGTCCGGCAAGAGTGGTCACTTTATCATCGGTCACGAGCTTTGCAAGTTCATCCCAGGCCTTTTTTGCCTCGGGGCTCGTCACGTTGAAGCTGCCGTCGGGATTAAGATAGTTGCTTCCCTGCGAAAGGATCATAGAGGTCCAAAGGTACATCACTCCGTCCCAGTTCACAAAGTCAAAGCCCTTTATCGTGACTTCTCCGTTTGCCTCCGTGGTGCCTTTTTTCGCCTGCACCTTCAGATCATCCCAGGAAGTGGGAACAGAAGCGCCGGCCGCTGCAAGTACATTATTGTTTATTATGAGACCGCCGCATTCAATATTGTATTCCATCGGGATCCCGTAAAGCGCACCGTTGCTTTCCAGTGCACCGTATGTATTCTCAAAGTATTTATCCCTTACATTTTCTTCCATACTTTCGGGAAGCTTTGCCAGCGCTCCAGACGGGGCATAATCAACACCCCATCCTCCCCAAAGCTCATAAATATCGGCGCCGCCCTCCTTGGACATAAGCGCTGTCTGCACCTTTGACTCATATTCATCATAGGGAAAAGACTCTATATTTATCTTCACATCAGGATGCTGTGCCATATATGACGAAACGATATTCTGGTAAGATTCATTCCAGCTGTCCTCATCATTATGGGTCCACAATGTGAGTTCATTACTGCCGCCGGCGCTCTTTTTACCGCACCCCGAAAGAGCTGATACTGCAAGAAATGTTAATAATACCGTCAACAGGACTGCCAAGCTTTTCTTTTTCATTGTACTCCTCCTTAACTCAAATATAATCTAAGCTTTACCTTCATGCCCGCTTTGCCAGACGTCACTTCCGGTTCGGTAAATGACTGTTCAAAAAAGCGGCCGTCAGATCTTTAATGATTTGAAATATGAAAGATAATCCGCATTTTTTTCAAGCATTTCCTGTACCATGTTGTGTATCTCTTCCATACTGCAAACGCTGGCTGTAAGTGGATCCTGAAGGATCGCCTGGAAAACAAGATCCGGCTCTCCAAGAATTACTGCCTGCACTGCCATTTCCTCAAGCTTTGCCGAATGGGACACAAGCGCTCCAAGCTGCGGCGGCAGGGTATGAGTACCCTGAACTTCTATCCCGTTCTTATCCGCTATCACAGGTACCTCAACACAGGCACCGTTATCGATATTTGTCACATATCCGTTATTTCTGAGATTTGCGTTGAAGGGATAGGGCTCATTATCTCCGTATATCGCATTAAAGATATTGGATGCATATTCTTCGCCGCGTTCGAGGTCTGTTTTTTCCTCCTTCAGCCAGTCGGAGTATTCCTTTTCCCAGGTATCCTCTCTCTCCAGGTATTCGTCGAGGATATAGGCATATTTTCCGGGATTCCATCCTGTACCGTGAGTACAGTATTTCTCGATAAGATCCGGTCTCTTCCTGAACCAGGGGTTGTACTCCGAATTGTGACCCGATGACTCGGTGGAAAAGTATTTTAGATACTTGAACATCTCTATCCTGACCGGCTCTTCCCCCGCAACCTCCGGCCTTTTAACCGCTTCACGAAGAGCGGGATACATATCCTTTCCCTGATAGGAAAGATCCAGATAAAATGCCTGATGATTAATGCCGACGCACCTGTACTTAAGCTCTTCCGGCGGAACCTTGAGCCATCCTGCAAGCATCGCCGCGGTTCCCTGAACGCTGTGGCAGAGCCCTGTAACCTTCAGATCGGTCTGCGTCTGTAAATAGCTTACAAGCATTGCCATAGGGTTCGTATAATTTAAGATGACCGCATCCGGACAGAGCTCTTCTATGTCCCTTATTATCTCCTTAAGAACCGGCGCCGTTCTTAAAAAACGGAAGATCCCGGAAGGGCCCCTGGTATCTCCGACACAGATATCCACACCATACTTTTTAGGTATCTCGATATCGTGCCTCCATACCTCAACGCCTCCCTGCAGCACGGTTATAAGAACTCCGTCTGCATCCTTCAGCGCCTCTCTCCTGTCGGTCGTGGCGCTGACAACGGCTTTATGTCCCCCGGCGTTTATTATCTTTTCAGCACCCTGCTTTGCGTAGGACAGCCTTTTCTCATTGATATCCACCAGAGCGATCTCGCAGCTGTCAAAAGCCGGGAAGGTCATAAGATCCCTTACCAGATCCCTGGTAAAATCGAGAGAACCGGCACCGATAAAAACAAACTTTCTGCTTCCTTTTTTGTCACCCATTCTTTTCTCCTCTATATAAAGCTGTTTATCACAACTATGTCATTCTGAGCGATTGCTATGTCATTCTGAGCGCTTGCTATGTCATTCTGAGCGTTTGCTATGTCATTCTGAGCGAAGCGAAGAATCTTTTTGCGGCCCCCATTCGCGCAAGGCGCTCATAAACGGGGTCGTAAAATGTCCGCTGGACATTTTACCATTCTGAGCGAAGCGAAGAATCTTTTTGCGGCCCCCATTCGCGCAAGGCGCTCATAAACGGGGTCGTAAAATGTCCGCTGGACATTTTACCATTCTGAGCGAAGCGAAGAATCTTCAAGGTCTGTTGTTTAGTAAACATATTAAGCTGTTTATTTCCTGTTTCATTGATTATACTCCCCTGCTTTACGTTTGTAAACAGAAAGTTTCCCGAAATATTTATTGACTATTATTGCAATTCGGAATACAATGTTTACTAAACTCATTCGATATTTCTTTTTGTCCTGTTTTTTTTGCACGGGGCTTGAAGTCACAGGAAAGGAAATATAAATGGCAAATGTCAGACAGGTTGCAAAAAAGGCCGGTGTATCCATAGCAACGGTTTCCCGCGTTCTTTCCGGAGATCCTGCATTTAACGTAAAGGAAGAAACAAAGAAAAAGATCTTAAAAGCTGCCGCAGAGCTTGGCTACAGTCTGCCGGACAGAAGCAGGATACGCTACAGATTCGGCTGCATCCTGTCTCATACCGCAGACAAGTTCTCCGACCCTTTTTTCACGGATATCATTATGGCCATCGAAAAAGAATGTAAGCGCCACAAAGCCAGCATTGTGATTTCCCGTTCATACAGAGAGCTGGAAGACCGTGCTATCCTTAGGGAATTCCTGGAACAGGACCTTAACGGCGTCTTTGTGATGGAGCGGATAAGAGCTGACATAATGGCGGAGATAGAGGCAAAGATACCCCATATCATTCTTATCGATAATAATGATCCCTTCTATAGATTCGATAATGTGGGCTTTGACCACAGTACCGCAAACTGGCAGGTCATGAACTGTCTTTTTGAAAGAGGATACAGACGAATAGCCATGATCAGCGGCTCTTCTCCGGAGGAACCTCTTATGGACACCATACGTTTCATCACCTATAAGGAGGCCTTAAGAAGGGCTGATATCCCCTATTGCCCGGAGCTTGTTAAGGACTGCCACTGGGATCTGGATATATGTGCGGAAAAAACCAGGGAGCTTATGACGTTAAAAAATCCGCCGGAAGCCATCTTTGCAGGAAGTGATTCCCTTGCTTCCGTAGTAATGGGAACTGTTTACTCAATGGATCTTCGCTGTCCGGAGGATGTGGGGATAATCGGTTTTAATAATATCAGCCTAAGTGAGCACTTGTTCCCTCCTCTCACAACGATAGAGATCCCGACAGAAAGCATCGGAAGAACTGCGGCGAAACGCATGATGCGGATAATCACGGATAATGACAGCGCCGTGAGGAGGATACTTTTTCCTACGAAACTGATACTTAGAGAATCACTGAAATAGAAAGGCATACGCGTAGATTATGAGAAATTTTATCGGCATAGACGGCGGAGGAACAAAAACAAAATTCACAATGTGCCGGGAGGACGGAACGATCCTTAATTCATACATTTCGTCAACCTGCCATTATCTTCAGTGCGGGCTTGACGGTATGACAGAGGTTCTTTTCTCCGGCTTAAAAGCCCTGGATCCCGAAAGGTCAAACGATATTGCCGGCATTTTCCTCGGCTGCGCGGGATACGGAGACATTGTTCAGGATGAACCGGCCGTAAAAAACGCTGCAGAAAAGGCAGTGGATAGGTTTTACGGCAAAGAAAGGGTTCCCTTTTTTATCGGAAATGACTGTGAGAATGCCCTGGCAGGAGCTCTGGGCGGGGAATACGGGATCAATGTGATCGCCGGAACCGGTTCCTTGGGCTGCGGGATAAACGAAAACGGAGAGGTCCTCCGCTGCGGCGGCTGGCACCATTCCATCGGAAGCGACGAGGGAAGCGGTTATTGGATAGGCTGGAATATGCTGAAGGAATTTATGCGCCAGTGCGACGGACGTGATCCGAAAACCCTTCTGTATCAGGGGGTTAAGGATGCTCTCTCCCTTAAAACCGATGACGAGATAATAAGCCTCGTGGTAAAAGAATGGAATATGGACAGGACGAAGATAGCATCCCTTGCACCACTTTCCGCCGAGCTTAGCTCAAAGGGCGATCCGTTTTCAAAAAAGATCCTTGAAGACGGAGCGCATGAATTATTTGAGATCGCTTACGCCCTGAAGAGGCGCCTTGGATTTGAGGACGGGGTAAGGGTAAGCGGGACCGGAGGCATATTTAAGATAGAAGAATATGTGACAAAGCCCTTTTCCACTCTCCTTAGGGAACACGGTATGGAATATGCGCCTCCTATGTATGAACCTGATATCGGCGCAGTGATACTTGCGATTAAAAAAACGGGCGGCTTCAGCCCACGGGCCGGATCCGGCTTTTGTCCCTTATTCTCCCCGAAACAGCCTTAACTCATCCTGCTCTGTAATAAACCGCGGCCAATCATAACCCAATGCTGTTTTTCCCCTGCCATTATTTTCCCAAATCAGAACGAACAAAAAAGGTACTATATAATCTCCGTAAAACTTGTGATACAGTCAGAATAAAGAACGGTAAACCTGCAGAGGAAAGGAGAATTCAATGAAAAATATCAGATTTGTTTTGCTGGGAGAAATCATTCTGTTTTTGGGAGTATTCCTTTTTAATATCTTATTTGGAGGCTGGGGAGTGTCTGCCATTGCCTGGTTTCTAGATCTGCCTTCGTTTCTTTTGATCGCTTTGATCCTTTTCCCGGGACTCATCATAATGGGTGCATGGAAGGATTTCATAAAAGCATTTTCGGTCGGCATCAGATCATATAGCCTGCTTGAGCTTAAAAACATTATAGAGGCCGTTGGTGCAGCACAGAAACTAACCTTATTCGGGGCGCTCTTTGCGATAATCATATCTGCTTTGCTCCTGCTTGGCAGACTTGATGACCTTGCTATAATGGGCGCTAATCTGGCAGTGTGCTTTCTTTCGGGATTCTACGCTGTTATTATCGAATTTATTCTCCTGCCCCTTAGACTTAATGCAGAATGCAGGATGAATGAAGAAATGGATCTGGGTGAATGACGAAATCCGTGATCACAAAAGAACAATATCTAAAAATCGCTCAGAAATTCGGCTTTACAAAACGTGAACTGGAACTAGGCTTTCTCAAGGTGTCCGGATTCTCAAACAGAAGGATAGCGTATATGCTCGGAATTTCGGAACAGACCGTGAAAAACCATTTTACCCATATTTATGAGAAAGCCTGGGTTCCGGGGAGAAATGAATTCCGGGAACTGTTTTCCCAGTCTCCGGAATTATCTTTTAGCAGACCTTAGGCCTCGCCGTTCGACTCCCATGACTCCATCAAAAAAACAGGCCTTTCGGCCTGTTTATGATGGAGTAGGCGGGAGTCGAACCCGCGTCCAAAAAACCATTCCCTGTCCTTCTACTATCATAGTGCATTATTTGAGATTCCCTCCGCCTTACGGCAATGCACAGCCTTAAGGGTTCGGTAGCTTCATATTACGCCCTGCGGCTCAAAGCTTTGCCGTAGTCGTTTCCTGTGATGATGACGCCGGTATACGGGACCACAGGTAGAACCGTGCCGACGGCGGCTGCGCTTAGGCAGCTGCTAACGCGTAATTATCGTCTGCGTTTAAATTTAAGTTTGGGTTTTTACGTGAACCTCCCACGGATAGCTTCTCCAGCTGCAGGAATCCTGTCGAAACCAGTACTACCCCGTATTTAATTAAAAAACCATTTGAATCCACCATATTTATCGGTGCATCATACCGTAATTATAAGACTAAATCATAAACATTTCAATAAACTTACAGTTAGGATAGCAAATGCCTTTGCCACATCCACTTCAATGAGGCGTGTATTATTATGTGTGTTCAACTCTGTGTTCATACATTATCCTCTTCCAATTCCATTAAAATTATCCCGTTCCATCTCCAACACCCTTGTTGCATTTAACCGGTTTTTTACTCTTCCATACTCTGATCATCAATTCTCCTGTATATCCCGGCAAGAACCGCGCCGGAGATGTTATGCCAGACCGAGAAGATCGCACCCGGAACTGTCGCCATGGGTATTTGCGGAAAAGCACTTGATGCCAGCGAAGTGGCAAGGCCTGAATTCTGCATTCCTATCTCTATAGAAACTGCTTTCTTTCTGGGCATGTCCATCCTAAACAGGATTCCGATAAGAAATCCGCACAGATATCCCAACAGATTATGCAGGATCACGATCATATAGATCGTCAATCCAGTGGACAGGATCTTTTCACTATTATGTGATACAACCGCTGCAACGATCAGACATATTGCCGTTACTGATACCGTGGGCAGTGCGAAAACAATCTTCTGAGTATATTTCTCAAAGAGTTTATTGATCAGCAGCCCCAATCCGACAGGTATCAGAACAACCTGGATTATCGAAATGAACATCGACTTTACATCCACATTAACAGATGTTCTCAAGTACAGATATGTCAACAGAGGCGTCAATAAAGGGGCCAACAGAGTGTTTATGCTCGTCATTCCCACAGAAAGAGCAGTATCCCCTTTTGACAGGTATGTTATGACATTACTTGATGTTCCTCCCGGACAGGTCCCGACAAGAACCACACCTACAAGCAGCTCATCACTTAGCCCAAAGGCTTTACCAAGCGCAAAAGCGAGAAGCGGCATGACGACAAACTGTGCAAGGCATCCGATAATAACATCCCTTGGTCTTGAAAAAACAACGGCAAAATCAGATGGTTTCATCGTCAGTCCCATTCCGAACATAACGATCATCAGAAGATAAGTGATCCATTTTGTCTGTATCCACAAACAGGTACCGGGCATAAATAATGCCAGTGCCGCGATGATCAAAACTATCCACGCCATATATTTTCCGACAAAATCACTTATTCTCTTCATATTTTACCCCTCCACCTAAAAGATATAACTACGCTATCATAACAAGATCACAAGTCAATATTGTAATGCACGAAGATTACCGCTTTCCGTGCAATTTATAAATATTATGATTCGGACGCCAAAAGTCACATTTTGATTAAATACGGATTGTTCCGTGCTACGCACTCCCACAATCCTACCCCACACTCGCATTTCGCGGGGCCCCTTCCCCACTTCATGCTCGTGTAGGGGTGCGCCCAAAGTTCTTGTCCCCACCACAAGCAAGCTTGTGTGGTGACAATTACTTTTGGCGCTTTAATCATATTATCGACGCCATATCATATATTATCACATCCCATGACTGCCGGTATAGATAACGCATCTCCAAGGCTTTCGCGCCTTTCGTGCAAATAAAAAAAACCGCGGCAAATTGCACCACAGGTCTCTTTGGGTTTCTCTCATATATAGCGTATATGCTATAATATGATTAATACGCCAAAAGTAATTGTCACCACACAAGTAATGAACAATTTGCTTAGCCGGATGAAGGACTGATCGTGAAAAAGATATTAATCACTATTGGGGCATTAGTACTTATCTTTTTTTGTCATGGAGATTAATATGTAATACAGCAAACCCTGATGAGAATCCCAGTGCTTCCCAAACCGATACAGCGTGGAAAGATCAAGAAAAAACTGAGTCCGGCTCCCATGAAGGGGATCTTATGGGCGAATCTTCAAAGGATAACAGTGAACTATATGAGAAAACGAATCCCGTATTCAACACGGCGAAAACCACCCTGTTCCAGCTGGCACAGCAGGGCAATCCTTATGCCGCCGAGATATCCGAAAAGATGGGGCTGACAGAGGATACACAGAAGAGCCAGTCTCTCAGCATGGCCCCGGAGGAAGAAATGACCTTCCGGATTATCCTGGAAACACGGTATAATATGATGGGTGGTTTGGCACTTGATTCAGGATTCCCTGTGTTCGTTGTCTGCCCTGTGGATATACCCCCCGTCCCATCGAAATGGCGGAACAGGGTGTGACATATATCGGCCTGGACCTGCCTCCTGTCATATCGGAAATAAGCGACATCATTCCGTCGCTGATAAGCGGGGAAAAGCAAAACCTTGTCCGGTTCTGCCCTGCTGACGCTACAAACGGCGAATCACTTGAGAAAGCACTTGAAGATGTTAAAGGAAGCATCTGCATCAATACGGAAGGACTCCTGATGTATTTAAATGATTCAGAGGCTAATTCTTTTCTGGATAATATCCGGAAGCTGCTGAGTATTCACGGCGGATGCTGGATTACAGCGGATTTCGAGGTTATGCCGGAGCATAATCGGATATTGAGCGCCATACATCCCGGAGAATCCAGCCATGATACAAGTCGTATCCTCAAGGAAAAAGCGGATGTGGGAGCTGAACATAATAAGCTGATGGTACGCTATGGGAATGAGAATGAGGATATTAAAAGGACAGAAGCCATCCTTAAAGAGCACGGCCTGAAAGCAGAACGGATTCGGATTGCCGGATACCTTGCGGATACGAAGTCATTTGCCTCACTGACCAAGGAACAGCAAGATGCTGTACTAAAGGCTGTGGAAGATATTGCATTCTGGAAGATTGTGTCGGTGGGATCGGCAGAGAGCAGCACCGAGACGGCCAATAGTTTCACGATTCACACTGAGTTTAAGGATGGCGAGCTATGGCTTAGCCTTACCGGCCGCCTGGATTCACTGACCGCACCGCAGTTGCTGGCCAAGTACGAGGAACAGCGTGAATCCGGAGACATCAGAAAAGTCCGGATTGACTGCCATTCCCTGGACTACATTTCCTCTTCCGGCTTGCGGGTGCTGCTGATCATGCAGAAGGGCTGTAAAGAAGGAGTGAGCCTCACAGGCGCGAATGAGGTTGTATCTGACATCCTCATTCAGGGCGGTTTCAGTGATAGTTTGGACATTGAATGAGTCATCCTCGGATCCATCTTCTGACACTATTTTTCGACTCTATTTCAGGACGCTTTTCTTTTGCACCGCGCGGCCGACAAAGCCGCTATTCACAACGATTCCAATTAAAAAAAGCGAACCCTGAGAAGCAATCTCAAGATTCGCTACTATGTTTTCTGATTATGGATCCCAGGATAAGGGATCTTACCACACGGAGGATAAATATGGGTGCCGGGGGACAAAGTCGGTATCACTCCAGCTCAACTCTCGCTGCCTTTTTCCACGTTATCTGCCGTGATTACTGGCATTATTTCAGATCATTTTGTCGTATTTCGCCTTGTTTTGCTCCATTTGCTGCAAACCCGAGCAAAAATCCGATAAATGCCCCTAAGACGGTATTTCCTCCCTTTTCCAGTATTAACTGACCCAGCATCGGGCGATTGTACCTGATCAAAAATATCGGGATCAGAATAATCCATACTTTAATGAAACTGAAATAGAATTCAAGGAATTCAACCGTTTCCTCGTTGTCTGAAAACAGCCTCATAATAGCTGTCTCAGGCGCAGTGTAGCCAATGATGAAAACAAGCCATGCGATCATAACTGCCCATATGATCGCAATCGGCAGGATATCGTGCCATTTGCCTGTTTCTCTTCTAATGGATTTCAGCATTTCTCAAAGCCCTTTGGGGTTTGGTCCGTACTGGTTCTCGCCGGGAACGGAATCTTTAATGAACCACAGCATCATGTAGATCTGTCCGGCAAAAGGGATTATTGCCGGAAGCAGCCACCAAGCACTTTTTCCTGTATCGTGCATCCGGCGGAACAGCAGTGCCAGACCGGGTATGAAAAGAACTACGTTAAAGACCAGTATTCCCCAGATAAAGGCCCGTATGCCTGTCATATTCCCGAGAAAACTCAGTCCGAAGTTTATGATGCATTCAAAAAGATAATACCACCAGAACTCACTCCTTCTTGCCCTTCCGTGGAAATCCTTAAAATTTGTTATGACCGATCTTACTGCTTCAAAAATAGTCATCGCATACCTCCTGATTCTGACTCATAATGCCTAGTTCGTATGATTATACGTGAGGCCTTTCCGGCCTGTCAGCATTTTTGCGTATTCGGTCGTTTTCCGTGTATATCCGGTAGCATTTCCATGATCATGATCATGTCAGACATATGACTCTGTAGATAACGTTCTATGCTATATATCCCAAGATCCGGGAGCCTTCATTTCTGCGGCCTTCCACACAGCAGCCACGCCTTTACGACTCCGGATATTGCGGTACAATGAATACGAAGTTTGCATTCCATAACTAATTTGAACAGTTAATCTGTTCTTAGTTCTAGAGCCAGAAATATCATTTTTATGCATCTCAATTTATTCTTTTAACGACATATAATGGATCCTTCTTTCTAAATGCAACAAAAAACTCGCAATAATCATCGCAAAAAAGATGAACATCATGAGATCACAGTATCATCTCATCGCGCGGCCGACAAAGCCGCTAAACACAACGATTGCAATAAAAAAAGGCGAATCCTGAGAAACAATCTCAAGATTCGCTAATATTTTATTAGTGAATGTTCCCGGGATAAGGGATCTTACCCCACGGAGGATAAATATGGGTGCCGGGGAACATCATCATTATTCGTATTCTATTGTAGCAGGGCCTTTGGTTGACAGGTCGTAAAGCACGCGGTTGACACCTTTTACTTCGGCAAATATCCTGTCACGAATCTTCTTTAACAGTTCATACGGAATCTCTTCAATTGTTGCAGAAGTTGCATCAACGGAATTGACCGCACGGATGATGACCATCCAGTCGTCTGTGCGCTTGCCGTCCTTGATGCCTGTTGATGTAAACGGCGGAACGACGGTAAAGTACTGCCATACTTTTCCTTCAAGGCCTGCTGCCGCAAATTCCTCACGAAGGATCGCATCAGATTCCCTGACAGCCTCAAGACGGTCACGTGTTATCGCTCCCACGCAGCGAACGCCGAGCCCGGGACCTGGGAAAGGCTGACGATAGACCATGTTGTCAGGAAGACCAAGCTGTTTTCCCACAACACGCACCTCATCTTTGTATAAGTATTTAACAGGCTCAACAAGTTCAAAATCGAGCTCTTTCGGAAGCCCTCCGACATTATGATGAGCCTTTACACCGTCAGACTCAAGAATATCGGGGTAGATCGTTCCCTGACCGAGAAACTTTATTCCGTCAAGCTTTGCAGCTTCTTCCGCAAATACATCAATGAATTCCTTGCCGATTATCTTTCTCTTCTGCTCGGGGTCCGAGACACCTGCAAGTTTATCAAGAAATCTGTCGACAGCATCAACATAGATCAGGTTCGCATCCATCTGATTCTTAAACACCTCTATGACCTGCTCGGGTTCGCCCTTTCTGAGCAGTCCGTGATTAACGTGAACGCATACCAGATTCTTTCCGATCGCTTTTATCAGAAGTGCCGCAACAACGGAAGAATCCACTCCTCCCGAAAGCGCGAGCAATACCTTTGATTCACCGACCTGTTCTTTAAGTGCTTTTATCTGATCATCGATAAAAGCCTGTGCTGCTGCAGCATCAGTTATTCTCTTGAGTGTTTCCGGACGCAGATCTGCCAAGACTTAATCTCCTTTTCCTGTAATCTTCCTGCTTGTTTTAGGCTTGCCTTCCTCAGCTTGCCTTCCAATTTCAATATAGTATGATACCATATAATATACTATATTTCCATTGCCAAAACTCTTGATTTTCTCGCGTAATTCCGATACATCCGTCATCGCAGATACTCCGTTATCAAAGCTTTTAATGCAGTTGAACCGATTGCACTCTGTGATGTCTCAAACGTCATGATCATGTTCACTCCGGCATAGAAGCCATTATTCTCATATGCTCTGATCTTTACGATATTCTTGTTGGCATAGGAAATATTGTCCATCATTCCAAAGTGTTCCCATATGAACTCTTTCCTTTTCCTGATATTCAGGCACAGAAAATCAGGTCACACCTCTCCTAATCCTTTCAGTTTCAACGGATACTCATATCGATACGGAATCTCAAACTTCTCCAGCATATTGGCGATCATGAGCTCTGATTTGGACCTTACCCTGACTCCTCTGTCAGAACAGAATTCAGGCAACGTATCATCAATCTTAAATGGTATATAAGCCTCCGACCTCCAGGCTTTTACAAACTCTTTATCTTCTGCCATTATCGGAGTGACCAGACTTCTTTTTGCCGGATTGATTTTCTCGTAAACGTCCAGGACGTTACAGTTCTGTTTTACCTTAATATATTCATCAAGCGCTGCCATCTCCGTTTTAGCTTTGGACAGTATCTTGATATCATACTCTTTTTGCGCTAATTGTTGTGCTATACTCCTCTTTTTCTTTGTCAGATACTCTCCGTTCGTGTCCTTGGGATCAGTTCGCCAGTAATACTCGCTGTATCCTTTTCTCCTGACTGCTCTTAATGTCCCTTTCGGCGCCTTTTGAATCTGTTTGGTTTTATTATCTATAAGCTCCTCAAGTTTTTTCTTCCTTTGCAATGCAAGTGTCAGTATTCCGTCTTTCCAACTATATTGAACTGTCTCTGCCATGATGAACCTCCTATACAATTTGCTGTTGTCTTGCTTTTATATGCCTTCACGAAGTCTCTCTTTTGCTATAGGCATATAATTTCCTCTGTTACGCCGCATTTATATGCCTTCTCGGAAGCTCCCGCCTGGTAAAGGCATATAATTTCCTCTGTTACGCCCCATTTATATGCCTTTCCCGAAGCTCCCGCCTGGTAAAGGCATATAATTTCCTCTGTTACGCCCCATTTATATGCCTTTCCCGAAGTTCCCGCCTGGCAAAGGCATATAATTTCCTCTGCTACGCCGCATTTATATGCCTTCTCGGAAGCTCCCGCCTGGCAAAGGCATATAATTTCCTCTGCTACGCCGCATTTATATGCCTTCCCGAAAGTTCCCGCCTGGTAAAGGCATATAATTTCCTCTTCCCAGCCGCATTTATATGCCTTCCCCGGCTAGAACTTCACATGGTACGTGACCGCTTGGTCTTCATATTGATCTCTGGGAAAAATGAGTTTACCGAAAGCTAACTCTCTTGATAAAGAATTGAACTGTTTAACACTAACACAGACAGCTTCGCGAGTCAACAGCCTGCTATATTAAGATCCTTCGCTAACGCTCAGGATGACAAGAATGTACGCTCAGGATAACAAGAATGTACGCTCAGGATGACAAGAATGTACGCTCAGGATGACATGAAAGTATGCTCAGGACGGCTGGATGTATGACAAGCTTCATAACTTAACGACTTAAAGCAGTTCCGAAAACTTTATCTTTAGCAGTTCCCGCAGCTTTATCTGAAGCAGTTCCCGCGGCTTTATCTGAAGGAAGCCTTGAACTCCCTCTCTGCCTCGCGCTTTGCATCCTTCTTTGCGATGCTCTCTCTCTTATCATAGAGCTTCTTTCCCCTGGCGAGACCTATATTTACCTTAACCTTTCCTTCCTTAAAGTAAACCTCCAGAGGAACCAGGGTGAAGCCCTTCTCCTTAAGCTTCTGGTCAAGCCTTAGTATCTCCTTTTTATGTGCGAGAAGCCGCCTTGTTCTTAAGGGATCCTTATTGAAGATATTACCCTTTTCATAGGGAGAAACATTCATGCCCTCAACAAACAGCTCTCCATGGCGCACAAAAACATAGGCTTCCTTTATACTGCAGTGTCCTGCCCTTATTGATTTTACCTCGGTCCCGAAAAGCTCTATACCGGTCTCCAGCTGCTCCTCCACAAAATAATCGTGGAAAGCCTTTTTATTATTTGCTATAAGCTTTTTTCCTTCGTTCTTTTTTGATGGCATTTTTCTTCTCTCTCTTTTTCTCTGTATTACCTGCTTCCCGGTCATCCGTTATCAGAGCAAAATCTATAGTCCTCATATCTTTATCGGCAGACAGGACCTTAACTTTTACCGCATCACCCATTCTTAATATCCTGCCCGTGTTCTTTCCCCTGACCTCCATCATTATCTCGTTAAAAACATAAAAGTCATCGGAAATGTCATTTAAGCGTACCATACCCTCAACGGTATCGGGAAGCTCCACATATATCCCATGGGAAGTAACCCCTGAGATCACACCCTCATATTCATCTCCTACGTGGTCAAGCATGTATTCCACTTTTTTCAGCTTTTCCACATCCCGTTCCGCCTCATCGGCTCTTCTCTCCCTTTGACTTGACTGCAGCGAAACCTGGGAAAGAATCGCATCATAATGGGATATCCTGACACCGTTCATACGCCCTCTCAGCATATCCTTAAGTATCCTGTGTATCTGAAGATCCGGATAACGTCTGATAGGCGACGTAAAGTGACAGTAATACTTATCTGCAAGCCCGAAATGCCCGACCGCTTCGGTAGTATATTTTGCCTGTCTCATGGAGCGAAGCGTCATCCTTGCGATAAGGCCCTCCTCCGGCGCTCCTTCAATGCTGTTTAAGAGCTTCTGTATTTCCTTCGGATGTATACCGTCACGGCTTATCTTCATTGAAAAACCAAGGTTAATCACAAAATCCCTCAAGGCTTTTATTTTCTCGGGATCAGGCTCCTCATGTGTCCTATAAACAAAGGGAAGCTCCTGAAAACAGGAGTATTCAGCAACCGTCTCATTTGCAGCGAGCATGAAACTCTCTATCATCCTTGTGGCGACATTTGAAAGTCTCGGCTCCAGTCTGTCCACCCGTCCTCTTTCATCCAGAATAACCTTTGTTTCCGGAAAGTCAAAATCAATGGCTCCCCTTTTTTTCCGCATGGATATCAGTATGGCGGAAAGTCTTTCCATATCCTTAAACATTGGCAGGAGAAAGGCGCATTCTTTTTCCAGCTCCTCCGAAGCCGTCCCAAGAAGGAGATCCTTTACCTCATTGTACGACATTCTGCGGTCGGAATTTATCACACTTTCGCAGATATCTGACTGTATCACCCTCCCCTTTCCGTCAAGCTTCATAAGACAGGAAAGAGTCAGTCTGTCCTCCCTCTCATTCAGGGAACAGCATCCGTTTGAAAGGGCAACAGGAAGCATAGGGATAACTCTGTCCGGAAAATACACGCTTGTGCCCCGTTCAAAAGCCTCCCTGTCAAGAGCTGAATTTTCCTGAACATAATTAGCCACATCGGCAATATGCACTCCAAGGTCAAAATTCCCGTCTTCATCTATTGAAAGGCTTACGGCATCATCAAGATCCCTCGCATCCTCTCCGTCTATCGTAACGGTTAAAAGGCCTCTTAGATCACGTCTTCCGGCCATATCGGCCTCCGACACGGGTTTTGCCACATTATCAGCCTGTTTTAGGACATTCGGTTTAAATTCCCCCGGAAGTCCATATGACCTTATCACCGACTCGATATCGACTCCGGGATCATCCTTCATACCGATAAGCTCGGTTATCCTGCCTTCACAGTTATGAAACCGGTCTCCGTATTTCTCAATGTGGACTACAACCTTCATTCCGTCGGGAACAGACATCCGGCTGTCAGAGGGAATAAATATATCATCAGTTATTTTATTATCATCGGGTATTACGAAGCCGTATGAACCCATTTTACCGGCTGATTCGTACGTTCCCACAACATCGGTTATCGCCCTCGATATTATGTTAACTATAATACCCTCCGGTCTGTGCCGCTTCCTTTCTATCCTGACTTCCACGGTATCGCCATTCATAGCCCCGAGAGTATCGTCACTTCTGATAAAAATATCCTTGTCACGGTTCTCGACTATGACAAAGCCGAAGCCTCCGGCATGGGCTTCAAAGGTTCCAATAAGCTTCGGAGGAGAAAGCTTTAATAACCCTCGCCGGCTTATGATGATATCTCCATCATCTGCCAGTGAGTTTATTACGGCTTTGAAGTCACTGCGTTCATTCTTCGGAACCAGCATCAGCTCAGCCATATCCTTTATCCTCATTGGTTTATAAAGATCACTCTCCATAAATTCAAGGATCATGGCTTTTCGGTTTTCAAACAGCTTATTATCAGTCATAGTTTAATAAAAACCCCGCCTGTAATTCACGGGCGGGGTCAAAATCATTCTGGAAAATGTTTTCCGGGATCCGGTCTTATCAGAAGAACTTCATATTCAGCACTACCGATAAAACGAAGAAGAGAACAGCCAGCACTCTGGTTATCTTTATCAGCATCCCTTCCATGGAATGTCCCTTATTCTTTCCCCAATATGTATCCGCAGCACCCTGGATAGCTCCAAGACCTGCACTCTTTCCTTCCTGCAGAAGCACCATTGCGGTAAGTCCCACACAAACAAGCATAAATATAACGGAAACAAAAATTCTCATTTTCTTTTAACTCCTTAAACTACTTCACCTGTTTTTGACAGACAAAAGAAAGGATAACACTTCTTTAGGGATAAAGCAAGAGTATCACCGGTTATTTTTTAATCAAAAGCGATTCTCCGGTCATCTCCGCAGGCTTTTCAAGTCCCATGCACTCGATCAGGGTAGGAACGATATCGCAGAGCTTTCCACCCTCCTTAAGTCCGTAGCCCTCATCATAATTAACGAGTATGAAGGGTACGGGGTTTGTGGTATGCGCTGTATAGGGCTCTCCCGTTTCGTAATCTATCATCTGCTCTGCATTTCCGTGGTCTGCGCAGATAAACATCACTCCGTCCATCTCCTTAACCGCGTCCACTGCCTTTCCGACACAGGTATCAACGGTCTCAATGGCTTTGATGGCGGCGCTTTCAACTCCGGTGTGTCCAACCATGTCCGGATTTGCGAAGTTTATGATGATCACATCATATTTCCCCGATTTTATCGCCTCAACCAGCTTTTCACATACGCCGGGAGCGCTCATCTGGGGCTTCAGGTCATAGGTTGCCACATCCTTCGGGCTGTTAACGAGGACCCTGTCCTCTCCCGGGTTCGGCTTTTCCACACCTCCGTTAAAGAAGAAGGTCACGTGGGCATACTTCTCTGTCTCCGCTATACGGCACTGCTTCATTCCGAGAGATGCCAGATACTCTCCGAAGGTATTGTTTATCTCCTGCTTCTTGAATGCGATCTCCTTATTCTTGATCAGGGGATCATAGTCGGTGAAGCAGACATAGGTAACCTTTTTCCTCGGTCCCCTGTCAAACTTGTCAAATTCATCATCGCAGAAGCAGTGGGTTATCTCCCTTGCCCTGTCAGGCCTGAAATTGTAGAAGATTATGGAATCGCCGTCATTAATTGTGGCCACGGGCCTTCCCTCCTTCTTTACCACAAAGGGAACAACGAACTCATCCGTAATATCCTTGTCATAAGAAGCCTGAATACCCTCCGTTGCCGACTGCGCTTCCTCGCCTATTCCCTGGGTCAGCGCGATGTAGGACTTCTGAACCCTGTCATAATTATTATCCCTGTCCATGGCGTAATATCTGCCGTGTACGGATGCCACCTCTCCGACTCCGATCTCCGCCATTTTCTTCTCGAGATTTTCAACATATTCCTTACCCGATGCAGGAGGCGTGTCACGTCCGTCAAGGAAGCAGTGTACATAGACCTTCTTTAAGCCCTCTCTCTTTGCAAGCTCCAGAAGACCGTAAATATGCGTATCGTGGCTGTGAACACCGCCGGGGGATACAAGGCCGTAGCAGTGGAGGCTGGAATCATTCTTTTTCACATTCTCCACAGCCTTAAGCAATGCTTCATTCTTAAAGAAGTCACCGTCCTCGATCTCCTTCGTTATGCGGGTGAGCTCCTGATAGATGATCCTGCCGGCTCCCATATTCATATGACCAACCTCGGAATTTCCCATCTGTCCGTCGGGAAGTCCGACAGCCAGACCGCTGGCGTAGCCCTTTACAAAGGGATACTCCTTCATAAGATTGTCAATAACAGGTGTTTTCGCCGCATAGACCGCGTTGTGTTCGTGGTTTTCATTTAAGCCGAAGCCATCCATTATCAGAAGAACTGCAGGTTTTTTACCCATAATTAAATTTCCTTTCTTACTTTTTATTCTCGTGATATTCTTTTTCAGTATTTACATTCCATATATCCCTCTTGTCGGTCTTTCCCTGAAGGATATTGTCCACCGTAAGGAAGGAGGTCATCATGGAATGGTCGATATTATTGTATCTGTGCTGTCCGTTCCTTCCGACACAGAAAAGATTGGTAAAGCCGTTAAGGAATGACACCACTTCATCTATTCTATCATAGCTGTCAAAATATGCGGGATATGCCTTTTTTACCCTCTCCACATGGCTGTCGATAACATCATCGGGAGAATCAATAAGTCCCATTTTCACAACCTCTGAGACCGCAAAGCGGGTAAACTGCTCATCGCTTAAGCTCCACAGCCTGTCTCCTTCGTTGGCAAAGTATTCAAGCCCTATCCATAAAGTGTTCTTCAGATCCTTAACCAGGTAAGGCGACCAGTTGTTGTATATCTGGAAGCGCCCCAGCTTTACGCTTCTCTCATGTACATAGACCCAGTTGTCCGGCACGATATCGGAAACCGTGCGTATCCTTGTCTCGTTTTTTAGGTTTATCTTCGGAACCAGTATCCCTAAGGTCATATAATCCCTGTATGGCAAGTCAGAAGCTATCTCCTGTATACCTCTCGGGACATCATTCATACCCTCCACCAGATCCTTTATGGGCATTGATGATATCACGTAATCGCCCTCAAGATAGTGCTCTGTTCCGTTCTTTACATATGTCACACCCTTAATAAGACCCATGGCGGCATCTGTCTTTACAGCCACTGCCCTTGCTTCTCTTATAATCTCTCCTCCCATCGCCTCTATCTCGGATGCGGTTACATCCCAGAGCTCTCCGGGACCAAGCTTCGGGTAGGAAAAGGACTCGATAAGGGATGTTTCAACATGGCGGTTTCCGCTTCCCGGAAGGAGCTTTGAAAATACATCCTTTATAATCGCCACTATGGAAAGGCCCTTCACCCTTTGGGCGCCCCAGCTCGGATCTATGTCCCTTGGATGCCTTCCCCAGAGATTTTCCGTATAATGCTCGAAAAACATGGAATAGAGCTTTTTCCCGAAACGGTTGATATAGAAGTCCTCCAATGACCTTTCCGGTCTCTTGTGAAGAAGGGAGAACAGATAGGAAAAGCCAACCTGAAGTGTGGTTAAGAAACCCATATTTATAAAGGTTTCCGGCTTTAAGCTTATGGGATAATCAAAAAACCTTGAATTGAAGAGGATCCTGGAAACCCGGTTACGGTTAAGCATGACCCTGTCTTCCTTTTCGGGATCGGGTCCGCCTTTTTTAAGCTTCTTCCTGTTACCTAGGATAATATCGTCGTAGGCGGGAGCACCCTGCATAGGAAGCATATTCTCCCACCAGCTGTTGACCCTTTCAACCTTTGAAAAAAAGCGGTGGCCGCCCATATCCATGCGGTTTCCCTTGTAGTTCACGGTTTTTGAGATACCGCCCATATCAGTGCTCTCTTCAAGGACGGTCACACTGTATTCCCCGCCGCCTCTTTTCAAAAGCTCATATGCTGCCGTAAGTCCCGCTGGACCGGCACCGATTATAAGCGCTTTCTTCATCCGAGCACCTTCTTATAATACCTCATATTTTCCGCAATATCTCCGCCGAAAACGGCAGAACCCATAACTATAACATTTGCACCGGCATCAAGGACAGTGTGTATGGTTTCTATATTTATGCCTCCGTCCACCTCTATATTAAGCCCCGGCTTGAGCTTTTCTGCACGCTGACGTAATATCCTTATCTTTTCCGTGCACTCTTCGATATAACTCTGTCCCCCGAAGCCGGGATGAACCGTCATAATAAGGACCATATCCGATTTCTCTATGATGTCATCCTTAAGCTCCTTAACAGGAGTCTCGGGATTAATGGCAATGCCCGCCTTCTTTCCCTCGGAATGTATGATATCAATAGTCCTCCCAGGATCACTGTCCGCCTCCAGATGGAAGGTAATGCCATCCGCCCCGGCTTTTGAAAACTCCTTAATGTATCTCACCGGCTCAACTATCATAAGATGGACATCAAAAAAAAGGGCACTGTTTTTTCTTATGGACTTTATAACCGGCATCCCGAAGGAAATACTGGGAACAAAGCTGCCGTCCATAACATCAATATGCAGATAATCAGCACCCTCTCTCTCCACACATTCAATATCGCTTCCCAGAATATTGAAATCGGCTGAAAGAATGGATGGCGAAAGCAGGTTCTTCATTGTCTTTACGAATATCTCCTGATCTTTGAGAGCTCATTATAGATCAAAACATAGGAATCATACCGCTCCCTGGGTATGTATCCCTCCAAAAGCTTCCTCTTCACACCGCAGTCCGGCTCATTGATATGAGAGCAGCCTGCGAAATAACATTCGTTTTTATATCTGACCATCTCCGGAAAAAGGCTGTCCAGCGAAGAGCTGTCCAGTCCGTCAAACTCAAGGGAGGAAAAGCCCGGTGTATCTATGATGTAGCTGCCTTCCTCTATCTCAAGGAGCTCCGTATGTCTGGTGGTCTGCTTTCCCCGGCCTGTCTTTCGGCTTAAATCCCCGGTGGTCATAAGCTCCCTGCCTGACAGAGCATTGATAAGGGAAGACTTTCCGGCACCGGATGGACCCGCCACTGTGGTGAGCTTTCCCCTAAGAAGCTCCCTTACCTCATCTATTCCTGAATGCTCCAGGGCACTGGTAAACAGGAGCCTGACGCCTGCGCCTTTGTAGATCCGTCTGAAGGTTTCAGGCTCTCCCTCGCTTCCCAGATCATCCTTATTAAAAACCAGTATGACCGGGATCTCCTTACTCCGCATTCCTATGAGAAAGCGGTCCAGAAGCTCCGTCGAAGGCTCCGGTGTATGAAGCGCGAATATCACAAGTGCCTGATCCACATTTGCGACCCTGGGACGGATAAGAAAGTTTTTCCGCTCTAAGATTTCAGTAACATTCCCTTCAACATCATCCGTATCCGTAAGCTCGAAGAGAACCCTGTCTCCCACAAGGGGAGTGATATCATTCTTCCTGAATATCCCCTTTGCCCTGCACTGGTATGTTCCGGAATTATCAGCAGGACTGCCCTTTATTATTTCATCCCTGTCCGGCCTGACATAGTAAAAACCGGACATTGCCTTGATTATCTGTCCCCTGTATGACATCCTTACCCCCGGATCAAACCGGATGTATCTGTTCAGAACCCTGTGTATTCTGAATATTTACCGAAAATATCATTCTGCGTTAAAGTTTACAACCTGAGTCACGGTCTGGGGCGTTTCCTTTGTATCATTTACTATCTGTCCGTTATCGTCCTCATATTCCACGTTTTCGTAGGTGGAATAGGTGATGGCCATTACTCCCGAGGGAGCTGTAACGCCCGTTATTGTAATCTGTACGGGGAAAGCCGCCACTGCCTGAGAGTAAAGAACCGAATTATCCACACTTGATGTAACCGTGATCTGTGCCGGTGTCCCCTCAGTATAGCCCTCGGGAGCTGCCACATCTATGCTTCCCCCAAAGGTCCCCGGTCCCTTACTGACCTTAAAGCTCACGCTGGTGCTGTCTCCCACGGTCGCCCCGGCCTCCGGAGACTGGGATATGACCACACCGGCCGCCACAGTTGCCGAGTTTTCCTCATTCACCTCGCCAAAGGAAATGTCAGCTGCTGCAAGAGCTGCTTTCGCTGCGATCTCAGTCATTCCCACAAGATCCGGAACCGTCTTTGTGGCTGCAGCCGTTGGACCGCTGCTTATCACGATCAGAACCTGACTTCCCTCTTCTGCCTGACTTCCTCCGGCGGGATTCTGTGAAATAACGTTGCCGGCTTTAACCTCATCGCTCTCCGCTTCGCTTTCCGCCACGGTAAAGCCCGAGCTCTCAAGCTTAACACGGGCTTCTGCCTTTGAAAGACCGGAAATATCGGGAACCTCCACACCATCTTCCCCTGTGCTTACGGAGAGGATAACCGTGGAACCCTGTACAACCTGATCACCGGGATTTATGACATTTCCGTCTTCATCGCTGACCTGTATGACACAGCCCTTCTCTATATCGGAAGAAGGCCTGTTTTCACTTGTTACCACAAGTCCGAGGGCAGTAAGCTTTGTTTTCGCATCAGCAAATACAATGCCGCTCACATCCGTCATGCTGACCTTTTCCCCATCCTGGCTCTCCTCGGTATAGAGCTCGGTGGATGAGTCATCCGTGGGCACTGAGCTTAACAGCCCACTGTACTTTCTGACAAAAACAATGATAATAACGATAAGGATTATCACCGCGATAACTGCAAGAGCCGTCATCATGGTCTGCATTCCCGGATCCATATCGTCATCATCATAATCATCGTCGTCATCATCGCTCAAACGCCGCTGTCTCTTTCTGGCGGCGGCAGACCTTTCGGAAGCAGCTCTCTCAGAGCGGATCCTCTCCTTACGCCTGTCCTCCCTGTTACTTCTGCCGGTGATAAAGGATTCTGCCTTCTTTCTGGCACTTTTTGCGCTTTTCTTCTGGACCGGCTTCTTATCCTTATTTGAGCTTTTTACGCGTCTTTCTCTTCTCGGGTAGTCGTCCTCAATATCGTCATCGGAATAGTCATCCTCATAATCATCCCGGATATCCTCGTCGTAGTCAGCGGGATAAGTTTTAAGCTTCTCCTCCTGCTCCCTGCGCCTGGATATGGCATATGCCTTCAGCACATCATCATTGAGATCGACAGATCCCGTCTGCCTCTTGATATCCTCTCTTTCATTATCGGTAACGAGCTTTGTGGCACCTCCGGCTATATCCTCGTTTCCGATACGTTTCACAAAATTATCCTCCGGATTCGTAAGGGACCTTTTAAGATCCGCTATGAGCTCCGTCATGGTTGAATAACGCCTGTCTGGATTCTTTTCCGTGGATTTGTAGATGATCTGCTGTACACTGACAGGTATATCATCCACGTAGTCTCTGGGATCGGGCATGGGCTCCTGTATCTGCTTTATGGCGATTGAAACCGTAGTCTCTCCGTCAAAGGGAACTCTGCCGGTCACCATTTCAAAAAGCACAATACCAAGAGAATAGATATCGCTCTTTTCATCGGAGTATCCGCCTCTGGCCTGCTCCGGAGAGGTATAGTGCACCGAACCCATTACATTTGATGTGATGGTATCACTGGTTGCAGCCCTGGCTATGCCGAAATCCGTGACCTTTACCTTTCCCTCCTTGGAAATGATGATATTCTGCGGCTTCACATCCCTGTGAATCACATGATTTAAATGCGCGGCCTCCAGTCCCATGGAAACCTGTATGGTGATGCTTACGGCCTCCTTGACGGAAAGACGGAGCTTCTTTTCAATATAATGCTTAAGGGTTATGCCCTCCACAAGCTCCATCACTATGTAATATAGTCCGTCCTGCTGGCCTACATCATAGACATTTACGATATTCGGATGTATGAGCGCCGCTGCCGACTGAGCCTCTGTACGGAATTTTGCAACAAAATTGCGGTCTTCCGAGTACTCACTCTTCAAGACCTTTACGGCAACAAAACGATCCAGCCGGTGATCCTTCGCCTTATAGACGTCGCTCATTCCGCCTGCACCGATCTTACTTATTATTTCATAGCGCTCTCCAAGGAGCATTCCTTCTCTTAACATAGCCTTTCGTTCCGGTCCTCTGGGGAAAAACCGTTATATCTCCTCTGCAAAGGGTTCTATCACAATGACGCCGATATTATCCTTGCCGCCGTTCTTATTTGCAGCCTTGATCAGGGCATAGACCATGCCCGCCACGTCATTCTCACCTTCCATTACCATACGGATATCCTGGTCCTCCACCATATTGGAAAGTCCGTCCGTGCACATAAGTATCCTGTCCCCCTCCTGAAGATGCATATCAAAGAAGTCGATCTTCAGATCCGGGGCAGCGCCAATAGCGCGCGTTATAATATTCTTGTCGGGATGTACTCTGGCTTCTTCCTTATCTATCCTGCCGGCCATCACCATTTCTTCCACCAGGGAATGATCCCTCGTGATCTGGACTATATCGTCATTTACAAGATAAAGCCGGCTGTCACCCACATTTGCCACATAGATATAGTCATCCACTATGGTGGCAGCCACTATAGTGGTTCCCATTCCTTCATACTCAGGCTTTTTTTCCGCTTCTTCTATCAGCGCGTTATTAGCCTTTTCGATGGCTTCTCTTAAGATCTTGATGGGGGTATCCTGCTCCGACAGCTTTATGGCATCCACAACGCAGCGCGTTGTAAAAGAAGAGGCAAAATCACCGGCAGCATGGCCGCCCATGCCGTCTGCCACGATAAAGAGGTTAGGAAGACTTCCCACCGGATTTTCCGATGAGAATACAAAGTCCTGATTGATTTGTCGTTTTCTGCCCACGTCAGTTGCGGAAAAAGTCTTAAACATGAAAAACAGCCTCCAGGTGCTTCCGCCTCAATTGTCCGCAGGCACCGTCTATATCTCTGCCCATTTCTCTCCTAATAGTAACATTAATTCCGTTTTTTTCAAGTTCAGTTTTGAAGTCGGAGGCCCTCCTGCCGCTGCTGCCCCGAAGTGTACGCTCTCTAACGGGATTTACGGGAATAAGGTTCACATGGCAGTTCAGTCCCCTTAAAAGCCTCGAAAGCTCTGCGGCATCCTCACGGGAATCATTCACATCCCGGGCAAGGGCGTATTCGAAGGTGATCCTCCGCCCGGTCTTGTCATAATAATATCTTACCGCCTCCATAAGCTCGTCAATACTGTATTTATTTGCTATAGGCATAAGGCTCCGCCGCTTTTCGTCATTCGGCGCATGCAGCGAAATAGCAAGTGTTATTTGTTTCTTAAGCTCCGCAAGACGCTTTATCTCCGGCACCAGTCCGCAGGTACTTACGGTAATATGCCTTTCTCCTATATTGAGTCCCTTTTCGTCGCTTATTATCTCCAGAAACTTAAGCAGGGTATCATAATTATCAAGAGGCTCTCCGCTCCCCATTACCACTATATTGGAGACCCTTTCCCCGCTTTCTCTCTGGATGGAATATACCTGATCCAGCATTTCAGAGGGTGTAAGGTTCCTTATGCATCCGTCTAAGGTTGATGCACAGAAGCGGCACCCCATCCTGCAGCCTACCTGGGATGAAATGCAGACACTGTTCCAATCCCGGTATTTCATCCACACAGACTCTATAATATTTCCGTCAGAGAGCCCGAAAAGATATTTTTTCGTGCCGTCCTCTTCCGAGGTCTCTATGTCTACGGTTTCAAGGGCTGTATACTCTGTTTCGCTTTTTAAGAGCTCTTTTACGGTTTTCGGGATATTGCTCATTTCCCCGGGGCTTTCGGCAAGTTTCGAATGCATCCACGAAAAAAGCTGCTCCGCACGGTACCTCTTCTCACCCTTCTCCAGTATGAAGTTTGTAAGCTCTTTCATATTGAGAGACTTAATATCTATCATGCAGCCTCACCTGTTTTCATCCATCCTGAGGGCTTCTTATTTTGTCATCCTGAGGGCTTCTTATTTTGTCATCCTGAGGGCTTCAGCCCGAAGGATCTTTCCATCAAATGTCATCCTGAGGGTTTATTATTTTGTCATCCTGAGGGCTTCAGCCCGAAGGATCTTTCCAAGCGGTCATGAAAGATTCTTCGCTTCGCTCAGAATGACAATATATAGTACCATTTTTTATGTAAACCGCATAGTAAAAGCCGTCGCCCTCTCCCTCTCCGGGTAATATCTGTCTTTCCTTTACTCTGCGGTACCCCAGATTCCCCCTGATCCAGCTGTCCTGCTCCGCCGTTTCCTCCCGTGTCACGGTACAGACCGAAAAAATAAGATAGCCCCCGCTCTTAAGAGAACAGTCCGCATTTTTTAGCATATCCCTCTGCAGCTTCTTAAGGACAGGTATATCTTCTGGCTGCACCCTGTATTTCAGGTCATTCTTCCTGCCTGTCACACCGAGTCCGGAACAGGGGAGATCCGCGATCACAAGATCATAGCTCTCTCTGTCTTCGTCAGGAATATCCGCACCCGAAGCATCGAAAACACCTGTTTTTATTAATTCAAGACCAAGTCTTTCCTTATTATCTTCTATAAGAAGCCGCTTTTTTTCGGAAATATCCCGGGACAGCACGGAAAAAGCGCCTTTTTTCACTTCATCCATATAAACCTTTAGTATCTCGGCACTGTGACAGGACTTTCCTCCGGGAGCAGCACAAAGATCAAGTATCCGGAAGCTTTCGGGTCTGTCCTTATATATGATCTCCCTAATCTCATCCCCGATCGACATAGAGCTTATATCCTGAACGGAAAAAAGTCCCTCCCTAAACTCTGCAAGAGAAGAGAGATCCCCGAAACCACTTATGGAAAAAGCGTAAGGACGGTTTCTGACCTTAGAAGGCTCCAGTCCCTTTTCTCTAAGCCTCTTTTCTAGCTCATCCGGCTTTATCCTCGTTAAATTTGTTCTTATGTAAACCGACTGAGGTTCTGCGAAAGAACGAATTATGTCAACCGCTTTCTCCTCACCGTAATCATCCTCCAGCTTCTTAAAGATCCATTCCGGACAGGAATATTTAATATGCGGCTCCTTTATGCTCTCAATATCAAAGCCCTCTCCTGCGATACGCCTCAAAACAGCGTTCACAAAACCCGAAAGCCCTGACATATGTCTTTTCTTCACAAGGCGGACCGATTCGGAGCATACGGCATGCGGAGGGACAGCATCCATAAATAACAGTTGATACGTGCCCATTCTGAGGACAATTCTTATTAGGGGCTTCATTCTGCCGGTCTCTACATTGGAAAAGCGGTCGATCACATAGTCCAATGTGATCCGCCGCTCCACTGTTCCCTCAGAGAGTATCTTTATAAAAGCTCTGTCCTTCTTATCAGGATAGTCCCCTGTCAAAAAAACATCCTGGATTACAGAATTCAGCTTCTCTCCGCTTTTTTCGTATTTAAGGAGGATGTCGAGGGCCGTCTCCCGAAGATCTTTCTTTCCCTTAGTCACGCCTGCGGTTTCCTCCAAAAAGGATAAGAAGCCTGAGAAGCTGCAGGATAGATGCCGCTGCAGCTGCAACATAGGTAAGTGCCGCAGCCGACAGCACCTCTTTCGTGCACTTCAGCTCTTCAGAAGAAAGCATTCCGTTACTTTCAAGCTGTACCAATGCTCTCTTACTGGCGTCAAATTCCACAGGAAGGGTAATGAGCTGAAATAATACCGCCAGCGAAAAAAGCCATATACCTATCGTTATTATTGTGTGACCCATGCTTCCCATGAAGAGACCGACAATGCAGATAGGAAGGCCCAGCCTGGAACCGAAATTCGCGGCAGGCACCAGCGCTGCCCTTATGGAAAGAGGAAGATAGCCGTCGGCATGCTGCATAACGTGTCCGCACTCATGTGCTGCTACACCGATAGCCGCCACCGATCCGGAACCGTAAACCGAATCCGAAAGATTCACGGTTTTTCTTGCAGGATTATAGTTATCTGTCAGTTCTCCGGGGATATGCTGTACAGAAACATCAGTTATTGTATTCCTTCTCAGTATCTCTTCCGCAGCCATTGCCCCCGTAATACCGCTTCCCGAGCGGATCTGAGAGTATTTTTTAAAGGTCGAGTTGACTTTGGCCGAAGCCGCCATGGATAAAATAGCGCCTATTATTACTAAAATATAGGTCCAGTTGTATGTGAGGGAATATAATCCCATTGGGTAATACATTTTTTATTCTCCTTTCAAAATATCGCCTGTTTTTATCTTCATGCCGAGTAAAAAATCGTGTGAGGACATTCTTTTCTTCCCCTCCAGCTGCAATTCTTCAATAACGAGTGCACCGTTTCCACACTTTACTGTAAAATCATCTTTTGTAACGCTTATTATTTCTCCAAATTTTACCGTATCGTCTGTAATAATATCCTCAGTAACACGTGCTTTCCATATTTTTAAGGTTTTTTCGCCGTATTTTGTCCAGGCACTGGGCCATGGATTCATAGCCCGGACAAGTCTCTCCAATTCGGATGCATCCCTGGAAAAATCCAAACACCCGCTATCCTTTTTTAGCAGTGCTGCATATGACGATTTGGAGTTATCCTGGGGAACAAAAGCAGCTTTTCCCTCTCTTAAATCCGATACAGCCTGAATCACCATCGAAGCCCCCAATTCGGCCAGCTTATCGAAAAGACTGCCTCCTGTCTCATCCGGTGCTATGGGAATACTGCGCTTTAGAATAATATCTCCAGTGTCAAGCCCTTCATCCATCCGCATTATGGTAACACCCGTTTCCTTTTTTCCATCCATAATGCAGCGCTGAATGGGTGATGCCCCCCTGTATTCCGGAAGAAGTGAGGCATGGATATTTATGCATCCATACTTTGGGATCTCCAGTATCTCCTTTGAAAGGATCTGTCCGAATGCTGCCACTACTATGAGCTCCGGTGCCTTCTCTCTGATATGCTGTACAGCCGCGGCTTCCTTCACCTTTTCAGGCTGAAAAACCTCTATTCCCCTATCCAGGGCACATTTCTTGACGGGACTTATGGCTATCCCCTTTCCCCTGCCCTTTGCCCTGTCGGGCTGGGTAACTGCCATTACCACGTTTTCTCCGCTATCTGCGAGCTTTTCAAGTGCTGTGGAGGCAAAGTCCGGAGTACCCATAAATACTATATCCATTTATTCGGTCTCCTCTGCCTGCTCTCCGGCTTCTTCCATCTCCTCCACGTCATGGAGCCCGTTCTCCACCATATCTACATAGAGTTTTCCGTCCAGATGGTCAAGCTCATGGCATATAGCCCGGGCCAGAAGTTCGGTTCCCTCGAGCTCTTTCTGCTGCATTTCCTCATCATAGTAGGCAACCTTAACGTAGTTTGGTCTCGTCACCACTCCGTATTTACCCGGAACGGAAAGACAGCCCTCATTACCCGTCTGTTCCCCGCTGCTCTCTATGATCTTAGGATTGATAAGTATATGGGGATCGTCCCCTGTATCAATTATCACGATCTTTTTTAAGATGCCTACCTGCGGAGCCGCAAGTCCCACCCCGTCTGCGTCGTACAGGGTCTCAAACATATCGTCTATTATTTCTCTTACCCTGGGTGTCACCTCTTTAACTTCCCTGCAGGGCTTAAGGAGTATCTCGTCTCCGATCTCCCTTATCTGTCTTAATGCCATATTATTTACTACCTCTTTTCTATTCTTACTTCACAAGGGATCAAAGTCGTATGACACATAGGTATCATATCTGTTTTCATCACGCCTGTTATCTTCTATTTTTTCCCTTATCTCCGTAAGCTTTCCATAGTCTCCGTCTCTAATATAGAAAACCTCGCGGAAAACATCCTTTATCTTTGAAATGACATCCGGTGCCGGTCCTATGACCTTATGCGCCTTATCATCCTTCCCTCCGGGAAGGCTTTCTCTTGCCAGATCTGCAAGGCGGGCGGCCTCCTTTTTTACTCTATCTTCTTTCCTTCCCTCAATAAGAACCTTCAGAAGATGTGAAACCGGAGGATAGGACATAAGCTCCCTGAACATTATCTCTTTTGAATAAAACATATTATAATCCTGTTGAGCTGCAGCTTCAATACTGTAGTGATCCGGTTCGTAGGTCTGTACCACCACCTCTCCGGCGCCCTCCCCTCTTCCGGCCCTTCCGGCTGCCTGGGTAAGAAGGTCAAAGGTCCTCTCGGCGGATCGATAGTCCGAAGAGTTTAAGGAGAGATCCGCAAGTATTATCCCGACAAGGGTTACAAGCGGGAAGTCATGCCCCTTTACTATCATCTGGGTGCCGATCAGAATATCAGCCCTGTGGTCCTTAAAATCCGACAGTATCCTGTCATAGTCATCCTTATGTCTTACCGTGTCCCCGTCCATCCTTAAGATACGTGCACCGGGAAAAAGCTTCCTTACCCCCTCCTCTATCTGCTCGGTTCCTGCTCTCATGCCTCCGATGTATTTTGAACCGCATTCAGGGCAGGTTTTCACGGCCCTTTCCCTGTAGCCGCAGTAATGACAGGTTAAAAATCCGTTATTATGTGATGTTAAGGACACATCGCAGTGGGGGCACTTCATCACGTGGCCGCAGCTCCTGCAGCTTACAAAGCCGGAATAGCCTCTCCGGTTTAAGAAAAGCATGATCTGCTCATTTTTACGGAGCCTGTCCCCCATCAGCTCCTGTAGCTTCAGTGAGAACATAGAGCGGTTGCCCTTTTTCAATTCCTGTCTTAGATCAACGATGCTGACCCCGGGGAGACTCCCCCCTGTGGGACGTTTTTCCATCGTAAAAAGTCGGTACTCTCCTTTTCTCGCCCTGTACTCTGCGTCAATGGAAGGCGTGGCAGAGCCGAGGATCAGCATAGCTCCCGCGTTTAATGCCCGTTCCCCTGCGGTCTCCCTTGCGTGGTACTTCGGCATATTATCGGCCTTGTAGCTGTTCTCGTGTTCCTCATCAATTATTATTATCCCCAGGTCATTAAAGGGGGTAAAAAGCGCCGAACGCGGACCTATCATGACATCTATCTCGCCATTACGGGCTCTCTCGTACTGATCGTACCTCTCCCCCGGGGAAAGACGGCTATGCATATAGGAGACCCTGTCGCCGAAACGCTGGTGGAAGCGCATAACGGTCTGAAAGGTAAGAGCTATCTCCGGGATCAGCATGATCGCCTGTTTTCCGCTTCTAACCACATGCTCTATCATCTCGATATAGAGAAGGGTCTTTCCCGAGCCCGTAACTCCTCTTATAAGACAGGTCTCCCTTAAACCCAAATCATAATCATGGATAAAGCTTTCATATATCAGCTTCTGCTCATCGGAAAAAGTAGGAATCCCTGAATTTTCTCCGGAACGGATTCCCGGATTCCTGTACTCCCGAAGAGCCTCAAGCCTTATAAAGCCCTTTTCCTCCAGAGCTTTCAAAACGCTTTTACTTACATTTAACTTATCCGAAAGGAGAGAGGCATCGATCTGTCCGGACTCTGCCAATGCCCTTAATACACGCTCTCTTGCGGTATAATGCTTCTTCCCCGAAAGATCCGCTTCCTTAAGTAACTCTTCAGGGCTTTTTAGTGGGATGATATTCACCCTCTTTCTTTCCCTGACCGACTTCTTGATCGGAAAAACCACCTTCAGAGCCTGGGAAAGCGTTCCGCCATAGTGGTTTTTTATCCAGAAAGCAAGTTTAATAAGCTCCCCTTCAGCCTTACCCTTTCCTCCGGAGTGGATCACGGATATGATGTCCCTTATTCGCCCTTCTTCGATAACAGGCGTTTCTGATATTGACAGCACATAGCCCCTCAGTGAACGTCCCCCTTTTCCGAAAGGTACGCACACAGAAACACCGGGGGCAATGTCTCCTTCCATTTCCTCCGGTATCCTGTATTGAAAAGTCTTATCCAGCTTTTCTATGGAAATGTCAATGATGATATCTGCGAATTTAGACAACTTTTCTGCCAAGGATCTCGTTTATCAGCACCCTTTCATCCATTGGATGCTTAACGCCCTCTATCTCCTGATAATCCTCATGCCCCTTGCCCGCCAGTATGATAAGATCTCCGCTCTCCCCGTTCTTTATGGCCCAGGCAATAGCTTCCTTTCTGTCCTCTATCCTGATATACTTTCCCCCGGTCTTTTTGATCCCGGTCTCTATATCGTCTATTATGGCGGAAGGCTCCTCAAAACGCGGATTGTCCGAGGTAATTACGGTTAGATCCGCAAGCCTTCCCGAAACCTCGCCCATCTCGAATCTCCGGCTCCTCGAGCGGTTGCCGCCGCAGCCGAAAAGACAGATAAGGCGTGAAGGCTCATATTTCCTTAAGGACAGGAGAAGGCTTTCAAGAGCCATTGCATTATGGGCATAATCAATGATAAGACTGAATTTGTCCGAAACGCTCACGGATTCGATCCTTCCCCGGACACGTGCCGACTTAAGGGCGCTTCTTATGGCATCCTCACCGGCATTGTAGTGAAGAGCGATGCCCGCTGCGCAGAGCGCGTTATAAACACTGAAATCTCCGGGGGTTCCGACCTCCACCTTCCTTATAATCTGCTTTCCCTCTATATCAAAGCTGACTCCCAGCTCACCGGGAACCTTGATAAGCTCCTCATTAAGGGCGCGAAGATCATTATCCGATCCGAGGGTATTCTCCTTATTTAAGCCAAAGGTTATAAAATCACAAGTGCTATCCTTTAGGATATCGGAGAGATGCCTGTCGTCACCGTTCAATACAGCAAACCTGCACTGCTTAAAGAGCAGGGACTTGCAGTGAAGGTAATCATCAAAATCCTTATGCTCATTCGGTCCAATATGATCTGCCTCGATATTTGTAAAAACTCCGGTATCAAAAGTAAATCCCGCGGTCCTGTCCATCATAAGAGCCTGGGATGAAACCTCCATCACGACGGTGTCTATGCCATTGTCCACCATTTCCCTGAAGGTCTCCTGCAGCACATAGGACTCGGGAGTGGTGTTCTTTGAAGGAATATGACTGTCTCCGATAACCGATTCTATAGTACCGATAAGCCCTACCTTATGTCCCGCGTTTTCAAGTATTGCCTTTGTAAGGTAGGTTGTAGTGGTCTTCCCCTTTGTACCGGTGACTCCTATGATCTTCAAGCTGTCTGCCGGATGATTAAACCAAGCGGCGGAAATAAGCGCCAAAGCGTAACGCGTGTTTTTTACTCTGATTATCACAGTATCGGGAGAGTTTCCCGTCAGCACATCCTTTTCCGTAATAAGGGCCGCTGCCCCCTTCTCCACTACCTCTGCCGCAAAGCTGTGTCCGTCGGAATTGGCTCCGGTAATGCATACAAAAAGGCAGTTCTTTTCTGCCTTCCGGGAATCATAGATCACGCTCCCTATCTCCGCTTTCTCCGGATCCCCGTTTATAACCTCGTACTCTATATCCCTTAATAGCTCAGTTAATTTCATTTCATTATTCATCCTTTGTTAAACCCGCAAACGTAAATTTCTGCCGTTTGTTTCAAAGTATTGAGCGTTTGCTCATTATACGGTTTTTGTATCAGGCGTTATCCCGATATGGACTGCCTTAGTACCGCTCTCCAGTTTCCCGGTGCTCCCACGGCACCCATGATCCTTTTAAGGGTGGCGCTTTGCATCTTAGCGATATTTGATGATCTGTTCTGCCGATCCGTATATGCTCTTTCACCGCTTCCGACCAGATCCAGTACCGGACGCATCAGGTTGATCGCAAGAGCGGTCTCCCCGGGATCGAGATTAGGCGAGTGAACCAGATGATGGGTATCTATTGACATAAAGATACGGGAGAGATCCATAAGATAGTGCCGGTTTGCTATTCCGGTTTCACGCTTCAGGACACCGTCAATATCGTAGAAGTGGCTCGACGCAAATTTTTTATCTCCGAGAGCTGCACCTATCATCTCGTCCATATTACTTGCGTCATATTTCTTTCCGACACACCATCCCAAAAATGAAACAACCTTCGCTCCGAGCTTAAAACCGAAGCCCCATGGAGCCGCTCCCCCGGCCACAAGACCGTTTCCCACAAGATCCACGCTGTTCGTAGCTATATCAAAGCCGGCATTTCTCTGCTCCTTATTCGCACGTTTTCTCGCTAAGGAAAGAAAGTGCTTTCCATAGGAGCTGTTTTCCACCGCAGTCCCAAGCATTTCCTTTTCCGACTGGCCTTGAGGGTTATTCCTGTGTTCCGTAAGGGCGGTCTCCAAATCCTTGTCAGATTCGGTTATTCTGCTTTTCTCCGCTCCGGTTTTAATAAGTATACAAATATCCTTTACAATAGCAACGAAATTCTTGATTGCCCCAACGATCCCCGAAACTGCAGCAGGCATCTTGTCAACTACAGCCGAAACAATTGATACTATACAGTCTACTATGTCAAAGATCGCTTTTAGTACCAGCTTGCCTATTTCCATTTTATTCTGGTCTCTGGTGTAAGGATCAGCGATATCCTGATTTTTCTTATAGATCCTCCATATCTTTAATAAGTCCGTTAACGCGGAGATACCTGACGCAATAGCTCCCGTTATATCTGAAACCGGTGATTTGGAGTCTACAATATTCGAGACCGGAACGCTGAGCCCGACTGCAGCTCCGACTGCTCCGCCTCCGACTCTCTGGGATAAGATTGCAAAATGCTTTGTATATGAAGCCCATGCATCCTGGGGATCTCTTATGGATATACCGCTGCTTACAGCTGATGCTGTTCCCGAAAGCGCTCTGACAATTGTTCCGTCCACCAGGCTCTGCCTGAAGTTTGTCATGGAAAAGGTGCTGTCACGCTTTGCGGACAGATCCTCAAAATGCATATTCACATTATCAGGAAGGATTGCCGTTCTAAGGTCAAAAAGAGCATTCCATCCCATATCTGCAAGGCTCCTGTCCTTTGCAAATTCTTCTATAAGGGCGATACGCATTACCTGTCCGCTTTTCGGTAGTGACTGCAGACGGTGGCGGAAACGTCCCTCACCCTTGAATTTTCCCCAAGTATTCCGTGCAAGGGTCCTGGCACAGTCCCAGAGTTCCGGGTGGTTATCATCTGAAAGAAGCAAGATCCCGAGATCCCTCACATTTTTAATATCATCATTTTTACCGGCATCGGTAACTGCAGCGTTTACGTCAGCGATAGTAGCTGCGTTCAGCAAATACTGCTGGACAGTCGTCATTGCCTTAAAGGAAGGTGTACCGTCTCCTCCCTGTCCTCCGTTTGCCTGTCCCTGCAACGCCTGCATGCTGGCTGCAAAATGAAAATCATCATCCGGATTGTAGGCCATATAATACTGTATGGTTCCGGCATTAATATGACGGAAAAAATCCGACCGCCTGATCGCAAGTCTCAGGCTCTCATCGTTCTCGATCTTTTCAGCATTCACGGAATGTAATATCTGATCTTTTCCCTGCATCGCGGCAAAGTTTTCCGAATACAGCTCACCATCGCTGTAAAACGCATAAACATTACGCCGGGAATCCGTAACAACCTGATGCATATATGCAGACCTTTCCGATTCCAGATATTCTCCGTTTTTTCCTCTTTCATCGGCAACGAGGTTCAGGGACTGAGCATCGGTATTCTGTGCGTCAGGATCCTGCTTCAATGCTCTTTTCCGGGGATCGGTTCCCACATCTAAAGCTGTTCTGTCAGTTCTGCTCGTAAACTGGTTTTTTGCCCTGTATCCGTGAAAATCACTCAGCATTTTCATACGGATCCTTTTGGCTCCGGCCGCCTTTTCCTCCGCAAGAGTGTGTACACCGTCCTCAAACGCAGTCATAACAATGGTCTTATGATATTTAATAAGACCGTCCCGGCTCTCTTCATTAAAGGAACCCGCATCCAGATCCTTATGGCTCTTAACCCTCTCAAGCTCGAACCTTTTATAAGGGTTTCTGTCTATCTCATCGGCAATACCGGCAAGCTGATTTGCATTATATTGTCCGGTATACTCCGCTATCTTCTTTGAGGCGTCCTTATTACCGATCTGCCCGATCTTTCTGGTTGTTAATCCCTCCAGCTCTCTCGTAAACTTGTAGAGTGCTGTGGCATATTTATCGTATTTATTGTAATGGACCCTGAATGTGCTGATCCGCCGCGCTTTTCTTATGTTATCCCATTCAGTGGAAAGCTTCGCAAGCTGAATACCAAGTGCCGCTCTGTCCTTCCTATATGAGGAAGCCGCGCTTTCATATGCCCTCCTGAAATGGAAAAGTCCCAGGTCGGAAAAATGACCT
The DNA here is from genome assembly GCA_000622025.1 of Lachnospiraceae bacterium AD3010. Lineage (GTDB taxonomy): Bacteria > Bacillota > Clostridia > Lachnospirales > Lachnospiraceae > NK4A144. Next base: position 408,596 of record KK211387.1, on the reverse strand, counting down.
TTTCTTCTGCGGTTCTGATATATTGCTATCTTTTCCCGGATTTCTGCGAGCTTCTTGTCATCCTTAGCCTTTTCCTCCACATCTATCGACGTGACGGGCATAAGAGGCTGATCTTCCTCCCCCTCATCCGCTGATCCCGAGGAAGAATCATCTACAAGGCCGATGCCGGTGGTGGAGGCCGTCCGGCTTGTAGAAGCCATCCCGGTGGAGCCTTCTATATCAGGGGAGAGTCCTGTCTCAACGGATGAAGTATCTTCAGGCTCCTTGTCACCTGAAGAAAAAGCTTCAGAGCTTTCCGAGCCCTCATCCTCCTCCGAACGGCCCGATAAAAACCGCACCCTCGGAGCGATCAGGCTGTCTCCCTGATCATCATATTTCCCGGATAAAGAAGGCTTTTTCGCGCGAATAAGCTCCCTGTCATACTCAGCCTCTGCCAAAACAAACTTTCTCTTCGTTTTCTTGAACGAGTCAATAAGCGGCATCATTTTCTTTTTGGTAAATTCATCGTGCTTATTCCTCGTTATGGCCGCGTCATACCTTGAATCCTCATTTTCCTTTATCATCCGCTTCAGGATGGTTTCCCGTATCTTTGGTATCAGGTTTTGTCTTGGGCCCTCATCATTGAAAAAATCATCCCCTCCCTTATCCATAAAGGAGCGCATTTCATCCGTGAGACCGTCACGGATAGTCTGATCGGTATTAAGGGCTCCGGTATCGGAAAGCAGGCCTTTTTCAAATTTCATTTCGGCAGTATTACCCTGCGCATGTCCGGCATCAGGCATAGCTTGTCTCCTTACTCCCCTTCTTCATTCTGATCTTTCCCGTACTCCCCGACAACTTTTTCCAAAAACTCAAGCCTTGCCTCAATATTATCGAGATCGGCTATGGTATCAAGATAATCCATATAAGCATCTATGGTAAGATTTTCCGGATCATTGCAGAGGAACATAATGAAGTCCGTAAAAAGATCCAGTTCCTCATATAGCGAACCAAGGTAAAACCTGGCATTTTCAAATTCCGCCTCCAGCACCTCCGGATTCACCGGCATCCTGTAGCTTAAGTAGATCTGGCTTAAAGGCGCGTAAAATCCGAAGCATCCGAATGAGGGGAAGGCTCCGGCCGAGATCACGGTATTCAGCTCATTTAGCCCGTTGAGTATCCCGGGAATCTTTTCTTCATCTATCTTCTGAGCGAGAGTCGTATGAAAATGAAGAACCGGATAGGGCGCGTCAGGATTAAAACCCGCTTCAAAGGCCGCTTCTATAATTGCGCCCGCGTCTGAAACCCCGAGATGGGTGCATACTGACCTCAGGACATCTTCATATGTCCTGCAGTTTCCAAATAGTGTTTCCATGCTCTCCCGGAGAGCAGCTTCAAAATCAGAGATACTGTTTATAGCCATAATCCGTCCTTATATTCCTGTCCGGCAGCTCCCCTTAAACACCGTATTATTCCGCCGAAACAGCCATTTTGATTCTATCAGAATACCCCGCTGTTTTCAATCGGAAAAGAGAGCAGATGCTCCGGGCACAAAAAGTCGCATCTCCTGTGTTTTTTCCATTTACCGTGAGTATTTTTTTTGATATACTATTTTCCGTTGGATTCTGACCGCCGGGGAACCTTTCATAAATCTGATATGCATAAGGATCTTAAAGCGGAGAAGGAACGTAAGGAACGTTCGTAAATAAAACAAAGGAGCTAAAATAACATGACAAAACAGAAAAAGAGAAACGTTATCGTAGGCCAGTCGGGCGGACCGACCGCGGCCATCAATTCATCCCTTGCAGGTGTTTTCAGGACCGCCAAGGACAGGGGATACAGCAAGGTTTACGGAATGCTCCACGGAGTGCAGGGGCTTCTTGAGGGACGCTACATCGACCTTTCGGATCACATCAGGACCGGTCTTGACGCAGAGCTCTTAAAGCGCACCCCCAGTGCTTATCTCGGCTCCTGCCGTTACAAGCTCCCCGGAATAAACGAGGACAGGGATGTTTACGACAAGATCTTCAAGATCCTTGATGACCTTGAGATCGACTGCTTTATCTATATCGGCGGAAATGACTCCATGGACACGATAAAGAAGCTTTCCGACTATGCAATAGTCATCGGCTCCGAGATCCGTTTCGTTGGGTGCCCGAAGACCATAGATAATGACCTTGCTCTTACCGACCATACTCCCGGATACGGTTCAGCTGCTAAGTATATCGGCACATCGGTTAAGGAGATCATAAGGGACGGCTGGAGTCTTGAGACTTCAAACGGACAGATCATAATCGTTGAGATAATGGGACGTAATGCAGGCTGGCTTACCGGAGCTGCAGCCCTTTCAAAGGGAGAGGACTGTGACGGTCCCGATGCCATCTACCTTCCCGAGCTTGACTTTGATGTAAAGGCCTTTGTGAAGAAGTGTAAGGAGCTCTTAAAGAAAAAGTCATCCGTAGTTATCGCGGTTTCAGAAGGAATACACACCAAGGACGGAACATATATCAGTGAGATGGGCAATGCTACAGACTATGTTGATGCATTCGGACATAAGCAGCTCACCGGTACCGCAAGATACCTCTGTGACCTTCTCTCAAATGAGATCGGCTGCAAGACCAGGGCTATCGAGCTTTCAACCCTGCAGAGAGCCGCAAGCCACTGCTCATCAAGGGTTGACATCCTTGAAGCATACGAAGTCGGCGGTGCAGCAATGAAGGCAGCTGACGAGGGAGACAGCGGAAAGATGGTTGTCATCGAGAGGCTTTCCGACGATCCTTATCAGGCAGGAACCGAGGTTAAGGACGTTCATAAGATCGCCAATGACGAGAGGCTTGTTCCGAGGGAATGGATCACCAAGGACGGAACCTATGTCACAAGTGAGTTCATCACCTACGTAAGACCCCTTATCCAGGGAGATGTCGCTCCGGTCATGGTCGACGGAATACCCCGCCACCTCTATGTTCCGGGCTATCAGGAGCTGTTGTAAATGCTTCCTGCTCAGGGGCTATGAAGATATAAAGGCATAATATGGCATTAGACGGAATTACGGTTGCGGCGATCACCCATGAGATAAAAAGGGAAGTCCTGAACGGACGTATTTACAAGATCGCCCAGCCGGAAAATGACGAAATACTGATAACGGTAAAGACAAATGACGGAGGGACGCGGAGACTTTTTATTTCAGTCTCTGCGTCTCTTCCTTTCGTGTATTTTACGGAAAAAAACAAGCAAAGCCCTGCCACTGCCCCGAATTTCTGTATGCTGCTCCGTAAACACACCCAGAACGGGAGGATAACAAGTGTTACGCAGCCCGGTCTCGAACGTGTGATAAGGATAGGCATAGAGCATATGGATGAAATGGGGGACATGACAGAAAAGTACCTTGTTATCGAGCTTATGGGAAAATACAGCAATATCATCTTTGTTGACGGCAGTGACACTGTGATAGACAGCATAAAGCATATCAGCGCTTCAGTGAGCTCTGTACGTGAGGTACTGCCCGGAAAAGCGTATTTTATCCCGGAAACACAGAATAAGACAGATCCTTTGAGTGCTGTGGAACGTTCGGATTTTATGTCAACCATTAAGAGCACTCCGGATAATGTGATAAAGGCTGTATATAATAATTTCACCGGTATTTCTCCTGTAGAAGCGAGTGACCTCTGCTTCAGGGCGGAAATAGACGGGAATTCACCGGTGGCAGCCATAGGGGATGACGCTCTGGAAAGGCTGTATGACGCTTTTTCTGAATTGATCAAAGCAATAAATAACGGCAGTTTTTCCCCGGAGATCATTTATGATAAAAAGGGCGCTCCGGTGGATTTTGCCGCGGTTCATCTTCTACAGTACCGGGATCTTGAAATAAGGGGATTTGACTCCGTTTCGGAGGTTCTGGAACGCTTTTATGCGGAAAAGAACAGGGCTGAGAGGATAAAGCAGCGCTCCGCAGATCTCCGGAAAATAGTTTCAACAATGATAGAGAGGGATTCAAAGAAGTACGATATACAGCTTAAGCAGCTTAAAAGCACCGAAAAAAAGGAAAAATACAGGATCTACGGAGAGCTCTTAAATACCTACGGATATACCGCGTCTCCCGGGGATAAGTCCCTGGCCTGCTTAAATTACTACAGTAATGAAGAGATCTTAATTCCCCTTGATCCGCAGAAAACAGCGCTGGAAAATGCCCAAAAGTACTTTGAACGCTATCAGAAGCTGAAGCGCACGGAGGAAGCCGTGACGGAGCAGCTTAAGGAGACAAAGGCGGATCTCGAACACCTTCTTTCTGTGCAGGCTTCCCTTGATACCATCGAGAATGAAGCGGATATCGGGGAAGTAAGGCGTGAGCTTATGGAAGCGGGATACATAAGGGGCAAAGGTCTCGGTAAGGGTAAGAAAAAAACAGAAAGCGGCAAGCCTCTGCATTATGTCTCAAGTGACGGTTATGACCTCTATGTGGGAAAAAATAATTTCCAGAATGATTATCTGACATTTAAGCTCGCAAACGGAAATGACTGGTGGTTCCACTCAAAGAAATTTCCGGGGTCCCATGTGATACTGAAGGTTAGGAAGGACGGGCCGGATGCGGTGCCGGACCGTGCTTTTAATGAGGCAGGCGCTCTGGCTGCCTATTACAGTAAGGGGAGAGACCAGTCGAAGGTTGAGATCGACTATGTACTGAAAAAAGAAGTGAAGAAGCCCGCCGGCTCAAAACCCGGCTTCTGCGTATACTACACAAATTTCTCAATGGCCATTGCTCCGGGGCTTGAGGGTCTGACATTGACGGAAGCATAAAGTCTTTACCAAAACAGCAGAGATCAGGACATCATCCTTTCTACTATAGCCTCAACCGTGGGGATCCCCTTATCTTTGTCAACCTTGAGATTCAATGATCGCAGGGCGTTTACATACATTTCCTGGTCCTGGTCCTGAGCCTGAGCCTGGCCCGGAGCCTGTGCCTGTCCCGGAGCTTGCGCCTGGCCCTGAGCCTGAGCCTGGCCCTGACCCTGCGCCTGTCCCTGCACCTGGCCCGGAGCCTGCGCCTGTCCCTGCACCTGGCCCTGGCCCTGCGCCTGTCCCTGCACCTGGCCCGGAGCCTGTGCCTGGCCCGGAGCTTGCGCCTGGCCCGGAGCTTGATTACTGAATGCTTTCGAACGAAGCACATTTGCAAAGCGGAAGCATATTTCGCGGAAGCAATCCTCCACGGAAGCAAAGCCCATTGATGCCAGCGCTTCCTGCCTGACGCTTTTCCTGAGGGTTTCATAATCCATCTGGCCTGCTTTCTGACTCGTTCTTTGATCAGATCTTAAATTACCCACCAAAAAATCAAGTTTCAGGAATTCGTCCACAGCCATAGTCATGTTTTCAATCCTTGTATTTTTGTCAAAACTGTATCTCCAGACCAGATCAAATACCACCGCAGGGATCCCGATCAGGGCTCCGATAGGGGCAAGTGCTCCCGTCATTGCAATTACTCCTGCCACGGAAAGCGCAATACCGGTTCCTATACCGACACCGGCGCTTTGTTCCCTTCTTGTGATATCTCTTTTCTGATGGATCAAAAATCTTGTAAACGTATCATCCTGCTGAACCGGTTGTGCCGCCTGTCCCTGTTGCTGCGCCTGCTGCTGCGCCTTCTGGGCTGCCTCAAGCTCCTTTTGGGCCTCTTGCTCCCTTCTAAACTGTCCTGCGGATGATGCAATTTTCATCACTCCGGCCGCTACTCCGAGAGCTCCTGCAGCGAATGAAAGCTGTGCCGTCATACTCGCAGTACTGGAGTGTGCTGAAGCGAGCCAGCTTCCGGTGTCGCCGGTTAATGGCGCCTGAATGGCAGAGACGATAACTCCGGCAGTTTTTGTACCTGCTGCTCCTGTGCTGGAAATATCACCAAATATTTCAATCCCCTTCATGGCCTTGTCCGCAATGGTGACCTTTTCTCTATCATTAATTGCGGAAATGATCTTCGTAACCACAGCAAACAATCCCACAAGACCACCTGCGGCTAATACTGTAGATGCCCCCGAAAGATAGGCAGCTCCCCCCGTTACATAGCCAATTGTACCGCCTAACGCCCCGGGAACCTTTACTAGCAGCGGATCAACAACGCCCTTATAAACGATATCAGTGGCAGTCCGAAATATCCTGCCTTTGCCTATCCCCCCGGCCTCTATTCCCTCTATTGGGTCTCCCTGTCTTTGAGCCATACTGTAGTCAGTCGGATTCAGCTGCACCTTTCCCGGGGGAGCTGCCTGACCCTGCTGTGCCTGACCCTGGGGAGCTGCCTGTCCCTGCTGTGCCTGTCCCTGGGGAACTGCCTGACCCTGCTGTGCCTGTCCCTGGGGAGCTGCCTGACCCTTCCATTTTTTTAACAGGCTGTCAAGATCACCTACAAGAGAGATGATCTTACCGTATTCGTCAAACAGCTTTTGCCTTGTAACGGGGTCAGACGCCATATCCGGGGGCATTTTGACCGAAAGCCCTGCACTCCTGTACATGGCCAATAATAATTTCCCTCTGTCGGAGATGGCTTTCACTATTTTATCCGCCCTATCCTTAACCTCGGCAGCATTTGGGGGATCATTATCCCAATGAATAGCCTGGTCACTCTGCTCGACTTCTTCTGCAGCCTGTCCGTACTGCTTAATGTCTTCATAGATCGACATGGAAGCACGGAGTGCCAATGAAAGCTTACCCCAGAAGCCGTTTATTCCCGTTGCTTTCCTGAAGCTTTCAAAGTTTGGCGTATAATTATGGAGGGCGGCAACATAGTCGACTTTTCCGGCGCTTCCCTCCATACCCTTCTCTATAAGGTAATACACAAGCATGCGCTGCTCCGGACTTACCTTAAGCATATTAAATACAAAGGCTTCGTGTCCCTCTGCTTCATACAGTGCATAGCCTAGAAGATATTTATCTATGCTCCTTGCTCCCTCTGTCTGCTCCGGGAGAAGCTTTATGCCTTTTGTGGACTGGGAGAATTCAAGGGTCTTTTCGCCAATTCCCTGCTGCTGTGCCTGTGCTCCCTGCTGCTGCGGCTGTGCCTGTGCTCCCTGCTGCTGTGCCTGTGCTCCCTGCTGCTGAGGCTGTGCTCCTTTCTGCTGTGCGCCGCTGATGTAGTCTCTGATGCTTCTCTGTACCCGATCAGGACTAATGGGCTGATGACCCTGCCATTTATTGTTTTCATCAATCATCCGGAGTAAAACTTTGGAAAGCTTCGTCTTGTCTCCTCTGTAATTAGCATTAAAATCACTTATATCTTTTCCAAAGGTTCTGAAAAACTGCTGATAGTACGCTGATGCATCAACAAGTGTGCTCTTTGACCCCGTAAGCTTCTCAAGCTTTTCAAAGGAATCGGCAATTTTATTTACCCTTTTTTCCAGGGCTTTCATTTCCTTTGAGCTAAGATGAGGCTGCGGCTGCCCCTGCTGCTGTAATTCTTCGCTCTGTTTTATGTCGGAATAGTATCTCTCCTGCCTTTCCGTGGCAGTCTCCCCGTTGATAAAGCCCAGAATCTTGAGCCTCCGTAGATTCAGATAAAAGTCGATAAGCTCCTGATTAGGGGGATTGCCATCATACTGCTCCTTAAGCCGTTTATCCAGCTCCTCCACTGAAAGTGAAAGCATCTCCTTTTCCGGAACCAGAGGATAATACTTATTCATCATCAGCTTCTCAATAATGTCAAAATGGGCGCAGATATCCCCTAGAGCCATGGCGTGGGAGAGAGCTTTTTGAAGAAGATCCTTTTTCTGAGGATCAAGATTCGGACTTTGAGAAAGAGCCTTGATCCTCTTAAAATAGTAGGGAAGATCTTTGGAAATTCTTTTAATCTCGTCATAATTCCTTTTCAGCAGCTGGAAATATGATTCACCTCTTTTTAGCTCCAGAAGCTTATCCAGATCCTTATAATAATGTTCGGTGAAATATTTCCAGGCAGCCTTCTGCTTTTTTTCTTCACGCTCTGATTCCAGCTTTGCATTTGCATCTCTTTCCAGCGTTTTCGGGTTCTGACCAGGCTTTTGTCTCAACTCTGTCCTGATCGCTACAAGCCGTATCTGTTCATCCTTCTGTTCTTGCGCCTTTTCCTTTTGTTCATTTTGACTAGCCGTATTTTGCAGTCCGCTCAGGTCAGACTGAGCATCCTGCTTAGCCCGTGCCTCTTCTACCCTCTTTTCTCTCTTATGGGAATTTGATGAAAGCGTTAACCTGACTTCACTATAGGCAGCTATCACATCTTTTTCATTCACCTGTGCCGGCGCTTGATCTTGAGCTTGTGCCTGCGCTTGATCTTGAGCTTGCGCTTGCGCTTGAGCCTGTGCTTGCGCTTGAGCCTGCGGATGAGCTTGTGCTTGAGCCTGCGGATGAGCCACCGCCACGGCATTGACACTGTGCCATAAAAGGGGAGACTTTATCTGACCCTGAAACACCGGTTTCCGTAAAAGCGCGTCTAAATCCTGAAACTGATCTGACTGTGTACCCTGTGACAACTGCAGAGTTGTCAGGGTACTGACATTGACCTGTCTTAATAGCTTTTCTTTATCTGCGTCTGACATTAAAACCTCATTCCTGCAGAAGCTTCACAGCCGTCATATACTGCCCGTCCTTATGCATATGCTCTTTTCCGCCTATGAGCCTGGTAAAGCTCTGTTCATACTTATCCTGCTGAAAGGTCATCCTGACGATCACGTCCCTGTTACTCACTCTCCCGGACACCTTCCCTGAAAGAGAGCGTATATGATTCAGAAATTCCATCCTGTCACTGCTTTTTGAATATAAAAAAGGCACGGAGATACAGTTTCCCTCCGGCTTTACCATCATGCAGCTTAAAACCCTTCCCTTTTCGATATGGGCAGTACTCCATTCGGGATCATAGTCTCCGTATTTAATAAAGCTCCGGAAAATAGCCTGCTCCCTGCTGCTTAAGGAGGAGACGGTTTTCATCCTGCTTTTCTCCCTTCCCTCCACGAACTTCTTATAGAGAGGCGACCTGTAATATTCCTTCAGGCTGAAATAATACTGATTTCTTCCCGGAAAAAGCTCAAAGCCCAGGGATCTTGCGAAGCTCACAGCGGCAGGAGCATCAAGAAATTCTCCGGTCACGGCCTCAAATCCCTGGGCTTTGACTAATCCCGAAATCACCTTTAATAAAGCGCTTCCGCATCCCTGTTTTCTGAAGCGGGGATATATGTAGAGGGAAATAATATCGGCTGTTTTTTCATATATTTTTGCCTGTATCGCACCCGCTATCACATCCTCATCGGTAAGCATACCGAGACGGATCACATTATGCCTGCCTTTAAGTCTGCCCCCGGTTAAGAGCGGACGGAAATATTTTAAATTCTGGTTTGTGATCCTTCTTATCTTCAATTCCTGCTCCTCTCTTAAGATATGCGCATCAATCTCCCCGTTCGTGTTTGCTTGTGGATATGCGGTCAATACGGATGGAGAGATTGATGCGTTTATTCTGTTTTCCTCCCTTAAGGAAGCGTTCCACCGCCCAGCATTTTCATCATATCATCCACACTGATCTCATTTTTAATGACCATAAGGAGATAGCCGAAATACTTTTCTCCGGCTCCGAGGGCGATATTGACTGCTTTCCGTATCTCTCCCGACTGTTTCTTTATGTCATCGCTTATGTTAATTAAGGCTGTCAGGCGGAAGATGAGATTTTTATCATCATCTCCGAGGGCGTAGCAGCCGACCGGTACATAATAATTCAGCCTTGCAACGGCAGAAGCCACGTCCGGCGCGGCCTCCGGCGGCACAGTGCCGGACAGCGTGATGACGGTTGAGAAAAAATATACATCCTCATCCTCTATCGGAAGAAAAAAGAATTCCCCGAGAACACTTATAAGGCCCGGTCCGAATCCGGTGATCTCAGAGCGGAGAATGCCCATGGGGGTCTCCAGCTCCTCAGCCGTAAACATTGATATTTCCCCTATACCACTGTCCTCTTTTAATCCTGCTTCCAGCTCCTTTAACAGCTCATTTTTTCTGTCCTTCATCCCTTAAGGCTTTTGCTCCTTTCGAATATGCCCTGTCCCAATACTCCCTGGCAGCCCGTGCGCCTGTCCCGTCAGGGCTTCAGCCAGTCGTACATATCCTGGTACTGTCTCGCGGAAACCGACCAGGAGAAGTCCGCCTTCATGGCTCTGTCGATAATCTTATTCCACTCTCTCCTATGGTTTACATAAACATTATGAGCGTAGTGGATCGCACCCAGCATATCGTGGGCATTGTAGGTTGAGAAGGAGAAGCCCGTTCCCTTTCCCTCATACTCATTGTAAGGCTCCACTGTGTCCTTCAGTCCCCCGGTCTCCCTTACTATGGGCACTGTACCGTAGCGGAGCGCCATCAGCTGGGAAAGTCCGCAGGGCTCAAAAAGCGATGGCATCAGGAAGGCATCACAGGAGCCGTAGATCTTGTGGGACAGCTCCTCCGAATAGTAGATATTCGCCCTTATCTTATTATTATACTTCCAGTCGTAGTGACGGAACATATTTTCATACTTTTCTTCACCGGTACCGAGGATTATGAGCTGGATATCATCCTGGGCAAGCTCATCCATAACATATGCTATCAGATCAAAGCCCTTCTGATCCGTGAGCCTTGAAACTATGCCTATCATAAAGGCGTCGTCCCGTCTTTCCAGACCCAGCTGGTTCTGCAGCGCCCTCTTATTCTTTATCTTCTCCTTACGGAAATTCTTCTGGTTATAGGTCTTGTCAAGGAACTTGTCGGTCTCGGGATTGTAGTCGTCGTAATCTATGCCGTTTACTATACCCCGGAGATCGTGGTCACGGGCACGAAGAAGTCCGTCCAGCTTTTCCCCGTAGAAGGGGGTTTTTATCTCCTCCGCATAGGTACGGCTTACCGTTGTAATGGCATCCGCGTAGACTATACCGCCCTTCAGCACATTTGCATCCTTATAGGCTTCCAGCTTGTCCGGGGCGAAGTAGTAGGGCGAGAGACCGCTGAAGCGCTGTACGGTCTTCACATCCCAGCAGCCCTGAAACTTGAGATTATGAATGGTGATCACAGACTTCATATACTTGAAGAACTCGCCTTCCCTGAAGGAATCGTGAAGGTATACCGGGATAAGGCCTGTCTGCCAGTCGTGGCAGTGGATGATATCGGGATGAAAATCAATCAGGGGGAGTGCGGAGAGCACGGCTCTAGAAAAGAAGATAAATCTCTCCAGATCCCACTTTCCGTCGGTTGTATAGGGACTGTTTCCGGAAAAATAATACTCGTTATCAATGAAATAATAGGTGACACCGTTCCATTCGGCCCTGAATATGCCCACATAGGTATTCTGGCCGTTATATTCCATATAGAAATTGGTGATATACTGAAGCATATCCTTAAATTTCTGCGCCATGCAGTTATACTTCGGTATCATCACCCTGACATCAAAATATCTCTTGTCAAAGCAGGAAGGCAATGACCCCACCACATCCGCCAGACCTCCGGTCTTGATAAAGGGAACCGCTTCTGATGCTGCAAAAAGCACGTTTTTCATAATCTTCCTCCTTTTTTCTTATCCGCCAGATCCTTCATTTCGCCGGCGTTTTTAATTACCGTATCGGTAATACTTTCCCCCGAAAGAAGTCTTGCAAGCTCTTTAATCATCTCATCCCTGTTTAAGGCTGTGATCTCGGTTCTGGTCCTGCCCTCAGAGTGACGCTTTTCTATAGAAAAATGTTCATCAGCCATAGCGGCTATCTGTGGAAGATGAGTGATTATGATAAGCTGATGCCCACGTGACAGCTTAAGAAGGCTCTCTGACACCTTCTGCGCCGTACGTCCGCTTATACCCGTATCTATCTCATCAAATATCATTGTACCTATATCATCCATATCCGCAAGCACTGTCTTTAAGGAAAGCATTATCCTTGAAAGCTCTCCGCCGCTTGCCACATCCTTTAAGGGCTTCACATTTTCCCCGAGATTAGTTGAGATAAGGAAATAAACCCTGTCCCTTCCGTCGGGGCCGAAGGCGTCGGTCTCATCTACCCTAACTTCAAACAGGGCTTCGTCGAAGTTTAAGTCCCTTAAACCCTGCTCCATAGCCTTTCCCATGGTAATGGCGGCCTTCTTCCTGATGTCCGTAAGTAAAAAAGCAGCCTCCGTCATCTCTTTATATGCGGTTTCGGAGCGCTCCTTAAGCATATTCAGGTGCTCGTCATAATTCGTAAGTATCTCAAGCCTGTCCTGCCTTTCCTTTAAGGCATCCCCAATATCCTCAAGATTCTGTCCGTATTTCTTTTTAAGGTCATTAATAAGATCCAGCCTTTCGGTGACCTCGGAGTATTCCTCCGGTGAAAACTCGAGACTTCCTGAGTATTTCTCCATATCCCTCTGAAAATCGCTTAAAAGGGAATCGATGCTGCTCAGCTCCCCGTACAGATCGGAAACACCGCTCCCCACTTCGATAACACTTGAAATAGAACGAAGTGCTCTTGCAACCAGGGCTGCCGCACCATCGTTTTCTCCGGAGGTAAGGCAAGAAACCTCTGCGAGCACCTCTGCTATTTTCCTGGAATTATTCATTAAATGGAATCTGTCCTCAAGACCCGCATCCTCACCGGGCTTTAGTCCTGCTCCTATGATCTCGTTTATCTCGAATTCAAGAAGGTCGGCTTCCCTTTTTCTTACATTCTCATCCCGGTCCATGCTCTCAAGATCCTCCGTGACCTTCTTCCAGCTATAGTACTTCTCACGGTATCCTGTCAGGGCCTTTTCTGCCTCCTCTCCGGCGAATCTGTCCAGGAAGACAAGGTGCTGCTTCTCGTGAAGAAGGGACTGATGCTCGGACTGGGCATGAACATCTATTAAGAGAGAGCAGAGCTCCCTTAGCTCACTTCCGGTAAGCGTCCGGCCGTTGACCTTTGCTGTAGTCCTTCCTCCAAAGATCCTGCGGCGGATTATGATGTTTCCGTCCTCCTCCACGGGAATATCCATTTCCCTGATCCTTTGGAGCTTCTCTCCCTCGTCTAAGGAGAATACCAGCTCTATCTCTGCGGGAATGCTCTCATCCCGAAGTATATCTGTTTTTGCCCTGCCTCCAAGAGCCAGGTTCACGCTTCCGATAACAAGGGATTTTCCCGCACCGGTCTCTCCGGTAAAGACGTTAAGTCCCTTACCGAAACTCACCTCTGCATTCTCGATAAGCGCCAGATTTTTAACACTCAAGCTTAATAACAATTGATATTTAACCTCTGTCCTTTATTCGATTATCTCTAAGAGCTTTTTCTTTAATATAGTGGTTTCATCAGTGGTCTTTATGGCACACATTATGGTATCGTCTCCCGCAATGCTGCCGACGATCTCCGGGATATTCATCGCATCTATGGCAGCGGCAACAGCCATTGCCATTCCGCTTAGGGTCTTTACAACAAGGATATTTCCCGCGTCGTCTATAGAGACCACGGCCTCCTTGAAGATCGTTCTTATGGTACCGTCATCCTTTCGACGGTTTTGTTCCCCGGCTACATAGTACTGCTCACCGCTTTCGGAGGTTACCTTGCTTATCTTAAGCTCCCGTATATCCCTTGACACCGTGGCCTGAGTCACGTCAAAGCCCGCGGCCTTTAGCGCTTCACATAAGCCGTCCTGAGTATCGATATTCTGTTCTCTTATAAGCGAAAGCAGCTTTTCCTGTCTTTTTTTCTTCATATCCCGTTGCTTTCTCTGACCTGTCCGGTCTGGTATTTTCACCGGATCCGGCTTAGGAGTTTATCTTCTTACTCAGAACATTCAAAAAGCTGTCCTGGGCGGTCTTTACTATACGGGTCACATGACTTGAGGGCCTTATGCTGACCCTGCCCCCCGCATTCAGTGCACAGGGGAAATGTCCGTCGAATATCACCGACGAATTATTGTCGCATACCGACATCTCAACCCTTGAATCCGCTGAGATAACGATGCTCCGGGTATTCAGGGTATGAGGACAGATAGGGGTTATCACCATCATTCTGGCCATAGGCTCTATGATAGGTCCTCCCGCAGACATTGAATAGGCGGTGGAGCCCGTTGGCGTGCAGACTATCATCCCGTCAGCCTTAAAGCTATTAAGATACCTCGAATTAACCGAAAGCTCATAGTCCGAGACCGTAAGCATCCTGTTACGCACAACTATGTCATTTAATGCCCTTGACTGCGCCGTGAGCTCTCCCTTTTCATCAAAGATCATGCCGCAGAGCATCATCCTCTCTTCAATTGAATAATCCCCGAGAAGTACCTTATTAAGAGCTTCTTCTATCTTATCCACCTCAACATCGGTAAGATAGCCAAGGGTTCCCTGATTAATGCCAAGGATAGGAAGATCCAGATCTGCCGTATCCCTTGCCGCCGCGATGAGAGTCCCGTCCCCTCCGACAGTGATGACACAGTCTGTTCCCCGGGGTACCTCATCCTTACAGGTATAATGACCGTCCTCCGAAGGCCCGGCTTCGGCTGCATTGACGGAACAGGCATTACTTTTAAGAAAATCCACGATCCTCTTTGTGACCGAAAGATCCCTGTCCCGTTTTTTATTTGTGATAATAAAGAATTTATTCATATCGAAACATCTTTTGCGAATCACAGGCATACTGCAAACCGCTGTCATCCTGAGCGTAAGAAGAGGCTTTTCCTACCGGCAGCCCTTCCTCAAATACATCAGGTACTCAATATTACCCTCCGGACCCTTAATCGGGGAAAAATCCAGTCCCTTTATGAAAAAGCCGCATTGAAGGGCATAGGAAAAAACATTTGCGATAACCTCTCTATGGGTCTCAAGCTCCCTTACGACCCCCTTTTTTCCAACCTTGTCCCTTCCGGCTTCAAACTGTGGCTTTATGAGGCAGACCATCTCTCCCTTATCTTTTATGATATCGTATGCAGCCGGAAGTATCTTTGAAAGTGATATAAAGGATACGTCACAGGATGCAAAATCCACCTTCTCACCCAAGTCCTCAGGCTTCAGATAACGGAAATTCGTTTTTTCCATACAGACCACTCGGCTGTCATTCCTAAGCCCCCAGTCAAACTGCCCATAGCCAACATCTATGGAATAGACCTTCCCTGCACCGTTCTGCAGCATACAGTCCGTAAAGCCTCCGGTGGACGCACCAATGTCCACACAAACCAGATCACAAAGATTTAGATCAAATACCTTTAGTGCCTTTTCAAGCTTCAGGCCGCCACGGCTTACATACCTTAGCTTCTGTCCCCTGTATTCAATCGTCACATTTTCAGAAAATAAAGAACCGGCCTTGTCTTCACGCTGCCCCTCGACAAAAATATCGCCCGTCATTATATAGCCTCTGGCTTTTTCTCTGGAAGGGGCAATTCCTCTTTCAACTAATAAAATATCAAGCCGTTTTTTATTACTCATGTGAACTTTGTCTTCAGTGATATATCATCACTAATGTTTTTTATTCCTCCGGACGTATTTTTGATCCGATTTTTAGGCAAAGGTACTCCGGATGTGCGAAAGCGTATGTTATTTGCCGTAAAGCGATTGTTATTATAACGCTCGCCTCTTTATTCGGATATCCCGGAAAATACCTTAAATACACGATCCGCAATGGATTCAGCATCAAGTCCGAGCTCTTTTTTCAGAATGACCGGATTTCCATGCTCCACATATTTATCCGGAATGGAAACTGTTATAAGTTTAATATTCCGGGTGTTTTCATTACGGTTATTATTTTCCAAAAACTCCAGTACTTTTGCGCCAAAACCGCCACTTTGAACATTTTCCTCCAAAGTGACAAGAATTTTCTTATTTTGGGCTTCCGAGAGAATAATATCCTCATCTATCGGCTTCACAAATCTGGCATTTATAAGAGAGCAGTCGATATTTTTCCCCTTAAGAAGCTCCCTGACCTTTTCGGCGGTTTCCACCATAGAACCCACGGCCAATAAAGAAACATCCGTTCCTTTATATATTACTTCCGATCTTCCCGGTTCTACAGGCTGCCTCATATCCTTCAACCCGTCATAGGCCGTTCCTCTGGGATAACGTATGGCTACCGGAGCGTCAAAATTGATGGCAAACTTCATCATATCCGACAGTTCCCACTTATTCTTCGGCGCCATGATATGCATGTTCGGTATGGACGAGAGATAGGAAAGATCGAATATACCCTGGTGTGTCTCTCCGTCTGCTCCGACTATCCCCGCTCTGTCTATACAGAAAATGACATGGAGATTCTGTATGCAAACGTCATGCAGTATCTGGTCATAGGCACGCTGCAGGAAAGAGGAGTATATCGCAACAACCGGTATCATTCCTCCTGCCGAGAGACCTGCCGCAAAGGTAACGGCATGCTCTTCAGCAATACCCACATCAAAGAATCTGTTGGGATACAGGTTCTTAAAGCGTTTTAAGCCGACTCCGTCCGGCATAGCAGCTGTTATTGCACATAATCTGTCGTTTCTTGCCGCTGCCTTCAGTATGACTGTGGAGAAGATATCCGTCCAGTCCGGCTTATCCTTATTCTTAACGGGAAGTCCCGTCTCTATGTCAAAGGGACCGGTTCCATGAAATCTGGCAGGATGCCGTTCAGCCGGAGCATAACCCCTGCCCTTCTTTGTGCAGACATGGATAAGAACGGCATGATTTATCTTCTTTGCCTCATTTATGGTACGGACCATACTGTTTATGTCGTGTCCGTCAAGGGGTCCGAGATAGGTAACCCCCAGATCCTCAAAAAACATTCCCGGCACAAAGAGCTGCTTTATTGAATTCTTGTACCGCTTCAGCCTGTCAACGATCCTGTCACCCTTCGGAACCTTCAGTATCTGCTTCTGCAGAGCGACCTTAAAGTCCTGATAGCCCTCAAAAGTACGGATACTTTGGAGGTACCTGGAGATACCACCCACGTTTTCCGAAATGGACATATTGTTGTCATTTAGTATTATTATAAAATTCGTACTTAATCTTGCGGCATTATTCAGGGCTTCGTAAACCATTCCCCCGGTCAGAGCCCCGTCTCCTATCACAGACACCACGGTATAGCTCTTCTGCCTCAGATCCCTGGCCTTTACAAGGCCCAGACCCGCGGATACGGAGGTTGAACTGTGCCCCGTATCAAAGGAATCACAGTCGCTCTCACTCCTTTTGGGAAAGCCCGAGAGCCCCTTAAACTTCCTCAGCTCGTCAAATGCATCCTTCCTGCCCGTTAAGATCTTATGGGTATAGGACTGGTGTCCCACATCAAAGATTATCTTGTCCTCAGGAAGATTTAAGGAAAGGTGCAGCGCCATAGTGAGCTCTACAGCCCCCAGATTTGATCCGAGGTGTCCCCCGTTCTCACTAATCTTCTTTATCAGAAAAGTCCTTATCTCCTGGGACAGGAGCATATATTCATCGGGATTGATCTTCTTTATGTCATTCGGTTTATTTATCTTATCGAGTATCATTATCGTACTATATAATCCTGTGGGGCAATGTCATCCTGAGCGAAGCGAAGGATCTTTTCAGAAAGATTCTTCGGGCTTTGCCCTCAGAATGACACTAACTCTTTCGAACCGGTGGCAAAGGTCAGGCCTGCCTGTTCACAAGAGACAGAAGCAGCTCCCTTAAAAAAGGACACTCTTTTCCTGCGCTGTCAAGCTTCTCTATGGCGGATCCGGAAAGCCTTCTCTGATCTGCCTCTGATCTCTCAAGCCCATACATGGTAACGTATGTTACTTTATCATTTTCCGCATCGGAACCCACGTGTTTTCCAAGCTTTTTCTCGTCTCCTATGACATCCAGCATGTCATCCTTTATCTGGAAAGCGATCCCTATATCCGATCCCAGGCTCTCCATAAGAGAAACATCCCTTTCTTCCGCGCCTGCAAGCACAGCACCCGTCATAAATGCTGCTTCAATGAGAGCCGCTGTCTTTTTCTCATGGATGAACATAAGCTTCTTCTCATCAATGGGAAGGCCTCTTTTCTCCGAGTCCACATCCGCGGACTGTCCTCCGAGCATTCCGTTTATGCCGGCCTTATCAAAAAGTATCTTCAGCGCCTTTATTATCCTAAGGGTTACGCTCTGCCGTTCTTCCGTGGAAATCCCCTCCGGGATAAGATCAAAGGCCTTAAGGGCTGTTTCAAAGGAGAGATTAAGGAGGCAGTCACCGGCAAGAGTTGCCATACCGTCACCGAATACAACGTGGGTGGTCTCCTTCCCCCTTCTTAAAAGATCGTTGTCCATAGCGGGAAGATCGTCATGAACCAGGGAGTAGTTGTGTATGTACTCTATGGCCGCCATAAAGGGTTCAATATACTCCTCCCCTCCGCCGTACATATTATAGGCCTCTTTCATAAGGACGGGTCTAAGGCGTTTTCCGCCGGCCGTAAGGGAATAAGCCGAGGCCTCCAGCACTCTGTCCGCATAGCTCACATCTTGAGGCAGATACTTTCTTAAAACTTCCTCGGCAAAGGCAGTCCTTTTTCTCAATTCATCACTGAAAATCATATTCTCCGCCTTCCGTTATGACCCTGACCTTCTTTTCAACCCTGTCTATCCTGTCATTGACGGCTTTCAGGACCTTCATCCCCTTCTCAAATTCCTTAAAGGATTCCTCAAGGGAAATATCCTCCCCGGAGAGTCTGTGCACCGTATCCTCAAGTATCTTAAAGCCCTCTTCAACAGACAGGGAATCTAAGTCTTTTTCATCCGAAACTGATTTTTTCTCTTCCTTTGACATCAGCTGTTATCCTTCCGTCAGGGGTGTAGACCCGTATCCTTTCGCCGTCAGAAACGTCATCAATGCTTTTTACCGGCTTCATTTCACTGTTTTCCGTATAAGTATATCCTCTGCTTAAGGTGTTTAAGGGTGAAAGAGCGGAAAGCTTCCCTGCATAAAGTGTCCTTAAGGCCTGCTTCCTGTCAAGCTGCTTCTTCATAAGGGAGATAAGGCTCTCGGCGTACCTTTTCGACTTCTCTTCCCGAAGCTTTATCCTGGATATGGGAGAAAAGGCATTAAGGCGTGCCTTCAGCTCCGAAGCTCCTTCCCTGTATCTAAGGATCCTGCTGCTTATAAGGCTTTCCAGTCTTTCTGCATAGCCTGCCGTATCCTCCTCAAAGGAACGCAGGTCAAAAACTGCCAGCTCCGCTGCCGCAGAAGGTGTAGGCGCTCTTAGATCCGCCACCATATCCGCAATGGTAATATCCGTTTCATGCCCCGTACCGGAAATAAGAGGTACAGAACAGTCAAAGATCGCCCGGGCCAGCTTTTCCTCATTAAAAGCCCAGAGATCCTCTATGGAGCCACCGCCTCTGCCTATTATAATAACATCCGGTTTTTTCTCCTCCAGAACCCTGATACCTTGAATGATGGAATCTGCCGCACCTTCTCCCTGTACCTTTGCGGGATAGAGGAGGATCTCGATATAGGGATTTCTTCTTTTTGCGACGTTTATTATATCCCTCACGGCAGCACCGGTGGGAGCCGTGACAACGCCCAATTTCTGCACATACAAGGGAATGGGCCTCTTGTACATTACGTCAAACATGCCCATTTCCGTAAGTTCTCTTCTTAATTCTTCAAATTTTCTGTATAATTCGCCCAGCCCGGCGGCTTTTATCCGTTTTACATATATCTGATAGGTTCCGGCCTTTTCATACACAGAGATCCTTCCCTGCACCGTAACCTTATCGCCGGCAGTCGGTCTAAAATCCAGATTTATTGTATCCAAGGAAAACATAACGGCTGATATGCACGAATTACCGTCCTTAAGTGTAAAGTAAAGATGCCCGGAGGAATGGTATTTCACGTTGGACATTTCTCCCTGGACACTGATATCGGAAAGAATGAAATCATCCGAAATGATACCGTGAATATATCTGTTAACCTCTTCTACGCTCCATATCTTTCTTTCAGACGCCATTTTCCTTAACAATTCCCGCCAGAACTCCGTTTACGTACTTTCCGGCGTTATCCTGTCCGTACTTTTTCGCAAGCTCCACAGCCTCATTTATCGCAACCTTTTCAGGAACTGCGTCATCATAGAGTATCTCGTAGACAGCAAGCCTTAATATCGAAAGCTCCACCTTTCCCATTCTTGAAACGGACCATTTATCGGAATGCTTTTCAATGATCCCATCGATCTTAGGGATAATAGCGAGGATCTTTTCTGTTTTTTCCTCGATCTCCGCTCTGGAGGCCTCATCCGCCCTCCCCTCCGGAGAATCCAGGTACAGTCTGATCTCCTCCGGCATATCATCGGGAGGATTGAACTCACTCATAAAGATCAGCACGAAAATATGCTCTCTTATAAGGCTCCTCTTCATTCCTCGCTGTCCTTTTCCATTTCCACGGCCGAAACCCGTATATCCACATCAGCAACTGAAAGTCCTGTCATATTCTCAATGGTGCTCTTTACCCTCTCCTGAACCTTCCGGCTGACATCAGGGATATTATAGCCGTACAGGACCGTAATGGTCATTTCCACATGGACTATGTTTTCCGCAACCTCCACTTTGACCCTTTTCTCATTCTTCTTAACCCCCACATAGGCCATAATGGTGCTGCCGAGATTCCCGGTGCTTACACCGACGCCCTCCACCTCTTCGGCGGCGATGGCCGCGATCTGCGCCACAACATCATCCGCTATCTTCACATCACCCTCAATGTCCGTATTCAGAAGGGCGTGAGTCTCTTTTTTCTCATTAGCCATAATAATCCTCCGTGAAGTCCAAACGCGCCTGAACTATTGGCGTCTGAATCATTATATCATAGTTTAAATGTCAGCGTCAGTTCTGACTTGTTTTCAATATAAGTCACCTTGTCTGCATCGGGCATCAGATTAAATATTTCCTGCTTGGTAAAGAGAGTATCAAAAAGTCCGTTATAGACCTCCTCCGAGGACGCCCTGATGGTAAACATATGCGAATCTATTTCTTTTTCATGGTCAAAAACAGCCTTAAGCCGGTCTTCATTGACCTCTGTAAAGTATTTAGACTCCTTAACATAATAGTATTCATCCAGGGAGGTACATTCCGGAAGCGGGCCCCTCTCCGATACCGTATGTGTTCTTTGCAGTATTTCGGAATTGCAGCCAAAGTAATTGTAGCTGGTTATTACGGCTTCTCCGTTCTCCGAATCCAGATAGGAGGAATCCCCGAAGGTTGTATCCACGTAGCAGTAGGTGCCGTCCATACGGACAAGATTCCAGGCATGATTCTCATTCGCAGCCTGCCCGTACACGACCGTACAGAATATCCCCATTTTATCAAGGAGATACTTAAATGCCATAGTATAGCCCTGGCAGATGCTTTTTTTGTTTAAGAATACTGAGATAATATTCTGGCTGTCGGCGGCGTTTTCATCGTACTGGGTATTATCTATTATCCATTCATAGATATACTTAACCTTTTCATATTCGCTGTCATCATCCGGAACTTCGGACAATATCCTGTCACAGACCGACTTGATCCCGCTTTCCTTTTCCTTCCTCTCCTCCTCCGAGAAATTGTATCTTCCGGCGAAGTCGACTCCCAGTGTCTCTTCTCCCTGCGTCCGTAAGGTGGTCTTATAGCCGTCACAGTAGAATAATTCCGGATGATCCATCATACATAGGTTAAATATCCGGTCTATCTCATCCGGGTCCTTTGAGGACACTTCAACGCTCTCCTCCATAGCGAAAATAGCGTTGTAGATCTCCATATAGAGCTTTTTCTCCGGACTTTCAAGGGTGGAAAAGTAATAAGCCCTCTCATCCTCCGTGACTTCAGCCTCTTCCTCCTCCGTATCCTCTTCCATATCCTCTTCGGAATCCGCCGTTTCCTCTTCGGAAGCCTCCGAAGGCAAAGGAGCCTCTTCCTCCCTGACAGGCTCATCCTCTGTGCCGTAGTCTGCCTCGGGGCTCTCCCAGGAAGGCTGGGTATAATCAGGTATATCCTCCGCCTCATTCTCCGTATCATAGATAAGATCATAATCCTTCTCGATTATGGACCTAATGATCTTTCCCGCTATGATCTCCGGGATCGTATCCACGTCGCAGGCAGTAAGACACAGCGAAAGAATAAGTAACAGAAGAACCGTGGAAAAAACCGGCCTTTTCCTAGTTCTCGCTGAATTCATCAAGCTCCAGTCCTTCGTTACGTTCCAAAGTCATTCCAATGGACCAGCTGTTCACGAATAGAAGCAGGGGATTTCCCTTCAGGTCCCTCACCCTCTTCATATCACTTGTTCCCGTGATGGTCGAGGGATCCGTCCTCCTGTCCCTTATCCACCTAATATGCTCATAGGGAAGACGGTCCAGAATGATCTCCACGTTATACTCGTTTTTAAGCCTGTATTGCAGCACCTCAAACTGCAATACCCCCACAACTCCCACGATTATCTCTTCCATACCGTAGTTTTCTTCCTGGAAGATCTGTATGGCTCCCTCCTCGGCTATCTGCATAATGCCCTTTACAAACTGCTTTCTCTTCATTGTATCCACCTGCCGCACTCTGGCAAAGTGCTCGGGTGCAAAGGTGGGAATACCGGAAAAACGGAATTTGTCTCCCGGGGTGCAGAGTGTATCTCCTATGGAATAGATACCGGGATCAAATACTCCGATGATATCCCCGGCGTAGGCCTTATCCACCACATGCCTGTCATCAGCCATCATCTGCTGGGGCTGCATTAAACGCACTTCCTTTTCTCCCTGAACATGGTAAACATCCATACCTGCATCAAATCTGCCGGAGCATATACGCATAAAGGCTACCCTGTCCCGGTGAGCCTTGTTCATATTTGCCTGGATCTTGAACACAAAGGCGGAGAACTTTCTTTCAACAGGATCAATAACACCCGTATCCGCAACTCTGGGCAAGGGGCTTATGGTCATTTTCAGGAAATTCTGAAGGAATATCTCCACTCCGAAATTGGTAAGAGCAGAGCCGAAAAATACCGGTGAAAGCTTTCCCTTATTTACCTCTTCCTGGTCAAAGGGCTCTGACGCACCGTCCAGAAGCTCTATCTCGCTTAAAAGCTTCTCTCTGGCTTCCTCCCCGATGGCCTCCTTTGATGCAGCTTCGTCTCTTAGGGGGATATACGAAAGCGAACCCTCCTTTGTTCCCTTCTGTGTATCATAGAATTCAACAATATTACCGCTTTCCCTGTCATAGACCCCCTTGAAGTCCTTACCGGAGCCTATGGGCCAGTTTATGGGACAGGTGCTTATCCCCAGCTCCTTCTCTATCTCATCTATGAGATCAAAGCTGTCCCTTGCTTCCCTGTCCATTTTGTTTATGAAAGTAAAGACGGGAATCCCTCTCCGTCCGCAGACCTTAAAGAGCTTCCTTGTCTGTGGCTCCACACCCTTTGCGCCGTCTATAACCATGACCGCGGAATCTGCCGCCATAAGGGTTCTGTATGTGTCCTCAGAGAAGTCCTGATGCCCCGGGGTATCAAGGATATTTATGCACATCCCGTCGTACTCAAACTGAAGAACGGAGGAGGTAACGGAAATACCCCTCTCCTTCTCTATATCCATCCAGTCTGAGACCGCGTGCCTTGCCGTAGCCTTGCCCTTCACACTGCCGGCAAGATTTATCTGTCCCCCGTATAAGAGAAATTTCTCCGTAAGGGTGGTCTTTCCCGCATCCGGGTGCGAAATTATCGCAAAAGTCCTCCGACGTAATATTTCTTTACTAAGCTCATTTCCCAATTCTGATTTCCCCCGAATCGTGCTGCATTATTATCCAGTCCACTGCCTGATCAAAGCCTTCCTCCGAAAAGGGGAAGCGCTCCTCCCTTACGGATCCCGGATCTCTCTTCTCATAACACCAGGGCTCCGGCCAGACGGTTGCGAGAAAGTACGCCTCATTTTCACCGTCCTTAGCCTGCTCTTCCTTTGGCAGAAAGAAAACGTTTTTCAGAGGCTCCCTGCCAAGACGGAAACGCATACCCTCAAAGGAGCCGAAATAGGGCTCCCCGTATAGATAGTGATTAAAGCTGTATACATCAGATTGTCCGATATAGCGCTGCATTTATCCCCTTAAAATCACTGTTCCTCTTTTCTTACGATGGCAATATGCACGTCATCCAGCTGCTTTTTATCCACCTCTGAGGGTGCTCCCATCATAAGATCCTGCGCGTTTTTGTTCATGGGGAAAGGAATGATCTCCCTTATGGATTCCTCCCCGGCGATCAGCATGATCATCCTGTCCACTCCCGGTGCGATCCCGGCATGAGGCGGGGCCCCGTAGCAGAAAGCATTGTACATAGCAGGGAATTTACTCTTCACATCATCTTCATTTAGTCCGACTATCTTAAAGGCCTCCACCATGATCTCCGGATCATGGTTTCTCACGGCTCCGCTTGAAAGCTCTACTCCGTTACATACGAGATCATACTGATAAGCCATGATATCAAGCGGATCCTTGCTCTTTACGGCATCAAGTCCTCCCTGGGGCATGGAGAAGGGATTATGGCAGAACTCCAGCTCCCCGGACTCCTCCCCTATCTCATACATGGGGAAGTCCACTATCCAGCAGAATTCATAGCACTCTTTATTCATATGCCCTTCGGCCTGAGGCCCCACAAGCTTGATAAGAACGCCCGCAGTCTTCTGGGCCTTCTTCTTTTCACCTGCAGCAAAGAATACGCAGTCCCCCTTTTCCAGCTTAAGGGTGTTTATAAGGCTTTCCTTCCTTTCGCTTAAGAACTTTGCTATTCCTCCCGAAAGCTCCCCGTTCTCATCCACCTTGACGTAGCAGGCCTTGTTTCCGGAGATGACCTCGGTATCCGCAAGAATCTTATCTATTGCCTTTCTTGAAAGGGTGAAATCACTTACCCTTACTGCCTTAATGGTATTTCCCTCACTGAAGGGATTAAAGCCACAGCCCGAAAGAATTTCGGTAACATCAGTTATTGTAAGATCTATTCTCAGATCCGGCTTGTCAGTTCCATAGGTTTCAAGGGCGTCCTCAAACCTTATCCTCTTAAAGGGCGCCTCAGATGCGCTCTTATAAATCCCGTGACGGGCAAAAACGGGAGGCAGTACCCTTTCAAGAACCTCAAAAACGTCCTCCTGTGTGGCAAAGGCCATCTCCATATCCAGCTGATAGAACTCTCCCGGAGACCTGTCGGCTCTTGCGTCCTCGTCCCTGAAGCAGGGCGCGATCTGGAAATACCTGTCGATACCTGATGCCATAAGTATCTGCTTAAACTGCTGCGGCGCCTGCGGAAGAGCATAGAATTTTCCCTCGTGAAGACGGGAGGGCACCAGATAATCCCTGGCCCCCTCGGGGCTTGAGCAGGTGAGTATGGGTGTGGTGATCTCCAGAAAGCCCTCATCCGTCATTGCCTTACGAAGCTCCGCTATGACCCTGCTTCTTAAAACCATCTTATCCTTTACCGCAGGGTTCCTCAGATCCAGGAATCTGTACTTCAATCTGGTATTCTCATCCGCCTCCTTTGAGCGGTTTACCTCAAAGGGAAGCTCGTTCACGCGGCATTTACCGAGGACAACTATATCCTCCGGAACCACCTCTATCTCTCCGGTAGCCATCTCGGCATTCTTTGACGAACGCTCTCTCACCGTTCCCGTTATCTGCAGAGTGGATTCCGTATTGATACCGGAAAGCTTCTCCATCATCTCATCGCTTTCAATGACCACCTGGGTCTTTCCGTAAAAATCCCTTAAAACAAGAAAACCCAGCGTCTTACTTACCTGACGCATATTTTCGTAATAGCCGCAGAGAGTTACCTTTTTCCCTGCGTCCGCAAGCCTTAATTCATCACAGTTATGTGTTCTTGACTGAAACATCTTATATTCTCCTTAATGCTTATTTCTATAATATCTCCCCCTCCGGGGCATTTTAATGCGGCTTCCCTGTCATCCTGAGGAGCGCAGCGACGAAGGATCTTACTCAAACACTTCCTGGATATCCGTATACCCAGCGCCCAAAAGGTTATCCTTCTGGAACTTCTTGTTCTTCATCATCTTTGAAACGAGGACCGTCCTGCCGTCCCTCCTCATATCCGCAGCCTCCTTCATAATAAGTGCAAGTCTCTCACCCCTTATCCTCTTATCCACAAGGATCGCGGACTTCTCCTTCTCATCCGGGACTTTGAAGCCCCTGTCAAGGAGCATGGTGATTATCCTTTCAAAGCCGATGCTGAAGCCGCAGGCAGCTGTCTTTACACCTGTAAATCGTTCTACCATTCCGTCATATCTGCCCCCTCCTGCAATGGAGGAACCGAATTCGTCAATAGTAATCTCAAATATGGTGCCCGTATAATAGGACATTCCCCTTACCAGCGTGGGGTCGAAGCTGATATCAAACTCAGCGGATCTGGCAGCATTGACACAGTCGATGATCTCCCCTAAGGACTCCGCGGTTCCCTCCGGCAGGCTGTCTCCGAGAACAGTTTTCAGCTCCTCTATCCGTTTTCCGGAATTCTCTGAATTATTGAATAACGATAGATACTTTTCTGAACTTTCCTCATCAAAACCTGAATCCTTAAGCTCCTGTCTGACACCGTCAAGACCGATCTTATCCATCTTATCCAGAATGATAAAGATCCTGTCAAAATCCTTCTCATCAAAGCCAGACCATGAAGCCATGGCTTTAAGAAACCTCCTGTCTGAAATCTTCACGGTGAAGCCTGTAAAGCCGATCTCCGCCAGTAATGAAGTCGTTGCAAGAATGAGTTCGATCTCTGCAAGATTTGATGCATCACCCAGAATATCAATGTCACACTGCATAAACTGGCGGAACCTCCCCTTCTGGGGTCTGTCAGCCCTGAAAACATTGCCCATCTGAAGCGCCTTGAAGGGGCTCGGGAGATCATTAACATGATTTGCGTAATACCTTGAAAGAGGCAGTGTAAGGTCATAACGCAGTCCGGAATCCGTGAGATCCGAGGCGTCCCTTGCCTCGCTTAAGTTAAGCTTCTCACCCCTCTTTAATATCCTGAATATGAGCTTTTCGTTTTCTCCGCCCTGATTGCTGGAAAGATTCTCAATATGTTCAACAACAGGTGTTTCAATTTCCGTAAACCCAAATCTTCCGTAGGTTTCCCTCACCTTTCTCTGAACATAATTCCTGATCTCCATCTCCCCGGGGAGAATATCCTTCATCCCCGTAACGGGCTTCTTTGGTAGTGACATTGCTTTATCCTTTCATTCAAAACTATTATTTTCCTCTACGTCGGCGCTTACGACCCCAAACGTATCATTGACAATTTCCCTGTACAGCCCCCATTCGCACATAGTACTCCTGTCATCCCGGAGAGCATAGCGACCAAGGATCTTCCTTCCGTACCTCAGACACCATCGATCTTCAGCCGGAACATGCGGTCAGATCGATAGCGAACGACTGCAGTTTTGTGCCGAAACGCGGCGATCCGTAGCGAGAACGCTTTTTTCGAGCCAGAGGGTCGTCCGAATGTTTCGGTACAAAACAAAGGAAATAAAACTCAGCGAAACCACGGATTGTACTGCTTCTCGTCCCTCACTGTGGTCTCCGGGCCATGACCCGGAAGAATATACGTAAATTCCGGCAGAACCGCAATCTTTTCGCTGATGGATCTCTGCAGCTCCGCATCAGAGCCCGTGGGCAGATCCGTCCTGCCTACAGATCCCTCAAAAACGGTATCCCCGCAGACAAGCATCCTCTCGTCCGGCATAAAGAAGGACATGCTGCCCTCTGTATGCCCCGGTGTCTTTATACAGGTGATCTTTATGCCGCAGGTTTCAATCTCCTCCCCGTCCTTAAGCCAGACATCGGCGTCCAGTGTCACTCCGCCGTCTCCGTAGCCCATAGCCGTACCTGAGCAGTTAAGGACCACATCGGAAAGAAGCGCCTTTTCATCCTCCGAAGCATAGAGCAGCGGTTCTTCGCCGTTATCCTTTGCCTTCCTGATAAGTGCGGGAACCCCCATGATATGATCAAAGTGTCCATGTGTTATCATCACGGACTTCAAGGACAGTCCCTGCTCAGCAAGGAAATCGTAGACCTTGTCTCCCCTGTCCCCGGGATCAAATACCAAAGCTTCACTGCTGCCTTCCTTATGGAAGATATAGCAGTTCGTTTCCACCGGTCCCAGTATCATTTTCTTTATTACCACAGACATATTTTTTCCCTAAGTCCTTTCAATATCCAGAACTCCCGGGATAGCCCTGAGCTTCTGGATGATGTTATCAAGATCCGCAGTGCTGTGTATATTGAATGACAGGTAAAGGGTTGCGATATTCTGCTTGTTCACCCTGCTGTTAATACCGATTATCCCTATATTTGACTCCGTAAACAGCCTTGAGATATCAACAAGGAGCCCGTTCCTGTTGTTTGCGAAGATATTGATATCCGCCACGTATTCCTCGTTTGTATCCTCAAGCCCCTTCTGCCATTCGGCCTCTATAAGCCTTTCCCTGTCGTACTCGGCCATATTCATTATATTGATGCAGTCAGTCCTGTGTATTGAAACTCCCCTGCCTCTGGTGACATATCCCACGATCTCATCACCCGGCAGCGGATTGCAACACTTGCTGAAATGTACGGAAACGTCCGTTATCCCCTTGACAACGATTCCGCCTTCGCTCTTATGGAAAACGTTTTTTCTTGCCGTTTCGTCCATGGAGGCCAGAGCTTCTTCGTCACTCAGGTGCTTCATATGGTCAAGCTCGTACCTTTCAACCATACGGTTAACGACCTGGCCCTCCTTTAAGCCTCCGTGTCCTATGGCCGCATAAACCGCATCAAAATCCCTGAAGTGGTATTTATCCATAACAGCCTGCTGGTACACAGGCTTCATTATCTCTTCCTGCTTTATCGCGTGAGCCTTGCAGTATTCGGCAAACTGTATCTTGCCCCGGGCAATATTGTCTTCCTTCAGCTCATTCTTGAACCACTGGTTAATCTTTGAACGTGCCTGGGTAGACTTCACAATCTTCAGCCAGTCACGGCTGGGACCGTGGGAATTCTGGCTGGTTATGATCTCAACCCTGTCCCCGTTCTGAATAACGTAATCAATATTTACAAGCTTGCCGTTGACTCTGGCGCCCACCATCCTGTTTCCCACGGCGCTGTGGATAGCATAGGCAAAATCCACGGTCGTTGAGCCCGAGGGCAGGTTCTTTACATCACCGGTGGGAGTGAAGCAGTACACAAAATCGGAAAAGAGATTAAGGTCGCTCTTTAAGAGGCTCATAAACTCCTTATTATCCGAAAGGTTTTTCTGCCACTCGAGGATCCTCCTTAGCCATGACAGCTTCTCTTCCTCGTTCTCGTCAGGATGCCGCCCGTCAGAGGTCTCCTTATACTTCCAGTGGGCCGCGATACCGAATTCCGCAGTCCTGTGCATATCGTAGGTCCTTATCTGTATCTCGAAGGGAGTACCGTTCGGACCTATAAGAGAGGTATGCAGCGACTGGTAATTATTGGCCTTCGGCATTGCTATATAGTCCTTGAAGCGCCCCGGGATCGGCTTATACATCTCATGGATTATACCCAGGGCGGCATAGCAGTCCTTCCTTTACATCATGCACTATTATCCTTACAGCAAAGAGATCGTATATCTGATCCAGATTCTTCTGCTGGTTCACCATCTTTTTGTAGATCGAGAAGAAATGCTTTATCCTGCCGCTTACGGAGGCATCGATATCAGCCTCCTCCATTTTATCCGTAACCTCCTTCACGATATGGGCTACAAATTCCTCCCGTTCCTCCCTTCTCTGGGAGATCTGAAGCTTAAGGTCATGGTAAACGTCAGGCTTAAGGTATTTCAGCGAAAGATCATCAAGCTCCACCTTTATCCTGCTGATACCCAGTCTCTGGGCAATGGGAGAATAAATATCAAGTGTTTCTCTTGAAATCTCCTGCTGCTTCTCAGGGGACTGGAACTGAAGGGTACGCATATTATGAAGCCTGTCCGCAAGCTTTATTATTATGACCCTTATATCCTTTGCCATGGCAAGGAACATCTTCCGGAGATTATCCGCCTGGAATTCGGCCCTGTTTCCGCGGTACTTAAGCTTATTCAGCTTTGTTACCCCGTCCACCAGCTCTGCCACGTCGCTTCCAAACTCCCTGTCCAGATCCTCCTTCGTCATTATGGTGTCCTCCACCACATCATGAAGAAGTCCCGCGACTATGGTTTCCTTATCCATCTCGAGATCCGCGAGTATGGTAGCCGTGCTCAAGGGATGTATGATATATGGCTCACCGCTTCGTCTGAGCTGGTCCTTATGAGCCTCACTGGCGGTTTTATATGCCTTTTCAATAAGGCTTATATCATCTGAAGGGTGATACCTCTTCACTATCTCTATCAAATTGTCATAGAGTATCTCGGGAGAAGTATAGTCTTCCACAGCGTACATTCTTCTGTTGTCAAAAACATTCCTTTCCGCCAAGGTATCACCTCCTTTCAGAACACATAGTGCTCCATTTTTAAGATAATTGATTATTATAAACTTTTTTTATAGAGTACACAAGCATAGACCCGTGGGACAATTGGATAAACGCATCAATCTCTCCAGAAAACGTGTTGACTGTATATCCACAAGCAAACCCTGCGGAACGCGCTACGCCAAGCTCTCCGCCAACTGCGGCTAAGCACGCGGAGCATTCACGAACGATTTGTTCATACTCCGCGTGCCAATCCGCAGTAAGCGGCATATCTTGTCTGCGGTTCCGATAAAGGGTTATGCTTGTGGACATACAGCCAACACGTTTTCTGGAGAGATTGATGCGTTTAACCTGCCCGGGACAATTATAATAAAGCCGGAATCCCGGTGTACCCGGATTCCGGCTTTTTAGGTGTCAAAGACGGGTTTTCCCTTTATATTTAACGGACTTGAAACCAGTCTGTTTCAATCATTCCACATCCTGCAGTGCTTCAAAATCCTCTTCCCCGGTCCTTATCTTTACAACCTTGCTTACAGGATATACAAATATCTTTCCATCGCCGATCTTGCCGGTATAAAGAGTTTTCTTCGCAGTTTCAATGACGCTTTCAACCGGTATACCACTTACGACCACCTCCAGCTTGATCTTCGGCAGAAGGGTTAAGTCCACCTCGACTCCGCGGTACATCTGGCCTGTGCCCTTTTGGATACCGCAGCCTGTGACCTGGGTTACTGTGATGCCCGTGATACCCAGAGTGTTCAACGCCCTCTTGATCTTGTCATATCTTGAAAGCTTCGTTATAATGACCACCTTGTGTATTCCGCTCTCAAGGCTTGTCCCTTCGGTGATGGCGGATACGTTTTCAACGGGAACGGCAGCCCTCCTCAGGGCGGGTGAGGCCTCTTCATATTCACCAACGCCCAGATTGGTGTTTTCATTGGCAACCATTGAAGCCTCGGTCATATCAACGATAGAGAAGCCGGCATATGCAGAAGTAAGCCCGTGCTCCATGACATCAAGGCCTTCTATCTCCTCCTCCTCACTGACTCTGAGTCCGAACACAGCCTTTATAACGGAAAATACCACTGTCATTGTGATGAATGTCCAGGCCGCAACCGATACAAAGCCAATGAACTGTATGGCAAGGAGCCTGAACCCTCCGCCGTAGAAAAGTCCTGCGAGCTCATCATTTCCCGGAGCCGAGGTTGTGGCAAAAAGTCCGGTGGCAAGAGTTCCCCATATCCCGTTCATCATATGTACAGCCACAGCCCCCACAGGGTCATCTATATGAAGCTTATTGTCAAGGAACCATACCCCAAAGCATACGATCAGTCCGGATATAGCTCCAATAACTATGGCCCCGAAAGCATCCGTCACATCACAGGGAGCAGTAATGGCTACAAGTCCTGCGAGAGATGCATTTAAGCACATTGATACATCGGGCTTTCCGTATTTGATCCAGGTAAATATCATGCAGACCACTGTGGCAATACTCGGGGCAATGGTAGTGGTCACAAAAACCGACGCCAGCTGGTCAACCGAGGTACAGGCTGCTCCGTTAAAACCGTACCATCCGAGCCATAGAATGAATACGCCAAGAGCGCCCACGACTATATTGTGTCCGGGAAAGGCATTTACCTTTGTGATCCTTCCCTCTTTATCCTTTTCGAACTTTCCTATACGGGGACCAACCATCTTCGCTCCTACTATGGCTGCTATACCGCCTACCATATGGATCGCACAGGAGCCGGCAAAATCATGGAAGCCAAGACGGGCAAGCCATCCGCCTCCCCATATCCAGTGAGCCTCTATCGGATAGATAAGAGCGGATATCACTCCTGAATAAACGCAGTAGCTTAAAAATTTAGTCCTCTCTGCCATGGCACCGGATACGATGGTCGCCGTTGTGGCACAGAACACCAGGTTAAATATGAAATTTGACCAGTCAAAGGCTGCGTAATTTGTAAAAATATCAAAACCCGGGGCTCCGATAAAGCCCATAATGTCTTCTCCCAGAAGAAGTCCAAAACCGATAAGTATGAACACGCAGCAGCCGATACAGAAATCCATGAGATTCTTCATAAGGATATTCCCTGCGTTCTTGGCCCTTGCAAATCCTGCTTCCACCATGGCGAAGCCCGCCTGCATCCAGAACACCAAAGCCGCTCCTATAAGGAACCACACCGCAAATAATTCTCCGTCCAACGCTTTTCTGATCTCTTCACTCATAATGCTGCTCCTCTCCTGATCGTCTAAAAGAAGAAAGAGGCTTTGGTCAAATAAACCAAAGCCCCTTCGCTTCTCTCTGGAACAATCATGTCCCTTGTTGATGTCAGGGAAAATATACTATACCCTTATACTCTGTACAATTACACTTATTTACCCTTTTTGTAATCCTTTTTGGTGATATGGCTCCAAAACCTTCGTCCTCAGATTCCACGGGACAGAAGCTTAAAGAGCTGCATCCTGCTTTTCACTCCGCATTTTTTATAAATATTCCGCTCGTGCTTTTTCAAAGTATTCATGCTGATCACAAGCTCCTTACTGATATTTACATTGTCCTGTCTCCGGATAATATGGGCAAGCACCTCCGCCTCCCTTTTTGTCAGGGCATATTTAAGCACAAAGCCGTCAACATCAAATACCTCTGAAAGTTTTTCCGCAGAAAACCGTTTTGAGATACTGAGTGAAATATGATCCTTCAGGACATCCAGGGTAAATATATCATAGTAATCAAAGTCCCCGCCGGATTTCTTTCTGTAGAGGGTTATGAGTCCAAGAAATCTGCCCTCGTAGCCTATCATCATCTGGAGTGAATAGTGAAGATCGTTGGCCCGGTAAACCTTGTCATAGTACGGGGTGTTGATCCTCCGTTCATCAGGGATGGTATCGGAACTCCTGTAGACCATGCTCCTGCCGCTGCAGCGGATATCCCTGTTATAATCCAGTTCATCATATTTCAAGACTGAATCACTTCTCATCCCGATGGTGACCCCATGGTACAGTTTATTGGGATCCTCACAGTCCGCGAGAAAGAAGTCCGCCGCATCATAACTGATCTCTTTCCTGATCCTTTCAAGAAAAAGCCTCTGCATTTCTTCCGTATCCTTCGTGCTGTATATCAGATAGATGATATCGTTCAGCACTATCCAGTCATTTGTTTCCAGTCTTCCCATGGTCACGGAGATTCTATTATAAATCAAATCTATGTGTCAAGGCGATGCCTTATAGACGCCAGGATAAACGCATCAATTTCTCCTTCTACTATGTCATTCAGAGGGCGCAGCCCGAAGAATCTTCTCCCTGACCGGGAAAGATCCGACGGCTGCGCGAATTTTGCCGCACCTGCGAAGGTTTATTTTATGGTAACATCTGTTACCGTCGCTTCACCTATGTAATTTCCGCATCCCCTGATCACCACCGTTCTCTTTGTTTCATCCAGGGAATCAGCCGATACAGTGAAATCCCTGTTGTTTTTCAGCTTGATTGACTTTGATGCTCCTGTGTCTGCCTTCAGGCTGAAGCTCCATTTTCCGCTGCTGCTTCTGTATACGACACTTCCGCTCAGCATTTTATCTGTGAGCTCGCAGGCAGTAATGGTGTACTTTAATGGATTTTTCCTGAAATATTTATTGATCTCCCTTACCGCCTTTCTTACAGATGATCCGGAGCCGCCTGCAGCCCTGAAGACAGGTATGACATAGGCTGTTCCCGTCTTTTTGTTGTTTTTGTACCTGAGCTTCTTAAAGATAAGATTTCCGCTCAGTGTTGCTCCTGCCTCCTGTCCGTCTATCCTGAAATCGCTTAAAAGCGTCTTTTTCCCGTTATAGCTTACGCTACCGCTGTAGGAATAATCGTAGCTTACGCTTCCTACGTTAAAGCTTCCTGAAATTACATTGGAGCTAAGAGTATCCCCCGCTTTTCCGGTCTCATTTCCGGATTCTGCCGGATCTTCTCCCGCTTCCTTTGGATCATCCGATCCTTCTCCCGGCTCATTTCCAGTGTCCGATACGGAAAGGGTATATGTTCCGTCTTCAATAAGCGGTGAGCCGTAAACTATGAAGGAGCCCGCGTATTCCAGCTTTCCGCTGTCCACCACCTTGCCCTCACTGTCGCTCACAACCCAGTACTGTCCTGCCTTAAATGATGCGCCCTGCCCGTTATCTGCGGGAATGCCTGTGTTGTTATTACTACTGTCCGGCATTTCCGGAGGGTTTCCGTTACTGCTATTATCCGGCATTTCCGGAGGTGTCACGTTATTATTTTTATTATTGTTTTCCGGCATGCCGGGCTGCATATTTCCGCTGCTTCCGTATGTCAGATATTTCCCACTCCCGCTCTTAGGCGCGGATCCCTCCATTCCGGCAGCTCCTGCCCCCAGAACCTTTGCTCCGGAATTAAAGCTGTAGCCGTCATTTGTATCTATGGGAGAATTATCCCCGGAGGACTGTCCGTATACGTAGAGTTCCCCTCCGTTCTGCTGTAAGGCTCCGTTACAGTCGACACCGTCTCCTGAAGAGCCGTAAGTTATTGTCTTTACTACATCAAGACTGCCATTTGGAAGCTCTGTTTCCTTTCTCCCCTCGGAATCAATATAGATATTAACCGTTCCGCCGTCTATCGTAAGGTCGTTTCCGGTTGTAGCGGATACGGTCTTCTTTGTATATCCGCTATCCTCATCTGCTTCGTAGCCCGTAAAGCTGTCATAAATATACGTAAGTGTCTTACCCGAGGTATTTATGCCGTCATCAGCGCTCCATATATTGATCTCGGGACTTCCCGAGGAACCGATATTAATGCTCTGTCCTTCCATTCCCTCAAAGGCGTTATGGATATTAACCCGGGCAGCGCCGTTAATATCAATGTTTCCCATGGCGGAAATACCGTCATCAGAGGAATAGATCTCAAATACTCCACCGTCTATCACAATGTCATTATTACAGCTAATGGCATCATCCGGAGCGCCGATTATGTACTTACCTGAAGAGGTGGCGCTATATCCGTCGGAATTAACAGAATTGGCCTTTATCCCGCTCTTTCTGGTGTTGATAGTGATCTCTCCTCCGGTTACCGTAAGGGTTCCGCTGGCGCTTTCCGCTTCGACCGTCCCGCCGTTATCGCTGAATTCATAGGTCTTCGCCTTTGTGCCCACCTTTATTCCCTTGTGGCTTCCAGTATCCACGTTTATCCTTTCATATTTAACCGTATCCCCTGACTCCCACAGGTAATTTGAGCTGTCCGGACTGCTGTCCGTATATTTACCGCCTGAATAAAAGGACTTGGCTGCATATTCATATACAGTATCAATATTAAGTACACCTCCGGAAATATTCAGATCCTCTGCCTGTATACCGTCCTCCAGACAGTTTGTAAGGGTAATATCCCCCTCCAGGATATTAAGGCTTCCCTTTGTCTTTATGGCATCCTCTTCGGGGCTGTCCACTTTAAGGGACCCGCTGCCGCTTATATTTAATTCCGACTTCTTTTTCTGGGATACAAAGCCGGCGCCGCCATTTACCGAAGAGCTTCCTTCCAAAATTATGTTAACCAAAGTGGATTTGCCTGCAGTTATAAAGGAGCTTTTCACTCCGTCATTTTCTACCGCAAGGTCATTTAGACACAATTCAGCCTCCACTCCGTCGGTAAGCGCAACATAAACGTTCGAAGCCGCACCCTCCAGAATGTAGCTGCCACCGGAAAGCTCAAGGCAATAATCCCCGTTCTCATCCGGCCCGGGAGCATAGGTATTCCCGTCTGGGGAAGTAACGCTGCTCCCGTCAAAGCTTAGTGTCACCGCATCAGTGTTTGAAGTCACAGACAGCAATGCGTCGTTTGATGATGCGATCTCCCCGCTGCTGTCAGGACTGTCGGCGAAAACCGTTCCGGCAGGGCCGATGGAAAGAAGCGAAGCCGTAACGCATAAAGCCAGTAATTTCTTTATAGTTCTGTTCATAAAATGCCTCCTTATATTTCTTTGATAATCAATAATACGGAGGCAGTGATCCGGATTTCGGGGTAAGAAAAAAAATATACCCCGTTATTTTATCTCCGGGTATCGTACATAATTTTAGTAACAGTGGTACAATCAGTATAATATGACCGCAAATAAAGCAGAAGAAAACAGAAGAGCTGCAGCCGCTAAAGAAAGCCCCGAAGCAAAAAACAGCTTTCTTTCTTCGGAGCGTACACATATCCTCCGTCTCACAGCGCGGATACTTAAGCACAGCGTATCCGACAGTGATGACGTTTTTTCCACGGCTCTTCTCGCAGTTTCCGAAGCCCTTGATTCCTATGATGAAGAAAAGGGCGCCTTCTGGAATTATGCGGCTCTTGTGATTAAAAGCAGGATACTTGACGAGATAAGAAAAAATTCAGCAAGAGACATGGAGATCATAACAGACCCTGCCTCCTTTTCCGGGGATATCGATTATGACGATGACTCCGCATCCATCACCCTTAAGGAGGAGATCAACAGGAAGACTGCAGTCTATACCGATAATGATCTGAAGTACGAGCTTGAAGACCTTGAAAAAGAACTGAAGAGCTACGGAGTGGATCTTTTCGAGCTTCCGGAGTACTCTCCGAAATCCGAAAAAACAAAGAGTGCCTGTAGTGAGCTCATTAAAAAATTTTTTGATCCCCCGCCCCTTACGGAGCTTTTTAAGAAGAAAAAGAGCCTTCCGGTCTCGGAAATGCTGAAGCGAAGCAGTATGAACAGGAAAACCTTTGACAGACACAGGAAATTCATTCTTGCATCAATACTTATCAGGTGCGGGAGCTATGAAGCTATAGGAGCCTTTCTGGAATAAAATGAAAGCAGTTGTAATAGGTGTAAAAGAGAATAAAGCCGCCGTTCTTATGCATGACGGGAGTATGCGCTATGTGGAAAACAGAGGCTATGAAAAGGGAACCCTGCTGGAGCTTCCTGATACAGACGATGCTGTAATCAGCTTTGAAAAAGCAAAATCAAAGCATAATCTCCGCTTTCCCCGGCGTTTCCTGTACTCTGCAGCGGCCTCCTTTGCTGTCCTTATGCTTTCCGGCGCAATGGTCAGCTTCGCCTGTCCGGCTTCCACTATACCCATTTCTTCCGATCCTGAGGTCACCCTTGGTGTTAATATTTACGGCCGCGTCATTGAGATAAACGCCGGAAACGAAGAAAATGAAGAGCTCCTTAAGGAGATAAAGAGAGATATGAAGGGAAGGCCCGTTCCCGAGGTTTCTCAGGCAATAGAGCTAAAGTTTGATAAACACAGGATGGAGAGCGAAGATGATCAGGGCGCTCAGGCTCCCGCTCCCGAAAATCCGGGGAGCAGAGTTTTGGATAATCCCGCTCCCGAAAATCCGGACAGCCGGGATATGGATAACCCCGGCTCTCAGGATACGGATACTCCTGCTCCGGAAAGCAGTGGGGATCAGAGTCCGAAAAGACCGGAAAACACGGGGGATCAGAGTCCTAAAAGACCGGAAAGTACAGGAGACCAGAGGCCTGAAAAATCGGAAAGCCCCGGAGACCAGAGACCTGAAAATCCGGAAAGTACGGGAGACCAGAGGCCTGAAAATCCTGGCATCCCGGCTGTGGATAATCCCGCTCCCGAAAATCAGGGCAGCCCGGTTATGGATAATCCCGGCTCTCAGGGCACTGAGCCTCCCGCTCCTAAAATACAGCAGGATCAGCCGAATCAGGATGGTCAGGACATAGAGCCTCCCGCCCCGGAAATACGGCAGGAACAGCCCGGTCAGGACTTGGAGCCTCCCACTCACCCTGAAGACAATGAAAATCCGCCGGAAACAGAATCCGGCGGACATTCCGAAAAACCAGATGATGATACGAAGGACGGTCCTAAAGAAGATCACGGTCCCGGTCCGGGAGACCACGGCGATGGCGGCCGCGACGGCCCGGGAGGCGGTCCCTAAGCTCTATCTGAAGCTCTTTATCCAGGTGATCAGGGAATCGTGATACGTATTGTTGTACACATCCCTCCTCATCTGGTCAGTAACAGGACCGTTCTTTTCCATTATGGCGATTATGGCTTCCTGCAGACCCGCAATTATACCGTCCGAATAACTCTTGTTATCATTAGCTACATCCTCAGGCTTCCCAACATCCGAAGCAGCATCACCGCTCATATTATCAGTATCAGCACCGGGTTCAGCCACCCCGGACGACACCGTATCCTCGATAGTTACCCCGCTTATTACCGGCTGAAGAGCTCCTGCAGGCTCCGTCCCGTCTTCCGTCTCACGGCCTGACGGAACCCAGATCTCTCCGGAATTACCCTGTACCGTAACCTCTATATTTCCTCCGGCTGCGCTGACCCTTTCTCCCGACAGCGCTCCTGTATACTGCTCTGCACCGTAGGCCGGAAGTGTCATAGAATAACAGCTGTCATCATTATTAACCGTAACTATCACGCTTCTTCCCTCGAAGCTTCTGGAAAAAGCATACTGCCTGTTGGTAAGGAAAAGCTCTTTATAGTCCCCGTATGAAAGCTCCTGGTTTGCCTGTCTTATCCTTCCAAGAGCAGCTATAAGCTTTGTGGCCGGATTCTCCTTAACAGCATCCTTGAAATCATTTAGCTCCAGTGCCGGCCTAAGAGATGCATCGGAATACTTCTCCTTCTTCCCCTCAATAGCAAATTCCGAACCGTAATATACGGAAGGGATCCCGGGCATGGTATATAAAAGAATATGAACAGGCGTAAAATGAGCCTTGTTCTGAAGCTTTGTAAATATCCTCTCCACATCATGATTATCCACGAAATTATAGAGCCTGAAGGCACCTGCCCCGTTTAAACCCATTCCGTCAAGCCTTCTCTGTGTATGGGCGATCTCGAAATAATTATGGTCATTATGCCCCGAATAAAAGGCCTTATGCATAACATAGTTAGTTACGGAGTGCAGGGTTCCCTCGTTTACCCACCTGGAATAGTCCCCATGGATAACCTCTCCCATAAGATAGAATTCCGGCTTTACCTCGGAGGCAACAGCTCTCAGCATCTTCATAAAATCAAAGTCCAGAACATCCGCCGCATCGAGACGAAGTCCGTCGATATCAAATTCATGAACCCAGAAACGGATGGTCTCACCGATATAGTCCTTTACCTCCGGATTTCTCTGGTTCAATTTTACAAGAAGGTTATAGCCTCCCCAGTTGTCATAGGAAAAGCCGTCGTTATACTCATTATTTCCGTTAAAATTTACGTTGCAGTACCAGTCCCTGTACCTGGACCCTTCCCTCTTCTCTTTGAGATCCCTGAATGCAAAGAAATCCCGGCCGGTGTGGTTAAATACACCGTCCAGTATGACCCTTATCCCCTTTTTGTGGCAGCTCTTCACAAATTTCTGAAGATCCTTATTATCACCCAGCCTTGAATCCAGCTTACGGTAATCGGTGGTCTCATAGCCATGTCCCACAGACTCGAAAAGAGGGCCGATATAAAGTGCATTGCAGCCAATCTCCTTTATATGCTCTATCCAGAGGTTAAGCTTATTCAATCTGTGGGTCACGCCCGAATAAGTATTCTCCTTTGGCGCTCCGAGAAGTCCCAAAGGATAAATATGATAGAATACCGCCTCGTCATACCAGGCCATTTATACACCTCGCTTTTTTATTTTGCATCCTGAGTGCCAGCGTTCCTGTCATCCTGAGCGCCAGCGAAGGATCTTTTCAAAAACTCTATCCTCCGGTTAAGGGCAGCTAAAAACACCCTGCTGTCCTTAGCCATATCAAAGGAATGCACGGTTCCCTTTGTTTCGTTTAATTCAACCTCGCAGCCGGCCTCCTTAAGAGCCTCAGCGTATGCCACCCCCTCATCATGCAGCGCATCAAATTCTGCCGGTTCGATATATGCTGGAGGAAGCTCCGAAAGGGAGGAAGCCTCTATTGGAGACAGATAATATTTCCTGCCCTCTTCTTTGTCCGCGTTCAGTATCTTTTTATATGCGTTTACAGCTTCGCTGTTAACCACCGGAACATCGGGGTATTTTTTCATGGATAAGGTCTCTCCCCGGGTATCAAGGCTCGGATAAAGAAGGAGCTGTGCGCAGGGCTTCTGTAATCCCTCATCTCTTGCAAGAAGACAGATTGCTGCCGAGATGGTTCCCCCGGAGCTGTCACCCATAACGGCGATCCTTTCCCTGTCTATATGGTATTTTTCGGCATTTTCCAAAAGATAGCCGTAAAGCTCGTAAACCTCCTTTATCTGCGTGGGAGGGGCATATTTCGGTGCCAGGTCATAGATCGGGAAAAATACCCTGCAGGACAGCCTTGTCGTAATCGCTGCGGCCAGACGGTAGTGGTAGGGAAGTCCGGGGAAGAGGAAGGCTCCGCCGTGCGGGAAAAGCACTGTCGGCAATGCCTTATCGCTGTCCTTAAACCCGGCAGGAATATATTCCAGTACCGTGAGCTTTTTTTTCGGAGAGGCATCGATCGGTATGGTATGGCGGATCAGGCTGTACTCCGGAGTGGAACGCTGCTTATAGTGCAGCCTCTTATACAGGAGCTGAACAAGCCTTATCTGAAAGCGCGACTTCGCAACCGGGATCTTATACAGGGGAAGGAGCTCCGGATCGATATCGTATTTTTTGCCCTTCTCCTGTTTAGCGCCCTTAAATGACACATATACACAATGCTCTGTCCTGTCCGGAAGGATAAAGATCCGGATATCATCGGAGAGATTCGCAATAATGGAATGGCTTATCTCTCCCCAGTCCACCTCTCCGAATTCCTCAAAGCGGTCGAATGCCGAGAAGTTATAGGCCTCCATGGTCCATACATAGGCATCCTCGTCATAGGGATAACCTGCTTCCTTAAGGTACTTTGCCTTCTGCTTCCGTACCCCGAGAGCCTCCGCTTCCTCCCTCAGAGCCTCCAGCGTTTCATAGCTGCTTCCCAAAAGGAAACGTATCTTATCCGTAACTCCGTTAAATTCGGTAAGATCCCAGGCGGTATCTTCTCTGCCCTCCGGGCTTTTCTGGAGAGTTAAGCGGATCCTTAAGTTTTCCCTGTCCCCCTCTATATCCAGATCGGCAGTCCTTGTATCATCAAGAAGCTTCAGCATTTCCGCGATCTCTTCCACCACCAGCCTTAAGTGCAGTCCCTCCTTTGGTGAAAGATCGGAGCTATTGATAAAATCATCCGTGAGCGAAAGAAGTGAGTCTTTTTCACCGGATTGCGGTATTCTTATACTTCTCTTTTCCATCAGCCTTACTTCTCCTCGTCGATTATTTCAGGGATCATAGCCTTACCCAGCTTTTCTCCCACATACTTCTTTATTTCCTCAGGATCCGTTTCCTTTGAGGTCTTTATCACAGCCCTTATATGGAAAAGATTGTTTTCCCCATATACGACCGAGGCCTCGGCCTCATCGATCCCGGGATAAGAAACAAGTGTTTTTTCAAGCTCGAAAAGATTGATAAAGGATCTTCCGGCCAAAGTCTCCCTTATGACCGTCTTTCCTGCCTGATACAGGGCTTCAACCTTCTTGTCCGGTGTGATCCTCGCTTCTATCCCCGTATCGTACATGGTCCCTGGAGAATAAAGGCTTTCAATGCTCTCGCCTCCTCCATTAACCTTCTGGTCCAGTACATAGAGTCTTCCCCAGGCACCGAAGGGCTTCTTTATTCCGTATTCATCCAGCACATAGGGCTTTACCATAAGCTCTTCGCTTCCTCCGGGGATGACCTCCTTACCGAGATATGCATTGAGCCTTGACGCCGGGAGCTCAAAGTGCTTCGGATAAAGCCTTGCGGGAAGGTGATCCTTTAGCTTTCTGACCGAGCTTTCCTCCCTCATAGCTATAAGCACGCTTTCCATCACAGCCAGGAATTCCTCCAGCATATCCCTGTCAAAGCGGTTTTCCCAGTATCTTAATTCATAGGTATATCCCCTTTCTGCCTCATAGATCATAAGGTGGAAGGGAAGGGAATCAAGCTGTATCTTTATCCCTGTAGCACTCTCCCCGCCGATCTGAGGGATATCGAGAAGGGTACCCTGATACTGGATAAACATCTCATCCGCATGCTGGCTGGACATATGCGTTTCCATTGTGTGAAGGATCTGGTCTGCACTTCTGTTCAGCATCTCCTTTACGGTTTCGTGAGGGATCCTCTTATACCTAAAAATATATGTAGCAAAGAAGGAGCCTGCGATCTGCACCCACCTTCCGTCGGTTCTTCCGTTATGGATACTGGAGATCACAACATCATCAAGGGAGCTGAAGAGACTTACGGTATAGCTGAAGGCACTCAGGAAAAGCGCATTTTCGGATACACCGTACATACGGCATAAGCCCTTCGTATCCTCCTTATTGAGATTTGAGAACATTCCCTTGATTGATGCATTATGTGCGGTTCCGAGATCATAGCTGTCCATCTTGGCTAAGATACTCCTCTTGATCTCCAAGCCTTCAAGAAGCTCCTTATAAAAGGCAATATCCTTATCCCGGAGTCCCGCCTCGTCTCTTGCCGTCTCATCCAGAAGATATTCGTAGAAGGTATAATCCGACTTCTTCACCTCTTCCTTCATATAGAGGCGGTTCAGATCCTGTAAGAGGATGTTCATTGTCATTCCGTCTCCGATAATATGCGCCACATCGAAGAAAAGGTATTTGTCTTCACCTGCCTCGTAAAGTCCGATATGATAGAGATTTTCTCCCGGGGTGTAGGTAAAGGGAACCAGAAGGGTCTTTCTCTTTTCCTCCCATTCCTCCTCCGTCATTTTTGAGCGCTCAATGGTGATCTCCCTCTTATCGTCCCGGAAATTGTAAAGCTTCCCGTCCTCTCCGGGCTCTATCCTGTCCCTTAATACCGGATGGATATCAAAAAGCGCACGGATGGCTTCCTCCATCCTGTCCATATCTATCCTTGAGCCCAGCTTAAAGAAGAAAGGCAGGTTTGCCGTGGTGTTTCCACGCATCACATAAGCAAAATACATCTGGAGCCTCGTAAGAGGATACTTTTCCCTTACGGAGTAATCCACCTTCTTTTCCTTATCCTTGGCGTCCCATATGGATGCGAGCCTTTCCACGGTGGGATTCTCCATAAGCTGAGTCAGAGTCACCGATAATTCAAGGGTATCCTGCATTCCGGTAAGCAGCATTATGCTCCCGAAGGAATCAAGACCTGCCGTATAGAGATCCGTATCTATGCCAAATTTCCTGTGTCCCAGAACCTGGGCGCATATCTCATAGATCTTTTGCTGCTTTTCGTCCTCCGGAAGCCGGAGGCTCTTTTCAAACTCCTTTGAATCCTTCCTTTC
Organism: Lachnospiraceae bacterium AD3010; assembly: GCA_000622025.1. Taxonomy (GTDB): domain Bacteria; phylum Bacillota; class Clostridia; order Lachnospirales; family Lachnospiraceae; genus NK4A144. The sequence goes on along the minus strand of KK211387.1, from coordinate 365,028 downwards.
CTTAAAGAAGGCTTCGCGGATGATCTTTTTTGAGGTAGTCTTTAAGAAGGGCTGTCTCCTTATCCCCGTATACATGATCCGCTTATATGTGGGCAGAGACTTATTATGCTGCTTAACTATCTCCTCAACCTCAAGCTCCACATTATCTATGCCGTTTGCCTCCGCATATTTGAAATCCGGATAGACCTCGCACTTTATCATGTCATCCTCACCGTAGACCAGGATATCCGTGATAAGAGGCTCGGTTTCAAAGCTCTCCTCTATCTCCTCGGGAGCAACATTCTCTCCGTTTCCGAGGATAATAAGGTTCTTTAAGCGACCGGTCAGGAAGAGGAAATTCTCATCATCCAGATAGCCGATATCTCCGGTCTTCAGCCAGCCGTCCTCCGTAAAGGTTTCCGCCGTGATCTCCGGATCGCCGTAATAACCCTTCATCACGAAGGGTGAACGGACCTGTATCTCTCCTCCTTCGGCAATCCTTACCTCTACCCTCTTTATCACCTTTCCGGCAGACTCGATCTTATCAAGCCGGTCATAGACCGCCTCGGAGATGACAGGAGAGCATTCGCTCATTCCGTAGCCCTGTCCGATCCGTACCTTAAGATCCGCATATTTCCTTGCAAGAGCAGCGGATAATCCACCTCCACCGCAAACGATACGGGAAATATTCCGTCCGTACACGAGACGGAGGGCATCCCTGTCCGTAAGTCCGGGGTCAGCTGCAGCCATGGCAGATATCTTATTGTAAAGAGCCTTGGCGATCATAGGAACCATATGCATGATATGGGGTTCAAAGAGACGTAAGTGTTTTCCGAGAAGCGACAGGGGACCGTTTATACAGAGTGTCGCACCGATCTGAAGTGACCTTAGGACATCGGAATTTATACAGAAGGAATGGTGGATCGGCAGAACACAGAGACACACGGGGTGCTCCACCTTATCATCAATATCATCAAGAGACAGGATATTGCCCACGATATTGGCATTGGTGATCATCACTCCCTTTCCCCGGCCGGTGGTTCCCGAGGTAAAAAGTATCATACAGAGATCATCCGGCCGTACATCAGGCTCACTCCCGCCTACATTCCACTCATGTCCCGTATATCGCATATCCATAAGGATATCATTTAAGGACGGCTCCTTCCGGACAGGCTGCAGAGAGTAGAGTTCCCTGATCTTAGGACACTTATCCCTGATATCCTCCACCATAGGCCTTAGTACCCAGTCGTAAAAAAGTATATCCACGTCGGAGCGGTCAAGGCAGTCGGAAAGATGTGCCATATCCAGCTGGTTATCCAGGGGAACCGCAATATTTCCGGAGGCCATAACTCCGACCAGAACACTTATGTAATGAGCACTGGCCGAGCCGAAAAGCCCCACCTTTAAGGGCCTTCCCTCCTTCTCCCTCCGTTCGTTTACAAAGGCCCCGACAATACGGCATAGCTCCCCGAACCTTTCATAGCTTATGTCATAGATTACGTCATCATCCCGCTCATAGCGGAGATAGGGGGTTTTCCCGTACTTTGCCACACATTTTTCCAATAGCTCCCGCACAGTTACTGTGTTTTCATAAGTGATCATGCCGGTTCCTCCTTTTTTATGATACAAATCATTATACCACAGAGCTCTTCAGATGTAACATTCGAAAGCAGTATTGATTAGGATAAATCATTGCATGACTGAAAAAACCAAATGTGATATAATAACACATTATTTATTTTACAGAATTTGTCATTTGCTTTCCATTTTGAAATACGCATGTGCCTTTCGTAGCGCCCTGCATCCGGGAAACGATACTGCAATGAAGAATATAATACGCAAATACCAGGACTTAATACTGTTAATACTGTTGTTTTTAGTAATACTTACTGTTTTCTTCCACAGGGACAGACTGTTTCAGGGTAAGGATTACGTCTTTTCCTCAGTTAATGCAGCATATTATGGGAAAGAGGGACGTGTTTATGCAATAGACCGGGGTAAAGAGGTTATCAGCGTTATAGAGGCTGACAATACCGTTTCGCATATCCTTTACGGAGGAAATGTCAGGCGTTTCGGCTATGCAGAGGGCATTGCCGAGGGAGCAGACGGTAAGGTCTATATTTCCGATTCTTCCTATGTCACTGATGAAGACGGAGTGACCTCCACCCAGTACCGCATTATAGAATACAGTAAAGGCAGATACAGAACCCTGTACAATGCAGGGGAGGATATGATCTATGATCTGCAGTACCTTGATGACGGATCCCTTCATTTCCTGAAGTCTGAGAATTATGGTCTGGGATACTACATCTTGTCGGACGGTTCGGAGCCGCAGCTTAAGCAAAGGATATACACTGGAGATGTCCTGAATTATGCCAGCATTGATGTAAATACCGGCATGGTTGCTGTTTCGGTAAGGAGAGGCTCGGTACGTATCTTAAACCTCGACACCGGCAGCTGGATCACCTTAAAGAACAGGGATGAACACCTGATGCCCCAGGGCATAGTGGCCAGAAAAGGATATGTCTGGTTTACTGAACACTACGGAGGAAAGATATGCAGGTTTTCAGAGGATGATCCGGATGTTTACCAGGATGTTTACAGTGAACCGGATCTGAAAATACCCTTTCTTTCATCCAGCGAGGACGGGAGCTCTGTTTTGGGAGCGGATCTTTTAAGCTTTTACAGGATAAGTTTAGACAGCGAGGGCAGGGTAAATACATCCTACGAGGGGAATGTGCCGTATAAGGGATTCTATCAGACCGTGATCCTCTGGATACTTGTAGCTGCCGGAGCTTTGATGGCTTTGCGGCTCTTACGCTTTCTCCCGGGTGTCCTCATGGATCTTCTGTACAACGAGGCATCCCTCAGAATGGCGGCAGTAGTATTTGCCGTATTGGTGGTCTCCTCATTCATTGCAGGCTCACTTTTATCCCAGGAATATAACAGGCAGAACAACGAAGAGATAAGCGGGATGAAGCTTTTCAGTGATCTCCTCTTAAGATCCCTTGATACCGAAGCCCTGGATAGCATCCATTCCGAAAGTGACTATATGGGATCTGCCTACACAAGGATAAGGGAAGATCTGGATCCTGTCATAGAAAACGCATGGAATGAGGGAAAGGATTATTATTACGTTCTTTACCGTATGGATGATGAGAGACTCTGTTATGTCATGAATTATTATGATTCGGTCATGTGTATGGAACCCTACGGCAGGACGGAAAATCCCTATTTTGAACAGGTACTGGAGACCGGAAATGCGTATGCACTCACAAGCCGGGATTCGGATGGGTCTTGGTTATATATTTTCAGACCGGTCTATAATGAAAACGGGGAGAGATCGGCCATTCTTGAAGTGGGAACGGATCTCAGCTACAGAAACTCCGAAAGAAGGGAAGAAATAAGGGATATCGTCCTCAATGTCTTCTGTTCCTCCGCAGTCATGATGATGCTTATTATAGAGGCGCTGTTCATGATAGGCTTCTTTGAAAGGAAGCGAAGGGAAAAGGCAGAGAAAGAGGAAGAAAAAATTGACAGGACCCATCTGGTGCCCTTAAGGAATATCATATTTTTCTCATATCTTGCATTTGCGCTTCAGGACTCCTTTGTCACCGTGCTGTCCGGAAGGCTCTATAATGGCGAACTTAATATTCCTGAAAGCGTAGCTGCAGCTCTGCCGCTGTCATCCGAGCTTCTCATGATGGCTGTTTTTGCGGTTATAGGCGGCAGGATGTGTGAAAAAATCGGCAGCAAGAAGACCTTTTACATCGGACTCTTCGTCGAAACCGCAGGGTTCATTATATGCGTGGTGACAGGAACCTATTTCGGTATCCTCTTCGGCAATATACTTGCCGGTATCGGAATGGGTATCATCAATGTAAACTGCAATGTGATCGCGTCAATGGGTGATGGGATGGAATCTACCGCCAGTGCCTTTTCTGATGTTAATACCGGGATACTTTCGGGACTCACGGTAGCGGCAGGTATCACCTCCCTTGCTTATGAATTCGGCGGAAGCACTCTTGTGTATTCCATAGCGGTTATATTTATGATCCCCACGTTTCTCCTTATACGCTCTTCTACTGATCTGAATCCGGAATCTGAAAGCAGGAGTGAACAGGAGGAAAAGATCGAGAAAAAGGAAAAGATCGGATTTGTCAGATTCTTCTTTAACCTCAGGGTTCTGGGATTTTTCTTCTTCGTACTGGTTCCCTTTATGACCTCCGTTTCCTACAGGGAATACTTTTTCCCCGTATTCGGACAGGATCACGGGATCAATGAGGTCAGGGTAGGACAGATATTCCTGATATGCGGACTCCTGGTAATATATGCGGGTCCCTATATCTCCAACATGATCATCAGGAGATTCGGAACCTTCTGGAGCGTGATCATCGCAAGCATAGGCATGGGCCTGAATATGATGCTGTTCGTTCTTATGCCCTCAATACAGACGGTCATCGCAGGAGTAGTGATCCTTTCGATCCTGATATCATTTGCATACGCCTGTCAGTACACCTATTTTGAACAGCTCCCTGACAGCCTGATGTATGGAGACGGAAAGTCAATGGGTGTATATTCTGTCTTTGAAAATCTGGGACAGACCATAGGACCTATGATCTACGGATCGCTCCTGATGTTGGGATACAGGACGGGAATAGGATTATTCGCTGCAGTGATGCTTGTTTTTTCCGTTGTTTATACTATCATTATGAGAAGGGAGAGAAAGTTCTTCCACTGATCTTTTCAGCATTTATTCAGGGGTATCATCCTCAAAGAGGGGAAACACAGTAAATGGAGTACAGGGATTTTACAGAAGCAGACACAGAGTGTTATATCAGGGATTACAACAGGTATCTGAATGAGGGAGTATTGACTGAGGATAAGGTGAGAAAAGCCCTGGCAAAGGGTGATTATTTCGGGTCAATAGCCGTGGAAAACGGAAAAATTGCAGGTTATTTCACCTTTATTGACGGTATAGTCTTTACCTATCCTCATAAGGTCCTGCTGGAAAAGGTAAGAAATGCAGCCGGTTCCCGTCACATCAATACGGCAGATTCGCTTCTCGTTATCCCTGAATTCAGGGGAAGGGGTGTTGCTACAGGCCTCGCTGACAGAAATAAAAAGATCCTGAAAAAAAGAGGTCAGGAGCTTTTCCTGACCGAGATATGGATCTATCCCGATGGTCGTTGTCCTGCCAAAGGGGTATATGACGGGATGGGAAGGGTAGTATGGTCTGAAACCATCCCCCTTTTCTACAGTGAGGCGCAGAAGTACGGCATATCCTGTCCCTTATGCGGAAAAACATGCCGCTGCGGTGCTTATATACAAGTGATTGATGTAAAGGAATGAAAGGAGTAAAAGATCCTATGAATAATAAAACAAAAGGAGTCGGGCTGAATAAGAAGATAACCGCTCTGCTCTTAGTCCTTATGATCATCATGACGGTGATAATCATGATCATAAGCGCTACCTCCCTCCGGGATACCTATTACAGACTTTATAATGAAAAGGCTCAGGATCTGGTAAAAAACATCGCCAATGATATTGACGGTGACTGGGTTAATGAGTTCTCAAAGACATACGACAAAGACAGCACCTATGAAGAATTAAAGATGAATCTGAATAAAATAAAGACGGATTTCAGAGGGATCAAGTATCTCTATGTTTTTGTTCCGGGAACTGACAGCTTTACGTATGTAGTCGAAGCACAGAATGAAAATGATGACCCCTCCATAATCGCGGAACCGGGAGATGTCTATGAATACACCTATTCCGAATACAATAACCTGCTTCCGGATGTCCAGGCAAAAAAGGCTTCGGAGAAGGTCATACTGGGACCGGACGCCGGATACGGAAGGACCATTTCGGCCTGGGCACCGGTGCTTGATTCCAGCGGGGAAGTTGCGGCAATGGTCGAAGCGGATTATATCCTGGAAAACCTGAACCCGCAGATCTTCACTCATATTTCCAAAATAGCCCTGGTACAGGCAGTATGCATAATCCTTGTGCTTATTCTTGTGATAATCTGCCTTAGAAAGCTGGTCATCATCCCTCTGACCTCCCTCACGGGTCTGGTGAAGTCCTATGAGCATGGGACGCTTATGGGGGATATTTCCGTTCTTGAAAAGAATAACGATGAAATAGGATCTCTTGCCTTGTCCTTTAAGGATATGACTATCAGAATAGAGAAATACATTCAGGATCTGACGGCGGTGACCGCAGAAAAGGAAAGGATAGGGGCTGAACTGAATCTTGCCACAAAGATACAGGCGGATATGCTTCCCAGAATATTCCCCCCCTTCCCCGACAGAAAGGAGTTTGAGCTCTTTGCAACCATGAACCCCGCCAAAGAGGTGGGAGGCGATTTTTACGACTATTTTCTGATCGATGATGACCATCTGGGTCTGGTAATGGCGGATGTCTCTGGAAAGGGTGTACCTGCTGCTCTTTTCATGGTCGTAGCAAAAACCCTTATTAAAAACAGGGCTCTTACCGGAAATATCTCAGGTCCCGGAGAGGTTCTGTCAGATATAAACGATCAGCTCTGTGAAGGTAATGATGCCGATCTCTTCGTTACGGTATGGTTTGGAATACTTACTCTGTCCACGGGACATCTCTCATTCTGCAGTGCCGGACACGAACACCCTGCCATATGCAGGAATGAAAGGGGATTTTCGCTTGAAAAGGATAAGCACGGGCCTCCTGTTGCCACAATGGAGGGGCTGCACTTCAAAGAGCAGGAAACCATAATGAATAAGGGTGAGATACTGTATCTCTACACGGACGGAGTCACGGAGGCAACAAACGCCGATAATCAGCTTTTCGGGGAAGACAGGATGATAGAATCCCTAAACAAATATAAGGATGAGAGCATGGTTGATATCCTTAAGGATGTAAGAAAAGATATCGACAGTTTTGTAGGAGACGCACCGCAGTTTGATGATATCACAATGCTGGGGATAAAGTATTACGGTAATGATTAAGAGACTGATATTCTGCATAACAGCTTTATCGCTGCAGTTCCTCTTGTCAGGATGTGCGGACGATTCCGGAGCGGTAAAGCTTGTAAAAACCTGGGAAAACGTTGACGAGCAGCAATTGGCTGAAGAGGACCGAGCTCAGTCAGATGTTCTGTCTGAAGTTGCGCTTGTAGGTATGGTGACGGACGTCGGAGGCATCAATGACCAGTCCTTTAACCAAAGTGCCTGGGAAGGGCTGCAGGTATTATCCGAAAACAGTCTGGCTCGCGTGACCTACAGGGAATCCGCATCCGAAGAGGATTTCGAGGAGAATTTCAAGAGTCTGACAGATGAGGGCTGTAACCTGTGCTGGGGTGTCGGGTTTGCCTGTGCTGATGCGGTAGAAAAGGCTGCAAAGGCCAATCCCGATACTCACTACGCCATAATAGACAATGCCTTTGAAGATCCGGCAGAAAACCTTACCGGTGTGGTCTTCAGGGCTGAGGAGCCTTCTTTTCTAGTGGGATTCATAGCCGGAGCCTGTACAAATACCGGCAGGCTTGGATTTGTGGGCGGAGTCAGGGGAGAGATAATCGACCAGTTTGAATACGGATTCCGGGCCGGAGCGGAATATGCTTCTAAAGTTTACGGCAGGCATATTGATATAAGCGTGGAATATGCGGACAGCTTTACGGATGTGGATAAAGGCTACGCTCTTGCCTCAAAAATGTATGACAGTGGCTGCGATATCATATATGCTGCGGCCGGAGCCTCAGGACTCGGAGTCATAGATTCTGCAAAAGGCAGAAACAGGTACGTGATCGGTGTTGACAGGGATCAGTCCTATCTGGCACCTGACAATGTGCTGACCAGTGCCTTGAAACTCGTGAATGTGGCAGTTGCCAGGGTTTCTGAGGGCTATCTCTCAGGAGATGATATCGGCGGAGAGAATATGAGCTTCGGGCTTAACGAAGGAGCGGTTGGTATACCGGAAGAACATAAAAACTTCAGTGATGAAATTTATGACATGGCTTTGATAATAGCAGACAAGATCAAGTCCGGAGAAATAGATCCTCCCGCATCGGAAGCGGAATATGCCGGATTCATAGAAAGCCAGAAATAATAGATAAGGGAAAAAGGATATGAAGATAATCAAAGAAGAACCCTCATATTACAAGGATTATCAGTGTACCGGAAATACCACCTGTACCTATATCTGCTGCTTTGCCAGAGACCTTCCAATGGATAAAGAGACTCTTGAGCTTTACCAGAAGGAGGAAGGGGAATTTGGCGAGAGACTGAGAGAAAATATCTTTCAGGATAAAAAGAGCGGCGTCTGGTATATCAAACCAAAGGAAGACGGGTGCTGTCCTTTCCTTACGGATGAAAAGCTCTGTGATGTGAGACTCCACATGGGAGAACACGCGCAGATCAATATCTGTGAGATTTATCCCAGGGAAAGAGATATCCGGGTGGGAAATTACAGACTGAACCGGCTTCTGATTGCCTGTCCCGAGGTAGGAAGGCTGCTCTACAAGGAAACAGACGGTCCCTTAAAGTTTGTGCGTGAATATGAGGAATCGGATGAAAAGATCCCGGCCGGACTTTTGGAAAAGACCAGGCTTTTGATTGCTTTCCGGGATGGCTTTGTGGATTCCATAGAGAAAGGTTCCTATGACAAAGTGCTCTTTGAAGAGGAGTGCGACACTAAAGGACTGAAAAGGATAATGGATGAAGCTTTATTCTTTGAGGGACACGAGCCTTCTGACAGACTATTTGCGGAAGTAAAAAAGATACTTCCTCTTTCCGCAGAGCTTAAGGACAGCTTCTATGAAAAAACTCCAGAAGCGAAAACATGGATCAGACGGACGGCCGCCTATTTTGCCCACAGGATGCTTTTAGATGCCGTAGAGGACGGTTCGCTTGATGGCCCCATAATGCAGGTCTTCCGCTCCGTAAAGATGCTGGAGCTTATGTGTATCGCATCCTTCCAGGCAAAAGGTTCATTCGATGCAGATGATATGATAGAGTGTGGCAGGCTCTTTGGATTGAATTTTGAGCTTTCCATGCATAATTTTGCTCTGTTTAAGGAAAAGCTGGATAGTGTAAAGGATGTATATCCGGACAATGAGAATTCGGAAATCCGGCCTTATCTCTATCCGTAAACGTAAAAGCCGTAAAAGTGCCCTTACACCGCAACCGGGAATTTATGGTCAAATTCACTGTATTTATATCCGGGGAGTGTAAAGTCATCCTTTGTGAAATCATAAAAATCATGTATATCCGGATTGATCTTTAGCTTTGGAGCCTCATACTGCTCATTTTTAATAAGCTCCTTCACCGCTTCGATATGCCTGTCGTAAAGATGGCAGTTTGCAATGACATGCACAAGCTCGCCCGGTTCAAAGCCGTAGGCCGATGCGAATGCATACACAAGAAGTGCAGCCTGCACTGTATTCCAGGAATTTGCAACTGCCATATCCTGGGAACGCTGGGAGAGCATCCCGTTTAATCTCCCATCCATTACATTAAAGGTCATGGAATAGGCGCAGGGCGCCAGTGCCATTTCCGACAGATCCTCAGGGATAAACATCATACTCATGATCCTTCTTGACCCGGGGTCATTCACAAGCTGGTATATTATCCTGTCTGTCTGGTCCAGGGTCCAAAGCCCCCTCTCATTCTTTTTTGAAATAAGCCCTCTTTTTCCGGAGATAAATGCCGTATCATTTTCCTTAAAAACACCGTCAGGAAAAGCTCTTTCGAGCCCCTCCGCCCTTATATCTGCGTAGCCGCTTCTTACGCTCATCTGGTAGCCGTAGGCCTTTCCTATGGAACCCTCTTCATCGGCCCAGGCATCCCATACATGGGATGAAAGCTCGTGAACATTATTGGACTTTTTCTGCCAGATCCAGAATATCTCGTCGAGGGCGGACTTCCAGAAGGTCCGTTTCAATGTCATTATGGGAAATTCCTTCGAAAGGTCGTATCTGTCAACGACCCCGAAAAGCGCTATGGTATGAGCGGGACTCCCGTCATCCTCCCATACCGGACGCACCTCCATCCCCTTATCACTGACTCCGTGATCCAGGATATTATTAATGTTTTCGATAAAAAGCCTATCAGCTGAACTCATCTGTTACTCCTCCTCTTGTGTCCCGCCTGGCCAACTGTTTTTTTCGCGCTACGATCTCGCTATGCTCATCCTTCGTCTTATGACAAAATTTTGCTCGGCGCTGTTCCGGTCTTGCGTTTTTTTGTCTTTTTTACTACCTTTATTTTCATCGCAAGCCCGGCCTTCGCACTCGCAAAATTTATAAGCCTCGGATTCGCTAAGCGAGTCGTGCTGATTGCTCAAAAACAGTTATCCGGCCGGGACACAGTTATTGGCTCCTGACAAAACCTTTACTTGTCATCCTGAGCGCCCTCTGTCATCCTGAGCGCCTTTTGTCATCCTGAGCGTAGCGAAGGATCTTTTCGATTATCTCCGCGATTGCCCCGTGGTCATTGTCATTTTCTGTCACCCTGTCAGCCACCGCTTTAACCTCGTCCCGGGCATTACTCACTGCGTAGCCGGTACCCGCTGCCTCTATCATCGAGATATCGTTTGCCTCGTCTCCTGCGGAAACGGTGTCCTCTATCGCTGTCCCCGTATATTCTGCGAGGAATTCAAGTGCATGGGCCTTGGTGGCGCTTAAGCTCCCGAATTCCAGCAGTCGGTCACTGGAAAACAGACTGAAAAGCCGGTCACTTATCATCGGGGTAATATATTTTCTGAAGTCTTCAAGCTTCGGCCTGTCATTTAAGGCCGCACACACCACCTTAAACGGCGGATGGGGAAGGTATCTTAAAAGAGAATCCAGATCCTCCATCAGAAGAGGCTTCAGGGTCTTCCCGCTGGTATAGCTTTCCAGAAAGGGATCGTCATGAAGGGCAACAACATTTTTCTCTGTATAGGTCTGGCAGAAAACCTTTTTTTTCTCCGCTTCCTCAAAGATAAAGCGGGTGTCCTCTATGGAAACCGGTTCTTCAAATACTGTGTTCCAGCCTGAACCGTCAAAGGATGAAATAAGTGCCCCGTTAAAGCTTGCGATAAAAAAACCCTTCCGTAAAAGGGAGAAGCGCTCTGCTATCGGAACAGTGTCCTCAAAGGGTCTTCCCGTCACAAAAGCAAAGAGGTTTCCCTCTCCGAGGAAACGGTCTATTGCATCAAGATCCTTATCGCTTATCCTCTTATCCTTTGTTAACAGGGTAAGATCCAGATCCGTAAACAAAAATTTCCTGCTCAAAGCTGTTCTCCGTATTCTTTAAGCTTCTTGTATATTTCATAGGGAACATTTAAATTCCCGTGCCCCACGGCGAGATCCACATCCGGTTTGTTTTTCCCGTGGAAGTCCGAGCCTCCCGACTCCAGAAGACCGTACTTTTCCGTAAGGAGCTGTAAACGCCTCACATCCGAAGAATTGTGGGTAGTGTATCTGGTTTCCATTGCTGCAAGCCCCGCATCTTTAAGAGAGACGATAAGCTTTTCCAGCCTTTCCGCCGAAAGCTTATAGAGGAGCGGATGGGCAAGTACCGGTATTCCATGGGCCTTTCTAATAAGCTCCACTCCCTTTTCCGGGGGAACCTTCTCCCTGGGGATAAAATAAGGCCCGTCATCGCCTATCCAGCGGTCAAAGGCCTCCTGAACGGAACGGGTATACCCGTTCTCAAGCATATATCTTCCGTAATGGGCTCTGGTGATAACAGCGCCGGGAAATCTCTCCTTAAGCTGTTCTATGGAGATATCCATATTGAGACCATCCCGGAGCTTTTTACACATCTTCCGGTTTCTTTCATCCCTTGAATCCCGGAAGTCCTTTAGATAATCCGTAAAGGAAGGCTCCTTATAGTCTATAAAGAGTCCGACTATATGAATGTCTTTTCCGTCCCTGTCGGTGGAAAGCTCCACTCCGTTAACGATCTTTGGTGCATTGGGAACCGACTCCGCCTCTGAATGGATCTCATCAAGACCCAGAACGGTATCGTGATCCGTAAGTGCCATAACTTTTAAGCGCTTCTCTGCCGCATAGGCAACAAGCTCAGGTATGGTGTATGTACCGTCGGATTTGACGGAATGAACATGGAGGTCAATATAGTCCTTTTCCGTAACCCCGTCACGGATATTTCCCTCAAGCATCAATTTTCATCATCCTCAATTGCTGCCGTGTATACCGTGGACTTTCTCGCTGACTCGTTGGCTGCCAGATATTCATCATAAGTGGTGATCTTATCCGTAAGTGTCCCCTCGGGGCTTATCTCCATTATCCGGTTTGCGGTGGTCTCCACAAACTGATGGTCATGGCAGGTGAAAAGCTCCACACCCGGGAACTTGATAAGTCCGTTATTTAAGGCGGTTATGGACTCCATATCCAGATGGTTCGTGGGCTCGTCCAGGATAAGGCAGTTTGCCCCGGATATCATCATCTTTGATAAGAGACAGCGTACCTTTTCTCCTCCGGACAGCACATTCACCTTCTTTACCCCATCCTCTCCGTGAAAGAGCATACGTCCAAGAAAGCCGCGGACGTAGGTCACGTCCTTTACCGGCGAATAGCCCGTGAGCCATTCGGTAATGGTATAATCGCTGTCAAATTCCTTTGTATAGTCCTTCGGGAAATAGGCCTGGCTTGTGGTTACTCCCCACTTGTAGGTGCCGGAATCCGGCTCCATTTCACCCATAAGTATCTGGAAGAGCACGGTTACCGCCTGTTCATTTCCTCCGACGAAAGCCACCTTGTCGTCATGCCCCAGGACAAAGCTTATATTATCAAGTACCTTCTTTCCTTCGATGGTCTTTGAGATCCCTTCTACCGTCAGGACCTCATTTCCTATCTCCCTGTCCGGGCGGAAATCCACGTAAGGGTACTTCCTGGATGAGGGCTTGATATCGTCGAGCTGTATCTTTTCCAGGGCCCTTTTACGGCTTGTTGCCTGCTTTGACTTCGAAGCATTGGCGGAGAAACGGGATATGAATTCCTGCAGCTCCTTTATCTTCTCTTCCTTCTTTTTATTGGCTTCCTGCTGCTGCCGCTTCATAAGCTGGCTCGACTCGTACCAGAAGTCATAGTTTCCGGCGTAGAGCGTGATCTTTCCGTAATCGATGTCTGCGGTACAGGTGCAAACCTTATTTAGGAAATATCTGTCGTGGCTTACCACTATGACGGTATTGTCAAAGTTTATGAGGAATTCCTCCAGCCAGTCAATCGCATCCAGATCCAGGTGGTTTGTAGGCTCGTCCAGAAGAAGGATGTCCGGTGAACCGAAAAGCGCCCGGGCAAGAAGGACCTTTACCTTTTCGGAGCCCTTCAGGTTTTTCATTACCTCCCTGTGAAGCTCCGTTTCTATTCCGAGTCCGTTAAGGAGGGTCTCGGCATCAGCCTCCGCCTCCCAGCCGTTCATTTCCGCAAATTCGGCTTCAAGCTCCGCGGCCTTCACTCCGTCCTCATCTGAAAAATCCTCTTTTGCGTAGATCTCGTCCTTTTCCTTCATTATCTCGAAAAGTCTTTTGTTTCCCGCAATTACCACATCCAGCACCACTTCCTCATCATACTTGAAGTGATCCTGTTCGAGAACCGACATCCTCTGTCCGGGAGTAATGGAGATATCTCCTTTTGTCGTTTCCAGAGCCCCCGAGAGTATCTTTAAGAAGGTGGATTTGCCCGCTCCGTTTGCCCCTATGAGCCCGTAGCAGTTCCCCTCCGAAAACTTAATATTAACATCCTCAAAAAGTGCCTTTTTACCTACTCTGTATGTAACGTTATTTGCCTGGATCATTAAAACTCTAACCTTTCTTTATGTAATTCAAAGCGAAGGATCTTAATTCTCCTCCCCCGCAGGGCTCATCTCCGGGATGAAGACCCTGTCCGTAAGGACCTGCTCTTTTCTCCTTGCGTTTTCACGTGCCTCCTTGCAGAGCTCCTTCTGGGAGTTTATAGCCTTTTTCCCTCTCCTGTCGGGCTTTTCGTAATTACCCTCGGGGGTGAGCACATGAGCCTTAATTGTATCAGAAAGCTCAAGGGAAAGAAAGTGTCTTAGATCTGCCCTCAATTCCTCACGTTCCACAGGGAATACTATCTCCACCCTTCTGTCTAAGTTTCTAGGCATCCAGTCGGCGCTTCCGAGGTAAAACTCCTCGTTTCCACCGTTTAGAAAATAAAATATCCTGCTGTGCTCCAGGAAAAAGCCCACTATAGAGCGCACCGTTATGTTCTCTGAGATACCGGGGATCCCTGTTTTCAGACTGCAGATACCCCTTATGATAAGATCTATCTTTACTCCGGCGGCAGAAGCCCTGTAGAGAGCCTCTATAATGTCCGGATCACAGAGGGAATTCATCTTTGCGGTGATCCTTGCTTCCCTTCCTGCCTTTGCATGCATTTCCTCCCGGCCTATAAGATAGATAAACCTGTCCTTTAGCCAGAGCGGTGCTACGGAAAGCTTATTCCAGGCAACGGGCTCCGAATAACCGGAAAGCATATTAAAGACTGCCGTAGCGTCCTCGCCTATAGCCTCCGAGCAGGTTAAAAGCCCCATATCAGTATAAAATCTTGCCGTGGTATCGTTGTAATTTCCGGTTCCAAGGTGCACATACCGCCTGATGCCTTCCTCCTCCCGGCGTACCACAAGGGCTATCTTTGAATGGGTCTTTAAGCCGACAAGTCCGTAGATCACGTGGCATCCCGCTTTTTCAAGGGTCCTCGCCCAGTTGATATTATGCTCTTCATCAAATCTCGCCTTTAATTCCACCAGTACCATGACCTGTTTTCCGTTCTCGGCAGCCCTGGCAAGTGCCGCGATTATGGGAGAGTTCCCGCTCACCCTGTACAGAGTCATCTTGATGGCAAGGGTATCCTTATCATCGGCGGCGGTCCTTATGAAATCCACCACAGGTTCAAAGGACTCGTAGGGATGCTGCAAAAGTATGTCCCCCTTCCTTATCTGGGTGAAGATATCCTCGTCCTTTACCATGTACTTCGGCTGCCTGGGAGTCCAGCCCGGGATCTTTAAGTCATCATAGCCCGGAAGGGAAGCGATCTTTGACAGGAAGGCAAGATCCAGGGGACCGTTTATCCTGTAGATATCCTGTTCCCCCACGTTCAATTCCTCGATAAGGATATGGAGAAGTGCGGGTGCAATGCCCTCTTCCACCTCCAGCCTTATGACCTCACCCCACTGGCGGCGTTTTACCTGCTTTTCTATCTCTTTTAAGAGATCCTCTGCCTCATCCTCATCTATGGCAAGATCCGCGTTTCTCATTATCCTGAAGGGGTAGGCACATTCTATCCGGTAATTCAGGAATAAGCGGCTAAGGTTCCGCTCTATGACCTCCTCCAGCAGAATGAAGGTCCTTTCACTTTTATCATCCGATCCGAGATCCGACGGAAGGGGTATCAGCCTTGGCAGCACATCCGGCACCTGCACCAGAGCAAAGTCCGTTTCGTTCCCCTTTTCGTCCGTGTCCTTTTCACGCTCCCGGCTTAAAAGGTTTACACTGTCAAGGGGCGTCATAATGGCCCCGATATTCAGGGTCTTATTCCTTACAAGCGGAAAGGGCCTTGATGAATCTACTGCCATGGGGGTAAGTACCGGGAATATCTCCTCCTCAAAGTATTTGTCGAGATAGGCTCCCTCTTTCGCAGACAATTCCTCATGCCGGGATATTATCCTTATGCCGTTTTCCTTTAAGAGAGGCAGAAGCGAGCGTCTCCATGTAACATACTGAAGGTCCGTGAACTCATGTGTTACCGTCGAAAGCTCCGACAGCTGCTCCTTCGGTGTCATTCCTGCAATATCCCTTTTATTATAGCCTGCGTGTACCATATCCTTTAAGGATGCCACCCGCACCATAAAGAACTCATCCAGATTGGATGCCGTGATCCCAAGCATTTTTACACGCTCCAGCAGGGGAAGGCTCTTATCCCTCGCCTCCTCCAGCACCCTCTCGTCAAACTTCATCCAGGAAAGCTCCCGGTTAATGTAATATTCCGGAGATCTGTAATCGATACCACCTGTTTTCTTTTTTTCCGATGTTTTCATAAGTCCTGTTCCTTTATGCCTTTTTCCTCAGTACCGGTTTAAGTCCGAAAACCTCCTCGAAAAGACCCGTCTTTTCAAAGAAGAGCCCTTTTTCCAGGGCTATGTTATTATCAGTATCAACTGTTATTATAAGCTCCTTATCCTTTACAACGGCCTTTACACCGTTAAATCTCCTCTTATAGCTCCTGACCATCCCCGATGCCAGCCGTAATATGGCGGTAAGCTTCACTACAGTAAGATAATTCTTCTCGTCAAATCCGCTTTCCATAACGTCCTCATAGGAGATATCCTTCGGATATGAAGAAGAAACGATCACTGCCACCATCTCCCTTTCCACATGGGAGAGGCCTATTATCTCCGTGCCCATTATTATGGAATAGGCGCTGGGTCCCGGTGATGACAGGGATACAAATCTTCCCACATCACGAAGCCTCGATACGATCTCCAGCATCAGCCTGCCTCTGGCATCCAGACCGTGATACTTTTTCATTCCGTCAAATACGGCAAGGGCGCTCTTTGAAAGAATGTCAGCCATATTCTGCCCTCCCCGGTATCTGGTCGAGATATTCTCTACACTGGAAATGATGTCCCGGCTGAAGTCATGATCCGATCTTATTATCTTGTTCTTTTCGGCGTAGTCATAGGCGATACCATCGGACAGGGCTACTCCGGGGACAAAGATCTTTTCAGCCTCCACAGCCTTTATCAGGTGTTTTACTATATATGCGGAAGGGATAAGGAGGGAAGCGCTCTCCATGGGGATCCCGATCTCCCGTGATATCTGCTCCCCGGACATCTGCCTCAGCCTGTCGATGAACTTCACGAACTGTTCCGCCGTAACGGAGCGCTCATCGCTGTCCCCCTGGACCGCCGCATCATACATCCCGTCTCCGGATAGCTTATGGAGGATATAGGGCAGATGGTCGTCCACCACTATGATGTTCTTAATGCTGAGCTTCTTTAGGTACATCTTCTTAAAGCCGTGTATCTCATTATCGATAAGCTCGCTTAAAAGCTCCTCATAGCTGTAGCTTGCGGGCTCCAGCTCGCTTAAGGAGCGCCTTAGCCTTAATTTCCCGAGCATCAGGTTTACCGTGGTTATAAGCTTTGATGAATCAAAGATCGAAACCTGGGTGCTGCCCCCGCCTATATCGATAAGGGCTGTACCGCTCTCGATAATGCTGTGGAAATTCCTGCTCTTTAATGCCACGGACTTAATATCAAGGAAGCGCTGCTCCGAATTGCTAAGGGGCAGCACCGTGATCCCGGTCCTAAGCTTTATCTGGTCAAGGATCACCTTTGTATTGTCTGTCTCCCTGATAGCGGAGGTTCCGAAAGCGCGGAAGGAATCCACGTGGTAGGAATTCATTATCTCCTTAAAGCCCTTAAGCACGTTACAGAGCTCATCCATCCGTTCATAGCTTATTTTCCCGGTATTGTAGCTGTCCGTGCCAAGCTCTATCCTGTGCCTTATATAATCAAGCTCCTTAACCCCGTTTTTCCGGCTAAGCTCGAATATCTTCATTCCGATCTCATAGGAACCCACATCTATCGCTGCGAATAGCTTCATATTATGTCTATGCCGCTCCTTTCCGTCTTAGCTTTCAAACTTTACCCCCTCCAGATAAAGGATAAACTGCTCAGCTGTCCTGCCGCTCATCCCTCCGTGGGACAATTCCCACTTGTTCGCTTCGTACAGAAGCTCTTCATCGCTTATTTCAAGTCCCCTTCTCTTTGCCAGGGTCAGTACGATATTGTCAAATTCCTTTTTCCCCGGACGTCCGAAATAGATCTTTTCCCCGAATCTTGCGGATAAGGACAGCTTTTCCTGCACCGTATCGCTCTCATGGATATCATCATTCTTTCCCCGGTCCAGCTTGTCGGAAAAGCCCTCGTGGATCAAATGCCTTCTGTTACTCGTTGCGTAGATCAGGATATTGTCCGGCTTCTTTTCAAGACCTCCCTCGATAAGTGCTTTCAGGTATTTGTACTCCACCTCCGAGTCTTCAAAGGACAGGTCATCCATATATATGATAAAGCGGTAATTCCTGTTTTTTATCTCCTTTACCACATCATTTAAGTCCTGAGCCTGATGCTTAAATACCTCTATTATCCGTAAGCCCTCATCAAAGTAACGGTTAAGTATACCCTTTATGCAGCTTGATTTGCCGGTACCCGCGTCCCCGAAGAGCAGTACATTGTTTGCGCTCCGCCCTTTCAGGAAGGCCTCGGTATTGTCAACAAGCCTCTTTTTCTGCGCTTCCATGCCCACTATGTCTTCCAGCATGACATGCTTTACCCTTGTTATAGGCTCGATCACAAGCTTTTCCTTTTCGTCATGACTTAGCCTGAAGGCCTTATGCTGCCCGTACTTTCCGACTCCGAAGTCCCGGTAATACTCATTCAGGCTTCGAAGAAAGTCCTCATCATCGGAAGAGCTCTCAAGCTTTTCAGAAAGCGCTACTATCCTGTCCCTTATCCTCTTATTGAAGGTTTCTCCCTCTCTAAGGTGATCCGCCTCATAGGAAGAGACCATCCCTTTAACCACGTCTTCTTCCAGGTTGAAGATCCTGCACATATCAAGCTTAAACAGGGATCTGAATATGCTTACATCATGCAATGCCGCTTTTTTCAGGCTCCCGCCTATCTCTCCCCGTCTCTCTGCTGCAAGCGTGTAGGGATTTTCGTTATTAATAAGAGTATAGGCAAGAAAGCAGTGCCAGAGATTTCCGTAAAAGCCGTAGCGCTCCGACAGTGCGATAAGCTCTGACAGTACGGAAAATGAAAGCGCCTCATCCTTAGCGGCTCCGCAAATATCAAGCTTTTCCGCATTTTTTAGTATGTCCTCATGCTTTAAGCCCTTATACAGTATAAGCTCATCTGTCCGGGGCTTAAGAGAAGACCTGTCCTCTATTCCCTTTTCTTTCATAAGCTCATACTGCTTCTTCCGGCTCTCGGACATAATATCCTCAAAAACCCTCGTCACTCCTCCGGCATTGAATTCATTGTGGGTAAGC
The DNA here is from genome assembly GCA_000622025.1 of Lachnospiraceae bacterium AD3010. Classification (GTDB taxonomy): domain Bacteria; phylum Bacillota; class Clostridia; order Lachnospirales; family Lachnospiraceae; genus NK4A144. The sequence continues at coordinate 345,992 of KK211387.1, read as the reverse complement.
GTCTTCAGTCTTTCAATCTTCAACTGTTCTCTTTCTTTGTCAAGGACCTTCAGCCCCTTTTCGATCTTATATCCAGCGATACTCTCGCTGACAGCCATTCTCTCCTCATACAGCGACACTATCCTTTCGTCTATGCTGTCTATTTTTTCACGTAATTCCTGCAGCTCCATGAATCCTCCTGATCCCGTGATCTCCTGCCACGGCTGAATAGTCCCCCTCATTCAATTCTCTGTTATTGTAGCCCATTTTGCCTCTTTCTTTCAATCCTATTTTATTGATGGTCATTCTGTAATTCCAATGCCTTACGGTAAGTGTCATCCTGAGCGTCCCACTCCTGTCATCCTGAGCGTCCCACTCCTGTCATCCTGAGGAGCGATAGCGACGAAGGATCTTTTTGGGAGAATAGTTAGCAATAGCTAAATATCTTTTCTGTTGGATCATTATATAAAATCCGATTCATAAGTACGATTTCCTATAGCACAGCCTGCATAAGAAAGCAGTTATAATTATAGAATGAGGGAGAGGGGTTGTGAAATGTCGGAACCGGATTTTTGCCGTATAGGAAAAAAGATAAAGGAAAAACGGATGTCACTGGGTTATAAGCAGGAATATGTAGCTGAAATACTCAATGTAAATCCCAGCCATATTTCAAATATAGAGTGCGGCAGAGCCAATCCATCACTCACACTTCTAATAAAGATTGCCGATATCCTGAAATGCAGCGTGGACTATTTTATAAATGAGGAATATTCCTTCACGCCGGAAACGTCCGATGATCTCGATGAAAGACTTCTCGCGGTCCTAAGATATATGAGCCGGGAAAATAAGAAAAAGATCTTAAAGATCATTGAGATCCTTTAATTTGAAAATGCCGACTGGAAGCTGGTGTGGACACGCATAAAAACATCCACTAAGGTGGGATCGAACTGTGTACCTCTTCCCTCCTGTATGATGTCACAGGCATGGCCGTGGCTTAAGGGCTTTTTGTATGGACGCTCGGAAACCAGCGCGTCATATACATCACAGAGACCTACCATACGGGCAAGAATGGGAATATTTTCACCTGAAAGCTGATCGGGATAGCCCTTTCCGTCCCAGCGTTCATGATGGCTTCTGCACATATGGTATGTGTACATAACAAAATTATTGTTCGGAAGAAGATAGGAGAAATTCTGGATAGCTTCCGCTGCATACAGCGTATGGTTTTTCATTATCGTAAATTCTTCATTACTGTATTTCCCGACCTTCGAAAGAACCTCATCCGGTACACCGATCTTTCCCATATCGAAGAGCTGTGATCCGAGGATTATGATATTCTGGTCTTCGGGCTCGAGATACAGGATCTTCTGATTCAGCATTTCCTGCATCAGTATCTGCATAAGACGTCCGACCTTCATGGAATGGATCCCCGTGAAACCGTCCTTCCTGGTTATCAGGCTGGTCATTATCCCGACAATGAACTGCTGCATGTTCATTACGTTCTGCATTGACATGGTAACGGCGTTCTGGAGATAGGAGCTGTTTCCCGCCAGCATGGTGTTTGCCTGGATAAGAGAATCGTTCTTCTCTATCATCTTCAGATGGATCTCTATTTTTCTTATCAGCGTCGCAGTGACAAAGGGTCTTGTCTGGAAATCAACGGCTCCGAGCACATAAGCCTGGAGCTCAAAGGAAGGGTTGTTCTTTTCGGAGATGACCATTACCGGAAGCTCCTTTGTCTTCCCGAAGTCCTTTATCCAGCCGAGAAGCTCTATCCCTTTCATGGAGGTGAGATCCAGATCCAGGATCATAATAGAGGGCAGCTTCTCGACTCTTTTCAGATAGTCAAGGGCAGTCTGTCCCCTGTCCTTCACAACGATGGAATGCTTGTTTACAAGCTCACTTTTCAGAGCTTCCACTTCATCAGCCTTGTCACTGACAATAAGGATAGTATGCATTTATGCTCCTATACTCCGCTTCCCGGAAAAAATGTCCTTAAACTGTAGGATGATCACTCCGTAATCGGCATCATCCGTAGATCTTTATCTCAAATTCCTCTGCTTTCTTCTTCAGCTCATCACTGATATTTCCGGAATTCTCCGCATCCGATATTTCGGATATCAGTTTGCAGGCATCCAGATAATCACCTGTAAGCCTCCTCAGTCTGTATGAGAGATAGGAAAGGATCATCTCGATCTTCGGAGGATTCTTTGAAAACAATTCACGCATATACTCCGCATTGATCACCTCAAGTGTGGTCTCATCCTGCATTACCACCGCTGTGGCACTGCGGGGACAGTCCTCGAGAAGTGCCATTTCCCCGAAAAACCTGTTCATCAGGAGCTTTGATAAAAGCTTCTCCTTAGGAGTGCCGTAATTCTTGTAGATCCCCACCTCACCGTAGTGAATGTCATACATGCAGTTTCCGGTCTCTCCCTCCTTAAAGATAACGGTTCCTTTCTTAAAGCTCTCCACGTTCTTTATATATCCTTCGGAATGCGAGGTGCCTTCCATTTTCCGGAGAGATTCCACACTTTCCTCATTTACCTGCCTTTTATTCAGCTTGTAAAAATCCGCAAACTTCTTTATCTTACTGATGAAACCCTGATCACGCTTTGCCGGGTCTTCTCCGATATGAAGCTCCTCAATGGTATCGCATACCTCGATGTAATCCGCGGTAAGCTCCCGGATCCTCCTGCTCAAATGCTTCATCATATCAATGACTCTGTCCGGATCGTTCACAAAGAACTTAAGTATCTCCCCGGAGGAGATCTCTTCAGCCTTTACCTCATCCTCTGCGACAGCTGTAGCACTTCTCGGATATGCCTCGATCACAGCCATTTCACCGAAATACTTATCCTTCTTAAGCTCTGTAAGCTTCTGCTGGTCGGCGGAACCGTAATTCACATAGATCCCGACCGTTCCCTCCAAAATAAGGAAAAAGCTGTCTCCCCTTTCTCCCTCCCTGAATATTACCTCATTTTTCGCAAACTGTTTTTCTGTCATAGACTGTAGAAACCTCTCTTTTCCCTGTTCAAGTGTTCCCGCAGATCAGCGGGGTGATTTTTAATAAAAAAGCCTGTTTCATTATAATGTCTTTCGTTATATTGCACAAGCACCCATTTAGTCCTGCTCCCCCGCCCGTGATCCCCTTAAAAGGCAAACGCGGGGAACGTAATTTGAGTTGCAAATAAAAAAATAGCATGATAAAATTTTTTCATCATAATTTATAAATGACGTGTGTGGATTGTCGCTGCGTCATGTTGGAAGAAGTTTTTTTCTGCAAGGTGGTGGAGAATCCGATAGGTTTTGATTCTGCACCCATTTTTTTGTGTATCTCTGGTAGGCAGCCCGTCTTCAAGAGAGTATGCCGATCCATTGAGATATAAGTATGGGTGAAATGGTTCATCCATAATATTTTTTCAGGGAGGATATGTCATGAAAAATCTAAAGAAGTTATTGGCGCTTGCAATGGCTGCAGCAATGGTTGTCTCGATGACCGCCTGTGCAGCGGGAGGAAAAGGTGCCGAAGGCGGCAGTGCTGGTGCAGCCGGAGACACTGCAGCAGAAGCACCAGCTGCGGATAATGGCGGAGGAGACAGTGCAGATGCCGGAAAAGCCGCGTCATCAGACCTGAAGGTAGGCTTTATTTTCCTGCATGATGAAAACTCAACCTATGACCTCAACTTCATCAACGCTGCAAAGGAAGCCTGTGAAGCAGCGGGAGTCGAGTATGTATTGAAGACCGGTATTCCTGAGGGACAGGAATGTTATGATGCGGCCTGCGAGCTTGCAGACGCCGGATGCGGCATCGTTTTTGCGGATTCCTTCGGACATGAGGATTACATGATAGAGGCTGCAAAGGAATATCCCAATATCCAGTTCTGCCACGCAACAGGTACAAAGGCACATACTGAGGGTCTCAGCAATTACCACAATGCCTTCGCAACCATCTTCCAGGGTCGTTACCTTGCAGGAGTTGCGGCAGGAATGAAGCTTAATGAAATGATCGATTCAGGAAAGATCACCGCTGATCAGGCAAAGATGGGTTATGTAGGTGCTTATACCTACGCTGAGGTTATCTCCGGATATTCTTCATTCTATCTCGGTGCAAAGTCCGTATGTCCTTCAGTCACCATGGAAGTAACCTTTACCGGATCATGGTATGACGAGACAGCAGAAAAGGAAGGCGCAAATACCCTTATCCAGGACGGCTGTGTCCTCATTTCACAGCACGCAGACTCTATGGGTGCTCCCACAGCCTGTGAAACAGCCGGTGTTCCGGATATTTCCTATAACGGTTCAACGGAAAGTGCCTGCCCGAACACCTTTATCGTTTCCTCAAGGATCAACTGGGTTCCTTATTTCAAGTACATCATAGATGCAGTTGAAAAGGGTGAGACAATTCCCGCAGACTGGACCGGCGACCTTTCAACAGGCTCTGTTGAACTCACAAGCCTTGGCTCGGCCGCAGCAGAAGGAACAGATGAAGCCATCGAAAAGGCAAAGGCTGATCTGGAAGCAGGCACCATCCATGTATTTGATACAAAGACCTTTACAGTGGAAGGCAAGGAACTTACAAGCTATGAGGCTGACGTGGATACGGATGCCGACTATACTCCTGATCATGAAGTTATAGTTAACGGATACTTTGACGAGTCCGGCGCTGACTTCAGATCAGCTCCGTTCTTCAATGTTCAGGTTGACGGTATCACACTTCTTGACACGGCATATTAACGCTTTGGTTAATGGGGCGGCTTTCTGCCGCCCCTTATTTTGAAAGGAGAGGTATCAAAGGGAGATGAGCGAGGCAGCGGTTTCATTCAGGGGAGTTACTAAAACCTTCGGTTCGGTCATTGCAAATTCAAATATTAATCTGGATATTAAAAAGGGTGAGATACTGTCACTTCTCGGGGAAAACGGAAGCGGAAAGACGACCCTTATGAATATGCTGGCAGGTATATATTATCCGGATTCCGGTCAGATCTATATAAATGATGAACCTGTTATCATAAAGTCACCTAAGGATGCATTCGATCTTGGGATCGGCATGGTTCATCAGCATTTCAAGCTTATCGATGTTCTTACTACGGCGGAAAATATAGTACTGGGTCTTGAGGGCAGGCTCAATCTTAAGGATGCAGAGAAAAAGATAAAGGAGATCTGCGACAAATACGGCTTTGAAGTGGATCCCGGCAGAAAGATATATGATCTCTCCGTTTCGGAAAAACAGACTGTCGAAATAGTGAAGGTTCTGTTCAGGGGTGCGGAGATCCTCATTCTGGATGAACCTACGGCAGTCCTTACTCCCCAGGAAACGGAAAAGCTTTTTACGGTAATGCGGAACATGAAGGCCGATGGCAAATCCATTATAATCATTACCCACAAGCTTCATGAAGTTAAAGCAATTTCCGACAGAGTAGCGATCTTAAGAAAGGGTGAATTTATCGGAGATCTTGTCACAGCTGAGTCGAATGAACAGCAGATGACCGAGATGATGGTAGCCCGTCATCTCTTCCTGAATATTGACAGGAAAAAGCCGGTAAACGTAAAGCCCCGGATCGAGGTCAAAGGTCTCACTGTAAAGGATCCAGCAGGGATCTACAAGCTTAAGGATGTTTCCTTTACCGCAAATTCCGGAGAGGTGCTTGGGATCGCCGGCATTTCCGGCTGCGGTCAGAAGGAGCTTCTGGAATCCATTGCAGGACTCCAGAAAGTTGAATCCGGCAGCGTATTATATAAGCCCGATGATAAAGAAAGCGTGGATCTTATCGGCAGGGATCCCAGACAGATACATTCAATGGGAGTATCCCTGTCCTTTGTCCCTGAGGACAGGCTTGGCATGGGACTGGTCGGCAATATGAACCTTGCGGACAATATGATGCTTCGCAGCTTCAGATCCGGAAAGTCAAGGCTTTTCACCGACAGGAAGACACCGAGAGAGCTTGCCATAAAGGTTGTCAAAGATCTCGAGGTTATCACTCCCAGCATAGATACACCCGTCCGGAGGCTTAGCGGCGGAAATGTCCAGAAGGTGCTTCTTGGCCGTGAGATCTCATTCCAGCCCAAGGTTCTGATGACGGCGTATGCCGTAAGAGGGCTGGATATCAATTCCTCCTATACCATCTATGATCTCATCAATAAGCAGAAGGAGGCCGGAACCGCGGTTATCTACGTGGGAGAGGATCTGGACGTGCTTCTGGAGCTCGCGGACCGGATACTTGTACTTTGTGACGGTGAGGTATCGGGAATAGTTGATGCAGAGACAACAGACAAGAATACCCTGGGTCTCCTTATGACAAAGAAAGGTGGTGCAGCGTAATGAATGAAAGGACGCAGAAGGAACCGCTGTTCCATGTGGTCAAAAGAGACGCAGTCTCACGAAAAATGGAATGGGCAATAAGAGCCGTTGCAATTATCTCCGCCCTTATCCTCTGCTCGGTTATCATAGCAATGTTTACCGGGGATAATCCTGTGGAAATATACCGTTCCATTTTCCTCGGTGCTTTCGGCTCCGAAAGAAAGACCTGGATAACCCTGCAGAATATATCCGTACTCCTTATCATATCCCTTGCTCTTACACCGGCTTTCAAGATGCAGTTCTGGAATATCGGCGGAGAGGGACAGGTTTTGATAGGCGGCCTTGCATCCGCAGCCTGTATGATCTGCTTAGGAGAAAAGCTTCCGAACGGAATGGTCATCTTATTTATGATCATAACCTCTGTTGCCGCAGGTGCCGTGTGGGCTCTGATACCGGCGGTACTTAAGGCCAGATGGAATACAAATGAGACACTTTCCACACTGATGATGAACTATATCGCTATGCAGCTTGTGGCATATTATATCATCGTATGGGAGGTTCCCAAGGGGTCCGGAAAAATAGGTATCATTAACCAGAATACTGCAATCGGCTGGCTTCCGAATGTCGGTAATAAGTACCTGCTTCCCATAATCGTCGCTGCGGTGGTCACAGCCTTCATTTATATTTACCAGAAATATACCAAGCATGGCTTTGAGATCGCAGTAGTTGGTGAAAGCAGAAATACCGCTCTTTACGCCGGGATAAAGGTGGAACAGGTCATAGTCAGGACCATGCTTTTATCCGGAGCCATATGCGGCCTTGCGGGGCTGATCCTCGTGGGTGGTATCAATCACACCATTACAACTACCATCGTCGACAGTCAGGGCTTTACCGGAGTTATGGTTTCATGGCTTGCCAAATTCAACCCCATAGCTATGATAGCCACAAGCTTCTTAATCGTCTTTATGGACAGAGGCGCCAGCGAGATCTCCACAGCCTTCGGGCTTAATCAGTCCTTTGCGGATATCCTGACCGGTATACTGCTGTTCTTTATAATCGGATGCGAATTCTTTATCAGATACAAGGTCTCATTCAGAACCGGAAAGGAGAGACATTAAATGATAGATCTAGTTGCTTTTATCCCCAGGGCCATACAGCAGGGAATACCCCTTATGTACGGAAGCTGCGGTGAAACCATAACAGAAAAATCCGGAAATCTGAATCTGGGGATCCCGGGTGTAATGTATGTAGGCGGCATCAGCGGCGTCATCGGTTCCTTTTTCTATGAGCAGAGCTGCGCCGGAAAGGGAATGAACGGTGTTCTTGCCATCATGATACCCTTAATCTGCTCTCTTCTTGGGTCCCTTCTCATGGGGCTCCTTTACAGCTTCTTAACGGTAAGCCTGAGAGCGAATCAGAATGTAACGGGTCTTGCCATGACAACCTTCGGCATAGGCTTCGGAAACTTTTTCGGAGGTTCCCTAATAAAGATATCGGGAGCGGATGTTCCCTCCATAGCCTTGTCCGAAACGTCCGGCTATTTCAGTAAATCACTCCCCTTTGCAGGATCCCTTGGATGGTTTGGAAAGATCTTCCTGTCCTACGGTTTCCTTGCATATGCAGCCGTTATAATCTCACTTTTAACAGCATACGTGTTTAAGCACACCAGAACGGGTCTCCATCTCCGCTCTGTCGGAGAAAGCCCCGCTACAGCCGATGCTGCCGGAATAGACGTGACGAAGTACAAATATGTTGCCACCTGCATTGGCTGTATGATAGCAGGTCTCGGCGGACTGTACTATGTAATGGATTATGCCTGCGGCGTCTGGTCAAATGATGCCTTCGGAGACCGTGGATGGCTTGCGATAGCACTCGTTATATTTACTATCTGGAAGCCCGACATAGGTATCTTATCCTCCGTTCTCTTCGGCGGACTCTATATCCTCTATCTCTACCTTCCCACAGGTATGGATCATATGGAGTTAAAGGAGCTCTACAAAATGCTTCCTTATATCGTTACTCTGATAGTACTGATCATAACGAGCATGAGAAATAAGCGTGAGGATCAGCCTCCTCAGAGTCTGGGGACCAATTATTTCAGGGAAGAGAGGTAGTTTCGCTCTGATATGAGTCTGTTTCGTGACAGAAGGAAATATATCTTATTTTTGACCGCGGCATTCGGCGCGGTCATTATCTTTCTGGCGCTTTCCGGTACGCAGTCCTACAGGCTTTCTTCCTCCATCTCCCTCAGTGAGGTCTGCACCTCGAATTTAAGCTGTCTCTATGATGATGACGGAAGAACTCCCGACTGGGTTGAATTAAATAATTCCTCCGACATGGATGTGGATATCACAGGCTTTTATATTTCCAGGGATTCCTTTGAAAAGGAATTCTCCCTTCCGGCTCTGACTATACCTGCCGGAGGTTTTCTTACGATCACCCTCCCCTTCAATCTGGATGCCGGAGACACGATAGTCCTTTCTGACAGGAGCGGTAGCATACTGGACAGCGTGAATCTTCCGTCTCTGGATTACGATACCTCCTTTTCTAAAGGGAAGGGAAACAAATGGGACAGGACTCTCCCCACTCCGAATAAGGCAAATTCTAAAGAAGCGCTGGGCTTCCCGGAGCTCGATGAACCCCGTTTTTCTGAAGAAAGCGGTTTTTTTGACGAGCCCTTTTACCTTTCCTTGAGCTGCAAAAAAGGTGAAAAAATATACTATACCTTAGATGGCAGTGAGCCGGATGAGGGATCGCTGCTCTATACGGAACCAATCCTTATCAATGACAGCAGCACCCGGGATAATAAGTTTTCCGCCATAACGGATATCTCCGTCGCATATACCGCACCCTTACGATATGTCCTCCCTCACTACAAGGTGGACAAGGCTACCGTCATAAGAGCCCGGGTCTTCGATGATAAGGGCAGATACAGCCGGTCCGTGGACAGAAGCTTTTTCGTGGGATTTAAGAACCGCCCTGAATATAATGACACCCCCATCGTATCCCTGATCTTTGACCCTGCTGATCTCTTCTCTGATGAAAGAGGTATTTATGTCCTTGGAGACAGATATAAGGCATATATCGACAATAATGAGGAGGATAGCTACGACAAGGCGGGTATCTGGTGGTGGACTCCAGGCAACTACTCCCTCCGTGGCAGGGAATGGGAAAGAAGGGCTCACCTCTCCTTCTTTGATGAGGACAGGGATCTTATATATGACTCGGATACAGGTGCCCGGATAAAGGGCGGCGGATCCCGGGGCTTTGCACAGAAAAGCCTTAAGCTTACTGCCCGTTCTTCCTACGGCAGGGATAATTTCGGGAGCATAGTCCCCGGAAATGTCAGGAAGCAGAAAAAGCTTGCTCTTTCCAGCGGTGGAGATGACATCAATACAAAGCTTAAGGACTCTCTCATTGCTGTTCTGGCTGCGAATACGAATATCGCAACTCTTGCAAGCAGGCCCTGCTTCGTATTCTTAAACGGCGAATACTTCGGCATTTACCAGCTCTCGGAGGAATTCGGACGGGACTACATCGCGAAGCACTACGGTGTCAATGAGGATAATATCCTTATGATAAAAAATGATCTTGTAAAGGTGGGCTCCCCCGAAGATAAAGAGCTCTACGACAAGCTTAATTCCTTTATCACAAATACGGATTTTTCAAAGGACAGGGAATTTGAAACCTTATGTGAAATGGTGGATATGGACAGCCTTATCGACTATTTCGCGGTGAATATCTATATAGAGCATACAAATGACTGGCCGGGTAGTAACTTTGCCCTGTGGAGGACAAAGGAAAAGGAGGGCAGCGCCTACGGGGACTGCCGCTGGAGATGGATGCTCTTTGACGTAAACTCCGTTTCCATGGAAAAGGATAAGTATGACGCGGACACCCTGTCTGAGGTTCTTGATAAAAATTACATTATGAAGGCTCTTATCAAAAGTCCCATTTTCAGGGAGCGATTTGCTAAGCGTATGGAGGAGCTGCGGAACACGGTATTTGATACAGCGAGGACCGATGCAGAAATAGACAGGCTTGTTTCTGCCCTGTCTCCCGGAATGGAGGGCTTCTACAGGCGCTATTACGGCGACAGGATGGACCTTGATCACTTTCTCTCGGAAGCAGAGGGACTTAAGGAGTTTTACCGCCGAAGAGGCGACTACGTTATGGAGCACGTAAACAGGATCTGCGGGGAGTGAAGGCCGGGTCCTGAGCGACGAAGGATCTTTCCACCGGCCTCGTCATCCGAGTCCCGGCCGGACAACTGTTTTTTCGCGCTACGATCTCGCTAAGCTCATCCTTCGTCTTATGACGAAATTTTGCTCGGCGCTGTTCCGCTCTTGCGTATTTTGTTTTTTGAATTGCCTTTTTATTCATCGCAAGAGCGGCCTTCGCACTCGCAAAATTTATAAGCCTCGGATTTGCTAAGCGAGACGTGCTGATTGCTCAAAAAACAGTTATCCGTCCGGGACACGGATAACAGCTCCTGACAGAAGGAAACGTATAGTCATCCAGACGAAGCCCCAAGCCCCACAGTGTGGGGCACTGCCGCAATGTCATCCTGAGGAGCGATAGCGACGAAGGATCTTAAAAACATGCATATTACGATAGTAACATCAAAAAAAGAATATTCCCTCTCCGCGGAAAAAGGTGCCTCCCTTCTAGATCTTCTCAGAAGTAACGGTATAAAAGTAAACTCGGTCTGCGGAGGAAAGGGCCGCTGCGGAAAATGCGCTATACGGCTCTTATCCGGAAGGCTTGATATCACAACTGCTGACAGAGCCGTTTTTTCGGAGGCAGAGCTTGAAAATGGCTGCCGTCTCGCCTGCCGCGCCGCTCTCTATGATGACATCACTATTGAGCTTATTAACAGCGGAGAAGAGATCCTTGCAGATCCTGATGGTATGCCTGTAAATAATGGAATATACGCAGACTCTGACGGTATGCCTGAGGACAATGAAAAAACAGCAGTCCCGGAAACCGTTTTCGGCAAGGCGGAATACGGCATTGCCATCGATATAGGAACAACCACTCTGGCTCTTGCTTTGGTTGACATAAATCAAGGAAGAGTGCTTTGCTGCCGCACATCCGAAAATCCCCAAAGAGTATACGGAACAGATGTGATATCAAGGATCGATCGAGCGGCAAAGGGTTCCGGCAGTGAACTGAAGAAGCTTATCTCTTCAAAGCTCTCTACGGAAATAGCTGCCCTTATCAATGATAATAAGCCTGAATACGGCGAAATAAAGAGGATCGCAATAGCAGGAAATACTGCGATGCTTCATATCCTCCGCGGGTATGATACCTCCGGTCTCGGCAGCCACCCCTTCACTCCGGTTAACATAAATTTTGAAGAGCTGCAGCTTGCTGCTCTTCTGTCTGAGGAGAAGCTCCCTGATGATCTAAAGTGTGTCCCGGTTACCATCCTTCCCGGGATCTCAGCCTTTGTGGGAGCGGATATTGTTTCGGGACTTTTTTCCCTGGGATTTCAGAAAAGAGAAAAGCCCTGCTTATTTCTAGATCTCGGCACCAACGGGGAAATGGCTGTCGGAACAAGGGATAGGCTTCTTGTGACCTCCGTTGCGGCAGGTCCGGCCTTTGAGGGCGGCAATATCAAGTGGGGAACAGGAAGTATTAAAGGTGCGATTTCAAAGGTGTCGATAAGAGACGGAAAGCCGGGGATTAAGACTGTAGGAGGTCTTCTCCCTCCAAAAGGCATCTGTGGTACCGGGGTTATCGAGACCACTGCGGAACTCCTTGGAAATAAAATAATAGATGAAACCGGACTCCTTTCCGATCTATTCTTTGATTCAGGCTATCCCCTGTCTAAGAATGCTTCCGGCGAGACTATTGTTTTTACACAGGATGATATACGGGAGGTCCAGCTTGCGAAGTCAGCGGTCAGGGCCGGACTGGAGATCCTGCTCGAACGCTACGGGGCAGGATATGATGAAATCGACAGGCTTTATATCTCGGGGGGCTTCGGACATACCCTTGATATTTCAAAGGCTGCAAAAATCGGTATGATCCCGGAGGAGCTTTACGGAAAATGTGAGGCTAAAGGGAATACCTCCCTCTCCGGCCTTATTTCCTTCCTACGGGATCCCAAAAAAGGAAGAACGGCTTTCGAAAGGATCAGGAAAATAAGTAAAGAGCTGTATCTCTCGTCCGACGAAAAATTTAACCGCTTATTTCTGGAGTATATGTCCTTTGAATGAAAACCAGATGCGCTTGTACCTGAAGACCCGGCCGGATACCTGTTCGCAAGCCTGACAGAACGTAACTGAAAAATCTAAATTATCCGGTCAGGAAAAGACATTCTCATCATGAACTATGATGATGGAAACCGGGGAATCCCAGGACTTTCTGATGTCCGAAACATCCCCGTGATCTCTGACATTCTCGTTTAATCTCCTGATATCAACGATAAACTCGGAGCAGCACCCGTTCTCTGAAAAGGTATTGCTTTTGTCGGTATCCTCATCTGCCTTGATATCACCCACCACACAGGGAATCTCCGTACCGTTCTTTAATACGATGGTGATATACTGCCCCACCTTATCCGTGAAGCGTGTACCCACAGCTACGAGGAAGCGCTTATTTACCCTTCTGAAGCCGTTCGTTGTGGTCTTCGCCATTTTCTGCAACTCATACTGCCTTGTATTTTTATGAAAGATACAGTGCCCGTTCTCAAGAACTCCTCTCTCATATGACTTGAAGCCATTATACTCCGGCACAAAATACGCTGTGGACTTCTCGGTGGAAGCATAGACAGACAGTGATAACATTACTACTGCCAGAATGGAAAGACTGATGAATTTATATAACCTCTGAAACATATGGACAGTATATCATATCCTTGTCGTCGGTATCCAGTCCGGTTATACGGAATATGTAGTGTATGGATGTTTACAATGCCGATTTCTCAATCCTGCAGCTGTATTTACCGCTTTTCTTTGAGTAGTTGATGCCGACGAGGAGAATATCCCCCTTATATCCTGACAGGACTCCGGTATAATTCTTATCTCTTATCTGCTTTATGGCAGCCCTGGCACTTCTGTTCCACTTCAGTTCCACTATCAGGGCCGGTTTCTCGCCCTCCCTTTTCGGTATAAAGGCAATATCCGCAAAGCCACGCCCTGCAGGAAGCTCCCTTATCACACGGTAGTCTGCACGGGCAGTATAGTAGCTTATCATTATAGCTACGGCCAGGGCATTCTCATCATGGAAGTTTATGATGGATGTATAGTTCTGGTGGGATGCGGAGATTATCTCTGCAACCTTCCTTTCATCCATGGCTATGGTAGCAATTAAGAGATCTTCCGATTTTTCCAGAGCATCACTCACATCATCCCAGTCACCGGTCTCTATGGCACTCTGAAAGACCTCCGCCACCTCGCGGTTAGGGATAAACGCCTCCTTTGTATAAGCGTCATATCCGAGATATCCCATATGTATGAGGCAGGCTAAGACATCGTCTTTCTTTTTGAACTGTATAAGGTCATTCTGGAAATTGTTGATATTAACCTTTCTCCGCCCTCCCGATAGCAAATATACCACGTCTTCCTTAAGCCCCGCATAATTCAGGGTGATGAATTTTCTTAAGGAACCGAAAGAACCGGTGTTTTTCCAGTAAGAAACCAGGGGACCCCTCATCAGAGCTTCCACAACAGAGTTTGGATTGTAGATGTGATGCAGCCTCTGGTACCGGCTGTTTATTATTCGCACACTGCCGTTTTCATAATCATTACCCTCTTCAGCGGTTTTTTCCGGAGCATCAGAATACATGTAGTATCCGTCATACCAATCCCGGATCTCCTCCATATTCCGGTTATGGATTCTGCATTCTTTATCTACTTCAGTCTGCGTAAATCCAAAATATCCGACCAGTTCCCCGGGATCCGTCATAGTGTACTCACTAAAGTTATTGAGGGCAGATTCTCCGTCAACCTTCTTAATGGGAAGTATACCCGTGATGTACCCAAGAGCGAGGAACTTCTTTGACTCCTCTGTCTTAAAGTAACCCCGGAGATATTTAAGATAGTTCTTTATAAGTTCGGAATTCTCAGGATCGTCTCTGACAATACAGTCGTACTCATCTATGATTATGATGAACCGGATGCCGTCATTTTTAAATACCAGATCTATGGCCTCTGCCGTATCCTCCGGTTTCAGCTTTTCCAGATACGGAAATTCTTCAATCATTTCCCGGAGAAGCCTTCTGTCCATCCTGGGAATAATATCATCCGGAGTTTTCGCGGCATTAAAAAAGGTCGACACATCAAAGTGGAGAACGTTGTATTTATTCAGGTGTTCCCCAAACTCCGGATCTTTTGCGATTACATAAGGTGCGAAAAGCTCTTTTGAATCACACCCCCTGCTGTAATACGCATCTATCATCCCGGCTGCCATGGATTTCCCGAAACGTCTTGCACGACTGACAGCGAAATAGCGTTTAGTTCCTCCGAGGGCACTGTTCAGGATAGACAGCATTCCTGTCTTGTCAACATATATGCTGCTGTGTGAATCCGACCTGAAACTCTCATTATTCGGATTTACATATGTCCCCATCTCCTTGTCCTCCTGAAATAATACAGACTCCTGATAACCATATGGATTCTGCCCCTGAGAATCTTTTCAAAAATCAATCATTGCGTAATTTGATTATACCACCAAAAGCGCCATCCCAACTATAGATTTGGAATGGCGCTTTTTATCCAGATTCTTCGCTGACGCTTTAGGATTACGGGAGCGAAGCTCTCAGTTAAGCTTTCGGCTTCCGTTCAGATTACTTCCGCTGAAGGACACGGTCTTTGAGGTCTTGTCGTAGCTGAATTCACCCTTCTTCGCCTTGTAGTCCTTTCCCCGGATCCTTACCCTTATGGATTTAAGGCTGCCGTCCTTCTTAAACTTCGGCGTTACCGTATCGGTATTCCTCACATAGTACGGATTGACCTTGAAAGGAAGTCCTCCTGAGCCTCTGGTGGCCTTCTTTACTGCTTTTACTATTTTCTTATCGGCAGTATTCAGTCCGGTAATACGGATAAGGCCTTTCTTCTTATTCACCTTTATCTTAGTGGCTTCGTATTCCTTACCGCCGTAGGAAACCTTTATTCCCCCGAAGAATGAGGGATCAGGCTTTGCTTTTCCGAAGAAGGGTATCTCGTGGTAATAGCTGATGCGGAAATCCCCCTTTGTCTCCTCTAAATAGACCATAGGCTCGTTATCGGAAGCGGTAACGACCTTCCCTGCATTTCCGCCGCTGCCGCCATAGGTGCCTTCATAACCGGTTGCCGAAGCAGTTATCGCTTTGATCTCCACCGGTTCGCTGGCGTAGTCCGTAAGCTTGATCTCATTTCCTGTATGAGCCTGCTCCGCAAGGATATAGACATGGTAATCACTTCCCCAGGTTTTTCCGGCATATTCATCCGGGAGGGTAAATGTTCCTGTGCCTGATGTGCTCCATGAATTTACCGCAAGCTTTTTGTATGTATATCCGCTCGTTACTGCGGTTCCCGCAGAGTACTGACTGTCCGTAATGAGCACCGATACTCTGTTGGCATTGCCCGCATTTGTTCCGGTTATGGTATAAGGTACAGTTATTGTAGTACCGTCCCTTGTTATGGTTCCCGGTGTGATGTTCATCTTGTTGTCTGCGATTGTGAGCTTATATTCCGCTCCAGCGCTGCCTGCAGTCCCAGAGATTAAAGATGAGAAGATGACAGGTCCCAGATTAATATTAAAAGCGGGGCTCACACCATACTTGTAGTAGGTCACGAGGTCGAACATGAGCTTGCCCGTGCCGCTCACGAAGCCGGCGCTTTTACCATAGCCCGAGCGAGGCGAGCGCAGCCACCACCAAGTATTCGTTCCGGACTTCTTTCTATTTACATCCTTCCTATCATCATCCTTCCATTCAATGTTAGCATATCCGTATGATGGTCTCGTTGCTTCCACAGCATCAAGAAGGAAGAATTGCTCACCTCCTAAAGGTGCATATCCAAGTGCTCCACTCCAACCATTTCCGTCTCCGGATGCGGGAGAAGTCTTTACACTGCTTGCTATAGCAGCCTTTTCCTGCTTGGTGAAGACACTCCCACCGAAATCATCTCCATGAAGCCATCGTATTATCGCGCTATCACTCCATTTATTGCTGTTATCATAGTATTCGTCACCGAATTGCATATTTACGATTGTGCTGTCACAGTCAAGGAGCATGGTTCTTCCTTCAAAATCAGTTGTGGAAGTGGTAAGAACCCTGTATTTGACCTGATTGCCTCCATAAGTGCCGTAATACACATAGCTCCATCCGCCCCCATTTTCTTCATCGGGGTTACCTATCGCTCCGGTGCACAGTCCCGTTATGGTCTTGTCACTGTCTGCATAAGCAGTCAGTACAAAATCCGTTCCCGGGATCTGGCTCATGGCAATAACAGCAGCCATAAGAATGGCCGTTATACCTTTTATAATCCCCTTCCATTTTTTCATCTCACGTCCCATTTTCTTTTCCTCCCTGTTATCTTATCTGATTTCCCCAAGTCTGCTCTATCTTAGGCGCATGGGTCAGGACAAATCCACCCATGACTTTCTTGAGCCTCCGCTTCCATCATCCGGATGCTTCATTCTTTTTGGTCCTTCCCGTACTGCTTAAGCCCTCATCAGTTTTTCTATATTTCTGTGTGATGAGCGTAACTATGATACCCAATGCAAATGAAAGCAGTGCTGTAATAACATATCCGCCCGCTTCCGGTCCGAGGATCGTCGCCCCCAGTACTGAACTGCTTTCTCCCACCGTTCCGCTCACTCCCGGGGCAAACATCAAAACCATCATGAGCAAAGCGCCCATTCCCGCGGCAAGAAGCGACAGCCTACGGATCTGCTTTTTCTCCCTATATAATGAACTTTTCCGACGGATCTCAGACATCTGTTCTTCAATACTTCTCATATCCACCGCCTCCTTCGGTTCTATATTACCCATTCACTATATATAATGCAGATTATTTCGATTTTTCTCACCATTTCTCAAAAAAAGTCGAAAAAGTTTTTGAGCATGAAAAAACCACCCCGTGAAGAGTGGTCAAGCTGCTGTATTTATCATGCTTTACAAATTTTACATGTCATTTTGCCTGAAGTTTCCTGTATGCCAGAAACACAAGGATCGCGGTAACAATGGGCAGGCAGAAGCCTATCGCGGAGCTTATGCCGTTCCCCGATGCCAGAAGGTTATAGATGCCGTGAAAGAGCATACTTACGGAAAGCGCTCCAAGTATGGCCGAAACGCCGGGAACCTTATAATGCCTTGCCAGCACAAGCCCCAGGGCAAGCGCGGCGATGCTCACTATGTGCATCACGCCTACCGCAAGACCACGTATTAGCAGGAATCCCAGGCTCTCCGTGCCGGAGGTGATCATGGAGCAGACGTTCTCAAAGGATGCAAAACCTGCCCCCACACCGACAGCAGCAGTAAACAGCCTGTCATTATCAGGTCCGAACATAAGGAAGTAGAATAAGAGCGGCAGGAATTTCATCGCTTCCTCCACTACAGGCGATATGAAAATCGCGGTATCCTCAGTTCCATAGCCTGTGGCAACATCTATGAAGCCGCTGACGTATGCTCCCAGGAGACATGCCGCCATACCAATCAGGAAAGATATAACAAGCCTGCGCGCGTTATCCCGTACCAGAAAAACCGTCAGCAATAAAGGCAGTGCCATACATATCAGAATGTTTTCCGAGAAGATCATTCTGCCTTCACCACCTTCCGTACTGTTATATACCATAGCGGGAAGCCCATCGTCTCCAGATTCAGGAACAGGTTATACCAGTTCCCTCCGCTCATGTATTTAGAAGTCGTGATCCATATGACAAGGGCAAAGGAAAGGAACATCTGTACATGCGCAAGCTTTTCCTTATATGAGCGGATGAATAAACACGCGAAGAAGACAGCACCTGCTATCAAAATGATATATGCGAACAGATCCGGTATATTCTTAATGTCCTCTGATACTATGAAGGTAAGGGACTGACAGACGATAAGCGCGGTACACAGTACACCTAGCACGATCCATTTCGTTCCTGTAAGAGCCTGCTCGGATCTAAGAGATCGGACTATGCTGCAGCACAGCCACGCAAACACTACACCCACGATGATATCCTCTACGATCTCTCCCGACCACAATATCCACAGTACGGCATTTGAAACCGCAAACAGACAGGTTCCGGTAAGGAAGCCCATCGGAAGGCGGGTAGGGCGCCGGATGGCCGAATTGACCATAGCGGCAATCACCAAAAACATCGCCGTTTCTCCTATTTCATTGGCGGCAAAGGGCATCCTTGACTCCGGTCTCATCAGGTCATATATGAGCCAGTACAGGTCGGTAAGAAGCCATAAGCCGAAGCTAAAGGATAAAAACACTGCCGTGAGGTTTCTTGCGCTTTCGCCGACAAGCCTTACTGTCAATCCCAGCAGTACAGCCAATACCGCGATCTGTATGGATACGGATATCTGGGAAATCTGTATTACCGTCATATGTCCTGTTCCTTTTCCTTATACTTTTTATAATGCTGACAAAGAAGCGTAACTACTATCCCAAGGGCAAAGAACAGGATAGCGATCAGCACATATCCCACTGTCGGAACCGCAAGTATCATGCTCCCATACTGCTTTCCGGGAGTCTGGCCCGCCATCCGGTCAAGTGCCGGTATGTTACAGGCAACGATCACTACGAACATAATGCAGATCAGACTGCCTGCGATCTCACCGATGATCTTTTTTCGCAGTCTTTTTATATCCGCATAGATTTCCCTGCGCCTGTTTACTTCACTGATCTGTTCCTTAATATTGCGCATCGTCTATCCCCATCCCTTCCAGAGTCTTTTTCAGTGCCTTCTTGCCCCGGTCTATGAGGTTATAGATCTGTCTGAGCCTTAATCCCATGGCCTGTGCGATCTCTTCATGTGTAAGCCCCTCGATATATAAAAGCATCAGCACCCTGCGGTAATCTGCCTTGAGGCCTGATAATGCTTTATAGAGCATTTTATTTTGTTCATCCTTAAGCAGCACGGATTCCGGAGTGTTCGCATCTGCTGCCGTCTCTTCTTCAAGAGGTACAGCTTCCATCTTATGCTTTCGGATATGCATCAGGGCATTGTTTCTTGCAATCGCATACAGCCAGCTCTTGAAGCTTCCGTTGCGTCTGTTCTCAAAGTCAGGCTTATCGACCGCAAGCTTCGCGAAGGTATCCATCAAAAGCTCTTCGGCATCTTCCTCATTCCTTACATAGCTTAAGAGAAAGAGATAAAGGCCATCCCTGTAGGCAGAAAGCAGAGCCTCCAGATCCCTGTCGTCATATTCGGTTATATATCGCAGGTATACCTCTTCTGCGTCAGGAAGGTCGTTCATACGTATGCCTCTTTTCTCAAAACCGAGTATAATCTGGTTGTATTATAGTATAACATTCCTTTCGCCGCGCCAGCCATAAAAAAGGCAGCTTCCCTGGATTCCCGCTTTGGGAAAGACAGGGGGAACTGCCCAAAAGTGCGAGACGAAGCCGACACACGATTTGCTATAGTTGACAGCCCGGCTAAAGCCTGGAGCGCTGTCCGAATCTTTGATTCGGGTAACAGCACCCCTCGGGTGATTCTTCTGATGAATTTTTTAGCTGTGCTTCATCGGTCACAGCGCCCACGATCTGGAATCCTCCGGATCAGAATCATCATCCAGGAAGTTCTGGGCATACGTCGGCGTAAGGTCGTAGCGACGGATAATCAGATCTTTGATTTTCGTATCCGGCATCTCCGCAAACCGCAGGACGCTGATATCTTCCTTAATCTTCTCCGTTCTTTCAGACGCCATCTTTACATATTCTCATCACCAGATAGCTCATCGCAGAATCGTAATAGTAATCCGCCAGACGGAAGATGATATTCACGCTCCAGGTGGACTGAGCCTCAGCCAGCACAATGAGCTTCCCTCTGGCCAGAAGCCCCAGATCATTATAGGGATGAATTAAGCAGTGTGCGTTTATCGGCAACATAGGGCTTTGCATAGCCCTTCGGAGGAAAGACCGAATTTTTCGATATCAACGACCTCCTTTTCCCGACTTTCCAGATATTCTTTCAGAATATCCCTGTCCTTACAGATCCGGATGGTTTCCTGAATGGCTTCCCCCGTCCGGCCGTATTTCCCTGTTAGTTTCCGAATCCATCTTCTGTACGCTCCTTTGGTTTCATCGGCTTAATTATATAAAAAGCAGGTTTATCTTACAATCTGATATATCGGATGTTTAATACTCGCATTCCGCTTACTTTGCTTCGCAAATTGCTTCATGCTCGTACCGGGGCGCATCCCAAACAGTCTTTGCAGATGTACTAAAACTACGGATCGCTCCGCGCTTCGCGGTCTCCGCTTCGCTCCGGTCCGCGCAGAACAAACGTCCCCCGGACGTTTTGCGCCCCGCGATCCTACTTGTTTTGCCACTCTGTACTAAAACTACGGATCGCTCCGCGCTTCGCACTCTCGCGATCCTCCCCAGTATTCGCATTCCGGGCTTTCGCCCTTCATGCTCATACTGGGGCGCATCCCAAAGAAAAACGGCTTCCCTCGCTAGCGCGGGAAGCCGTTTTACCTTGGTCTGCTGTTTTAGTACATCCCCGGGGCGGGTGCTGCGGGTGCGGGAGGAGTGGGCTCCTTCTTTGTGGCCACAACGGACTCCGTTGTAAGGAATGATGCGGCAACGCTGGTTGCGTTCTGGAGGGCCGATCTTGAAACCTTTAAGGGATCAAGTATACCGGTCTTTACCATATCAACATAGCCTTCCGAAAGTACGTTGAAGCCGACTCCGTTCTTCGAATCCTTAACCTTATTGATGATGACTGCTCCCTCGAGACCTGCATTTGCAGCAATGTGGTAGAGAGGAGCCTCAAGAGCCTTGAGAACTACCATAGCTCCGGTCTTCTCATCGCCTTCAAGTCCCTTGATAAGCTTGTCAAGATCCTTCTCTGCGTGGATATATGCGGATCCGCCGCCTGCGATGATGCCTTCCTCAACTGCAGCACGTGTAGCATTAAGGGCATCCTCCATACGAAGCTTGGCTTCCTTCATCTCTGTCTCGGTAGCGGCACCTACGCGGATAACAGCAACACCGCCGGAAAGCTTTGCAAGTCTCTCCTGAAGCTTCTCCTTGTCAAAGGAAGAGGTTGTAGCCTCGATCTGTGTCTTTATCTGAGCCTGACGGGCCTTGATGTCTGCTTTCTTTCCAGCTCCGTCAACTATGGTTGTGTCGTCCTTGGTGATCTTTACGCTCTTAGCGCGGCCCAGCATATCAATGGTGGCATCCTTGAGCTCAAGACCGAGATCGCTTGAGATAACCTGTCCGCCGGTAAGAACTGCGATATCCTGAAGCATATCCTTCCTTCTGTCGCCATAGCCGGGTGCCTTTACAGCTACTACATTGAAGGTTCCGCGGAGCTTATTTACGATAAGTGTTGTAAGAGCCTCACCCTCAACATCCTCAGCGATAATAAGAAGTGAACGTCCGCTCTTTACGATCTGCTCTAAGAGGGGCAAAACATCCTGAACTGTAGATATCTTCTTGTCATAGATAAGAATGTAGGGATCCTCGAGATTTGCCTCCATCTTATCCATATCGTTGCACATATAAGCGGAAACATATCCGCGGTCGAACTGCATACCTTCAACAAGATCGAGCTCTGTCTGCATGGTCTTCGATTCTTCGATGGTGATAACACCGTCGTTACTTACCTTTTCCATAGCGTCTGCAACCATCTGTCCTACTTCCTCATCACTTGCGGAGATAGAAGCAACCTTTGCGATATGATCCTTTGATGAAACCTTTGAGCTCATCTTTTTAAGAGCCTCAACCGCAGCATCACAGGCCTTCTTCATACCCTTGCGGAGTATCATGGGGTTGGCACCTGCTTCTAGGTTCTTCATACCCTCATTGATCATAGCCTGTGCAAGAACGGTAGCTGTTGTGGTTCCGTCACCTGCCACGTCATTTGTCTTTGTTGCAACTTCCTTTACAAGCTGTGCGCCCATATTCTCGAACTCGTCCTCAAGCTCGATCTCCTTTGCAATGGTAACACCATCATTTGTGATGAGAGGAGCTCCGTAGGACTTGTCAAGAACCACGTTCCTTCCTTTAGGTCCGAGGGTAACGCTCACGGTATCTGCCAGCTGATCAACACCTGCTTTAAGAGCGGCTCTTGCCTCTGAGCCGTATTTGATTTCCTTAGCCATTTTTTATCTCCTTTTATTTTTCAATTACTGCCAGAATATCACTCTGCTTAACAATGATAACCTTTGACTTGTCATCCAGCTCTATCTCTGTTCCGCTGTACTTGGAATAGATGACCTTCTGACCCTTCTTCACCTGCATCTTTATCTCCTTGCCGTCAACCACTCCACCGGGGCCTACCTCAAGGATCTCCGCCTGCTGGGGCTTCTCCTTTTCATGTCCGGGAAGAACGATACCTGATGCGGTTGTCTCCTCTGCTTCAATGGGCTTTAATACAACTCTGTCTGCTAACGGTTTTAATTTCATTATATGCTCCTTTCCGTTTATTGTTTCAGACTAATAACTCTATATTGGACGGATGCCTCCGTTCCTATTGAATGGTAGTTTTTGTGGTTTACTAGCACTCACTTTGTCCGAGTGCTAATCACCAAGAGACATAATACTTTTTTACCACTTATGTTGCAAGCGGGCAAATCTGCGAGAATCATAGTATTTTCTCTTTGTTTCTCCTGAATTCTCTGTTTTTCTCTATTTTACTCTCTAAAATAAAAAGAAGAAGGGAAATTACTGTCCTGTATGAGACTCGAGGTACTCCATTATCTTACTTATACCCCGGTCATGGTCAAAGGTGACTCCCATGGCAAAATGCCCCTCATCCGAAAAGAGACGGACTACTCTGCACATAAGATGTGAGATAAGGGTTCCGGTCTCATTACCGTAAAAATAGAGGATAATGCCGTCCCCCTCTCTGGCTTCGATCTCGTTCTTAAACACAATAGCAGCTCCGGACTTGCTGAGATCCTTTATCTTTACAGATCTCACACCGTTTCCGGAGCAGTATAAAGCTGTATAATTGGTCGGCTCTCTCTGAGCGCGCCTTTTCTCTTCACCCATTTCAGCTGTCCTGCCCTGTAGTATTCAAAATAGTACGGACAATACGGTATGCATTGGCTTTGATGTCGTCAAGGCTTATAAGTCCTTCATCAAAAGCATTCTTTATATCTTCCAGATCCTCTGTCCTCCCGGGCATAATAAGATCGTTTCCGGCTCTTACACAGCCTGAAGCACTGCAGCCGTCACCATGCCAGGTGCATGTCCAGTCGGACATGACCATTCCCTTAAAACCCCATTCGTCCCTTAAGATATTTGTGATAAGCTCCCTGTTATTTGCGGAATGGATACCATTCACCTTATTGTAGCTGCTCATAAGTGCAAGAGGAGCGGCTTCCTTAACCGCGATCTCAAAGCCCTTAAGGTAAATCTCTCTCAATGCCCTTTCTGAAAGCACCGAATTTGAGAAAAACCTGTTGTCCTCCGCGTTGTTGCAGGCAAAATGCTTTATTGTGGTCCCGCAGCCCTTAACGGACTGAACTCCCTTTATAATGGCAGCTGCCATTTTACCGCTTACTAAGGGATCCTCGGAATAATACTCAAAGTTCCGGCCGCATAGCGGGTTTCTGTGTATGTTCATACCCGGAGCAAGCCAGAGATCCACACCGTAAATATCCATCTCCTCACCGACAGCCTTGCCCACCTCGGACAGAAGCTCCTCATCCCAGGTGGAGGCGAGAAGGGTTCCCACGGGAAATGCCGTACAGTACTGATAATAGCTTTCTCCGTTTTCCTCAGGAGATTCCGTATCAAAGAAGCCATGCTCAACAGTCCTTAAAAAGCTCTTTGACCTTATCTTTCCGTCAAAAAGGGTATATCTCTCATCCAGCCTGAGACCCGCAGGGCCGTCTGCAGTCGCCATGGAAGGTATCCCGTCTGAAATTGCCTCCCTGCTGGTATCTCCGGCACCGCCCGGCACCTTAAATGAACCAAAGCCTACAGCCTCGGCGTTTCCTTCCTTATGAAAAGCTCCGACAAGAAGGGAAATCAGCTTATCGGTACTGAGAGGATCCACAAGAGAACGCACCTCATCATCAGGAACGGGTGAAATGTCATAGCTGTTTTCCCGGGTTTTTACAGTATCTGCATCTATTTCAAGTATCGGAAGATTCTCCGATCTTCCCTTTTCCAGCCATTTATTGAAGATCTCCTCCCTCTCCTCCGAAGGAACGGAGAACTGTCTTATGGTACCACCGGAAGCGCAGAGCTTCCTGCACCTCTCATAAATAATCTTTTTATCTAATGAAAGCAGTGACACCAGAATAGATTTATCAAGTGAAAACCCGCACCACAAGCCATAGAAACCGTTTTCCAGAATCCATGCTGACTCATTCTCATCATAAGATGAAAGGAGGGAAAGGGGGATATCCACAGTAACTCTTTCAACCCCGTCTGCCGGTATCACTCCGCTTTTCTTAAAGCCCACAAGCCTCCTGAATTCCTTCTCAAGTCCGGTCTGCGGACAGGAAGCATAGACCTGCAGGGTCTCTCTTGCCGGAGTATCTCCGATATTAGTGACTACAACAGGAAGGGAAATAACCCCGTCCCGATATACCGGCTCCTCGGCTTCAATGGTGAATTCGCTGTAGGAAAGACCGTATCCGAAGCCGTAACGTACCGGGATCCCCAGAGAATCGAAGTACCTGTACCCTGTATAGATACCCTCCTCATATTTCTCGGTGGTGAGATTCTCATTCATAAATGAGAAATCCGCAGCCCCCGGATAATCCTCGTAGTCATAGCACCAGGTATCTGTCAAATGTCCACCCGGGGAAACATTTCCGCACATTATATCCGCGAAGGCATTTCCTCCCTCCATTCCTGCCTGACCGAGGAAGATGAGCCCGCATATGTTTTTATGCGAATCCATAAAGGAAAGATCCAGGATCCCTCCGGTATTCAGGATTACTATGACCTTATCATAGAGTCTGCAGAGGTCGTCCAGGAACTTATCCTCATCATCCGTCAGGTAATAATCTCCCTTTACATTCCTCCTGTCAGCAGCTTCCCCTGCAGTTCTGCTTATAACATATACCGCTATGTCGGTATCCTCTTTTTCAGGCTCGGGTCCTGCAGGTGCCGGAAAAGGACGGGCAGCATAGGTATCAAAAAAGCCCTCCATCCCTCTTTCGGATTCCCTTACCTCATTCAGCAGGGCATCACGCCAGGCAATACGCTTATTCTCGTATTCCCTCTCATAATCCTCTATCCATTTATTGTTTAATATACGGAAACCCGCCTTTTTCAGGCCGTCATAAACAGAGATATCCTCTCTCTCATTCACGTCTCCGCTTCCGGTTCCACCCTTGATAGTCCTTACAGCTCCGCGGCCGTATAATGCTATTGCCGCATCTTTTTCAAGGGGCAGTACATTTTCCCTGTTTTCCAGGAGGACTATTCCCTCCCTGGCTGCCTTTCTTGCCACCTCCCGGTGGATACGTTCGTGAGGCTGCTCCTCCGGGGTACTGAAACCATTTTTTGTGTCCATGTCATCCTTTCTTTACTGGCCTATATTCTGTGCCGCTGCATCTGCGTTCTGCTGAGCGGCCTCCGCATTCTGCCTGGCCTCGGCTGCCGCATCCTGCTGTGCCTGTGCAGCTGCCAGAGCTGCCTGGAGGGCGGCCTGATCCATAGGATTCGGCTCCGGTACAGGAGTCTCCACCTCGATAACCGCTTCCTCATTATCCTCCTCACCCTGATTAATAAAGCTCTCGGCCTTGGATTTGTATTCCGAATCGGGGAAGGAGCTTATAAGCTGGTTAAATAACTCCGTTGCCTTATCCTTATTGTCATTCTTTAAATAACTCTGTGCGAGGTAATAAAGGGCTTCATCGCTTTCCTTATTGAGATCACAGGCCTCCGTAAGGTCATTAATGGCACCCTCGTAATCACCCTTATTATATTTTTCCGTACCGCTCTTTAAGTACTGCTCCGCAGCCTTAGTGGATACGTTACTGCTTAAATAGTCGTACAGCGAGGTAAACTCCGTGGAAACATTCTTTCCCTGGGTTTCCTTTATCTTTTCCAGGCTCTCCGCAGCCCCAAGCGCATCATCAGGGTCATTAATGTAGCTTAATGCTGCTGTCAGGAGATTGTTGTAATCCTCCATCACGCCCTCATTTCCCGTGTATTCGGAGAGGGCATCCTGATAGCCCTTGCTCTCTTCCTGCAGAGCCTCTATCCTTTCATTTAGCTCGTCCATATCGGCGGTCTTTTTCGTAAGCTCCTCGGAGACCTCCTTAAGACGTGCATTCACATCATTACCCTTTACCTGTATCCTGGCAGGCAGCACCAAAAACCACATAAGAGCCGCTCCGGCTAAAAGGCCTATAAGGATATTGATTATAGTCTGGCTCCCGCTTCTCTCGGAATCATTCAGAGGCTGGATAATGGTCTCATTTCCGCTGGTATAGCTTATTGCCTCGTCCTTATGTCTTCTGGAGGGCTTCCTGCCGGAAGCATTCTCCTTCTCCAGGATCCTCTTTTCCGCTTCGGCAAGATAGGTCTTCAGCCTTGTATTACCGGCATCCGTCTTCAGTCCGCGTTCCGCGCACTTCCTTGCCTTAACCCAGTCCTCATTTTTCAGGTAGATAAGAGATAGAAGCTCCACTGCCCTGAGGAAAGCGGGACTTTTCGCCACAACCGATTTCAGCTGTATGACCGCCAGATCCAGATCATCATGCTGCGCATAGGACAGAGCCTGATTATACTTTCTTATAAGCGTATCATAACCGGAAAGCTTTGCCTGATTATTCCTTATATCCGAAAGGAAATCATCGGCTATGTTCTTTTTATCCCTTATATTCTTTGAAACTATCCACTCGGAAAGGGCCGGAACGATCTCTCCGGTCTCAAAGAGGACAAGACCCAGAAGGTTTCTTGCCTGTACATTATTCCTGTTACATTTTAATGACAGCCTAAGAGAAGATACCGCTCCCGTAAGATCGCGTATCTTCGCCTTTTTTAGACCCTCATTGTAGTATCGGTTCGAAAGACGTATGATCCTCTTATAGGTCTTTACGTCCGCTCCGCAGGCAGTACAGAAATCATCCGTGGACAGTGTACAGCCGCAGTTATAACACTTCATTTACTCTTTTTCCTTATATTTGATCCCGAGCATGGAAAACATCAGATCCAGAACATCAGGTTCATCGCGGCTCAACACCGCTTCCTCCGTATCATCCACCTCCAGGGAAGGATGAAACTTTTTTAATTCTTCATCAAAATCTATCATGTCAGGACCTCACTTCCTTGCAAACGAAGAGGAGATGGGCATGGGGAGAAGAACTCCCTCTTCATTCCTGGAGAATTCAACTCCACGTTTATTTTTATCTATAGCATACTGCTGTGAATCAATCATGATCATAACACCTTCATAAACAGTATCGAAAGCCCTTATGGCGGCTCCCTCGGATATCCTCATAAGCTCGTCGAACTCTCTGGTCTTCTGCTCCATTTCCTGCAGCTCGGCCTTCTTTTCAATCTTCTCCCTCATAAGGTTCTGCCGTTCGGTCATCATGGCTTCGTCTGCGGTTCCGAGACGAACCCTGCGCTCCAGCTCATCAGAACGGATCCGCATCTGCTGAAAGGCCTCCGACAATTCTTTTTCTTTCCTGGACAGATCCTTCCTCATCTGTACGATATTTTCCTTGATTCCCGCTGAAATAAGGGTTTTCAGGAAAACATCATTACCGAGAAATCTCGCCTCGACACCTCTCATTCCGTAAATATCTCCCCCGACTATGCTTCCCCTTTCTCCGACGGCAAAAACCTGCCCCTTTGAAACGACATTGCAGTCAAGGATATAATTTGCGGAAACATCGCCTTCGGCTTCCACATCCGTATATTCCATAAAGTCAGCCAGAAGGTCTCCTCCGCAGGTAACCTTTGTCCCGTTGGAGCCCAGTATACCACCCTTAACTACTATGTCCTCGCCGGCTTCCAGCGCATCACCGTGGAATACTCCTTCAACGGTCACGCTCCTTGTGGCACGTACAGTAACTCCCTCGGATACACTGCCGTGGATAATGATATCACCGTTGAAATTTATATTGCCGAAAACATTGTCTATGTCATTCCTGAATTCCTGGACACTTGTGACGGAAAGCTTTGATTTTGAAGCCTCAACCCTTCCCTCAATGTTGGCATAGTAGGCTCCCTCCTCGGGAACAAAGGTGCATCCTGTGGTACGTAAGGGCGGAAGCTCCTTAGCCCTTTTCCCGGGGATCGGCTTTCCCTTTACGCTTAACCCGGGCTTTTCCTTAACGGCCGGATGATAGACTGCCAGCTTGTCTCCGGCCTGAACACACTCTATGAGGTTGACATAGGTATAGTCAACCGTGCCGTCCTTTCTGATAAGCGGGTGCTTCTTTCCGGCACCGGTGGCATCAAAGAAGAATTCAAAATAACCGTCCACACCGGCTTCAGGCGGTGTTCCCTCGGCTATAAGCTGTTCGTGATTATAGATCCCCTTCTTAATCATGGCGGAAATCCTCGAGGTACTGATCCCCTCTCTGACTCCGCTTGCCTGAAGAAGCTCTATGATATCCTGCTGATCATAGCTCTCGCCCTCTGCAGGCGGCGAAAGATACAGATATGCCTCCATATCATTGTTTTTTACGATCACCCTGTTGATATTCCGGTCATCACGTGAGCCCATAATGTCCCTCCTTACGCGGTTCCTCCATAGGATCCGTCTAAGATGAAAACACCTTCAGCCTCTCCCTCACTTCGTCCATCATTTTTTCGTAACCCGCAAGCTTTTCCTTTTCCTCATTGATCTTGCTTTCGGGCGCCTTTGACAAAAACTTTTCATTTGAAAGCATGGCATGGGAACGCTTCAGTTCCTTTTCCAGCCTTTCCTCTTCCCTTACAAGCCTCTTTCTTTCCTCCTCGGGATCAATGAGATCCGCGAAGGGTATGTAAATAGTGGCAGCCCCGGTAACAACGGAAACATCATCATCACTTACGCCTTCCTTTGTATCCGAAACATACACATTTTCAGCCGAGGCCAGAGTGGAAAAGAAAAGACTCCCCTTCGTAAATGCCTCCCTTACGGAAGCATCATTTGAAACCACTCTTATATCCGACTTGCGGCCGGGAGACACATTCATCTCCGAGCGGATATTCCTTATGCCCTTTACAGCCTCTCTTATTATATCGATATGGTCGGCTTCCTTCTCGTACCTGTATCTGTCCTCAAATACAGGCCAGGCAGAGATCATAACCGACTCCTCCGACCCGGTATCACCGGCCTCCTCCCTGAGGGTACAGTAGATCTCCTCTGTGATAAAAGGCATAAAGGGATGAAGGAGCTTTAATGATGCCGTAAGGACTGTTTTCAGTGTCCAGAGGGCCGCATTTCTCCCCTCGGCATCCTCTGTATTGTAAAGCCTGGGCTTTACCATTTCGATATACCAGTCACAGAGACTGTCCCAGACAAAGTCATATATTTTCTGTGCAGCTATACCCAGCTCATACTTTTCCATATTGTCGGTAACGGACTGCACTGCTTCATTCATACGGCAGAGTATCCATTTGTCCGCGTCCTCAAGGGCGCTCTCCGAAGGCTCCTTAACACCGCCGCTTCCGATATTCATAAGGATAAATCTGGAGGCGTTCCAGATCTTATTTGCAAAATTCCGGCTGGCCTGGATCTTCTGATCCGAGAAGCGCATGTCGTTACCCGGTGCATTACCGGTAACAAGCGTGAATCTCAGTGCATCTGCCCCGTACTTTTCTATGATCTCCAGGGGATCTATGCCGTTTCCCAGGGATTTACTCATCTTTCTGCCAAGCTCATCCCTTATGAGGCCGTGGAAGAGCACCGTATCAAAGGGCTTTTCTCCCATCTGCTCATAGCCTGAGAAAATCATCCTGATAACCCAGAAGAAGATGATGTCATATCCCGTTACCAGCACGCTTGTAGGATAAAAATAATCAAGTTCCTCCGTCTTCTCCGGCCATCCCAGAGTTGAGAAGGGCCAAAGTGCTGATGAAAACCAGGTATCGAGAGAATCCGGATCCTGTTCAAGCTTCTTCGAGCCGCACTTCGGACACTTTTCCGGTCTTTCCTTTGAAACCGTGAGCTCACCGCATTCCTCACAGGTGTATGCGGGGATCCTGTGCCCCCACCAGAGCTGCCGGCTTATACACCAGTCCCTTATATTATCGGTCCAGTTAAAGTAGATCTTGCTCATCCTCGGAGGAACAAGCTTTATATCTCCGTTTCTCACGCCCTCCGCCGCAGGCTTTATGAGCTCATCCATCTTGACGAACCACTGCTTTTTTACCATGGGCTCCACGGTGGTACCGCACCTGTCATGGGTCCCGACCTCGTGGGTATAGTCCTCGATCTTAACAAGGAGCCCCATTTCGTCAAGCTCTTTAACTATCTCTTTTCTGGCCTCATACCTGTCCATCCCGGCAAATTTCCCACCGTTCTCATTGATGGTGGCATCATCATTTAAGATGTTCACCACGGGAAGACCCTGGCGTTCACCCACAAGGAAGTCGTTGGGATCATGTCCCGGAGTTATCTTTACCACTCCGGTTCCGAATTCCGGATCCACATATTTATCCGCAACAACCGGTATCTCCCTGTCCAAAAAGGGAAGGAGGACCTTTTTCCCTATGATGTCCTTATACCTCTCATCATCCGGATGTACCGCAACCGCGGTATCGCCAAGCATAGTCTCGGGACGGGTGGTGGCGAACTCCACGTACCTCCCCTCTTCTCCGATAACAGGATACTTTATATGCCAGAAATGTGAATCCTGTGATTCGTATTCAACCTCCGCATCGGAAATGGTGGTCTTACATACGGGGCACCAGTTTATTATCTTATTCCCCTTGTAGATAAGACCCTTTTCATACAGCCGTACAAAGACCTCGTTTACTGCATTGTTGCAGCCACGATCCATGGTAAAGCGTTCCCTGTCCCAGTCACAGGAGATGCCGAGTTTCTTCAGCTGGCTTACGATTATCCCGCCATACTCCTTCTTCCATTTCCAGGCTCTTTCAAGGAACTTCTCTCTCCCGAGTTCCTCCTTTGACACGCCCTCTTCCTTAAGCTTCTCGATTATCTTTACCTCGGTGGCTATGGAAGCGTGATCAGTCCCCGGCTGCCACAGGGTGCTGAAGCCCTGCATCCTCTTATATCTGGTAAGGATATCCTGCATGGTATTGTCCATGGCATGACCCATATGGAGTTTTCCGGTTATGTTTGGAGGAGGCATTACGATGGAAAAGGGCTTTTTGCTTCTGTCCACCTTTGCGGCAAAATATTTTTTGTCGAGCCACTTCCTGTAGAGCCTGTCCTCCATCCCCTTCGGATCATAGGTTTTTGCAAGTTCCTTAGACATCTTCAGACTATCCTTTCTGATAGCATCCTCGCGGAGCGCTATAGTAAGCGAATTTTCTAAGGAGCTGTTCATAAATAACTTTACAGTTTGACGCAGGACAGGCGTTCATCTGCAAAGAAGAAAACGTAGCCGTAGCGGGCTACGGCGAGGCTTTCTGATGAAGCAGATGGACGTCTGCACAAGTCAAATGTGAAGATTTATTTATGCACAGATCCTAATATCGCTTACAATGAAATTTTAAAAAAACAACAGTGGTTTGTCAATGCTTTGCGTCACGGATTTATATGGTGTCTGTCGCACCATTTATCGGCTTCTCTGTATATTTCCTTGTTGACCACATTGATCCTGGTTCCCTTCATTCCTGCCGAACCGGTCTCTATGATCCCTGCACTCTCAAGCTTCTTTAGTCCGTTTACCACAACAGACCTGGTGATACCGAGGTTTTCAGCGACCTTTGAAGCCACCACCCTTCCGTCATTTCCCTTGAGGCTGTTCAGGACCTTTACCGCACCCAGGGCCTCCGAATATGAGAGGGCGGAAAAAGCGGCCTTTACCTTTTTCTCTACCCTGTCCTCCTCTTCATGCTCTTCGGTCTCGGATCTCTGCATCTCCAGATTAAGGACCGTATCGGCATACTCACAGAGTATGATATCCTCTATGGAATAGCCCTCCTTTTTCCGGCAGACTATCATTGTTCCTAGTCTCTTGCCGGCGATCTCAACCGGTGTGACGAGGAGCCTCAGATCCTTTTCTTCACTTATACCCAGAAGCTCGGGATTTACATTTTCCTGTGTGGAAAGGATGGAGAGCAGCCTTTTATTAACTGCGTTCTCTATCTTCTCACCCACATTGATCCCGTCAAGGACAAGGCATTTCCCTCCGGGAACATTCCGGCCCAGCACCTTTCCCTTGCGGCTTAAGACTACCACATCCGAAGAAAGGATGTTTCCCATACATTCGCAGATATCGGTGAAAACAACCTTTCCCTTTTCATTCTTCTGTAAAAGACCGTTAACGGTCCTTATCCTGTCCAAAAGCTCGATCTGGCTCATAATTAAAGCTTTAGTTACCTTCCTTCTTCTTGTCGACTACAGTCTTGCATTCCTCATTTATGCATAGAAGATGGCTTCCCTTCTCAACCATCATTCCTCCGCACTTCGGGCAGACCTCCTTAGACGGCCTGTTCCAGGACATAAAGTCACAGTCCGGATAACCGATGCAGCCGTAATATCTTCTTCCCTTTCGGGTTATCTTCATAACCAGCTCTTTCCCGCATTTGGGGCAGTTTACTCCGGTCTTTTCATAGTAAGGCAGTGTATTCCTGCACTCCGGGAATCCGGGACAGGCGATGAACTTTCCGTGAGGGCCGTACTTTATCACCATACGGCGTCCGCAGTTAGAGCAGATCTCCTCTGATTCCTCATCCTGTATCTTTATCTTCTCTATTTCCTTTTCCGCCTTTTCAACAGCCTCCTTGAGATCCGGATAGAAATTCTCGATTATCGTCTTCCACTGAACCTTCCCATCTTCCACTCCATCCAGAAGAGTCTCGAAGTTTGCGGTAAAGTTCACGTCCACTATTCCCGGAAAAGCATCCTTTAATATGCTGTTAACAGCCCTGCCTATCTCTGTTACATAGAGGTTTTTCTGTTCCTTTGTGACATAGCGTCTCGCAATAATGGTGGTGATGGTGGGCGCATAGGTACTGGGTCTCCCGATCCCGAGCTCCTCTAAGGTCCGTACAAGGGATGCCTCGGTGTAATGCGCGGGAGGCTGGGTAAAATGCTGTTTTTCACTTATTGAATCAAGGGTCAAAACCGACTTTTCGGACAGATCGCTTCTAAAGACATTGCTGCTCTTTTCATCCCTGCTTCCGTCATCGTAAACGGACAGGAAGCCGTCAAACTTAAGCTTTGACGCCGAAGAGGTAAAGATATACCTGTCACCGGAAATAAGCCTTACATTGACGGTATCGTATTTTGCAAAGGCCATGCAGCTTGCGGTAAACCTTCTCCATATGAGCTGATAAAGCTTAAACTGCTCCCGGCTCAAAGAATCCTTTACGGAAGAAGGAGTCCTCAGTATATCCGTCGGCCTTATGGCCTCGTGAGCATCCTGTATCTTCTGATCATTCTTTTTTTCCTTTTTCTTATCCACACCCTCGGCAAGATACTCTTTCCCGTAATTTTCGGTTATATAGGAAACGGCAGAGCTCAATGCCTCATCTGACACTCTGGTGGAATCGGTACGAAGGTAGGAAATGAGACCCACGGTGCCCTGGCCCTTGATGTCGACTCCCTCATAGAGCTGCTGTGCGACACGCATGGTCTTCTGTGTTGAGAAATTCAAGACCGATGCGGCCTCCTGCTGCATTGTACTGGTGGTAAAGGGAAGGGGAGCCTTTTTCACCCGTTCTCCTTTTCTTACATCCTGTATACTGAAGCTGTTCTTTTCACAGTACTTCTTTATCTCCCCAGCTTCTTTTCCGGTACGGATCTCTTTTTTACCTTCCCTGTCCCCGTAGAACTTTGCATTTAAGGGATTTTTCTCCCCCTTTACCTTTAGTGAAGCATCTATGGTCCAGTATTCCTCGGGGATAAAAGCGTCTATCTCATCCTCCCTGTCACAGATTATTCGGAGCGCCACCGACTGCACTCTTCCGGCGGAAAGACCCCTTTTTACCTTTGCCCAGAGAAGGGGCGAGATCCCGTAGCCCACTATGCGGTCGAGAACTCTTCTTGCCTGCTGTGCATCCACGAGATCCATATTGAGCTCTCTCGGATTTTTCAGCGAATTCTTCACTGCATCCTTTGTGATCTCATTAAAGGTTATCCTGTCCACTTTTTTTCTGCTTTCAGGTGTATCTATCTTTAATGCCTTCAGAAGATGCCAGGAAATAGCTTCTCCCTCCCGGTCCGGGTCGGTCGCGAGAAAGATCCGGTCAGCCTTTTTTACCTCTTTTCTCAGAGAAGCAAGCAGCTCTCCCTTTCCCCGAATGGTTATATATTTAGGCTCGAAATCATTTTCAACATCTATGCCCATCTGGCTTTTCGGAAGGTCTCTCACATGACCCTGCGAAGCCATAACCTGATAATTACTTCCTAAAAACTTCTTTATTGTCTTCACCTTTGCAGGTGACTCGACTATAACCAAATTCTTTGCCATTTCCCTGACTTTCTCTTTCTTTTATTCTATGATCCTGACGCCAAAAATCACATTTGGGCCAGGTACGGATTATTTCCGCAAATGCACATCGAAAAGTCTGCGGCGCATATTTCGCCGCAGTACAAGACTCGTCGTTGCACTATACACTATTTTTACTTGATTGGCAAGGAGAGAAAGAGATTATGCCAGGATAAACGCATCAATCTCTCCATCCGTATTGACCGCATATCCACAAGCAAACCCTGCGGAACGCGCTACGCAGGGTTTGCTTGTGGACATGCAGTCAACACGTATTCCGGAGAGAAAGAGAAGCGCCGGGCAACAAATGAACCGGCGAACGTATCTATTCAGGAACCTGAGGGTTCTGAAAAGATACGCCGCCGGACTACAGCTTAATAAAGAATAGTAGTAAAATCTGGTCACTTCGTTAGAGGCATAAGGAAGTCAAAAGCAGAAACCTGGAATCCTTCCTCTTCCCATTTCTTATACTGTTTCTCCATTTCCGAATTTCCCGGATATGTTGCGGAAAGCCCCATGGAATCCCAGGCACTCTCAAATTCCGCGTGCCTGTCCGTATTATTATCGTTCCCTGCGGATACTCCTCCGCTTACCTTTTCCAGCTCTGAAAGATTAAGTGCATTCTTTTTATCCATTACCGTTTTCCTCCGTTTATCATTAGCTCATCGGGCAGGCATCACCCTGCCTGATTTATTATACGTATGAATTCCAAAAAATGGCAATCCGGTCCGGAAGCAATTACCTCCTCCGGTCATTTCCGCTTTTATTATAGTATTCCTTTTTTGCTTCGTACATACGCTTATCGGCTTCCTTTGCAAGCTCAGATATCTTAGCACCGGGAAAATCTGCGACGGGAGCGTATCCTACGGACAGGGATAAGCTGTCCACAGTTAGTCCCTTCCAGGCGTTCGCAGCTTCCTCAAGGTCACTTTTAAGTCTGTCCAGACGTTCGCCGTCCGAGAAGAAAAGAACCACGAATTCATCTCCGCCTACCCTGTAAATCCTGCCACAGGCGTCAAAGACCCTGTGAAGGCAGTCGGACGCGCCCCGGATAAGCTCATCTCCGGCCGCATGCCCCAGATTGTCGTTTGCCTTCTTCAGCCCGTTAATGTCCACGGATGCGAGAACAAAGCCCTCTCCCGGAGGATCATTATGAAACCTTTCAAGCGCATCCTCGTATGAACGCCGGTTTAAGCACCCTGTCAGCCGGTCGGTATTGGATATCCTCAGCAGCTCCTCATTGGTATTATTCAAAGTTATCAGCAGATTTGTAAAGGCGGAAGCAAAGGATGCTATCACAATGATAAAAAGAACTCCTAATATAACACGCGGCACGGAAAACCAGCCGTTTTTCGGGATAGCCGAAAGCTCCCAGGTAAGATTCTCAACCTCGAACTGTACGGTTTCCGCGTCCTTTCCCACCGATCCGTATGCCTTCATGGGATGTCTGCCGCCGTTACCATCTATATAGGAAAGCTGGTAATTCAGACCCATATCGGAAAGAAAATGGAGCTCAAGTACGTGAAGGAGGTTTTTCATATCTATGGTTACCGTTACCAGTCCCCATAGCTTATGCTCTCCGTCTTTTTCTATCCAAACCCCTTCCCTTCCGGCCATACCCTGTCCGCCCTGTACCAGCTCAAAAGGATTGGTAAGGATGAGGTCATTCTTTTTATAGGCTTCCACAGCCTCTGTGTTTCCTTCCCGGCTCTGATCCATAAAATCAAAGCCAAGGAATTCCTCATTACCCCTGTAAGGAAAGACCCGGCTTACCACTCCGTCCGGTGCCACCGCGATATTCTTAAGTGTCACACCCGTATCGTACAGTACATCACTGTATATGTCCTGGGCTGCTTTATCAAAAAAAGAAATATCCCCGTTATGATCCTGAACCATTATCTTCAAGGTTCCGGCTCTTGCAAGAACGGAGTCTACGGTGGTCACAATATCCCCTGCCTCATTTAAGAGGATGTAGTGGCACCGTTCCTTCTCACGGGTTACATCATTGTAAAGTAAGAGGAAAAATATGGACATCATAACAGCAAGGCTGATAAGAAAAGAAGCTGTCACGATAAAGCGTTTTTTAATCTTTTCCATTATCAAGATACCTTTCCCTGATAAAGCCTGTGATCCCTTCGACGTCGTTCCGATAAAATACGGGGATACCTGCCCTTCCTTGATACTGTGAAATGTCATCCGTCACCACCGCCTCAAGGGAGTCCTCGGAACAGGGAAGATCATAGCCGCTTTTCTCGCTTGTAACGGCGATCTTTCTGATATCCGCATATTTATAGCCTTCGATCAAAACGATATCCGCATGGCCGCATTCCGAGATCATCTCCTCCATAGTCCTTGGAAAGCTGCTGATACGGGCGCTTTTCTCCCCTGAAGAGATAAAAACCTCATCTGCTCCCGCTTCACTGAATCTGAAAGTATCCTTGCCCTCTTTATCCATTTCAAAATCGTGGACATCA
This sequence comes from Lachnospiraceae bacterium AD3010, assembly GCA_000622025.1. GTDB lineage: Bacteria > Bacillota > Clostridia > Lachnospirales > Lachnospiraceae > NK4A144. The sequence goes on along the minus strand of KK211387.1, from coordinate 308,536 downwards.
TGCTTTATAACGGCAACTCTGTATCCCAGATTCTTTAATCTCTTTATGGTCTTTTCTATGATTGTCGTCTTCCCGCTTCCCGAATATCCGGAGAAACCGAGGACCGGTCTCAGAAAAGTGCTCATACAAAAAAACCCTCTATAACATCCCCCTGCCTTACAGGTCCGCTCATGGCGGGAATAATACCATAGGCATTTATTGAAACTGCGCTGCTTAGAACTGAATTACCCTGGGCTCCCGCTATGTCAAGGTACAGCCTTCCTTCATGGATAACGCTTCTTCCCCTTAGAAAACGGGTATACTTTCCTCCCTTTTTCAGAAAATCCTTCTCTGCCCTGAACTGTACGATCTCGTGTTCATAATCCTTCCTTCCGCTCATTTTCTTAAGAGCAGGATAGCAGATGCACTGAAGTGTAGTGACAGAAGACGCCGGATTCCCGGAAAGCCCCAGGAACAGAAAGCCCTTCTTTTCCCCGAAAACACAGGCCATTCCGGGCTTCATACCGATACCGTTAAGGAAGATCCCGTAAGAAGCTTTTTCCAGAACTTCGGGTATGAGGTCATAGTCCCCGACCGATACTCCTCCGGTGGAGATAAGTATATCACAGGAGGCTTCTCCTTTTTTGATAAGCTCCGTGATATCAGGGATCCTGTCGCCGGCATGTCCCAGAAATACGGTATCTATCCCGATCCTATGGAGCGCCGCGGCTATGGAATAGCGGTTCGTATCCCTTATCTTTCCGTAGGAAAGCTCCTCTTCCCGGTCCACAACCTCATCCCCGGTTGTGATGATCCCGGCAAGCGGTCTTTTGTATAAAGGAACAGAATAGATCCCAAGTGACGAAAGCACTCCCAGTGTACCGGGATCCACCTGGAATCCATTTTTCAAAACCACAGTGCCCCGGGTTATATCCTCTCCCGCAGAAACGATATTCTCTCCCGGAGAGTAGCTTTTAAAAACCGTGACACTTTCCCCGTCAGAAACCGTATCCTCAAACTTGCATACAGAATCCGCACCTCCGGGGATCGCCGAACCGGTCATAAGTCTCACGGCTTCACCCTTCTTTACTTCTCTTTGACTCACTGTGCCGGCCCTTATACTGTCAACCACCCTTAAATTAACGGGGTCATTTTCCGATGCTCCTTCCGTATCGGAAGCCCTGAAAGCATAGCCGTCATATGGAGACCGGTCAAAGGACGGCACATCCTCCTTTGCGCAGCAGTCCTCTGAAAGAATCCTTCCGTATGCCTCATCAAGATCCCGTATTTCCGTGCCCAAAGGGCGGACTCTCTCCAAAAGAGAGCTTATCGCTTCCCTGTAATCAATACTCATACCCCTTCCTCCTGATAAAGGAGCCTGTAGGGCTCACATTTTTCCAAAAGCTCCTCATGGCTTCCTTCATCCAGTATCCGTCCATCCGACATATACAATATCCGGTCAGAATGAATAACCGTTGACAGCCGGTGGGCAATAAGGATCACTGTACGCTCCTTTTTTATAAGATCTATGGCCTTCTGTATCTCGGACTGGGTGACATTATCAAGTGCGCTGGTTGCCTCGTCGAAAATTATGATCCTGTAATCCTGTAACAGGCTCCTTGCAATGGCAAGGCGCTGCCGCTGTCCTCCCGAAAGGTTTACACCGCCTTCACCTATTATGGTATCGTAGCCGTCCGACATTTTTTCTATATCTGCGTCAATGCTTGCGAGTCTGCATACCTCTCTCATTTCCTCATCTGTCATATCGCTCTTTGCGATGCGGAGATTATCCTTAACGGACATATTGAAAATATACGGATTCTGATTGACCACTGTGATCGCCGACCGGAGTGACGCCTTGGTAAGGGAGCGTATATCCGTCCCATCCAATGATACCCTGCCCTTATCGGGATCATAAAGTCTGCATAAGAGGTTTAGAACCGTTGTCTTTCCACAGCCGCTCTTTCCGACGATCGCCACCATTTCACCCGGAGAAATTCTAAGATCAAAATGCTCGAGTACGTTTCTTTTTTTCAAAACCGGATCCTTTAAGTCGTAGCCGAAGGTCACATCTTCAAAGCTGATCCCTCCCTTCGGATCCTTTATCTCCTGATCTCCAAACCTTTCCTTCGGGAATTCCGGGCCGTGAAGGATAGCACAAACCCGCTCAACTGAAAGACTGAAGTCCTTTGCATACTCCAGAAATTCTCCTGCCAGGGTTACAGCCCGTACATCAAGACTCATATAATAATTGTATAAAACAATGAGGGTAGATACCGGAATGATCCCTCTGCCCATAAAAACAGCCAGAAGAGTAATAAATATCAGGGATCCAAGCTCACTTACTTCCCATCTTACGAGCTTTATTGTCCAGTTATTGCCCTGCATGATAAGCCTTTTATCGTTGGCGTCACCAACCCTTTTTTTCGCCTCATTACAGAAGGCTTCCTCCGCACCAAGCTGCTTCACATCCTTCACTCCGCGGATCATTTCTCCCACGAATCCCGAAAACTTCTCATTTGCACTCCGGAATATCCTGTCATCCGCATAGAGTTTCCGGGTTCTGTATATCTCTATCATGGATTCCGCAATGAGAAGGCTTAAAGTAAGCAGAAATACCCAGAAATTAATGTAGAGCATAGCAAGAAGTATCCCGATATAGTTGACCGCCTGTGCTGTCATATCGGCTATCCTCCCGAAGCCGCTTGCCATACGCACGGTATCTCCGGTAAGACGCTGTATAAATAAGCCGCTCCCTCTCTCCTCCAGGCACTTATTCCTGATCCTGAGCGCCCCCATGACAAGATCACTTTCCAGTACGGAAAGGGTTTCGCATACAACCTTGTTGTATCCCTTGTTACTGATTACCAGGAGGAAGTTCTTTACGAGCTGCACAACGGCAAGTACTATAGCAATAGCTACTACCCTTCTCACATTATCATTCATGCTCTGCACGATGATCCTCGCGCTTAATACCGGTGCGATGACCCCGAGTACTACGCTTATTAACTGGATCACGGTAGACATGATAAGTATTCCCCTCTGCTTACCCACATACTTCCAGGCAAAGGAAATATTATTCCATAATGTGTTATATAAGGGAAAACAGAAGCTTACGATATTTTTCCCGCCCCTGTACTCCCATTTCGGCTTATTTTCCGTGGAATCCAGAAGACGCTTTAGTATCGGGCTTTCCATGGCAAAGGGATCCGCTTCCCTGCCTTCTATAGAAAGCGTAAGGAAGTAGCATCCCCGCTGTTTTTTCGAATGCACGACAAAGCAGGTTCCCGTGTCCAGTGCCTCATTAAAAAGTAAAAGTATCTCTTCAAAGGTAAGACGGAAAACAATCCGTTCATTCGGAAGAACTCCTGCCCTCTCTAGATCAAGCGAAGAAGCGGAGATAGCCTCTTCGAGCTTTCCTGTTTCAAGTATGCCTTTTATTTTCAATCTGTTTCTCCTGTACGCTTATAGACGCTCATCCCCCGATAGCCGACATTACGTGTCTTTCGGTGATCTTTTCTCCCTGGGAAAAGGAGTGGGATCCCGGCTTCATCTGAATGCATTTTTCAATCGCCTTAATAAGTGCTTTTTCCCTGTCCCCTGCTTTTGTTTCTCCTCTTAGTATTTCTTTTACCGAGACTCCGGTGTCATAGCAGAGGCAGCTTTTAAGATACCCCGTGGAGGTAAGCCTTATACGGTTGCAGAAATCGCAGAACTTTCCGTGGATCGCGCTAATAAAGCCCAAGCGTCCGGCAAATCTGTCATTACGGTAGTACACCGCGGGACCGTTTCCCCGGTTTAGGTCATCCCTTTCCATCCCGCCGTAATGATCAAGGATAAGCGGTATCAGCCTGTCATGCGATATCCCCGGAAAGCCCTTTCCGTTTCCTATCGGCATAAGCTCTATGAAGCGTACATCCACCTTATTTTCTACCGCAAGACCTGTCAGCGCCTCCACATCATAAGGCAGCTCCCCTCCGGCTCTTTCTTCCTTAGTGCCGCACATCTTATCTATGTCAAGGGAAACGGCATTTATCTTTAAGGGTATCCCCTTTTCCAGCGCCTTATCCATTCCCTTTAGAACGTCCCGGAGCCTGTCAAAACCGGTTATAAGCCTGTATTTCTCCGGATCAAGAGTGTCAAGGCTCAGGTTGATCCCGTCTAAACCCGCACTTATAAGCTCATCAAGCATATCACTTAAGAGTATCCCGTTGGTGGTTATGGAAACAGTCTCTATACCTCTGATGCCCTTCAGCATACTGATAAGCCGGCTCACGCCCCTGCGGACAAGAGGCTCTCCCCCGGTGATCCTAAGCTTTGAGATATTAAGAGCTGCAGCAGCCTCGGCTATTGAAACAATCTCCTCATAGCTTAAGATCTCCTCCATAGCGACAGTCTCAATATCCTTCGGCATACAATATCTGCATCTTAAGTTGCAGCGATCCGTAATGGATATCCTTAAGTAATCTATTTCCCTTCCGTATCTGTCAAGCATTTCTTTTTCCTGCTTCTCCTTACATATACCTTCCGTAAGCACCGCAAATAATAGTACTGCAATTTTTGGATTGTACCATATTTACGCGGTTTTTAAAAGCAGGATAAACGCATCTGATGACTCCGAGTCCCTCATTATGATAAAATAGAACAAAAGGGGAAATCCATGGAACTGTCAGCTTCAATACTTATCGGAAAATCTAAACGGATGGGCCGCGACAAAGCCCTCCTTATGCTCGGGCATCAAACCTTTATCGGCCACCTGATACAGGAATTATCGGTGTGTCCCGAGGTTTTCATAGCATCCTCCGTAGATAATGATTATTCAGGATACGGTCTAAAGGTGATAAAGGATGAAAACCGGGATGTGGGACCCTTAGAGGGTATTCGGATGTCTCTTTTATCAGCAGTGCATGACCGTGTTTTTATCTGCGCATATGACCTGCCTTTTTTCACCAGGGAAGTGCTGTTCTACCTGAACCGGTTCATGGCTCCCGATGAGGACGTCTGTGTTTTTCAGGATAATGAAAGAGTACATCCTCTGTGCGGAATATACAGCCGTCAGATTCTTCCGTCCGTTGAAAAGCACATTGCGGAGGGCAGATACCGCCTTATGGATCTCCTCCGGGAGGTACAGACAAAGTATATAAGATTTCAGGACAGCGGACTTCCCGAAGATACCCTATGTAATATAAATACTCCCGAAGAATACCGTGCACTCTGTAAAAAACTCGGGATAAATCCTGACAGACAGGAGGATACCTGAAATATGAAAACAGCTTTTCCCTATATTCTGAAGGCGATCCTTTTAAGGCTCAGGGGAACGGATGTTCCGCTTACCGGATCGAGGATCAGTATGACAGTGAAGGTTGAAGGAAATGGCAGCGTAAAGATCGGAAGATCGGAGTGCCGTCCCAATGTTTACTTTGCCTGCAAAAAGGGAGCAAGGATACTACTTGGGGACAATGTGTTCGTAAACAGGAATTCAATAATAATCTGCCATAATGAGATCACCATAGGCGAAGGCTCTTCCATCGGACCCAACGTATGCATATTTGACCATGATCATAAATACGGAAAAAACGGCGTCATCAAGGGCTTTGTCGACGGGTCTGTAAGGATTGGAAAAAACGTCTGGATCGGAGCCGGCGCCATCATCTTAAGAGACAGCGATATCGGAGACAACTGCATTATCGGTGCCGGAACGGTTGTAAAGGGCCGTATCCCCGATAATAAAATGGTGCTGTCAAAAGGCGGTAACAGTGTAACGGATTTACAGGACAGGTAAGCACATCCCCCTTGACATCATTTGGGATCAGTGATATTTTTATCTTCGTTCGGGGAAATCCCCATTTAGTCATGCGTTCTGCATGAGTTGTTCCATTTTTAATAATTATAGTCTTATAGGAGATCAGTGTATTATGTTCAGTTCTGTTCATTCTATGTCGCTTCACGGCATTAATGTACGTGAGGTATCTGTGGAGGCAGACGTATCGGAAGGCGGTCTGCCTGTCTTTGAAATGGTCGGTTTTCTGGGAAGCGAGATAAAGGAGTCCCGGGGCCGTATCCGTACAGCATTAAAAAACAGCGGCTTTTTCCTGCCGCCCAAGCGTATCACCGTAAACTTAAGTCCTGCGGATCAAAGGAAAAGCGGCTCCCACTTTGACCTTCCGGTAGCGGTCTCTCTTCTTACCGCCATGGGACTGATACTGCCTGAGGAGCTTTCAGACACCGTGATAGCAGGTGAGCTTTCCCTGTCCGGAAAGGTCTTAAAAGTGAACGGTATCCTCCCCATGGTCCTCCATTCCCGTAAAATCGGCTATAAGCGTTTCATCCTGCCTCTTGAAAACGCAGAGGAAGGCGGAGCCGCTCCCGGGATAGAGGTAATAGGGGTTCAAAGCTTAAATGAGACTCTGGAGCTTCTTACCGGCGAAAAAAAGCCCGAACCCGTAAGCATAGATATAAAAAAACTATTGAACAGTATGAAAGAGTACAAAAACGATTTCAGCGCTATCCGTGGACAAAAGGCCGCAAAGAGGGCGGTAGAGGTCTCTGCCGCGGGAATGCATAATATCCTCCTCGTCGGACCTCCCGGAGGAGGAAAGAGCATGATGGCAAAATGCATTCCATCCATACTTCCTGCCCTTACGGAGGAGGAATGTATGGAGATCACCGGGATCCACAGCATTGCCGGAATACTCGGTAACGGAGTGGTAACCGAGAGACCCTTTATAAGCCCTCATCATACGGTTTCCTCTCAGGCCCTTTCAGGCGGCGGCAGCATCCCGAAGCCCGGGGATGTCTCCCTTGCACACAGAGGAGTTCTCTTCCTTGACGAGCTTCCCGAATTTGACAGAAATACCCTAGAGATACTCAGGCAGCCTCTTGAAGACAGAGAGATACATATTTCAAGAGCCAGCGGCAACTATACTTATCCCGCGGATTTTCTCCTTGCGGCGGCTATGAACCCGTGCAAATGCGGTTACTATCCGGGGCAGAGGTGTACCTGCGGTGAGATCGGGGTAAAAAAGTATCTGTCCAGGATCAGCAGGCCTCTCCTTGACAGGATAGATATCGTGAGCTACGTGGATGAGATCTCTTTTGACGAACTGAATGATGACTCCTTTAAGGAAGAATCCTCGGAAATGATACGCGCCCGTGTGACGGAAGCCTTTGACATACAGAAGAAACGCTTTAAGGATATGAGGATACGCTTTAATTCCGAAATGACGGGGGACGATATCAAATCCTTCTGCAGGCTTGGAGAAAAGGAAGAAGAGCTATTACGCGATTCCTTTAATTTACTTGGACTTTCCGCCAGAGGCTATCACAGGATACTACGCACCGCAAGGACCATCGCAGACCTCGATCATTCAGACAACATTAACTGTGCACATTTAAGCGAAGCCATCGCTTACAGGACCACAGGAAAGGGAATATGGGATGTCTGAAGCAAAGATAAGATATATCTGCGCTCTGGAAGCGGAATTCCCGGAGAAGCTAAAGAACATTCCCGGAGCCCCTCAGGGCATCTACGTAATGGGACATCTCCCGGATCCGGGAAAAAAGACGGTATCAATAATAGGCTCCAGAAATAATACGGAATACGGCAGGGGCAGCGCTGAGTATTTCGCCAGGGAGCTTACAAGGCACGGGGTGCAGATAGTAAGCGGCATGGCACGGGGCATAGACGGTATATCACAGACTGCTGCTCTTAAGGCAGGAGGAGAAAGCTTCGGGGTTCTTGGCTGCGGTATCGATGTAGTATACCCAAAAGAAAACCATCATCTCTACGAAAGTATTCTCGAAAAAGGGGGTCTTATTTCCGAGTATCCCCCGGGAACACCTCCGAGAGCAGGGCTATTCCCTCAAAGAAACAGGATCATCTCCGCGCTCTCGGATGTCCTACTCGTGGTAGAGGCAAGACAGAGATCCGGAACATCCATAACTGTCCGCTTTGCCCTGGAGCAGGGAAGGGATATTTTCGCAGTTCCGGGGCGCATCACCGATCCGTTGAGCCACGGCTGCAATACCCTGATCGCGGACGGTGCCGGGATCGCCACCTGTCCGGAGGACATCCTTGAAGCCCTGGGCTTAATAAAGAGCGGCCGGAATAAACACAGGAAGCTGAACTTAAATAAATTCAGCGGTCTCAGCGAAACGCAGCTAAAGATAATCCGCTGCCTCGACTACAATCCCGTAAGTATCAATGAGATCGCCTCAAAAACCGGATACGATATGTCAGAGCTTCTGCCGGAACTCCTGAAGCTTGAACTCCTCGGCTGCATAGAAAAAGCCGGCCAGGGCTTTTACATCCTGAAGATGGAAGTCAACGGGGACGGTTCTCGCTGACTCCTCCAAGCGTCAGCGGCGGCTATGCAGGAAGAGGACGTGACGAATTTGATCGTTCCTGGAATTGGTGGAAAGAAATGGTATGACCTGCAAAATGGATCGATAAAAAAACACGTTCACTTTGCCTTCTGGAAGTGCTGGTAGTCCTTAAGGGTCTTCCAGTCTCCGCCCCAGGTGAAGCCGTGTGCGGTAAATTCCTTATAGGCCAGATCGTTTTTATCTATCTTATGGGGAAATGATGCATTCCTGTCTGCATAGATTTCAGAACCCGGAGGTGTTATCCGGATCTTTCCGTTGGGATAGGTCACATAGGGGTTATAGAAGGGGTTAATATCAATCGCTAGTCCGAGGGCATGCTTTGAAAGACTACTGCTGCCCTCAACGGTTCTGAAATTAAAGCAGGAAGTATTATCGTCAAGACACGACAGGTCATCATCCGCCCCGTATTCGTCAACAAGGCGTATCTTATCTATCTGATAGTGTGCATTATAAAGATTTCGGAATATGTCCAGAAGGTCATCTGCTATCGCCTTATTGCAGATTATCTCACCATTTTTATCCTGACCGTTAAAATCAACATAAGTAACCACAAGATATATTAAATCCTCATAAGGAACGGTACAGTCCTTTTTGTATGATAATCCCGTGATCCTTTTTTTCACATCATCGCTTATCTCACTCTTTGTAAACACCGCCGTATTGCCGGCAAAAGCACCGGCCGATAATATAAGAGTAAAAAACAGTGACAACACACAGACTGCAGCTCTCTTCATATGCCACCTCCAAAAGAATCAGTTGCGATTCTCATTTTTTAACTATGATCATTCGGTATCCAGTTCCGATATGGGTCTGGATGTATTCGGGATGAGCCGTATCCTTCTCTATCTTCTTCCGTAGTGAGGCCATGAAAACCCGCAAATTACCCCAGATCTTATCAGTTATATATGTATGGGTCAAGACCTTCCCCGCGTTTCGGGACAGTTACGATCCCCAGCCCTCCGATCTGGATCAAAAGCAGTATGACGATCCTTCCGAACAGGGACCAGTAATTCCAGGTATCCCTTATTACGAGACCTGTAACGCAGACAGCCGAGGTTGATGTAAACATGGGCATCAAAAAAGGAGGCCCCGGATGCGTCATTAGTTGAAACGGGCAGACTTAACAGTGCGGAACCCATAAGTATGGTAAGAGCAAAGGCATATATGATGATCTGAAATGTGGTTATCTTGATCTTAATCCGTTGATCGCTCATATACTTATTAAACTTCATTTCAGATAAAGACAGTATAAAAATATCCGTCAATGAATTAAGATTGTATAAATATGGGCTTCAAAACAGCTTTTCATTTCGTAAATTTGAGAATTGATTAAAAATGCGAAAAGGAATACACCTTTATGAAAATATAGTTGCAATAGAACTTCTTAGACGTGGATACGAAGTATATGTAGGAAAACTATATGAAAAAGAGGTAGATTTTGTCGCAATCAAAGAAGGCAATGCAAGATGGCTTTATGGTTCGCAAAAATAATAATAATTAATATTTGCGAAACACCTGCCGAAGCAGATGCCTGTTTTCATGGTTCGTTGCTCCGATCAGGGGGCAAAACAAAGTTTTGAGTAACTATTGGAAAAAATTACCATAATTATAATTTTTACTATTAAGTCGTAAGTCAAGTGATCCACCACTGACAATGTCCATCTCTTCATCAGTAAGCTCCATACCTGCCTCTTCTATGAGCCTCTTTTTCTCATCCCTGTTATCTGTTTTTTCCACCTGTTTCTTTAATTCACCAGTCAGCTTCATAATTGTACCTCCATGACGATGCCCATATATTTTAATATACGCACCGGAAAAGAAAATGGCAATGAAAAAAGCACCCGGAGGTGCCTTTGATTATTGCGAGAAGTAAACAGAGTGATTATTTTGCTACAGCCATATGCTCATCAACATATGCCTTAATATCGTCCCTGTCCTCTTCGCAATAAATAGAATCATACGCATCATCAAATGAAAGATTTTTATTGATCATAATCTTAATAATTGTATTTCCAGTACTTTCTATAACTGCTCTTTCTCTTATTCCCTGACCCAAATTACACATAGCATCTGCCTCCTCTCTCATGGATTTCGTCATTGGAATGTCAAAATCCCTTTCAAGTATGATTTTCTTCTCATCTGGTTTTGTGTCCGGTGACAACAAAACATCTAACAATTTCAATATAGGATGATTCTCAGCACCCCCTGCTGGCCCAAGCTTAAGTATAAGTACCGTCAACAGATCATAATTGGTTTCCAATTCATGATAATCACCAACAACCTGCTCCTCTGATACTCTATATTTTGTAATTGAATTCTCGTGCTCATCTACATTAAGGTGAATCCAAATAGAATACACCTTGCGGATCTTCTCATAATGGCTCTTAGTAAACACTGTATTCTTCTGAGCACTTATCATTCGGCTCACATAATATAATCCACGCTTTATAAGCGGGTACGGTGTTTTATCATCCTTCTGTGCCTCAATATTTATGAACAGCTGAACCGGCTCTTTTGTGTCTGGGACAACAGCTGAAAACTTGATATCATAAAAAACTATTCCTTCTTTTACCGAATTGTCTTCAGTATTTTTGCCCTCTATACTTTTATCGGACATATCCTCAAGATACTCAAGTTCATCCTTATCAAGCTGATCCTGATCAACGGCTACTTTTGAAACCTGTGGTTCGACTTCAATACAATCATTTGCGATCTGTGCTACCGAATACTGCTTAAACTCCGGTACACACTCCTTCAATATCCAAGCAAGAATAATAGTGTTTGATAACAACTTCTTTGCACAGCTATCGTATTGCGCCTCCTGTTTTGCAATGTCAATGCTGTTTGCTATTCCTGTTTGTTCTGACATTATTATTCCTTCCAGTTACATATCCTCTAGCCATCATAATACGGCAAAATGAAATGATTTTCAATCAACTCCTGCTTGTCTGGCTGTCTAAAACAGATCATTCTGAGGTCGTAACGCGAAAAAAAACCTGATGGTCTTTTCATGCTTACAGGCATTGTTGAATCCTCACTTTCTATATTTTTATACCGGATAAACATCAAAAACAACCAAACATACAATTTCCTTTCCTTTCCGGAAGCTGAGTACGTATTATAAATCAAAAGGAACTTCACAAAGGAGGATATGACAATGGCAGATGAAAATAGGACAGTTAATGATGAAGAAATGATGGAAGCAACCGGCGGAACAGATGCCGGCAAAGGGCGCACCGCAACAGGAACAGTTGTGGGACCCGGAGTCTCAAGTGAGCATATTTACCTCATAAAGGCGGATGACGGCCGGGATATTGCCGCGTATTATTATGCAATAGGGAAGCTTTTAGAGCCGGGGACAAGAGTGAAGGTTGAGCTTGTCGGACAGGCAAAATGGGAAATAATCGAGTTCCTTTAAGTATCAACATCATGCGCGGAAAGTGAAAAGGCTCAATCCCTTGCTATTACCGGGATTGAGCCACTTTTTCTTTCTTATTTACTTTTCCCTGTATTATTCACTGTTATGGTTCCGGCGGAAGTCCATTTACTCAGCTTCTTCTTTGTTTTTCCATTTGCCTTTGTAATGGTTGTCTGGGTTTTTACATACATTGTTATGGTAGCTGATCCGCTTCGTTTTCCTCCCTTTACATCACCGCTCTTTTTAACCTTTGCGACCTTTTTATTTGAGGATTTGAACTTGGTTTTCTTTACTACTGCATTGGGGTTCGCCGCCATATAGGTCTTCATCATATCGCTTTTTACATTGACAGAACCCTTATACTTCATTTCTACTGGAGCATTAGAATTCCGCCCGGCATTGTCGCCCGTGGTATTGTCCGGATTCTCAGGATTATCCGGGTCTGTCTCGGAGTGATCTTCTCTGATCGCGATGCCGTTTGCAATATAAGTAATGTATTCCCCGGTTGATGCATTCTTCCACTTTTTATCTGACATAGTGCTTAGTTCAATACCGTAATCAGATTTATTATTCACTTTTGTAATACCGCTGCAGCCCTTAAATGCGTAGTATCCAATAGTAGTCACGCTATTCGGAATCGTCAGGCTCCCGGTGAAACCGCTGCAGCCCTCAAATGCATCGTATCCAATAGAAGTCACGTTGTCCGGGATCGTCAGGCTTCCGGTAAACCCGCTGCAGCCGTAAAATGCTTCCCATCCAATTGTTGTCACGCTATCCGGGATCGTCAGGCTTCCGGTAAACCCGCTGCAGCCAGAGAATGCTTCAGATCCAATAGTAGTCACGCTATTCGGGATCGTCAGGCTTCCGGTGAAACCGCTGCAGCCCTTAAATGCTTCGTATCCAATGGTAGTCACGCTATTCGGGATCGTAAGGTTTCCGGTGAAACCACTACATCCGGAAAATGCTTCCTCTTCAATTGTTGTCACGTTATCCGGTATCATCAAGCTTCCGGTGAAACCGCTGCAGCCGGAAAATACTCTATCCCCAATGGTAGTTACCGCATATTCACCAATGGATGCAGGAATGACAAGTGATCCGGACTCTTCTCCAAGATATTTATACAGTGTTGCGGCTTTTGTTTTTCCGTTAATCCGGTACTCATATTCAGAGTCGCTGTATAATGCGCTTACATTGTACGCAGTTCCCTTACTGATAGATGTTATCGTTTCATCCGTGCTAAAATCTTTCCACTTATAGTCCCAAGTATTACCTAGATATAGCGTTGCTGAGGACTTATTATTTACTAATGCCAAAGTACCACATCCCTCAAACGCTGTGCTATCAATTTCAGTAATCGTTTCCGGTATGGTAATACTCCACCCGATACCTCTGCACCCTAAAAAAGCATTCTTCCAGATATTAGTTGTACGGTTTGGAATTGTAGTGTTTTGGCAACCGACATACAGTATCTTCCCGTTTTTACTGAAAATACCATTATGCCTTGTACCCCTTATTGAACTCGTAAAGTTAGGATTCCTGCCGTCAACCTTTATTTCTTCAAATTCACAGGATGAAAACGGATTATTTCCTAGGATGATAACTGATCTGGGTATGATAAGGCTGCCCTTTAATCCCCTGCAGTCGGAGAATGCTCCATATCCAATAGAAGTCACGCTGTCCGGGATAGTAAGGCTTCCGGTGAAACCGCTGCAGTCGGAAAATGCTTCATTTCCAATTGTGGTTACACTATTCGGTATCGTCAGGCTCCCGGTGAAACCGCTGCAGTCATAAAATGTATAGTTTCCAATGGATCCTACACTATCCGGGATTGTAAGGCTTCCGGTGAAACCACTGCAGCCGGAGAATGCTCCATATCCAATAGTTGTTACACTATTTGGTATCGTCAGGCTTCCGGTGAAACCGCTGCAGTCATAAAATGTATAGTTTCCAATGGATCCTACACTATCCGGGATTGTCAGGCTTCCGGTGAAACCGCTGCAATTATAGAATGCAGAACTCCCGATGGAAGTCACGCTATCCGAGATCGTAAGGCTTCCGGTGAAACCGCTGCAGTCGGAAAATGCTCTTTCTCCAATAGTAGTCACGCTATCCTGGATCGTCAGGCTTCCGGTGAAACCGCTGCAGTCGGAAAATGCTCTTTCTCCAATAGTAATCACGCTATCCGGGATCGTCAGGCTCCCGGTGAGGTGACTGCAGCCAGAAAACGCAGAACTCCCAATAGTAGTTACACTATTAGGGATATTAAGACTCCCAGTAAAACCGCTGCAGTCGGAGAATGCTCCACCCCCAATAAAGGTTAAACCGCTTGGAAGAGTGAGACCTGTAAAGCCTCCACAACCGGAAAAGGCATAGCCTCCGATGGAGGTAATCGTATAAGGGATACGAAGCCTTCCGGAAAAGCCCCGACAGTTCCTATATAAATTCGAACCTATCCCGGTCACGGTATACTCTTCTATTTTTGACGGTATTCTCAGATTTCCGGACACAGTTCCGGTATATTCTGTAAGCATGGCAGTACCGTCTTCACGCAGATAATATTTGTACTTATCGTATGAAAGAATGGTTGACACACGCACAGCAGTTCCATTTGCTATGCTTGAAATATCAGCTCCCGTGTCAGCATTACGCCAGTCATCCCCCGGCAAACCTATAGATGAATGTGAATGATTGATCACTTTAGTGAGACCGCTGCAGCCGGAGAATGCATCATATCCAATGGAAGTAACGCTGTCCGGGATCAAAAGGGTTCCGGTAAAACCGCTGCAGCCGTAAAATGCACCATATCCAAT
>KK211387.1:0-293324 GCA_000622025.1 Lachnospiraceae bacterium AD3010 | reverse complement strand
CCCGGATTGATAACTGTTTTTTGAGCAATCAGCACGTCCCGCTTAGCGAATCCGAGGCTTATAAATTTTGCGAGTGCGAAGGCCGGGCTTGCTTTAGTAAAATTTCTGTTATCCAAAGAAATAAACGCAAGACCGGAACAGCGCCGAGCAAAATTTCGCTATAAGACGAAGGATGAGCTTAGCGGGATCGTAGCGCGAAAAAAACAGTTAGTAAGCCGGGACACGGATGGAAAAGCCGGTGGAAAGATCCTTCGTCGCTATCGCTCCTCAGGATGACATTTGCCGGAAGCCGGTGCGAGAAGATCCTTCGTCGTGTCCCGGATTGATAACTGTTTGTAACTGTTCAGAACAGTCACTTGCGGAACCGCAAGTGACGTCTGAAAACCTTGGCATTGTGGCATTCGGCTCCTCGTGCGTAGCACGACTCTAATGAGCCGAATGCGCGTATCTATTCAGAATCCGAAGGGTTCTGAATAGATACAACTGTTTTTTGAGCAATCAGCACGTCCCGCTTAGCGGGATCGTAGCGCGAAAAAAACAGTTAGTAAGCCGGGACACATTTGGAGAAGCCGGTGCGAGAAGATCCTTCGCTCAGAAAGACTTTGAACCACAAATTCAATGACAAAATGCCCCTAAGGGTTTACTATGAAGAAAAGCTGTATCTGTTCATAATGCGGAGGGATCTGAACAGTTACGATCACTTGTAATAAGGATAAGGTGAGAAATGGTCAGCCAGATCGACAGAGCCAAAACCGGAAATCTGATAAAAGACGCTATGGAAGACAGGGGCATAACACCAAAGGATGTTATGGAGTACTTCAATTTCTCAAATGTGCAGAGCGTATATCACTGGATCGAAGGAAAGAGCCTTCCGACTCTTGACAATATCTACGGCTTAAGCGACCTGCTCGGGGTTCCTGTTGATAAGCTTCTGTATGGTAACAGGTCTGCAAGGTACCGCTTTCAGCAGGATTACTGTTTTGAGAGGCTTGGCATCTATTATGAATCTATCTTGAGGTACACTTCCCGAACTCTGGTCCTTTAACATAAAAAATCTTTTAACCGCTGAAAAAGCATTCCGATTTGCTATATATAAATATGCATTTGCAAAATACTAAATTGTTTATGATTTTCTCCTACATTCTTAAACTACATAAGAAGGAGGAAATCGAATTGGAAATATTAACAGATAACGATTTTACGGAAGAATACCGCATGATAGGACTTAATATCGCCTATTACCGGAAACTCAGAAATCTCACACAGATGCAGCTTGCGGAAAAGATAGGTATCAGCCGTACACATATCAGCAACATAGAAGCTCCTAATGTCCCGACATCGGTATCCCTGGATGTGCTCCTGAAGATATCAAGGGTATTGGAGATCTCCCCGTCAAACCTTCTTAATTTTCCTATCTGACAGCTATGAACATCAGGAGTGGCTGTAGATATTAAGCTGACGATCAGCGGATATTTATGCTGAGGTCAGTTGTCTTATTCACATCCCATTGCCCCTTTCAAATAAAGCCCGAACGTGATAAAATAACGATTACGAGTATTAATGAAGGGATCCTTCAAAACATGAAAAAGCTAAGCAACACCGATCTTTCCTATTTCTGCGGCCAGATGGCCATGATCATAAAATCAGGCATCTCCTCCATCGAAGGACTTCATATGATGGGAGAGGATTCCGAGGCATCACCGGAAGAAAAAAAGCTTTATTTTGACATACAGGCAAAGCTAGAGGAAGGCGGTTATCTTAATAATGCAATGGAGAGCACCGGTGTCTTTCCCTCCTATGTGGTGAAAATGACCCGTATCGGTGAGGAGACCGGAACACTTGATAACGTTATGGAGGCTCTCCGCATCCACTACACGAGGGAAGAGGAGATCAGCCGTTCCATAAGACAGGCGGTAACATATCCCATTGTTATGGCAGGCATGATCCTCGTTGTTATCCTCGTTCTGTTACTGCAGGTAATGCCGGTATTCAGGCAGGTATTCAGACAGCTCGGTACTGAGATGACAGGATTCGCGGGTTTAATGTTTGATGCAGGTGACACCATCAGGAAGTATTCCATAGCCGTTGTGGTGATTCTTGCCCTTATCCTTGTATTGATAATAGTATGTCTCCGCACGGAGAAGGGTAGGAGATCCGGTCTGGCCTTTCTTTCAAATTTCAGATTCTTTAAGAAGCTAAGGAATGATATTTCCTTAAGCCGTTTTTCGGACGGTCTGGCTCTTGCCCTCCGTTCCGGCTTTTCCGCCGACTTCGGTATAGAGATGGTCTCTGAGATAATAGATGATGATTCTTTCAGAAGAAAGATCGATGAATGTAAGAAAAAACTGGATGCGGGAGCACCCTTCGATGAGGCATTGAAGGAAGCCGGGATCCTTTCCGGCGTGCCTGCGCGGATGATGACCATAGGGAACCGCACCGGTTCCTCGGACACGGTAATGCAGCAGATATCCGATCTTTCACAGAAAAGCATTGATAACAGCATTGACAGAGCCCTCGGGGCTATCGAGCCGGTGCTTATCGTATCCCTGTCTCTCATTATCGGGGCCATACTTATGTCGGTCATCATACCCTTCCTCGGAATGGTATCGTCTATATGAAGCAAAACGAAAACACTGATAATAAAACAGTATTCACTATCATAAGCTTTGCCCTTATTATGGTGCTGTTTCTTCTCTCGGTGAATCTGGCCTCCAGAGGCAATACCGAGAGACAGAAGGAAAGCCTATTACGGGCACTGCAGCGTGACGTCACCTACTGCTATGCAACCACAGGCAGATACCCGAAAAACCTTGACTATGTGGAAAGAGTCTACGGCCTTAGCTATGACAAGGATCTTTTTCTTGTGGACTATAAGATCACAGGCAGCAGGATACCACCGGAGATCACTATCACCGTGAAAGGAGCTTCTTCAAGTAGCCAATGAATATGCGGGGCAGAAACAGGATAAACGATATCTTCCCCATACTGCTATTTCTGGTCTTTACGCTGTCAGCTCTGGGGATCGTGATGATGTCGGTCCAGATCTACCAAAAGATACTGGTAAGATCGGACGGAAATTATGACAATAAAACTGCCGTTATGTATCTTACCGAAAAATTCAGAGCAAATGACAGAGAGGGACAGATCCGGGTTGGACAGTTTAAGGGGCAGGATGCCGTTCTGATCTCGAATCCGGTTAAGGATGAGGTCTATGTAACCTGCATTTATGCATATGACGGTTACTTAAGGGAGCTGTATCTTGAGCAGAAGCTCCTTGAGGGAGCGAAAATGGACAGCGGCACGGAAATACTGGAAATGGATTCCTTTTCGGCCGAGGAGCTTTCCGACAGGCTCATTTCCCTTAAATTCACTGACAGATCGGGAAACAGCCTGACAACCTGTCTCGCCGTGAAAAGCGGAGGTGGTGCTTAGATGAAGACAGGAAACAGGCTTTCATCCGGTAATCTCATGCTTCTGGAGCTGGTATTTGCAATTGTTTTCTTCTGCCTGGCTATGGCAGCATCTATGTCCGTATTCGGAAATGCCTATGAAATGTCCTCCCGGGCAGAAGATCAGGGTGCGGCCTTAAGAGAGACAGATTCTGCTGCGGAGATCATCCGTTCCTCGGAAACAAAGGAGGAAATGGATTCCCTCCTTAACTCCGCCGGTTTTACGGGTAATATGGAAACAGGCTATGAAAAGCTCTTTTGTGACGACAAGTACAGGCTCACAATTTCCTTATCCGAAAGCGGGAAGCTGATACAGGCTGATATGCTCTGCTACTCTGCTAAGGACAGTACCCAAAATGAGCCTATTGAGCCCTTTTACGACCTTAGCATAAAGCATGCCCTGAAAGGAGGTCTATGATATGGGAGACACTACCCCAAGAAATATCGGCCTCCCCATGCTCATCGTAGTGCTTGTAAGTATCTGCCTCTTCTCCTTCAGCGGCATTGCATATTCCACGGCAAGACACAGCCTGGAGCAGAGCAACGCCCTCGTAAAGCGGACAAAGGACTACTATGAGGCCTGTAATGAGGCTGAGGAGAAGCTGTCCTCCTTAACTATAATCCCCGAGGGAGAAACCACCTTTTCATTCCCCTTTGGAACAGGCATGGACGAGCTTCAGGTCCGCATCGTTCCTGACGGGAACGGACAGGATTATAAGATTACCGGCTGGATCATTTCGGATACAGCAAGCTGGGAAGCCCCTGAAGAAAACAAGACGCATGGCCCGAAGGCTCCGGGAAAAACATCCGGACCCCAGCCGCCATCAAACTAATATAAGGAGATTATGCACAAATGATACAGGATATCTTAAAAGAAGCGGTTGATCAGAAGGTCTCGGATATTTTCCTTGTTGCAGGTCGTCCGGTATCCTTTTACAAAAACGGAGTGATCACCAAAGAAGGAAATGAGGCCCTTTCTCCCGATGATGTGGATGAGAACGTAAGAGCCATCTATGAGCTTGCAAAAAGAGACTATTCAAGGCTCTTAGAGGTCGGTGATGACGATTTCTCACTGTCCGTTGCAGGCCTTTCCCGGTTCAGGGTAAGCGCATATAAGCAGAGAGGCACAGCCTCCGCGGTTCTCCGTGTTATCTCCTTTAAGCTCCCTGATCCTAAGGAATTCAGCATACCGGAAAACATAGTGAATCTCGGAAACCAGCCAAACGGCATGGTGCTTGTCACCGGACCTGCCGGCTCCGGAAAGTCCTCTACCCTTGCCTGTATCATAGATCATATTAATCAGACACAGGAGTCACACGTTATTACCCTGGAGGATCCCATAGAGTATCTCCATAGACACGACCAGAGTATTG
The DNA here is from genome assembly GCA_000622025.1 of Lachnospiraceae bacterium AD3010. Classification (GTDB taxonomy): domain Bacteria; phylum Bacillota; class Clostridia; order Lachnospirales; family Lachnospiraceae; genus NK4A144. The sequence goes on along the minus strand of KK211387.1, from coordinate 288,502 downwards.
TGAGCCAGAGGGAGATCGGAGTTGACACCAGAAGCTATGTGGCAGGCTTAAGAGCTGCCCTCCGCCAGTGCCCCCATGTTATCCTTTTAGGTGAGATGCGTGACTTTGAGACCATATCCGTTGCCATGACAGCGGCAGAGACAGGACACCTCCTGCTATCGACCCTGCACACCATGGGAGCGTCCAATACCATAAACCGTATCATAGATGTATTCCCCGCAAACCAGCAGAGGCAGATAACCGTTCAGCTGTCAAGCGTACTCCACGCCGTGGTCTCCCAGCAGCTTCTTCCCACCGTAAACGGCGGTGTCATCCCTGCATTTGAGATAATGACCATGACCCCTGCCATCCGCAATATGATAAGGGACGGCAAGGTCCACCAGATAGACGGAGTCATCTATTCAAGCCCTGACAAGAGCATGATCTCAATGGACGAGAGCATAAACAAGCTCTTAAGCGATGGTATCATATCCAGGGAAACAGCGGAACGCTATGCGGTTCATCCTGAGAGACTGAGGAGAGGCTAAGCCCTCTCCTCCATTTTTTCCTGATCAAAGGCTGCCTCTACAGCCTCTTCCCGGCTGATAACAGCATTTTCATACAGAGCGAAAACAGAATCATCCATAGTGATAAGACCCTTGTCGGCATTATTTTCCATGTACTCTCTGATTTCCCCTATCCTGTTTCCCCGTATCATTTCCTTCACCTGATTATCGGAAATAAGAATCTCGTATGCGGGAACAAGCTCATTAGCCTTAGAACGTAAGAGCTGCCTTGAGATAACGGCACGAAGCACATTTGACAGTCTGATCGCAGCCTGCTTCCTCTTCTGTGCCGGGAACACATCGATAAGGAATTCAATGGTCTGCACTGCCCCCATGGTAAAGAGTGAGGAAAAAACGAGCCTCCCTGTTTCAGCAGCCTTTATGGCGGCCTCTATCTCCTCTTCGGAATTAATCATTCCGGATGCAATGACATCGGGATCCTGTCTCAGAGCAGAATTCAGGGCAGAAAGCGTATCTTCGGCATCCACTCCTATCTCCCTCTGATTTACTATGGCTTTTTTATTACTGTAGATATATTCTATGGGATTTTCCAGAGTAATGATATTACAGGGTCTTTCCGAATTTATCCTGTTTACAAGAGATGCTGTGACAGTAGATCTGCCGGAGCCGGACGGGCCCGTGATAAGGATAAGACCTCTCCTTGCCTCACAGAGCTTTATAACCTCCGGCGGAATGTTTAAGGATTCTGCCTCGGGGATGGTACTGTCCACGATCCTTAAGCTTATGGTGATAAGCCCCCGCTGCCGGTAAGCATTCACCCTGAACCTTCCGGCTTCCGGAATGGATACCGACAGATCGATCTCCTTTTTTTCTTCAAATACCTGCCTCTCATTCGGGTCCATAAACTGAAGAAGGACCTCGAGCGTGTCGCCCGGGGTCGTTTCCTTAAGACCAGATGAGAGCAGCTCTCCGTTTATCCTGAAGGCAGGCGGCGCTCCCGCACTGATATGTATGTCGGAAGCCCCCCTGTTCCGGGCCTCCTTTATGAGAAAAGCCATATCAACCATCGCTGCCGGTCTCCACCGCAAGGTCCAGCAGGGCAGGATCTATAGCCATCGGCTCATCCGTTTTATTAATACCAAATCCGGATTCCATAGCACTCCTGTCCACAGCTACCCTGTTGTCCATGGTCTTCATCACATCCTTTATGTCCAGATTCCCGTATATCAGCTCCTGTCCCAGGTCTATTATGGAATTATCCGAGAACATAAGCACAACCGGTTTCAGAACATTCCTCGGGTTTTCTGCGATAACAAGTCCCTTATCCCCGTTGGTAAGCTCCACGGTGCAGCCGGGAACCAGGATATTTATGCTGTCCACAAGAGCATCCGTGACCGTAGAATCATAGATCTCGGGGTTATCCATAAGATACCTTACGGCTGAGATCTCCGAGGTAGGCTCTGCATGCTCATTCATGGCCGTTATGGAATCGAATTTATCCGCCACCATCAGTATCTTCGCCCCCAGTGACAGCTTTGCATTCGGATCGCCGTTTCCCCTTCTGAAGGCCTCTCTCTGCCTGAAGGACTGCATAACAATCCGCTTTACTGCAGGCGTACTGTCAAATACCCTGTCCAGATACTGGAAGCCCTGGGCTTCATACTTATATATGGCTTCGTTATCACTATCGGAGAGACCCTCCGTCCGTATCTCTATCTCCTGGGGAGTATCAAGCTTTCCTATGTCATGAACAAGTGCAGCCGTCACGGTATCGTTCTGCTCATTCAGCTTCACATTCATCTTGTGGGTCATAAGAGCACAGAGTATCGCCACATTGAGGGCATGCTTATAATGCTTATCCTCCTGTGACCTTAAGGACTGGATAAAATTAAGCTTATGATCCAGCCTTCCGTACCTTTTTATTATCTGTGAAACGAGAGTGGGTGTGGCAGGTGCCTGTCCCTTTTCCCTTATACTCTTCCACTCGTCCTGAATGGTGAAGGTGGACACCATCTGGAACTTTTCAAATTCAATATCCTCCTCCGTTATCGGTGGAACGGGTTCAGCGGGTTCGAGTATGTAAAGACCTATGATCCCGAAATTATGCACAGACTCAATACCCTGCCTTGTAAGCTTTGAGTCCCGTTCATAAAGAAGCACTCCCTTTTTGTCGTAGATCGGCTTTGCAAGCCTCATCCCCTCTTTCAATTTGTCATGCTTTACAAAGATCATAGCTCTTCCATTCCTTTATTGATTTTGAGAAGCAGCCTTTCAAATTCCTCCATATCGAGAGGCTTTGAATAGTAATAGCCCTGAGCCACATCACAGTTTATGGATTTCAGGAAATCCACCTGATCCTTAGTTTCCACCCCCTCTGCCACAACTGTTAAGCCAAGCTGCTTTGACATTGCCACAGAATTTTCTATTATTATCCTTCCCCTCTTTGTAGACATTATCTCGTCAACAAAATATCTGTCTATCTTTATAACATCAACAGGAGCTTCTCTCAGCATATTTAATGATGAATATCCCGTTCCGAAATCATCCATCTGAACCACAAATCCCTCTGTTTTCAGAGCATTCATGAGCTCATAAAGCTTATCCACATCTTCCGTAAACAGGGTCTCCGTTATCTCAAGCTCCAGATTCCTGTTGTCGATCCCGTACTCTCTGGTAAGATCCAGGAGGGTACTGATAAGATCCGTACTGCCGATATGATACCTGGAGATATTTACGGATATCGGAACCGTAAGATCCTTTTCCTTCAGGTGTGACAGATATTTTGCAGCCGCCACCCACATATATTCGTCGAGCTTCTTTATAAAGCCGTTACTCTCAAAGTATGGCAGGAACTCACCGGGAAGCCTTAAACCTCCTGTGGGATGGTTCCAGCGCACCAGCGCTTCAGCCCCGCAGATCTTCTCGCTATGCAGATCGATCTTGGGCTGGAGATACATCACAAATTCCTCATTTTCAAGAGCTGTCTGCATCTCGCTCTCCATCTGGGAGACCTTCCTCTGCATCAGCCTTATCCTGTCATCATAGATGGCGAAATTCGTGAGCATATTGCCCTTTATGTCCTTCTTCGCAAGCCTTGCCCTATCGCACATAAGGCGTATCGCAACATCACGGTTTGTGATCTTATAAATGCCGAAGCAAAGCACGGAGCCGCAGAGCTTCGCCTCTTCAAAGTCGAAACGGCTGTTCAGATTTCTGATAAAGGTTATTATGTCCTCTTCCTTTTTGTAGCTTATAAGTATCGAGAACATATCAGCCTCGTAACGTCCTGCGATATCGTTCTTTGAAAGGCTGTCACGTATCGCATCACCCATCGCTAAAAGACACCTGTTTCCGGTATCCACTCCGAATCTGTCATTTATGATGCGGAAATGCTCTATATCTGTAGCGATGATGGCAAAATGGGTATCCTTCATAAGGTGTATCTTTTCGGATACGTTCCTGTAGAAGGCTTCTGCATTATAGAGCTTTGTCAGGGAATCGTAATCAGCCCTGAACTCCAGCTCCGCCTTTACCTCCATCTCGCTGTTCACGTCCTGAAGGACGCCGATAACACGGGTAAGCTGGTTATTAAGGCCGTTTAAGGTCTGCACCGTAACGGTGAACCAGATAGCAACATCAAATTTATTAATGATCCTTACCGTTATCCTGTGGGTATTTGGCTCTGTCTTTACATTTTCTATGAATTCCTCATAGCGCTTCCTGTCTTCCCTTTCAACCCTGAAGCTCTCCAGGAATGACCAGGCATTGTCCTTCATATCGGGAGTCAGGACAAACATATCCTCAAAGTTGGAGCACACATAATAGCTCTGTTCCGGAGCACTGTATTCAAATACATAGATCCCGGAAAGCTCATTGACATGCTCGTATCTTTCATTGTCCCTCGCCAGCTCGTTTAAGAAGACATTATTGTCAAGCATTGCCTTGTACTTATTCTCTATAGCGGCGTTACGGGCAATATCGTTCTTTATCTCGTTTATGTCCTTGGCAGTAATGAATACCAGCTCGTCCTCGTCCTCATCCTTCACCGGCAGGAATACGGTATTTATGTCATACCAGTGGAATGTCCCGTCCTGATGAAGAAGGCGTACCTGTCTGTGGAACTCAAGTTCTCCCTTTTTCCTGGATTCCCTGAAATATCCGGGATCGGTAACGTATAGGAAATCCTCCCTGTCATCATAATGGATCACGTGGTCAAGGTACTGTTTCCTGAGCTTTTCATAATCCGCCACATAGCTGTCAAGGACATACATTATGTTTTCTTCCCTGACTCTGGTGCATTTATTTTTGCTTAGATTTATTTCCCAGATGATATCCGAAGAGCGGTAGATCGCATCATTGAACCTCTCCATACTCTTATGGATGTTCTGCATCTCGGTCTTCGTATCCTCATTGACATCAAGGAGCACATAGGCCCTTTTCTTATCCCCGGTTGAGATACGGGTGATCCTTGTACGGATACTGCTCCTTAAATAGGGCGAGTAGACATCAGTATCCGCCGATGAATGGCCTTCCTCAAGCATCCTTATGGGACAGTCCTTACAGGGTTCCTCCCTTCCCTTTATCACCTCATAGCAATGTCCGGAGACAGGTTCGCTAAATCTGTCACGCAGTGCATTATTCATATAGAGGAGGTTATAGTCCTCATCTATGGCATAGGCAAGGGACATAATAGGATCGAGAACACTCTTTATAAGCCTGATATCACTTAATTCCTCGTGCTTGTCGGCAATATCATTCCTGCCCCTCATTTCCCTGTCATAGATAACGAGACCGCCCCTGTCCGGATTTTTGGCCTCCTCTGCTGCTGCCTGTGCTTTTTTAAGCATAACGTCATAATCCGGAACGCCCTCATCTGTCATAAGAGCCACACCGACAGCAACTATATTCTCAGGATTTTCCACGAAGGAATTGGTCCAGATATTCTTTATGGCACGGTTAAAGTAGGTAGATTTGTCTGCGACGATACCGGGATCCGTGATATCCCTCATATAGATCAGGAAGCTGTTTTCATTTAGCCTTCCTATGATATCGCTGGTACGGAGGGATCTCTTAAAGATCCTGGAAATATCCACGATAAGACTGTCTGCCCTCTCACGTCCCTCATCATTAATAAGCCTAAAGTAGCCGGGAAGCTCCACGAGGATCAGATTCGGTATCTCCCCCACCGTCCTCTCATCATAGGCACTGTTAAGCTTGGAGCAGAATTCCACAGGACTGTCCAATCCGGTAAGCTCATCAGCTACACTCCGTATCTCCAGACCTTCTGCAGCATCATTTATATCCACGGGCTTATAGGTACCGTAAAGAAGCGCCGGTCTGTTGTTCTCGTCCATTATGGTCTTCCCGCTTACCTTGTACCAGCGGAAGGAACCGTTGAAATCCATTAGACGGAAAAACTCCCTGCGTCCCGGTGAATCATAACGCATAGGCCTGAAAAACATTATTGCGCGCTTAACATCATCGGGACATACCTTCCCGGCGATCTCAAGCGACTCGCTGTAATTGGATATCTTTACCTGACAGGGTATGAATTTTGCCACATTCCTGGAAAAACTCATTACATCAGACTGTATATCGTATTCAAATACAATGGTTTCCATTTATCCGAAAGATCTTCTCCAATAAATACAAAAATACAATTTATTGTATCAATTTTTAGCACAATCGTCAAAAAAAGTTGATATTTCTTCAAGGTTCGGAAAATGCTCAGAAAAGAAAAGCAGGCAAAAGCATATTTGAGATCTCAAGACCCCGGTCATTATAGAAATACCTCCCTCCGGAAAACTCCATAAAGCCGTCAGCTGTCTGCTTTTTAAGCTGCTCTCCATAGACAGTCTCAATACCGGTGCCAAAGGCCGTACAAAAATCCGCAGATGAGATCCCTTCTGTCTTCCTGAGTCCCAGAAACATAAACTCTGCCATCTCATCCTCCCTGCTTAAAAGTCTGTCCTCTGAAAGTACCCCACCGGGCTTATTTATGTAAACCATATCCCGGGTGTTGCTGAACCTTCTGTTCCCGATAAGTGACGCAGCGCCAAGACCGAAGCCCCTATACTCCCCGCGTTCCCAATAACGCAAGTTATGTTTGCATTTTCTTCCTTCTTTGGCGAAATTAGAGATTTCGTAACGCTCGTATTTATTTTCTCGGAGAATGCTGTTTACCAGACTATCCATCTCCGCCTGCTCTTCCTCATCCGGCAGATCCTTCATTTCCCCTGCATCTAGAAGCCTCCGGAACTCCGTTCCCTCCTCAATGATCAGGGAATAAACGGAAATATGCTCAGGCTGCAGTTCTATTGCTTTTTTCAGACTGAACTCCATATCCTTAAGGCCCTCTCCGGGAAGAGAGGAAATGAGATCCAGATTTATGTTTTCAAATCCTTCCGCCCTGAGCAGATCCCAGGTTTTTATGATATCCTCCGATGAATGGATCCGTCCAAGCCTTTTAAGGCTTTTATCATTAAAGGACTGACAGCCCAGACTCAAACGGTTTATCCCGGCACGTCTGTATACGGACAGCGCGTCCTTTTCCACCGTCCCCGGATTCATTTCCATTGATATTTCCGTGTTTTCACTTATAGCATATGTTTTCTTAAGCTCGGTCATAAGGTTTTCTATATATAAAGGCGGCACACAGGATGGAGTGCCGCCGCCTAAATATACAGTATCCGCAGTTCTCCCCCGTGTATCCCTCTCATTCCTTATCTCGCTTTTAAGAGCGTCAAAATAGATTTCGACATTATCTGTCCCGGCAAATGAGGGGAAGTCACAGTATCTGCATTTCCTTACGCAGAAGGGGATGTGAACGTAAATACCTATGTTTTTTTCCATTATCTTCCTCTGTCATTACTATCCAGAGCGCCTCGGGTCTTAAATACTTACCCTCAGTCTTCACTGTCCAGCTTCAATACACTTAAGAATGCTTCCTTCGGAACCTCCACGCTTCCGATCTGGCGCATCTTTTTCTTTCCCTCCTTCTGCTTTTCCAGAAGCTTCTTCTTTCTGGAGATATCTCCGCCGTAGCACTTCGCCAGCACGTCCTTTCTCACGGCCTTCACGGTTTCACGGGCTATGACCTTTCCACCGACAGCCGCCTGGATCGGGATCTCGAACAGATGTCTCGGTATCTCCGCCTTCAGCTTTTCACACATCTTTCTCCCTCTTTCATAGGCACTGTCCTTGAACACTATAAAGGAAAGAGCGTCCACATATTCCCGGTTAATAAGGATGTCAAGCTTTACCAGGGTCGAAGGCACATACTCCTTCAGCTCATAGTCGAAGGAAGCGTAGCCTTTGGACCTGCTTTTCAGAGCATCAAAGAAGTCATATATTATCTCATTTAAGGGAAGATCATATTTTAAGAGTACTCTTGTGGTCTCTATATAATCCATGCCTGTCTGGATCCCGCGTCTTTCCTGACAGAGCTTTATTATCGCTCCCAGAAATTCCGTGTTTACCATGATCTCAGCCGCCACAAAGGGCTCCTCCATATGCTCTATTTCCGATGGATCAGGAAGATTGGCGGGATTTGTGATATCCATAACCGTTCCGTCATTCTTATATACCTTATATACTACACCGGGGGCTGTGGTGACCAGATCCAGGTCATATTCCCGCTCAAGCCGCTCCTCTATGATATCCAGATGCAAAAGCCCAAGGAAACCGCAGCGGAAGCCGAAGCCAAGAGCCGCGCTGGTCTCGGGCTCATACACCAAAGATGCGTCATTAAGCTGAAGCTTTTCAAGTGCTTCCCTTAGATCCGTATATTTTGCGGCATCTGCCGGATAAATCCCGCAGTAGACCATGGAATTCACCTTCCTGTAGCCCGGAAGAGCCTCATCACAGGGATCAAGATCATTTGTTACCGTATCTCCTACCCTGGTCTCTTTCAGATCCTTGATGCTCGCGCAGATATAACCCACTGCACCTGCCGAAAGCTCATCACAGGGAATAAACTGTCCCGCTCCGAAATAGCCCACCTCTACAACAAGGTCGCTTTTCCCTGTGGCCATAAACCGTACCCGGTCACCCTTTTTTACGGTTCCGTCCATAACCCTTATGAAAACTATGATCCCCTTATAGGAATCATAGAGTGAATCAAAAATCAGAGCCTTCAGGGGCTTATCGGGATCACCCTTGGGAGCCGGGATCTTGTGAACGATCTCTTCCAGCACATCCTCTATGCCTATCCCCTGCTTTGCGGATATCCGTGGAGCATCCATGGCCTCTATACCGATAACATCCTCTATCTCCTCCGCAACTCTGTCAGGGTCAGCACTCGGAAGATCGATCTTATTCAAAACCGGAAAAACGTCCAGATCATTATCCAGTGCCAGATAGACATTGGCCAGAGTCTGGGCTTCTATCCCCTGGGAAGCATCCACCACCAGCACAGCTCCGTCGCAGGCCTTTAAGCTACGGCTTACCTCATAGGTAAAGTCCACATGCCCCGGAGTATCTATCATATTGAAAATATATTCCTCGTTATTTTTTGCCTTGTACACTGTGCGGACGGCCTGACTCTTGATGGTAATGCCTCTTTCCCGTTCCAGCTCCATATTGTCAAGGATCTGCTCCTGCATCTCCCTCTCGGTCAGAAGTCCGGTGGCCTCTATCACCCTGTCCGCCAGTGTGGACTTTCCATGATCAATATGTGCTATTATGCTGAAGTTCCTGATATGCTGCTGATCCATTTTTCTCTCTCTTTTTAACTAACTGCAGTAATGTCTATGTCATTCTGAGCAAAGCGAAGAATCTTCCTTGCCGGTATTAAAGATCCGCCGCTGACGTTCAGGATGAAAAAAGCCCTAATTTACGCATTTGTTTCAGATGGTTGCAAATAGAAATTCATTCCGGAGCAGGATGACCGTTATTCTTTCATAATCTCCTTCAAATACCGGAAAAAAGCGGTTTACGGAAACTCAACCGTGACATACCATCCTCCCCCGTTTCCCTCTCTGACAGCCTTCACTTTTCCCTTGTATGATTTCAGTGCTTCCTGTCTCTTAAAGTTTCCGGACATTGCAATTGCAGGTATTATTGTATAGTAGACCACCAGTCCTCCCTGCAGCTCAGATTCCTCAACTTCCACCTCTGCGCCGGGAACGATATGTTCATATTCAATTTCCATCTTGAAATCCATTTCTCTCATTCCGTAATTATACCCGATAATCAAAGAAAAAAAAGCCCCTGCAGCATAGAGGGATACCGCAGGGACTTAAAATCTTTTGAAATATAAGCTGTTATCCTAACCTGTTTACAGCTTTTGAAAGACGTGAAACCTTTCTGGAAACGGTTCCTTTATGGAAAAGCCCCTTTGAACCGGCCTTTTCCATCTCTCCGATAGCAGCCTTAAGCGCTTCGGAAGCTGCCGCCTTATCATTGGCATCTATGGCTGCATAAACCTTCTTTATGGAAGTCTTTACAGCTGATTTACGGGATTTATTTCTGCTCGCTCTCTTGGCGCTTGTGATAACCCGCTTCTTTGCAGATTTGATATTTGCCAATCTTCCTTACCTCCTTATCCTCAGTCTATAATAAGAACCTATGCTTTTTCCGAGGCCTGACACGTTGGCACGGGGTTTATGCATACTCCGATATTCTACAAATGCGGCCTTATCTTGTCAAGAGTCCTTTATCATTGTATTTACAATTCAAAAGTCAATACAGAAAATTATTTTACTGTGATTTCGAATGTTATTTGTATGTTTTCAACAAAAGATCTGAGTGCTCCTCCTTTCACAAAAATAGGGTAAAAGTGGTTATTTTTCGGTGGACACGGTGGATAAGTCCGTGCATAAGTGTGTAATCGTTATGAATCTAGTGGATAACTTTCCAAAATCTCTGTTTTGATTTTTTATTAGAAAGAAATAACACCATATTCTTTGTGCAATTTTTTTGTGTGTACAATCATACTCCCATTATATTGTCTGCACACTTATTATCTCAATACTCCAAAAATCCGAAATAATTACCTGCTGCAGTCAGCTGTCTCTTTGAACCACTCTGCTGATCCTTGAGATCAACTATTGAAAAATCAAAATCCTTTATCTTTTTACTGCTGAATCTAAGCTTCAGCTTTTTGGAATTACCCGCAGCATAGCTTATACTTACCTTTGCTCCCTTCAGCTTTTTGCCGTTCGGATAGAGATTCCCTTTTTCCACCGTATACTTATTCTGTACACCCTTTCCATCGATATAATTTCCACTGTTATTGCTCAGTCCGATAAACAGCGGGTAAACCGGTATAATAAGCTGCTTTTCGTCTCCTCCTCCGGTTTTTTCCAGATCAGCGTCTGTATAAGAGCTAAGCTTATCGTATTTCAACTTCTTAGAAAGATCCTTAAACATACGGTTAAGGCCCTTCCCCAGTGTCCTGTTAAGCTCCTTATCGGCAAGGACGATCTTGCAGATATATGCAGAACCCCTGTATCCCTTTACAGAGCCGTTCTTTTTTCCCCTGTAATCAAAGGTTGACTTATTTGAATTCTTTATGGTGATCTTCTTTACCTTTGCCTCCGTCCATCCGTCGTTTGCAGAGGCCACCAGGTTTCCTGAGATCACAAGATTCCCGGAGGGAGAAGAATCTGCATATTTCCCACTCTTTTCGCAGTAGAATACCCTGAAATCAATATCCGGATTCTTTAGAGCGCTGCTCTTTCCGTTATTGCTAAGAGAGTGCTTCCTTCCGTCATACCTTAGAGCCCGGCTCTTCACTATCCGAACCCAGTATTCCTTAGAAGTCTTATAACCCCTTATGGCTGAATTAAATGAGATTAGGCTCTTTCCCTTCACCCTGCTCTCTATAGCCCGGTCGATATTTGACAGAACACCGTTTTTGGAGGCTACAGAAACAGATGGGTCTCCAAGGATCGAAAGCTCTTCTTCTGAAAGGATGCTGCTTAGCGCTTCTCCCGAGCTGTATTTATCTTTTTTATTTTCCGGCTCGGGCTCGGGCTCGGGTTCGGGAACTCCGCTTATCCTTACCTTCATTTCCTGTGAATCATTATCTATGAATTCCAGCCGGATGCCGCTTAAAATACGGCTGTCCGGATCATCGGCCTTGTCACCTTCTCCATAGACCGGCAGATACAGACCTTCTTCATAATCTTTAATATCACCGAATATCGCCTTAAAATTGGACTTACTGTAGAAGGGAAGAAGTCCTTTGTTATCATCTTCATCTGTATAGGGTTTGGAGCCCTTAAAATCAAGTGTAAAAGAATTCCTGTTTTCCCTCAGGCTTTCGGCAAACAGCGGAACAATGGCAGGACGGTGGTCAGTGTTGTTCACCTTATTGTCAGACTTGTAATCGTTATACACATCTTCATCAATATGCCATAGCACCAGACCGTTTGAAGAAGCTATCCTTCCGTTTCCAAGATCAGTTTTATACTCGCGAAGTCCGATGTCGATCCCCTCTGTTCTCCTGTTTTCCAGAAGATAATACTCACTATCTGTTTCTGTGGGAATCTTCAGTATATTGTATTTGCCGCTCTCCTGGCTACATAACGTATACACCCCGTCTTTATCGGCGATTTCCGGCTCCTCCCATTCTAGAAAAGCCCTGCTCCAGGCATCAAGGGCCGAGGGACGTTTGTTTCCCTCCGGATCCTTCGCATTGTTTCCTTCATCCATAAGGCTTAAAATATATGAGTCATATCCCCTCCATACTGCTTTATCAAGCTTTGTTCTTTCCAGATAATCCGTATCATAAAAATCCGGAAGTCCGAGATAGTGTCCCAGCTCATGATATACGACACCCAGATCCTCTTTCTTCACGTTTGCATCGGAGTCATCCTCTTTTTCGCTGTCTATAACCGCAAAATCGGGAACGACAATATAAGACTCCACACGAACCCCGTTAACGTAACCTTTTTTATCATCAACATAAGTCAACGCGCTTTGAAAAGGCAATAGCATCTTATCTTTATGAGCGGCAAAAAACTTTGTATCTTCACCGCCGGCCGCTGAGTAACCGGCCAGGATAAGGCCTACCCCGAGTTCGTTATTTTCCACTTTTTTGTTATGATTGGTATCATATTTAGAGAAATCGATATATTCACCGGCTTTTTCAATAGCCCTTATAATGGATGCGTCGATCGTGCCGATTTTTTCACTATTATTTGGATCTCCCCACTCTCCATGATCTTCGTCAAGTTTCACATGGATAATACCGTCATTTACCACGTCGAACCTATCACTGACTGTATCCTTCTCCGGAAGTATATCATTGCAGCAGGTTTCTTCTGCGGGCACCCAGGCAAATTTCCCGTTTGACATAATGGAATAGTAGTCCTGCAGACTGTCCTTATCGCCAAAGAGATCATCATACCATTCATGGTGCTTGTCATATGCGATATTATTGTAGCTCACAACAATCATCACAAGAGGCAGCGTCTTCTCTTCTGCAGCCCCCTGTATCCTTAAACCGCCGGAGTAGTCTCCACGGATACTGTCCGGTGTCACAGGTTTATCCGGATGCTTTATCCTGAACTCATGGGTGTCCTCAGCATCTCCTGATTCCAAAGCATTGCTTTGATCATCTGAATACTCAATTTCCGCAATACTTCCTGTTTCTCCGTCTTCCCCGGCCCCCTCTGAGGGCAGAGCGAAAGCGTTCACAGGCAGCAGTAAACTGAGTGTCAGCATGAGCGCCATCCACTGTTTCATTCTCTTTTTCATTTTGTTCATTCTGGATCCTCCAAATACTCTTCTCTCTTCCCAATTGTCTTCCAACAAAAGCATCTATCGTCTATGTCATTCTGAGGCCGCAACCCGAAGAATCTTCCTAGCGGTCAGGAAAGATACTTTGCTTCGCTAAGGGATTTATGTTTACATATTATCAGACATTATGTAAATTGAAAAGCGGAATCGGTGTTTTCCGATTCCGCTTTGATCCTGGCTTTTATTTTACATCTCTATTTAGAAGATCCTTCGTACCGCAACAGGTGTTCTGTAGTTCGCATTTGAAACCTTGATACCTGTCTTCGCTGTGGATGCGTGTACTATCTGTCCACCGCCGATATAGATACCAACGTGTCCGGAATAGCAGACGATATCACCTGCCTGCGCATTCGAGAGTCCTCCGGATACCGCATATCCTACACCTCTGTCTCCACCGGAGGAATGAGGCAGAGATACACCGAAGTTCCTGTATACACTCATTACGAATCCGGAGCAATCCGTTCCGTTTGTCAGTGACGATCCACCGTATACGTACGGGTTACCGACGAACTGCAATGCGTAGTTTGCAACAGATGAGCCGTTTCCGCTTCCGCTGGCGACATAACCGCCGCCTCCGCCGCCGGTCTTTCCGCCGCCTCCGCCGCCGTTATTGCCTTTCTGCTTGCCGGAATTATTATTCTTCCTGTTCCTGGCGGCAGCCTCCTCAGCAGCTCTGGCAGCTGCACGTCTTTCTTCTTCTTCCTTCTTTAGTCTTGCTTCCTCTTCGGACTTCGACTCTGCATGTACGAATTCGGTATAAACCTTTACGTAATCCGTGCTGACATAGCCGTCACCTTCTTCGATGGAAACCTTGACCCAGTCCAAGTCTGTTTCTTCCTCTACTGTAAGGATATCATCCATGGGAACCAGTCCGACCACTTCCGCCTCGATGCTGGGACTCTGACGGACATAAAGCGTGGTGGTGATAACCTTTGCGCTTCTCCTGCCAACCTCTTTAGCCTTTGATACTGCCTGATCCCCGGTAAATACATATTCCAGACTCACATAACCTTCGGTATTTCCGGACTTTATCTTGATCCATCCGTCCTGTGCCTCTTCCAGCGCTTCACCCACAGAATCCTTATAAAGCTTTCCTGCCGGCTCCGCATCCTCGGAGGGCTCGGTCCTCACATAAACAAAATCTGAAACATTGGCAACTACCAGATTACTGAAATCCTCTGTTTCATTGCTCTCAGCCTCGGTCACGGCCTTTACGAGATCCATCTCCCCGTCATCCTTTTCGGAAGAATTCTCCTCACTGCCGGCTCCGGCAGAAAGCATTGACAGATCATCGGATGAAACCGTATTGTCCTCTTCCTCTTCATCGGGGGATGCGATGTGTGAGCTCGTCTTGTGGCTCTGGTCGCCGTCTGCCTCCACGGCATAATCTCCGGCGCCTGCTGAAGGAGTTTCGGTGGAGGTCTCTATATCGGTTTCTTCCTGTGAACTCTCTTCAGTGGCGGCAATGGTGATCACTCCGTCATCTGTAGCCTTCTCTGTTGCTTCCATGGCAGCCGTAGTGACTGTCATCACATCCGTGGCATCGACCTTTCCCGTTGCCTTTATCTTTTCAGCTCTTATAACAGTAGCGGATTTTCCCTCATTAAGAATCCTGGCAGCTCCTGCTGCGGGAAGCTCCTCTGTAACGGAGCTCGCGGACACAGCAAAAGGACTTCCCGAAACGACAAGTCCCGCTATAAGAACACCCGCTATAATTTGTGCTTTTAAACGCTGCATATATGAAAAAACCCCAAAATCTTGTGTTTTATTTAGAACAATTTTGTTACGGATTTGTTAAAACCCGTAACAAATACTAACACACTTTTCAGGAAAAATCAATATTTACCGCTGTTTCAATTGTTAATTGATTATTTATCGTTACAGTTCACAGCCGAACTGCGCACCTTGCTGCGCAGTTACGGCCCAAAGAATTATGGCATTCAGGGGTTTTGCCCCATTGCCGAAGGCAATTTAATTGGCAAAACCCGTTACGTTCGCAGCCTGAAAGGCTGTGAACAGTAACTATTTCCCGCTGAGTTCCATTAAAGCCTTCATTTCAACGGTCCCCTTTTTCACTCCAACCGTTACATCCTTTGCAAGGCTTGCCACTACCGATTTTTCCAGCTCGTCCCAGGCTTCCTCTGCTTCGGAATCGTCGCTTTTTACTTCACTTAAGGTATTTCTGTACTGTGCGAGAGACCAGGACATTGCAAAATCGGCGGACATCTCACTGACTGAACCGTATCCCACATACCCCATTCCGTACTGCTGTTCCAGCTTCATCACGTTTTCAAAATTCAGGATCCCGTTTTCTATGATGTCACCTATCTTAGACATAAAGCCCTTCCTGCTGGCATTTTTTCCACTGGATGAGACTGAAAGGAGTCCCTCCTTCATGTCTATATCCATTTTTTCCGTGCGGGCAGTAAGATTTACAGATGCCTCCTTCACATTTCTCTCAAACCACATCATTGCCTTGTAGTCTCCGGTCATGGCATTCATCATCCCGAGAATTTCCTCCGCAATAAGCCTAAGATGCAGACTGTCCTTTTTTTCAAGGTTCAGCGCCCCGATATGCTCGTCAATATCCTTAAGCGCATTGCTTAGATCGATATCCCTGCTGCTTATCATGATCTTTTCGTTTTTCATTTTCCTTCTCCTTGCAAACAAACGTTTTTTTGATTTTATCATAATTACCTTTAATTTTCAGCTGGTTTTTGATAAGCTAATGACATAGAATCAGGCAGCCGGTAAGTGACGAAGCGATCCGTCATTCCACATATCTGCCGGGAAGGTAACGTAATGGAATTTGAACTTTGGTTATTTGCGGTAAAGCAGCTCGCCCAGAGCTATGAAATGTCACAGGTCATCTATTCGCAGCTGACGGATGCGGAAAAGGCTGATCTTCATAAGGAATATGAATCCACCATAGGCGGCGGTGCTTCCGGAGGTCCGGATAAATCCCCCGAAGGTGATAAAAAAAAGAATGACGGAAAGACCCTGAAGGAATACAGGGATCTTATGAACAGCTTCCATAATGCCATGAGCATCCTGGAACGCTTTGTTGAAAAAAACAATGCGAAGCATCTGGACAGGGATTACCCCATAGACCCCTCGGATCCTGATGAGGAATTTATGCACAGGATCTTTCTCAATATGGAGACAAGCACACTTCAGGTCATCCGTTATCTGAACCACACGGCAAAGGATGTGACCATGGAAGGCACTCTCCATAAGGAGGAAAACGGTTTCTATTATCTTAATGAAAAGCAGATACTTGAGGGTCAGCTTCTGGAATTCTTCTACATGAACCGCTGGGAGATAGGGACCCTCTGCAGGAACCCCGGAATGGTATACGGCCATTTTATCCTGGGCTTCCAGAATGAGATATTCGATGTTGACCTTAATGGTCTTAAGGTAAGACTCCGGGGATAATACCTGATCGAGTAAAATACCCCCTGCCACCTTTCAGTGACAGAGGGTATCTTTTTTTGTCTATCTTCTGATTTTCCGGTGCTGTCAGCTCTTCCTGCTTTCCTTATAGGTCTTTGCAGCGGCTTCAACACCTGCCTTCAGAGCTTCAAGTCCTGACTTTGCAATATCCGCACTTGTCTCTGCAAGCTCCTTTGCAATGGCCTCTGCCTTCTCTGCTGCTTCATGCAGTTTCTTCTTTGTCTCTTCATCAACGAATCCGTTCTTTCCGTCAGCAGCTGCTTTTTCAGCTATGGCAGCCTGTGCTGCGGCAAGCCTTGCTACAGGTACACGGAAGGGTGAGCAGGAAACATAGTCAAGACCGATCTTATGGCAGAACTCAACAGATGAGGGATCTCCGCCATGCTCTCCGCAGATACCTGCATGAAGAGCGGGATTCACGGGACGTCCCAGTGTCAGGCACATATCCATAAGCTTTCCTACGCCGGTCTGATCAAGCTTGGCAAAGGGATCAGCCTCATAGATCTTTGTATCATAGTAAGCATTCAGGAACTTGCCTGCATCATCTCTTGAGAAGCCGAAGGTCATCTGTGTCAGGTCATTGGTGCCGAAGCAGAAGAAATCGGCTTCTGCAGCGATCTCGTCTGCCGTAAGGGCAGCTCTCGGGATCTCTATCATGGTACCAACCTCGTACTCAAGGCTTGCACCGGCCTCCTTTATCTCCAGATCGGCGGTCTTTACAACTATATCCTTTACAAACTTAAATTCCTTTACGTCTCCTACAAGAGGGATCATGATCTCGGGAACTATCTTCCACTCGGAGTGCTTCTTTGAAACTGCGATGGCAGCCCTTATGATCGCTGAGGTCTGCATTTCTGCGATCTCCGGGAAGGTAACGGTAAGACGGCAGCCTCTGTGACCCATCATAGGGTTAAATTCATGGAGTCCGGAAATGATATCCTTGATATCCTGAACGCTCTTACCCTGGGCAGAAGCAAGCTTCTCTATCTCCTCCTCGGTATTGGGAACGAACTCATGGAGAGGGGGATCCAGGAAACGGATGGTAACGGGGTTACCCTCCATTGCTTCGAATATGCCCTCAAAGTCGCTCTGCTGATAAGGAAGGATCTTGTCGAGAGCGGCCTTTCTTTCCTCAACGGTATCGGAGCAGATCATTTCACGGAAGGCAGCTATCCTCTCCTCGTCAAAGAACATATGCTCCGTACGGCAGAGACCTATTCCCTCTGCACCAAGCTCTCTGGCCTTCTTTGCATCAGCGGGAGTATCTGCATTGGTGCGGACCTTAAGCTTCCTGTACTTGTCGGCCCAGTCCATTATACGTCCGAACTCTCCGGCTATGCTGGCGTCAACGGTCTCGATCACTCCGTCATAGATATTACCTGTGGTTCCGTCTATTGAGATAAAGTCACCTTCGTGGAATTCCTTCCCGGCAAGTGTGAACTTCTTATTCTCTTCATCCATATTGATGTCACCGCATCCGGATACGCAGCACTCGCCCATTCCTCTTGCAACAACGGCGGCGTGGCTGGTCATTCCTCCGCGGACGGTAAGGATACCCTCTGCGGACTTCATTCCGGTGATATCTTCAGGAGAGGTCTCGAGACGAACGAGAATGACCTTCTCTCCCCTGTCAGCCCAGGCAACCGCGTCATCTGCGGTAAATACGATCTTTCCGCAGGCAGCTCCGGGAGAAGCACCGAGACCCTTTCCGATAGGAGTTGCGGCCTTAAGTGCGGCAGCGTCAAACTGGGGATGAAGGAGGGTATCAAGGTTTCTGGGATCGATCATTGCAACCGCTTCTTCCTCGGTCTTATGACCTTCATCCACCAGATCGCAGGCGATCTTTAGTGCAGCCTGGGCTGTCCTCTTTCCGTTACGGCACTGGAGCATATAGAGCTTCTTATTCTCTACGGTAAACTCCATATCCTGCATATCATGGTAATGATTCTCAAGAGTCTCACAAACCTCGATAAACTGCTTATAGGCTTCGGGGAACTCCTGCTCCATCTGTACTATGGGCATGGGAGTACGAACACCGGCAACCACGTCCTCACCCTGGGCGTTCTTAAGGAACTCACCCATAAGCTTCTTTTCGCCGGTTGCGGGATCACGGGTAAAGGCAACGCCCGTTCCGGACTCATCATTTAAGTTACCGAATACCATGGGCATTACGTTTACGGCTGTTCCCCAGCTGTAGGGTATATCGTTATCACGGCGGTAAACATTTGCTCTGGGGTTATCCCAGGAACGGAATACCGCTTCAATGGCAAGCTTTAACTGTTCAACGGGGTCTGAAGGGAAGTCCTTGCCGAGCTGCTTCTTATACTCTTCCTTAAACTGAATAGCCAGCTCCTTAAGGTCCGCAGCCGTAAGGTCAACGTCAAACTTAACTCCCTTCTTTTCTTTCATAGCATCGATAAGCTGCTCGAAATACTTCTTTCCTACCTCCATTACCACATCAGAGAACATCTGAATGAAACGGCGGTATGAATCATATACGAATCTTTCAAATGCGGGATCGGGATTTCCCTTGATCATTGCTGCAACGACTTCGTCATTAAGTCCCAGATTCAGGATGGTATCCATCATTCCGGGCATTGATGCGCGGGCACCTGAACGAACCGAAACGAGAAGAGGATTTGTAAGATCGCCGAACTTCTTTCCGTTCAGCTCTTCCATCTTCTTTACACCTTCCATTGCCTGACCCATGATCTCATCATTGATCTTCCGGCCGTCCTCATAGTACTGGGTACAGGCTTCCGTTGTGATGGTAAAGCCCTGTGGAACCGGAAGTCCTATGCTGGACATCTCCGCCAGATTTGCGCCCTTTCCTCCCAGAAGGTTACGCATCGTCATGTCGCCTTCGCTGAACATATAGACCCACTTTTTTGCCATTTTGTTTCTTCCTCCATAGTTTTATGTGACCTGTTATGGACCGCCGGTTAACTCCTTTTCTCCTACCCGGTCAGCCCTGCCTTCTGCCGCTCCATCGCGGCTCACCGTTTCTAATTGTAGCACATAAAGGGGCAATTGTCATTCTGAGCGCCAGCGAAGAATCTTTCGGGGCACTGACGCGCTCAGCGCGTCAATACGTGCCCGTAAAATGTCCACTGGACATTTTACCATCCTGAGCGCCAGCGAGAAAGATTCTTCGCTCCGCTCAGAATGACATTACAGCCTTCTTTGTCATCCTGAGCGCCAGCGAAGGATCTTATCATCCTCATAATGACATCAAATATCCGTATATGATAAAATACCTGGCATGAAGAACAGGACAGACAGACCGTATATTCATATACTGCTGCTTATTTCAATAATGCTCTCTATATCCGTCATCGCCGGAGCGGCTTATTATTATTCCAGACCCTTAAAGACCCCGGAAAATACAGCCGCTGTCTCTCCATCCGGCATTCTTGTCCCACAGAACGAAAACCCCGGACTCTTCTTCGACGTAAAGGGATTCTTAAATTCCGACGGTTTTTATATCTTTCTTCCCTGCGGTGCGGATGCCGGAAATCTCACCTTCTATTCCACCGATGAAAGCGGCCTCCCTCTTCAGCGCTTCACCCACGATTTTACGAACGGGAGCTTTGATATGAACGGCACTGAAGTCTTTGCCCTTAAATCCTCACTTCCCTCCGTAAATATAAGCATCGCTTCCTCCCAGCCATCCCTTGATGAGATCGAGGGATCTGAGGATCACTCGGTCAGCACCCGGGGAACCTTTGAATTATATGAGCCTGACGGCATTATTACACGCGAAGCCGTGACCCTGCGGGGAAGAGGAAATACAAGCTGGACCGAGGACAAAAAATCCTATCAGGCGGAGCTAGAAAAGCCGAAGGATCTTTTATCCATGGGAAAGGCTGAAAAATGGGTCCTTCTCGCCAATGCTTCCGACCACTCTCTTCTAAGGAATGAGGTATTCCTGTCCTTATCCCG
Organism: Lachnospiraceae bacterium AD3010; assembly: GCA_000622025.1. Taxonomy (GTDB): domain Bacteria; phylum Bacillota; class Clostridia; order Lachnospirales; family Lachnospiraceae; genus NK4A144. The sequence goes on along the minus strand of KK211387.1, from coordinate 267,854 downwards.
TGAAATGGGGCTTAAATTTACCCCTGAGCTAAGACAGACCGACCTCTTTATCGACGGGGAATACAGGGGTCTTTACTCCCTTTCGTCGAGAGTGGAAAAAGGAAAAAACCGTGTGGATATAGGGGAAAACGACTATCTCTACAGGATCGGCATGGATAAGGACTCCTACTCATTTTTCCTCTATGATGATGAAGCAAAAAAGGGGTCTGAGGAGTACTCTAAGATTTACGGAGAAGTGCGTGACTGCAGGGACCGCAACCTTATAGAAAGAGCCGCGCCTTATCTACAGACAGCGGTAAATGAGCTCTACGATCCCGGATCCGATCTCTCCGGCATAGATCTCGATTCCCTCTGCCGGTATTACTGGCTGCAGGAGTTCTCAAAGACCACGGATCCCACACTTAGAAGCGTTTATCTCTACCGGAAAAGTGATGAGGATCTTATGTACTTCGGCCCGGCCTGGGACTATGACAGGACTGCAGGCATCATAGAGATGCCCTTCAGGGAGGAGGACTATCTCTGGCCAAACGGCTGGACTGCAAGGGAGCAGGATTATTATAAGAGCCTTTTTAAGAATCCGGTCTTTACCGAGGCTGTAAATAAAACCTACAGGGAATACGGCTTTAACGAGATATTTAAGAATGCCTCCGCGGAGCTTCCCGAACGGATAGAGAATATAAGTGGCAGCGCTGAAATGAACTTTATTAGATGGGATGTATTAAATAAGGAGGAAAACAACAAGATAGCCGAGGTCTACGGCGACACCTCCTATGAAAGTCACTTAAAATGGCTTTCGGAGTGGCTTAAGATGCGGTCCGACTGGATCGAAGAGGAGCTTGAAAAGGAATAAGTCCGCTGATCTTAATGCCTGCTCCCGTCAAACATCTGGTAATACTGCATCTTCTGATATTCTATAAGGTCATCATCCCAGTCTTCCTGAAGGACACTGTTCTTATCATTGTCAACATAGCGCACTGCCGATACAACTGGAAAATCCCCGGAATAATCCTCAAGAAATGCCCGGTAGGAAGGGAGAGAAAAACCCGCCTCCTTTAATACCAGATTTCCGAGATAGTTGGCGCTGCTCTCAAGACCGCTCATCTCATCTATGTCAAAATTAGCCCATATCACAAAGGGAACACGGTAGGTATTGACATAGTCCTCCGTATTGAGGTCATCCCAGTACTTTCCGTTTTCCTCCCACATAACATCAAAGGTGGCGGCCTCGGGCTGGTGATCCCCGAAGAACACTATCATGGTGTCCCTGTCCTTATCCTTGTATGTCTCGATAAGCTCCTTAAAGGCATCATCCGTATACCTCACAAGGGAAAGATAATTATCCATTTTCAGAGCCTGATCTCTCTTTTCCCCGGGAACATCCACGCTTATCTTCCTTTCAAAATTATCGTAATCCTTCTTTGAATAGGAGGAATGATTCTGCATGGTCACATTAAAGGAAAAGACCGGCCCGCCTCCGGAAAGCTCGTCAGTAAGAGTCGATACAGCCTTAAAATACGACCCGTCCGAGATATAGTTTCTTACAAGTACCGGATCCTTTTCCTCAAAGTACTCCTTGAAATACATCTCATCAAAGCCGAGAAGCGGATAGACTCTGGGCCTGTCCCAGCCGTTTGCTTTATAGGGGTGGGAAGCAAAAGTCTGATAGCCATATTCCTTTAGAAAATAAGGTATTGAATCTATGGGATGCCTTACATACTGCTGGAAGGCTATGCTGCCCTCCGGGAGGAAACCCAGGGAATTTCCCGTCAGGAATTCAAACTCGGTATTGGGCGTATTCCCTCCGTTTACGGATACATTCAAATAGCCGGTAATTGTATTTTCACATCCCTTCTCAAGCGAATGGATAAAGGGCATATAATCCTCATTTGTGCTGAATTCCCCGTCAATTGCCGGATCCGAGAAGGCTTCATCCATGATCACTATTATATCCGGCAGATTTTGGGGAGCTGTGGCATCATTTCCGTAGGATGAAAGTATCTCCTCTTCAGCCTTTTTACTATATCCCTTCGGCTTTTCTACGTTCAGATACTTCATCTGATACATAAAATTAAGAGCTATACCGTTCTTTTTCATCATACCCTTTGAATCAAAGAAAGTGGTATAGATGCCGAGCATATCCTTAACGCTTTTTCTCTGAACGGAAAAGGTTATAAGAATTATGAAGCAAAGAGAAAGAAGAGCAGCAACAGCCCGGAAAGGACGCCTTTTCTTAAAAACAGCATCGGCTTCCAGCGTGCAGAATTTCGCCGCGAAGATCAAAAGAAGGAGTATCAGAAAGGATATCACCATCCGTCTTTCCGGAGTGTAATCATAGTTTCCGGCAACATTTGCCGCGGTAACTAAGGATGTAATGTCCCAGGGTCTTATATAGCTCCTTCTGAATCTGTAGATATAGGCATTTAGTATCCCGAACAGCCAGAAGAAGATAAGCTCAATACGTATGGCGGTTTTTGCCTTATTAAAAATACAGAAAAGAAAGATGAGGAGTATCTCCAAAAAAAGAATATTTGCAAAAGCTGTTCTCGGGTTTTCTCCCCAGAACTTCTCATACATAGCAAATGAGCTTAAAAAATAAATAAGTACGGGATAGACGATGATCAAAGCAGCACTTATGATCCCTGCTTTCCTGTTTTTTTCGGTAGCTTTTTCCATTTAATCTTCCAACGCTTTATAAGATCCTTCACCGATCCCCGGCAAAGCTTATCTGTCAAACAAAAAATCCGTATAGATCCCGGCAACCCCTGAATCAAAAAGCCTCTCCGAAACCGCTTCGTCATTGATCGTATGAACATAGATATTTACGTCATATTTCGCAGCGGTCCTGTCAATAAGGGGGTTTTCCTTTGAGTCCTCCATGGTGCATACCCTTATATTGTTTTCATCACAGAACCTGAAGATCTCCTCCGGATCCAGGGTATCCTCATCAAGCTGATACCAGGTAAAGATCACGCCCTTCCAGTCATATATCTCCATAATGGTATCGTACATCTCTTCATTATAGATCTGGGGTATCAGCCTGTCCGGAATATCATCCCCGTACTCACAGGCGATCCTATAAATATCACCGTACTGCCTTCGGATATCTGCCTCCTTATCATACTTCCCGTCAAGGACCAGCATCATATCCTTATGATCCCTCATAAACTCCATAAGCTCCCGAAATGTTAAGGTACTGTACTTCCCGTAGACCTTCATATCCTTAAATTCATTTAAGGAAAGGGGTTCTTCATCCATACTGGTTTCATAGCCGAAGAGCTCTTTCAGGGTCTTCTTTTTCCAATTATGAATAAGCACCAGCTCGCCATCGGAGGTATACTCGATATCAGCTTCAATGACCCTGCCTCCCCTCTCATAAGAACCGCTCAGAGCTTCCCGGCTGTTCGTGTACTGATCCCCGTTTATTCCGCCGAGAGCGTGGACTATATACCTCGTGTCCCTGACCCACGAGTAACCCGTGTCACCCCTGCCGCGTTTCGCAAATGAAATTATCACAAATACAAAGATCAGGAGAAAAAGTATCACTCCAAAAATGGTGCGCTTCCGGATCTTTTTATTCAGCCTTTCTGTCAAATAGCTCATAATACTGAAACTTCCTGTATTCTCCAAGGTCCGGTTCCTCTTCTCCGGTATTCCTGCTCTGCCCGGTATTATCCACGGTCCTTATGGCAGAGATCACCGGTACCCGGAGGGACAGATCCTCCGTATAGCTTCTGAAATCATAAAGAGGTATCCCGGCTTTTTGCATCACCAGATTTCCTAAATAATTCACACTGGTTTCCAGACCCTTTTCTTCCTCGATATCGTAATTTGCCCAGATAACAAAGGGAACCCGGTATATATCCCACTCCGTTTCCTGACTGAGATTTCTGCGGTCTGTTCCGAGATTATGAAATACCGGCTCGTAATTTATGGAAGGAGGCTGATGATCACCGAAAAATACAAGAAGAGTTTTCCTGTCTGTCTTTTCGTAATACTCCACCATCTCCCTGAAGGCATCATCCGAAAGCTTCACCAGATTCAGATAATTTTCCATCTCGTGCAGATACGGCGTATCCTCATCTGCAAGTATCTCAACATCCCTTTTCAGATTATCATAATCCTTTGAGTAGGAGCTGTGATTCTGCATGGTGACATTAAAGGAAAAAACCGGACCGTCGTCATTTCTCTTTTCAACCTCTTCTCTTATCGCCGACAAAAAGAAGCTGTCTGAAATATAATCACGAACATACTCAGGATCCATTTCCTCAAAGTATTCGAGAAATTTCATGTCGGAAAAACCGAGATAGGGATAGGCCCTTGTCCTGTTCCAGCCGTTGGAGAGATAGGGATGCATTGCAAGTGTCTCGTAGCCTAAGGAGGACAGGTATCTCGGAATAGCCTCTATATCGTGCGTTAGATACTGCTGGAAGGGTATTGATCCTCTGGGAAGAAAGGCCATTGAGCATCCGGTCAGAAACTCAAATTCCGTATTCGGGGTATTTCCTCCCTGTACCGAGACATTGATGATCCCCGTCACCGTATTCTCCCTTCCCTCCTGAAGAGAGTGGATAAAGGGCATATAGTCCGTATTTGTTTCTATCGGACCTACCTCCAGGGGATCCGAAAAGGACTCGTTCATTACTACAACTATGTCCGGAAGCTCATCCTTTCCGGGAACGGCTCCGGAGGCTTTTTCACCGTATTCCTTCAGGAGCTCTTCCTCCCGGGATGCCGAATATCCCTCTGGCTTATCAACAAACAGATACCCGGAATCGTAAAGAAGACGGATCACTACTCCCTCCCTTCTGTTATTTTTATAGGAATGGAAAGCGTTGTCACTGATATCCAGGACCTTATTCTCATAGCTGTCGTAATGCCTTACATAATGCGTCATTCCGATAAGACATATCAGAAATATAAAGGCATAGGTAATCCTTAAAGAGCTGTTCTTAAAAAAGGCCACATCCTTCTTTGACGGGCATAAAAAAAGGATCAGTGCGATAAGGATCAGAAAGGAAATAAATACGAAGATAAGACTAAAGTCCGGAGTGAAATCATAATTTGCCGCTACATTAAAGGCCGTTCCCGCCGAAAAAAAGTCGATCGGAGTAAGAAAGGAGGCCCGGAACCTGTAAACATAGTGCTCTGCGGTTCCAAGCAGCAGAAAAAGAAGAGAAAGGACGGTCAGGGGTATCTTTATGCTTCCGGAAAAAAGGATGAGTGTCAGACTCAGAGCCTCCATCCAAAGACAGGAAAAAAAAGCATTCTCTTCTTGTATTCCGGTGACCGGAAACTGGATCAGACTTTGAAGAAGAAAAAATATGATCACCGGTGCAATAAGAGCCAGAAGGTATCCGATGATTTTTTTTACTGTGGTTTTATCCGGTTTATTCAAAGATTTTCCCTGTACCAGGCTATTGCTTCCTTTATTCCCCGTTCAAAATCATATTCCGGGGAATAGCCCAGCTTTTCCTTTGCCTTACTTATATCAGCATTGCTGTGGCGGATATCTCCGGGTCTTTCGGGACCGAAAACCGGCTCCGTATCCTTGCCCAGAGCCTCGCACAGCAGATTATAAATATCAATAAGATACTCTCTGCCGCCGTATGCCACGTTGTAGGCTTCCCCCGCTGCTTCGTGGGAAGCTTTACAGGCCTTCAGGTTTGCCTCTATCACATTTTCGATATAGGTGAAATCCCTGCTCTGCTTACCGTCCCCGTTGATCGTGGGACGCTCATCATTAAGAAGCTGCCTTATAAATTTCGGTATAACCGCAGCGTACGCTCCCTCCGGATCCTGACGTCTCCCGAAAACATTGAAGTAACGGAGTCCGTAGGTATCGAGACCGTAGAGCTTATAGTAAAGCTTCCCGTATTCCTCGTCCGCTCTTTTGGTAAGGGCATAGGGTGAAAGAAGGTTGCCCTCCTGTCCCTCCTTTTTGGGAAGCACGGGATGATCCCCGTACACGGAAGAGCTGGAGGCATAGACAAATTTCTTTACCCCCTGCTGTCTTGCGGCCTCCATCATATTTAAGGTACCGCGGATATTATTCTCTTCATAAAATAAGGGCATCTCTATACTTCTCGGAACAGAGCCCCAGGCCGCCTCATGCATAACATATGTTACGCCCTCGCAGGCCCTCATACAGGTGTCGAGATCCTTCACATCTCCCTTTATGAATTCATAATTCGGATCAGAGGCGAATATTTCGGTGTTTTCCTGCTTTCCCGTGGACAGGTCGTCAAGGCATTTAACCTTATGACCCTTTTTTAACAGGGCTTCACAGAGGTTCGAGCCTATGAAGCCCGCTCCTCCGGTCACGAGAAATACCGCATCCTGCTCAAAATCAATTTCACTGTATCCCAATTTATGTAAACCTCCCTTTATTCCTTACCCGTTGGGAAAGATCCTTCGCTGAGAAAGATTCTTCGGGCTTCGCCCTCAGAATGACATTGTGTACACTAACTTAATGCCATTGGAACGAACACATTGTCATTCTGAGGAGCTGTCATCTTTGTCAGTCTGAGGAGCATTCCCATTTGTCATTCTGAGGAGCGGAGCGACGAAGAATCTTTAATAACCTGTTGGAAAGATCCTTCGCTGACGCTCAGGATGACATTCATTCGCTCAGGATGACCTCCACCTTGAAAAATCCCTCAATATACTCTCCGCGAGAAACAGGTCAAAGGAAGTGTCTATATCCACCGACTCCTCGGGCTTCATAAAATAGGGAATGCACCTTGTGCCGTAAAGGCTCCCTGTCTTCCGGTAGCTCTCCGTATAAACCGCATAGACCGCCGCACCGTTCCTTGCGTAAAGCCTCGGAAGCTCCTGTCTCGTAGTATATTTTTCACCGTCGGAAAGGAAAAACTTAAGACTCCCGTCTTCCTTAAGCTCCATAAGCTTCATTGGAAGATACTCATGCGGCACATCCACCACACTTACCGTGGCATCCGCTTCCTTATCATCAATAAGTCCCTGAAGGGCTTCATCAATATGCCTCCCGGTCCTTAAGGGTGAGGTGGGCTGCAAAAGGATAAAGATATCGGGTATGTAACCGTTTTTTTTAAGAGCGTCGAGGTGATAGTTTATCACATCCTTCATTGGCGTTCTGTCGCCTGACAGCTCCTCCGGCCTCATAAAAACTTCTATCCCGTTTTCTTTCCCGTAGGAAGCAAAGCCCTCATCATCCGTTGACAGTATGGTCCTCGTTATGAGCCGGCTCTTCTTCGCAGCGTCAAAGGTATACTTTATAAGAGGCTGACCGCAGAGCGGTGCCATATTTTTTTTCGGAATTCCCTTTGAGCCGCCTCTTGCGGGTATGATCGAGAGTATTTCCATATTAATAAACTATCCTCTTCTGAATGGGTACTTCAACCTTAGAAAGGATCTCAGCTATCTGTACTCCCGCGTGCCCGTCACCGTATATGGGTTCACTTGGGTAAGGACCGTGCTCTATCTGCTTTTTCACAGCTTCGAAAATCTCATTTTCATCATGTGAAACGTCAAATACATTCTGTCCCCGCTCACGGCCGTTCTGTCTGCTTCCGATATTTACGCAGGGTGTGCCGATATATGCTCCCTCACGGATCCCGCTGGAGGAATTCCCAACGAGACAGGCGGTATTCTTCATAAGTCTCGTGTAGATATCCGCAGGAAGATTCTTGAACGCGTGGATACGGGCCTCCGGATACTTTTCCCTGTAACGACGTATTCCCGTTGATATTCCCTCGGTTCCCGCATCCGCATTGGGCCAAAGGATGATTATATTTAATCCGGTCCTGACACAGGCCTTTATGGTATTTGTTATCCTGTCCTTTGCATCTCCGTATTCAGTCGTAACCGAATGCTGGGATATTAACAGAAATGGCTCCTTAAGATCAAAGCCCGGTCCCACTCCGCCAAAGGTATCATAGAGATCAAGCGGCATCGATGAGTCTCCGTCAAGAAGCTCCTTCACATGGTCCACTCTTGGACAGCCCACAACAAAAACATCCTCCGGTCTCTCACCAAGCTTAATTATCCGTTCTCCCGCTTCCTTATTTGCAGGAAAGTGCACATGGGCAAATTTGGTGATGGCGTGCCGGATACTCTCGTCTATGGTTCCGGTCACCTCTCCACCCATGGTGTGTGCGACCCTAATATTCATATAAGCAGCTGCAATGGTGGCTGCCATGACTTCGTATCTGTCTCCCACAACGATCAGGAAATCCGGCTGCAGATGATCAAGCGCATCCGATATTCCGAGGAGACCGAGACCCGCAGTTTTTACCATGGAGATCGGTTTATCCCCGGCCACAAGCATATGCACCTTTTCATCTATGGAAAAGCCGTCACCTTCAAGTATACCCTCCAGATCACCGAACTTGTCGGATAAGCCCTGTCCGGCAAGGATCACCTGCAGTGTAAGCTCCGGATGCTCTTTTATCGCTCTCATAGCTGATTTTATGGAGCTGTAATTGGCGCGTCCGCCTAAAAAAACGCAAATCTTTCTCATTATTACCTAACCTTCTATTTATAAGATTCTTCGCTTCGCTCAGAATGGTAAAATGTCCAGTGGACATTTTACGACCCCGTTTATGAGCGCTATGCGCGAATGGGGGCCGCAAAAAGATTCTTCGCTTCGCTCAGCTTAAGCCCGGTGTTTCCATGCCCTCAATGTCACTGAAATTCAAAATATCATCAAAGTGCAGGGCACGTTTTGTCTTCTTTCCTATTACATCTCTGTAATACTTTGTGGGTATACCCGTTCCCGGCTTTTTATAGCCTATCATATCTTCACTGATCACCGTTCCTTCGGGGATCTCCTTAACAGCCACTATGCTCTTCTGGAAGATCACCTTCATATCCTTAAATTCCTCAGCGCTGCTCTTGTCAACCGGACTGTTAAGCGCTATCTCAAGGTTCTTAATGGAAGAGCATAATGTGCTCATCTCATCCGGTTCCATTGACATCTTTGCATCGGGACCGTACATTTTCTTACTCAGGGTAAAATGCTTTTCTATGAGACGGGCTCCTATCTGAAAGGCAGCTATGGAAGCCCATTCCCCGCTCGTATGATCGGAGAAGCCCAGGGGCACTCCGGGATACCTTTCCTTAAAGAGGTCTATTATATTAAGCCCGACATGCCTGGGGTCACAGGGATACTCGGAAGTACACTGCATAAGTGCCACATTTGAACCTGCCTTAAGGAAGATCTCCATACACTCATCAAGCTCCTTAAAGCTGCTCATTCCGCTTGAAACTATGACGGGGACCTTCGCCTCCGCAAGATGATAAAGATAAGGAATATTTGTGATCTCACCGCTAGGCACCTTGAAACAGTCGATGCCCAGCTCCAGAAGGAAGTCGATCGCTTCAATCGAAAAGGGAGATGAAATGAATTCCACCTTGTTTTCCCTTGCACATTCCTTGAGCTCCTTCCACTGGTCCATATCGAAAGCTGTCCGCTTAAAGAATTCATACCTTCCCTCTCCCTTAAAATAAGGGGGCTTAGGGGCATTTTTTATAGTCTCTGCTTCGGAGATATGGGTCTGAAGTTTAACTGCGTCAACACCGCACTCGGCCGCGGCTATGATCATGCATTTTGCCTGCCCTAAAGACCCGTCGTGGGTCATACCAAGCTCTGCAATTATCTTTCTTTTATTAAAATCCATTTCCTTATATGATCTCCCCTGAATCGTGTATCTGCTATAGCTTATAACAAGATGACGGGGGAGTCAAATAAGCCATCATCAACGATCCTCTTTACTTACCGGTACTCCCGGAACCTTGAACTTAGCGGAGGGAAATCATTTGTATTCAGCCTGCAGATTCTGAAACAGTCATTCTTTTCCGTATCGTTTATTCCCACAGCGGTTGTTATTGCCATCCTGGCTCCCAGGGAACGTACTGTCTCTTCAACGTCATCATTATATGATCCGTAGGGATAGTTCATAACCCAGGAAGCTCTGTCGATACAGTCTCCCAAGACGTCCAGCCCTTTTTCTATATCCTTCCTCATTTCCTCCTTTGGCGCCTCTCCCAGATGGTAATGATGATAGCCATGAGCTCCGATAAACATACCGCTTTTCTTCATAAGCCTCATCTGATAATCCTTAAGATAAAGCTCATCCCACAGAGCTTCCTCCTTCACACCCACAAATTCTTCGAAAAGCCGGGCAAGGATAGTGTCCCTCAAAGCCTCGGGCAGCGCATACTGCAGCATTTTCTTGATAAATACGGTTTCCTTATCGTCGTATTTCCCGGGCTTCTCGAACTCTGCCAATAATAGCTCATCAGCCGGAAGATCCGTGTTCTGACCACGATAATACTCAAGAATATCAAGGAGCTTATGCTTAAGCATGTGGTGATCCGCCTCCGCCGCCAGCAAAAAGTGTATCTTATTCACGGGCAGAACGTTTCTTTGGTCCAGAATCTCCCCTGGCACAAAAAATGAGCCCTGTATCCCTCTTTCCTTAAGTATGGGAAAAACATTGGTATAATGATCCGAATATGCATCGTCAAAGGTAAGGAGCACTGCCCTTTCGGGAAGCTTATATCCCTCGTGATAAGAGGCGATGAGTTCCTCAGTCCGGATAAAACAGAAATCGTTTTCCGTCAGGAAATCCAGCTGTTTTACAAAGTCCTCAGTTTCGAGGCCCTTTATTCCGGGATACCTGCTGCCGCGGATCCTCCTGACATAATGATACATAATTATGTAAACCTTGCTCATTCCTGCCTCTCCTTTCGCTCTCTCCTTCTTACGGAACAATACGGACCAAAGCCCGGATTATTACTAGGATAAACGCATCAATCTCTCCAGAAAACGTGTTGACTGTATATCCACAAGCATAACCCTTTATCGGAACCGCAGACAAGATATGCCGCTTACTGCGGATTGGCTCGCAGGATAAAAACAAATCCTGCGTGAATATCCTGCGTGCCTAGCCGCAGTTGGCGGAGAGCTGGCGTAGCGCGTTCCGCAGGGTTTGCTTGTGGATATACTGTCAATACGGATGGAGAGATTGATGCGTTTATTCTACGGATTATTATAACATCTCACGAGAAAAAGGAGAATCTGTGTTATACTATAAGTCGCTATGAGTAAGATTCAGGATGAGTCATCGGTTAAGGCTCTGAAAGCAGGGGTCTGGTATACATTTGCAACTTTCCTGAAAAAAGGAATTTCTTTTGCGACCACCCCTATCTTTGCAAGACTGCTTACAAAGGAGGATTTCGGATCATACAGCAATTTCGCCGTATGGCTTTCTATCTGCGCGGTGGTCTGCACACTGAATCTGAAAAGCTCCGTATTCAGAGCAAGATATGACTATGAGGATGACTTTGACGGTTATCTTTCTTCCATTACATTCCTCGGAACCCTGTCCACGGCAGCTTTTTACGCGGTCGTTGTAATGTTCCCGGATTTCTTTTCAAATCTCCTGAAGATCGACATCCTATATCTCCATGTGATGTTCATTGAGCTCCTCTTTGCCCCGTCTTTAAGCATCCTTCAGGCGAAGCACAGGATCATGCAGGAGTATAAGATCCAGGTACTGATATCAATTTTCGAGTCCCTGGCCTGTACCTTCTGCTCCGTATTTATGGTGTTTATCTGCAAGGACAAGCTTTTTGCGAGGATAGTCGGCGGAGAGGTCCCGGATATCCTTATCTATGTGGTGGTATTCATCATTCTTATGATAAGGGGGCGGAAGTTCATCTCAATAGAGTACTGGAAATTTGCCGCAGCATATTCAATACCCATTATCCCCCATCTTCTTTCAAATATCCTTCTCGGATCTTCCGATAAGGTAATGATAAGGAATATGATAGGCGCTGAAGCAAACGGTAATTATTCCCTTGCCTATTCCTGCGGAGTAATCGTGGCAACACTTATGACCTCCTTTAATCAGGCCATGGCTCCCTGGCTCACACAGAAGCTCCATGCGGAGCAGACGGAATCGATAAAAAAGGTGAACCGTTACTATATTGCCCTCTTTGTGGTCATAGTAATGGCCTCGATACTTGTGGCTCCCGAGCTTATGCTGATCCTCGGGGGTAAAAAATACGCCGGCGTGGAATACATAGTTCCGCCGGTTATGATAGGCTACGGTTTTAAATTTGCATATACGGGATATGTGAATGTGGAACAGTATTACAAAAAGACAGGCATTGTATCGGTGGGTACTCTTCTTGCCGCAGGCTTCAATATTGTGACGAACCTTATCTTCCTTCCCATTTTCGGCTATGCGGCAGCCGCCTATACCACAATGGCGGGATTTATAATGCTCTTATTCCTACACTACTACATAAGCAGAAGATACGGCTTTACAAAGGTCTACGATAACCGCTTTACCTTTATTGTCATGTTTATCATGATGGTTGTCGGCTTGTCTCTCCAGCTCCTCTTCCCATATATGATTGTCAGGTGGATCCTTGCATTTATTATGGGACTCTCGTCCTTATACGCAATGTACAGGATAAAGAAGAAGTATTTCTGAGATCCGTGAGCAGTGGACCTGGGCTCTGATAAAGCCTCTCACTTCCTTTCCGGAATATTGGGGCGGTCCTGATCACCGTCACCCTTAAAGATGGTTGCATTTATATCTGAATCCATAAAGCCGGACAGCTCCTTATTCTCACGGACAAAGGGCTCAAAATAATTGGGAATGATATTTTCCTCTCCCTCTTCATATCGTTCACTGAAGCCCGCCTTTTTTAAGAAACTCTCATCAAAGCCGTATTCATAGAAGTCAACGTACTCATATTGCCCCTCAGAAAGCATTTCGGCAAAAAAGACGTAGAGTCCGGCTATAGGCTCCTGATCCCCGATATAGTCGATCACACGAAGTGCTCTTGAACCCACTATGGAAACCTCCCTCATCACCATAAGGGCTGAAGCTCTCTCCCCCTTTTTCCCCAGGGCATACAGGCGGTATTCATAACGCGGATGGTCAAAATAACGGTGTTTTATAAACCAAAAGTCCTTATAGGGCACAGAATCAACAGCCTCTATATCTATCCTGTCCCTTACCTCCTCAATGGATCCGAGCCTTACAGCGAAGGCGGTATCCTTATATCCCGGCCCGGGTGCCTTAAGGATCGGAGGTTTATTTATAACTGCTATCTTATACTCCCTGATTTCAGGATTCAGCCTGTAGAAATGCTTTAGTCTTACTATCTTTTTTCCGAAAAAACCTCCGGCTATCCTCGTGGTATTCATATTCTGACCCACGCCGAGATTATATCTGAAGGGGAAAATAGCGGCAGTCCTCTTCCTTATCTCCGTTCCGAGAAGGGGAAAATTACCTCCCCCGGAATTTGCCTTCCATATGCTTCCCCACATATCTCTTTTTTCTTTGTCAGCCGCACTGAAGAGAAGTCCCCGTATCCCCTGTATGCTGTCGGTTAAACGGTCAACGGCGATCACAAAGTTCACACCCTCCTCAGTAAGGAATTCATATTCGAAATAGGCCCTGTCAACAGACATGATATGACCGGGAGACCAGTAGGTCCCTATAAAATCCATAATGGAGGGTATATCGTAAACCTCTGCTCTCCTTACGTCATATTTCTCATCAAACTTACCCATTTGATGATGCCTTCCTGTCAAGAAGTGTCTGCACCAGGGTGCATATACTGTCAATATCATTCAAGGTTTCCGGCATTACGTCATCAGCCTCGAATTCCACGTCATAGGTTTCGCTTATGGCCGCCAGTATGGAAAGAACGGCATGGGAATCCAGAATAGCGTCATCGATAAGTGCCTTTTCATTTTCAAAATCCACCTCGGGGCAGATAGCTGAAAGCAGTTTTATAAGTTCTTCCCGCATTTACTCTTCCTTTCCCTTCTCATTTTCAATTGCGTCAAGCTCCTTCCGGTTCACCTTTCCGTTTGGCAGAAGGGGCAGAGTTTCCGTTTGTCTGTATCCATTGGGAAGCATGTAGGATGGCAGCTTTGCCCTTAGGGCATTGGAAATATCCTTTGCAGAGGCCCCTCCTATATAATAAAGGATAAGGTCATCCTTTTCTTTATTATGGATAAGACAGCAGGCGTCAATACCATCAAGAGCCTCTGCGGCAGCCTCTATTTCCCCGGGCTCCATCCGTCGGCCCATATGCTTTATCTGATAATCGGCTCTTCCCGCGAAAACAAAATTTCCTTCACTGTCATAATACGCGAGATCTCCGGTATGATACATCCTTTCTTTATACCCAAGCTCTCCGGGAAGGGGTGAAAAAGAAGCCTCTGTTCTCTCGTCATCATTATAGTAGCCGGCAGCAAGGCAGCTTCCGTAGACACATATCTCACCCTTTCTGCCTGTATCTGATAAGGGAATGATCTCCTCATTATCCATAAGTATCATGCCCGTATTCCTGTAGGGCTTTCCTATGGGGATGATATCTTCATATATACGCCTGTTATCCACCTTATAAAAGCTGCAGGATCCCGTGATCTCGGATGGACCGTATAGCTGCCAGAAGTCTATATCCGGATAGTTTTCCCTCCAGTACTCAAATACAGAAAGCGGCATGGTCTCACCTGAAAAGCATACAGTCCGCAGCTTCGATGGTCTAAGCTTCGAAAGAGCCTTGAACTGCGCAACTATCCGGTAAACTGTGGGAACCCACATACAGTAGCTTATCCTCTTTTCCTCCATGTACTGCAGAAGCTTCAAAGGAAAGGAAAAGAATCTTGTGGGAATAATGCACAGCTCTGCACCGGATGCAAGAGTCATATAAAGATCCTTAAGGGACATATCGGCATAAAATGGTGTCTGATTTCCGCACACATCCTCTCTCTCCATACCGATCTCATCCATAAAGCTCTCAATATAATCCATTACGCTCCTGTGGCGCACGGCTACTCCCTTGGGAGTTCCCGTGGAGCCCGAGGTAAAGATGATATACATAAGGCTAAAGTCGGTCAAAAGTTTTAAGCGCTTTTTCGTTGCGGAAAAGTCTGAGTCCTCTGAAACGGCGGAAAGCAGCTCCCCGATAAGCAGTATATCCTTATCCTCTACTATGTTTTTCATGTGCTCCAGGTTCTTTTCGTCTGTCAGCACCCTGTAATCCTTAAGTGTAGAAAGTATACTCCTTAATCTGTCTTCAGGAGTATTTATGTCAACCGGCACATAGAAATTCCCGCTGTATAGACAGCCGTATATTGAAATAACGTGCGCTATTGATTTTTCCATAAAAATAACGATAGGTATCTTTATGCCTTCCATATCCGGTCTGCTTAAAATACCTTCAGAAAGAGCCAGAGATCTATTCCTTAATTCTCCCCAGCTGATCTCTCCGCTCTCATCGGAAACAGCTGTTTTTTCAGCTATGCTTCTGTAGTTTTCTTCCAGATAATCAAGTACCGTGACTTTTCTATTCATAATAATCCTTTTATCCCGGACACTATATTATTTAAACTGTTCCTTTTCCAGAAATCATCAATATCATATCTAGTGTTATCATTATCGCCGGCTTTTATAAGCTCTGAAAGCTCCCGGGCATCCTTAAAGACCGAAGCGTAGCCCAGACTTGCAAGCTCCTTTAAGCTTGCGGCCATGGGAATATCCCATATAAAGGTCCTCAGAGAGAAGCCCATGCCCTCATAAACTGCGGTAGATTCAACCCCAACCTGCATTCCACTCCTTGAAAACAGACCGTATAAGGGCAGGCTGTCATCTTTTATCACCTCAATTCCGGCCCTGTCAAGGGGGGCATATACCACGGAATAATCCTGATATTCTCTTGGATGAAGCTTATAGATGATATGGATATCCGGCCTGAGCTCCTTTAACTCCATCGCCACAGCGGATAATTCTTTTCCGTATTTCCTGCTGGACAGGAAGATTATGGTGTTATCATCCCTCTGCCTCTTTTCCTCTGGATATTTCTCCATCATCATATCATGGTAGGGAAATCCCATGGATAGGACATGATCCTCCGGAACAGGCAGCTTAACCGCCTTTTTCCAGTAATTACCGAATAGATAGTACCATTTCGGCACCTGCGGCAGCGTTACCCCGTCAGGATACCAGAAGCCCACACTGCCATGCTGGAGTTCAACAGTCTCTATCCCGTTTTCAAATGCTATCTCATTTATGATCTCTGCATCGAAGCTCCTTCCGACCACCTCGACAATGACCTTCGGAGATATTTTCTTTATCAGCTTTTCAAGCCTCGGTTTCTTATAGAGGTAATAAAAGAAGAGAGACGTAGCTCTGAGCGCAAAATCCTCTTCGTTCACATTAAGGGAATAGTTCTTTTTAAGATCCATAAAGGCGTCATGCATATCATCAAAGATCGTCTTTCTGATCCTCTTATACTCTCCAGGACTAAAGAGCCTTCTTAGATACTTAAAAATATAGCTTTTCGTTGTCAGGTTTTCCAGAAAAATAATGTGCCTTGTCTTAAGCCTGTCCCTGTAGCTTTTTCCGCTGCCTGTCCTCTGCAGGCTTAAGGAATCCGGAAAATAGTCCTCCAGATAGTCCGTATATATGCTCACAAGCTTTCCGTTGATCTCCTGCCTTCTGCCGTGACAGAGTATAAGGACATCTGCCTTTTTCACCGGATCTCCGCCGTCTGGAGTAAAAACCTTAAGGATCCTTTTCAGATCACTTATCCTTCCGTTCTTTGAAGACTCCTTCATATTCTTAAAAAAAACAGGATCCAGATCGGCATACTCGTCCTTAAAGGACATATTCATGTCCCTTCGCATATAATTCCAGTACTGGAAACCATCCACGGATCTATTATTTATGAGTCCGTGCTTTTCTTCCCATTCGTGAAAAGGTTTTTTCCCCATCAGTGCTTTCTCTCATATACGGCAGCTTTTACGTCTTCATTTAGTGCCGTAAGCTCATAGTCTTCTCTTAAAGTCTTTTCTATAAGCGGATCCAGGTCTTCAAGATCCCTGTGTACATACACAAGATACAGCTTATCATATTTCGTAAGCTCCTTAACCGGCTCTTCTCCCTGAAGACTCACGGTATTTATCTCCTTATCCCTTCCGCCACGCCGCACGTAGTACTCAGAAAAGCCTGCGGCTGCCCGGGGATTTACCGAGCATATAAGAGCTGTATTATCTCCCTCACTAAGTATTCCCTGTTCCCTCACATAGGCTGCAGCCTCCCTGAAGGTCTCAGAGCTTTTCTTTGTTTTCTCCCTGATCTCCGAAAGATTTATGAAGCCGAAATAAATCAGGATAAATCCCGAGATCACGAAAAACAACCTGTACAGCTCCCCGGTATCCTTCCCGGAGGAAAAGAATTCCGTGCCCTTCCTTACAGCATAAGAGGTGGTGCATACCATAAGCGGCAGGAGTACGATAAAATATCTTTTAAGGAAGAAACCTCCCCGGGGATTGATATACGCGCTGTAAAGGAAAACTGACAGTATCATTATGAAGATGATACCGAGCATTTCCGCTGACAAAAGAGCTTCCCCTTCCGCTGCGTCCCTTTTATATGCGGAAAACAGGAGCTCTGCCGCGGTGATAACGATACCGAAGATAAAAATGACATATATTGCTTCGTTATTGGACAGGAGATACTTAAGCGTCCTTGCGATCTCCGGCACGGTGGGAGGATCCACCCAGAATGAGCCTATGCTCTTTTCCTTGAATCTAAGCATCAGTGCAAACCAGGGAAGAAAGAGGATCCCCGATGCAATATAGGGGAGAAGCCCGGATACGCCCTGCTTTTTCATTATTATCTTAATAAGATCAAAAAGCCCCAGTATCCCTATAAGAATGATCCCGGAATAGTGGGTAAAGATAAGAAGGATGAGTGAAGCACCGTACAGGACCTCTTCTCTTTTTCCCGGGCTCCTGTTTTTTTCATAATAAAAATACAGTACGAGTGCTGAGAAAAACAGCATAAAGGCATATGAACGGAACTCAAAGCCGCAGTTTATGACGGGACGGAGGGATATCAGCATAAGAACAGCCGAAAGAATGCCTTCCTTTTTCCCGAAATTCCTTTCTGCAAGAAGTGCCGTCACAAAAAGCGCACCTGATGAAAAAAGCTCGGTAAGAAGAAGCATCAGCCTGTCATTTGCGGGGAAAATCCGGTACCACAGAGCCGATATGAGCGGGAAGAGAGGAAGGTTCGTCACGTCCACGGTGAGATACTGCCACAATATGTCCCTGATCCCCTTGTCCCTGGTGATGGTTCCCATAAGGGACATTTCATCAAGCCACATGGACTGCTTCCCTCCCTGATAAAACATGAAAAGAAGCTGCAAAAACGCAAAAAAAGCATACAAAAGCCAGGTATGCTTTTTTAAATAGTTTATGATCCTCTCTGTCATGGAAGCTGCTCTCCCGCCGGGATATGGATATTCAGGAAGTGATCACAGTAATTGCAGGCATCCGCATAATCAAGGGTCAGGAATTTTCTCATTTCTTTTCTGAATTCCCTGTCGCTTAATCTGTCTCTCACATTGAAGCTGTCATGACTGCCGTCCATAAGTCCGAGATCTGCCAGTGACGCGGATCTTGCACAGGCATATATCCTGCCCTTAAGCATAGTGCGGCAGTAACGGGAACTATAACACTTGTTATACTCGATTTCAAGCTGCTCCCTGCTCTTATTTCTGCATTCAGTATTACCGGGATCTGCCCAGTATTTTGAAATGGAGCGCCCGCAGGGTATGCCGTACTCCTTGCAGACCTTCATAAATTCCTCAACCTTCTGCGTCTTTACCCCATAATCGCTTATCACTATCTTTTTATTCTTAAGCGCAGCGATCTTTTTTAAGGTCTCATCCGACGGTATGACAGTTGCATTTGTGGTAAAGGCAACACACATGACATTCTTAAAATCCTTAACCCCGTCTATCACCCTGTTGATCTCCGGATAGATGAAGGGCTCGCCTCCCAGAAGCTCCAGCTTTACACAGAGATCCGTGTGTGAGAGCAGGGTCCTTATATCATTCAGTACCTCCTCCGCAGGAATATGGTAGGGCTCCTTGTAACAGGGCATCAGATTATTGCACTTTGCGCAGCGTAAGGAACAGTGAGTGGTAAGCACCACCACCACATCCGGGTACGTTACCGCATTGGGCTTTATCAGATTCCATAGGAGCTTAAAGCACCCTCCTATAGTCTTCTTCCCCGGTATTGCGTACAGATACTCCCTGTATGTGGGCTTAAAAACCCGCTTAAAATACGATGCCATAATATACCTCGGTTTTTCCTTTCAAATTCACCTTCCAAATATTACATCAATGTAGGTTTCAAACCTGACTCTTCCGGGAGAGGCTCCTTCCTTCAATTCCCTGTAGCGCTTAAGCCGGCTTTCAGTAAATCTCCAGGTCTGCCCCGCTTCGATCGTGGTCTCACAGGGATGGCAGCAGCCGCAGGCCTTCCCGAGTACCGGTGTATGACAGAACCAGGTTTTTTCAAGTATCCGGGTGTAGCCCTCATCCCTCATCCTCTGTTCTTCCTCGATCTTCGTTATATCAAAGGTTTCCGAGAGATTGAAGCCTCCGAATACAAGCTTAAGGTCCGGACTGCTATTCTCCATATCGATGGTAAAAACCTTTCTTCCAACGGAATTCACATATTCGCGTATCACACCGTTTGCCTCTATGCATCCCCTGAATTTTGAAGCCGAAGATGTGGGCTTAACCGGAGAATAGAAGAGTCCCTCAACATCATTGTGCCTTGCATACCTCGCTATCCAGTCATACTGGCTGCCCAGCCCCCCCTGAGCCTTTAAGCGCGAATATGCCGCCTCCACCTCACTGTCGGAGGGAATATCCTCCTCTCCTATCACAATAAGCGGCAGTATCTTCGCCTTTGTCTTTTCATTATTAAGGAGCTCCTCCCTGATCTCCTCCATGGCCTTGAACTCATACTTTTCAGATTTCCTTCCGTGCCTCAGATAGTAGGGCTGTATCTCAATGTCATAGTGTGAATAAACTATCATTGTGTATGTGGAATCCAGACCGCCCGTCCACATAATATTGTATCTGTCCAAAATCCGTCACTTCCTTACATTTGCTGCTAAGTATTATACCACCTTTTATATGTTCCTGACTCCCCCATTGACTCTCTCTACGCAGGCCTGCGCAAGGAGCTTCATCATATCCACATATCTCTCATCTTCCCTTTCATAAAAGCATACGGAAAGATCTGTGCAGGCGATAAGGCACTTCCCCGCGCCCCTTTGGATCATGGAATCCATCACAGTTAAAAGGCTGTCGGTATCGGCCTTCTTTCCTTTCTTTATCTCTTCAAAGATCACCCTCGAAATGATCTCATTCTCTTCTTCCTCTGGTAAAATCGCTTCTATTCCGGCCTTTTCCAGGGCAGTCTGAACTATGGCACTTTTTATGGTAGCTCTTGTTGCAAGTATCCCCGCGCTGTTGATCCTCATGATTTTAAGATACCGGACGGTCTCATCCAGCATATTTATCATGGGGACGGAAACAGAAGCCGAGATCTTCTCATAAAAAAAATGGGCCGTGACACAGGGCATGGCTATTATCTCCGCTCCCATTTCCTCCAGCTTTTCCGCGGTTTTTATCAGTGCCCCGAGGGGAGACTCACTGTTTTCCCCAAGAATATATTCCACCCTCTTAGGTATGGTGGGATCACTTATCATATATGTGATTATATGCTCCTGATCGGACAGAGCTTCTGTGTGCTCCACCACTGCCCTGTAAAAGAAAGCAGCGGCAAGAGGTCCCATGCCGCCGATTATTCCTAGCTTCTTTTTTTCTTTAATCATCACTGAACCACTGGGACATCCTCTTATCGCTCCCGAAGAATTCCTTAAAGATCTCCCTTCTGTATGCATCAAACTCATCACTGGTACGGCTGTGATCCTCGGGAAGATCTATAGGTATCACCTTCTTTATGACCCCGGGCTTCGGAGACATCATCACAACGCGCTCCCCGAGATAGATCGCCTCATCTATGTCATGGGTGACAAGAAGAGTGGTTATTTTCTCCCTCTCCCAGATACGCAGAATCTCATCCTGCATGTTCATTTTCGTAAAGGCATCAAGAGCTGCAAAGGGCTCGTCAAGTAAAAGAACCTTCGGATGACCGGCAAGAGTACGGGCAATGGCGACCCTTTTCTGCATTCCGCCCGAAAGCTGGGAGGGAAGCGCCTTTTCGAAGCCTTTTAAGCCAACTGTATCAATAAGAGATCTGACCCTTTCTCTCCCTTCATTTCTGTCCATCCCTCTGGGAAGGCCGTAAGCTATGTTCTTTTCTGTAGAATACCAGGGCAGAAGCCTCGACTCCTGAAAGAGGATTCCCACCTTTGAGGAGACTCCGCTAACCTTTTCTCCACCTATCAGGACCTCTCCGTCCGTAGGTTTATCAAGCCCGGCAATGATACGTAAAAGCGTACTCTTACCGCAGCCGCTCTCCCCTACTATGGAAACGAATTCCCCTCCCCGGAGATCAATGTTTATATCCCTTAATACCTCCAGACTCCCTGTAGGCATAAGGAAATCCTGACGGATATGACTGATATTCACTTCATTCATACCTGCCATATCACTTTACCTCCGTATGCCAGTAGCAGATCCTGTCCTGAAGGATCCTGAGCAGAAGATCCGCAGTGAAGCCTATAATTGCTATCGTGATCACACCGGTAAACATGGTAGCAGTCTGGGACATATCTCTTGAGTATTCGATAAGAAAACCTATTCCGGAACTCGCTGCCAGCATTTCTGCCACAACGACCCCTCCCCAGGCACGGCTTATTGCAAGCCTGAGTCCTGCGAAGATATAGGGAAGCGTGGAAGGAAGGAGCACAGTTGCCATCTTTGTGACTCTTCCCTTCTGAAGGGCATCTGCCAGTTCCAGAAGATTCTTGTCCGCCTGTCTCACCCCTTCTTCCGTATTCAGGAAGGTTGGCCAGAATGACATGAAGGCAATGACCATGATCTTTGATCCTTCCCCTATACCGAACCACAGAATAAAAAGGGGAAACAGGGCAAGAGCGGGTATCGGCCGGATAATGGCCAGAGAAAAGCTGAAGAGCTTCTCGAGAGACGGCATAGTGGAAAGGATAAAACCAAACATTATCCCCAGTCCGGCTCCTGAAACATAACCTATCATAACCCTCTTGAAGCTGACCAGAATATGCTTCTGCAGGCTTCCGCTGCCCCACAGTGATCTGAAGGATGCCGCTATGTCTGAAGGCGACGAAAGGAGGATGGAATTTATCCACCCTCTTTCAGAACCTATCTGCCAGTACAGTATGATAAGAATGATCAGCAGTACACCGCACACGCTAAGGATCTTATGCTTTTTTGACATCTGCATCCATTTTTTCATCAGCTGTACGCTTTATTCGATCCCCGCATTCTCAAAGTAAGAAGTATCCACCACGTCCTCATACTTAAGGTCACCTATAAGCCCCTGGGCACGCGCGAATTCCAGAGTGGAATTGATGGGATCCTTAAAATGCTCATCATCTATTGAGATCGCCCTTCCTCTTGAAAGAAGGCTTACCCTTATGCCCTCTTCATCGGCTCCGTTTACCTCGGCGGCGATCTTAACGGTCTCGTCCTCGTTCTCGTCTATCCACTTCGCGGTCTTGTCAAGTACCTTTAAGAAGCGGGATGTGATCTCGGGATTTGCTTCCACAAAGTCTTTTCTGCCTATTACGGGATTTACGATAAGACCCACTTCCTTATTGGTAGCTATGGTCTTTGCCCCTGCTTCCTCTGCCGCGCTTAAGGTCCCGCTGTTGAAGAGTGCCGCATCTATCTCTCCTCCGAGAAGTGCCGTAAGAGCGTCAGCCTGCTGAAGATTTACGAGCTCCACCTTTGTATCGTCAAGGCCGTGATTTCCGAGTATCTGCAGAGTGATCTGGTGCTCAGCAGCACCGAAGGGAACACCGATCTTCAGGCCATTAAGGTCCTCAACCTTCTCTACCTTTGAATCAGGTCCGACCACGAGACGGAATCCATCCTCGGTAAAGTTTCCGCTTGAAAGCATCATTATCTTATTTCCGGCATTATTTGCATTGACCACGGGGAAAACTCCCACGATGCTCAAGTCCACATCTCCCGCCGCCATTGCCTCGATGATGGCGGGGCCCATCTTTGCAAAGATCTCGGAATGGATGGTGATCCCGTCCGGACCGAATTCCTCTTCGAAAAAGCCCTTTTTCTCGGCAACCTTTACAAGAAAGAAGGCTGCCTGATCGCCTACATTTACCGTGATATCCTTTGCCTCATCCTTGCTGCCGGACGCGTCCTCAGCCTGGCTTTCCGCCTGAGGCTCAGCTGCAGGGCTTTGGGCACTCTGCGCTCCGGCACAGCCTGACAAAAGTCCAAGGGTAAGTCCTGCAGTAAGCAGGACCGAAAGTATCCTGTTTTTCATAATAAAGCTCCTCTTTTCCAAATCATACTTAAAAAAAAGTTTTTATCGCATTTTTCTTTGAAACAACTCCGCTATTATAAACATTTTGGTCAATATATTCAAGTGGGAGTTAGCGGGGGGAGTCAATGGGGAGTCAACGGGGACGGTTCTCTTTGACTTGTTTTTGCAAACAAAAATAAGTCAAAGAGAACCGTCCCCATTGACTCCCTTTGCAATCCGGGACAAAAAAGCTATAATGTCAGCATTATGAGAAAAAGCAGCCTTATCAATAATATAATCATTCTCCTCTCCTATTACGGTGAGGCACTTACACCGGTTCCCCTGCGTCCCCTTGCATTAAAGCGCTGGTTTAGGAAATGCAACGGCCGGGAGCTTCATCTCGATCCTCCCAAAACCTGGTGTGACAAGATAAACTGGATAAAGCTCTTTGGCGTTACTCCGGAAATGAAAACGCTTTCCGACAAATTTGCCGTCCGGGACTGGATAAAGACAAGGATCGGTGAAGAATACCTGATCCCCCTTTTAGGCGCCTGGGACAGATTTGAAGATATTGATTTTGATGCGTTTCCTGACCGCTTTGTATTAAAGACAAACCACGCCTGCAATACTAATATGATAGTCCTTGATAAGTCTGCCTTTGACAAAAAAGCCGCGGCTAAGGAATTCCGGCGCTGGATGATGTTTGACTTTGCCTTCCGCTTTGGCTTCCAGATGCAGTACTACGGGATAAAGAGAAAGATAATTGCAGAAGAATTCGTGGATAATAACGGATCGGATCTGATGGACTATAAGTTCCACTGTTTTAATGGGGATCCTGTCTGCTGCGAATACATCGGAGGCCGCTCAGGCAAGGCCCGCTTAGCCTTTTTTGATAAGGACTGGAAGCTTGTTCCCTACAGGACCGCCACATACCCGGTGTATGAAGTCCTTCCGGAAAAGCCTTCAAACTATGAAAAAATGACAGAGCTCGCAGCAGAGCTTTCAAAGGGATTCCCCTATGTAAGGGTGGACCTTTATCACTTAAACGACGGGAGCATAAAGTTCGGTGAAATGACCTTCACTCCCTCCAGCGGTCAGTGCACCTGGCTTCCCGAGGGCACCGATGAAATGCTCGGGAAAATGATCCGTCTGCCATAAGTCAATTGGGACGGTTCTTGTTGACTTCTTTCACAGATATTTTGACAGATCCCTTTTCAGGTTGAACTTATAAAATGCCAGACCGCTTTCAAGCCTTCCGGGGCCGGGGATGGGATTCTTATGAAGCGCCCTGCTTAAGGCAAAGCGCCTGTATCCTTCCGTCCTATAGTCCATGTCAGGCATAGCGACCGGGATCATCAGATCTTCCCGGTATTCTGTTCTGTCCTTCTCCAGGTCATAGTAAAAAACAAAAGGCTCCGCGCTCAGATCAGCTGTGTCAATAAGAGCTGCCATACAGTAATCGCAGAGATTTGGCGGATCAAAATTGAATTTTCGTGCCGAATATTTATGCCTTCTTGACGAGTAGTAGAAATTCCCGAGAGAAAAAAATACAGGCTTCTCGTTTATCATTTCAAAAGGCTGGGGGCAGTGGGAATGGTGGCCGATAACAGCGCAGACTGAGTCTTTTTTACAAAGCTTCCCTGCAAGCTCTAAATCACAGGGCAGCGGATAAGGATTATATTCAAAGCCCCAGTGTAGTGCCACTATGATCCTTCTGCCGGGGTTTTCCCCGGAATACTCCCGGATAGTATCAAGGATCACCTTTTCCTTTCTGGGAGCACATCCCGATTTATGTAAACCCGCATAAACCGTTTCCTCTATATCCCATCCGAAGCTGAAGACAGCTACGCTCTCCTCTCCTTCGCTAAATACCATGGGTTCAAGGGCATTTTTCAGATCACTTCCCGCTCCGGTGTGCTTTATCCCGAGCTTATCCAGTTCACTTAAAGTATCAGTAAGTCCCTTAAGGGAATAGTCCATCATATGGTTATTTGCCAGAGTCACTCCGGAAACCCCGAGAGCTGTCAGGGCTTCACTGCATTTCCCCTTCTGCGGCAGGTGTTTTCCCCTCTTCCTTATCTCCTTACCGGCTCCGTCGGTAATCGCCCCCTCCAGGTTAAGGATGACCTTAGCCTCCTTTCCCCGGGCAAATTCACCGATAGAAAGGATATCCTCCGCCACATGATCAAAATCATATGAAAAATCCCCGAAAAACAGAAGCCTCATGATCCGTTTCTCCTGTTCCTTTTAATCTTCTGCAGTCTGTATTTTCCCTGAAGCAGAAACTTCGAAGGAGAGGTGAAAAAGGCTTCGATATACTTAAGAACCGCCTTCAGCTTTAATGCCGGATCCTTCTTTGCATTAGCGCCCTCATTAAGATAGTGGGCTACATGAAAGACCACGTTAAACTTCGCGTCCCTGTCCTTATCAATATCTTCTCTGTATTTTTCATAAATAAGCTCATGCCCCTTAAGGCAGTTCTTCCATTTGTGGGAAACCTGGCCGGTTCCCTTATTTTTATGGTATTTGTAGAGGCACTTATCGCTTCCCGCCGTCTTATAGCTTTTTGAAATGCGTATCCACATTTCATAGTCCTGCCTCGCGGGAAAGCTCTCGTCAAACATACCAACCTTATCGAAAACACTTCTCGGTATCACGGCCTGGGTGGTTGAGCCTATGCCGTCATCCCTAAGAAGATCCTCATAAGAAGCATTTTTTACCGACTTAAATTCAGTGACCCTTGGCGGATCAAAGGCCTCGTTAATAAGGTAGCCCCTGCTGTAGCATAAACCCACCTCAGGATCCCCTTCAAGGATCGGCACCTGGGTTTCAAGCTTCTCCGGGAGCCACTCATCATCATCATCAAGGAAGGCCACATACTTTCCGTTCGAATGCTCGATCCCCGTATTTCTGGCTCTCTGGGCACCGTTCCCCTTTTCCGTCTTTATAACGCTTACAAGGCCGGAGGTCTCCTGAAGCTCCGAAAGCCCCCGGGAATACTCCTCTGCCCCCTCTCCCCTGTTATCATCTATTATAAATACCTCTATAGGGGAATAGGTCTGCTGAAGGACGCTTTTAAGAGCACGTCCCACTGTCTCCTTATCTCTCTTGTAGCTGGTGATCACACAGCTCACCAGGGGATCATTGGCTTCCATACCTGCTCCTCATTTTTAATTCATACCACTTATCCGAAAGGGTGAGCTTATAATCCCTTATCTTATGGCGCCACGCAGGAACCTTAAGGTCCTCCTCATAACGCTTTAATCCTGCCTCCGTAAAGCGCCAGGTCATGCCGTCCTTTATCAGATCCCTGCAGGGAGGACAGGTTCCGCAGGGTTCTCCGTTAACAGGCCAGTAGCAGAACCAGGTCTTTTTTATGGAGTCTTCAAAGCCCAGCTTCTTCATCTCTTCCATTTCCTCTTCCTTGGTCCTCATAAATGAAGGGGGAAGAAAAACATTCTCAAAGAGGGTATAGAGATTTTTCTCGGTTTTTTCAGGATCCAGGCGATAGTACTCCATATCAGCGTCATCAACTCTCTCCACCCCGCCGCTGTTACGTACAGC
Organism: Lachnospiraceae bacterium AD3010; assembly: GCA_000622025.1. Lineage (GTDB taxonomy): Bacteria > Bacillota > Clostridia > Lachnospirales > Lachnospiraceae > NK4A144. Next base: position 240,976 of record KK211387.1, on the reverse strand, counting down.
GATATTGCCCCTCCCGAAGGGTGTATACACCAGAGAAACAAAAAGTCCGTGTATCCCCTCCTGTTTTGCAAAACGTGCGATAAATCCGTACTGCTTTCCGAAGCCGGCGGTCTTATACATATAGCGGTAGGCGCTCTGTATCTCACTGTCAGGCTTTATCCCGTAGGTCGGCTTTGTGATAAGCTCCCTGATATTTGCCCGGGTGTCCTGATTCTTCCTTATATCCGTAATGATGTCCCTTATGGCCTTAAGCTCATAGCTCTCCGACGGCCTGTTGTCCTTTAAATAATAGGGCTGTATCTCCACAGGGAACTTTGAAAAATACATCATGGTGTAGGAGGAGTCCAGACCTCCCGTAAATAATACGTTTATTCTTTCAAGCATTTATGTTATTCTCCCAAATTGCTGTTTCGATAAAGATCCTTCGCTTCGCTGTCATCCTGAGGAGCGAGATTCTGTCATCCTGAGGAGCGAAGCGACGAAGGATCTTCTCACAGCCTCCAGTAGATATATCCCTTCTCCTCGAATTCCTTCCTGTCAAGAAGTCCCTTTACATCGGAAAGTACCCTTATCCGGTTTTCCCTGTAGAGCTTTGAGAAATCGTTTTCCTTAAGATCCTTGAAGCTGTCATGTCCCACGGCAAGGATCACCGCATCCATATTTTTAATATCCCTGATATCGATAAAATCTATACCGTATAAGGCCTTTGCTTCAGCACTGTCCGCCTCCGGATCGGTGATCACCGGTTCAATGCCGTATTCCCGAAGCTCGTTCACAATATCTATAACCTTGGTATTTCTGGTATCCGGGCAGTTTTCCTTAAAGGTAAAGCCAAGTATCGCAACATGGGCACCTCTTACGGGGATATCTGCCTTTATCAGATTTTTAACAAGGCTTTCCGCCACATATTTCCCCATATCGTCATTGATCCGTCTGCCGGAAAGTATGATCTGGCTGTGATAGCCCAGCTCCTCCGCCTTATAGGTTAAATAATAGGGATCTATACCTATGCAGTGGCCTCCCACAAGTCCCGGCTTGAAGGAAAGGAAATTCCATTTTGTTCCCGCTGCCCTTAAAACAGACTGTGTGTCTATCCCCATTCTGTTAAAGATCATCGAAAGCTCGTTCATAAAGGCGATATTTATGTCTCTCTGACTGTTCTCTATGACCTTTGCAGCCTCTGCTACCTTTATGCTTTCCGCCCTGTACACCCCGGCTTTTACCACCAGACTGTAGATATCCGCTATCTCTTCAAGGCTCTCTTCATCCATTCCGGACACGATCTTGGTGATCGTTTCAAGCCTGTGTACCTTATCACCCGGATTTATCCTTTCGGGAGAATAGCCGATCTTAAAATCGCTTCCGCATTTTAAGCCGGATTCCTTTTCCAGTATGGGAACGCATATATCCTCGGTGACTCCGGGATAGACCGTGGATTCATAAACAACGACAGCTCCTTTTTGCAGATTCCGTCCCACCACGTGGCTTGCTCCCTCAACCGGAGAAAGATCAGGTGTGTGATCATTCTTTACCGGTGTCGGAACCGCAACAATGATAAACGATGCTTCCTTTAGCCGTGTTTCGTCCGATGTGAACTCCACACTGCAGTTTTTTATGCCCTCATCCCCCACTTCATTTGTAGGATCCTTTCCGGCTTTGTACTTCTCTATCTTTTCCTTATTTATATCAAAGCCTATGGTAGGCACCTGCTTTGAAAAAGCCACCGCAATCGGCATCCCGACATAGCCTAACCCCACTAGGGCAAGCTTTGATCTCCTGTTCACCAGATCCTCATATACACTCATAATATGTCTATGGCGCTCCTTTCATCCATACTTCCTGACCACCCGGTTCCTGATAAACAGCTCCAGCCTCTTCAGGAAAAAGAGGAGTCCGATCCTTCTATCCTTCATAAGCTTAAGCAATGTTCCGCGGTAAAGCCCGCACCCCTTCATATCCGCACTCTCTATGATAGTTAAATAGGGTTCTCTTTGGAGGAGTTTACAAAAATCCTCTTTCCTTTCCTTTTCCGTTTCCCCGTTTTCCTTATGAAGGAAGAAGAGCTCCATGTACTCTCCGAGCATTACCTTATAATACTTCTGTCTCACAGCCTCTGCAAACTCTTCACCCTTATCGTATCTATCCACAAACTCCTTATAGGCTGAAAGTGTCCCTTCCATAATATCCACGATCTTCGGATTATAACGGTGACTCACGGACACATCAGATATCCTGTAATGATAACCCAGATATCCAAGATATGAAAAGCTCCGGCAGTGTTCAAAAAGAGACAGCATGAAAACCGTGTCCTGGCCCTTTATGAGTCCGGGAGTATATCTTAGCCCATTATCCTTTATGATATTACTCCTTATGATCTTTCCCCAGGGAGCCCCCACTTCAACAGATCCAAGCCTTTCGTCCCCTTTAAGCACCGCAAGCTCAAGGGTATCCCTGTCCCAGAGATCGGGGTCGGGATCATCAAGGACACGTCTCATCTCCCGGTTAGTATAGTTCGTTGCGTAGCCAAAGAAAAGAATATCGGTCTGCCTTTCCGACATGGCCTCATATACGGTCTTAAGGCAGTGCTCGGATACAAAGTCGTCTGCATCCACGAACACTAAATAATCCCCTTTGGCATTGGCCAGACCTGTATTTCTGGCAACACTGGTTCCCCGGTTGTCTTGATTTATGTAAACCACACTGGGATTTGACCCGGAAAATTCAGGAATGACCTTTTCACAGCCGTTTGTTGATCCGTCGTTTACAACGATCACCTCAAAGTCCTCAAAGTCCTGTGTCACAAGGCTTTGAAGACAGGCTCTGAGGTATTCATGCTTTGTATTGTATACCGGCACTATGACCGATACCCGGATATGCCCGGTAGAACTGCCTGCCTGATCCATATCGGAGTATTATACCACAATTCACCGATACAATTCAGCAAAACCCATCCGCCGGATGATAAACGCGTCAAACTTTACTCGGAATAAAAAATCTCTTATAATGAACCGGTATGATTTCACTTGGCATAACATCCTTCACCTTCCTAATATTTATCCTGGTGGCGGCTATAGTTTATTATCTGACTCCCGGTACTTTTCAGTGGATCTCGCTTTTATCTCTCAGCGTTATTTTTTATTGTCTGGCGGCAGCTCCATATACTGTGATCTATATTCTGATCTCTACGATCACGGCCTATTTTTCGACCCTTTATGCAGAAAAGCATCAGGGAGGCAGAGTGACTGCGGTCATAATATCCGCTGTGATCATAAATATCCTTATCTGGTTTCTTTTCAAGGGAAACGCTTACTGGATACAGCTCTCTTCCTTCCTCCACGCGAGGATACCGTCGTTTCCGGCTCTGGAAGCTGTTCCTCTTGCGGCTTCCCTCGGAATGGGCTTCTATACCTGCCAGATCATCTCCTACATAACAGACTGCTGCTGGCAAAATGCCGTACCCCAAAGAAACTTTTTCAAGCTTTTGCTGTTCCTTATGTTTTTCCCCCTTCTGACCTCAGGACCCATATGCCGTTATAATGAGCTTACCGTACTTTATGAAAGACACACCTTCGATATCGACTCTTTTGAACGGGGCACTCAGAGGATACTGTGGGGCTTTTTTAAAAAGCTTGTTCTGGCCGAAAGACTTGCTGCCGTAGTGAATACTGTTGACAAAGATCCCCTGAAATGCACCGGTCTCTGGCTCTGGATCGCCTTTCTTTCTTACCCTCTGGAGCTCTACTCCGATTTCTCCGGAAGCATTGATATTGCCCTTGGAACCGCAGAGCTTTTCGGGATAATACTTCCCGAAAACTTCAATAATCCGTTTTTTTCCGAAACCAGCCAGGAATTATGGCAGAGGTGGCATATGACCCTCGGAAACTGGGCCAGAGATTATATAATGTACCCTGTTTTGAAGTCTGAGAAAACAATAGCCTTAAGCTCGGCTGTTAAAAAACGCTTCGGAAAGAGGGCGGGAAAGCTCGCATCCTTAGGCGTTGGAATGTTTATGACCTGGCTTGTTATGGGCATATGGCATGGAAATTACAAGTATATCCTGGGCTGCGTAGTGTTTTACTTTACACTGATGTTTCTGTATGAGGCATTTTCCCCGGCATTAAAGAAACTAAACCAGAGGCTTGGCATAAGAGAGCAGAGCTTCAGCTGGAAGCTGTTCAGGCGTATCAGGACTTACCTTCTCTTCTGCGTATTTCTGGTCTTTTTTAGAGCCGACGGCGTTAGTCCCGCCCTGAAAATGCTTGAAGGACTGGCAGCTGCCCTTACCCCCGGGAACTTTAATCCCTGGATCCTCGTGGACGGATCTCTTTCAATGACCGGCTTAAGCTTTACGGATCTTTCTGTGATACTCCTGTCGCTTTTACTGCTCCTCCTTGCTGCCCTTATGCGCGAAAAAAAGGTACACGCCAGATACTGGATCGCTGAGCAGGGTATTGTTTTCAGATGGGGAGCCTGGCTGTTTCTCCTGTTTCTCGTTGTTATCTACGGAAAATACGGTCCCGGATACCGGGCGGCCGATTTCATATACCAGGGGTTTTAAATGAAGATGAAAAAAACAGTTTCAGCCTTTATTTTTATATGTTTAGCGGCCGTGATGCTCCTTACACTTTCCCATATCTTCAGGGATAAAAAGAGCTGGTACTATAAATCGGAATTTATGAATTCACAGACCGGCTTTGACGCGCTGTTTCTCGGTGCAAGCCGCATGCATGAGGCTGTGGATCCTATCTACCTGTGGAAGGAATATGGAATTACCTCGTACAATCTGGCATCCGCCGGTGAGTCTGTCCAAATGACGTATTATGTGCTGGCGGAGGCACTTGAGCAGTGCAGTCCCAAGGTGGTTTTCATAGATGCAGCCAAAATATCTGATGAGGAAAACAGTATCAACTCCGGATACGGCTTTGTTCATGAATCCATCGATTTTCTGCCTTTTAACAAAAACAAACTGGAGGCGGTAAGCTATGCCGGGAAGTTCTTCGATGGAGGTATCCCCGCTTTCCTCTCAATGCTCTATGCCTATCACGGAAGATATGACGATCTGAAGGCAGAGGATTTTAAGAATGAGGTTAATTACGATAAGGGAGCTTATATCATGACCTCTGTTCTTAAACGCGATGAGCCCTTTATCTTTACCGATGAAAAAAAAGAACTGAAGAACGGCGATGGCATAAAGTATTATAAAAAGATCCTTTCGCTCTGCAGACAAAAGAATGTCTTATGTGTCCTGACCGACATTCCGGTGGATGCTTCCGTATATACGGAGGAAAGACAGCGTTATCTTAATGCTCTGATAAGCCTTACCGAAGAAAACGGAGGAAAGAGTATCGCATTCAACACACTTACCGGGAGTATCGGTCTTGATTATAACTATTGCTTCGGTGATACGGGGCACTTGAATTTCCTGGGTGTGGAAAAGGTCTGTGACTATCTCGCGGCGTATATGAAAAATGAAGCCGGTGTTGTGGACCACAGAAATGACAGCGGATACTCCGCTTCCTGGAATGAGGACGTATTTAAGTGGGATAAGCAGAGAATAGATACCCTGAATGAAAGAAAAGACGCTGTGGAGTATATTTTTGCCGCCGCCGGAAATGATACGGATCTTACCCTGTATGTCAAAAATCCGAAAAAGCTATATAATGAGTATGCCATGGACTTCTGTCTTGAAAGCTGCGGAATTGAACCGCTTACAGCCGATGAGGATATCTTAGGCGGCTACGACCTGAAGATCGAGGTAAGAAATAAGCAGGACGGACAGTTTTTGTCGGAACAGTACTTCGAATACAACGACCGAAGCGGACTATTTACGGCAGAGTGATGCTCTTAACGGCACACTGCTTTTGTCCCGGATGATCGGATCGTAAAAAGGAGAATCTCTGAATGAAAGAACTTGAGTACCCCTTTGATGGAGAGGATATAATACAAAAGAAAAAATCGTTCCGGAGAGAGCTTCTTAAACAGGATGCTCTTATTCCCTTAAGGATCGCGGTCCTCGGAGGTGCTACGACCAATGATATCATAAAGGTTTTGGAGCTTTTTCTGCTAAAGGAGGGAATCCGTCCGGAATTCTATGAATCAGAGTATAACCGCTACTATGAAGATGCCATGTTTATGAATCCGGAGCTTGAAGAATTTTCCCCCGAGATCATATTTATCTGTACCTGTAACAGAAACATCAGGGAATATCCGGAAATAGATGACAGCCCCGAAGCTGTCGAAATGAAGCTTGAAAATGAATATTCAAGATTTGCTCTTATGTGGGATAGGCTCTCCTCAGTGTACGGCTGTACGATCATACAGAATAATTTTGAATACCCCTATTACAGACTTCTCGGAAACCGTGATGCGTCAGACTGCAGAGGCAGGGTTAATTTCATCAACAGGCTGAACTTACGTTTTTCAGATTATGCCGCGCAGCATGAAAAATTCTTTATCCACGATATAAACTACGAATCAGCCTCCTACGGACTTGAAAGCTGGTCCGATCCTTTTTACTGGCATATGTATAAATACGCCCTATCCGTTCCGGCGATACCGTATTTTTCCTTCAATGTTTCTAATATCATCAAATCCATTATGGGCAGAAACAAAAAGGTTCTTATGCTGGACATGGATAATACACTCTGGGGCGGAGTGATCGGAGATGACGGAGCGGATAATATCGAGACAGGTCAGGAAACCCCCATAGGACAGGCCTTCAGTGAATTCCAGGGCTATGTAAAGTCTCTTGGAAAAATGGGAGTTATCCTCACCCTTAACTCAAAGAATGATGAGAAGACCGCTCTTCAGGGTCTGCTCCGCGCCGATTCTGTCCTTTCTCCGGACGATTTTGCGGCAAAAAGGATAAACTGGATGCCAAAAAGCGAAAATCTGATCGACACCGCAGCAGAACTGAATCTTCTTCCCGAAAGCTTTGTTTTTGTTGACGATAATCCGGCTGAAAGGGAGATCGTCCGGCAGAATGTACCCGGTGCAGCGGTTCCGGATATAGGCAACCGCGCAGAATATTATATTAACATTCTTGATAGATCGGGATTTTTCGAAAATACCGCACTGTCAAAGGACGATATCGCACGAGGAGAGATGTATAAGGCAAATGCACGGAGAAATGAGAGCCTGAATTCATTTACTGATTACGGTGAATATCTAAGATCCCTTGATATGCACGGAGAAATACAGAGCTTTATCCCTGCCTATATGTCCAGGATAGCGCAGCTTACAAACAAGAGTAATCAGTTCAATCTCACTACAAGAAGATATACACAAAGTGAGATCGAGGCACTTGAAGCAGATAACGACTATATCACACTGTACGGCAAACTATCGGATAAATTTGGAGATAACGGCGTCGTAAGCGTAGTTATCGGTCATATAATGGAAAATGCGTGCCATATTGACCTCTGGATCATGAGCTGCCGGGTACTTAAAAGAGATATGGAATTTGCCATGATGGATTCCCTGGTGGAAAAATGCAGGGAAAGGGGGATACAAAAGATCATCGGGTACTACTATCCCACCGCAAAAAACGGTATGGTACGGGATTTTTACGGACTGCAGGGATTTAAGAAGACTTCCTCTGACCCCGACGGAAACACGGTATGGGAGTTTGATGTAACAGAGGAGTACACTGCAAAGAATAATTATATCTCGGTCAACGGGGGCTGAAACAGGATCAAGGGCTATGAACAGTTACCGATATGAAGAATTAAAGATCGGAATGTGTGAGAGCTTTGACGTGGCAGTGGACGAAGCTGCGTTCTCCTCATTTCTGGAGATAACTGGTGATATTAATCCTTTGCATAACGACCGTAATTATGCTGAAAAAAAGGGTCACAGGGATCGTGTAGCCTTTGGAATGCTCACATCCTCCTACCTTTCCACTCTGGCCGGCGTCTATCTTCCCGGAAAGCTGAGTCTCATCCAGTCGGTGGAGGTTAAATTCCTGAAACCGGTCATACTCGGAGAAAAGCTCAGGGTATCCGGAGAAATAGTTGATATGAATGACAGCGTAAAACGGATCGAACTCCGGGTTATCATTACCAATGAAGATAAGGTGAAGGTTCTTAAAGGAAGGATGCAGGTATTACTGGATGAGTGACAGATGCTTATTTATGACAGGGGCCTCCTCGGATACAGGTATGGAATTTCTGGATCGTAACGGCAGATCTTATTCCCTTATTTATGCTCATTATAATCATATGAATGACCATCTCCGGGAGATTGTCCGCTCCTTCGGTCCCTCTCTTATCCCTCTGAAGGCAGACCTTAAGGATCCTAAAGAAACAGAGGCTTTACTTGATGCCGTCCGGGAAAGGGGAGTTTATCCCGACCACTTTATCCACCTCTCTTCAGGAGAGATGCTTGGGGAAAAATTCCATAAAAGAGATAGCGGAGATTTTTTAAATAGCTTTACGATCTCCACTGTCTCCGTTGTCACACTCTTAAAGGATTTCCTTCCAAAAATGATGAAGAACCGTTACGGCCGGGTGATCCTTATGCTGAGCTCCGTAACTGTAAATAACCCTCCCAAATACCAGAGTTCCTATGTAACCTCAAAATATGCGCTGCTTGGGCTTATGAAGAGCCTCTCCCAGGAATATGCCTCAAAGGGCATTACCGTAAACGGTATTTCCCCGGATATGATGGACACGAAATTCTTACGGAATGTGTTAAAAAAAGAGGTGGTCCTTAAAGAAAATGCTGCAAGAAATCCACTGGGAAGAAACATTGAGATATCCGATGTCCTTCCTGTGATGGAATATCTCCTGTCCGATGCCGCCCAGGCGGTAACCGGGCAGAATATCGCTGTAACCGGCGGTATCATCTGACTTTTGGCATAAAGACCGAGTACTTTTGCAAAGGAGACAAAATGACAAGAGAAGAAGTATTTGAAAAGCTGACTGAAGTATTCCGCACCGTATTTGATGATGAGGAAATAGAGATCAATGACGAAACCACCTCCGCCGATATAGAGGACTGGGATTCCTTTGAGCACATCAACCTTATAGTTGCCGTTGAGAAAGCGTTTTCCATAAAAGTACCCATGGGAAAGGTGACTACCATGAAAAACGTCGGCGAGATGGTTGACATAATTCTAGGCGATAAGAACAGCTGACCTGATCCGGCAGGATCACATATGCCTGTTTGTCTTAAATTTGAGTGAGTCCTTGTTCGCCTTTTTTATGAAATCCTCATAGGCGGTCCTGAAAAGCCTGATAAACAAAAAACGGGGCAGCCTCTTATAGAGGATCTTTTCCAGTCTCAGGATAAGGCCGTTATCTGCAGGCTGCTTCACGTAATCATTCCAGGGGGACAGGGCGATATACTTGTCAAAAAGGTCATTATCCGGGTGGACATTATTCTTATGCCAGGGAAATTCCCCCACGAAGCGGAAGAAATGATATATTACGGGAGCGGTCAGGGCAGCCCGCATTTCCTCCGGTGTATAAAAGCCCTTTCCCCCGAAGGTCATAAAGTATGACCTCAGTGAAAAGGCAAGATAAACCGGCTGGATATTATATCTGGGGCTAAGCTTCATGATCTCGCCCTTTAATACCACATTTAGAAGGTCCTGATCCGGCGACGGATACCAGGCTCTCACGTTCTTTACGTGATCCGCGATGCGCTCTGAACAGCGCAGCTTCCGCCATTTTCTCATATCAAAAAGGATCACTCCCGAATTATAATAAAAGTCCGCCATATCAAAATTCAGGCGTTTCTTGTGCTTACGTACCAGGGAATCCAGACACATAGCAAGAGGATGATCTCCCATATCCAGTTCTATAAGAGGATCCAGCTTCCCGGTTACTATGGTATCCGCATCCAGATAGAGAAGCCTGTCTATGTCCTCATTTATGATAAAGGACAGAAAAAGCCGCATATTTGCGGCATATGAACCCCTGTAGGAGGGCATATGCATCTCCTTCATAAGGGCGATCAGGTTCTCGATCCTCACAAAATTCAGAAGCCTTCCATACTGGGCGGTTAGGCTTCTTAGCCTCTGGCAGGAAAACTGGGACAGATCCTCTCCCAGAATAAAGATACGGATCCTGTCCAGATGTTTATTGTTCTCCAGAAGACTGGTTATGCTGGCCCCCGCATAGGGAGCGTACTTTTCGTTAAACTGATAAAGTACGTTAAGGTTCATTTGTCCAAACTGTCGGTCTTATCCGTTTTTTCCTCATCAGGCGGAGCATCATCAAAATTCAGCCGTTTTTCCTCCACCACCAGAGGTCTGTGCATGATACGTGTATTGATATTCAGAATGTATTCTCCCATAAAGCCGATAAAGAAAAGCTGGAGGGAACCCAAAAGGAATACTCCGATAAGCATGGGAGCGTAGCCTGCCGAGAAGCTGTACCAGTGGGTAAGCTTCATCACAGTATAGTATATGGCTATGCAGAAGCTCACGAGCCCGGCGAAGAAGCCGAAAAACGTGGCCAGTCTCAATCCCACCTTTGTATATGAGGTGATCGAGAGCATGGCTGCATCATAGAGCTTGTAAAAATTGTTGCTGGTCTTCCCCGCCCTCCTCTTCGGCTGTACAAAGGGGATCTCTTTTCTCTTGAAATTGTATTCAGCAACTATGCCGCGCAGAAAGGGCACCGGATCATCAAGCTTTTTTAAGAGACTTATAAAGGAGCGGTCATAGAGTCCCGTACCGGTAAAGTTTTCTATCATCTTCACATCGGACATATTTTTGATTATCCTGTAGTAAAGTGTACGTAAAAAGTAAATGAAACCGTTTTCCTTGCTTCCGGTTTTAATAGCGCTTACGATCTTGTATCCATTCTCCCACTCCCGGACAAACTGCGGGATAAGCTCCGGAGGATCCTGGAAGTCGCAGGCCATGGATATGGTACAGTCACCGCTGGTCTGGCACATTCCGTAGAAGGGTGAATTGAACTGTCCGAAATTTGTCACATTAAAGATCGCCTTGATCTTCTTATTTTTAGCGCAGATCTCAGTAAGCTTCTCCCTTGTGCCGTCAACCGAGAAATTGTCGATAAATAGAAGCTCGTAATCATATTCCTGAAGCTCCGTAGTCATTATCTCAATGATACGGTCGCTTATCGGACCCACATTCTCAACCTCGTTATAGCAGGGTATCATTATGCTTATCGTCTTTTTCTTTGTATCAGTCATTTATCCTGTGTAATCGCGCATGGCGCGTCAAATACCCGCCGCTTCCTTTCTTATCCCTTCATATTCCTCTCTTGGAAGGAAGGGGAACATATCATCGAGAGGTGCCGAAACTATGGTCCCGTCCTCAAGCACCCTTGACGAAGTCTTTGGCTCAAAGTCCTGATTATGATCCAGAACAGCCTCAATGATAACAGGTCCTTCTGTATCAAAGGCTTTTTTCAGCCGGCTGTCCGCATTCTTTAATGAATCGGTCTTTACATAGGAAAGACCAAAGGCTGAGGCGATCTTTTTTAGATCCGGGAAGGATACGCCGCTTTCCCTGTCTATTCCCACATGCCCTCTCCCCTTAAAGAGGTTTCTCTGGGTCTGCCTTATGGAATGATAGCCGTTATTATTTAAGATGATTATCTTTATATCCAGCTTATTATGAACGATGGTCTGCAGCTCCTGCATATTCATCATAAATGAGCCGTCACCGTCGATGCAGATTATCCTTCTGCCGCTTCCTGAAGCTGCCGCTCCGAGAGCTGCCGGAAGAGCAAAGCCCATTTCCGCAGAACCGGAATTCGTAAATATCCTCATTCCCTTCTTCAGCTTCAGGGTCTGGAATACCTGCACGCAGGCCGCACCGTTTCCGCAGATGACTCCATCTCCTCCGTCAAGGTTCTCCGACAGGATATCCAGAAATGCGTAAGGATTCATAGGCTTCTGGTTTTCCAGATACTGCGGAAGCACCACGGGATAACGCTTTCTAAGGTTACGGCACCACCTGAGCCACTCTCTGTGGTCACCCACCTCATCTGCAGAAGCATGGGCAAGCTCCGCACAGACATCCTTAACATCTGCATGAACCGGCATATCTATTTTTACAGTGGGTTTACATAATTCATTTTCATCTATGTCCACCTGGATCTTATATGCATTTTCCGCGAACTGGTGCTTATTATAGCTTATATTCCTGATATTCATCCTGCAGCCAAGAACTATCAGAAGATCTGCAGCCTGAACTATGAAATTGGCCGCTCTCTGCCCCACGGTTCCCGGAATACCTGCAAAGTAGGGATTGCTTTCCCACAGAAGATCCTGGGCATTCCAGCAGGTAACAACGGGGATCTTCAGGGCGCTTGTGGTTTCAACAAATTCCTTATAGGCTTCGCCGAGCCTTATCCCCTCTCCCGCGAGGATAACCGGGCGTTTCGACACCTCAAGCCTCTCAAGTATCTTGTCAGCCTCCGATTTATCAAAAAGCGGCTGCTCTATCTTTTCGGTATTTTTCTTCTCAAAACCGGTGAGCTGAGTGGTCTCTATGACAGCACCCTGTATGTCCAGGGGAACATCTATCCACACGGGTCCTCTTCTGCCGTGGGTTGCCAGATACCAGGCCTTTTCCAGCTGGTACCTTATTTCATAGGGGTTTGTGATCATTACGGCGAATTTGGTAATAGGCTCCACAACCTTAACGATATCACACTCCTGATCCCCCAGCTGCCTTAGAGCGGTTTTCGTATATCTCACGGTGGTCTCTCTCTTAACCTGTCCGGAGACCACAAACATAGGGACAGAGTCAACAAAGCAGTCGAAAACACCCGTTATGGCATTGGTCCCGCCCGGACCGCTGGTCACGCATACCGCAGCCACCTTACCGGTAAGCCTGGTATACCCCTCCGCTGCGATCGCTGATCCCTGCTCGTGGTGATTATAAATGCATTGCAGCTTATCGTGATGTCCGAAGGCATCATTTAAGTGCATTGCTCCGCCGCCTGTGACGGTAAAAACAGTATCCACCTTATGATTAACTAGAAAATCCGCTATATAATCGGCAATCCTGACCTTCATTACTCCTTCTCTCCATTTGGTCTTTTTGCGTTTATATCATAAAATAATATCATAAAGAACATGATTATTCCAATTATACTAAGTATGGCACCGGCCCTGAGATATGGAGTCTCGTACTGCAGGATGATGCTGTGTTCACCTGCTGTCACAGGCACTCCCATATACATAAGCCCTGCCCTCATTATCCTTTCCTCCCTGCCGTCTACAAAGGCTTTCCAGCCGGTACTGAACGGTATCGAAAGCATCAGTATCCTATCCCTGTCTGTCTTTATGCTTCCACTTACGGCATTCGTACCGATCCTTATCCCGGTCAGGGGAGTCTCCTTTAGCCTTTCAAGCTTTTCCTCTATGGATAATAGAGGCTGGGAGCGGAGCTCCAGTGAATCAAAGGAATAAACCCCGGGCTCCCTGAATGAAATACTAAGTGTCTTGTCTCCTTTACCCGTATTTCCAAGGTTTATAAGGAAGTCATGTCGTCCGCAGTAATAATCCTGCCTGTTATTATAGAATTCTATTATCTGCTGACGCCCGTCCAGGCTTATCATCATACTGGAGGAACCGGGCCGCCCGTCCGTAGTATTCTTGTCCATGACCTTCGCCTGTTCATACGGAGTGAGTCCCGCCCAGGCTCCCTTATCGTACATTTCCCTTTCCTTGTAGCCCTGAAACCTCAGGTTCGTAAAGAAAAGGTAGGTCTCCGAATCCTCGCTCCCGTCAAAGCTTATGCTTATTCCCCCATTTCTCCTGACTGTAAATGAATTGGGACCGAGATCCATATCCCCGCTCTTTTCAATGCTTTTAAGCACATTGACCGAGTCATCGGAAAAAGCTGTTTCCTCATATCCCTTATTTCTTAAGAAAGCGGTATCGTCATCAGAAATTACGGCTCCGGTAAGAAGGGCACTCTGCCTTCCTGTCACCTCTGCCCTGTCAAAGGCACTTCTTGAAATGTAATTGTCTACAGCATATCCGAGGGGCAGCGAATTTTCATTTTCATAAAGCTCGGCCTTCCCCGCGGTGATATCTTTTCCGGCGATCTTACAAAAGCCCTTCGGAATCTCCGTGTCAGCGTTCTCTCCGGCAAAGCAGTACTTTACAGCTGCCAGGGCTTCCAGTCCCTCTCTTGATTCCACTCCCTCATAGTCATAATCCTTCGGCCAGTTAAGGTACAGACTGTTAATAAAGTCGGAAATATAGGGGCTTGTCAGCGAGAAATAATACTGTGTGCCCTTTAATCCGGTCTGCACGGAGCTGTTCTGGGTCCGCTCGCAGTCATAAAGCTCCGTCCTGTAAAAGGAAGTGTCCCCGGTATCATTTAAGGCTGCAGTGTAGCTCTCATCATTAAGAAGCATATCCGCCCTGTGAAAATCCAGATATTCGTCCAGCATCCCGTCCTCAGCCGTGGAATAGGAGTACCAGCCGTTTAAGAAAAGTGACATAAATGTAACAATGAGGATCAGACCCTTTTTTAATCCCCTGGGTATTTCCCCCCGCATAAGTATAAGTACCATAACAAGCAGAAGCACTATGGAAAGCAGGGATTCTTCACTCCTCACGAAGAAAAATGCGGCACTGAGATATGTAAGAACAGCCAGTACTTTGATAAGTCTCCACTTCCTCCCGGGATCAAAGCTGTTCAGCCTGCTAAGCATGGTGGCTGTGACCATAGCGGCTGAAAGAGCCCAGGCAAAAGTCCAGCGGTTTACCACATAGGCAAAGCCGTTCAGCATAAAGCCGAAAAAGGGTATCATGGCAAAGACCGTCAGAACCGAAAATCTGAGCCTCAGCCTTTTTATCTCCTTATCCTCAAGGCTGTCGGTAAATATCATCAGCACTGCCAGTGCTCCCACAGCAGTGAAGCCCATAAGGGTCCAGCTTCCGGCCCTCCTGCTTATCATAAAATTTGCCGTAAGCTGCAGATAGTGCTTCAGAGGATAGAAAAGAGGCACGTACTTTTCCGCTGCAAAGCGCCCGGATGAAAAGAAGACGCTTAAAACAGGAAGAAGTATCACAGCCGACAGGAAAAAGGCATTAATCCCGTACAGCAGAAACTCCCCGAAGCGCCTTAAAAGATCGGCTGCGTAAGTTTTTACACTCTGCCTTACTCCATATCTGTCCCTTTCCTCAGAAATAAATTTATGAAGAATATAAAAGACCGTGAGCAGAACCTCCATATAGAGGAAATAGAAGTTTGCCGCTGCTGCGGCCGCCACTGATAATATAAAAATAACAGGCGATTTATTTTCAAATATCCTGTCGACCCCGTATATTATCCAGGGGAAGTAGCATACGGGTATCATAAATATCCCGTGCATCAGCCCGAGCACCAGTGCAAACGCGGAAAAGCAATATATCACTGCCCCTATAAGAGTATAAAAACGACTGTTACCTCTATTCAGGGAGATCAGTGAAAATCCCAGCCCTCCTAAAAAGGAACGGAGAAAGAAAAGAAATGCATAAAAAAACTCCATAAACCTTAATGGCACGAAAACGGAAAGAAGTGTAAGAGGGTCTCCGATGGCATAGTAATGGAAGGTTGTTATTATATCCGATCCATAGCCCACCGAATGATCCCACATCGGTAAAGAAAGCCTGTGCTCATTAATCAGGGTGGATAAAATCCCGCGTAAATACTTCGCATAATATAGAAGCCCGTTATAATGCTGCTTTAAACCATCCTGCTGCCAGATAAAGCTTTTATGAAAAGCGGGAAAATACCAGAACATTAGTATGGCAGTAAAACAGAATACCATAATGTAGGAAAGCAGATAGGCATGTCTTTTTTCCCTGAAGTTTTTATATAAAGAGTAAATCCTGCTCATAAGATATTTTCTGTGTTGTAGTGGTTTATCAGATCATAAACATCCCCGGGAGAAAAAGCGGTGCCGATATTCGGATATTCATCCACATCTTCCTTTGTCTTGAACCCGAAGCCATAGGTCACCCCGATAAAGAGACAGCCGGCCTTTTCCGCCCCCTCGGAATCATAACAAGTGTCACCAATCAAAACCGCTTCATCTGCACTGATCCCGAAGCGTTCACAGCTTATGCGTATTGTGTCGTGCTTCTTTATATTATCGAGGGCATCCGTTCCGACTATACTGTCAAAAACGCCATCAAGCTCGTAGCGTCTTACTATCCTCTCCGCCATATCCTGTTTTTTCAGGGTGCAGACTCCTTCCACCAGGCCGTCATCCCGCAGTCTGAACAGGGTCTCCCTCAACCCCTCATAGGGATCGCAGAGCTCCACATAGCCCTTTTCTCTATATAGTCTCCTGAAAACATCCGCGCATTTTGCAGCTTCTTCCCCGGAGATCCCGAGGTAATCCCGAAAGCCGTACTGGATCGGAGGACCTATGAAATTATCGATAACTCCCGGCTCTAATGCCGGAAAGCCTTTTATTTCAAGCGTCTCACTCACAGCCCTGTCTATCCCGGGCTTGGTATTAAAGAGGGTTCCGTCCATATCCCAGAGAACCGCCTTAATAGCTTTTGATCCGTTTATATTGGTTGACATAATTCTTTCATCCATTCTACTGTCATCCTGAGCGAAGCGAAGGATCTTTCTCCCCCCCTGTCATCCTGAGCGTATACTGTCATCCTGAGCGAAGCGAAGGATCTTTCTCCCCCCCTGTCGTCCTGAGCGTATACTGTCATCCTGAGCGAAGCGAAGGATCTTTCTCCCCGTGGCACTGACACGCTCAGTGAAGGATCTTCTTCACCCCTCATACCTGGAGGGCGTGATAAACTCGATCTCCATCCTCTCCTTAAGCTTCCGGATGACTCCCGCCGTATAGGAATTCAGCCTTATGGCATAATCTGCCGCAAATTCGTATTCCATTGCGGGCTTACTGTAATTCTTTCCACGTTCCTGAACATAGCCGTCAAAGCCCGCAAGATAAGCCTTCTTTACACCGGTCTTATCAAGGAGCCGGAGGAACATTGGAAGCGAATTGTCCGGGATCTCAAAGCTCTCATCTATAAGAGAGGAGTAGTCCAGATTATAATCAAAGCCCTCCTTCGCCGCCGTAACATTACTTGTGGCTATGACCGGGATCTGCACTGCCCCGTCCTTTTTCTCAAGCCGCGAGGAAAGCTGCATATATCTTTTGGAATTACTCAAAAAAAGCATATCCGGGTCATACTCATCCGGAAGGAAGTTAATGGATATTATCAGCGGATCATGTTCCCTTAAAAAAACATCTATCTTCCCTTTTTCCGTCTGAACCGAAGGTGCCGGTCCCAGGACAAGCACGCAGCTGCTATTTTGGAAAACGTTTTTTAATCTCTCGGTATCACCCTTGTCATTTATATCCTTCTTCTGATACTCCACATAGAGCTTCTCAATATAGGTCTTATTAAAGGCAAGGCTCTCCTCCGGCTTTATCCTTGAAAGGATGTCATCGATCTGCTTAACGGAAAGCGTCTTTTTCTGAAGAAGGTACTGGGCGTACTTCGGATGGCAGTCATTGCTGGCACAGAGGAAATACTGCATCTGATACCCCCAGGGAGCTTTCTCGTAAATCTTCATTATCCCCGTATCTATCATTTCCAGGATCTGGCTCGTGTGGTAATGACTTCCGCGGTTCTCATTGAGATATGCGGTAAGAAGCTCCAATGGGCAGTTTCCGGCAGACTTCCCCATACCGTAGGCGGAACCGTCTATTATAATATCCCTGTCGCTGTCTGCCTCCATAAGAGCTACGGAATTTGAAAAAGCAAGCTGGAAATTATTATGGGCGTGATAGCCTATCCTTATTCCCTTTTTCAGCCTCCCGTCAATAAGCTCAAAGATATGGAGAAGATGGCTTCTGTCCAGAAGACCGTAAGTATCAACGATATACATTGCGAAGGGCTCCAGTCCGTTTATCTCTTTAACGAGCTCCTTCATTTCCTCATCATCATAGCCCGTCACCGATACGGGCTGCGCCCCCACAAGATAGCCCTTTTCCTTCAGCTTCCTGCAGAAATCAAGGGCTTCATAGCGGGTCTTTTTCTTGATCATTACCCTTATGCCGTCGATCTCGGAATCCGCCGCATCCCTGATATGGGAGATATCACAGGTTCCGTAATCGATCATTGCGAAGATCTTTGAGCTGCCATGGTCAAGACCCTTGATAAGTCTGTCCATTCCTTCGGAATCCGGAGTTATGCTGCGGTCGGGATCAAATTCCTCTCTCTCATCAATAAAGCCCGCTTCGATGTAGTCTATACCTGCGGAAACGGACCTTTCAAAGAGATTGGCTATATCTCCTCTTCCGAAACGCCATTCATTTATAAACCCTCCGTCCCGGAGGGTACAGTCAAGAAGTTCTATCCTTGTCATCAGCTGTTCTTTACCGCCCCATGTATAACCCTGATCATCCTGTCAAGCCTTGACTCATCCATTCCGGGATAAAGCCCTATCCAGAATGTATCATTCATTATCCTGTCCGTATTTTCAAGCTCCCCTACGACCCTGTAAGCTTTTTTTTCATCCCTAAACTCATCAAAACAGGGGTGCTTGATAAGATTACCCGAAAAGAGCATACGGGTCTGAACCTTTTCATCCTCTATGTATCTGACTATTTTATTTCTGGAAAAGCCTTCCTTTACCGTAAGCAAAAATCCAAACCAGGAGGGTCTTGAATTTTCCGTGGCCTCCGGAAGTATAAAAGCATTACTTAAGTCCTTAAGTCCTTCATAAAGAATATCAAAATTCTCTCTTCTTCTTTTCACAAATGAAGGGAATTTTTCAAGCTGGGCAAGCCCCACGGCAGCCTGCATATCCGTAGGCTTAAGGTTATAGCCGAAGTGTGAATACACATATTTATGATCATAGCCCTCTGGAAGAAGCCCGTACTTCCCGTCATAACGGTGTCCACAGGAATTATCGACTCCCGGAGCGCAGCTGCAGTCACGCCCCCAGTCACGGATCGACCTTATTATCTTATGAAGCAGCGGATCATCGGTGTATACCGCACCGCCCTCTCCCATGGTCATATGATGAGGCGGATAAAAGGATGAGGTCCCGATATCTCCTATCGTTCCGGTGAGCTTTTCTTCCCCGTCAAGCTCATATACGGAGCCAAGAGCATCGCAGTTATCCTCGATAAGCCAGAGGCCGTGACGGTCGCAGAAATCCTTAACACTTTTCAGATCAAAGGGATTCCCCAGGGTATGGGCAAGCATAACCGCCTTTGTCTTTTCCGAATATGCCTCCTCAAGCCTTGTTACATCTATATTGTAGCCCGGAACAGTAACATCGAGAAAAACCGGAACTGCCCCGTATTGGATAACAGGTGATACTGTAGTGGGAAAGCCCGCTGCCACAGTGATGACCTCGTCCCCGCGCCTTATCCTCCTGTCCTTCAGAAGAGGACTTGTAAGCGTCATAAAGGCAAGGAGATTTGCACTGGAGCCGGAGTTAACGATAGAAACATATCTCAGTCCCAGATACTCTGCAAAGCCTTTTTCAAATTCCGCGGTATAGTGCCCTGCGGTGAGCCAGAATTCCAGGGAGGAATCAACGAGCTTCGTTATCTCCTCCGCATCATAAACACGCCCTGCATAGGGGATCCTGTCTCCCTCCTTATAAGGCTTTTTCTCTTCGTGGTATTTTTTCGCATATTCCCGGACGATCCCAAGTATCTTTTCCCGGGCTTCCTTTTCACTTAAGTTATCAAAATCCATTATTCTTTCCCGTCACTCAGGTATTCTTCGATCTGCCTGAAAAGCTCCTTCCTCACATCGCCCTTCTCAACATAGACCCTGCTCCACTGAACGGTCTTCTTCACTGCTTCTTCAACATTCCAGACGCTTTTCCAGCCAAGCTTTTTCTTCAGCTTTGCACAGTCAAGCTTCAGGAAAGAAGCCTCATGGGGGCCTCCGTCATTCCTTACCTCTGTTTCCAGGCCGTCTCCCCACTCCCGGCAGAAGATCTCCGCAAGCTCCCCGGCGCTCTTTACATCCGAAAGCTCCGGTCCCACGTTGTAAAAATCCGCATATTCCGGCTCATCATACTGTCTTGCCGCTATATCCGCATATACCGTTACCGGTTCCAGAACATGCTGGAAGGGACGGGTCGAAGCGGGATTCCTTATTATCACCTTTTCGCATCTTTCCGCAGCCCTCACACAGTCCGGAATAAGACGGTCAGAAGCAAAGTCACCGCCGCCTATGACATTTCCGGCTCTTGCGGTGGAGATCCGCGGTGCATCAGCATCACTAAAGAAGCTCTTAATGTAGCTGTGTGTCACAAGCTCCGAGCAGGATTTGCTGTTTGAATAAGGGTCATAGCCGTCAAGCGGCATATCCTCCGTAAATGCTTTATCCTCATCGTTATTAAGATATACCTTATCGGTCGTGACATTAAGAACACTCCTCACAGAGTCTGTCTCCCTCACACATTCCAGGAGATTTACCGTTCCCATCACATTTGTTTCATAAGTGAGCCTTGGCTCACGATATGAGGTCCGGACAATGGGCTGCGCTGCCAGATGAAAAATTATCTCCGGCTTCTTCTCCTTAAATACCTTAAGGAGCTTTTCATAGTCCCTGATATCACCTATGATATGGTCAACGTCCGATTCGAGTTTACATAACTCAAAAAGAGAGGGATCCGTAGGCGGCTCCAGCGAATAGCCTGTGACCAAAGCTCCGGCTGAAGACAGAAGCGCGCTTAAATATCCCCCCTTAAATCCGGTATGTCCGGTAATAAGAACCTTTTTTCCTTTATAAAATGAAAGCTCCTTCATTCCCATACCTTCCAGGGTGCCTTTCCCGATGCCCAGAGCTTTTCAAGCTGCTCCTTCTCTCTCTGGGTATCCATGCATTTCCAGAAGCCCTTATGAAGAAATGCTCTCAGCTCATCCTCATGGGCAAGCTGCTTTAGAGGTTCCTTCTCAAATACGGTACTGTCATCCTTCAGATAATCGAAGATCCGGGGCTCAAACACCATATATCCGCCGTTTACGACGCTCTCGTCCTTTTCTTCCTTTTCGGCAAATTCCCGTATCTTTCCTTCCCTGCCTATATCAAGAACTCCGAACCTCTGGTCCACCGCAATGGCGGTTAAGGTCCCGATCTTTCCATGGGCTTTATGGAATTTCAGAAGCTCCTTAATATTCACATCCGAAACCCCGTCACCATAGGTTAACATAAATGTCTCATCCCCGATATAGTCTCTGACCCTTTTTATCCTGCCTCCGGTCATTGTACGAAGACCCGTATCCACAAGTGTCACCTTCCAGGGCTCAGCGTAGTGATTATGGACCTCCATACTGTTTTTTGACAGATCAAAGGTAACATCCGAAGAATACAGGTAGTAATCTGCAAAAAACTCCTTTACTATATGCTGTTTATATCCGAGGCAGATAATGAATTCGTTGAAACCGAAGTGGGAATACTCCTTCATTATGTGCCACAGTATCGGCTTATCACCGATTTCTATCATAGGCTTCGGTCTTAAATGGCTCTCTTCCGAGATCCTTGTACCGAGTCCGCCCGCAAGAATTACTACTTTCATGCTTTAATCCGATCCTGTCAAGAAATGCCTGCGATACGAGAAATAAAGGTATCGCCCATACAAATAACCATTATACCCTAAAACCCAATATTTATAAATCCTTTACGGAAATGAATGATTTTCGCTGTAAAACTTCCGGGGATCGGTACTTTTTTCCGGATCCGGACTATCTCAGGATCTTTGAAAGCTCATGCACGGCAAACCAGCCAAGCGGTATCAGATATAATACTAAAG
This sequence comes from Lachnospiraceae bacterium AD3010, assembly GCA_000622025.1. Classification (GTDB taxonomy): domain Bacteria; phylum Bacillota; class Clostridia; order Lachnospirales; family Lachnospiraceae; genus NK4A144. The sequence continues at coordinate 219,234 of KK211387.1, read as the reverse complement.
CCGCTGATATGAAGAGGAAATAGTAAAGATAATATAATGCAGGACTTATGAGCGTCAGAAGAGTACTGCCGACAGCCCGCGCCTTATTTATGTAAACTAAAGCCAGGGTCAGGATCAGTGTCAGGATAGTAATGAGTATGCCCGCTTTAAGTCCCGGAGGTGAAAAGCTTAATTCGACCCTGTTCTCTCCCTGATCTATCGGAAGCACCATAAACAAACCCCCGAAATCCTTAAGGCTTCTATTTTCTCCGTTGACTCTGGCGCTCCACCCCGGGCTGAATGACAGAGGGATAAGCACGCGGTTTCTGCTCTGATCTCCCGTGATACTGAAGCTTATACTGCTCTTTGCTGCTTCCGGGGTCCCCGCCCCTGTTCTCTTTTCTTCAGCGTTAAGCCTCCCGGAAAGCGCCTTCAGCTTATCGATATCTATCGTTATTATTCTCGACTTTTCCGGACAATTCAGTACAACTGTCCTGTTTTCAAAGATCCCGAGGAAGAGAAGATTAGAATTAAACCAGGCCGGATAGGCTTTGTTCTCCGGATCCCCTATGCTGGGTACCGCCACTGTCCTTCCGTTAACCCGGATCTCCTCTGCCTTTCCTTTGCAAAGATACAGGGCTTTCTTCCCGGAAACCTCTATTTCAACAGCATTTCCATTATTGCGACTGTTATTTTTAAGCTCCGATATTTTGATAACATTAGCTATGTTCTCCGTATCTCCCGACAGAGCCTTATACAGAAGATTATTGTTTTCCGCCACACTCCCTTCCGTAAGGTCTGCCTCCTCAAGCGTATGTGGAACCGCAAGGGCAAAAGGCAGGCTTACAGCATTATGATAGAGATAGTATTCACCCTCAGTGGTTTTGAGCTCTTTTTGATTTATGTAAACCTCCTGTATATCATTTTCATACTCTCTCGCAGTCACTATATCCTTTACCTGCAGCAGCGAATCCGTTAGTAAAGTTCCCCCTGAATCCAGTATCCTCATAAAGTGGGTGCTGTAGCCAAGCTTCTCGGCGCATTTTATCATTTCTCCGGTGGCTGTATTGGCCCAGCCGGTCACTGTGGCGTGTCTTATTACCATTCCGTAATTAGTGTTAAGGTCCGTGTCCGGGTTCTTCAGCCGCTCTGTCCTAAAGCTTTCATCAGAAGCGGTAAAACACCCCTCCGATGCAGAGCTGAAGGCCTCCGCCTTTAAGATGTATTCCCCGCTCTGCTCCGGATCAGCGAAAAACCTGTCGGTGAACTTTGGAAGCCCGTATCCCACATAGGCTCCGAGTATCAGTTCCGCTATTACCACAGGCATGGAAATCCGGATCAGCACACGGTTCAGTCTGCTGCCCTTTAGTTTCTTCAGAGATCTGAGAAGAAGGAGCATTGTAGTTAACATAATACATACTGCGATCCAAAGCAGCGCCGAATTCGAAAACAGCAGCCTAATATCCCAGGGCGCTTTATTATCATATATTCTTATAAGAATAATAAGGGCTGCAGCAGATATCAGTACGGAAGCAGCCGTCAAGATTATGTAAACTTTCTTGTCCCCATAACCCTTTATTTCATCTCCAGCCTCTTTGCCCTCTGCCCTTTCAGCAAAACAGGCAGCTGCTGCGATCACTGAAAAGGGAATGAGATATCCGCATCTTATGGGATAGTGATAATAGGTGCCGAAGTGCCAGAGTATATTTATGGATTCAAAGGGTATAAGCGCACAGGGAATAAAAACGGCTGAAAGCACCGTAATGACAAATCTCCGCTCTTTTCTACAAAAAATAACTCCCGCAATTATTAATACAATAAAGAATTCCAGGGCATAGAGCTGGAAATACTTTATATAGTACTCATCCGCCCCCACAGAATTCAGTATCGACATAAGGGTTTCAGGAACTCCTCCGGATAGATTTGAATTAAATCTTGATGAAAGCGTCATCTGCATTACCGATGGAAGCAGCATAAAGAATGAAAGCAGAATTCCTGCAGCTGTTCCCACCGCCAGGTCTGCTGCCCTCTCCTGTCGCACAGTCTTATCGGAGCAGTTTAATGTTATGTAAACTCCTGAAAACAGTAGTACATAGATCAGGTGCATAAACCCCAGATAATAGCTTAGTGCGCTCATAAAGCCGAGCATCAGGACATACATCACTCTTCCGCCGCCTCTTAAAAGACGCATAAGAGAAAGTGCAAATATCGGGAAAAATACGGCAGTGTCAAGATAAGTCGGGATCGTATAATGTGTTAATGTATATCCGCAGAGTCCGTATGAAACTGCAGAAATAAAAAGCATACTGCGCTGCAGCTTAGGAAATACATTTCTCAGAAAGAGAGCCATATTAAATGACATGAAAAAGAGGTGCAGACCCATAAATACAGACAGCGAGGGATATGTGAGTTCTCTCGGTATCAGCAGGAAAAAAAGGTTAAAAGGTGAGATATTCCACTGTATGGCGCTTCCCATAGCGAGATTCTGTCCGCAGTTGATATACCAGTCAAAAAAAAGAGCCGACCTTCCGTGCAGAAAATCCCAGATATGATAATAAAGAGGCGCATTTGTCTGCCCCATATCATAGTAGTCTATGAGATTCTCACCGAAAGGAAAGATCCCTTTAGAAAAAAGCACTCCCGAAAAGATAAGGAGCGTAACAAACGTGGGGATCAGACACTCTGCAGCTATCCGTTTTTGTTTACATAACATTGGCATCCTCGATTGGCATTTTAACTCTGTCGGTGCAGAAAGCCGAACCGGGTTAAAACCATCCGCCGTTTAGACTTATCACCTGACCGGTAAGATATGAATTGCTTTCTGCAAGCTGAAATATCAGCTCCGCAGCTTCCTCCGGGCTTCCCATCCTGTCCGCCGGTATCTCCGAAACAAGCGCTGAGCGCTCTTCCTGACTTAAGTGCTTATTCATATCCGTATCTATGACTCCGGGAGCGATCGCATTAACCTGTATATTGCTCGGTGCCAGCTCCTTTGCAAGAGCTCTCGTAAAGGCATCTACGCCGCCTTTTGAAGCAGAATAGGCTGTTTCAAGAGCCGCTCCCTCACTTCCCCATACCGAGGATACGTTTATTATCTTCCCCGATCTTTTCCGGAGCATTTTCGGTACCGCTTCCCTGCAGGTAAGAAACATTGAAGTTAGATTAGTACGTATCACACTGTCCCATTCATCGAAAGTCATGTCCTGCAATAGCCCGTAGTAAGCAATACCGGCATTATTAACGAGCACATCAAGGCTCTCTATCTCATCCATCACGCTTTTAATAAAAGAGGGATCTCCCACATCTCCGGCAAAGTGATGTCCCTTAAATTCCTGAAGATCCCTGACATCTCTATGACAGATAAGAAAAAGCTCATAGCCCTCTTTCTGGAATTTTTGAGCCGCCGCCCTGCCTATTCCTCTGGACGCACCGGTTATCAATACTGTTTTCATTTATTACCCAATTTCATAACGACCGTCCCCTCGATGAGAGGTTGCGGTGCAACAGTCAGGATCTTTCCCTAATATAGCATATTCCCCACACATACACCGAAAAAACAAGCAGCGGCACGATCTCCATAAGAACCCTGTTTCCCGAATCGCTGGTCCTGACCGCCAGCACACCACCTCTCGCAAAGCATACGGCAATGATCGAGAGCACCAGCGCTGCCGGGAGAAACAGCATAAGCGGAATATCCCTGCCTCTTCTCTTTACAAGCTCAAATATAAGCATAATACAATAAATAACGATCACTATTGAAAATAGCCCCCAGCCGTTGCCCAGTCTTACATTCAGGATAAATGCCTTGAGATTTGTAAGATAACGTCCGCTGTTTATAAGCATAAGTCCGGCATTTCCCATTGCCAGCAGTATCAGCAGCCATATCGGAAGGAATGAACTCTTTATCCGGTCGCGGATAAAAATTATGTAAACCACTAACACCACTATCAATCCAACCATAAGCAAAGCAGTCTTTGAATCAAGAAAGCTGTATAAGGGGTCAATACCGATCCGAAGGTAGATCATCCCGTAATAAGCTAATTCCATTATACACAGAGGCAGAGCGAAGTGTATAAGAAGCTTTTCTTTTTTTATCGGAAGTACGGAAAGAGCAAGCGCCAGAACAAACACCAGAACGCCACCCTCCATCCGGCTCATTATGAGAAAAGCACTCATAAAGAGGATCTTGAAATCCAAAAGCCTTTCCTCTGCCCTGTCTTCGAAATACCCTTCGGATACTCTTCCGCCACCGGCAGCAGTAAGCTCCAGCAAAAAAACAATGAAAAGGAAATCCATAAAGTAAACATTTGACAATATCCATTTTGACAGCACAATAAAAGGCTCGCAGCTCACGAGAAAGAGGGTTCCGAGAAGCGCTGCGGCAAGAGCCGGCTTATCTGAGAAATATGGTTTACATAAATCCCTCATTCTCCTCCGGGGATATGGTTTACATAAATCAAAACAGCCCGATAAAGCCCCATAAAGTCCGGTAAAAAAGATCAGTATGAAATTAAAATTCAGGAAATGCTGTATTCCAAAGGTCTCATCAAAGTCAAAAAGAAAGGGAATACATTGTATAACAGCCGTTGTTTGACCCACATCCGTAAGGTACTTGTCAAGACTTGCGGAAATAAAACCATCGTGAACAAGAATGGAGGGATACATAGAATAGTAGTAAACGGAGTCATTCGTAACGATCTGGGAAAGAATGCCCGAACAGGAAAAAAGAGCCGCCATAATAACCAATGCATACCCTGCCGCAGTAAAAGCCGCATCCTTCCATCCGTTTTTCTTAACCCTGGTTTCCTTGAATGAATCTTTATCCGGAAGATCTGCGGCCGGAACATCTTCTTCCGTTTCATATAGTTCCTGCCCCGGGTCACAGGGTCTGAATCTCGTATAAGCGATGAGACCCGCCGTCAGAAGAATATAAAGAATAATGATATTATGCATTGAAAGCCTGATCCCGAAGATCAGGAGTAGAAAACCCAGTACCCCAAAAAGTGAAAGCCCCAGTGGAAAGGCAAGCAGCATATCCCTTTTCCCGGGCAGCCTTTTTCTTATTACACCCGCAGGTATAAGCCCCGCCGTAAAGAGCCCGACAATAACCATCACCTGCCTGAGGAAATAAATGCTCTCCCTGCTCCCTATGATATTCCTGTACGCGTAAATGTCCATCTCCGTACCATTATACGCTATAGATCAGATAAGCTCAAAGGGGATATTTTTCATCACTTACTGATCCAAAAAGCTCTGGATATCAAACTTCTTTCCCGTCCTGTCTTCATACAGATCCCTGTAGGATTTTCCCTGATCCTTCGGATCAAGATCCACGTTTTTTACAGAATCGATCCATGGACTGTCCTCCGGCAGAAAAGAATATGCCACATTATGCTGGATCCATTCGTATGCCATGTCGTCACAGGTTCTGAAGGAAGCCATGTCCTTCCCATGGATCGGATGCTCATTTATCAGTGCCTGACATATAATAGCCATATCCATCGCATTTGTTATCCTGTAGGAATCTGTTATCTCCCAATTGTCCGGTGTGTACTTTGCAGCATAAGGAGTACCGTCATAAATAAAGGCATAATCCGTTCCAGCACCGGTCAGATCTTTAAGTCCCACATCCTCAACTCCGGACAGTATTCCCGGTTCCGCGCTGCCATCCTGTTTTGCCAGTTCCTCCTTAACCTGCTCCTTAATTTTCTCCTTCGCCCTGTCGGCGTAATCTATAGCCTGTTCTTCCGCGACACGGAGGTAATGATCCGATTTTTCCTCTATTACCGCCGCTTTATCCATATCAATGCTTTTACATCCCCAAGCCGCCATTACAATAACAGCTGCCAGAAGGCATATTATTTTCTTCATAAACTGCTCTTTCCCACTCCATCTGCTGCTTCACATGACCCATTCCGCCCAGAAGCATTCTGCATCACGTTCCCGGAAACAATTTAATTTTACCATAATTACAAATGCCGGGCACTATTCCATTCTGCCATCAGCACCGTCAGGGGATTTGGATATATTGGTCAAAACTCATATTGATAAAAATGACGGCAGGGCATAAAATAGCTCAGAAGACAGCGACCGGTTTTCAAACGTCACCTCCGGTTCCGCAAGTGACCGTTTTGAGTATTTATATGAACGTGCTAAATATAATTTTTATCATAACAGGTGCTTTGTTGATGATGGCGAATATCTATCGCTATCTCCGTTTCCTGTATACCACAACTGATGTTCTGTCATCAGAGGATATGAAGGACAAGATATGGAAGAATACTGCGTTTCTGCTGCTTATATTCTTCTTTATAGGCTATGTTTTCATTGCCGTATTCTCCAGGCCTGACTTTATGATGGCAATGGTGCTTTTCTGGGGCAGTGTCTTTGTAGCGATAGTGCTCACTCTGATGTTCACTCTTCTTCAGTCAGCAAAGGAACGAAGCATAGAGATAGCTGAGGCACTGGTTGGAGTGATAGATGCCAGGGATTCAAACCTTAACGGTCACAGCCGCCATGTTCAGGAGCTTACAATGATGTTCTACAGCTATCTCCCTGCAGGAATGAAAAGGGAGATAAGCCCCATAAGCCTTTCCTATGCCTCACTTATGCATGATGTGGGAAAGCTTGGAGTTCCCGAATCCATACTGAATAAGCCTGCCAAGCTTGACGATAACGAATGGGAAATAATGAAAAAACACCCGGATATCGGCGTGAAAATACTTAAACCCCTTCAGGCCTTCGACAATATTTCAAACTGGATACTTTATCACCATGAGAGAGTTGACGGGAAGGGTTATCACCTTCTGAAAGCAGAAGAGATCCCCCTTGCCGCTCGTATCATTGCAATAGCCGATACCTACTCTGCCATAACCATGCGCCGTTCCTATAAGGATGCAAGAACCCATGAAGAGGCAGTAAGGATCATTTCTGAAGCAGCCGGCACCCAGCTTGACGAAGAGCTTGTAAAGATCTTCCTTGGGATACCGAAAGAAGAGCTTGAAAAGTGCATTCCGGAGCAGCTGGAATATTAAGCATTAATGCTGCCTTCCCTTAAGCTCCCCGTATTTCTCCCCGCTCATAAGGTAGAGATCCTCCCTGTCTGTCCAGACCGCCACAAGAGTATCTGCATCCTCCGCCCCATCAAGGTTTACATAAATATTCGGCTGCATATCCTTATCCTTATTTTTCTTAACCTTCTCGGAAAATGCATTGTAGTACCAGGAGTACCAGAAGGCAGAAGCCTGCTGTACCTTCTCCCTGTTTAAGGGGAAGGAATATCTGAGCATATCATTAGCCTCTCCGGCATCAAAAAAATCCTGCTTAAGCGCTCCGAAAATACGCTCCGTTTCATCACCCACAGGAAGATCCTCATCAACCTCAACCTCCCCGGCATAGAGCCCGAACCAGCGGGTATAGTCATTGTCTATTAAATAATGCTTATCAAAGGGATTGCCCTCATCCTCGTCATGTCCAAAGGTTTCATACTCATCATAGGTCTTTATCCTTCTGGCCACCTTTATCTTCTTTCCTTTCACTAGATTTCTAAGAAAAAGATCCGGGAATTCCTTTGTCTCAGGGTAGCTGTCCGCATACATGGTCTGTGTGGAACTGACACTCGTATCCACATCCCTGCTAAGAAAGCTCCTTAGCATACAGAAATTCACGGCTGTAAAAAGAGCTGTAAAAAGCAGAACCGGATAGATTAACTTATTACACTTCTTTATCATCATTTTTCACCTGCAAAGTGTCATCCTGATCAGGGTGAAGGATCTTCCCCCCATATTCCTTAAGAACCTCCATAGCTTTAATAAGGCTGTCCCTCTCTATCAGCATAAATAAAGCGATCAAAACAACCCCAATAAGCGCTGTGAAAACCTGCATCCCCGAGAAGGAAGCAAAGGCCGCATAAAATGTGATGAGCAACGCATCTATAAGGGTCCTCATTCTGTCATAGCCTACGGGATAGAACCTTTCTGAGAATACCGATCCCACAATAAAATACATAAGATACGACATCCCGGTGGTAAGAGCCGCTCCTGTTCCCCCGAAAAGCGGCACCAGCAGGAAGTTTCCGCAAATATTAACGATTATTGCGGCCAGACTGGCAATATTCAGGAACAGATTTTTTTTCTTAAATCTTACTCCCTGCACGGTTATTTCAAACATTATGGCAAATATGGGCATAAGGGTAAGAAACGGGATTATCCTGTCTGCTCCCCTGTAATTCTTTCCGAGGATCAGTACTATCACATTTCTGAAAAGTATCATCCCCGCCGCGGCAAGCATACATAAGAAACGCATCATATCAAAGGCTTTCCTGAAAAACTCCGGTGCATCTTTGCTCCCGCTCTCATACTTTTCCATGGCAACCGGAGACCAGTATGCAAGAAAGGTGTTCTTGAAGGTCAGGAGAAGAACCATGATCTTCATTGCGGCGTTATAAATCCCAAGCTCGTGATAATCCGCCAGCGATTTTAAGGCGATCTTATCGCAGGATGACAGCAGCCACTCCATAAGAAGGATCAGGATAAAAGGCAGACCATAGGTGATAAGCTCACGCTCCGGTATTTCCTTCTGCTTATCCAAAACGGGGTCCAAAGGAGCTCCGTCATCCTTCGACATAAATACATATCTCAGCGCCAGAAACAGCGTCGTAGATGCCCAGGAAAGAGTAATGGAGTAGAGCACCACTCTGAAATCATTCCCGAAAACATTGAAAAAAACAAGGATGAGAACGATATTGATGATCTTCTGGGCGATATTTATGTTGCTGTACAGCCTGCCGTTCTGCTGCATCCTTACATCAAGGAAAAGGAAGCGCTCAAAAACCGAAACAATGGTGTATCCCGCTACAAGAAAGGTTATATCTCTTCCGGTACGGCCAAAAAGCCACATATTGGCGCTGGTTGACATAAAATAGTAGATCAGCACCAGCACCGATACCAGAATAAGAGGCGGTAAAAGGCACTTCAGCATAAGGCTTCTCCTGTTTATCCCCGCCTTATAATAGTAGCGTATATAAGCCTGATCCAGTCCCAGCACCGCAAAAATATATATGCAGGACACTGCAGCCTCAAACATACCCGTTCTGCCGTACTCGTCAGTTGACATAATTCTGGTAACCAGAGGTGTCTGAATAAAGCCCAGGAGCAGTACTATGAAATTCCCATAGAAATAGCTTAAGAATCCTCCCAAGCCGCTTCTTTTTTCCTTCATTGCCTAAATATTATTCTCTGTCCGTAAAACAATCGCCTGTTATTGAAGGCTTGCATCCGGAACCCGCGTTGACAAGATAGTATCATATGTTTCCAGGTGCCTTCTCACATAGGCCTCTCCCGTGAAAAGCTCCCTGTATCTCCTGAAGAAGTATTCCTGCTCGTTCCTCAGAAACTCAGGCTCCTCAATAAGCCTTCCTGCATATGCTGTAAGCCTGTCTAAATTGTCCATGGAATAGAGGTTATCATCCCTCCCTATGACCTCGGGGAGCCCGCCTACATTGGTTGACATAATGCTGCACCTCCGGGACATGGCTTCTACTGCCGCCTTACCGAAGGATTCGAAAACAGATGTCATTATAAAGAGATCCACCGCATAGTAAAAATCGCTCATCTCCTTCTGCGAAAGCTCCTCACGGTAGACCAGCCTCTCAGCACCTATGATGCTTTCAAGATCAGCTCTCAGCTTATCCGCAAATTCCCTGTCTCCCTTTTCATAAAGGGAAAGCACGAGGTGTACCTCAAAATCTAATCCTTTTTCCTCCAGTGCCCTGACAATGAGCGGCACCTTTCCCCAGTCCTTTTCCACGCATACCCTTCCCGCAAAGCCTACGGACAGACGGCCACCTCTTTTTTTCCTGCTTTCATCATAGCTTTCAAAAATGGAGCTGATGGTATTCGGTATTGTATATACCGGTCCGAAAGGAGTATTTTCACTCCACAGTCTCCTGTTTTTATCGGTTGTTGTGATAATGCAGGAAGCGGTTTTTAGGACCGGATCCATAAACAGACGGGATCTTTTCCTGTAACCGAAAAGCATTCCCCTGTCCGTGTAAATATGCGGAATCCCGCGAAATGCGCCCATTATAAAACCATAAGTAATAAGAGACTCCGACATCTCGATATGAATGAGATCCGGTGTCTCTTCTCCGATATATTTCCTGAAGGCCTTTATGCGCTTAAGAAGGTTTGGAAAACGTTTTTCTCCCATGGGATAGGTCAGTATCCTGAATGGATAATCAGACACTTTCCGGTTTAGAAGCTCCGGGCAAATCACCACCGGTTCATAACCGTATCCGGGGGCTTCCGCAAGAGCCGCAGCTATCAGCTCAGTTGACAGCTGGGCTCCTCCCGGAAGATCCATGGGATATTCCATTAAATAAACAATCTTTTTCACAACAGTTTTGTTTTTTGATCCAAAGTATATCAGATCATCTGACTTTTCCCGTATAAACCGGATCTCTTATCTCTGTATCTCCGACTTAAGGATCTGTATCAGCTCCTTTAATGATACCTTGTTACCTGTATCAAAGGAATCGTCATTGATCGTAAGGCAGCGGAGCTTTCTGTCGAAAATGCACTGAGCTACATGATTATGATTCTTGTCAAATTCCACCGGTGACTCGCTTGTCACGCCTCCCGTTCCCTGTGTATGAGCAAGCTGTATATATACGATATCACTGTGCTCATAAACATTCAGAACCTGATTCAATCCCAGAAAATGCACAAGCTCATCTCTGTCATCGATCTTTTCCTCAAATTTGTTTGATATTTCGGCAAGCTGCATTATCTCATACCTCCCAATAGACTGCATCTGAACCATAACTTAATCTTCTTCATTATATGATAATAACGTCAAAAGTCCAAATCATTCCTCATTCCCGGACCGCTTCCATTGATATATGTTAAGGTCTACCTTTCCGTCAGTAACTGTTATCCCTTCCGCTTCCAGCAGCTTTGCCTGCTCTCCCGACCCACCGAAGGCAAACTCTCCGGCCAGCTCTCCCCTGGCATTTACCACACGAAAACAGGGAATGTTTTCGGGATCCGGATTTTTATGAAGCGCATTACCTACTGCACGAGCCATCTTCCTGTCACCCGCCAGCTCTGCGATCTGCGAATATGTGGCAACCGTCCCATACGGTATCTTTTTTACGGCTTCGTATATTCTCTTTGAAGGACAATCACTGATAAGATCATAACTCTCGGCGATCATCAGTCTGATGTCTTTATCGGGAATACTCCCATCGAGAATGATCGTATTCCAGTGGGTCTTGTTCTGATGATAACCGGGAACGACTGATTTATATATACTTCTCCAAAAAAAAGCCTTTTCAGGATCTGTTTTTACATTCAGATTAATATAGCCGTCTCTTTCATACGTCCAGAGAAAGGCCTTCCTGTTTCCGCTATACCGGACCAACTGCCAGTTCTGATCGGAAAATGGGGCATCCTGATAAGTATCCGGAAATGAAAGACCATATTTCAATAATTCCTCTCTTGTTTTCATGATTCTATAATCATCCTCTCAGCATCTTTTCGGGATCAAGAACATCTCTTGCCTTATCAGGATCCAGGGCTTACGCCTTAATCTTCTCATAGGTTCCTTTGTCCTGTGGCTCATACAGACTGTCCTATCCGGGCTTCATGGACACCTCGTTTTTTGGGCTGTCCTTTTTCAGGGATTAACTGACCACCGTCTCGACGTCGTTTCCTTGGGGTAAAATCAACTATCTTAGCAAGAAAACCATATAATACGGCAAGGTCAGTTTCTCGCCTTCCTGTCCGACATTACCAGCACTCAGCTTAATACACCTGTTCACTCCATATTGATTCTTGTTCTTTAATACTGTATTGGCTGATTTGGCATTTCCATTTGTTGCTTTTACTTCAACGAGCGTAACTTCAGTATCTATGGGCGTTATAAAATCAATCTCCAGTCCACTGTCTTTATGATAATAATATAAAGATCTTCCGCATTTTGAAAAAGCATCCGCTACAATATTTTCATATAGAGCGCCTTTATACATCCCAAGCTCTCCGCTAAGGATTCTACCTGCACTGCCCTCCTCGAGCATGGCAACAAACAGACCGGTATCCTGCATGTAGATTTTGAATATATTATTAATTTTATTTCCTTCGAGCGGAATGCTCAGATTCGAAAGGTTGTAACAAATATTGATGATCCCGGCATCGTAGAGCCACTGAATGGCTGCTTGGTAATTCTCGGATCTTCCTTTTTTCTCGAGTGCTGCATAAGTAAACTTCTTATTCTCCCTGGCAAGTTGAGCCGGAATAGAATCAAACACACGGTTTATTCTTCCAAGCAAAGTAAGATCTGTTTCTTCATTCTCGTTTTCATCCAGATGTTTACCGAAATCATCCTTGAACTCTTCCAGAATATCTCTCTGTTCTTCAAGTACAACATTCATATCATTTGTCGAAAGAAACCTGTCGACTACATACGGCATTCCACCGACGCATATATACTCGCGAAAATACCTGAACATAGAGGTATGGATCGTTTCGGATACAGGTATGTGCTCATTAAAACACCTCTTTACTTCATCCAGAACAGCTTCACTGATTCCTTTCGCCCAAAGAAATTCTTCAAAATCCATTGGCTTCATATAGATGATATGTTCAAATCCCGTGGGCACCCCACGGTTTTTCTTTCTATTGTAACCTTTGATCCCCAGTAAAGATCCGATGCATATAATGTCATAGCGCCCATCCAGCATAAATGATTTTATGCTTGCTCTTGCATTGGCACATTCCTGAACCTCATCAAATATGATTACCGTCTTTCCGGGCACAAAATGAACCCCGGGAATCAACGCTGAAATATCAAGAGTCATCCTGTCAACTACAAAGTCTCCATCAAATATCCGCTTTGCCGACTCGTTATCTTTAAAGTTGATGTAGACAACATTTTCATAGTTTTCATCGGCAAAAGCCTGTACGATAAAGGTCTTGCCTATCTGACGCGTCCCTTTTATAACAAGGGCTTTCTTTTTACCTGTGCTGTTTTTCCATTTATAGATTTCTTCGGTGATTTTCCGTCTGAACATAGATGCGCCCTCCCAATACTATTGTACACTTTTTCAAGCGACTTTCAATGTGGTTCATGCACTTTTGGGAGCGAGTTTGTGTTGCTTGCACTTTTATGGACGACTTTTATATAATTGAGTACATTTTTTAGAGGGACTTTGAGTCCTTGTTTACATATCCCTGCTGTTCCATGAACTCATGCATCATGGCTAGAACTTTCTATTCCATCTTCTACACAGATCAGATTAACACTATACTACTTCACCTGATCTGCCACCAACTGCTGATAAAGGTGTGACCATGCGAGATTATGAATACAAGCCCCTCGGAACAATATCCCTTCTGGCAGGCATAGATCTGTTGACAGGTGAAGCATTTCCGCTGGTTAGCACGAGTCATAAGAGTGCAGATTTCATCGAGTTCCTAAAACTGCTCGACCAAAGCTATCCTGAGGGAGACAAGATACGTCTTGTGCTGGATAATCACTCTGCTCACACCTCAAAAGAGACGAAAGCTTTCCTGGCAACAAGATCCGGTAGATTTGAATTTGTATTTACTCCTAAGCATGGATCTTGGCTTAATATGATAGAAGGCTTCTATAATATGTAGTGTTTCGTAGTATAACTCATCGCAAAATATATACGCATTATACATATTATCCTCTTTTACCAAACTTTTTGTGGTCAAACCGTGGTCAAGATAATCCCGTTCTATACAGTCATTTGTGCGGTTTCTGCAAGAATCTCACTAAAGCCGGATCGATCGAAAATGTCGCGCACAAGATCATTCATGCCCTTGAGACTCACTCCTTCTTTACAGCCCTTCTGCATGATCAGCAGAACCCTAAGTCCGCCTTTTCCAGCGATCTGCCGTTTGTTGCATCAACAGGGTTGAAACGGACAAGGCTTTGTTTTTCACTGCTTATCATCGGCAGAATAATACCGCTGATCTCCGAAATGACAGGTGGCAGGTCAAGTCCGATATATGATGAACTATGTTCTGCCGTTTCTATGGCCCGTGGTGTATATCCACAGGGCAGGTCAACGAATACCGAAAATCCCGAATCTTGTGCCAGAATGCCCATCATATGATATCGTGTCTCCAGAATGATCCGGAAAGTCATCTCTTCCTCCGGTCCCATGCTGAAGGATTGACTTTTCTGTGCATCCTCTGTCAGTCCCAGCTTTTCGGATATCTTGGCGGCATGTGTATTTGAAACTATATCAAATATGCTCTTTAGGTTGGTCGATGCCGGCTGTCCGTCTACCTCTGCAACGATCCATTTCCCAACAATCATCTTCTCTATATCTTCCTGTGTAACTTCTGCAGCCATTGCCTTTTTTTGTTTCATCCCCGGAAGCGCCGGTATCGTCCAAGTTTATAGTAACAGAACAGGCTGTTAAAACAAACATACAGGATAATATCACCCAGAATATAAAGAAAACCGCTGTCCCATCCGTTTCTGTATAACGCAAAGACAAGAACGGGATGGCTGAAGATCATACAGATTATCGCCAACGCCTTCAGAAGATCTAAATTGTATTGTCTGTTTTCATTCATCTTTCATTCAGGATCAAGACTGTATTATTCCACTCGTTCCATGGCAACCGAGTTCATACCCGCTTCCTTCATAAGGTCTCTCATGGCTTTTGCATACAGTTCGCCATGGAATCCCTGATACCAGTTGATATAGAATACGCCTCCCACTTCGATAACCTGCGCCATCATGCCTTTTTCCTGCATGGCATGGAAAGCCGTCATGCGTATGCGGCTGCCATACTCATCCGTCCTCAGTGTCCCGAGATAACTGATCGCGCCACCGATCTTTGTTGAAGCCCTTGTCTCAAGTACGATATTGTCAAGAACTCCGGCTGCAAAAGCTTTTGCATACCCTTCACATATTCCGCGATAAACACCGCAAAGCATCTTGATATTCTGTTCCGAAGAAAAACCCTTCAGGAAGTCTCTGTAACACTGATTTAATACCTCATCACCGTTTTTCAGATCCTCGGCTTTGAATGAATAAGGTGCATGGACCACCTGATGTAACAGCGAGTTGGGATTTCCCATGACCTTTCTCACGCTGACAGGCGCCATGATATCCACGGGAAGCGTGTTTTCGGGATGAACTTTCTGCATTGCCTTCGCCAGAAAAACAGCAAGCAGTGACATGGGACTTCCTTTTACGGATTTTGCATATGACATAAATTCATCACCGGACACGCTGATGCAATAGCCTCTGCAATCCTCACGGGTCGAAAAGACCTCATCTCTGAAAGCCTCCTTGATCTCAAAGGATTCGGATTTGCCAAACGCTGCCATCATTGCCTTGGGATCGATCGGATCCGACATCAGATAAGCATCCGTATCCTGTCCTGCGACCACTCCGTCTTTTTCGGTAAATACCCCGTCGGGCACCGGATACTCTTTTTTGTCCAGTTCGCAGTAGTAATGGTAGAAGAACGTCTCAAGCACGGATTTGAATCCGGTTCCGTCATAAGGCACATGATCGACATACATCCAGAGTACTTTGCCCAGATAACAGATAGTCACCGAGTGGAAATTACCGGTTCTCGCATACGGTTCTATGACTTCGCTTGTCTCTTCGATCACAAACGGAAGTTTATTTTCCAGCAGGACAAGTTTTCCGTCACGGGTAGCCTCCGCATATGTAACATAGGGGTATATGGTAATGGTCTTGTCCCATGCTTTCCTGATCGCTTCGGGGTTGACCGGATCGGCCATGTCAAAACGATATGTCATATAGAATGCCTTATTTGTTAAATATGTTCCTTTGGCAAACATACCGGCTGTAACGGGACGTATCTCCTTCCATTTTTCAACAAAAGGATCTCCCTCAAAAACAACCTTTAATTTGCGCTCTCTCTCAAATGTACCTTCCTTCAGTGACCGCACCGTATCCCAGCCGTTACACTGTCCTGAACACAGGAAGGAATCGCACCATGACAAGATATACAGTGCATAGAAGTAGTTTACGGTAGTATCCTCCAGGGAATCATAATATGCCTGTCCCTGATTTGCTTTTTGTTCATACTCATAAATGAGCGTTGTTCCCTGCTTCTCCAGATCGGAGATACGCATTCTCTCCTGCGCTATGGCTATTACTTTTCCGGGGAATGCAGCTTTTATCTTTTCAAGATTATCCATATCCTCTGTCGCAAGGAATATCTTTTCATACCCGTCCTCTTTTATCCACTCTTCGATAACGGATATCATCTGTTCCGGCGTTGCGTGAACACGGTCTGCTCCGAGGTTTGCAGTCACGTAGTCCGTTCCTCTGGCAAGCACGCCAAGGGTCTTTTTACCTCCAAGTATCGTATCGGCATACTCTTTCATATCGGCGGCAAATTTTTCATCAAATACGCTCTGATCAAAGTTGGCCTGATACTGGAGCGTGTACCACGATATTGAGAAAACGGCGATCAAATCTTCAAGTACAATGCAGTTGTCCTCCGTGGCATCCGTAGGTTTGGGATTAATATGAAAATATCTGCACAAAAGCGATTCAGGATATCTGGTACATCCGGGTCTTAAGAAGGCAGTCAGTCCTCTCGGAGCTCCCGCATTTGAGGCTACCGAAAGATTGGCCAGGATCGCACCGATACCGGAGAGTTTCGAAAGTACGACCTCGATATACTTAAACGGCCCCTTCCTGCCGCCGGTTAATGCCTGCCATAGAAATACATTTTGAAATGCCGCAGCTGAACTGATATACGACCAGTCACGCTTGGTGTAGCCCATTTCAAAGGGGCTCGTGGTCATCCTTAATGTTTTTTTATCCGTATCATACGATAAGCTCTCTACAATATGAACACGGTCAGAGTCTTCAAAAAACCAGGCGATCCTGCCATCCGGAGTATAAACGTTAAGGTCTGTATACTTAATGGCGATCCTTACGACACCCAGGCTGTATTCGTCTATACTCTCTATCTCGATCCTGTCAAACTGCCGGAGGAAATCAAGGCAGAGATTTTCCGTATCGTCTTCATTGTAGTAAAAAAACGGGGCATAGACGGTTCCCCCGTTGGTCATTTTCAGGATCACGCCACGGACATTATCGGGAAAAAGAAGCATATTGTCCTTGTAGGCAAGGTCATAATCTTCTACTTTGCCTTCCGGATCCGTAACATGAAAGCGCTCTTCGCCATCCCTTACCTTTTCAAGAGCATCATGAAATACCTTCGGACCATGATGCAGTGTTGTCAGTTTTTCCTTGCTTACTTCCAGAATGTTTAACATATTCTTCGTCTCCTTCTTTTACGTTCTTTCGGCTTTCATTTTATGCTTGCACTCATACATTTCCTGATCGGCTATTGCGTCTTTTAAGATATGGGCGGCTGTCTGTATGAACCGGTCTCCGTCTTCATGGCCGAGGTTATCGTTAACCTTCTTGAGATAGTTAAGATCAAGCGACATGATAGCGAAGGAAATACTATCCTCTCCGTCTTCTCTTGCCTTGATCAGTTTCCCTGTAAGTTCAGCCTCCTTTTCAATATATGCCCCCTTATTCAGAAGGCCTGTCATGGCATCCGTTATGGACTTTATCTTATACTTTTCCATCTCCAGAGCCCACTGATGAGTGGACCCAGCTTACTATGCTTCCGATCCAATGCCGGTCGCCTGGGTTCTTTCCGCACCGGCAATAGTCTGTGTGACGGCATAGCCGGAAATGATCCCGGCCAATATCATATTATCAATGATATAGCTGACCCCTGCGCAATTATTTGCCCCTATGTCATTTCTGAAATCGTCATAATTATACGGTATTATCAGCCCCTTCGCCATAAAAAAATCCCCCGGGAGCAGAATTCCCGGGAGAATTTACATTTTCAACCGATTTGATCAATTTTTCAAAATTATCCAAATAATATCCTTCCTTTCAGCTCTTCTTTTAATGCACAACTTTAAATTTCCCGCCCATGGCCTTCAACTTTTTCACTCTCGTATGGGCATCCTGCGGACTAAAAGGTCCGGTCAACTCACCTGTTGCCAGATTCTTGATATTCCATTCCACTTCACCGGACGATCCGCCATTCACCTCTTCCAACTCTTCATTTCTTAAAGCCTTTTTTCTGATTCTGACATGATCATCTCTCCTTTTCTTTCAGTATCCCTACACTGGTTTCTGTTCTTTTGAGCTAACCTCATTAGAACTATATTACATTACTGATTCTAAAGCATCGACTGTCACAGAAGCGTCACATATGTTTGTCTTGGGGTAATTTCTCTTATATAATACAATAAAAGGAGAAACCGGTAAATGAACAATAATAACAATATCGAGATCCTGATGGAAGAGGTAAATCCGGTATATATGACTGCACAGAGATGTCTGCAGATCATTGCCGAGCTTGGTGATGATGACTCGAGACAATTGTGTAGAGTTTTAGGACTACCGACATTGGAAGAGTCATTCAAAGGCAGCGACAGGCTACCCGAACCTGTAGCTGAAACGCTCAAATTGACAATGCCTGTTTTTAATGCCATTCCGGAGGCCCGCTTTATTGCATCAACAAACCTTATCCTGAGCTCCGCCGCAAAACAGGTCGTTGATCTGCCTTGCGGCTACACTTCACGTGGTATCAAACTGCAAAAAAGCAACATACGTTATTTCGGATTTGATCTTCCTGCTGTTACATCAGTAGTCGGGAACGCCGTAAAAGAGATCATCGGCGAGAACAATTCCATTAAATACTGCCCGGTGGATGCAACAAACTACAATTCACTAAGGCAGGCATTGGGAGATATCCGGGGAGAGCTTTACATTACCACGGAAGGTATGCTGATGTATTTCACTCAGAATGAGCTTGAAACAGTATTCGGAAATATAAGAAGACTCCTGTCGGAGTTCGGCGGAAAATGGATTACAATGGATAGCGAACTGGATACCGCCCAAAAGAAGATCATGTCGATCATAACCGGGAGTCTGCCGAAAGACCGGGCAGAGCAAGTCAAATCGATAGTATCCGATTACGCCGGAAAAGTATCTAAAACGACGCTTTTGAACAACAGGTTTTATGATCCTGATCAGGAGAAAGTAAAGCGATTTGTTTCCGATATGGGATTTGATCTTGAAATGATCCCAATGAAACAATATATGCCCGAATCTGTATATTCACTTAATGAACTCTCAGCGGATGCACGCCAAAAAGCTCTTGAAGTCCTTGGCGAAGTGAACTTCTGGGTTATGACTGCAAAGCAGAAAACCCGGGAGGAGTCTGCTCATAACGATAATAAGTTCATCGCGCATGCCAAGATGTCCGGCGATACACTGAACTTAACCGTCTCCGGACGTCTTGACACGATCACAGCGCCGGAGCTCCTTTCCCTATATAAAGAATCCGCTGCCAGGAACAAAATAACGGCTATATGCGTAGATATGAACGGGCTTGAATACATCTCATCAGCAGGGCTTCGTGTATTATTGATCATGCGAAAATCAGTTGATGACGGAGCCGGGTTTAGTCTTATCAACATGAATAAAGCCGTCCGGGATATCATGGAGACTACCGGATTTGATACCATAATGTGTTAGCTTTTTAACCAGCGCGATCTAATTTGGAAGCTCTATATCAGGCAGATATCGTGTCTTCATCTCCGATATTGTGTACGGTAATCCCTCTTCTTGAAGACCCCTGCAAAACAGCTCCACAGGTTTATGATCTTTATTGATAAGCTGAAAACACAGGCAGAAGTTATCTTTAAGTGCATTTACCTCCAGCATAAAGTCTCCATCGGTTATATTGTATACCTCGTTAATGTAGTCCTCCATTCCTCCCCAGTCCGTCTGTCCGACATAACTCACGCTGAAAATGTGCACGACTATCTGTAACTATTTTTATTTTTTCAATCAAGTGGTAGTTAAGGAAGCAGTAGAGGCATCCCCCAAGAGCCTATGTTTCTGAGCAAGCAGTTCCGTATTTCCCGGATCCAGTTTCAGGAGCTTATCGACATCTCTCAGCTGGCTCTGCGTATTCCTGATTTCTGTATTTACGCCCTTTAAGGCAGTCTGTTATTTGGTGGTATCGCCGCCAATCTCAACGGTAATACCCTGGATTCTGCCAGCCATCCGATCCCCTCCTTCCTTTTTTCGGGTAAAAAGAAAGCACCGGCGGATGTGATTGATCAGCCGATGCTTTCTTGCTTAAATTTAGGTCTAGGTTTCATCTTATTCCCGGAGTCAACCCATACTCCGTCAAAACATAGGTTTTGTCACAAACTTCTTCAATAAATTTTCTGTCATGGGAAACACTTATGATAGCTCCCGGAAAAGTATGCAGCAAATTCCTGATCACGGGTCCAGACAGAGGCGAAAAGTTTCTCGTCGGTTCGTCAAGGATCAATACATTTGCATCCGACAGGCTCATTTTGAGCAACAGTATTTTGGCCTTTTGACCTCCAGACAAATCTGCGATGCAATGATCCATTTCTTCCGCAGTATATTTCATAGATCCAAGATAAGTGCGAACCCTGGTGGTATCCTCCTTTTTTCCGCTAGGAGCAAGAAAATCCACAGGGCTTTGGTTTTCATCCAGCAAATCCAGATAATTTTGAGGCATATACTCTGCCCTGATATCGTCCCTCGGTAACAGTTCCTTAGCTATTTCCCTTATTAACGTTGTTTTCCCACACCCGTTCTTTCCTGTGATGCATATCTTTTCATCACCACGAAGGAAAAGGTGAATATCAGTAGACAAAGCACGAGATCCATCCGGACACATAAGGAATGGAAGGGAAAAATCTATGACCGTTTTTCCAGAAGGCACGGCGGATTTTTCGCTTCCCATTTTGAGAAACATTGCCGACTCGCTTTCCGGCATTTCTGCCATATTCTGCTTTTCCCGTTCAAAGCGGTGTTCCATTGCTTTTACTACATGCATCTTTTTCTTCAAAAGCCGTCCGCTATGCGGATCCTGTCTGGTAACGGATGCCTGGTCATGCTCAACCTTTTGCTGAATCCTCCTTAGCTTTTCATCCTTGATTTTCTGCTCTTTCCTTTGGCTCACAGCAAGAGCCGCCTGGTTTCGCATATTTGAATTCCGATATGCTACATACTGGGTATAGGGCATTCTGATGACCATGTGACGGCTTACACGCTTTCTTTTCAGCTGTTCTATATGAATCACCATATTCGCGGTGTGTTCGATCAGCACCTCGTCATGTGATACAAACAGGATTGCTTCCTTTGCATCAGATATAAATTTCTCCAGCCATTCAAGCGTCTCAATATCAATGTCATTTGACGGTTCATCCAACAGCAGGACAGTCGGCTCCTGTATTAAGAGTTTCAACATCTGAATTTTAATTTTCTCGCCACCCGACAGCGATTCCATCAGCTGATCGCTGTAATAGCAATCCTTATCAATCTGCATCTCAGCCGATAACTGGGCAAGCTCTCCTGGTGTCTTGAGATAAAACATCTCCGATTCGGAAAAGAATTCATAACCTGTTTTCTTTTTATCCTCTTTGGAAAGCTCCTGCGGCAAATACCCAAGCCTCTCACTCGAAACAATCCGCTCGCCATGTGCCTCGATGTAATCCCCTACCGCATCTGGGTCATACATCCATCGGAGCAATGTGCTCTTTCCATTACCTTCTTCTCCAATGATAACGGCTTTATCACCCGGATTTAAGACAAGTGAGAAATCCTCTAACATATTTCTGAGATCACGCTTATGTGAAATGTTCAGTCCTTTTATCTGAAACATATAGTCCTCCTTACTGCCCGCATTAAAAAATCTGTCTCCATGCCGAAGACAGATTAAGCGTACAAACTAAACACGACTATATGCCGAACGCACACACCATGAACAAGAATCAATGGCGGCTTTAGAATGATACGATAATCTAATTCGGCATATACAAACAGACCCTTGCAGGTCTTATTCTTCCGTTTGCATTTACCAAATCAAATTATCTAATAATCATTCCTACACCCTCACACGTTATGTGTGCCCTTCATTTGGATTTGGCTTATATTGTATCATTCTCGCCTGTAAATATCAATCAAAATTTAACCAGAGAAAAATGTGCTTGACTTTTGCACGGAAGTTTGACAGCTCAACCCCTACTATCTGAATATTAAATAACCCTCTAACCCTTGTAAAGACTGGATCCCCGGTCTTATATTTTTGTCAATTTTTATGCATTTATATGCGGCTATTTGTGTCTATACCAGAACACTCTACCCTTCATCAAAGCTTGCAGCGAACAAGCAGGCAAAGGTCTTTCTGGAAGAGCCGTCCTTTGAACTCTATGACATCTACCGTGCCCTGTCCGTCCTGTCAGAAGAGAATGACTTCATTCAGTCGGAACTATACAAGAACAGCCAGAAGGTCATTGAGCGCAGGGATGACATACTTCACTATGACTGCACCAACTACTACTTCGAACTTGAAGAAGCAGATGATCTGAGAAAATATGGCAAGAGTAAGCAACACCAGCCACTTCCCATAGTAGGCATCCCTTCTATGTTACGTACCTGTCTGTTGTGCTTTCTTCATAATATCCTTAACAACATCCGTACCCTCTATCTTATTCACCCCAAAACACTTCTTTCCTGCATCCTTCAAAGAAGCTCCGATATGATAGCCTTCCACACCATCTATAATCAAAAACCGATCATGAAAAGCTATAGTCTTTTTAATTGTTAATGTAGGATACTGTGCATTGAAATTATTAATATCCTGCGAAGATATTCTTGCACTGGGCAACGTATATGCAAAAACATCAACGCCAGAATTTTTCTTAGCAAGTATATTTAATGTAATCACATCAATATATCCATCTATTAAAACAATTTCCTTCTTTGCATGTCCGATAATATCTGTAAGAAAACTGAAGGCATCAAAAATCTGACCATCATAGAAAATCTTCTGATTTTCTTCCTCATGATTTGCCATATACTCAAATATCCTGCCAAACTTCTCATCTGTATCTTTTTGATATTCCAACTGCTTCAGTTCGATAGCATTAATCTTCTCAAACATTAGAGCATTATTAGCAATGAAGTGACGCATCTCCTTAAAAGCACGCATTATAAAAATACTCTGCTTAGTGGCCAATTCACCCTTTAGAACCGTTGCTAACATATAAATGCCCTGTTCTGTAAAGGCATATGGAAATTTTCTACGACCTCCACCTTGTCCAGAAAAAAATGTGTTTTCTCGTGAAGTCACAAATTGTGACTTCACCAATTCGACTTCATCCTTTGTCAATTGAAACATAAAATCTTCCGGGAATCGCTCAATATTTCGTTTCACCTGCTGATTCATAGCTTTAAGCTCATATCCATAAATATCAGACAAATCACTATCGAGCATTACCTATTGTCCACGTATCGTATATACATAGTTTCTAATAGATTCAACTGTGAGTAAGTCTGTTGTATTTTTCATAAACACTATATTCCTTTGCATTTTCTTTTTTTGAAGTCACAAATTGTGACTTCATGTATTCTATATTCAAACAAAGATGTTTTTTGTGGTCGAAAAAATCGACCGCAAACCACTGGTCCAAATTTTTAACCGAATAATTTTAACTACATATCCTCAAGGCTCTCTATCTTCTTCAGTGCTTCCATATAAGCCATAAGCCTCTTTTGCTGTTCTTCCTTAAGATTATGATAATCTTCAATCATCTGAACATCGCCTGGAGTGAATTTACTTTCTGGACTTGCTGCAGCAATTTCCTCTTCATCCTCAATTCCTTTACCGGTAAGAAGTTGCTCCGGAGTAATCTGTAATACATTACAAATATCCATTATCTTTTCTACAGTAGGATTGGTCTTTCTCTTTTTCCATTCGCTTATGGTACTGGTAGAAATTCCAACCTGCTTTGCAAACTCCGCCTGTGTCATATTGCGTTCTTTCAAGACTTTTATAATTCTTTCGCTGATAATCATGAGTGCTACCTCGCTTACTAATTCGCTTATACAACAATCATATTATTAGATTGTTTTTTATACCACATAACATCCTTCGATATTCTACTTCATTTTCTTAACGCAAAACTTCATATCTGCCTTTTCTTCTGTTCTTGAACATAAGAATCATCCTCTCATTTGATATGAAAGACGGATATGTATCATCAATTATGTGATTATATAGATTAAGGTTTCACCAACACAATATCCTCTGCTTTAAGTGAATCTCTAACATATAGTTCTGGTGTCGTTTCCTCTGGTATTCCTTCAAGCATCAGGGCTGCCTTTGCCTGATCGAATGCCGTTTTAATATTCTTCCCAAAGCCAATTGATGAATAGAATTGTGAAGCGAACACGAGTGCAGCTTCATCACCAATTGCTTTAGCTATTTTATCCTTCTCTTTTGCTTTGTCTGAAGTCAGTTTAGCGATTTCATCTCTCTTTCGTGTTACATTATGTCGATATGTATCTATAAGCGCCATTTACCTTCCTCCAATCTTCTGAAATGCTGTATGGATAACATAATCTGCGCTACGTGTAACATATACATATAAAAGTAATGTTAAGTGTATCTATGTATCTCAATATTCTTTGTTATTCACCTATATAACATTCATATTTCTGAATTAGTTCTATCACACCTTGTGCTATCCTTCAATGTTCTACTTCATATTCGACTAATTAAGTGAACTGCAGAAAAGAACTGTATTACATTACCCCAAAACTTTTTGATATAATAAATCATCTTTGAAGATATGTGGAGGATCAGACAACTATGCTTGTTAGTATGACGGATAGTAATCAGCTCAGGATATCAGGAAGGATCGATGCCGGCAATGCCGCGGAGCTTGAAGAATGCCTGCCTGAGATGACCGCGCAGTGCGCGGACAAAGAGATAACGATAGATGCCTCAGGGCTTGAGTATATCTCATCTGCCGGCCTCAGGGTACTTCTCAAATTCAAAAAGACGGCTGACAGGCCGGTGATCATAAATAATGACAGCAGTGAATTATTTGATATTTTTGATGTGACCGGATTTGCCAGTATATTTGATGTACGCAAAAAGATGCGTGAGGTCGACGCAAGCGGATGCGAGATCATTGGCAGAGGAGGAAACGGTACGGTCTACAAGCTTGACGATGAGACCATACTTAAAGAATATCATGGGAATACAAGTCTTGAGGATATCTGCAAAGAAAAAGAATATGCTAAAACTTGCTTTGTCAACGGAATTTCAACAGCCATCTCCTATGATATCGTCAGGTGCGGAGAAAACTACGGAATAGTTTTCGAGATGATAAAGGCTGATACCGTTGCGGGAACCATCAGGAAGCATCCCGAGATGCTTGACGATCTGGCAGCAAAGATGGGAAGGCTCTTTAAGCAGATGCATGAAACGGAACTTCCGAACGGAGCGCTTCCTGATACTGCGGCGTTTTTAAAAGAGAAAATACGGCAGATGGGAAAGTACTATACACCCGCTGAACAGGAGCTGCTTTATAAACTTCTTGAGACTGCGGGAGAGAAAAAAGGAATAGTCCATGGGGATTTTCATACACAAAATGTCATGCTGCAGGATGGAGAGGTCGTCCTCATAGACATGGCAGACGTAAGCCTGGGCGCACCCCTGATCGATCTTGGTATCTCCTATTTTCTCTTTGTCGATGGAGCCAAAAGCAGACCCTGGGATGTTGAACGGTTCTTAGGAATAAGCCCTGAGCAGGCTCTGAGGATCTGGGATATAATGCTCAGAACATATTATGAAACAGATGATGAAGCTGTATTAAAAGAAAAGGAAGAACAGATCAGTCTGTTTTCCCTGTTCAAGGTCGCGCTCAACCCTGCAATCTGGCCCAATGCATCTGCCCAGGCGGTCGAAGCGTTTGTCAATACGGCGAGAGATCGTCTGTTTCCCCTGCTTGAAAAAAATTACTGATCCGGATCCTTATTTCAATTTGCTCTGGCTGCCGACAGAAACGCTTCGCTTATGACGGCATAGATAATATATGTGATTCCTTCTGCTGCTCTTTCCTCTCGCTACATCAGAAAGCATGGGAAGCGAAAACATCATGCTGGCGATGGTCATGTTGCCGCTCGGCCACGATTTGAAGCTGTCATCGCTGCCTGCGAGGTTGGGAACCATCTGCCACCAGCTGCGGAACTGGCTAATCGGATCGTCCAAAGTGATCAAGTATTTATAACGGGGGCGCGAAGCGAGCTGCTTGAGCCAGGCGTTCACATTGTCTGCCGTTATTCCGGCGATAAGGATCGCCGCTCCGACGGCAATGAGTCTGTCGGGGTCGCTGTCGTCGAGCAGGCGTATCATCACAAACGGGACCCATAAATAAAGTACCGCCCAGAAAAGCCAGCTTAAGACTGACAGCATCGTAGAAGCCTCCCCGGGAACGTAGCCGAACAGTGCGCGGTAACGATCCCCCTTTTTCTTGAGACCCACAAATAAGCATGATCCTGCCGCAGGGTACAGGCAGTAGGAAAAGTATGATCGGAAAAGTATGATCCATATGTGGCGAAGAATGCGCCGAGTTCAGTCTTATTGGCAAGCATCTCGTTGATCCTGAAGTCATAAAACGAACCGATGATTATTCCAAGCAGACAGGTAGCCATGACGCCCAAAAAACAGGCGGCGGGCACCGCCATGATAGTTTTCCTTTTCATATTTTCCCCATTCTTTGAACTGATTTATACCGGAAAGGTGGTAGAATTCTTCCCTTCGTTCTTGATGCGATAGTAATCTGCCATCTCCACATCAAGCGTAATATAGGACTCTTTCTTCTTGCTTTGGGTGTTGCTCAAGAGGCATACCGTCTCGACTGTTGACTCCGATTCCAAGGGCAGGCTCTTAATTTCCTGCCCCTGTACCGGCATAGGAAAATTGAAAACGATATTTCTGATCCAGCAGCCGTTATCAGGCTTTTCGGGGTAGATATCTATACGCTCGATAAATGCCCTCATAAAGTCTCTCTGCTCTACTTCGGTGGAGGTATTATACAGCTTATCAAACGCAAGCAGAAGCTGATATACGTTATCGGCGGATATCTTTTCCTGACGCACGCTCAGAAGCCGGCTGTTCCATTCATCCATCTGTGTTTCTATGGCTTCCGCCTTATCATACTGTTCGTCATATCTGCGCTGGAGATCGGATATCTTCTTTTTATAGTGGGTGTCCAGCACATCCAGATTGTCCATCTGATGCTCAAGACGAGTCTTTGTCCCCTGCACTTGCTTTAACTGGGTGCAAAGTGCTTCTATGTGTTCCTCCATCTCCGAAGTATCCACTGCGGTACCAATCTTGGCTTTGATCGCATCCTTAAAGCGTTTATCCATGACCATCGCTGATATGATTGCGGCGACCATGCGGTTCATCTCAGTCTGCTCGATATTGAGTCTGAATGAACATTTATGCCCGGTCGCACCGAGGGTATTCTTGCAGTAATAATAGTACCGTGTGTATTTATCTTTGCTATGCGCCTTGGCTATGTTTCCATACAGACTCTTGCCGCAGCAGGGACATTTCAGCAATCCGGACAGTATATGTGCATGCTCAATATCATGCACCTTCTCACGCTTAAAGTTGTTAGCTTTACGCTTTTCCTGTACCAACTGCCAGTCCGACTCCGATATGATAGCCTCATGATGTCCGTCGTATATCGGATACTCATCCTGCTCCACGATATGCATTTCATTACGGGTTCCGATCTTTTTCTCGGTGCGACGCCTGCCGTATGCTATCTTACCCATATATACAGGATTATCA
Organism: Lachnospiraceae bacterium AD3010; assembly: GCA_000622025.1. GTDB lineage: Bacteria > Bacillota > Clostridia > Lachnospirales > Lachnospiraceae > NK4A144. Next base: position 191,486 of record KK211387.1, on the reverse strand, counting down.
AGCACACTCTTTACAAAGCCGGATGAAAAACCGGGGATCGTGTTATTCTGACGAAGCTTCTTGGTGTATCCGTTATCGTTAAGATATGATGCCACACCGTTGATACCCGAATTGGTATGGATGTATCGGTCATATATGATACGGATAATCTCCACCTCATCATCCGCTATCAGCAGTTGTCCGTTTTCAAGCTTATAGCCATAGGTCGCAAATCCGCCGTTCCACTTACCCTCCTTGGCTTTCTGCTCCCTGCCTGCCATGGTCTGGGTACGGATGTTTTCACGCTCTATCTCGGCAACGGCTGACAGGACGGATATCATAAGCTTACCGGCATCCTTTGAAGAATCAATCCCATCTTCCACGCAGATCAGGTTTACGCCATAATCCTGCATGGTCTGAAGAGAGTTCAGCACATCAGCGGCATTACGCCCGAAACGAGAGAGTTTGAACACCAGAACAAAATCCACTCCATCCTCACCGCTCTCGATCTTCTCCATCATCCTCGTGAATTCCGGTCTACCCTTGATATTCTTGCCGGAGAAGCCCTCGTCCGAAAACTCGGAAACGATGGTCATATCTTGATATTCGGCATATTTCCGCAATTTGTCTTTCTGCGCATCCAGGCTATATCCGTCCACCTGTATCGCCGTAGATACACGGGTGTAGATATAGCATTTCCTTTGCTTCTTCACACGGAATCACCTCCCGGCAGTCGCTTGAGATTATCCATGTTTACCACGGAAAGTGTCTCCATCTGTTTAACTGCAAGTTCTCTCAGTAGTACAATACGCTCGGACATAGTTTTGCCCTGACCTATGAGTATCGCATTATAGCTTTCCATATTTGCAAGCACAAGGAGCTGGTTAAGGTTAGCCTCGTCTCTGATGTTCCCTTTTTTTCCGGGATTAGCGTCTCTCCACTGTTTTGCGGTCTTGCCAAACAATACCACATTAAGCATATCGGCCTCGTTTGCATATTTGTATCCGATCTGCTCCGGCGTAAGCTCCGGCGGGATCAGGTGATCCTTTATCGCATCAGTATGTATGCGATAATTTAGCTTGGCTATCTCACGATTGAGATTCCAGTTAAGGGACAGACGGCTGTTCTCATCCTTCTTAAGCCGCTGATAGTCCTCTATAATATATAGCTTGAATTCCGGTGAAATCCATGATGCAAACTCAAAAGCTATATCACGATGCGCAAATGTTGCCGCATATCTTCCCTGTTTACTTATAATTCCTATAGCTCCAGTCGATTCAATCCATCTCTTTGGTGTCATAACGAATCCGTTATCACCAGCCTCATTTTTAATTGCCTCGAATTCGAGGCAATTAAAATTCGGATTATGCAACGCCTCCCATAGGCCAATAAAGGATATTACACTTCTGTTTCGCATCCAGTTTTGTATAACATATCCCGGATACTCTCCTTCCCTTTTCTTCGCTATGTCGGTTAATGATATAAACTCATTCTCATAGTCTCTTGTATAAATGCCTATATCTATACCTTCCGCATGAATAACATCTTTTTTGATTGCGTTTCCCATAATATAGTTTCCTTTCTAACCGCCTCGAATCACACACGGTTAAAGTTAAACTTATCGAATTCGATAAGTTTAGTTCCAAACCCGTCGAATTCGACGGGTTTAAACGCATCAATTTCGATACGTTTAGCCTTTCTTTCCCTTCTTTACCAGTTCCTCATACTTCAACTGGTACTCGATCAGCCGGGGGATATACTGCGGCGGAGTGCGCCGCCCTGCTTCCCAGTCCTCCAATGTGCGAACCGGTATACCCAAGTGTTCCGAAAACTCGTATCTATTCTCACCGACACTTTCACGAAGTTCTGTTATTTTCTCTGCTATATTCATGATCTACACCTCCACGCACTGCGCTAAAGATAATATACCACATTACGCCTCATTTCGCAATGCGTGAAAGGTAAAAATCTGCATGTTTTTCATGAAATTGTCGTATCATATGCCTCGTTATTTCCTGTCCGTCATAAGCTTACAGTATCCGAGCATTCGAGATAAAAACCTGTTCTTATCCGCACCGGACTCTATCTCGGCACTGATCAGGTCTTTCAGTTTTTCCTGATCCATCTTCTCGAGTAAGCCCGGTCCGTATTTCATTATCAGCCTGCTCATGACCTCAATACAGCGCTCGAAGGCAATGTTGTCTTTCGGATCTTCATAATACGATTCCGTTTTCTGTTCCACATAACTCCTCTCCTTCCTGCGCTATCGCTGTGATATTTCGGTTTCAGCGTGCCACCGATAAGCTCAGATACCATGCCACACTTGAATCTGCTCATACATGCCGCCGGTGTAATAAAAAGCGGCAGTCCGTGATCCTTATTCTTCATCGCTCTCTTCATCCGAATAATCTTCCTCATACTCCTCTTCAGAGCTGTCATCATCCGATGCGTCATAACCTGTGCCGGCAGAGACATCCGCATCCTTATCCTTTCTGTCATCATCGTCTTCCATAGCAGAAGCTTCAGTAGACGATTTCACATCATCCGATTTGGAAGTACGAGACCTATTCGGCTTCTGTGCGTCATCCAATACTGTCCCCGCAGCATTTCCGGCTTCTGCCTTAATGCTCTCGATTTCTGCCCTGCAAGCATCGGATCCCATCGCCGCAGCAACGATCCTCTCCATCTCGGCTTCCTCGTATAGCATATAATCGGGAAGATGCTTCGTAAAAAGCTCACCTATCAGCAGCTTTAAGGACTTCTCCCTTTCACGTTGCCGCCTTTCATCCTTCTTGATCTGTTCCCGAAGCTTCTGCTCATATTTGGCTCTTTGCTCTTCGAGCCTTAAACGCTCCTTGCTCTTAGAATTCTGTTCCTGTAACATGGTTTTTCTTCCTCCTTTTTCTGTTACGATAAATTGTTTTCATCGCGTTTCCGCTTGTTGTCCCGAGCGACATACTGATGTGTCATGTCATACTCCCTGACTATTTCCTGCTTATCCCGTATCCTTTCCTTCAGAGAAATACGCTCGCTCTTTTCCTCTTTCTGCGATGTCTGATGAGCCTGACGGGAAAGCTGTTCCGCCTGCTGTCTCTGCGCTTCAGCCTGAGCCTGTTCTTCTGCCTGCTTCTTTTGCTTTTCAACCTCAGCATCCTTATCAGGCTTAATAGGTTGTCCGGAGCCACCGCTATTTCCACCTTCACCGCCGGAATCACCATTTGGATTGATACAGTAATCGATCGAATCCTTGATGTACTTAAGGATCTCCAGCTCGTCCTTAAGTGCGGTAAGATCAGCATCTTCCGACTTTTTGGTAATATCCGCCTCGATGGCTTCTATTTTTTCTTCCCAAACCGCTCTCGCGGCATCCATACTGCCTTCCACAAGATAAGGCTCAAGCTTACGTTTTGCCTTATGATACTGGTTCAGTTCCTTGCGATGCTCCTGTTTAAATTGTTCCTTCTTACCTTTAAAATGTATCTTTTGTGACTGATCAAAAACCGGCTTATACTTCTCATAATTTTCCAATGCTGTGATCAGATCCCGGTAATCCGCTGCTTTCTTTTTCATATCCTCAATATCCTTATCCTTTCCGGCAAGCGATTTCTCTTTCTTTTCAAGTAGCGCTTCCAACTCCTCCGGTGTAGTTATCTTATTTGCCATCAGATAATTGCAGGCTTTATTCATCTGCTTCATGTTGGTCTTCTTGGCATTCTGAACACCGTGATCATATGTATTTGCCACCTCGTCCCTGTGGGAATGATACCGCATGACCATATCAGAAACTGTCGGATCCTCGAGACGCTTTATCTCATCACGCACTTCCTTCATCCACCCGGATATCTCACGGATAGTCGATAAAATGCGTAGGATCATATCACTCGTTTCAGAAACCCATCGGTTCCATGTACCCTTATCGGTTCTGACTCCTTTTGCCTCCATCCGGCGTACCGCACTTCCTTCATGTACCAGCGGAGCATCCGTTATACCACGTGCCTCATTGGAACGATGATCAATACGGCAGGTCAGATCTTTCTCCTCGAATTTCTGATTTACAAGTTCTGCCCAGCGCTCACGCCAGTGTTCCAAAAGAGCAGGATCATTCCAGCCGGTCTCAGATACGGCGATGGTCTTATATTTCCCATTTGGCTTCCGTATCCGCTCTCCGTTTTCATCAAGAACATACTCCATATGCTGCTTGATCCCCCATTCGCCGCTTCCCAAAAACGGACGCATCGGGGATGACAGATGACCATGCGGATTGGGAATTCCATGCTTACCCCTATCGGGATTATGGATCGCAACATCCACGATCATTCCGATAGAAACCATCTCTTCCGTGACAAACCTGTCAAGCAGTTCGATGTTCTCTTCCATAGTCAGCTCGTTCTGTAGTGCGATATCCAGACTGTAAGCAAGCTGGGCATCCTTCCTGTGCTCGTTAAATTCAACCTCAGTCCACAGTGTCTGGCGGTCAAACAATCTTTCCGGTACATAGTCTGGTGCGTAGATCTTCGTAGTGACCACGCCCTTTTTCCTACTGTAATCCTGTGTCTCGCCGTAATAGGCATCATAGAGTTTTTCACCTGCCCGGTATGCCGCTGCCGCAATTGCCGTATGTCCTGCAGTGCGCTTAATATGACCGAGACTAAAATGGAAAAGAGCCATTATCCATCACTCCCCCTTTCCGAATGAACCATCGTGATCTGTGATAAAATCTGGTTACGAATCCTGGCATTTGCGTTAAGACCATCTATCAGCTGATAGAACTCCGGTTCCGTCATATCGGATGTCTCAGGATAGAAATGCTCAAACACCCCACCCTTGATGACCAGCCGATGTGTCCTTGCGGCATACTCCGGATCATACTCACTGCGCCTGCGTTTCTTCTGATAACTCTGCTTGTTCAGCTCTCTGTTAAGCCTGCGCCTTTCCTGCATCAGCTTGTTTTCTCCCTGCCGATACTCTTCTTTTGCTTTATTGATCTTTCCTTGTTGCTCCATAGATTTTCTCCTTCCTGTGAAAATATTGTTGATTGGGATAGCTGCCAAAGGCAGCGCAAGGGCGTTAGCCCTTGACGGTGCGAAGCACCGAAAGCGTATCATTGCTCCTGCGATGTACGCGTAAGCTCCCGGCATGGGCGCAGTTCATATTCAACCGACAGGTTGAATATAGAAGTGCGCTCTTACGAGAAACATATGCAGACTACGCAGCGATCCCGTATTCTGCCGCTTTTACGTCTTTTATGCATTTCCTCTCTCCTCTCTTTCCATTCTTTACGTGTTTGTTATTTGGTAATTACGCAATTCGTATTGTGTTTTCGATGATAATATGCCTCCGCTAAAAAGTCAATACTCATTTTGTTCTTCTATTAACCAATTTATGTATTGCGTAATAAGTGGGCTGATGTTATACTTTCCACAGATGGGAGGATCTACGATATGGGATACGGAAAAAATCTTAAGGATATACTTGATGATAGGGGAATGACGGTAAAAGAACTCGCAAAAAAAGCCGGCATAGCACCGACTACTCTTTACTCTATTATTCAGAGGGATACCGCAATCAGATTTGATACAGCCCTTAAGATTTCGAACATCCTCGACATACCGATCAACTCGATCTGTAAGAATAATCCATATGATTCCGGTGAAACCCTGCCGAAGCTTCCGTCTGATAAGGAAATGCTCATGGCCAAGCTTCAGAAAAAAGCTTATTTTTCTGACCGCACCTTAAAACTGGTAGAGATGTTTGACTACACCGAACTCCCAAAGGTCGATCAGCTCATAGCGGATTTCTTTGTCTTAGATGATGTCGCTCGCAGTGACCTCTTTGAGTATATTAAAATTATGAAAAAGAATCACTCAGACTCTAATAGGAATAATATACTTAAAGGTCTTTAAGTTTTTTCGCTTTTACAGGAAGCCATATATGAATACGTAAACATAGAGAATTTGAGTTGTAGCATGATGATAGATTAGGTTTTTATGAACACTAATTGGAATAAGAATAAATCTAATTTCACCGGTAGAGCATTATCTTGGGATCAAAAAGATGACATTCAAAAATTACTGACGATGCTTCAGAATGATGCCGTTGATACGCTAAATTCCGTACTTGAATATAGTTTTATTATGGATTTTATGTCTGACCAGACATCCTATATCAACAAAGCCCCCTGCTTTTGGAGCGAAGTCATCAAATCCCTCCGTTTTACTCTGATAATGAAAACCGCCCGGCTTTTTGACGAAAGCAAGGATGCTATAGGGTTCCATAAGGTATTCAATATACTTGAGCAAAGTAACTATAGAGAAGTTCTGATAAATGAACTAAATAAAGCAAAAGCCCAATATGACACATATCATGTTTATATTAATGAAATTCGCACAATAAGAGATACATTATATGCACACAATGATAAAAAAGAATATCAATTCTGGAAAAAAACAAATGAAGTGGATTTGGAATTCGAAGGAGAATTCTGGAAAAAGCTTGAGGAAATAATTATATGGGCTCGTGATACTCTTCTTTCTCTAAGAACTCTTACAGGCGATAGCTACCCTGTAAACGTCGAAATATCAAATGATATTTGCAATCTACTAGCAAATGAAAACTAATGATTTACTGTGCACTGAGGAAATTGTCTACCATAGATAGATAATCCCAATTGAATACCGACATTCTGTCCTACTATTTCCGCCTGCGCCTAACATCCCTCCTATTATTTCAAATATTGATTCGACGAATCTTGAAATACATAATCAATGCGATACTCTTCAACGTTTTTCCAATACAGAAAGACCTGTATCAATTTATCATATTCCACTTTATTGTTATGTGCTAATTCTTCCAGATAATCCATAGGTAAAGCCAATCCGTCATGACTCGAAACGAAAAAGATTACATATCTTCTCAATGTATTTCTCAGGCTACCAACGATAGTGTATTCTCCATTCTTGGCAGATTCCAACGAACGACTGATACGTTCCACAAATGCCTTTATCTCGACCCTATCAAAATGAGAAAAAAACAATATCATTGGATAACTGGAATCACTTATTGATTCAACCACTATTCTCTCCGGCAGTTTATGTAGCATCCATTGGAACGCGGAAACATAAAATTCCAGTTCCTTGGCTTTCTTTATTCCATAATTCTCCGCTAAAAAGTGCTGCACTAAAGCTTCTCCATGTGCCGGTCTTGTAAACAATACCGTGTCATCCTTTCCCATAAAAATCGAGACATTTACATTTCCATTATTTTGGTAAAAGGACAATCTCCATTTTAGATACTCTACAATCTCTATTGGAGTCAACAGTTCTCTACATATCGTTTGAAAATCCCGAAATGATAAGCAGTTTATATCCATTCCATCTTCAGAATGCCTCCACAAAACATGATCATATGTATCCCCTATATCTTCATTCATAAAAATGACCAACGGAATAATCTCTGCATTAGAATCTATACTAATAAACTGACCTCGTTCATTCTCAAACGCAGGAAGACTCTCTGTTCTTATATACATTATTGAGTCCTTGACCTGCTTTTTGGCATCCTTACATTTATGATTCAGCCACTTGATTTCTTTCTCCTGATCCTCCGTCTTATCAGATTCATTTCGTGCTTTAAGCTGTATAGCTACAATAATATCACCGAGGTTCAATAAAAGATCCGCAACTTCTTTTTCAGTACCTCCATCTTCCGTAAATTGAAGCCTATCCTGTACAAGCTCCTTAAAAAAATACATCCGTGTGAATGCACTCAATATCTTTTCGGTTTCATTGACCATTAATCACCTCAATAATTTATATGCCCCCTATGCCGCCTCACCAAAATAAGCATCGGCGATTTCATCTAACTGCTTCTTTATCGATTCAAAATCCCCGTCCAGATTCAGCGTTCTCACGCCTATATGATTTCCACTCATCTGATATTCCTTTTCGGGATATACTTCTTCATCCGTTCTGGCATACAGAAGCATTCCCGATACCACGTGCGGCTGCTCTGCAAGCTCAACCTCTTTATTCTTCACATAGGTAAAAATCTGATATAGGTTCCCGGAATGTAGCGTGTTTTTATCATATTGTCTCTGAGTAGTATGCGCGTAGTATTTCGCATCAATGATCAGAGTCTTATCATCCTTCGTGAGCATGATATCTGTTTGCATTACCGGCAGCATATCATCGATGCCGTCATCCAGCTGCCATGGGATCTGTGATGCATTGGCCGTAAGCTCCGGATGCTCTTTCCGGTAATACTCCAAAATGAATTTTTCATACAGCCTGTGCATTCTCTGCTCATCCAGAAAATCCATTAGTTTTGTCGTTCCGTCGCTCTGTGTCTGCAACAGCCCCTTAAATACCAGATAGCATATAGTGATCAGCATCCGGTATGTCTGATTATTCCTGTTATATTGCATATGCCAGTCCACGGAATAAAGATCAACCGTATTCACGGCATCAAAATAAACCATAAGCTTACGAAGTTCCTTTTTCCGCGCCTTTGATATATCGGATTTCAGCAGTAAAAGAACCGTCGATTTTATAATCCTGTTCATCTGTGAATCAACAGAAAAATCATCATAACCACAAACCATCTGCTTCTTAAGAAAAGTCTGAGTCTTAAACGACTCAGAAACATCTATTTTCCCCCGAAGAGATGATAATGCTTCTGATCTTGCAACATACTCTTTCCCCAGCCCGCGCTTGACCTGTTTGTTTATTCCCTTTACAAGGATCGCAGCACACAGCTCAGCAGTATTCTCAAATTCTTCTGTTGCGATTTTCCTATATCCCTGCTCATTAAGTACCTGAAAAGCATACGCAAGCATATAGTAAATATTCTGAATCCTTATCACTTAACAGCACTCCTTAGATTATCGCTCCATTCCTTTACCTTCAGTGGCTCATCAAACCAATACTCCTTCAGCATAGGAATCAGTTCATATTCAACGATGCCTTGTAATTTTGCATCCGTAACCTCTTCAGGCTCCATATTACAGAAATAGCTATGTCCGATGCAGAATCCCTCTCCAAGAGATTCATCCGAAGCAATCTTTTCATTAAGACTCTGAACGCACTGAACCAACGCTTCAAACTTCTTATTATCCAATCCATCACGATATGCCCGGAATCCCTCTGTGGTAAATCCCGGCTTCAGATCAAAGAATGCAAATCTTCTCCGAAGCGCATAGTCAAGCATAGCCAGGCTTCGGTCAGCTGTATTCATCATTCCGATGATATACACATTCTCAGGTACATAGAACATTTCATCTCGATAGAGCAGCTGTAGCTTGTTTTTGTTTCCGCGCTTGTCATTCTCTATCAGCATAAAAAGCTCACCAAAAATCTTGCTCAGATTTCCACGATTGATCTCGTCAATGATGAAGAAATACTTGTTATCACTGTCCTTTTCCGCCTTCTTACAGAAGTTATAGAATGCACCGGTCTTTATATCAAAACCATTTGTCGAAGGACGGATTCCCATAATGAAATCTTCATATGAGTAGCTCTGATGGAACTGAACCATCATAACACGCCCCACATCCTTTACTCCCATGATCGAATAGGCAAGACGCTTTGCAACAAAGGTTTTTCCAACGCCGGGCGCTCCCTGCAGAATGATGTTCAGCTTATTCTCCAATACTCCGACCAGCTTATTATAATCATCCTCGCTCATATACACTTCATCAAGGAAATCTTCCATCGTATATGCCGGATAATCAACTACCTTCGTATCCTCTTCTTCATCCTCAATACCATCATCAAACAAGCCTGATATCCTGCTTGTAAAATCGGTATAATTCGTAACATCCGTCAGAGTTTTCATGGCAAACATTTCATCACTCTGCCAGCTACCTTTATGCGTCCACTTCACTTTGCGGATATTCGGATAATCTCCGTCCTGACTGTCATCGTATTCATAATCCGACTCAATGACTCCGCGACCAAGGATTTCATTGCGCCCCTTTTTGGCAAATACTACATCACCGGGCTTCATATCATGAACAAACTGCCAGACTGCGTGTGCGGAATTTTTATATGATGAATCACCGCCGTGAATATCTCTAAGCTTCTGAGCCATTTCCTCTTTGCTTGCATAAGTGTTCAGATCACCAAGATCATGCCAGCCAAGCCCCATGATTCCGGCAGCATAAAAATCCTCCCACTTAATAGCACCTTCACCCGGTGCATACAGCCAGTAATGAACAGTCGATACATCCGCATCACCAAGAGAATTTTTCTCTTTGCTTTTTGTGGTATTATCCGCTATTCCGGCTTTGAAAATATCCGATGCAAGATCATCTGTCATCTCGACAGTCTTACCCTTTTCGGTAAGCGTCCAGATGCCGTAAACCTTATTATCAATAAATCCGGCTTTCACAAGATAGCTTCTGGCAAAAGCAACTTCATTCTCAAACTTATTTACATTATTCTTGCCGCGTGTTGCATTCACTACCTCTTCGGAAAGCAGCTCATTTTCAATGATCTTCTTGCGTGTATCTTCCGGTGTGGCTGAACCTCCGAGATCCCTCAGCGCCTGAATCACCGGCTTGAACCACTTTAAGAATGCAGCATTCGATTTACCCGACTTCGCCTCCTTCTCCATTTCACTGTTTTCAACAGATACAACCCATGCCTTATATGAAAGCTCAGGGAAAGAAGAATAACCATATTCATTCGTTTCGATAGCAGCCTTACACTTATCACGTATGGATAAATACTGCTCTGCGGAAGGAACCGAACGCAACGATTTTATTTCAGCCACTACATTTGCGGAAATATTATCGGGATTGCTCATGAACTCACGATTTCGGGAATCAAGGTTGATGAATGTATAAGGCCGGATCCAGTACAATCCCATAGTGAGATTCCAGCGAACCGCAAACTGCGATTTAACCTGATCATAACGATCTGAAAAAAACTTGCGTGTTTCCGCATTATCATTCTCCGCAAGCCTGATTGCCGCTTCAAATGCTTTCCACAGGTTTTCTATATCGTCATCTTTTCTTCTTTCATCACCTTCAAAAGCATAGAAGGTTGCCATCATATTATTAAGAACCGGGATGCCCGAAAAATCATCCGGCACCTCAGCAGATATACCAAACTCAGACTTGATGCCACCGATTATAGTTATACGGTTGGTATCCGTTATCCCCTTGTTAAACAATCCAAATATGGTGAAGGGATCGATATCTTTCGGAACATCATCCTTTTCCAACTTTGGCATCTTCATATCAATAGCTGAATAGACACTCTGAAGCTTATTGATCAAAGAGCCCCGATTACCTTTATACTCCAACAGTTTTGATGCAAACTCCGTATAGAAGCTCACCCATTTGAATTGTTCAGCCATGAAGTCAACCTCCTTCTGCTTCTCGTTGATCCAGCGACGTTTCTTTTCTTTTTTAAGCCTTTAGTTCTATATCATTTATAGCAGTATTCCAATAATCATATTTCATGCTTGAGTCATTGACATAGTCACAATATGGACAAATATCTTCTTCTCTTTCTCTAAAACCAGACAACTGCTCATTCAATGTCTGCCTATATATTTTTAAGCAAAAACTACAGATAATATACCCGTTATCATCTTCATATTCTTCCAGTTTACCTTCCTCGCTGTAAGCCAACATACCGTTTTTCTCCTACGTTATTCTTTTCTGCATGCATACTCAGTTTATTCCAATCATCATAAAAATACTCAGAAAACTTCAAGATATATCATTTATTAAGCTATAAGATACTCCGTTTGTAAAGGTATTCATAACCTTTATACTATTAGGAATTATTGCCAGATCAGATTTGTCATCGATTCTCCATTTTCTTATAGTCAAATTCATTTTTTCTCCACAAACGCAATTTCCTAGATGAAACTGAAAACTTCCACATTTATATCATCTGATAATGCCTCATCGCATCCTCAACAGCTTTGATCTTTTCTTCCGGGCATCCGGGCTGCTTACTGTCCGGAGACTCCGGTTTATTATAGTTATCCCTTTCAATGATCCCATGCTTCTGTTTCACCTGGGCGATATTCAGATTTGTCACCCGATAACCATATTTTGCTTTTATCCAATCCCGTATGGCATTATAGGTTGCACCTTTCTTAAACCCATCCGTATCCATATCCTCCAAACTGAATTCAACCCGCAATTTCTGCGACTTGACATCTCCCTTGGAAAGCAGACATACCGTCTCGATTTGCGAACCATTGTCCAAACTAATCTTCATATCTTTTGAGATGATAGGAAGCTTGAATTCAATGGACTTAAGCCATTGGCCGTTCTCTTGTTCTTCTTCGTAAATCTCAACCTTTTCTATGAATTGTGTCAGGAACTCTCTGCGTTCCGCTTCATTCATTGGTTCATACATTTTATCGAAAAAGATTAGCGCTTTGTAGATATTATCTCCACAAACCTTTTCAGCAAGTATCGACCGCTTCTTTGCTTTAGCCTCTACTAAGGCATTTTCTGTCTCTTCGATTTTATCATAAGTCTTACTGAGGCGGTCCTCTAAATCTGCTTTTCTTCTCTTGTAATGCTTATCTTCATAATCCAAGTTGTCCAAATCTGAAAGAATGGCATCCTTGTTCAAGTAACTTTGGCGTAGCGTCTTTTCCTGAGCAGATATTTCCTGATCAAGCGCTGTGGTATCAACTTCCATATTGATTTTCTCACGCATCATCCCGGCAAATTTCTTATTGCTCACAAGTTTCCTTAGCACCTCAATTACTGCTCCATCCAGTTTTGTTTCTGACACCTGCTTTCGATAGTCGCATTTATGCCCTCTTGTCATATTGCGATGCTTACAGCCATAGTAAAAATAATCACTGTACTTTGTGCCATCTTTTCTATGCTTAATACTTTTATTCCCATACATGCCTGCACCACAGACAGGGCACCTTAATACACCTGATAAAAGATGTATTTTCTCACCTTTAGGAGAATTGACTTTTTCATATTTTTTAGCCTGAGCTGCTACTTTTATCTGTGCCTGCTCCCATACTTCTTCTGATACTAAAGCCTCATGAAGCCCATCTACAAGCAGGTAATCATCCTTATAAACCTGACGATAATCATTTCTTGTTCCATGAACCTTTTCTGTTCTTCTCCTGCCATAAGCAATCTTTCCGCAATAAACAGGATTCTGTATAATACGGCGGATAAGCGAGGCATCAAAAAGCGGATTCTTTCCATTTTGCCTTGCAATCTTATGAATCCCATGGTTTTCCAAATATTTTGCGATTCCGTTTGCCCCCATATCTGTATTTACATATTGGTCAAAGATTGTTCTGATAGCTACAGCTTCCTCTTCATTTATTTCAAGCTTTCCATCAACCAAGGCATATCCATAAGGAGCAAAGCCGCCATTCCACTTACCTTCTCTAGCCTTTTGCATACGGCCTTCCATAGTCTGTACACGTATGTTTTCACGCTCAATCTCAGCGACTGCCGACAGTACAGAAATCATAAGTCTTCCTGCTTCTTTTGATGAATCAATACCGTCCTCGACACAGATCAGATTCACTCCAAAGTCTTGCATAATCTGAAGTGAATTTAGAACATCAGCCGCATTTCTGCCAAATCTGGAAAGCTTAAATACAAGAACAAAAGAGACATCATCTTTTCCTGATTTAATATCTTCCATCATGTTGTTAAAAGCAACACGCCCCTCAATCGATTTACCAGACTTTCCGGCGTCTTCATATTCTCCGGCGATTTCATAATCATTAAATTCGCAGAAAGCTTTCATTCTGGATTTCTGTGCATCCAAAGAATATCCATCTATCTGCATAGATGTGGAAACGCGGGTATATAAATATACTTTTGTTTTTTCTTTTCCCAATAATATCATCTCCTTTAGATACTTTTATCTGGAAGTTTTAACAAAGCATCAATAACCGGACGAACCATTTGTACTGATTCTACCTTGTTAATAGCAGAGAGTTTTCGTCCTGCATCCTTACTTGATGCTCCACAGTGGAATGCCTGCTCTGTTGGCAATCCATAATCGAGAACAATAAGCCTATCATGACAATCCGGATTGGGTTTAATCCGAAGCGGTGGGTACTGGTTTATAAAATCATTAACCACAGATGTCGTAAGAAATCCTCTCTTGCCATGCCCATTCTCCGTAAAAAGGATTACTTCCACGCCTGAATTCTTCTGTGATAATAACTGCAATGATTTTGTATTCATATAATCGTCAACAACATAAATTGATTTTGCTGCCTGCTGATAGATATCTATGTAAGCCACATCAGCTTCAAACTTCTGACCTTTATAGATTATAAAATTCTTAAAATCCTTATCCGAAACAAAATTTTCATTCAGGGTATCAATACTCTTCTGAATATCTTCAATTGCCTTATCCGTTTTCTTCTGATGATCAATTGCTCCTGCCATTTGCACAGATAACTCTGAAACCTTAGCAGTAACCATGCTCATTTCGGACTGAGTTACAAACTGCTGATTCTGACGGATATAATGACGCATTTCCTTAAAAGCTCGCATAATAAAAATGCTTTGTTGCTCAGCTAACTCACCTCTAAGAACTGTCGCTAACATATAAATTCCTTGCTCTGTAAAAACATAAGGCATTTTTCTTCTACCACCATCCTGCCCTTCAAAAAATGAATCATTCCGTGAAGTCGCATTTTGCGACTTCACCAAATCAACTTCCTCTCTTGTCAATTGAAACATAAAATCTTCCGGAAATCTGTTTATATTTCGTTTAACCTGCTCATTTAATCTTTTGACTTCATATCCATAAATATCAGCTAAATCACTGTCGAGCATCACCTGTTGCCCGCGTATCGTATATACACAGTTTCTAATAGACTCAACTGTGAGTAAGTCTGTTGTATTTTTCATAAACACTATATCCCTTTGCATTTCCTTTTTTGAAGTCACAAATTGTGACTTCATATATTCTATATTCAAACAATGTGATTTTTGTGGTCGCAAAAATCGACCGCAAACCACCTTTTCAAATTTTTAAACTCTTTCCTACATCTCTTCAAGACTTTCTATCTTCTTCAAGGCCTCCATATAAGCCATAAGTCTCTTCTGCTGTTCTTCTCTAAGATTGTGATAATCTTCAATCATCTGAATATCTCCCGGCGTAAATTTGCTTTCAGGACTTGCTGCAGCAATTTCCTCTTCATCCTCAATTCCTTTACCGGTAAGAAGTTGCTCCGGAGTAATTTGCAAAACATTACAGATGTCCATTATCTTTTCTACAGTAGGATTGGTCTTTCTCTTTTTCCATTCGCTTATGGTACTGGTCGAAATACCTACCTGCTTTGCAAACTCCGCCTGAGTCATATTGCGTTCTTTCAAAACCTTTATAATTCTTTCGCTGATAATCATGAGTGATACCTCGCATGCCATTCACTTATATAACATTCATATTAGTGAATTCATTTTACCACACCTCATGATATCCTTCAATGTTCTACTTCGTTTTCTTATTACGGAGCTTCATATACGCCTTATAAGATTCATATATATATCTTTTTTGAAGATAGACATCAGGATCCGGTAATGAATCAAAATCAATTTCATCAGCGTATTTTGCTATTATATTTCCGATAAAGTTTGCAAGAGAACTCCATTCATCTTTGTCTTTTACTATCACTTTATTCTTCACAGCTATCCCCTTCCTTAAATGAGATTTTTGGCCTTTCACAAATTGGCAAGCAGTGCATCGGTGTACACCTGATGCGATTTTGCTTGTTGGGGAGTGTGCCCCAATCCCCCTGATTGCCGATTTTCATCGGCAAGCTACGCCTGCAAAGCAGGCTAAAAACGAAGTCAATAAATGTCCAAATATTTGTTAAAAGTCTTTTCCACCTTCTTCAAAACTCGTTCATGATTCTCCTTCATATCCGAAATTGTTTTGCCATCTACAGTGCCACATGAATTGGCAACTTTTGCAATCTGGTTGATATTGTTGCTGTCAATTTTTAGAAGTTTGATGATTTCTAATAACTCGCTGAAGTCTATGTGAATGTAATATCCATCAATTGCCATCTTCCTAATATAGGCGCTCATGTTTTTGACTCCTATCTTCTCCATCCTGTCATGAATCATCTGCAATTCATTTTCAGGAATCTTGATATGAATCTGTTTGTTACATGGAACGTATCCCTGATTTAACAACATTTGCTTTTCACCTCCTCTCGTTATCGTTGTTCATGAACTAATTATCCAAGATTTAGAAGCCCTACTCCGTATATCCAAGAGGTAGGAAATAGCTGCTCTTCTCAAAATTTTCCACGATATTGGAATTCATCATTTATAGCAAACTTACATTCTGTTATGATTTACATATACAAGAACTTTTGGAAAAGCACTGGGGGAATAAAGCATTGAAGTGTAAATTATCAATTCAGGAAAAACTAAAAGATTTGAGAATAGAAAAAGGCCTGTCTCTGCAAGAATTGTCAGAGCAGACCGGAATATCCAGAGCATCACTTGGAAATTATGAAACAGATGATTACAAAGAAATCTCTCACAAGGCCATCATTACGCTTGCAGATTTTTATGGAGTCACATCAGACTATCTTTTGGGAATTACAGAAAACAGAGAACAACATCCTTTCCCAGTAGACGAACTTGGTATAGATGATGAAACTGTAGATTTACTGAAAAGCGGAACACTAAATGTTAGGCTGATTTGTGAAATGATAAAGCATCCAGAATTTATCAATTTTCTTTCAGACATGGAAATCTATGTTGATAATCTTGCCGGAATGCAATTTAGAAACATCAACAAAATGATTGAACAGACAAGAGTCCGCCTTCAAAATAACGGCATTTCTGATGAAGATCATTACATGAAAACTTTACAGGCAGCTACTATCTCTGAAGACAATTACTTTAACAATCTTCTCGGAAATGACATAGTAAAAATTGCAAAAGATATAAGAGATGCACATAGTAAAGACGCAGAAACCGGTGAAGCTACGACACCTGTTGACGATATACTTGACTCATTTGAGGAATTAAAATCTGCAGACAATGCCACTCAGGCCCAAATGGTTATGTACAGCAAACTTTTCAAAATCAATTTTACCAAAATGGATCCATATGAATTTAAAACCTTTACTGACATCCTACAAAGATACTCGGATCTTTGTAAACCGATTAGAGGAAATGGTCGTGGCAAAAAGAAAAAATAAGCCCATAGGCTCTGCTGCAATATTCAGAGCAATGGGCTTATATAGATGTTTTAAAATAGAACTGATATAGTCGTACCTACTCCAGGGGCACTATCTAATTCAATTTTTGCATCATGTATTTCTACAATATGCTTTACTATTGCAAGCCCAAGGCCTGTTCCGCCTGTGGCTTTTGATCTGCTTTTATCAACTCTGTAAAATCTTTCAAATACTCTCTGTTGATCAGCTGCAGGAATACCGATTCCATTGTCTTTTACAATTAGGCAGTGGCAATTGTCTATAGACTTAACTGATACCGTAACTTTCCCTCCAGGATTATTATATCGAATTGCATTTTGAACCAGATTCTCAATAAGCTCCTTTATCAGCTCTCTGTTGCCATGTATAACGCTCTCTTTACCATCAATGGATATACTAATATCTTTGAGCTTTGCACTTACTGATAATTCATTAACGCATTCTTTTGCAACCTCATAAAGATTAATTTTTTCAAATGCCATTCCATGATCTACCCTGTCCAGTTCTGAAAGTTTAATGATATCGTTGATGAGAGCAAGAAGTCTGTCTGCATTTTTACGAATTTCCTGATAAAAATGATTCTGTTTTTCCGAGCCTACCATCCCGCCTTCTAGTAGTTCTGCATAACCAGAGATTGCTGTAAGGGGAGTCTTTAACTCATGTGATACATTTGCAGTAAAATCCTGTCTTGCTTTGGCTGCCGCTAAAATATCTGTATGCTGTGCCCTGAGCACTTCGGAAAGAGGATCAAGTTCCTTATATGGTGACTCATAATCTGCGTTTTCCAAATTTGAAACCATCACTTCAATTGGTCTTAATAACTGCCTTGTGAGTAAATGTGATATTAATACACATACAGAAATGATTATAAGAATAATCAGGATAATAATCGGCGCCACCGACATAAATACAGACCAAAGGCTTTGTGCATTTGTGGCTACTCTAAGAACTGTGCCATTATCCAAAAGAACTGCATAATAAAAGGTATTCTTGTTCATGGTGTCAGACTTTCTAACTGCCTCACCCACCCCATCAGCAAATGCTTTTTGTATCTCTGGTCTGTCATTATGATTTTGCAAAAGCTCTGCCGATGTATCATTGTCATAAAGAACTGTTCCGTCCTTTGCAACCCAGGTTACACGCAGTTCATCGATATCAGTGGACAAGTCAATCTCATCTATATCAATATTCACTGACTCAAAATAATGTGTATCCCTCAAAAGCTTAGCGCTGACTGACAGATCCGACCGCACCTGTTTCTGAAACAGATTATAGTATATAATTGTTATCCCTATAACAGTAGCAATATCCGCGATTATGGCAATTCCAACAAGTCTTGTATTTATCTTATTTTTCATTCCATTACATATCCTACATTTCTGATTGTTTTTATTCTGCTGCCGTAATCCCCAAGCTTTTGCCTAAGTGTTTTTACATGCATATCTACAGTTCTTGACTCACCTTCGTAATCAGTTCCCCAAACCTGATTCATTATGGTATCTCGAGTTAACACAATCCCCTTGTTAATTATGAATTGTGAAAGAAGCTCATACTCCTTAAAAGTGAGCTCTACAACTTTTCCTTCTACTGACACCTCATGTTTTTCGTTATTTATCACCAGTTCATCAAGCTTAAGTTCTTTTATATCTTCCACCTGGGTTCTACGTAGCATTGCCTTAACTCTTGATATAAGCTCCATTACTGAAAATGGCTTTTTTATATAATCATCTGCGCCATCTTCAATTCCCTTCACCAAATCAAGTTCTCCTGTTTTAGCTGTGACCATGATGATAGGAAGTTTTTTTGTATCAGGATTCTTTCTTAGTTTTTTTGTAATCTCATTTCCATTTTCATCCGGCAGCATAATATCCACCAGGCATAAATCTGGTAAGATGTCATCCATTTTCTTAAAAAAATCTTTAGCACATGAAAATCCACATACCTTGTGCCCTGCATTTATTAGCGCCAGTTCTTCTATCTCCCTAATACTGTCATCATCCTCAATAATATAAATTAGTGCCATATAATTACTCCCTTTATTATTACAAAGACATCATAGCATTCTACTTTCCAATGGGATAGCGTTGCAATAATTTCTCAAACTCTTTGTTAAATGATTCTCTCTCTTCGTTCGAAAAATTCTTAAAATACTCATGAGTACTATAATCATTATCAAAAATCGTAATCATCTCCACTGCAATATTAGAACAATGGTCTGACACTCTTTCGAGTCCTGTTAAAATATCTTCTAGGACAAATCCCATCTCAATAGTACATTTTCCCTTCTTCAGTCGTTTGATGTGATTTTCCTTAATATTCTTTGCTAATGTATCAATTACTTCCTCTAATGGTTCCACATGTAATGCCATTTCAATATTATCTTCACAGAAACTATCTACTGTAAGGCTACAAATGTCATTTATGGCTCTGCTAAGCGTTTCTATTTCTTTCTTTGCTTTCTTGGTAAAAGACAGCTCCTTTTTATGAATCTCCCCGGCAGAGTTTACAATTTCCATGGCGTGATCTGAAATTCTCTCAAAATCGCTGATACTGTGAAGAATAAGTGACATGCTTTGACTATCTGCTGTTGAAATATTCTCACTTGATATCTTTACAAGATATGAACCTAATACATCTTCATATTTATCTATCACCGATTCAAGTCTTATTACTTCTTTTACCTTCTCTGCGTCATAACTATTTAAGGCACCAAGAGCTAAAACTATAGATTTTTTTGAAAGCTCAGCCATTTCTTTAACTTTTCCCCTACAAAGCTCCATGGCAAAAGCAGGATTTCCAAGAAATCTTTCATCGATAGAAACTATATCTGTATTATTTTCTTCACTTTTGCCATCAGGAATAGTGATTTCTGCAAGCTTAACAAGATAGTTAGAAAATGGGAACAATACAATTGTTGCACCTATGTTAAATAAGCTATGAATAACAGCAATTCCTGCAGCATTGGCTGCATTTCCTAAAAAAGCAAACTCCACAAAAGCATTTATTATATAGAAGACCGTCATAAAAATACAGGTACCGATAAGATTAAAATACAAATGAACCATCGCCGCTCTTCTTGCATTTTTGCTTGTTCCGATTGATGAAATAATAACTGTGATACAAGTACCAATATTCTGCCCCATGATAATCGGAAGTGCCACGGAATAATGAACAGCACCTGTTGCACATAATGCCTGTAGTATTCCCACTGAAGCTGATGAGCTCTGAATAATTGCTGTAAGAATTGTTCCTATAGCCATCCCCAGGATTGGATTACTAAAGGCCGTCATCATTTTTGTAAATGATTGATTATCCGCAAGTCCTGATACTGCACCACTCATTGTTTCCATTCCAAACATAAGTATTGCAAAGCCAAGTAATATACCACCAACATCCTTTTTCTTAGAATCACCTTTACCTGTCATAAAAAGAATGATACCAATGGCTGCAAGAACAGGTGAAAATGAAGATGGCTTAAGTAGTTTTAACCAAATGGTACTCCCCTCAATTCCTGTGAGAGATAACATCCACGATGTAATTGTGGTTCCGATATTAGCTCCCATAATGATGCCAACTGCCTGGGACAATTTCATGATTCCTGAATTAACAAATCCGACTACCATAACTGTAGTGGCTGATGATGATTGTATTACAGCTGTAACACCAGCCCCTAATAAAACTGCAAAAAATCTTTTTGTAGTCAGCTTTTCTAATATTATTTCAAGCTTTCCTCCAGCCATATTGGAAAGACCATTTCCCATAACACTCATTCCATACAGAAAAAGTGATAAGCCCCCTATCATATTTAAAACACTAAAAATATCCATACATATTCCTTTCAAATTCTATTCTTGAACCACCCGTTAGAATATAATTTAAAAGTAAAATGTACGGACATGTTTATGTAAAATCCATGTAAAATCATTGGCTGCATGATATTTACAATGCTTTATTTCCATTAACCATCAATCCAAACGTTACTCCCAACAGTTCTGATGCTTTTCTGCACATCATCATTCTTCCAAGAAATATATCAAAATATTCATACATGGTACAGATTTTCTCATCTATTTCAAGATTCAAAGTAATCTGCTTTTTCTCTTTATCAATAACAAGATCTGTCCTGGTAACAGCATAATTAACTCTGTCATGAACATCAAAGCTCGCCTTGGGTTTTTGTCTCACTCTGTTTCTTCTTACATCTGTTTTATCCGCAATTATAAGTGCTGCAGAAATCACATCTGTTGCGCCACCGGTAGATTCATCATGATGTGCAATTGCCGAAACAATAGTAAGGCGTTCCTGTATATCTATATTTTTTTGCTTCAAAAGATCATTTGCCAAGATTGCACCATACTCTGCATGTCTGCTTCGATTAATTGCATTTCCAATATCATGCATATATGCAGCCACTTTAACCAATTCAATCTGTTTCTTTTTATAGCCTAAAGATTCAAGTATTTATGCCGCGCGCTCTGCAACGAGTGAGGCATGCATCTCTGAATGATCTGTAAATCCAAGCACTCCAAGGTTTTCATTTCCTTTCGCTATCAGTGCCTGAACTTCTTCATTATCCTTTATCTCTTTATACTTCATCTGCATCCTCCTTCTGCTTAAGTGAAAAAATCACCCATTCCGCTATATTTGTAGCATGATCTCCAATTCTTTCAAAATACTTCGCAATCATCAGAATGTCTGTTGCTTCTTCTCCCTCTCCTGGGTTATTCAATATAAGTTTGATAACATCCTTCTTTGCTTCTACAAACAAATCATCCACCACATCATCATGTTCAATAACTTCCTTGGCCTTAATCACATCCTTCTCAACATAAGCCTCAATACTATGATTGAGCATAATCATTGTTTCTGTAGCCATTTTTGAAATATGCTCGAACTTATCAATTTGACTACCCTGCCCCATTAAAATTGTTATTTCAGAAATATCTGCTGCATGATCTCCGATTCTTTCCATATCTGTAACCATCTTCATAGCTGCTGTTACGTTGCGTAAATCTCTAGCTACAGGTTGTTGCTGAATTAAAAGATTAAAGCAAATACCTTCTATCTTCTTTTGAAGATGATCTATTTCTACATCCCCCTCCATAATAGCTCTAGCCATTTTTTCATCTCGGGCAATCAGAGCTTCAATTGCATTTTTAATAGATTGAACAATCTTATTTCCCATTTCTATCATTTCTTTATTTAATTCTAAAAGTTGCTCATCAAATTTGCTTCTCATTGCTGCTCTCCTTTCCATTATTTCAATTATTTTGCTAATCATTTAGCCAAACCGTCCTGTGATATAATCTTCTGTTCGTTTATCACATGGATAGGAAAAGACTTGGTTCGTTTCACCAAATTCCACCATATCTCCTACAAGAAAAAAGGCTGTATAATCTGAAACTCTGACCGCCTGTTGCATGTTATGTGTTACCACCACAACTGTATATTTCTTTTTTAGTTCTTCCATAAGATCTTCAATATTTGTAGTTGAAATCGGATCAAGAGCGGAAGTTGGCTCATCCATAAGAAGGATTTCTGGTTCTACCGCCAAAGCTCTTGCAATGCAAATTCTCTGCTGCTGACCTCCAGATAGAGATAACGCCGACTTTTTTAAGCTATCCTTTACCTCATCCCAAATTGCTGCACCTCTTAGGCTATCTTCTACAATCTTATCCAGCCTCTTCTTATCCTTGATTCCATGTACCCTTGGTCCATATGCAACATTATCATAAATACTCATAGGAAATGGATTAGGCTGCTGAAAAACCATACCCACCTTTTTTCTTAGCAATGTTGTATCTATTCTCTTGGAGTAAATATCCTCTCCATCTATTTCTACAGTTCCAGCTATTTTCACACCATCTACTAGATCATTCATTCTGTTCAAAGTCTTTAAAAAAGTGGATTTCCCGCAACCCGATGGACCTATAAGTGCTGTAATAGCTTTTTCCTTTATCTCCATACTTACATCTTTAAGCGCATGTTTTTCACCATAATAAAGATTTAAGTTTTTCACTGATATCTTCGTATTACTACCCATAGTTATTCCTTTCTTGTAACATCGAAATGCTTGGTAAGCGCCTTTGTTCCAAGGTTAATGCCAAGAACAATTATTAACAGTACCACTGCTATTCCAAATGCGGTTTCAAAATCACCCTCACTTGTTGCAGACAGATACATTTGTATTGTGAGTGTTCCACCAGATTGAAAAGGCTTATCAAATAATCCATCTATTCCCTTTGGCAGCATTTTTGCACTCCCTGCAGTAAATAAAAGCGCAGCCGATTCACCAACAATTCTTCCAATTGCAAGTATGGCTCCGGTAATAATACCGGGCATAGCACTCGGAATTAATATTGTACGAATCATATGCCACTTTCCACTTCCAAGGCCTATTGCTCCATTACGATAAGTATCAGGTACTGTCTTTAATGCTTCCTGTGTATTTCTTGTTATGAGCGGCAGAACCATAATAATAAGCGTGAGCGAACCAGTCAGTAGTGAATACCCTAATCCTAACTTTTCACCAAAGAACATCATTCCAAATAAACCAAAGATAATTGATGGGATACCTGACAATGTTTCTGTAGCATATTCGATTAATGATACAACCTTTCCCGGCTTTGCATATTCGTTTAAGTAAATTGCACTTCCAACGCCTATAGGTGTTGCAATAACCATCGAAATAAAAATAATCAGGATTGTATTTACAATATTTCCGGCGATTCCAACAGTTCCTTTAAGCGCACTGGTCACAGATGTAAGAAACGACCAGTTCACTGCTGACAAGCCCTTCATCAGCACATATATAATGATTCCAATCACTAAGAATACTGAAAAAGCAGCGCATATATAGATCAGCACTCGAATACTGAAATCTTTGATTTTTCTTGTGTTAATCGCCATGTTCGAAGCCTCTCTTCCTTGTCTTCAGTAAAACACAATTAACAATCATTATGAATACATACAGAACCAATCCGACTGTAAAAAGGACCTGTCTGTGTGTTCCACTTGCATACCCCATTTCACTGACAATCTGAGTAGTAAGCGTTCTGACTGAATTAAACGGAAGTGGTATATTTACTGCACCGCCCGCAACCATATTAATAGCCATTGCTTCACCAAGCGCTCGACCGATTCCAAGTACAACTCCCGTTAATATTCCGGATTTTGCTGCAGGAATTACAGTCCAAAATATTGTCTGTTCCTTAGTGGCACCAAGTGCTAATGACGCAGCTCGTAAGTTATCTGATACTGCCTTAAGAGAAGATGTACTGACACTGATTACTGTAGGTAAAATCATAATTGCAAGTACAATGATCGCGGAAAGCATATTTGCACCGCCTGTATACTGGTGTGCACTTTTCTCTGCAAACAACATTTTTTCAATCTTAAACATAATTGGATTAAGTACCATCATTCCAATAAGGCCATAGATTACGGAAGGTATTGCAGCTAAAAGTTCTACAGCACTACCTACAACAGTGCCTAACCTCTTACCAGCCATTTCTGACAAAAATACAGCTGTAAGTAATCCTATCGGCACACCGATCAGTATCGCAGCACCGGTTCCCACAATTGATGTTAATATAATGTAACCTATCCCAAAGGATGGGTTACTTGCAGTAGGCTTCCATATAGTTCCAAACAGTAAATCAGAAACCCCGACTTCTTTTAAAGCCGGGGTGCCTTTTATGAACATATATAGTGTAATCGCACATACTGCAAATATAGCTACTACAGCACAGATCAGTAAAATGATATTTGCCGATTTTTCTATAAATGCTTTTTTCTTCATGTGCTCCCCTTACTGTGGAATAATAAGTCCAGCCTTCTTGATAACTTCCTTACCTGCATCTGAGTTAACATATGCAAACCAAGCCTGAACCAATTCATTTTGCTCACCGATCTCACCATTTGTTGCCATTACAAAAGGTCTCTGAAGGAGATATGAACCGGCAAGAATCTGCTCTTCTGTTGGTTCTACTCCATCAATCTTTAAGCCAATTACTGTACTATCAACTACATCAAGAGAAACATAACCAATTGCACCGGGAGTAGATGCTACCTTTGCGAGAACTGCTCCGGTCGAATCAAGCTCCTGCGCATATGCACAGGCATCCTTAACTTCAAGAAGCTCCTCGAACGCATCCCTTGTACCAGAACCCGCTTCTCTTCCAATCACTACGATAGGCTGATCTTCTCCACCAATTTCATTCCAATTTGTAATCTCACCGGTATAAATCTTTGCAAGATTTTCAGAAGATATATCTGTTACGCTATTGTTCTTATCTATAATTACCGCAATACCATCGATTGCAACTACGTTTTCTACAGATCCATTTGCTTTTTCTTCATCCTTTAATCCTCTTGAAGCATTTCCAATATCTACAGAACCGGCTGCAAGAGATTCAAGTCCAGCACCAGAACCTGTATATTCTACTGTAACTGTTACACCTGGATTTGCTTCCATAAAACTTTCAGACATTGCCTCACACAACTTTTCCATCGATGTTGAACCTGCAAGTGTTACCGTTCCATTTAAAGCGTCACTCTGTGATGCCTTTGACCCACATCCTGTAATCGCTAAAGCCATCAAACAAGCAGCCGAAACTGCTGCAATCACTCTTTTTTTCATAAATAATTAATCCTCCGCTTTCTATTGTTTTTATTTGGCGCCTTGTTTTTACAACATATTCAGCTTAACTTTATTGTGTAAAAACAATCCTCATTTTTTGGTAAAAACTTGGTAAAACTTATGCAAATTCATGATTGCATAAGTAAATCACTCCACCGAAAAAACCTATAAATATTGCAGGATAGCCCATAAAACAAAATAACCATTCGATTCCCGGAAAAATTATCCTTCCAAATAAAAGCCATAATCCAGCACCTATTCCTAAATTGACCGCAACCGAAACGCATAGAAATATAGCTGTTTTCACGTCGTATTTAATATCAAGTCCATTCAAAACATTCCACAATTTTCTCATTCACTTTACCTCCATAACACAAATGGTATAAATATCCCGTAAAATTAAACATCATGTTTCTGTAAAATGAATGTAAAAAAGCCTGCAGGCATCAGAACTAAAATTCTAACACCCACAGGCATAATACTATCCACTATTCTTTTTATTAGAATGAGCACAACACTCTTTATATCATCTGAAAATGTTTCAAAGCCTCTTCAATCGCTTTTACTTTTTCTTCCGGGCATCCCGGCTGTCTGCTTTTTTCTGATTTTGGCTTATTATAATTCTCACGCTCTATAATCCCATGCTTCTGTTTAACCTGCGCTATATTTAGGTTTGTTACATGGAATCCGTAGTGCTCCTGCACCCATTCCTCGATTTCTTTGTATGTAGCCTTGGCTTCGGCACTTGTTAGATCAAGTTCATCCATATCCACTTTTACATTGATATGGTGCTTCGCCTCATGAAGTTTGGACAATAAACATACCGTCTCCACATGCGCCGTACGTGCGAACTGGTCGAAGGGACGGTATCTTTCCAGCCTGTAGCCTGATGACAGAAGGATCTTCAGATCCCGGGCAAGGGTGGCGGGATCACAGGATACATAGACTATGCGGTTTGGAGCCAGCGCAGTTACAGTGTTCAGCACCTCCGGTGCCAGCCCCTTTCTCGGCGGATCAAGGATTATGATATCTGCTCCGGATCCCGGGTTATTCCTGTAGTATTCCGGCAGATACTCCTCAGCGGCCGCGGCGGTAAAGTCAACGTTTTGTATGGAGTTCAGCTCTGCATTCGATTTTGCATCGCGGACTGCTTCGGGAACGATCTCCACCCCGTGAACAAAACTGTTTTTTGAAGCGGAAGCGGCAGCAAGTGTTATGGTACCTATGCCGCAGCAGATGTCCCATATCTCAGCACCTGAAAGTGAAGAAGCGGATATACTTCCCTCTTCCGAAGGCTCTTCAAAAGCCCCGTTAGAAATCCCGTCATCAGAGAGTTCCGCATATTCAAGCGCCTTTTTGTACAATTTCTCTGCCATAACAGGATTTATCTGATAAAAGGAAAGCGGAGATATCCTGAACCTTAAGCCGCACAGAATATCCTCAATATACAGCTCTCCGGAAAGAGAAACGGTACTCCTTCCCAGTATCACATTGGTTCTTTGGGGATTGATATTAAGACAGACAGACTTTACTCCGGGAATCTCCATAAGCCTTTCCGCCAGCTCATCCGAATGCGGCAGCTCCTTAGATGTGGAAACAAGGCAGCACATTATTTCTCCGGTATTAAAGCCCTTTCTGATAAGCACATGGCGTATGAGTCCCCTGTTAGTCGTCTCATCATACACTGGGATATGGAATTCATCAATGTAGTCCAGTACTGTACGGATAATCCGGCTGAATTCCGGAGGAGAAAGCCTGCAGTCCTCCTGAGGCACGATATGGTGGGTCCTTCCCGAGAAAAATCCTGCAACCGCCTTTCCGTTCTTATCCCTTCCTATGGGGTATTGAGCCTTATTTCTATAACGAAAAACCTTTTCCGAAGGAACAATGGGTTCGCGTGCCAGATCGAGTATTTCCCGGTCTATCCCTCCGATCCGTAGAAGGCAGTTAAATACCTTTTCATCCTTGTACTTAAGCTCAGCTTCATAGGAGATATGCTGAAGAGTACAACCGCCGCAGCTTTGAGCCACCGGGCATTCCGGGGTTATCCGGTTTTCGGACGGAATATTGACAGAAATAAGCTTCGCAAAGCCCATATTCCGCTTTACCTTCATAACCTTTGCGGTGACCCGGTCTCCCGGCACACAGTTCTTTATAAAGAAGGGAAAGCCATCAATATGTGTGATGCCTTCCCCATCATTTCCGAGGTCGTCTATAACGGCCTTTATTATGTCATTTTTCTTAAACAACTGTTCTGCCTCCAATTGTTTTTTTGCCGCTCGGCGCGTCAAAACGTGCCACCGGCACATTTTCCACCGGACGTTTCCACCGGACCCCACTCGCGCTCGGCGCTCGTAAGCGTGCCACAAGCACATTTTCCACCGGACGTTTCCACCGGGGCACTGACGCGCTCAGCGCGTCAAAGCGTGCCCGTGAAACGTCCACCGGACGTTTCACCAATCTCCGGCTTTGCGGATGTTGGATTCAAAGAGCCTGTTGTAGCCCAGCCATTGATCCTTCTTTTCCATACTCAGACCTGAAATGATCTCACTGAAGGTCTCCATTTTAGCGTCCGTATTATCGGCCATATTGAGAGCCAGAGCCTCCATCATGGCCGGCTTTTTGGGCGAACCGTATTCATATTCTCCATGATGTGCGAGAATGCAGTGCTGCAGCTCTCTTAAAAGCTTCGGCGGAAAATCCGGTATCTTTCGTGCCTTTTCTCCGATCATTTCGGTTCCCATGACGATGTGGCCCAAAAGCTGTCCGTCATCGGTATAATCATTCTGCGGAAAGCCCGATATCTCCCTTACCTTCCCTATGTCATGAAGCAGAGCGGCACTGATCAAAAGGTCATGGTTCAAAGCCGGGTATGCCTTTGTATAGTACTTGCAGAGCCTCGTCACCGCCAGCGTATGCTGCATCAGTCCGCCGACAAAGCTGTGGTGAATGGTCTTCGCGGCGGAGCGGGTCCTGAAATGCTCCGCAAAGCTTTCATCCTCAATAAAAATACTCGTTAAAAGCAGATGAAGATGGGGGTTCTTTACGGTTTCAATAACTGCCTTGAGGTCGGCATACATATTGTCAATACTGTAAGGGCTTACCGGCAGATAATCCGAGGCGATATACTCATCATCCCTTGCCACCTTTATTCTCCTTAGAGAAGCCTGCAGCGCCCCCTGGTATCTGGAAACGTCGCCAACGACATAGATATAATCCATAACGTCAAAATCCGCTATACCGTCGGAATTGATCTCCCAGACCTTTGCATCCAGTGTACCGGTTTTGTCCTGGAGTATCACATTATAGTAAGGCTTACCGTTTCTGGTCTCCGCCTGTACCTTATATTTGCAGAGATAAATGTCTGAAAGGCTGTCACCCTCATTCAGATCGGCTATATACTTCATCTGTTCGTATCTGCTCCTTTCAATTCTTCCCGGACTTCTCCGGACTTTCCGAAATCTATTTCAAAGGTCATCTCCTGAAACTCACCCTGTGAATAGCGCTGAACGGTAATGACCGCTTCATCCCCGGGCTGATACTTCATAAGCTGCTCGCTGTAGTCCGAAAGAGAGGCAATATCGGCTGTGCCCAGACGGGTAATAACATCACCGCTCTGTATGCCTCCGCTCATAGCCGGAGAATCAAGGGCAACCCTGGTAACGTAAAGCCCCATAGGCACTCCCTCCCTCTCATTTATCTCAGGTGTGACATCCGCTCCGTATATTCCGAGATAACAGCCTGATGAACCGTTTGAAAGCCTTTCGATCAGGCCCTTCAGATCGGATATGGCATATCCGCAAAGAAGATTCGGCATATCGTCCATAGCTGTATCCCCGGAGATTATCCCTATGACATTCCCGTCATAGTCTGCTATCACTCCGCTGGCATTTTCACTGCCGTAAATATCCGTACTCAAAACGTGGATATTTTTATCCGGAAGGGAAATTTCCCGCTGATTTCCTGTTGTACGACCGAAGCACTGGCTTCCCTGTATCCCTAAGGGAGCTCCCAGAGCCATAACGGGAAGTCCCACAATATTTGTTCCCCTTGAATTTCCAAGCTCTGCTTCCTTTATCACCTTTTGGGTGTCATCGGAAATCGACTCCAGGGGAACCGAAATGATGGAAAGTCCCGTATCCGGATCATCCTGCTTCACATCTCCGGAAAGAGTAACGCCGTCCGCGAAAGTCACATTGAGCTCCATATTCTCGTCAGTGGTAGGGATCTCTGCGAGAATAAGAAGGTCCTTACCGTTATTAGCAACGATAAGTCCGGATACCGTATTCGAATCCTCATAGGAATTTTCAAACCAGTCCGTATCGTTTACAACGGTTGTGACCGAGACCACCGACCTTCCCACCTCCGTTGCCACTCCCTTAAGGGTTCTGTACAGACTTTTGTAATCCTCCACGGAAAGAGAAACATGCTCGGTGATATTGTATGAAACGATCTTCTTTTCAGTATTGTCTGCAGATTCGTTTTCTGAAACAGCTTCCTCTGTGGACGCCTCCTCAGATCCCTTCACTTCCTCTGCTTCATTGTCGGAAATGCCGCTCTCTTCCCCTTTTACAGGTTCTTCACCGGGTTCTTCCCCGGGCTCTTCATCCGCGGAGACCATTTCCTCATCTCTTGGGATATTGACGGGATCGATCCCGTCTCCCCTTGCCGACAGATACTGCCGTACACTCAGAATAAAAACTCCTGCGGAAACAGCACCAAAAAGAAGAGCACAGATAAGGATCATTATTATCCTTGTCAGCACCTTCTTTTTGTTTAGCGGCCGTTCTTTTATGGTTTCTTTTATAAACTGGTATTCAGATGAATTATTCTCGTCCATATCCAACCCATTTTATCATCCAGAGCATACCATGTCTACTGACCCGGATCATACACTTAACTGTCATTTGCCTTTGTACTTTTAACGTCCGAACGATCAAAATATGATACAATGATCAACATGAACAAAAAAGCACTGCATACCCTTGAATTTGATAAGATACTTCTTCTCCTTGAAGCCGAAGCCGCCTCCGAAAGAGGAAAAGAGCTCTGCAGAAGCCTTGTGCCCTTTAGCAGTATAGAGGACATAGAGCATGCCCAGGGAGAGACCGGCGACGCTCTTCAACGTATTTTCAAATACGGAAGCCCTTCCTTTTCCGGAGTCCGTGATACCGGAAAATCTCTCAGGCAGGCTGTTGCCGGAGCTGTATTAAGCATGAACGAGCTTCTGGATATAGCATCATTCCTGGAGGTCACAAAGGAAGTAAAATCCTATGGTGACAGTAATCCGGAGGAAACCAAAGTTCCGGATTCCCTCGATGACCGCTTCAGCTGCCTTGAAAGCCTGGATTATGTCGCAAAGGAGATAAGGCGCTGCATCCTTGATTCCGATACCGTATCCGACGATGCAAGTCCGGAATTAAAGGATATCCGGCGGAAAATAAAGAATACCCGGAGCAATGTCCACTCCACTCTTTCAAAGATGATAAGCGGCCGTATCTCCGAATATCTGATGGACAGGATGATAGTGACAAGGGATAACCGTTACTGCCTGCCTGTCCGCAGCGAGTACAAATCCCAGGTTCCGGGAATCGTCCACGACCAGTCAGGCACAGGCTCCACCCTTTTCATCGAACCGAAGGCCGTGGTGGAAATGAATAATGAGATAAAGGAGCTGGAGCTAAAGGAACGAGAAGAGATCAATTCGATCTTAAAGGCTCTCTCCTTCGAAGCCGGACAGAATGCGGAGATTATCGAAGCCGACCTTACTATAATGGCAGAGCTTGATTTTATCTTTGCAAAAGCCGCTCTGGCACTGAATATGAACGCTGTCAGGCCCGAATTCAATACCGGAGAAATAATACGCTTAAGAGCTGCAAGACATCCCCTTATCGACGCTGATAAGGTCGTTCCCATTGACCTTGAGCTTGGCGAAAGCTTTGACCTTCTGGTAGTCACCGGACCGAATACCGGTGGAAAAACCGTATCGCTAAAGACCGTTGGGCTCCTTGAACTTATGGGTTTATCCGGGCTCCATATCCCTGCCGGTGACAGGAGTGCACTCTCATTTTTTCGTGAGATCTACGCTGATATAGGTGACGAACAGAGTATAGAACAGTCCCTTTCCACCTTCTCATCCCATATGACAAATATCGTGGAGATACTGAAGGATGCCAATATCACCTGTCTCTGTCTCTTTGATGAACTCTGCGCAGGAACCGATCCCACCGAAGGCGCCGCTCTTGCTATGGCAGTCCTTGATTTCCTTCACAAAAAAAGCATTCGGACCATGGCAACCACCCATTACCCGGAGCTTAAGGAATATGCGCTTTCCACAGCGTGGGTCGAAAATGCCTGCCTCGAATTCGATGTGGAGTCACTCCGTCCCACCTACAGGATCCTCGTTGGCATCCCCGGGAAAAGCAATGCCTTTGCCATATCAAAAAGACTGGGACTTCCCGACAGGATAATAAACGATGCGAAGAAACGGGTAAACGAAGAGGATGAGAAATTCGAAAAGGTACTTGCAAGCCTCGAAGAAAACCGTGTAACTCTGGAGAAAAAGCAGAAAGAGATAAGCGACACCCAGGCTGAGATTGAGCGCCTCCAGTCAGAGCTTGACTCCGGGCGCCAGCGCCTGAATGAATCAAAGGAAAAGATCCTTTCCTCGGCAAAGGAGGAGGCAAGGCTCATTCTGAAGGAGGCCAAGGAGACCGCCGATGCAGCCATAAAGAATATGCAGAAATATGCGGATTCCGATACGCTTAAGGCTGCGGAGAAGGACAGGGCAGCATTACGGGAATCCCTTAATAAAACCCTTCCGTCCTCATCCGGTATCTCGCCCACTCTTTCCGCTGTTCCTGAACAGGATAAGCCCCATGGCAATCTCAGGCGAAAGCAGGTAAAGATCGGAATGAATGTGCGGATAATCTCCCTTAATCTAAAAGGAACCGTACAGACTCTTCCCGATAATAACGGGAATTTATCCGTTCAATGTGGTATTATAAAATATGATGTAAATATAAACGACCTGAATTCAGAAGACACGGCGCGCCGGGGGTACGGGATAGGAAGCCTTTCTTCAGGGAAAAAGCCTCTTGGCCATACGAAGACCATACACCCCGAGATAAACCTTATCGGAAAAAATTCCGATGATGCAAGGGAGGAGCTCTCTTCTTACCTTGATGATGCCTTTGTCTCGCATCTGTCACAGGTTCGTATCGTTCACGGAAAGGGTTCCGGAATCTTAAGGGAAACCGTCCGCTCATACCTGAAAAACTGCCGTTATGTCCGGGAGTTCCGTGAAGGCGAATTCGGAGAAGGCGACTCGGGAGTCACCATCGCAGTCTTTAAGAATGACTAGAATGACGTCACGTCATTCTGAGCGAAGCGAAGAATCTTTTCTTTACGGGGCACTGATGCGCATGGCGCATCAAAACGTGCCCGAAAAACATCCGCTGGATGTTTTTCCATTCTGAGCGAAGCGAAGAATCTTAAATAAAATTGATCAGGAGAATACACCATGGTAGACAAACAAAAGGTCCTAATAGTGGATGACGATAATAATATTGCCGAGCTTATCTCACTCTATTTCACCAAGGAGTGCTTTGACACGAAGATCGTAAATGACGGTGAGAGTGCCCTGAAGGAATACGCGGCATATAACCCGAACCTTATCCTTCTGGACCTGATGCTTCCCGGGATAGACGGCTACCAGGTATGCCGTGAGATACGTATGAAATCCCAGACCCCTATTATAATGATCTCCGCAAAGGGCGAGGTTTTTGACAAGGTACTGGGTCTGGAGCTTGGTGCGGATGACTATATGGAGAAGCCCTTTGACTCAAAGGAGCTGATAGCAAGAGCAAAAGCAGTCCTCCGCCGCACATCGGCAGCTGCGGCATCTCCGCAGGAACCTCCCCGTTCCGATGTGAAAAAGGTGGAATATCCGGATCTGATAATAAACCTCACGAATTACTCGGTTCTCTACTGCGGAAAGCCTCTGGATATGCCGCCTAAGGAAATGGAGCTCCTCTATTTCCTTGCCTCCTCCCCGAATCAGGTCTTTACCAGAGAACAGCTCCTTGACCATATCTGGGGCTATGAATATATCGGTGACACAAGGACTGTTGACGTGCATATAAAAAGGCTCCGTGAAAAGCTTAAGGATCACGAAGCCTGGAGAATATCCACTGTCTGGGGTATCGGTTATAAATTTGAAAGTGATGAGCAGTAAAAGCAGTTGAAAAAGTTTACCAGAGCTTTTTCTGCTTTTCCTCATTCTCGAGCTTCACAAAGAAGTCATCGATACTGCGGACTATCTCCTGTGGAGGCAGGGTCTTTAACAGATAACCCTGGGGCTTTAAGCCCATTACTGAGGCCACGCTCTCCTTATCGTTCTTGCCTGTAAGGAATATGACCGGAATAGACGAAAAATCTATTTCGGTCCTTATCATTTCAAGGACCTGTTTTCCGTTCACAACCGGCATTTCGTAGTCAAGCAGGATAAGATCCGGAAGCTCACGGCTAATATACTTCATGGCCATTGCCCCCGAGTTTGCGGGAATTACATTATACTTCTCTCCCAGCCATTCCCTTAAGTTCCTCAGCATAGGACCGGAGTCGTCAACCACCAGTATCTTCCTCATATTTGTCTTATCATTCTGAATAAGATAGGAATTGATAACATTTGTGGTTTCCTTGATATCAACGGGATGTGGAAATGACTGTGTGATGGCGGCTTCCGGAAGCACACGAAGAATATCCGTAAGCCCGTTATCCCCCTCTATAAGGAAGATGGGGATACCCTTTTCTATCCCAAGATCCTTAAGATATACCAGTGCCTCGGTCTTCTCGTGTATATTGTTGCCCACATATACGATGATTGCATCCATTTCATCATTGAAACGCCCTATCTCGGCAACATCCGCTCCTACCTTCCTTACCTTTATCCTTTTTTCAAGGAGTCTCCGTTCAAGGGATCCTACCAGATATCCCTCTATTATCCTGACAATAAGCACATTACGTTCAGCTGTCATTTTCCGTCCTCCTCAAATACCCTCTCACAATCCCTGATTAGTTCTTCGGAAAGACTGATCACATCTTCCATGGCAAAATCCGACACAAGCGCATCAAGCTCCAGTATCTTATCATCAAGCCCGCCGGGAAGCGAATACTCCCGAAGTACCCCCATGGCTTCATCAGCACCGTCCATATCGAAGGCATCCATGGCATCTATGATCTTCTGTAAGCTTTCGACTACTTCCTCGCGCTTCGGGGTATATGAATTCCTTTTCTCTGTATCCGCAAAGGGCTTTAATATCCTCTTATAGCTCTGATAAAGCTCCAGAACACCGGGAGTCTTTTCCGTAAGAGCATCGATATCGTCATTATTTCCAAGCTGTTCCAGTTCCTTGAAATCATCGGAAAGCTCTCTGGCACCGATCATTCTCGCGGAGTTCTTCAGGGCATGGACTTCTATCGTGTAGTCACGGATAAGCCCGTCCTCCAGGAACTTGGTGATCCTCATAACATTCTTGTCGATTATCCTGTAAAAGATGACCATGCACTTCCTGAAAAGCGCAGGAGATCCGCAGTAGCTTATACCATCCTCTACATTCAGGCCCTCGATCTCAGATGGCAGATCAACCTCTTCCTCTTCAACTTTGGCCTCTGTCTCATCATCGCTTAACTTTACGCTGCCCCGGTGTATCTTTTTTGAAGGAAGCCATTCCAACAGGCAGCGTCTGATTTCCCGAAGCTTTATTGGCTTAGCCACAAAATCGGAAAACCCTTTCTCTCTGAACAGAACCTCGGCGTCCGCGGTAGCATTTGCGGAAAGTGCGATCACCGGAAGATCCTCATATTTTCCGCCCTGAACCTGTCTTATCTTTTCCAGAGCCTCAACCCCGTCCATCACCGGCATCATGTGATCCATAAGTACCAGATCATAGGGGTTGCTCACAACACATTCCACACCTTCCTTGCCGTTCTCCGCCGTGTCTATCTTCATCTTTATCGGAGCAAGAAGTCCCTTTACAACCTGCAGATTCATTTCATTATCATCAACCACAAGTATGCTGGCATCGGGAGCGGTGAAATCCATATCGATCTTGCCGTCTCTGTTATTCAGCTCATCATTTATTATCTGACAGAAATTCAGACTGTAAAGAGGCTTGTTTATCGCCCTGAAGCCGTTATCCTCCAGGCTCTCCAGCATAGGATTAATAAGGACACAGATCTCAACATCCTTTTTCTTAAGCTCATCGGTCTCCGCTGCCGCTATCCTTCTTAAGCAGTCCGTAAAGAGATACTTCTTTTCCTCTCCTTCTTCAACGGATCCCTCATATTTTCTTGTCCTTATCCCGAATTCCTTTGACAGCCGGATAAGTGCCTCTTCCAGATATTTATTGTCAAAAAGGTAGTATATAAGCCTCTCCTGATCCTTATTCTTGATCTCCGCAGCGAGCTCATTATTGGCCACTCCCTGAGAGAGCGTAAAGTAGAACCTGCTTCCGCTGCCGATGGTGCTCTCCACACCAATTTCCCCTCCCATAAGCCTTACAAGCTGCTTACAGATGGAGAGTCCGAGACCCAGTCCCTCTCTTTCCGTTCTCTTCCTGTTATTTGCTTTCTGCAACGGGCTGAAAAGATCACCTCTGTCCTCTTCCCGTATTCCCTGTCCGCTGTCGGAAATTGATATGGAGATAAGACAGTAGTCATCCTCCTTTTCCTCCACGGTCATGGAAAGGCAGATATATCCGCTGTCGGTGTACTCGACGGCATTATTCAGCATATTTATTATTATCTGCTGTATACGCCTCGCATCCCCGTAGAGCTTTGAAGGCAGCGCCGGATCTATCATATAGAGAAGCTCAACCGGCTTATTCCCTATACGGTTTAGAAAGATCATTGAAAGATCATTAAGGAAGGACATGGGTTCATATTCCTCTTCAATGATCCTTAAGCTCCCGTCCTCTATCTTTGAAATATCAAGAACGTCATTTATTATAGAAAGCAGGGTCCCCACAGAACCCTTTATATTATTCAGATACCCCTTTGTATGGGGAGGAAGGTTTTCTCTCAGAAGAATGTCGGACATCCCGACAATGGCATTCATGGGTGTACGGATCTCGTGGGACATATTGGAAAGAAAAACAGAGTGGGTCATATTTGTTTCTTCTGCAGCATCCCTTGCCTTATCGAGGCTGTTTAAGAGCTCCTCTTCATCAGTCCTGTCCACAAGGAAAAGACAGCTGTAGCTCTCATCTCCCCATCTTTCCTCCACGGTTTTTTTGAAAATACGGTTTCCGACCGTTGTACGCTCCTGATTGTCAGTAAACATTAACCGTATCTCATCGGGGATGGGATCCTCCTTCATAAGCTCCCTAAGCTTCGGGAAAAGCTTTTTCGCCGCTGCATTTGCATCGATGAAGCGTAAGGACGCATCGGCGATTATGAAAGGATTTTCCATCCTCTCCACAAACCAGGATCTGGCTCTGTTTATTTCTTCATTCTGAAAATGATCCATAGAATAATACGATGTTCCAGTCAAAACCCACTATCCGGCGCCCCGCTTCGTACTCAATGCGGGGGCGGGTCTCTAAGCCACTCACCCATTTTCTGCAGGCACAAAATGAGTTCAGACTTTTTACCCTGCTATCATAATACCATTTTAAAACAGAAAAAGGAACCGCTCAAAGGTTCCTTTTCCCAGCTTCATATTCTCCCGGGGCAACTGTTCATTCCTTGCGGGGCACTGCCGCAGATGGTGTGTCAAAGCGTGTCCGAACTTTCTGCAGCTTACAGATGCAGCACCCTCTCACGTATTTCCTGGGTTCTGCCCTGATTCCAAAAATTTGTTCCGATATATCCGCAGGTACGCCTTGCCACATTCATCTTTGCCTGATCACGGTTACCGCAGTTGGGACATTCCCAAATAAGCTTACCGTGGGCGTCGGTAACGATATTTATCTCTCCGTCATAACCGCACACCTGGCAAAAATCGCTCTTGGTATTCAGTTCCGCGTACATGATATTGTCATAGATAAACTTCATTACCGAAAGGACCGCATCTATATTGTCGGTCATATTGGGAACCTCCACGTAGCTTATGGCTCCTCCCGGAGACAGCTTCTGGAAATCCGCCTCGAACTTAAGCTTGGTAAACGCATCTATCTTTTCACGCACGCTGACATGGTAGCTGTTTGTGATATAGTTATGATCCGTAACGTCCTTGATCCGCCCGAACCTCTTCTGCAGACAGGTGGCAAACTTATAGGTAGTGGACTCAAGCGGTGTGCCGTATACGGAATAATCTATATTTTCCGCAGCCTTCCACTCTGCACACTTGTCATTCAGTCTCTGCATAACCTTCAGCGCGAAGGGCTTGGCTTCCGGATCCGTATGGGATCTTCCGGTCATATACTTGCACATCTCATAGATCCCTGCATATCCAAGGGATATGGTGGAATAACCTCCGTAAAGGAGCTTGTCGATCTTTTCGCCCTTGGCAAGCCTTGCGATTGCGCCGTACTGCCAGAGTATGGGAGCCACGTCGCTTATCGTTCCGAGAAGCCTCTCGTGTCTGCAGCGGAGAGCCTTGTGACAGAGCTCCAGCCTCTCGTCCAGTATCTGCCAGAACTTATCCATATCACGGTAGGAGCTGCAGGCAACATCCACAAGGTTGATGGTCACAACGCCCTGATTGAATCTTCCGTAATACCTGTGCTTCTGTCCCTCAGGACTGAAGCGGTCTGGGGTAAGGAAGCTTCTGCATCCCATACAGGGGTATACGTCGCCGCCCTTATACTCCCTCATCTTCTTCGCGGAAATATAATCGGGAACCATACGTTTCGCCGTGCACTGTGCGGCAAGCCTTGTAAGATACCAGTATTTGGAATCCTCTGTAACGTTATCCTCATCCAGCACATAAATGAGCTTCGGGAATGCAGGAGTTATGTAAACTCCCTTTTCATTCTTCACACCCAGGATCCTCTGCTTCAGCATCTCTTCAATGATGATGGCCAGATCATTCCGGGTCTGTCCCTCAGGCACCTCGTCCAGATACATATAGACCGTGATGAAGGGTGCCTGCCCGTTGGTGGTCATAAGAGTGGTTACCTGATACTGTATGGTCTGGACTCCGTGCCTTATCTCTTCAACGGTGCGCCGCTCCGCAACGGCATTTATCTCCTCCTCTGAAGCCTCTATGCCCGCTGCCTCAAACTCCGAAAGGACTTCCTTCCTGAACTTCCTTCTCGTCACATCCACAAAAGGAGCGAGGTGTGACAGGGTTATGCTCTGTCCCCCGTACTGTGAGCTTGCGATCTGGGCTATACACTGTGTCGCAATATTACAGGCTGTGGAAAAGCTTTTCGGCTTCTCTATCATAGTATCGCTGATCACGGTACCGTTCTGCAGCATATCCTCAAGATTCACAAGACAGCAGTTATACATATGCTGTACGAAATAATCCGAGTCGTGGAAATGGATGATGCCCTGTCTGTGAGCCTCCACAACCTCCTGGGGAAGGAGTATCCTGTTTGTAAGATCCCGGCTCACCTCTCCTGCCACATAGTCTCTCTGTACCGAGACCACCATGGGATTCTTGTTGGAATTTTCCTCCTTCACATCCTCATTTTCATACTCTACAAGAGTAAGGATCTTGTCATCTGTGGTATTGCTCTTTCTGACAAGCTCTCTCTTATAGCGGTATACGGTGTAGATGGTTGCGACCCTGAAAGCTCCCTCTTCCTGTATGGCCTGGATCACGTAATCCTGTATTTCTTCCACACCCGCCTCATGGTCCAGACTTTTCAGCTTCCTTCTGACCTTTTCCTCTACAACCCTCACCTGGGAATCAAGAAGCTTGAAATTGTCTCCTACCTGGGCATTTGCCTTGTCTACGGCTGCGATTATCTTCTCGCCGTCGTACTCTACTTCCTTGCCGTTTCGTTTGATAATATTCACGATAAATCCTCCCTGATGCTGCCCCTCTCTCCCAAAAGGACCATATTGACCGATACGGATATCCGGATATTTATCGCGCAATAAAGCCGGACGCCCTAACGCCCGGCTCTCAATACTAAATATTGTGCCCGGTTTTCTCTCGGCTACCATATCTGGTAACACTATATATGAGAAAACCCAAAATGTGAAGCCTTAATATTGCACAAAAATGAAAACAAAGATTTGTGAGAGGTTAACATAAACCTTATTATTTCGCGAAATACGCGTCTATACCGTCTGCGATCCCCTTTGCCATTTTCGCCTGGAAGGCGGGATTTGCCATATTTGCGTCATCACCCGGATTGGTCATAAAGCCCATTTCGATTATGGTCACCGGCATTGTGCACCAGTTTATCCCGGTCATGGTATCGTTAGCCTGCACACCCTTATTTGCAAAGCCCGTTGCTGCACAGTAGCCGGAGAGCACCTTTGAAGAAAGGTTCTGGCTCGGTGCGGCCAGATTTGCCACATAGGGATTCGAAGCCGAAGGCGCCAGTGCAAGGGCCCCGTTTGTACCGGAATTTGAAGCACCGTTCGCGTGAAGACGTACACTCACCTCAGCTCCCACCCTGGATGCATACTGTGCTCTTTCCATATTACTGATATTGACGTCGTGGCTTTCGCGGGTCATATAAACGGTATAGCCTCTGGAGATAAGCTCGTTTTTCAAAAGCTGCCCCACAGCCAGTGTAAGCTCGTACTCCTTAAGTCCTGAGGTCGTTCCATGTGTTCCACCGGCAACCCTTGCCTTCATAACCGGTGAACCGGGACCGTTTGGTTCCTTTGTATTGTCACCCTTTCCCTGATGTCCCGGATCTATACACACTATATGTCCTCCGGTTGCAGAAAAAGCAGCCGCCGGGACTGTATCCGGCGCAGCGGCAGTCGTACCTTCACTCCCTCCTGCCGGAGCCTCCTTTATAAACTGTGTATTTACATAGCCGCTCTGACCGTTATAGTTTACGCTGGCCCATTCCCCGCTCCTTCCGGTTTCCGTAAGCAGGGTCCCTGCAGGCAGGTTAATGATGATGTTTCCGTCAAGAGAGGGGTCCGAACGGAACCTCACATTGCTTCCGCTGGTGACCATCTGCTTTTCCGCCCCGTAAGCCACCCTGCCGAAGCAGAAAAAGAGCGCAATGATGACCATCAAAAAAACAGCAAATGTCAGAACTCTATTTTTATTCTCTGTAACCATTTCACACCTCAAATAATAGATCGCCGTAGCTTGGCATCGGCCAGTAGTCCTTACCGACCATCATTTCCAGTTTGTCGATAGGAGCCCTTAAGCTTTCCATATCCGCCTTTACGGTATCTCTGCAGAATAAGGCCCTTTCTCTTCCATCGGGCATATCAAGCGACTTTTCGTCATCCGAAATAAGCTTCTCCAATGCGGAGTATGCTTCGTCCGTCAGAGCCGTAACCTTGCGCAGATTCTCCTGAGCGGCACGGCTTCCGTAGCCGGCATTCTTCACCGCCGTAACGGTCTCGGAAAGATCCCTTGCATACTTCATGCAGGCGGGGATTATGGATTTGGACGCCATATCTATCATGGTACGGGCCTCAATATTTACTTCCTTTGCATATTCCTCGTATTTGATCTCCTCTCGGCTGATAAGCTCGGCCTTTGTGAAGATCCCGAACCTTCCGAATAGACGGACTGAGCTGTCGCTTGAAAGGGCCGGTATGGCATCGGGAACCGTGGGAAGATTCGGGAGTCCCCGTCTTTTGGCTTCCTCTATCCACTCCTCCGAATAGCCGTTTCCGTTAAATATTATCCTCTGATGCTCTGTCGCATATTTCTTTATAAGGTCATGGACCCCTATCTCAAAATCAGCGCAGCTCTCGAGGAAATCCGAGGCCTCCGCAAAGGCTTCCGCAGCGATGGAATTTAATACTATATTCGGCTCTGCTATGCTGGCACTGGAGCCGACCATACGAAATTCAAACTTATTCCCGGTGAAAGCAAAGGGTGAAGTCCTGTTCCTGTCGGTAGCGTCCTTTGTAATGGAAGGAAGAGTTCTCACCCCGGTCTCCAGCTTTTCCCGTTTAAGTGAGCTTGTAGCCATTCCCGTGGAAATAAGCTGGGTAATGACATCCTGAAGCTGTTCTCCGAGGAATACGGAAACTATGGCAGGAGGCGCTTCACTCCCTCCGAGTCTGTAGTCATTTCCAAGAGTAGCCGCCGACTCACGTAAGAGCCCCGCATGGGTATCCACGGCCTTTAATAGACAGGTCAGGATAAGCAGGAACTGCACATTATCATGGGGGGTCTTTCCGGGATCCAGCAGATTTATGCCGTCATCGGTTATAAGAGACCAGTTGTCATGCTTACCGGACCCGTTGACTCCCATAAAGGGCTTCTCGTGGAGAAGGCACATCATCCCCTGTCTCTCGGCCACCTTTTTCATAACCTCCATAACAAGCTGGTTATGATCCACAGCCACATTGCAGTCATTGTATATAGGAGCAAGCTCATGCTGCCCCGGAGCAGCCTCATTATGCTGGGTCTTTGCGGTGACTCCAAGCTTCCAGAGCTCCACATTTATGGTCTTCATAAATTCGGCAACTCTCTCTCTTATTGCGCCGAAATACTGGTCGTCAAGCTCCTGTCCTTTCGGCGGCATGGCCCCGAATAGGGTATGTCCGGTGTAGATAAGATCCTTACGTTTCAGGAATTTGTCCCTGTCAACAAGGAAGTATTCCTGCTCCGCACCGACGGACGGTCTCACCCTTTTCGAGGTCTTATTTCCGAAAAGCCGGATGAGCCTCAGAGCCTCGTTATTAAGAGCCTCAATGGAACGTAAAAGCGGTGTCTTCATATCAAGGGACTCGCCGCTGTAGGAACAGAAGGCTGTAGGTATACAGAGTATGGCTCCCGCTGCGTCATGCCTTACAAACGCGGGGCTGGTACAGTCCCAGGCCGTATAACCCCTCGCTTCGAAGGTGGAACGTATACCGCCGGAGGGGAAGGAT
This sequence comes from Lachnospiraceae bacterium AD3010, assembly GCA_000622025.1. Lineage (GTDB taxonomy): Bacteria > Bacillota > Clostridia > Lachnospirales > Lachnospiraceae > NK4A144. The sequence continues at coordinate 148,675 of KK211387.1, read as the reverse complement.
GATGCGTCCGGCTCACTTTTGATAAGCTCCTTACCGGAAAATTCCACCACAGCTCCGCCGTTACCTCCGGGAGCAATAAAGGAATCATGCTTTTCAGCAGTGATCCCGGTCAGTGGCTGGAACCAGTGGGTATAGTGGGTCGCCCCCTTTTCTATAGCCCAGTCCCTCATGGCATTTGCCACCACCTCGGCAGTCATGGGGTCTAAGTCCTTACCCTCGTCTATGGTCTTCCGAAGCTCCTTATAAACCTTCTTCGGAAGCCTTTCCTGCATCACATTGTCGCTGAATACATCCTCTCCGAATATTTCGGAAATATTGATATTTTTAATGTTTTCCTTATCTCCGTTCATTGAGATCCTTTCTAAATCTTGTCATTCTGAGGGCGAAGCCCGAAGAATCTTTGTTTGTCATTCTGAGGGCACAGCCCGAAGAATCTTTGCTTGTCATTCTGAGGACACAGCCCGAAGAATCTTTGCTTGTCATTCTGAGGGCACAGCCCGAAAAATCTTTGTTTGTCATTCTGAGGGCACAGCCCGAAGAATCTTTGTTTGTCATTCTGAGGGCACAGCCCGAAGAATCTTTCACATAATCTCCCTCAGCACCTTTATAAACTCCCGCATCTCCTCATCCGTTCCTATAGAGATACGAAGATACCCGTCTATAAGGGGCTTATCAAAATACCTCACATAAATGCCCCTTTCCTTAAGGGAGGCAAATATCCTTTTTGCGAAACCTTCTTCCGTTTCTCCGTCACGGGTCCCTTTATGGGAAGCAAAGATAAAATTGGTGCAGGAATCGCCGAATGAAAAATCAAGCTCTCTCAATTCCTTCTTCACCCATTCCCTGGTGGAAATGACCCTGTCCCTTATTTCCCTGAAATAAAGATCATCCTCGATCGCTGCCTTTCCGGCGAGAAGAGAGGGCGTATTCAAGGTATAGGAATTTACGGAAAATTTCACATCATTTAAATACTTTATCGCCTTTTTCTGCCCGAAGGCATAGCCGATCCTAAGTCCCGCCAGAGCCCTGGATTTACTCAGGGTACGTACTATCAGCAGATTCTCGTGATCCTTAAGGAGAGGCAGTGCCGTTTTTCCTCCGAAATCTATATACGCTTCATCCACTATCACCATTACTTCGGGATTTGATGAAACTATCTCTTCTATGATAGCAAGGTCAGCCGCGATACCGGTGGGAGCATTGGGATTAGCGATGATTATCCCTCCGTTCTTCTGTCTGTAGAGCTTAGGGTCCAGTGTAAAATCATTCCTTAGGGGTACGGTCTTAAAAGGTATTCCGTAGACAGAGGCCCATACGTCATAGAAGGAATAAGTGATATTCGGGAAAAGAATGGGGTCACTTCCGTTAAAAAAGGTAAGAAAGCACATTGAGAGCACATCATCCGACCCTACGCCCGTAAACACATTTTCATCCTTCAGTCCGTAATACTCTGCGATCGCAGATACCAGGCTAAGGCATAAGGGATCGGGGTACTTTCTGAGGTTATCCGTATCAATATCCCTGATCGCCTCCCTTACCTTGGGAGAAGGGGGATATGGACATTCATTGGTATTAAGCTTTATGACCCTTCCTCCCGGCTGCTCTCCGGGGGTATAAGGGACTACCCTTCTTACATTATCCTCGTAACCCATAATGCTCCGCCAGTCTCTTAAAGCCCGGAAGGGAATTAACGATGGTGTCATACGAAACACAGTATGAAAGCCTCACAAAGCCCCCCAGGGCAAAGGAAGTTCCCGGCACCACAAGTATATGCTCCTTCTTGGCCTCATTTACAAACTCCCTGTCATCTACCGGAGTTTCGATAAAGAGGTAAAAAGCTCCCTCCGGCTTCACACACTTAAAACCGTATGAAATAAGCGCTTCATAGATCGTATCCCGGTTCTTTTTATAAAAGTCCGTGTCGGCCTTTGCATCCAGGCACTCCGCCACGACCTTCTGGAAAAGTGAAGGAGCGTTCACACAGCCCATAACACGGTTTGCTATGGTCACTGCCGCAAAAAGATCCTCGTGATCTGCCGCTTCATCCGGAATAACCAGATATCCTATACGTTCTCCCGGGAGGGAAAGCGTCTTTGAGAAGGAATAGCAGACCATTGTATTGTCATAATACTTTGTTACATAGGGAACGGGTGTATCCGAATATACAAGCTCCCTGTACGGCTCATCGGAAATAATAAAGATATCGTGGCCGTACTCCTTCTGCTTACTTTCAAGTATCTCCGCTATGCCCCTTATGGTTTCCTCTGAATAGATAACTCCCGAAGGATTATTCGGAGAATTGATGATAAGGGCCTTTGTCCTCTCACCCACGGCTTTGGAAAGAGCATTAAGATCCGGCTGGAAGGTTTCGTGATCGGTAAGAACCGTATTCAGCACCCCGTCATAATTTGCCACATAGTTTTTGTATTCCACAAAATAAGGTGCAAAGGTAAGAACCTCATCCCCGGGATCTATTATGGCCTTCAGGGCGCAATTAAGTCCCGCTGCAGCCCCCACGGTCATCATTATGTTATTCTCGTTAAACGAAGTCCCAAACCTCATATTCAGATTATCCGCCACCTTTTTCCTTACATCGGGATAACCTGCATTATTCATATACCCGTGAAGAATGAGCGGATCTTCATCCTTTAATAAGGCGACAGCCACATCACGCACCTTGTCAGGAGCGGGAACATTTGGATTTCCGAGGGAAAAATCATAGACATTTTCCTCCCCGTACTGTTTCGCCATATTACGGCCCTCTTCAAACATCATGCGGATAACGGAATTATTGCTTACCAGAGCCTGCATCTTTTTTGATAACATATTCTTCTCCTAATTCAGCTTCTTTATCGACGGCCAGTACCGAAGTACCGCCTTCCCAACTATCTTCTCCCTTTCAAGGAAGGTATTGTCCCAGAACCTTGAATCGGCGGAATTATTCCTGTTGTCACCCATCATAAAGTAGTGCCCTTCCGGAACCGTATAGGGACCGAATTCTCCTTCTGTAGTGACCTTGAGATAGGGCTCGTCAAGAAGTGACCCGTCAATATAGACACCGCCGTCATGGATCTCCACCGTGTCCCCCGGCATACCGATTATCCTCTTTATATACAGTATGTCCTCATCATCCGGGAAGCGGAATATTATGATATCCCCCCTTTCCGGCTCGGAGCTATGGTAGGCAAACCTGAGTCCTATCACCCGGTCATTCGTCATGATCGTTTTCTCCATAGAGGAGGTTGGCACTGTGGCATTCACTATAATGAAATTGTTGATAAAAAGCGCGACCATAACAGCTGCGGCTATGGTAAGCACCCATTCAAATAACTCGTTTCTGACTCTCTTATCTGACATATTTACCTCTATTACTTATATTGCGGTCCTCCTGAGTGAAGCGAAGGAGCTTTAGTCCATCTGACAGTATATCACATCTGTTCAAGATGTCATTCCCCAAACCATCTCTCCTTTATCTCCCTGCTGAATCTCTCGGCTCCCCGCCGGTTCAGGTGGTTATTGTCACCGAAGTAGGAGTTATCATATTCCGGAACCCCGATGACTACGGAGAATGAAGGATAGCTTTCAGAGATTCCTTCCATATATTTATCATAAGCTTCAAAATACTCATCTTTAATTGCTTTATGTGAAGCTGTATTTAAGGGGGCCTGCTCGATTATCACCTCCGTACCCGCCTCTTTAAGAAGATCGAGGAGCTTAAGATAATACTCATCCACCAGAAGATTAAGCTCAAAGTCCTCCTTATGTGTTTCGTAGCTCAGCCCGTCATTATAATCTTCCTCTCCGAATCCCGTATAACCGTATTCACTTCGGACAGCAGCATACTTTTTAAGGTTTGCCTCCCTGTTCCCGTTGAAACGTGAGGTGATGAGAGCATCCATATACTTATTGGGAAGGCGGAGGGCAAAGGACAGAAGATCTGCAAGGGAGCCGTTATAATTCACCTTCCCGGTCCCGTATTTCAGCGCATCCCTCTTTACCTCCATAACCTCAGCGGCTGTCAGATAGTTATAATAAAGCGTCTGATCCCAGTTGTCCATTTCCGTAAAATGAAAGGGTGCGAAGATCACAAGTGCCCTCTCGGGAGCCTTATGATTCTTAAGATAATTCCTTAAAGCAAAATACATCTCTATCCCGGTGGAGCCACCGATAGCGATATTATATATTTCTCCGCCCTCTTTGATCTCACCCGGTATGATCCCGGACTTTGCCCTGGAGTCCCCTATTACTATCGTCCCCGGGTCGCTGCTTCCGGAACTCTTATGAACCATATCCCTTTCCTCTATCCACATAGGATACTCCACCGACATATAACCCATGGGATTAAGGAAGGTATAGATACAGACCATCACAAGGGGTATGGCAAGCAGTATGAACTTTTTCAGAAGCTTAATAAATGTACTCATCAGAACTCAAAATAAATAAACTTCGCGGCTCCTATATTTGCACTGAATATTATGGACAGAGTAAGGAAGAAATATACCGCCCAGCGGATATACCAGGCAGAACCGCAGATCAGGCTGTAGATATCCCCCTTTTTCTCCTTTATTATGTCGGTAATAAAAAGCAGGATGACCATCGCAAAAGCGATACAGAGATTAAAGGTTCCAAGCCCCAGAGACGTTATATCAAAGCTCTGTATCACGGAAATATTGATGTCCGTAAAAATCTTCTCAATGATCTTCACTGCCTTCGGCACGCTTTCCGATCTGAAGAAGACCGCTGTGAAGCTGAAAAGCAGGTATGTCATGATCCTCATATAATATGAATGTACCTTCGCGGTAAAAACATTCTTTACGGGAAAAGCGCTTAAAAGCCTGCTCCTCAGGTCATAGGTGATCTCACCCATCACCTGCAGAAGGCCGGACAGAAATCCCCATACGATATAGGTAAAGGCCGCACCATGCCATAATCCCGACAGCGTAAATACTATAAGTATATTCAGATATTTACGCAGCTTCCCCTTCCTGCTGCCGCCAAGGGGTATATACAGATAGTCCTTAAACCAGTGCATAAGTGACATATGCCACCGTCTCCAGGCGTCTGACAGGCTTATTGCGAGAAAGGGCTGGCGGAAATTCTCATGAAGCCTTATCCCGAATATCTCTCCCGCGCCCAAAGCTATCTCAGAATAACTCATGAAATCACAGTAGATCTGTACCGAAAAGGAAAGGGCGGCAACAAGGAGTTCCAGCCCGTCAGCGTAATCCACGTTCGAAAAAACAAGATCGACCATAATGGACAGCCGGGATGCTATGACAAGCTTCACAAAGTATCCCCAAAGCATCCTTAAAAGACCGTGGCGCACCCGTTCGTACTCAAATGTATGCTCTTCATCAAACTGGGGCAGCACAGAGGGCGCGCGGCTTATGGGTCCCGCCAGAAGCTCCGGGAAAAATGAAACGAAGAGCGCATATTTGACAAAATCCCTCTCCGGCTTACATTCTCCCCTGAACACATCCGCAATGTAGGACAGGGACTTAAAGATATAAAAGGATATTCCCACCGGAAGCAGTATATCTATCCCGGTCTTTATCCCAAAGGAATCACAGAAGAAATTGAAATATTTAAAAAAGAACAGGAGTGAAAGCTCCAGAACAAAGGAAAGTGTCAGAAAAAAACGATTCTTATAAACCCAAAAAGCAGCAGTATAGGTGATCAGAGTTGCAAGAAGAAGGAGCAGCACATAACCTGCTCCCTGGGTCATATAGAAATAATAGCTGCATAACAGCAGCCATATCCTTCTAGCCTTGCCTGTCTTCGCAGGCAATATGAAATATATCAGTACAGCGATCGGAAAAAAGACCGCAAAGGAAACTGAATTAAAAATCATTACTTTCTCAGGAACTGCCTAAGCTCCTTAAACACTCTGCCCACAGGAAGACCCACAACATTGCTGTAATCTCCCTTTATGCTTTTTATATACTTTGCGAATGATCCCTGTATAGCGTATGAGCCTGCCTTATCAAGCGGCTCACCTGTAGAGATATAATCCCTTATCTGTTCGTCGCTGACGGGATAGATCTTTACTCTGGTCTTTTCATGGAACTGCTTATAGTGCACATTCTTCCCGGGATGCTTAACTGCAATCGTGACCCCGGTATATACCTCATGCTCCCGTCCCTGGAGCTCCTTTAATACCTTGAAGGCCTCTTCCTCATCCCTGGGCTTTCCGAGGACCTTCCCATCCACGGTAACTATGGTATCCGCAGAAAGGATCACAAAGGAATCCTGCTTCTTTTCCTTAATGAGCTTTTCCGCCACGTATTCAGCCTTGTATGAGGATATCTCCTCCGCCACATCCGCAGGCTCTCCCGCTACGATAACTTCCTCGATATCAGCAGGCATCACGGTGAAGGGTATATCCGCCTTTTTTAATAGCTCCCTTCTTCTTGGTGACGCTGACGCAAGGATAAGAGGCTTATTTAAGATCCTTGCAACTCCGGGATCCCCCTGTATTTCCCTCACCTCATCATTCTGATTTGAAGACAGTATCTTAAGTTGTCCCGGACTCAGCTTTCCTATGATAAGTGATGCCGACTGGAATTCCTCCGCAGTCAGTTTATCAGCCTCCGTAAAGATAAAATCATATCCCTTTAAGGCTTCGTATTCCTGTTTTTCTTCTTCACTGAGCGGAAGAAGTACTATGGCTTTTTTCATGATCTGTCTTTATCCTTTTGCCTGAAGTGCACTGAGCTCAGCCTGGGCAGCGCCGCTTAATAAGGTGCTGTAACGGTACAGTACATAACCGCTGTAGCCGTTTGAATAAGCCTTGTCTATCTGACCTGCAAGATTTGTGGATGAGGAGCTCCATCCCGGATCTCCGCCCACAGGCTGCCCCGCCTTGTATGCTGCAAGCCCGACATAAAGAGTAACCCCTGCTGAATCTATTGACTTAAATTTGGCCACACGATCCGAGAACATGGTAACATTCCCGCCTGCGCCGTAGTTATCCGACCAGTAAATCTGAGGCACCAGATAATCCACATATCCTCCGCTTGAAAGCCAGGTATCCACATCTGCCGAGGATGCGCGGAGATTACTTAAGTTTCCCTGGGGTGAAATGCCGAAAAGCTTTCCTGCTCCCGCACATACGCCATGAACCTGGCTCACCATTGAATTAACCTCTCCCTTTCCGATGGGAGGGAAGTAGTCATCAAAATGTATCCCGTCAACCGCATAATTCGAAACGATCTCCTGCACTCCCGCGACTACGTTTGCCGTATTGGAAAGCTGGGGATTTGCAGATATCGCGCCGTTCCTGAAGCCGTAGGGATTTATCCAGGCATGGATGCTTAGTCCCTTTGAATGTGCTATATCCACCATATCCTTTAAGGGATCGTAGCCCGGATCGGATCCGTTCAGCATCTGGCTGCTCCAGGGGTAGATCTGAGAAGGATACACCGCATCATTATGGCTCCTTACGTGGACAAATATCGTGTTTAAGCCATGCGAAAGCGTGGTATCGCAAACCGATGAAAAGGCGGAATCAAAGCTGCCCTGATCCTTGCCTTTTAAATACATCTGCCAGTCAAGGAAGGAAAACCAGACACCCTTTAAGCCCGAGGGAGCCGCCTTGGCTGTTTCCATATTAAGTCCGGCTGCATTTGATGCCCCCGTAAGGACTGCAGCCGTGAGTACAACCGCCAGTATCTTCTTTAATATCTTCATATAAACCTTATTTCTCCTGTCTGCTGTAAATCCCGGCAATTCCGCTGATATTGCCGTTATCTCTGATCTCAAGCGTGTCACCCTTATTTACAAAGGTCAGAGATACTTTTTCGTCTTCGTAGACTGCTTCGTTCTTTTTGCTTCCGTCAACCGAAGCGACGCCTTCCAGCTCGATCTTACTGTCACCGTTCTTTTTTATGGTGAATTCAAAGCTGTTATCGTCCGCAGGTAAGAGCTCCACTGTCCTCGGATCCAGATAGTACTTTGAGTCCCAGCTGACTTCACTTTGTCCGTCATCCACATAGTACTCAAATCTGTCAAAGGGCAGGAGCTTGTCCTTATCATAGTCGTAGACCATCACCTCGCCCGATACGGCATTGACAGCAAGCATCTGGTCGAGCTCCTCTTCCTTTTTATTTACTACAGAATAGAGGTAAACGTCAACCCCGTCCACCTCTGTATATTCGCTGAAAACCGCCCTGCAGTCAAGCTGATCCAGTTTTTCGCTTAAATATTTATCGGCGCTGTCCTGGTCTATCTCTTCTATCTCGGGCTCTTCATACTCTTCTTCATCGCTTTCTTTGCTGCTTTCTGCAGCTGTTTCAGAAGAGCTTCCGCTTTTCGCTGTTCTTTCATTTTTTTTGCCGCAGGCGGTAAATAGTACCGCCACGGCTGCCAATAATAATAAAAACCTTAATTTACTCTTATACATACGTCTCTTACTCTATGGGATAGTCCCCGCTTGAAAAGAACAGAAGCATCCTTCATCTTTGTCATTCTGATGGCGTAGCCCGAAGAATCTTCCCATCGCCTGGGAAAGATCCTTCGCTTTGCTCAGGATGACAAGCATAAGCTGTTACATTCTATTACCCCGGAAGCTGATCTGCAGATCAAAAGCTTCGGCTAATTACTTGTTCCAGAATTTGAATATAGCTTCCGCTTCGGCCTTGGCCATATCGTCGAGCAGGCTGTCATTCTTAAGCTTCTCGGCATCCGAGGAATTCGACAGGAAGGCGTGCTCTACGATCAGTCCCGGTATTCCCTTAGCAGCGGAGGTCCTTATTACCGAGTAATAGTCACCGTCGTTTCCTGAACGGGTCTTTGAACCTATGTTCGTGGTTCCGAGAGCCTTTGAAACAGCTGAGCTTATCTCGTCCGCAAGCTTGTGCTTCGCGTATTTACTCTTTACCGAATAATAAACCTCTGTTCCGTTAGAACCTGAGCTTTCAGAAGAGTTACAGTGGATACTGATAAAGAGATTGCAGTCCTTGTCATCCGCTATATCCGTTCTGTCCGTCAGGGATACATAGGTATCATCCGTCCTCGTATAATAAACCTTTGCACCCTTCTTTTCAAGATAGGATCCAACCTTCTTTGCGATGGTCAGATTCATTTTTTTCTCGGTGATGCCGTTTCCTGTCGCACCGTCATCCTTGCCGCCATGTCCCGGATCTATGCATACTGTGAGATCCGTGGTGGATTTTTCCGTAGGCGCATCTGAGGTCGCACCTGCACCTCCGACACAGACAATAGCTGTTGCAAATACATTTGACGGGTCATTGGGTGATGTAGCCTTGACCCTTATATCCTTCGCCTTGTGACCCTTTATACCCCTAAGCTTTCCTGAAGAGGTTCCCACGGTCACGTACTTCTTGATCTCATCAGCAGTATAGCTGTCACTTTCCATGGTGAATTCCAGCTTGTCATTCATATAGAAGACATTCTTGAATTCGGACTGGGTCAGACCATCTGCCTTTAAGGGCTTCTTCTTCGGCTTGAAGTTTATCTTGGGAGTGAGATTCCCGCCGGTCTTCACGGTATACTTCTTCTTACCGTAATTTATGCCTGAAGGATTCATATAGTAAAAGTCTGAAGGTTCACCGAATACGTATCCGTCATGATTCTCACCGGCGCCTGCTCCGTAATAGATAACCGACTGAACCCTGTACTTAATCAGTTCTCCGTTATTGATCTTTTCGCCGTTCTGGTTGACATATCTTACTTCGGATCCGTTCTTTTTAACGTAATTACTTGATATGATCTTGTAATCATTCAGAACCTCGTGCCCTGTTTCCTTGTCATAGGCCTTTGTGGATTCATTATACGCATAGCTCCACCTCTGTACGTAGTAGCCTCTTACATTATCCACGTCATCCTTCCAGGTGAGCTTGGCATCACATCTATGGTTTCCGTCCTCGTAATACTCAGCGCTCAGGTCCTTTACTGCTTCCTGTCTTCCGTACTCTACAAGGACGGCAGAGGTTCCGAGAGCCGTTCCGTAGCCTGCCTCTCCCTTTCTCTTTTTGAAAGCCGTAACTCTGCAGTAGTAAGGCACGCCGAATTCCACTCCGTCAACGGTATATGACCTGGAATTATAATATGAGGATTTCGTATCCTTGCTGCAGTAGAGCGGTGCGTCACCGTAAAATGATGAAAAGTCGGGTGACTTGCTCCATTCCAGAAGATATGCATTTGCCTTGTTTATCTTATTCCATTTAAGTTCAAAAGAGTTCTTTGTCTTCCTTTCTCCGCGAAGCACAGGTGCTGTGGAGATCATTTTTACGCTCTGCACCTTTGACCACTTTGTTTCAGGCACCGGCACCTTATTTCCGTAATCGTATACCGTACCTTCCTTTGCCTTTACCCTGTACCTTATCGTAGCCTTGTTTACCGACACCTGAACATTCGGTCCTCCGAAGTCCGTGTAGCAGTTTGTGCTGATGGTACGGCTCTTCCCCTCGTATTTTCCGAAAGAGGAATTGTATTTATTTACATTGATCTCGTCCCTTACACCCTTGCTCTTCTTATTCCAGTGCTCAAGGGCATACTCATCCCTGTCTGTTCCGAGACCCATAAAGGTCACATTCACTGCCTTCACTCCGTCATAGGGTGAAGCTCCGACAATTTTCGGTGTGACCCTTACATAGGCCGGGCTCTCACTCTCACCCATAACCCCTGCGGAGTCGTAGCCGCAGGCAACGATCTTATAAATAAGCCTTTCATTGTCCCCGGCTGCGGAATCGATATATGACTTTTTCCTTACAGCCTCGCTTAGAACGCTCCAGGTATCGTCACCGTTATATCTCCAGATCTTGTAGCTTGTCTTTCCGCCTCTTCTTCCGGTACTCTTGTAGGACTTTACCCTCTTCCAGGTGAGCTTTACCCTTCCCTTATTGTCTATCACTGCCTTCACTCCGGTGGGAGCCGGAAGGGAGTTCGCCCCGTTTCTCGAGGGGCTTACTATCAGGTGCCCGTATTCATAGCTGGTCTTATAGTTGTCAACTATGGCGTCACCGTTTGATGAAGCTATAAAGGTATTCGGAACCGAGGTTTCCTTATCCGGACTTCCCGGATTTATGCCGCTGAACACGTAAACAAACTTTTCGCTTCCCGCCATGGAGCCCTTTACTATTTCCGGTTCCTTCGGCTCCGGTGCGGAATTCTGTGAAAGAGGCTTTCCGTCATAGGCCTTTGCATATGTGGCACTTCGGATGGTTACCTCTCTCTTTGTTACTCTTACATTTATTTCAAGCCTTTTTTCACTTTCCCCACTCGCAGGCTTGAACTTGTAGGTATAATTCTCACTTACGGTTTTGATAGCATCAAATGAAACACTTCTTTTCTCCTGGTTTATCTCATATTCCTTTTTTCCATATAATTCTTTGGTTTTTTCATCTGCATATTCCTTAGTTACCCTTCCGGCACCGAAGTTATCATAGATATTATAATCTCCGGGCTTATGGAGAGTTCCGTCGTAAACATATTCATAATTCTCCTCCCAGTGTCCCGGAACCCATACCTTTTCATCCAGCCCGGCATCAGCATCCGCATCATCGGCCTCGGAAAGCTCTGCAGTATCTCCCGGCTCCGCAGGTGTATCGGGATCCTCCGCTACATTATCAGAAACTTCATCGGATGCTCCGTTATCTGCTTCCAGACCACCATCCGGGGTCTCAAGCGCCTCCTCAGGTTCTGCCTGAACCTCAGGATTCCCGCTCTCACCTTCAACAATCTCACCGCTGTCTCCCTCCTCAGAAATATTTATGCTCTCCTCCAGGGAGGCAGTATCACCGACTTCCTCCGCGAAGAGCGGACTCACGGTTCCTGCAACCATCGCGGCGGACAGAATAATAGCTGTTAAATACTTAAAACGTTTTCTCATAACCTCTCCTCTTGTTTACTGCTTTTTGTCGTCCCTTTTATTTATAGTACACACATTATGTCTACCGGTTTTAAATACAACACACAAAATATAGCATAATCTTTATGATATTTCTACAAATTATGGGAAAAAATTAAAAGAATATGAAGAAAAAATGAAAAATTATGTAAATACTTTATGGATACGTTTCAGAACTAAAGACATTCCCTCTGAAGGGAGCCTGAAATCCGGAGCAGGATTTCAGGCAGGTTTTTCCGTAAACAGTGCCTTGAGAAAAAGAGGTGTTAAAAGAGAGCTTATCACTATTAAAAGGATCACGGCCGTAAAGTACTCGCTTCCTATGATGCCGGCCTTTAAGCCTCGCTGCGTAACGATAAGAGCCACTTCTCCCCTGGTCATCATTCCGACCCCCACCTTCAGGGCATCTTTCCCCTTATAGCCGAGTATCCTTCCCATTCCCCCGCAGCCCAATATTTTGGAAAGCATCCCGACGATCACGAATGCCAGGGAGAATACGAGTATGGTGGAATCCAGTGTACGTAGGTTTGTCTGCAGACCGATCGACGCAAAGAAAACCGGACCGAAGAAGGTGTATGAATTGATATCCACTCTTCTTTCAATATATTCCGAATCCTTTAAGGAGCTTAAGATCACCCCTGCAAGAAAGGCTCCCGTTATATCCGCAACTCCGAAATACCTGTCCGCCACATAGGAAAGGATAAAGGCTATGGCTATGGAAATAATCGGGATACGTCTGGTATGGGGATAACGCTCGTCTATCCTCTTCATTATCTGATAGAGAATGATACCTGCGATGATGGCGATCACAAAAAAGAGAATGGTCTTTCCCGCCACGTAAAGAATGTTGCTTGTAGGATCCTTCATTCCGATGACCGCAGTAAGCACCAGGATACCGACGACATCATCTATGATGGCTGCGCTCATTATGGTCATCCCAAGCTCCGTTGATATCTTTCCGAGTTCCTTTAATACCTGCACAGTTATGCTTACACTGGTAGCGGTAAGGATGGTTCCGATAAAGAGAGCCTTTATGAATTCCGGACTGCCTGCGCTGCTGAAGCCATAGAAGCACATATAAAGAAGGGTCCCGCAAACAAGAGGCACGAATACTCCCGCACAGGCAATAAGCGTTGCCTTTATTCCCGATTTTTTAAGCTCCCCGAGATCTGTTTCCAGACCTGCACTGAACATAAGGAGTATGACCCCGAGCTCCGCCATTTCATTTAAAAAATCCGTGGTCTGTACAAGGTTTAAAAGGGTGGGACCTATGATTATCCCTGCGATTATCTCCCCGGCAACCTGGGGTGCATGGAACTTCCTCGCAAGCAGTGCAAAAAACTTGGCGAAAAGTATTATCACCGCCATGTCCATTAAAATATCAAGAGTTTCCATCAGTCCTCATCCTTCACTTTCGAAAACTGTATTGCTATACCCACAGCCGACACCAGAACCTTCACTATGAGCCAGACAATGGTTCCTTCCGCAGGAAGAAAAGAGGTGTCATACGGAAGAGCCTTTATTAACTGCAGAAGCACCCCTATTATGGCAAAACCGCCGACTATGGAGGTTAGAACGATAATGACCGGCTTGTCCACCTTTGTGGCAACAAAGCCTGCCACTACTGCAGCAGCAAAGGATATTACTGTTCCCGCCATCCCTAGGGACTGCAGAAGATTACTGAGCAGAATAAATGCCGCACAGGCCGCCGCAATAAAGAGCCCAAGCTTCAGTATCAGGAACGAAGCAGCTCCGAGAGCAAGCCCCACCACCACCTGGATGACGATCCCGGGCACCGGCAGGGAAGGCACAGCCTGAAGGATCAGGGCACTTAAGGAAAATCCGGCGATAAAGCCGAGGAAAAACACCGCAAGCTTGTACAGCCTGTAACCCTCTATCCAAAGAAACACCGAAATGATGAGCATAATAACCAGCACCACCGGTGAAGCATCCGAAAAATTAAATATACTGAGCATAGTATTTATCTCCTTTGTCATTCTGTCTCTTTGTCATTCTGTCTCTTTGTCATTCTGAGGGCGTAGCCCGAAGAATCTTAATCTTTTTCTTTCACTTTCCCCAAGTATAACAGACCTGTCAACCCACACTCCTCACAATATGACTCCCCTTATCATCCTGCCGTATCCTTAGCTTCACCGGTATCTGATCCTCCAGCATCTGAACATGAGAGATTATTCCCACAATGCCATGTGCTTCCTGTACACTGTTGAGCACATTCATTGCATCCCCGATGGAATCACTGTCCAGAGTCCCGAAACCCTCATCGATAAAGAGTGCCTCTATCCTGATACCGCTTCTGCCTGCCACTATTGACATTCCGATGGACAGCGCAAGGGAAACCAGGAATTTTTCTCCGCCCGACAGAGTTCCCACAAAGCGTCCTTCCTTTTCTCCGCTGTTCTTATCAAAAACCTTTAGTTCCAGCCCCTTCTTATTCGATCCCTGGGCCTTATCATCCGTGCGGAACAGGCGGTATCTGCCGCCGTGTACCTTTTCAAGCATGGAATTTGCGGCAGCGATGACCGAGGAAAACATGATCCCGAGAACGTATCTCTGCAGTCCGGTTCCCGAGTCTCCCCTAAGCCTCTTTGCAAAGATGAAGTCCTCCTCAGCTTCCCTTAAGGCCTCTTCTATACCTTCCCCTTTTTCCTTAAGGAGCTTCATTTTGTTCTCAAGCCTTTTTAACTCCGATACAAGGACCGCCCTTTTTTCTTTATATTCGCTCTTAGCCGCTATGGCTTCATCAAGCTCCTTCCTGCACTTTTCCTCGTCAGGCTCTGTTTTTCCCCGAAGCTCCTCCTTAAACTCCTTCAGATTATTTGCGGCAGCTTCCTTCGACGCATAATAGGCCTGGATCTCGGAGCTTATTTTTTCCGTTTCCTCCGGGGAAAGCAGGATACTTTCAGCTTCTTCCCGGGAGTCAAATCCGTTCTCCCTTAAGCCCTTCTCCGCTTCGTTCTTTGATCTACGGTACTTATCCTCTGCGTTCTTCTCTTCCCTGACCGCGGCCTCAAAAGCGGCCTTTATCTCCGTATAAGCCTTTAGACTCTCCTTTTCCCCATTTAAGAGCTCATCCTTTTTTCTCCGGTATGCCTCCTCTTCGGCATTAAGGTCCTTTATTATTTTTACAAGCTCCTTAAGCGATCCGATACCGCTCACAAGGCTTTCTCTTAGGCCCTTGTAGTACAAATCTGCTTCAATTACAGTATTAGCCGCCTTTTCCCGCTTATTTTTCCTGTCCTCAAAGCTCCTTTTTGCGCTGTCGCTTAAGGCTGTCTCTTCTTCGAGCTCCTTATATTTTCTGTCCTTTGCTTTCTTTACCCTGTCAACCTCTGCCTTTGATACAGCATCACCGGAAACGGAAGCCTTCCTCGGATGCTCCCTGCTGCCGCATACCGGGCAGGGCTCACCCTCCTTAAGCTCCGCTGCCAGCACCCCGGTTATCCCCGAGATATAGGAATTCAAAAGCTCTGTATGCTCTGATACAAGAGCCTCGTATTCTGTCTTAAGCTTCTCCGTCCTTCCGGCGTGGGTCTCATATTCACTTAATGCAAAACCTTCCTCCTTCTCTGCTTCGTTCCTCTGCTTTTCCGCAGCCTTAAGTCTTTTCCCGGCTTCCTCAAGTCCTTCATAATCCTTTCGTTTTTCCTCATAGCGGATCAGAAGCTTCTTCTTTTCTTCGATCTCTCCCTCTTTTTCCAGATGCTGCTTTAATGCCGCCGATGCTTCCTCTGCCGCTGCTTTCTTCTTCCCGGTAAGGACCCTGACACCGGCCGTTTCTTCTTTTCTTTTTTTCAGATCCTTCTCTGCTTCCCCGAGAACAGAAAGCAGGGATCTTACGTTCTCGGCCCGCTTCCCCTCCTTAAGCCTTATTTCCAGAGCTTCGATCTCTTCCTTTTTCTCCATTATGTCTTCAAGTGCTTTTTCCGCCTTATGAAGATCTAAAAAACGCTTTGTAAGGGTAAGGAGCTCCTGCTTTTGTCTGATCTCCTTATCAGGATCCCGGCTTTCCGCTTCCTTATCAAGCCTCCTTATGCTTTCCGTCTTTTCCCCGATAAGCTCTTTAAGCTCCGGAAGGCTTTCACAACCCTCCTCACGGAGGCTCCCCGCTATGCCATCCTTTCTGTCCTTAAGCAGATTCCTCCGTTCCTCCGCTTCGCTGTAAAAAAGGCAGGCGATCTCCTGCCACCTTTCTTCCCCGAAGATACTTCCCAGTATCTTTTCCTTTTCCTCCGAGGAGGAGGTGAGAAGCCTTTCAAACTGGCCCTGGGGAAGAACTATTACCTGCCTGAACTGTTCATACGGAAGACCCACAAGCTCTGCGGCCTTTTCATTCAGATCCTTTTCCTTCGGGTTTTCAAGGATCGTCTGCCAGGCTCCCTCCTCATCCCTTTTCATAAGGTTATAAGATGCTGACAGATTCTTTCTCTTTCTGCTGAGTCTCCGCTCAAAGCTGTAGTATTCCCCGCCATTTTCAAACTCAAATCTTACAAAGGTCGGGGTCTCAAAAGCAGCGCTCGTGCAGCGAAGCGACTGGAAATCATCCCTGCCATGCCCGCTGCTCTTCCCGTAAAGCGCCTGGGTCATGGCATCAAGTATCATGGTCTTTCCGGTTCCTGTCTTTCCAAAGATCAGAAAGAGTCCGTTTTCCAAAAGTTCCTCAAAATCCACTGTCTCATGTCCCGCATAGGGACCGAACGCCTGAAATTCTATTTTTAAGGGTTTCATAATTTACCTTTCAATTGCCATCCTCCAGGACGGCACCCTTGTCATCCTGAGGGTTAACTCCCTTGTCATCCTGAGCGTCAGCGAAGGATCTTCGAAACCGCATTCCGGAACAGCTTCTCCATATGCTCCGTTGGCTCCTCCCCCATAATATCCCTGCAGTATCTAGAAAAGACCGCTGCCGGATCCGAAGCGGCATTTTCAAATTCCTCTATGGTCATGGTTATCCTTGCGTCTTCTTTTTCAAGTCCCTTTCCCGATAGCTCCAGAAGGTTTTTGTACCTCTCCCTGAAAGCCGCCATGGAGTCCATCCCCACAAAGTGATCCGTCACTTCAAGCTTTACATAGGCATCAAGTATTTCCTCATCAAAGTCGGCCTCCATAAGCTCATCATAGCTGCCCCTCAATGTCACCCTCCTATGAAGCTCGGGAATGGGGATAATCTTCCGGCTCATATTGGTTGTGTCCACCAGAGTCACGCTTTTTACCTGTTTTTCTTCTTTCCCGAAGGAATAGGTCATAAGGGAACCGCTGTACCTTAGGTTTTCCCTTATATCCTGCGGTCCGTGGAGATGCCCCAGAGCCACATAGTCAAATCCCCGGAAAACATCTGCTCCCACCGCAGCCGCTTTTCCTACCTCTGCGGCAATATCACTTACAGAAGTTTCCGCATCGATAATGTAGGCGTGTGAGAGAAGGATATTCCTTTTTCCCTTTTTGAAATTCTCTCTGTAATGATCAAGAACCACCCTGTAT
Organism: Lachnospiraceae bacterium AD3010; assembly: GCA_000622025.1. Lineage (GTDB taxonomy): Bacteria > Bacillota > Clostridia > Lachnospirales > Lachnospiraceae > NK4A144. The sequence goes on along the minus strand of KK211387.1, from coordinate 131,307 downwards.
GCATCCTCCATTGAGGAAATCTCTTCGGCCCTGTCGGGAAATACTGTCTTTACCTTATCGGTTGAAATCCAGGGCAGAAGATAGATATCCGTATCCTCACCCTCTATGCACCGGACCTCCTTTGTCAGGGCTCCGGCAATGAAAAGACCGCTCTTTTCTAGAAGGCCGCTGCACTGGGACAGACGCTCCGCCCCGTCATGGTTTCCGGCGATGATATATACGGATATCCCCAGATCAGCGCAAATATGGGTTATGACACTGTCGTAAAGCCTTATGGCATCCTGTGATGCGATGCTCTTATCAAAAACATCTCCCGCGATAAGTATGCCGTCGGCCCTTTCCCTCTCTGCGATATCTATGATCCCGTCGATCGCGTATTTCTGATCAGATGAAAAAGACATTCCACCGCGGAATGTCATTCCCAAATGCCAGTCTGATGTATGAAGAAGTCTCATTTTATCCTGTCTTTCCAGCTTTAGTGTATGCCTTCTCTTCAAAGCTCTTATTATCCACTATGAATCTCTCATGGGTGCCCTCTGCGATCTTTCCGGCTTCGTCAAAAACCTCCGCGGAAAAAACAAGCCTCCTCCGGTCAACCTCAGTAAGCACCGTATCGCAGCTAACCTTCATTCCAACGGGAGTTGCGGAAAGATGGGAAATATCAAGCTTTGTTCCGACCGTACCCTGTCCATCGTTCAAAAACTCCGAAATACTGTTTAAGGCAGTATTCTCAATAAGCGCTGCAAGCGCCGGTGTTCCGTATACTCTTAAGAGACCGCTTCCGATCTTCGCCGCCGTAAGCTCTTCCGTAACTGTCTCTTCTCCGTGTCCCTTTATCCCTGTATTAATTTCCTTAACCTCCATTTTCCTCCTCCGAAGCATTGGAGCTTTCCTCATCTTCACTGTTCTCTTCTTCATCGCCGGTATTACTGAATTCCTCAGGAACGGTCCTGGGTCCGCTTCCAGACATATCGATGACCTCATCGGGTTCCATTATATTCGTAACTATGGCAGCATTGTCCGGTTCCATTGCGCCCAGGATCTCACCCCTTGCATCAGGTCCGCAGGCCTCAAGTATACGCGCCACCAGATAGGCATCGCCGTCAGCACCGGAGGACTGCACCATTACATTAAAGATCTCCGCAGCGTCCTTCGGCTTCATAGAAGAATAAGCCTTGGCATATTCCTGAACCTTCTTATCCGTCTCTTCCTCTGCCACAACCTGCTTATAGAGGATCTGCGCATTGGCAGGCTCTATCTGCTCATAGTACTTCTGATATTCGGACGGATCCGGAGCCTTATCGGAAAAGACCACTTCATTATAGAATTCATCCTTGATCTTTTCGAATTCCACCTGATTATTTTCAAAGGTGCGTAAGCGGTCGATCTCCTTCTGCAGCTCATCATTGGCAAGCCTCAGGTCATTATTTGTCTGCTGGGCTTCCGTAAGCTGGTTCTCCAGCTCCTTTATCCTGGAAACCGCAGAATCCACGTCAGTGTAGCCGCCCTCGATCTCATCCGTACCAAAGCCGTTTCCCTCGACATTGGGATTGTAGCCCGGAAGGACCCTGTTTACTATCGGAACGTCCTTAAGGACCGGGGTAAGGACACCCGAACCAAAGCCGCCCACATCAAGCTTTACGAGAAGCCCGAGTATCGCCAGCCATATAAGCACGATAAAAAGCGTAACGAGGATTATGGACAGAGCCCCTGATTCCTCCTCGTCGTTAATATCTTCATTACCCTTTTTCTTGTCGTTTTCTTTTAAGTTGCCTGCTCCCTGCCCCGCAGGAAGGTTATTTGAATCTGCCATGGTTTTTCCTGTTTACTGAGTCTGATCTATCCCTGAGCGCCTGTTCTTGTCATCCTGAGCGCCTGTTTTTGCCATTCTGAGCGCCAGCGAAGGATCTTTTCCCCCTGTGCAATAAGATTCTTCGCTTCGCTCAGAATGACATTTAGTTCACTGAATCTTTTGATCCGGGGCACTGCCGCGCTTGGCGCGTCAATACGTGCCCGCAAAAGATTCACTGAATCTTTTGATCCGGGGCACTGCCGCGCTTGGCGCGTCAATACGTGCCCGCAAAAGATTCACTGAATCTTTTGCCCATATACGTAGCTTGTGAGTTCGTCGATGGATTTACTCTCGGCGGCCGCCTCTTCTCTAAGGAATCTTTCAAAAGCCTTTTCCCTGAGCTTCTCCTGTGCCTTTCTCTCCTTCATAACATTTTCAAGCTCCTGCCGTCTTAACTCCAGCACCCTCTTTTCCCTTTTGATCTTCTCCTCTGCTCTTACTATATCCTCGGCGCAGAGCCTTCGGCTCAGATCATTATTCTGTATCTCCAGAAGATCCAGCGAATCCTTTCTAAGCCTCTTCGCCTCCTCCTCGAGATCAGCCTTTTTTTCAAGCAGCAGCTCCTTCGCTCTCTCAGCTTCGTTCAATACCATCCTCTGCTGGGCAAAGCGCATTTCCGCCTGGGTCTCAAGCTTCTCTTTCAGATTAAGGATGTTCTGCATCCTGAACTTAAATCTTGCCATTTCACCTAACCCTGCCGATCATTACCCCTGTACTGTCTCCACTTCAGATGAAGGCTCTTCGAATACTTCCTTCAGCTTCTGCAGCGTCTCCTCAAAGGTAAACTTTGCATCCGTGGTCTGCATCAGAAATTCGTTTATGGTATCGATCTTCTGTATGGCAAAATCTATCTTCGGGTTTGATCCCTTCTGATAGGCGCCTATATTTATAAGATCCTCGGCCTCCTGATAGGTGGCCATCACATTCTTCATTTTTCCGGCAAGAGCCTTATGCTCCTTATCCGCGATCTGGCTCATACACCTCGATATGCTCTGGAGAACATCTATCGCCGGGTAGTGGTTCTGCTGGGCGATCCTGCGGTTAAGCATAATGTGTCCGTCCAGGATCGAGCGGGCTGTGTCGGTGATCGGTTCATTAAAATCATCACCGTCTACAAGCACGGTATACAGCCCCGTAATAGATCCCGTCTTTCCGTTCCCGGCTCTTTCAAGAAGCTTCGGCATCTCGGAATAAACCGAAGGCGGATACCCTCTGGTAACCGGAGGCTCTCCGCTGGCCAGACCTATCTCCCTCTGCGCCATGGAGAAACGTGTCAATGAATCCATCATAAGGAGCACGTCCTTGCCCTGGTCTCTGAAGTACTCCGCGATCGCGGTCGCCGTTTTCGCGGCCTTATTTCTTTCAAGCGCCGGCCTGTCCGAGGTTGCAACCACGACCACCGACCGCTTCATTCCTTCCTCTCCGAGATCGCGTTCCACGAATTCCCGTACTTCCCTGCCACGCTCTCCGATAAGGGCGATAACGTTTATGTCTGCCTTTGTATTTCTGGCAAACATCCCCATAAGGGTACTCTTTCCCACACCTGAGCCTGCAAAGATACCTACTCTCTGACCCTTGCCTATGGTCATCAATCCGTCCACAGCCTTAACTCCGAGAGGCAGAACCTCATTTATTATAACTCTGTCCATAGGATCAGGAGGCTCCGCCTCAACGGAATACTCCTGTCCTCCGTATATCACAGTTCCGTCCGTAGGGCGCCCCAGGCCGTCCAGTGTCTTTCCCAGAAGATCATCACTTACGGTAACGGTCAGGGTATGCCCCAGATTCTCAACCGTGCATCCTGCGCCGATCCCGTCTGTTTTGTCATAAGGCATAAGCTGGGTCTTATTGTCCTTAAAGCCCACAACCTCAGCCATTATGGGAGCCTTCGAGCTGTCCTCCGGAATGATCCTGCAGATATCCGCAAGCAGGGCATCGGGACCTAAGGACTCTATTGTAAGCCCCACCACATTCACTACCTTGCCGAGCTTCTTATAAAAGCTCTGTCCCAAAACCCTTTTATATTTAGAAAAATCAATTACAGGCTCAACCAATGATACTATTTCTCCCTGTATCTGTCTTTCCTGACATCCTGTGAGTGCGGGGCACTGCCGCGCATGGCCCTTGTCATCCTGAGCGCCAGCGAAGGATCTTCCTCCGTGCGGGGCACTGCCGCGCATGGCGCGTCAATACGTGCCCGAAAAATGTCCACTGGACATTTTTCCTTCCTGAGCGCCAGCGAAGGATCTTCCCCCTGTGCAGTAAGATTCTTCGCTTCGCTCAGAATGACATCATGTGCCCTCAGAATGACATTATTTGTCCTCAGAATGACATTATGTGCCCTCAGAATGACATAGACGCCGTTTTACCATCATTCCTTCGGACTGCTGTCATATGACAGGAGCCTTAATTCCCTCTTTAATCCCGCAAGCTGAGTCTCAAGGGAACAGTCAAAGATCCCTCCGCCTGTCTCAATAAAGCACTCATTGCTTTTTAAGGTCATATCCTCCACTATCTCCACATCCGCGGCAGCCGTTATCCCGGAAAGAAGCTCATCCTTCTGCATGGAAACGTAGCCGTAGTCATCCTTTGATACGTGGATAATAAAGCCCTCGTTGCCCTCCACCTTTCTCACCGCGTCCTGGATCAGATGGAAAATGATATCCTTGGAATCCGAAAAGTTCACATGGATTATGTGCTCGTAAATATCCGTAAGAGTCTCAACGAACATAGGCTCCAGTTCGTCAAGCTTCTGCCGGTATTCATTTTCCAGACTCTCTATCATTCCCTGGTACTCGGCCTTTATCGCTTCCGCTTCCTGCATTCCCGCATTATAGCCCTCTTCGTGGCCTGCGCTGTAGCCCTCATTTTTAGCGTTCTCCAGAGTCGCGGCAGCGTTCTGCTCTGCATCACTTAAAATGGCCTGTGCCTGTTCATTGGCCTCGGCAACTATGCTCTCCGCCTCAGCCCTTGCAGCTGAGAGCATTTCCTCGCTTACCTCGGACGGGGGCGGTGAAGGAGGAGTCTCTTCACCTTTCAAGACATTAGAGGGAGCCTCGGCATCCGCCTCTTCTCCCTCTTCCTGCTCTCCCACCAGCATTTCGACTCTGTCCGCCACGATACCTTCCGTGAATTCATCAAACCCAGCGGCTTCATTTCCGTACTCTGCCGGGGGCGGCGTACTTGCAATCTCTTCCATTTTGTCAAGGACAAGACGGTTTGAGTCTATCATAAGTTTTTCCGAGCCCTCTACCTTGACAAAGGCCCGTTTTATCATATTAGACAACTATCTCGTCTCCTCCGCCTCTGGAAATAACGATCTCGGCAGAATCTTCCAGCTTTCTTATGATATTTACGACCTTCTGCTGGGCTTCTTCCACGTCCTTCATTCGAACGGGTCCCATAAAGTCCATATCTTCCTTTATCATAGCTGCCAGACGCTTGGAAAGGTTTCTGAAAATCGCGGCCTGTACTTCCTCATTGGCACCCTTAAGGGCGAGAGCCAGATCACTGTTCTCAACATCTCTAAGCACACGCTGAATAGCACGGTCGTCCAGAAGCAGGATATCCTCGAATACGAACATCTTCTTTCTGATCTCGTCCGCAAGCTCCGGCTCGTCGATCTCCAGAGTCTCCATTATGTGCTTTTCGGTTGCACGGTCTACGGTATTCAGGATCTCAACAATGGCATCCACACCACCGACTATTGTATAATCCTGATTTACAAGGGATGCAAGCTTTGATTCCAGGGCCTTCTCCACCTCTTTTATTACATCCGGACTCGTCCGGTCCATCTTCGCTATACGTCTTGCAACATCCGCCTGTTTGTCCGGGGGCAGGGCTCCTATTATCATAGCCGACTGACTGGGATTCAGGTATGACAGTATAAGAGCGATGGTCTGCGGATGCTCCTCCTGGATAAAGTTCAGTAGCTGTGAAGGATCCGTCTTCCTCACAAACTCGAAGGGCTTAACCTGAAGCGATGCAGTAAGCCTGGAGATAACGTCCACTGCCTTTTCCGGTCCCAGAGCCTGTTCGAGAAGCTCCTTTGCGTATCCGATACCGCCTTCCGCGATATACTGCTGGGCAAGGCAGACCTGATAGAATTCATTAATAACCGCCTCCTTGACCTGGGGCGTTATTGATCTGGTATTTGCTATCTCCAGCGTTAATTCTTCAATTTCTTCTTCTTTCAGGTGCTGAAATATCTTGGAAGATTTTTCCGGTCCAAGTGCAATTAGGAGAACCGCCGCCTTTTGTGTTCCTGTTAGTCCCGCCGCTGCACTGGTATCTATCTTATTTGCGCCGGGCCCGACGGCGGGAGGCGATCCCGCTGCCTCAGCAGGCAGAGTATTTTCGGCTGCCGCCATTACAACTTACCCCCATTCATCCGAAAGCCAGTTCCTCAAGAGTATTGCTGCAGCTTCCGGATTATTGTCAACAAAACTTTCAATCAAAAGCCTGGCCTCCGACTTCTGCTCCTCCAGATCGATATCCTCAAGAGAAGCTTCCTGGGTGCTTGCCAGAAGGTCACCCAGCTGTATCTCATCCTGAGGCTCCTCCATGGCATTTTCTCCCCTCATGGATCTGATCACAACAAAGGCAAGGAGTCCGAGGATCAGGACGATAAGGCCTATCATAAGTATGGTCTGCCAGTCGGGGAGCTTGCTCTCCGCAGGCACAAATACCGGCTCCTGAAATGCAACTATCTGGATATTGGCAACAGGTATTCCCGTAGCCTTAGAAACCACGTTACTCACATCCTCGTCAACCTCCAGCTTGGTGAGATCACTGTTCTCCGCCTGGAAGGCTTCAAAGGTGGTTCCGTCCAGAAGGCCCTGAGCCTTCATTTCATCCTCATTATAGATCACATACCTGATGGCTGTTATTCCTATGGAGCTGGTATCATACTGTATCGCTCCCCCGCCACCGGTGGTATGGGTTATTGTCTCATTGGGAAGATAATCCCTGCTGGTCTCATCCGTTGTGGTGGTGGAATTTCCGTTATCGGCATAAACATAGGTATTGTCACCGTTGGTATCGGTTCCGGGCACCTGTCCGTTGGTATTCTCCGCAGTCTGCGAATAGGTGTCCTGATGGGAAAGCACTCCCTGATCCTGTCCCTCTGCCGGAGTATAGGTATGCTCCGTGGTCTCTATGTCATTCCAGTTGAGATCCAGATTAGGAACAACCTGAACCGAATCATAGATCTTCGCACCTACCAGCGCATCCCTTATCTGGCTCTCCACCAGCTGGTCATACTTCTGCTTATAGGAAAGCCTGCTGGAAGCAGCTCCCGCTCCTGTGGATGATGAAGTGTCCTCCCCTGAAAAGAGCATATTTCCCTTGGAGTCCATTAAGACTATGTTCTCCGTAGTGGCGTTTCCGATAGCCGTCGCCATAAACCTAGCAAGTCCCGCAGCAATATCATCTGTCATAGCCTCAGGATTTTCAAGGACGAGCATGGCGCTCGCATAGTTCTCACGGTGTTCTGAAAGGAGTGTTCCGTCATTATCCGGAATGCTTAAGTTCACCGTTGCGCTCTTTATGTTTTCCTGGGTTTCCAGATCCTTCTCTATGTTCTTCTCAAGATAGAGCTGATATCTCTTCTCCTTGTCGGTTTCCGTGCTGGAGAAACCCCCTGAAAATACGTTGGAGATATCATATCCCTCTGCCGGGATATTATTGGCACCGAGAAGGATATTCGCATCGCTCAGCTGCTTTTTATTAATGGAGATGGTCAGACCGTCGTCGCTGATCTTATAATCCATCCCGTTTTCATCCAGAAGATCCCTGATCTGGGCTGTCTGTGCTGTATCCTCCGCAACCGCCAGCACCGTATATTTAGGCGCCGAAACCGTCCAGATAAGTACGGTAAGGGCAACTACTACCGCTGCCCCCACGGAAATAATCAATGTCTTCTGTTTAGTACTGAACCTGTTCCACCACTCCAGAAAGCGGTCAAGTAATTGTCTCAGTCTTTCCTGCATTTATGTGTCCTTTGTACATTGTCATCCTGAGGAGCACTGCCCCTGTCATCCTGAGGTGCGCTGCGACGAAGGATCTTTTTTGTCGCCGTGTCGATATTCCTCACAGTACTCTGTTTCTTACGGTACATCCAACATTTTCACGCGTTGCGTGAAAATGTCGCCGTGACGTCAGTCCTTCGGACTGACGTCATATGTCGCCGTGCCCCAACATTTTGCCACTATCGTGGCAAAACGTCGCCGTGTCGTCATTTTCTCTTCGAGAAAATGACGACTAGATCTGCATCTGCATGATCTCTCTGTAGGCTTCGATGAAGCGGTCCCGGAGGGCTACCGTGTACTGTAAGGAAGCCTGTGCCTTAGCCTGGGCTATTGCCAGATCGTGGGTATTCTCCGTGAGTCCCAGCGCCAGCTTGATCTCCTCGTCCTCCTGATCCTGCAGATAGGAATTGGTCTCATTTATCTGGTTCACAGCGCTCTGCAGAAAGCCTCCGAAATTCCCCGAATCGGCTATTCTGCCGTTCCCGGTCCTTAAGGCCGCATCCTCAATGGCGTCACTTGTTACGTTATATAATTTAGTAATGTCCATATGCGTCTCCAAAGATCAATAAGCGGTTATCCCGAAAATAATCCTTTATCAAGCCTTGCCGATGGTCAGTCCCTGCTGTGCGATAGCCTTTGACGTTGTAAAGGCCGTTGCATTCGCCTCGTAAGCGCGGCTGGCATCTATAAGGTTGGTCATCTCCGTGATGGTATTCACATTGGGATAAAGTACATAGCCGTTCTCATCCGCATCGGGATGAGCCGGATCATATACCATCTTGTACTCCGAATGCGTGTCATTGTAGATCCCGCCGACCTTCACCCCCGCCAGGTTTGACTGGGCATACTTACTCTGGTTTGAGGCAAGTATTGAATTAAATGAAGGCTCCGGATTGTTCTTTGTTTCAAAGGTGACCACCTTTCTGGTATAGGGATCACCGTTACTGGTACGTGTTGTATTGGCATTCGCTATATTTTCGGAGATAACGTCCATACGGAGTCTCTCCGCGGTCAGACCCGATGCGTTTATGCCAAAGCTGTCAAATACTCCCATTATATTTCCTCCCCTCTTACTTCTGCGTCACGGAACGGATATTCTGGAATTCCGCCGTAATACTCTGGGTAAGGCCGTTATACAAAATATTATTCTTTGCAAGCTCGGCATTTTCAGTATCTATGTCCACATTATTACCGTCCAGCCTGTAGGAATAGCCTTCTGAATCGGTGTACTGCTTACCCCGCAGGCGGTCCATCCTCAGGGACCCCACCTTGTCGTCCAGGCTCTCGAACCTCGAGTGCCTTAAGGCTTCCTCCAGATTTGCGGCGAAAGAAACATCCTGTCTCTTATAGCCGGGTGTATCAATATTTGCCAGGTTATTGGCAATGGCTTTATTCCGTAAAGCCGAAGCGTCGGCAGCCTTGTCGAGCACATTGATATAATCATATATATCAGTTTTTACCATGTCGCACGCCTCCTTTTTGGAATGATGTTTATCGCCACTATGGATCCTGCACTACCATAATGACAATTATTCATCTATAATTATAAGGAAAAATACACAAAAGTCAAAGGATGGATAGAATGGCTACACACCCCTTTATACTGCTGTTTTACGCCGTTTCAGGCTTCCTGAACACGATGATCGGCATCTTTCATAAAAAAACAACAGAAAAAAATTATAATATAAATAAATCTTATACTTCTTCCCGGGAAAACGTATTCATTGAAGATCAAAACAAAGAAAAGGAGCTTAGATACGGCTCGAAAAGCTTTGCTCACTCCGGCTGTGGGACAGCTGCTGTATACAATGCACTGCTGCTCCTCGGTAAACCTCAGCCACTTGCTGAAATAATCCGTCATTTTGAGGGACACGGAGCTTCATTCTTTGCAGCCTTCGGCACTGCACCTCAGGCCGCAGCGAAATATTTACGAAACCTCGGTCTATTTGTTGAAAAAACCTCAAACAGGAAAAAATTCAAGGAGCTCGCTGAATGCTCGGATGTGATTATATTTACAGTAATGAATAACCGCCGCAGCATAAGACGCATGCTGCACACCATGTGTATCGAACGGATCCAGGAAAGTCCTTGCGCTTCCTTAGCATCCGCTCCGGACGGCTCTTCCGTTTTTCCGGCTTCCAATCCGAACATCACCGATAACCGCCGGAAATCCAACCGTTTCATCGTCCACAATTCCCATGGCAGGTCCGAAAATTATGTAAACTATGACGAAATGATGTCGCACCTTGGCGACGGCAGCGGCCTCGCCGATGGCGTGTATATGGTTGGAGTCAAAAAGGTTTGACACCTCTGACATACACAATCAGGATTTTTCTTTTGAAAAGTCCTATGGTTTTTGCGGTTTTATTTGCAAATGCCATAGGACTTTTGTTGTAATTACTACGAAATTGGCACGACTTTTTAAGATCAGCAGCATCAACAAACATCAAATCCTTAAAATGCGGCAAAACCTATATTGAGTATGACTATGATGTGAAGCGGACCATCAAGGAATTGGAACAGCATTTCGGTTCAAAAGGCATTTTTGCCGTTGTCCGCTGCAGCACCTCCGCTTTCTACCGTAACTAGTATTTTCTTCAACTGTTTATGCAATCAGTTCAAGAGCAGTATTCCTTAATATAATCATTAAAAAACGGAAGTGCGAGGGAGATATACGCCTGTCTCGCGTTTATTATCCCACGCCTTAAAAGCCTGTCCCTGTAAACAGAGTAATTTCCCGGTTTGTCCATAAACGCCGTTATCTCACTCCGTTTGTACTCCTCCTTATCCGTAAGAAGACGCACCATTTCCCGGTCAGCTTCTGTCAATTCCTCCCAGATCTTTTCGTATGAATAGGCAAATAATTCTGTTTTCAGACTCTCGATTATGTCCTCTGTCCCGTCGCTGCTCTTTTTCCTGAACCACAGTATCCCGAGTTCCTGAAAGGCATAAGCATAACCTTTAGTGACTGCCGACAGTTTTTTGGCAAGATCTATTCCGATATTCAATCTGCTTTTGTACATTTCGGACATTCTGACGCTGTTAAGTGATTCAGTCTTAACCGTGGAAGCCCGTCTGAAGAAAGTAAGATTTTTTACGTTGGATAACTGCTCTATATTTTCGTACAGTCCCGTACATACCAGATACACCGGATACCCCGCTCTTAGCCATTTCCCGAATTCCGATGCAAATACTACCATGTCCGGAGTCTTTGAAACCTCATCAATTCCTATCATTATTTTCTTCTTCTGTCCGGCTGCTTCCTGAAGCAAACGATCCAGCTCTGCACCTATATCGAAGATCTTTTCAGATTTTTGTTCCGATATTCCAATACCTGCCCCGCTCCCCAAAATATTGGCTGAAATAGTTAAGCCTATTCCGCTTTTTTTCTTTTTGATAAAGGGCTCCATATAAAGCATTGAGGCAAATTGCATAAGCATATCCCTGGCAGGTGTCAGTCTGTACACCAGCCATCCGTCATTCCTCCGCTCATTCGTTCCGAACTCTTCTTCGATCTTGGCAAGCAGCACGGTTTTCCCGGATCCTCTGACCCCGGTTATCTTATATACTGACTCTGACGGGACATCATAACTGAAATTCTCGATTATCTCCTCTGTCTGAGAGGTTGGAATATATGTATGGTCCGGTATTTTGCTGAATGTGGTGGTGAATGGATTCTGCATTTTATACTTTTTCAATTCCTTTATAACTTTTTATACTTTTTTATACATTTTATTCTTTTTTATACTTTTTTTCAAGAGGAAGCTCCCTTTCCGTCTTCCCCTCCGGGAGCGTCGCCCTTACCCTCCCCGGGCTTGCCCTGCGGCGGATTACCTTCAGGCGGGTTTCCTTTCCCCTCCGGCGGGTTTCCCTGCGGTGGGTTTCCTTTTCCCGGCAGCTCGTTACGGGAAATGCTTCCCCCTTCAGGAGGATTTCCCTTTCCGTCCGGCGGATCTCCTTTCCCCGGCATGCCGTTACGGGAATCTACGCTCTCACTCTTTATTTCGATCGCTTCGCCGCTGTACTCCGAGTCTTCATTATATTCATCGCCGTCAACATAGAGCTTGTGACCGTTAAGGTCTATAGCGCCAAGATCAGCGGTAAGGGAGCTTATATAGGAATCAGCGGTGAGAGTCCATTTAGAGCCGTCTTTAAGCTCTACATATACATCCCCGGCTTTTCCGTCGGTATTTAGGGCTCCCACAAATTCGGAGTCGTTTGAGAGGTACATATTCAGTATGGATATGTCATCTACTATAATATCTCCGTTTATCTTCTGTCCGTCAGCATAGAGATTCACCTTGCCGCCGTTTGAGCCTTCGTTACCCCAGCCCGCTGCAGCTGCCCGAAGGAAGGCTCCGCCTCCCCGGTTGGAGATGTCCGCATTATTTAAGCTTATGTCCGCTACAGTATTATTTACGAAGAATACGTCACCGCTCATATTAGTAAGGCTTCCGCCGTTCATGGTAAATTCAGCCTTTCCCTGATCGGCATCGCCCGACATTGACTGATATATCATCACGGCCTTGAAGTTATCGGACTTGTCGCTGTTATGCTTATTATTGTCCGCGGTAAGCTTCACATTATTAAGGGTGACGCTGTTCTTTCCTTCCACCACGACCCCCTCAGATGCGGTGGAATTAAGCACTGCGTCATTTACCGTGATATCTGCAGTGGAGTAAACCGCAGGCGATCCGCTGCCGTCCGCGGAGTAGCTTCCTCCGGTCACGTTGACCGTTCCACCTCCCCGGTCTGAACGGATAGCCGCAGATGAATTGCCGGTTGTATGTACGGTAAGGTTCTCTGCATTCATAGTGGCTCCGCCGGTCGTCATTATACCTCCGGAGCAGTTACCGTCAGTAAGTATCACCGAATCGGAAATATTAACTGTTGTTCCCTCTCCGTAGCTGAATACGGCATTTGCATGGGTTCCGCTTGTATTAACCGAGATATCGCTTAAGTCAAGAGTAGCGCCGTTTGTTGCAAATACAGCAGAGTTTTCGCCGTAGAAATCAGCCTCGTCACCCTCAGAGTCGCCTGTTTTCTGGATCTTTAGCTTGCTGTATGAAGCCGCCTCACCGTCTGCTGTAATGACATGCTCACCGCCTACAGAGCTTTCCATTATTTTATAATCAGCAGTATCTTTCAGTTCTTCAGTATTTTTTTCCTGTCCGCTTTCTTTTGTATCTTCTGTTATCAGTCCGGTATCTGTCCTTACTACAGCAGTTGAAGGAAGCCTTCCATCAGCACAGGCAGTACCCGCTGTGCTCGCAAAAAATATCACTGTTGCAAGAAGTGCAGCATTTTTCCTGATTCTTTCTCTACTCATTATCTGTCCTCGACTTTCTGAATTCTATATTGTCGTATACTGTTACCGCTTAAAGATCCTTCGGGCCTTGACATCAGTCCGAAGGACTGATGTTACGGCGACATCTTTGAGCGGAAGCGAAAAGATGTTGGCCGTCCCGACAAAAGCAATGATATCGAAAGAATCTGTTTAAAAAATGTTTGAACTGTGTCTTTTTTGTGTGCGGAACGGAACAGTGCTTACTACACCGAGGTTATATTCGATTATCAGAGCATCAGAAGCTTCATAATTCTCCATATTTTGATTTATATCTTTCTAACTCAGACTCGGCGGCATCAGCACGGATCTCAGCGGCATCAGCACGTTTACGTTCTGCTTCGGTGTTTTGACGCTCTTTTTTCTGCCCATCATCAAAACCTTCATCATATTTCTCTTTGTAATGTTCCAACAGAGTCATGTAGTCATCCCTCCATTCCTCATGCTTACGCGACTTTTCAACTTCGTCCTGCAGCCGTTTCGAAAGCCTGCCGCTGGCTTTCAGGTTTGATAATGGATTTGATCTTCCTTCCGGTGATCATCTCCACCAGTTCGATACACAGATCCTCATTCTCCATAAGGATATGACAAAACAGAAAATCATCAGTAAATTCAAGCTCGTCGTATGTCTTTTCTTTCATCCGACTTCTCCTTTCATTATAAAATGCACAATTTTCAGTTTCAAGCAATTCTTGGATTAATCGGACGATCTGTCCGGATGTGATCTCCAGAAATGTAGGAAAATGATATCACCATTTTCCCGAAAAGTAAAATATATAGAATCCGTTTTCAAAGATATCAGACCCCATTGGTACAAACCTATAAAAGACCCGGAAGAAATTCTGCCTTCCGGGTCTTTTTCTCTGAATCTATGATAGTAATTAAATGTAGTTATGCGCTTTCTATGTTTCTCGTGGCGATAACGTCAACTCCCGTGCCTGCAACATTGCTCACAACAACATCACCTATGTGCTTCGGAGCTGTTACGTCGGCAGCATCAATATCCTTCATAACCTCAAAGATCTTGTCCTTCGGGATATCGTTCTTCGTCTTTACGGGAAGACGGGGCTTGTCGCCGCCCTTTATCACAACCGTGCTGGTCACGATACGGGTGGGGTTCGTAACCTCCTTACGGGCATAGATATCGCCCTTCTGGCAGGTATTGCCCTCTACACTTATTACTTCACCTTTTTCCATCTGAACCGTTATCAGACACCCCATGGGGCAGCCGATACAGGTAAGTTCTTTTGTTGTCATCTCTCTGCCTCCTTATTCCTTCTCTATCTTAATGGTAATAGTCTTGAGATCCGGGTATTCTGAAAGCTTCTTCTTCTGGAGTATAACCTGCTCCATCTCACCGGGAGCCATTATCCTTTTCTGATTATGCATTACGCGCTCATCATCAAAGTAAACGCTCACATAGGAATCCTGGAACACTGCCCCCACACGGAAGCGGACTGTAAGGAGATCGTCCATCCTGTCTGTATCCAGAGTGCAGGGAACGGTATAGCGCGCGCCCTCTGTAGCTACAAGCTTGATTGGCTCCTTCGAGCTCTTTGCAGCACCTTCCTTAACGAACTTCGATGCGTTTTCTCCGGCCTTCTTAGCTTCCTCGGAAACAAAGTCAACCAGATCGTGAACATGAAGCACGTTTCCGCAGGCGAAAACGCCGGGGATACTGGTTTCCAGGGACTCATTCACAACAGGTCCGCTGGTAACGGGATTAAGCTCAACGCCTGCGCTCTTTGAAAGCTCGTTCTCCGGGATAAGTCCGCAGGAGAGAAGGAGGGTGTCGCAGGTATATCTCTCTTCAGTACCGGGAATGGGCTTCATATCGGGGCCAACCTTTGCGATGGTTACCGCGGAAACCCTTTCCTTACCCTCAATGTCAACAACGGTATGTGAAAGCTTAAGAGGGATGCCGAAGTCATCCAGACACTGAACGATATTTCTCTTCAAGCCGCCGGAGAAGGGCAGAAGCTCTGCAACAACCTTTACCTTTGCGCCCTCAAGCGTCATACGGCGTGCCATAATGAGTCCGATATCACCGGATCCGAGGATCACAACCTCACGTCCCGGCATGTAGCCCTCGATATTAACGAGGCGCTGAGCCGTACCTGCGGAAAAGATGCCTGCAGGTCTGTAGCCCGGGATATTTAAGGCTCCTCTCGGCCTCTCACGGCAGCCCATTGCGAGAACAACCGCACCGGCCTTTATCTGGATCATTCCGTCGGTCTTGTTCATAGCGGTAACAACCCGGTCAGGAGAGATGTCCATAACCATGGTATTAAGCTTATATTCGATCTTCTCGTCAAATACCTGCTTCATGAAGCGGTATGCATACTCGGGACCGGTAAGCTCCTCCTTGAAGGTATGGAGTCCGAAGCCGTTATGAATGCACTGATTAAGGATGCCTCCCAGCTCATGGTCACGTTCAAGGATGAGGATCGACTGTGTTCCGGCTTCTCTTGCCGCTACTGCAGCTGCAAGACCCGCAGGACCTCCGCCTACGATAACAATATCATAAGTCATCATTATGCTTCTCCTCCTTTCCCGGCCTTTGTACGCTCAGGAGCGATCACTGACTTGCCTCCGCTCTTCGTGATCTTCTCAATGGGAATACCAAGCTCGCGGTTAATTATCTCCATTACTCTCGGTGAGCAGAAGCCTGCCTGACATCTTCCCATTCCGGCTCTGGTACGTCTCTTTACACCGTCAAGTGAGCGTGCTCCGAGAGGACGCCTCATAGCATCCAGTATCTCTCCTTCGGAAATGGACTCGCAGCGGCAGATGATCTGTCCATATGCGGGATCCTTCTTGATGAGCTCGTTTCTCTCTTCTACGGACATATTGGAAGGATTGAGTATTCCCTTTCTCTTTCCGTTCCAGTTTGCCTTCTTTGCGGGCTTTGCAAGGTCACAGACGATACCTGCAACCATCTTTCCGATAGCAGGGCTCGATGTAAGTCCCGGAGACTCAATGCCTGCGCAGTCAATGAAGCCCGGGGCTTCCTTTACCTCACCGATGACAAATTCATGGTTATCCTCGTGGGCACGGAGTCCAGCGAAGCTTGTGATGACCTTTCTCGCAACGGGAAGGTTCTTTACATGCATTCCGGCCTTTTCGATAAGGTCGTTGATGCCGGCAGCCGTTGTTGCCGTAGCCTCTTTATCCTCTATATCTATGGCAGTGGGGCCTACAATGAGGTTTCCGTGGATAGTCGGGGAAACCAGAACGCCCTTGCCGAGCTTGGTGGGCTGGGGGAATATGGTCTTCGAAACAAGATTTCCCACTTCCTTATCAAGAAGGCAGTAGTCACCGCGTCTCGGTGTGATGTGGATCTTCTTGTCAGCAACCATGTTATGGAATACGTCGGAATAAACACCTGCAGCATTCACAACGTACTTTGTCTTGTATTCGCCGTTATTTGTACGGATATGCCAAATCCCGTCCTCGTCACGCTTTAATGTCTCGGCCTCCGTATTAAAGAAGAAATCAACGCCGTTCATAGCTGCATTCTCGGCCATAGCGATGTTCAGCATGAAAGGGCATATGATCCCGCCTGTGGGAGCGTAGAGAGCAGCGCAGGCCTCGTCCGCAAGATTTGGCTCCATTTTGTGAAGCTCCTCCTTATCAAGCAGCTTCAGCTCCTTGACACCGTTTGCGATACCCCTGTCATAAAGCTCCTGAAGTCCGCCTTTTTCCTCCTCATGAATGCAGACTACAAGAGAGCCGTTTCTCTCGAAGGGAATGTCGAGATCTTCCGCAAGCTGACCCATCATCTCGTTTCCCTCTACATTGAGCTTAGCCATAAGTGAACCCTCGGCTGCGTCAAATCCCGCATGCACGATGGCACTGTTTGCCTTACTTGTTCCGGAGCAGACGTCCTCGCCTTTTTCAAGCACACAGACATTCAGGTCGTACTTTGAAAGCTCACGCGCTGTGGCACTTCCGCTTACCCCTGCTCCGATTATGATACAATCGTAGGTCATATTAATTCCTTTCTTAGATTACAACACCTTTTTAAAAAACGGCAACAGAGCCTGATGCTTCCGTCGCCGTTTTTCTCCACTCAATCAGCAATCAATATATGATTTTTCTGAATAAACCAATTCAAATCCTTCTTAAACGAATACTGCCATATGAAGGAGAGATGCTACGATACCGCCGCAGATAGGTGCGATAAGGGGTATCCAGCCATAGCCCCAGTTGGGATCCTTGTTGCCCTTATTAGGTCCGAGAAGCTGATAAGCAAAACGGGGAGCTGAATCTCTTGCAGCATTCATTGCGTATCCTGTAAGTCCTCCGAAGGAAGCACCGCAAGCTACGATTACGCCGTATACGAGAACCCAGGCAAGTCCTGAGTCGCCGCAGTTAGCGGGAATAGAAGCAAGTGTGAATACAAGGATAAAGGTAGCAACGAACTCTGAAAGGAAGTTGAGTCCGGGATTCGGGATGGACGGTCCTGTGCAGAAGCAGCCGCGAACAGTAGCGTCATCCTCTGTAGCCTTAATGTGATCTGCAAAGAGAACCATAAGGATAGCTGCGCCTACGAAGCCGCCGAGCATCTGGGCGATGATGTAGCCGGGAACAAGATTCCAGGCAAGACCGCCACGGATAGCAGCGCCGATGGTAACAGCGGGATTAAAGTGAGCACCTGACATTGCACCAAAGGTGAATGCAGGAACCATAACTGCCATTCCCCATCCGATAAGGATGTAAACAGCTCCACCACCCTTAAATCCTGACTTCTCAAGATTAACGTTGCAGCATACACCGTCTCCGAGGAGAACCAGTATAGCAGTTCCAATGAATTCAGCAATATAAGCCTGCATAAACTAAAACCTCCTTTTTTTGAAAAAATGATCCGGTCTGCTCATGCAGACCTT
This sequence comes from Lachnospiraceae bacterium AD3010, assembly GCA_000622025.1. Lineage (GTDB taxonomy): Bacteria > Bacillota > Clostridia > Lachnospirales > Lachnospiraceae > NK4A144. The sequence goes on along the minus strand of KK211387.1, from coordinate 113,193 downwards.
CGTTTTCTGTCTCCGCCGGAGACATCAGGCACTCCGGCGGAAACAGTTAAAACCTTTGATTAAATTACTTTGCCCATCCGAGGGTGGTATTAACAGCCTTCTTCCAGCCCTTGAGCTTCTCATCACGTGCAGCCGCATCCATATGGGGCTCGAATTCCCTGTCGATAGCCCAGTTCTTGATAACGTCTTCCTTGCTTGACCAGAAGCCAACTGCCAGACCTGCGAGATAGGAAGCACCCATAGCTGTGGTCTCAACACAAACGGGACGATGTACGGGAGCATTGATGATGTCTGACTGGAACTGCATAAGGAAGTTATTCTTGCAGGCGCCGCCGTCAACCTTAAGGGCATTGAGCTTGATGCCTGATCCTTCTTCCATAGCACCGAGAACATCATAGGTCTGAAGTGCAAGAGACTCCAGTGTTGCACGAATGATGTGCTTCTTGTTTACGCCACGGGTAAGGCCTGTGATAGCGCCGCGTGCGTAGGGATCCCAATAGGGAGCGCCAAGTCCTGTGAATGCAGGAACAACATAACATCCGTTGGTATCCTCAACCTGGGTTGCAAAGTATTCTGAATCCGGTGAAGTATCAACCAGCTTAACCTCGTCACGGAGCCACTGGATAGCTTCGCCGGCAACGAAAATGGATCCTTCAAGTGCGTACTCAACCTTGCCGTCAAGTCCCCAGGCAATAGTTGTAAGAAGTCCGTTGTTCGGGAACTGAGGCTTTGTGCCGATATTCATAAGCATGAAGCAGCCTGTTCCGTAGGTGTTCTTTGCCATTCCGGACTCGAAACAGGTCTGTCCGAAGAGGGCTGCCTGCTGGTCGCCTGCTACGCCTGCGATCTTGATAGGGCCGCCGAAGAACTCGGGATCTGCTTCGCCATACTCTGTGCTGCTGGAAGGAAGAGCCTTCGGAAGAACGCTCATGGGGATCTCAAGCTGCTTGCAGAGTTCCTCATCCCACTGACAGGTATTGATATTGAAGATCATGGTTCTGGAAGCATTTGAGAAGTCAGTTGCGTGTACCCTTCCCTTTGTCAGCTTGTAGATAAGCCAGGTATCAACGGTACCGAAGCAAAGCTCGCCCTTCTCTGCTCTCTCGCGAACACCGTCTACATTGTTCAGGATCCAGCGAAGCTTTGTGCCTGAGAAGTAGGGGTCAAATACAAGACCGGTCTTGTTGTACGCCTGATTGTCGATTCCGGGATACTTGTCAAGAAGCTCCTGCTTCATGTCAGCGGTTCTGCGGCACTGCCATACGATTGCATGGTATACGGGCTCGCCTGTTGCCTTATCCCAAAGGATCGTTGTCTCACGCTGATTCGTGATACCGATTGCTGCGATGTCAGAAGCGCTTGCGTTTGCCTTTTTAAGAGCTTCCTGTGCTACTGAAAGCTGGGTATTCCAGATCTCGTTCGCATCATGCTCAACCCAGCCGGGCTGAGGATAATACTGTGTGAATTCCTTCTGCGCAACGGAGCAGATCTCACCCTTCTCGTTGAAAAGGATACATCTGTTACTGGTTGTTCCGGCATCCAGAGCCATCACATACTTTGCCATACTTTTTTTCCTCCTTTTAGACCTTGATATTAAGTTGTAAATAGTGTTTTTCCCGTGTGAGATTGTTTCTGCTCAAAGGAACCATACCTTGGGGTTCGTGGTGGATACTGCCACCGCCCCGTTAGAGAGTGCATTCATAACCCCTGCCTTGTCGGAAATGAGTCCGCCTGCCATTACAGGCACCCTGCTGATGGAATTGATCCTCTTTATCATATCGGGAAGTATGATCCCCGGAAGGAATTCCACCAGATCGGGCTGTGGCACACCAGGTTTAGCTCCTTTTTCCATATTGATGAGAGCCAGGCTGTCCAGGACAAAGTACCTCAGTACCGTATTCAGCCCCAGCTCCTTGGCATGGGGGATGAGCGCATTCTTTGTCGTAATGATGCCGTCGGCCACTGTACTGGTTTTAATAAAGTCCAGAGCCACATCTCTGGATGAAAGGCCATTAATGAGGTCAACATGAACCATCGCGGTCCGTCCGGCGTCATGTATTCGTTTTACAATGTTCGGAATGGTGCAGATATCTCCGTACAGGATAAAGATCACACTGGATTCACTTGTAAGAGATAATCGAAGACCCTCGTCATCCTTGACCGCTGCTATTATGGGATTGTCTTCAACCTGTTCAACAAACGCCCGACACATTTCGACTCCGTTCCGTGCGGACCCTCTGTCATGAACTTTTAGGAAATTAGCTTTCCCGGTGACCTGACGAGGTGCGCACATTTAAAAAATAAAAGGAACACAAACTATTTAGCAGCTGTCTGCTGTATTATAGCCGTGTTCTCTCGTCTCATAGGCACCTCGATTCAACTGATGAGATGACTATAACACGTATTTGTTAAAAATGCAATACAAAAATAAACAAAATCCCAACAAAATATAAAAATATACTAAAATGCGCTCCACCGCGTTTTGTGAAAACGGGTAATTTCGACGGGTAAACCGGAGGAAGACACACTAGAACTGTGCATAAAGAAGATCAACGGAATCATAGCCCGTACCGTAGGCGCCAAAGAGTATGACAAAGAATATGCAGGCATACCAGAAAACAAAGCGGCAGGGAAGCGGCAGGCTTTCAATCCCGGCACGGATCGGGAGCCCGGCTTCCTTCATGATCTCCACAAATGACACGATGAGAATGCCTGCAATTATCACAATGTACCCGTATCTGTCTATTCCGATGTCCTGTATATGATCCACCACCATATCGAAACGGAGATCCGTTAAGATAAGCTTAAACATATCGATGCCCTTGCTGAGGGTTTCTGCCCTGAAGAACATCTCGCCGATGACCACGATGATCAAAAGCTTCAGATACCTGAATACCCTTACGGGAACAGATCTCTCCCGAAGGTGTATGCGTTCAAGGAGCTTCTGGACCGGTTCTTCAAGCACCGTCTCCAGATAAACTATCACAAAATAGTACATACCGTAGAAAATATAGGACCACCTTGCCCCGTGCCATACACCGTTTGCAAGCCACACGGGAAAGAGGGCTATGGCCGGGGTCACAAGCTTTGAAACGTTTTTTCCGAGGGTATCCTTTACCTTTTTAGTAAAGCGGGTAACCGGTCTCGCGAGTGCCACGGGATAGAAGATATATTCCCTGAAAAAACGTCCCAGGGTAATATGCCATCTGCGCCAGAAGTCCGATGCATTCTTTGCAAAAAAGGGCTGTCTGAAGTTTTCCGGAAGACTGACCCCGAATATCCCGGCACTTCCTATGGCCACGTCTATGGAGCCCGAAAAGTCCATGTATTCCTGAACGGTAAACAGAAAGGCGCCGAAAAGGGCCACGCCTCCGTCCATATACTCACCTTCAAAAATCTGGGATACTGCGGGAGAGAGATGATCCGCTATACAAAGCTTCTTGAAAAGACCCCAGAGTATCCTCTGATAGCCGTATGCCACATTCTCTTCCTTTATCCCTTCTCCGGAAAAAAGCGCATATCCCTCGTCAAATCTGGTGACCGGTCCCTCTACAAGCTTCGGGAAAAAGCTCATAAACAGACAGACATTGACAAGACTCTTCTCAGCTTCCGTATTCCCCCTGTAGATCTCCGTAAGGTAGGAAATGGATTCCAGGGTATAGTATGAGATGCCCACGGGCACGGCTAATTTCAAAAGCTTCCAGTGAAAGGGGATCCCGAAAAGCTGCGTTAGTCTCACCAGATTCAGGCCTATAAAGTCAAGGTATTTAAAAAGGATAAGGACCAGGATAAGGACCAGAACGGAAATTAAAAGAACCCGCTTCTTTTTCTTCTGCCTTTCCTTCCTGCCAAGACTCTTGTCGTTTCCTGCTTCTTCCAGCTTCTGTCCTGTGATCCACACGAAAACAGAGGACAGTATATTTGCAAAAAGGAGTATCCCGCTCAGGCTGAAAAAGAAGAACCACCCTGCTGCAAGCAGCACGAATCTCCGGTTCTTCCGTGGAAAGAGCTGATAGATAAGCATGGTGACCGGCAGAAGCAGTGCAAAATACATCCAGGTGGTGTATGAAAGCTGCTTCCACCATTCACTTAATGATTCGATTATGTATTGTATGTCCAGCATCAATATTTTACCTGCAAACCAGATTCTTCGCTTCGCTCAGAATGACAGTTGGGGCATTCCGAATGTGCAGCCTCCCTGTTATTCGGAGGGCGCAGCCCGAAGAATCTTCCAGTCGGAATACTCCGGATCATCCCTGTGGTCCGTAAGATCATAATTATCCTTAAGATATCCGGCGATATATTCCGAGACCTTTTCGGCACCGTTTATGTTCAGATGATCCCCGCCGTCCTTGGTGTCGGTGTTCCAGTCTATTCCAATATCCTCACATTCGTAATTCAGATCCGCAAAGCTTATAGCGTTATCATCTGCCCACTTCTGTACGGCATTATGGACCTCTTTGTTGTAATTTGCGGGGCTCGGAAGTGCCATTATAAGCAGGTCGATATCGTTTTTCCTGCAGAAAGATACTATCCTGTCAAGATAGATAAGATTGAGTTCCCCGATCTCCACAGGCTCCGCTTCTTCGGTCATATAGTCAGGGCTCCCTTCGTAGGGCTCCACCGTATCCTCGGGCTGGTAGCCCTTTGTTCCCGAAGCACTCTCGTATTCTCCGAAGAGATTCAGCCCCTTATAAAAGGTGTGGTAGTGGAAGATCGGGAAGAGCCGCTCTATCATATTTGTCGGTATGGCAAAATCATCCTTAAAGGGAGAAGCGTCCTTTGTCATAATATCCGCTTCAAGCACCAGAAGCTCCGGACTCTGCTTACGGCAGAAATTCTTTATTAAGACACACTGGTCACAGAGTCTCATAGCCCCGTCACTAAGGTCATATGAAGTTATCCCGGTCAGATCCCATATCTTTAAGGGTGATATATCCCTGAAAACAAGGGAATCCCCGGCAAAGATAACATCTATGGAAGACTCCCTTTCAAGATGAATATCGTCTATCTTCCGGCGTGTCGAGATAATGTCATACACCTCGCCCTCATCGGGACTGACGAAATACGAGGTTACGAAAAGGAGAAGTATAAAGCCCAGAATAAGACATATGGCTTTTTTATGCTTTAGAGTACTTAACATGATGATCTGTTTACTAATGCTATATTCCTGCTGCTTTTCACGGCTTCCTGCTCCATACGTCTCATATCGGAGGCCACATAACCCCTGTCCTCAATGTCGTGGATAGCGTTTATCTCGTTTCTTTCCGTGATCCGGTAGGGATGGATCATGACCTCCAGCCCTCTCCCTTGTGAATTTCTGTGATGCTCCGCGTTCTTCAGTATGCAGTACAGATTGTTCTCCGTTAAGGAGCCCGAAAAAAGTATCCCCGCAAAGTCGGCTGTCTTTCCTTCAAGGCTTTTCCCGAAACGGATGAGGTTTATATTCCCGAAAGCATAAAGCAAAAGACACTTGATAATATTTACCGGCCTGAAGTAGGAGAAGTGCCCTATCCCCCTGTAAGCATAGGGTACATCCTTTGTGATACGGATATATGAAAGCTTAAGTCCCTTTTCCCTGATAAGATCCATGATAACGGAAAAAACCGCCGGGATCATATGTACGTGCCTGTGGCTGTCTATACGGATATGCTCCCTGTCGAGGTAAGGAAGGCAGATATCAAGCTGGGATGAAAGCTCTTTCCTTACAGCATCAAGGTATTTCTTTCTGAAAAAGGGCAGGAAACAGATTAGGATATACCTTAAATAGGAAATATTGAAAAAGCCTTCCCTGTCCGTCAGAATACTCCGTCCGGTTACAGCCTTTCCGGTAATCAGGTCAAAATGAACGGAAAGATAAACCTCCTTTTTGCACTCTGTCTTCAAAAGCTTCATGCATTCCGCAAGGTACGGGCTGTTCGGCATGATGCTTGTTCCGTTTACACAGCCTTTGTTTATGCAGTCAATGATCTGTTCCGATGCATCCGGACTTATCCCGAAATCATCTGCGTGGATCTCTATCATAATGTGGAAAAACTATCCTTTCCTGAACAGCCATCCTGAGCGTAAGCGAAGGATCTTTCCTTCCCTAAACTCTCACTCCTCATCAAGGTCGCTGCTTACGAAGTACCTTGGACGCCGCTTTGATTCCATATAGGTCCTGCCGATATACTCTCCCAGTATCCCGAGAGATAAGAGCTGCACTCCCCCCAGGAGCCAGATACTGATAGTCAGTGTGGACCAACCGGGAACAGTTACTCCGCGGATATGGTCAACGATCGTTAAAACCATCATAATAAGGGACACTATAAAGCTTATTATCCCGAACATAAAGACCAGCCTTAAGGGCTGTATGGAAAAAGAGGTTATGCCGTCAAGAGCAAGGGTAAGCATTTTCCGAAGAGTATATTTGGAGCTTCCCGCCTCTCTCTTCTTAACATGAAAATAAACAGAATCACTCTTAAAGCCTATATCCGGAACCAGTCCCCTTATAAAGAGATTATGCTCCTTATACTCCGACAGCGCCTTGACAGCGCGTGCCGACATAAGCCTGTAATCCGCACTCTGAGGTATTATCCTGACTCCCAGGGCCTTCATAAGCCCGTAATAGAAGGTTGCCGTGGTCCTCTTAAAGAAGCTGTCCGTATCCCGTGAATCACGAATACCGTATACTATGTCCGCACCGGCCCTGTATTTCTCCAGAAATTCGGGCAGGGCTCCGATATCCTGCTGCAGATCCGCATCTATTGTGACCATACAGTCCGCACCGGCTTTTAATGCCCTTTCCATCCCCGCAAAAATAGCGGTCTGGTGGCCGTAATTCTTGGCAAGCTTAAGTCCTGTGAACTTAGGATTTTCTTCATGAAGTGAGGTTATGATATCCCAGGTCCTGTCCCCGGAGCCGTCATCCACAAAGAGAATGCGGCTTTCAGAAGACAACGGATCCCTTTCGTCCGTTATAAGAGCGTCAAGAGTCTCCAGTACCTTCTTTGCGCTGTCCCGGAGCACCTCTTCTTCATTGTAGCAGGGTAGGATTAAAAAAAGCTTACAGGCCATAGCGCACTTCCTTTAACTCCTGACAGTCTCAGCAGGCCGTGACAGAGAAAGACAGAGATACCGGGCTGCATAGAGATAGGCAAAAAGATACATAAGGCTCATAAGCTGGTAGCTTATCAGATTGTCCCCCATATGGAAGAGATAGCTTCCGTAGGTAAATATCGGACAGATATTCATAATAACCGCCGTAGGTGCAAGACGTATGTCTATCGCAAGAGCATACATGCTTAAGATCAGTATCGCAAGATAATCATACCTTTCGTGCATGGCCGGCAGGAACATAACACAGGTCATAACAAGATAACCCGCAGCCGCGAACATAAGCTTCTGATCAAGCTTCTCCCTCTTTGACTTAAAAAAGCAGGCAGCGATCACAAGAACCGCCAGGGTTATCATAAGTGCGGGAACCGTCATAGCCTCGTAGCTGTCTATCCCGAGTACATAGATATTGGGAAATCCCACAGTCATCTTCCCCACGTCGGTCTGCTTAAAATATACGAGATAGGTGCTCGCAATGGAGCGCCCGCAGATAAGTGCCGGGATCCCTGCCACAAGGTAGAGCCCGGGAAACCACAGAAACTTAAGTATGCTGAATTCGTGGTAGCAGATATACATCACAATGAGGAAGGGCACAAAAAACAGGGTCTGAAGCTTAAAGATAAAGGCGATCCCGAAAAATACAAATGCAGGGTCGTATTTCTTCTTAAAAAAGTAATAAAGACCTATGAAGATAAAGGCGGTATAAAAGCCGTCGCACTGCTTCCAAAGAGAACCGTTAAGCATAGCCATCGGGAGATAGAGCATCATCGCAGCAGCAAAGGCAGCTCTCTTCTTATTCCCTCCCGTAAGGTGGTTTAGGATCTTAAACATAAAGAGAGCCCCGAGATACTCACCGAATATCGATACAGCCGAGATCCAGATACCCTCGTCAAAAATCGGGATAACGGAAATGGCCGCAAGGATAAGATTATAGGGCACAAAGTAGTCCCCGATACTGCGGCCTAAGCCCTTTACCACACCGAGCTCCCGGTAGTAATTCACCCAGACTCTGAGGAAACCCTGGAAGTCCCCGGAAATATAGTCCCCGTTAAACTTAAAGGTCGTAAGCTTATAGCGGATCACAAGAGAGAAAAGAATAAGGAGCGCTATAGCAATCTCATATATGTATTTTTCTATTATCTCCACCAGGAACTTATCCAGTGGATTTAATTGCCTGTTTTCCATTTAAAACTCATGCAGCTCCTGCAGCGACTTCACCGGTGAGTTCCCCGAATGCTTTATCTCCCTTATGCCCTCTGCCGCGGCGCGGGCTGCGGCTATGGTGGTGACATAGGGAATACGGGCCTTGATAGCATCCTTTCTTAAATAGCTGTCATCATGTATATCATACTTCCCGACAGGGGAATTCACGATTAAGTCAAGCTTTCCGTTAATGATGAGATCCCTCACATCCGGTCTGCCCTCATAATTCTTATTGACATGCTCAACCGGGATCCCTGCCTCATCAATTCTTCTGCAGGTCTCTCCGGTAGCGTAGATCTTGAAGCCGTTTTCATAGAACAGCCCGGCGATCTCCGCGGCCTCGGGCTTATCCTCGTCATTAACCGAGATAAGGACGCTTCCCTCCAGCGGCAGTCCGGCCTTTGCCGCCTCCGCAGCCTTGAAGAAGGCTTCACCGGATGTGTCCGCAAGTCCCAGAACCTCACCTGTTGAACGCATTTCAGGGCCAAGCACCGGATCCACCTCGGGGAACATATTGAAGGGGAATACCGCTTCCTTCACGCCGAAATATGGAATGCTCTTCTGCTTAAGCTCGGGCACGGGAGACTTTCTTCCGGTGATATCTCCGGTTATTATATCTATCGCTATCGGAACCATACTTATAGCGCAGACCTTTGATACCAGAGGTACCGTCCTTGATGCCCTGGGATTTGCTTCCAGCACATAGACCTTTCCGTCCTCTATGGCATACTGCATATTCATAAGTCCCACAACGTTCATTTCCGTTGCGATCTTCTTCGTGTACTCCCTTATGGTATCAAGAGCCTCCTCCGGAATATGCTTTGAAGGAATGATGCAGGCGCTGTCGCCCGAATGTATCCCCGCAAGCTCTATATGCTCCATCACCGCAGGAACAAAGGCATCTTTTCCGTCACTTATGGCATCCGCTTCACATTCCAGGGCGTGATGGAGGAACCTGTCAATAAGGATGGGACGGTCTGGAGTAACTCCAACAGCAGCGTTCATATAATCCCGCATACTGTCGTCATCCCGTACTATCTCCATTCCCCTGCCTCCGAGAACATAGGAAGGACGCACCATTACGGGGTAGCCGATCCTGTGGGCAAGCTCTAAGGCTTCAGGAACCGTGGTAGCCATCCCCGACTCCGGCATCGGGATACCAAGCTTATCCATAACGGAGCGGAACTGATCCCTGTCCTCCGCAAGATCAATAACCTTAGGCGAGGTACCGAGTATCCTTACACCGTACTTTTCAAGTTCAGCCGCGAGATTCAAGGGTGTCTGCCCTCCGAACTGCGCGATCACTCCCACCGGCTTTTCCTTATTGTAGATACTGAGCACATCCTCAAGGGTAAGGGGCTCGAAGTATAGCTTATCACTTGTATCATAGTCCGTAGACACGGTCTCCGGATTACAGTTTACTATTATGGTTTCAAAGCCCAGCTTCTTTAAGGACTTTGCGGCATGCACACAGCAGTAGTCAAACTCGATCCCCTGCCCTATCCTGTTGGGGCCTCCGCCTAAAATCATAACCTTCTTTTTATCAGCGGCAGGATTCTCGAGATCACTGTCAAGAGAGTAGCTGGAATAATAGTAGGCTGAATCCTCTGTTCCGCTAACATGAACCTTATCCCACATTTCCCTGCAGCCGGCATTTTCCCTGGCTTCACGGACAGCCTCTTCTGAAATATCAAGTATCTCCGATAAATACCTGTCGGCAAAGCCGTCCTTCTTTGCCTTTATAAGAGCTTCAGGAGACGGCACTTTCCCGTGGAAATCCCTGATAAGGGCTTCTTCCTCCTCTACAAGCTCCTTCATCTCATTTATAAAGTACTCCTTGACAGAGGTGATATCAAAGATCTCCTTAACCGTAGCACCCTTACGGAGAGCCTCATACATTATGAAATGCCGTTCCGATGAAGCACTGCGAAGGAGACCCAGAAGCTCCTCCTTTGACCTTTCAGCGTAGTCTTTTACATGACCCGGGCCGTAACGCCCCTTTTCTAGGGAGCGAACCGCCTTCTGAAAGGCCTCCTTATAGTTCTTTCCGATACTCATGACCTCGCCCACGGCTCTCATCTGGGTACCGAGCTTATCCTCTACTCCCTTGAATTTCTCAAAGGCCCAGCGGGCAAACTTAACTACCACGTAGTCTCCGTCGGGCTTATATTTGTCAAGTGTTCCGTACTTTCCGCAGGGAAGCTCGTCAAGTGTAAGTCCCGCTGCCAGCTTTGCAGACACCAGAGCGATGGGGAAGCCCGTAGCCTTGCTTGCAAGAGCTGACGAACGTGAGGTTCTGGGATTGATCTCGATAACTATGATGCGGCCGCTCTTCGGGTCATGGGCAAACTGCACGTTTGTTCCGCCGATAACACCGATATGTTCCACTATGGAATAGGCCTGTCTCTGGAGCTCCTGCTGCAGGTCTTCGGCAATCGTGAGCATTGGTGCGGTGCAGAAGGAGTCACCGGTATGCACTCCCACAGCGTCCACGTTCTCTATGAAGCAGACTGTGATCATATTATTCTTGCTGTCACGGACCACTTCCAGCTCCAGCTCCTCCCAGCCGAGGATCGATTCCTCCACCAGGACCTGATGAATGAGGGAAGCCTGCAGGCCTCTCTCACAGACAACCTTTAATTCCTCCTTATTGTAAACAAAGCCGCCTCCTGCGCCTCCCATGGTATATGCGGGACGGAGTACCACCGGGTATCCGAGCTCGTCTGCGATAGTGAGTGCCTCATCAACAGAATAGCAGGCCTTTGAACGCGCCATCTCAATGCCCAGCTCATTCATGGTCTTTTTGAATTCCGTTCTGTCCTCTCCACGCTCAATGGCATCCACCTGGACACCTATCACCTTGACGTCATACTTATCGAGAACTCCCTTTTTGTAAAGCTCGGAGCAGAGGTTCAGTCCCGATTGTCCGCCAAGATTCGGAAGCAGCGCATCCGGCCTTTCCTTTTCAATGATCTTTTCCACCCGCTCTGCATTCAGTGGTTCTATGTAGGTTTCATCAGCCATTTCCGGATCCGTCATTATGGTGGCGGGATTCGAATTCACAAGGACCACTTCATAACCTAAGCTCCGGAGAGCCTTGCAGGCCTGGGTTCCCGAATAATCAAATTCACAGGCCTGTCCTATCACGATAGGACCGGAGCCTATTATCATTACCTTTTTGATATCGTTTCTGCGTGGCATTTATTGATATTCCTTTCATATATTGTTGTTTTGTCTGAACGTCAGCGAAGGATCTTAAGATTCTTCGGGCTCCGCCCTCAGAAAAACACCTCACAGCCATTCCGGTACGAGCTGATTCTCCATGATCTGCTCATAGGTCTGCCGCCTGATGAGAAGGGCGTGACGGCCGTCTTTCACAAGCACTGATGCGGGTATGGGGCAGTTATTATAGTTTGAAGCCATGGAATATCCGTATGCTCCGGTAGTATAAACCGCCACTATGTCACCGGCCTCGGTGCTTTCCGGGATCATCAGATCACGGATTATTATATCACCTGACTCACAGCACTTACCGCAGATCGTGACCTTGTCTGTACAGGGCTCCTCTGCCTTATTTGCTATGATCCCGGTGTAAACCGCATCATAAAGTGGAACCCTTATATTGTCTCCCATTCCCCCGTCAATTGACACATACTTCCTGACATCCTTTATTTCCTTGATCTGTCCCACGGTATAAAGAGTGATCCCGGCCTCAGCCACTATGCTCCGTCCGGGCTCTATGGAAACCTTCGGTCTCTCCATTCCCATATCCTCTGACCACTCGATCACCCTCTTCATCAGGGGATCAAGGAAGAAGGAATAGGGCTTTCTCTCTTCATCTGTGTAGGTTACTCCGAAGCCTCCGCCTAAGTTAAATTCCTTTATATCCTCTCCGTACCGCCTCTTTACCTCCGTCGCCGTGGTAAGCATCACTTCAAGGGATTCCAGATATTCCTTTGTGGTAAAGAGCTGGGAACCTATGTGCATATGCAGTCCCTGGAACTCCGTATACGGTGAGTCTATCACGCTTTTAATAAGCGGATAGAGCACATCATCCTCCATGGGGATACCGAACTTGGAGTCCAGCTTTCCCGTAATGATGTAGTCGTGCGTCGATGCCGCAACCCCCGGAGTAATGCGGACCACTACTTTTACCTTTTTGTCATACTTTTTGCAGGCCTCCTCAATAAGAGGGAGTTCCTTCGTTCCATCAAGGATAAAGCGCCGGACACCGTAATCAACCGCCATATCAATTTCGGACGGAAGCTTATTATTCCCGTTAAATTCGATCCTGTCCGCGGGAAAATCGACCGACATGGCAACCGCAAGCTCACCGCCGCTAACCACATCTATGGAAAAGCCGCTTTTCTCAAGAAGCTTGTACATGCCCTTACTGCAGAAAGCCTTTGAAGCATAGGCCACACGGCAGTTACCGTACTTTTCCGTAAAGTCCCTTTTTAACTCCGCCAGGCGGCTTTCAATGTCGCTTTCCGAAAAAACATAGAGGGGTGTGCCGTACTCTTTTGCGAGAGCCGTTGTGTCACAGCCATCGAAATAAAGCTTTCCGTTTTTTATTTCTCTGATCATATACTAATACTGCTCCTTTCCAGATATTCCTCCCCGTAAACCCCCGGTGATACGATTAATGCAAGAATGACATAAAATATCCTACTCCACACCTTCGGCCACTGAGATCACGGCTTCCTCCAGTGCCTTTACCTTATCTGACGACCGCTTCCCGTCACTCCGATCAAGTGTGTAAAAATAAAACTTGATCTTCGGCTCCGTTCCTGAGGGCCTCATAGCAAACCAGGAGCCATCATTCATACTGAAAATAAGCACATTTGATGGCGGTATATCCTCGAAGCCTTTTATATAATCCCTGACATCCCGGACCTCAAATCCTCCGAAGGCTGACGGAGCCTTATTCCGGAAACGATCCATGATCCTTCCTATCCTCTCCTGTCCTTCCATTCCCTTAAGTACAAAGGACTTCTGCCTCTCGGCGAAGAAGCCGTACTCCTCATAAACCTTCCGGAGCTTTTCAAAGAGGGTAAGTCCCTGCTTCTTATAAAAGGCCGCCATTTCCGCGATAAGCATTCCGGCAGCGATACCGTCCTTATCCCTGACCTTTTCTCCCGGAGCACAGCCAATACTTTCTTCATAGCCGAAGAAATACCTGTATCCCTTTTCCTCTGTTTCCGGGATCCTGCCGCAGATATTCTTGAAGCCGGTCAATGCTTCAAACACGGTTATCCCATAGGCCTCACAGATGGTCTTCCCGAAGTCTCCCGTAACGATCGACTTTATCATTGCATATTTCCCGGGAAGCTTCCCGGCTGCCTTTCCGCTCTCTGCAAGATAATTGATGATTAAGGCTCCGGTCTGGTTGCCGTTTAAGAACTGATATCTGCCATTTCCATCCCTGACCTCTATCGCCATACGGTCGGCATCCGGGTCGGTGGCTATAAGCACCTCGGCGTCATTATCTTTTCCGTAGCTTTCAGCAAGTCCAAAGGCCGCCGGCTCTTCGGGATTCGGAAAGGGAACTGTGGTAAACTCAGGATCCGGTTCCTCCTGTTCCTTTACCAGACGGAAATTATCAAAGCCTCTTTCCTTCATTATGCGGGAAAGAGGGATACTGCCTGCACCGTTTAAGGGAGTGTAGATAACAGAAACCGATTTGTCAAGTAAGCTGTCCTCTCTCCGGGAAAGAGACTTCACGTAATCCAGATACTTCCTGTCCATCTCTTCGCCCAAAGTCACGAGGAGGCCTTTTCTTTCCGCGTCTTCAGGCTCAAGCGTCTTAAAATCGTCAAAGAAGCCGTACTTTTGGATCTCACTTAAGATCCCGTCAGAAACCTTTCCCGATATCTGCGCTCCGTCCTCCCAGTATACCTTATAACCATTATACTCTTTGGGATTATGGCTTGCGGTCATATTTACCCCGGATACAGCATTAAGCTCCCTTATAGCGAATGAAAGCTCGGGAGTCGGACGTAAGGAAGGGAAAATATAAACCTTAATCCCCATTGCAGTAAGGATACCGGCCGCCAGATAGGAAAACTCCTTTGAGTGATAGCGGCAGTCGTATGCAAACACCACTCCGCGGGATATGTCGAGACCGGACTTTATTATATAGTCACCGATCCCCTTTGTGGCGCGTGAAACCGTGAGATCATTCATCCTGTTACTTCCGGCTCCGCAGATCCCCCGGAGTCCCGCCGTTCCGAAGACTATCTCCTGATAAAATCTGTCGGTGATCTCCGCTTCATTATCCTTTACGGAAAGAAGATCATCCTTAAGAGGGCTCCCGTCCGGAAGGTTCTTTATCCAGTATTCGTAGTTTTCTCTTATGTTCATCTTGTTTCCTGATTCATGATTCCTGATTCCTGTTTTTTGTCATCCTCTACAACCAACATCTTTTCGCTGTCGCTCTAAGATGTCGCCGCGACATCAGTCCTTCGGACTGATGTCAAATCCTGAGCGAAGCGACGCATATCCCACATCGAAGATGTGGGATGCCGCCCCGGCGAGGGGTTGCGAAGCAACAGGAAGGATCTTTCCTCTCCGCTGGGAAGATTCTTCGGGCTCCGCCCTCAGAATGGTAAAACGTCCAGTGGACGCACAACCAAAAACAGGTGTATTTTTGGTTGTTTTGTTTTACGCCCCCGTTTATGCAAAATGTGCCAGTGGCACATTTTGAATGGCGTATAGCCGTGCTGAGCACGGCTGCCATCGGTGCGCTATGCGCGAGTGGGGGCCGCACAGGGCGGGCTCCGCCCTCAGAATGACATCGGTGTATTCATTTTCCAGCTCTCCTTACTTTCCCTGAGAAGTCTTGTCTCTCCGTCACGAAGCCAGATCTCCGGCAGATTCCTTGAAAGAAAGGCTATTGGTCCTTCCGTAACGGAGTAGGCGCCGCATCTCCCAAAGCACAGTATATCTCCTAAAAGAAGCTCCGGAAGCTCAATATCCCGGATAAGCACATCTGCTGTGGTGCAGAGGCTTCCGCATATACAATAATGCCTTCCTCCGGGCAGGTCTCCCGTCCCTGTGTCCGTATCCTTCCCGGGAGCTTCTGTACTCCATATCTCTTTACCGGCACGGATAAGTGAGACAGGCGGGATCTTCATCGCCATATTCTGGCCGTGGTATTTTAACTGATGCACTCCCCCGTCACAGATCACATAATTCACGCCTCCGTTAAGCTTTATGTCCATAACGGAGGTAAAATATGAGCCTGAGGGAGCCGCCATAAAACGACCCATCTCGAGACCGGTTCTGTACCTCTTTCCGAATTCCCTGATGGGCTCCGACACGAGCTTTATCAATTCCCTGTCCTTTTCTTCATAAGGACCTTCATAGTACTCCGATGAAAGCCCGGGACCGTACTCCACAAAAGCGGGCGAAAATGAAGCCCTGCTCTCAGCTTCTTCCAGCAGGGAAGACAGATTCTGAAGATCCTTTTCTATCTGCTTAAGCCTCGTCTTTGCGGTTCCGGAATAATAATGAATCCCGGCCACTTCAACATTTTTCTTATCCCTCTCCATAAGTATGTCCAGAATATCCTCTTTGGACATCCCGAACTGATTGCCGGATGACAGCCGGAGTATAACACGGGCTGCTTTTCCGCTTCTCTCACATTCTGAAGCGATAAGCTCGTAGTGCCGCCTGCTCTCTGCCGTAAGGACAGCGGCACCGTAATCCAGGGCCTCACGTATATCAGTGCTTTCCTTCATAACCCCGGAATACAGTATCCTGTCTCCGGGAACCCCTGATGCTCTGCATAAGGAAAGCTCTCCCGGACTGCATACCTCCACATATTTAACGGTGTCCCTGTCCGGAAGCGCAGAAAGAAGAAAAGGGTTCGCCTTTACGGAAAAGGTCAGATCCTTATCCGGAAAGACACTCTTTAAAAACAGGATCCTCTCCCTGAATTTAGACGCATCAAAGAGATAATACGGAGTATTCAAAGCTTATCCTTCCCCTGCGAGCCTTTCTATCAGTTCCTCCAGGGCATCCAGGGAATTGAAATTCTCTGCGGTAAGATCCTTGGGAGAAACCTCTATATCAAATTCGTCATCCAGCTCTGCCACTATCTGGACGATGTCAAAGGACTCCAGAATATTACCGCTCACAAGCTCGGTTTCATTTTCAAAATCAATGTCCGGTCTTACCTCTGTGAGGATTTCCAGAAGCTTTTCCCTCAATACTCACACCTCCTTTATACTTTTAAATCTACACGCTACCCTAAGCGAAGGATCTTTCCTCCGACCCAAATCGCTCTTAGTGTATCATACTTTTCAAAGCATTAAAATCTGTTTTTCCGTTGGGAAGAAGAGGAAGGGCTTCAACATTCTTTATCTTCCTCGGAACCATAAAGCCCGGAAGCTTTTCCCTTAAGGAAAGTGCCAGGGTCTTAATATCCGTCTCTCCCTCGTAAAATAGCCATAGGTTTTCCCTGTCCGCGTCATAGAGAGCCGCACTGCGCTCAATACCGGAGGCTGCCGCTGCGCTTTCTATCTCGTCAAGCTCCACTCTGTGGCCCATATGCTTTATCTGCCGGTCCTTCCTGCCGTGGAACATGAGAAGTCCGTCCTCACGGAAAACCCCTATGTCTCCGGTTCTGTAGATCCTCTCATCAAAGGCCTTTTCCAGAGGATTAGAGGTGAATGCCGCGGCTGTTCTATCAGGGTCATTGATATAACCCAGGGTCACTCCGGCTCCTGCAACCGCGATCTCACCCTCTTCTCCCTTATCAACCGGACCGTCATCTTCTGAAATAAGGAAGACTCTGTATTCAGGATAGGGAATGCCGATCGGAATGATCTCATCCTCATCTACCTTATGATCGATCTTATGATAGGTACAGCTCGCCGTGGTCTCTGTAGGTCCGTACTGATTTACAAACACCGCATCCGGCAGCTCATCCTGCCACTGCCGAAGGACCGCCCCGTTCATCACGCTGCCGGAAAAGCAGATCTTCCGTAAGAATTCCGGCTTTTTATCCTTAAAGGCCTTCAGCTTACTAAGGACAGAGATCGCAGAGGTACTCCAGCCTATGCAGCTTACCCTTTTCTCATTTAAGAGATCGAAAAGCAGATCAGGCTGCATAAAGTATTCCTTCGGAACCAGTACATCCTCCGCCCCTGTAAAAAGAGGCACATATATGTCCCTTATGGCTGCGATATAGTCAAGCGGTGACTGGGCCGCCATCACATCCTTTTCATCTATCCCCATAACCCCTGTGTAGCCCTCAATATAATTTAAGAGGGAAAGATGCGATGTGATCACTCCCTTGGGATCCCCACCGGAGCCGGAGGTAAAGATCACATAGAGGGGGTCGGTCATCAAAATGTCCTTCCTCTTCAAGTCAAGAAGAGTGCGGTCTATCCTTTCATTAAAGATGCCGGGAAGCATAGCTTCATTTATGATAAATGAAGGGTTAAGCCGCTTTAATATCTTTTCCCGTCTTTCATCCGGAATATCGAGCCCTACCGGAGCATAGGCGTGCCCTGAATAGACCACACCCAAAAATACCACTATGGTATCAACGCTCCTTTTAAGCATAACCGCCACAGGTCCCTCGCCGGTATTATTTTTCAGAAGATAGGTCCCGACGGCTCTCGCCTTCAGAAGCACCTCCTCAAAGCTTATGCTCTTTTCCTGATCGGAGTAAGCTGTCTTTACCGTAAACTTCCCTGCCGCATCCTCCATTAGATCAAGCACGTTTATTATCTTTTTACCGTTAAAACTTTGCATATATCATCCCCGCTGCATCATATCCGCTGCCATAGGCACCGAAAACAACTATACTCATAATGATAACATACCAGGCCGCCCAGCGGACAGGCTTCGGAAGAGCTTTGAATTTCCTGTCAAAGGGAACATTCTTTTCCTTAAGCACATTAAAGAGCATTATCAGAAGAAATGCAACAATGACAGTCAGGTAATCATGATAATCCATACCGTATTCCCCGAGGCCGCTTAAGAGGGCATCCGTATCAAAGTCAGTAAAGATAAGGGTGAACATCTTTATTCCCTGTGACATGGCTTCCGCCCTGAAAAACATTTCCCCGAAGATCACTATAAAGAAGAGCTTGATCGAGCGGAAGACCTTCACCGGCATCGATCCCTCATCCATTCTGAGCCTTGCCAAAAGGGAAAGAAAAGGTTTTTCCAGAAGATTCTCCGTAAAGATAAGCACGAAGTAGTACAGTCCGTAGAAAATATAGGTCCACTTCGGACCATGCCAGATCCCGTTCATTATCCATACACAGAATATAGCGATGGTCGGGCCGGTCAGGCGGCTAACCTCCATACCGAAGCGGTCCTTCATTTTTTTGGAAAGCTTCATCACACCCTTACTCACGGACACGGGATAGAAAATATAGTCCCGGAAAAAGGTCCCGAGGGTGATATGCCACCTGTGCCAGAAGTCGGAAGCATTCTTTGCAAAGAAGGGCTGACGGAAGTTTTCCTTTAAGTTCACCCCGAAGATCCTCGCGGCACCGATCACTATGTCAATGGAGCCCGAAAAATCCATATATTCCTGAACGGTGAAGATAATGGCAGCATACAAGGCGATACTCCCCTTCATCTCGTCAAGTCCGTACACTATATCCACAGCGGGAGCGAGATGATCTGCGATCAGAAGCTTCTTAAAAAGCCCGAGAAGTATCCTCTGATACCCCGCCGTCAGATTCTCATATGTCACAGGTATCCCCTTAAACAGGGTATCCTTTATATCGGAAAACCTGGTGATGGGGCCCTCGATCAATGTGGGGAAAAATCCCATATAAAGAGCAACCTTTGAATAACTCTTTTCAGCTTCTGTTTTTTCCCAGTACACATCTGAAAGGTAGGATACAGCTTCCAGGGTAAAGTAGGAAATGCCCACCGGAGCGATGATATTTAACATCCGCCACTCAGGAAAAGGAATGTGTATAAGATGTATAAGCCGGACTATGCCCGAGCCCGTAAAATCAAGGTATTTCAGGATAAAAAGGACAAAAATAAGCATGAGGATCCCTTTGGTGAGTATCCCCTTCTTTTTCGCGTTTTTTTCCTTCCTTTTCAACGAAGAGTCTTCGCTGATCTTTTGTATCGAAAGGGCTGTTTTCCAGGTGAAAACGGTTTCAACAAGGTGTATTATGAAGAGCCATCCGCTTATGGAGATAAAGAAGAACCAGCTTGAAAAAAGGAGCACGAGATAACGCTTTTCTCCCTTTACGATGGTATAAAGAAGTATCACCACCGGCAGAAAAAGAGCAAAAAACATCCAGGACGAATAAACCGGATCCCACCATAATCTTATACATTCAAAAAAAAGATCAATACTCACGGATACAGTCCATACTCCTTGATATCTTTTTCCCAGCCATTGTACTTTTGATCCCCTCTGTGATCGGGCAGATCGAAATTATCCTTAAGGTACTTTCCGAAAAACGCTGTGGTCTTTTTCGAGCCCTCAAAGGACATGTGGTTTCCGCCGTCCATGGTATCGGTTGCCCAGTCAATTCCCATATCCTCAAGGTGCATATTCAGATCCACAAAGTCAAGACCGTACTTTTCGGCATACCTTGTTAAAGCCTCGTTTTTTGAATAGGTCCAGTTCTTTGCGTTGGGCGCAGCGGTCAGAACCAGGGGAACATTCTTTTCTTCGCAGAACTTCCGTATTTCCGCCAGATATTTCTTACTCTCCTCATTGATCCCGACAGGATCACCCACACTCATATAATCCGCAGGCCCGGTATAAGGCACGGCCTCATTTGTTTCCACAAAGCCCCTGAGGGCGTGCTCTGTACGTAAGGGTACACTGTCATCATAAATAAATTTCGGCGCATAAGCTTTATATATTGTGTGATAGTGGAATATGGGAAAGATATCCTCGATAAGATTCGTCGGAAGTGCGTAGCCGTCCTTATGCGTATAGGCATCTGAAAAGATCGTGTCCGCCTCAAGGACTATCACCGATGGTGTCTGGGAATCATATGAAGCCTTTATAAGCTCCAGGGCATCACATAGCCTCAGGGCGCTCTCACTCATGCAGTATGAGGAAATGCCGTTTTCCTTAAAGAGCTGCTGCGGGGAAAAGGTCCTGTATACCTCGCTGTTTCCCGCAAAGATCACATCAATGGTATTCGGTATCTCCTCTTCAAAAGAATCCAGCTTCTGTGTGACCTGAACAATATTATAGACCTCGCCGAAGTCAGGCTTTACAAGCATTGATGAAACAGCGAATATTACAAGGAGGATCCCCAGAAAAAGAAGTCCGTCTATAGTGTTTTTCGTGATCCGGCTTTTGTTCATGGCACAAACATCAAAACTCCCTGCCTTTAGCCTGCGTAAGAAGCAGCAGGCAGGATTTCGTTATCTGCAACCCGTTGATTGTATCATAAGAAGAAAGCTAATGAACGAAAATACAGAAAATCTTAAGGAACGGACTTTTCAGTTGCTCACGCGCTCAAGGAGCGTTGCGACTTCGACATTTGCCGTGTTTGGGAACATATCCACCGCGGCGGCCTTAATGACCCTGTAGCCCGCGTCCTGAAGGGGAACAAGGTCACGCTCCAGGCTTGTTATCTTACAGGAAATATAAATGATATGTCTGCATCCGTAGTCAATGATCTTTGAAAGAGCCTTCGGAGCACAACCGTCCCTCGGGGGATCAAGAATAATGATATCCGGCTTTTCCTCAATACTTCCAAGCTCCTTCAACACATCGCCTGCGATGAATTCGGTATTCTCAAGGTGATTTGCGGCTGCATTCTCCCTTGCCGCCTTCACAGCCTCCGAAACTATCTCGATACCGATAACCTTATCCGCGGCCTTCGACATTATCTGTCCTATGGTGCCGGTGCCGCTATAGAGGTCAAATATCACCGGTACCTTTCCGCCGTTCATCACTGATAAAGCATACTCCCGGGCCTTTGAATAAAGAAGCTCAGCACCCATTGTATTGGTCTGGAAAAAAGAAAAGGGTGTTATCCTGAAGCTTAAGCCCAGTATCTCATCATAGAAAAAATCCCTGCCGTAAAGAACCGTAATATCGCTTCCCTGCACATTATCCGCATGATTGTCGTTCCGTAGATGAAGTATGCCGGCGAATCTGCCTGCCAGCGAAGGATCTTCCCCCCGGCCTTCCAACGCCAGCAGCATTTTTGCATACTCACCCATATCAAAGTCAAGCTGCGTGGTGGTCTCGATCAAAAGAAGTATCTCTCCGCTCTTCCTTCCTTTTCTGATCACGAGGTGCCGAAGGAAGCCCTCTTCCGTATGCTTTCTGTAAAATGGAATGTTTCTCGAACTGAAAAAATCCAGAGTCTTTCTGATTATCAGGCGGTAATCCCCGTCAGCTATGCAGCAGCCGTCAACAGTTACCACATCATTAAAACGCCCCGCCCTGTGCATACCCAGCGTGAGCGGGCCGTCGAGAAATTCATTACCGAATGAGAACTCCATCTTATTCCTATATTCCTCATCCGACGGGGAAGGGATCAGCCCTTCGTAATCATAATCCCCGTCTATGGCACGGTCCAATATGGTCTTTACCTGGGAGTTCTTTAATTTAAGCTCTGCTTCGTAGGGAAGGTTCTGATAGGTGCATCCCCCGCAGATCCCAAAATGTGGGCAGGGGCTCACCCTCTCATCAGGAGCCTTCTCCAATACCTCCATAAGCCTCCCTTCGAAGCGGCCGTTCTTCACTTTTGTAAGCATAAAAGAAATCGTCTGCCCCGGAAGAGCGCCTTTTACCGTGACGTCCCCTTCATCTGTGCAGACGATTCCCTTATTAGGGAACTTAAGCTCTCTTACAGTCCCCGTATATATTTCTTTTTTCTTCATAAAAGATTCTTCGCTTCGCTCAGAATGACAGTGTAGTCAGAATGACAGCGTCGTCAGAATGATCTTTCTACTCATCCTTCTTTACGGGCTTAGCTTCCTCTTCCTCATCATCAAAGAAATCATCATCAAACCTGTCATCATAATCATCGTCATAGTCTTCCAGATAATCAGGTGTGAAATAACGATAAACCGCATAGGAAATGGCCGCAACCGCAGCGATCACTCCGATAATAGCCAATGCCCAGAGAATGGGATCTCTTTTGGTCTCTCTCATTTTTATTTCCTCCTCCTTGTTTATCAGTTCATTAACATTATGTCTCACACTTCTCAGATTATGCCTCAGGCCGTCAACCGCATCCTCAAGCCTGGCAAGATCAACATTGTCCATACCCCTGCCCTCCTTAAATTTCTCCGTTGCTGCTTACCTTAGTAATCACACCTATTATATCCCCAAGACATACACCCGTCAAAGGGTTGTTTGCAGGTATTCCTCTATGGTTTTCCCGGTAATGTCCTTCATATCAGAGTCAACCATCATATGCACCAGTTCCCTGAAGCTGGTCTGCCTCTTCCAGCCAAGCTCCTTCTCCGCCCTGGAGGGATCTCCCCAAAGGAGCTCCACCTCAGCGGGTCTGAAGTACTTCGGATTGACCTCCACGTAGATCCTGCCAGTATTCCTGTCATAGCCCTTTTCATTGACTCCGGTGCCCCTCCACTCGAGGTCTATACCAACCTCCTTAAAGGCAAGCTCGGCAAATTCACGTACGGAATGGGTCTCTCCGGAAGCAAGAACATAGTCTCCCGGCTTATCCTGCTGCAGGATCCGCCACATCCCTTCCACATAATCTCCGGAAAAGCCCCAGTCACGCTTCGCATTCAGATTTCCCAAGGGAAGGGTGTCCTGATCCCCGTTAATGATCCTTGCCACGGCCTGGGTTATCTTCCTTGTCACAAAGGTCTCTCCGCGTCTCGGCGACTCGTGGTTAAAGAGAATGCCGTTGCAGGCGTAAAGGCCGTATGCCTCCCTGTAATTCACCGTTATCCAGTATGAATAAAGCTTAGCTGCCCCGTAGGGACTCTTCGGATAGAAGGGTGTCTTCTCCGACTGCGGCGCTGTCTCCGGGATGCCCCCGAAAAGCTCAGATGTGGAAGCCTGATAGAAGCGGCACTTGACTCCCGTTTTCTTTATGGCGTCAAGGATACGCAAGGTCCCCACTCCCGTTGTTTCCGCGGTATATTCAGGCACCTCGAAGGAAACCCCGACATGGGACTGGGCCGCGAGATTATATATTTCCGTCGGCTGTATCTGCTCTATCATGCGGTTCAGATTACTGGAATCCGTCATATCGCCATGATGCAGAAAGAAGGTCTTGTCCTTCAGCTCCCTGTTGTAATACAAATGGTCGATACGCTTTGTATTAATGCTGGACTGCCGCCGGATGATACCGTGAACCTCGTATCCCTTCTCCAGCAGAAGGTCCGCAAGGTACGAACCATCCTGTCCTGTAATACCTGTAATAAGTGCTACGTTTCTCATACGTTATGATCCTTCCCGGAGTCAGGAGTCAGAGGGGACGGTTCTCCTTGACTCACTTGAGTCAGGGGGCCGGTTCTCCCTGACGTCCTGTTCCTCTGAATTCTGTTTTTTCAGTATAACACAGAACGGAAATATCTGTCATTCTGCCAAAAAACGTATCCTCGACCTTTAATGCCAGAAAATCCTCATCAAGAATCTGTACTCTGTTTACAAGAGCCAGCAGCTTTTCATCTAATATTTTATTCTCTGTTCTTGCTGACACAGGCAAAATACTTAAATATTCTCTGAAATACTGCAAAATCCCCCTTTGAGCCCTATCAAACACTTGTAAGTCCCGCTTTGACCTCGTTTCCGCCGCGAAAACCGGATTTCCTTCATTGTCCATTTCAATCATCTGCGGATATGGTGCAGTCAACATAGTCTCCAAAATATAATAATTATCAAAGATGGCACTTGTATTCTTCTCTTCATCTGAATAGAACGGTTCAATGTCTAAATCCTTGTCGGCCATGAATTCCGGTTCTAACTGAAGAAAGTAAAAGCCCTTCATATGTTGTTTGAATAGCTTTTGAAGATACATCTGTGTTGTGCCTTTTGCCACAAAATCAAACAAAGCAAGTTTTCCAGGACCAATACCAAGTTTCCCGATATACTTATGATAGTTCTCTCTCTGTTGTTTTGCCTTATCCAGTATCAGTGCGCTTCGATCAACCAAACTCACATCCTCAACTTCAATACCAAAGCGCACTTTCAATTCATCCTCAGGAGATCCAAAATATTTCATACTGTCCACGTAATCTATATCTTCCTGCGAATCCATCCCCGCACGAATAGCTGCAGTTCGTGACGAGAGGAAATAGTATGAATCCTTTGAATCATCAATCATTCTGAAGAGCCTGCCTACCAGATATCCATCTCTTGCTCCAAAAAGTATCTGTCCATATCCCTGCTTATCCGTATTTGCCTTAAGCCAGAGTGTATAATCCGAGATCATGGGAGCACAAAACAGATAGCCGACATCAGATGCATCATTTACCGTCAATCTGCGTTCCTCATCCTCAAACCAGAACGGACTATTAAAGATGCGTGCAAGGAAAAGACCGATCTTTACACGATCTGATATATCTTTTATTACTTCATCAGTTCCAAGTCCGCCAAGTACATCAAATAGATCGGAAGCACTGTAAAGCCTGAAGGAATCTATTCCGCAGGCCTTAGCCTTTTCTATATCAGCAAGTTCATCATCCCCGATATGCAGTATTCTTTTCCCACTGTACTTGTCTGATAATACAGAAAACAGTTTCTGTGTTTTAGCCGTTCCATATTCACAAGACACGAGCAGACTGTCATATCCATTAAACCCATATCTGTCAAGGATCTGAACTATCTGCTCATTCGAATAATAGCTATCTGTGGTTATAACAACCTTCTTACCCAGAGACAGTGCTTCCTCGAATATCTTTCTAACTTCCTTTCTTTCATCCAAAAGGGAAAAATCTATTTCCCACTCCATCTGTGCTAATTCTGAATCATCTATAAGACTTCCTCCGATGTTTCTAAGAACAAGATCATATATTTCCTTCAACTTAGGTGGTGCAGTCTTCGACAGTTCCTTTTCAGCAAAGAGTCTTTGTCTTGCAAAATCGGGAATACAAATTCCATTTTCACGAAGCCGGCAATCCATAAAATCAAATATGTCTGTATAAGACAGTATCTTTCTCATTACTAATGTATCAAACAGATCAAAGCTGACAACATCTGCATCAGATATTCTATCCTGTAAGACCTGCTTACTTAACCCATTAAGCCCCTTAAAGTCAAAAGTCACGGATGATGCATCCAGTAAGTCCCGTCCGCGTACATCATATAATGCAATCCCGTGTTCTTTGCAGAAACCACCTACCCTCTTTGCAATTGCCTTACAGGATCCGGGTCTTGCAACGACTATGATCAGCTTTACATCCAGATCTAAAATTGCCTGATGCGGCAAAATCTGATACCCATACATTTCGCCTTCTGACTTGAAGCCATCAAGAAGACCTACTATGGAAAACTTATCTCCCCATTCTGAGAGAAAGCGTTCTGTTTCTGTGCCAAGTCCATAAATGGCTATGTTCTTTCCCTGGTAATCATCTATTAGAGTTTTTATTTCTGCCATCCTTAAGCCTAAGCCTTTCCAATCATTCCTTCTACATATCCCAAGAGCTTACCTTCAAATGCCTTTTCAGAAAAAACTGTCTCATATATGTGATAGGATCTGTCACCAATTCCAGACAGCTTATCATGGTTTTTTATGCTCCATATTATCTTCTCTGAAAGCTCTTTTGCATCTTCGCCTTTGAAAATAAATCCATCATATCCATCATTAATATATTCCGATGTTCCGGTAGCATCAGAAACAAGACACGGGACATGATGCATCATTGCTTCTGCGCATACAGTAGGCATGGGATCTTCCCTTGAGGGACAGATAAGCATATCGCAGCTATCCAAAATCTCATGTATTTTTTGTCTGGGCACAGTCCCACAAATCTTAATATTGGGCATATCAACAGTTTTCTTTTTAAGTTCCTGCGCCATAACTGAAGTATCCTGGCCAACCAAAAGAAACTCTGCCTCATCAAGCATATTCGAAGGGAGCTTCTCAATAGCTTCAATTAAAATATCCTGGCCTTTTCTCCATTCAATATATCCTATTGTCACAAAAAAGGTCCTAGACATCCTCAGATACCCCGTATATAAGATCATCTATCACACAGTCTGGTTTATACTTAAGCATAGCTTTCCTGGGCACAGGTCCGACAGAAAGGATCTTCATATTTGTAGTATCTATGCTTTCCAGCTTTCCCCGCTTTATTCCTTCATAGAAAAACGGCGAGTCGTGCAGCCACCACATGACAGGAATACTGGTATCCCTATCAGAAAGAAAAACGTGAAAGTTTATTGTATTGCAAAGAATGAGGTCATAATGATGCGTCCAGGCAAGCTCCTTCATAGTTCCTATCTGAAGCCTGTTGTCTATCACTATCGGAATAAACGATTTCTCCAGTTTACTTCGTAATTCACCATCCAGCATTGATGCAAAGACGACTTCATAGCCACGGTCTTTTAGTGCCAGTGCACCATGATAAAGTGCCAGTGCCGGTCCTCCGTTTGTCAGATCATGTGACAGCAGCAAAACAGTCTTCTTACCCGGAGCACCTGGATTATCAGCAACCTGCCTCTTTAATAATTCATGAAGGTCATAGAAGTGATAAATCTTGTCCTCAATAACTCCAAGTTCTATGAGCTGCTTTTTCATCTCAGTGACATAGAAGCTAAGTATCACAATCGCATCATATTCATAATCTAAAATAGAAGCAGGTGCCACCACCGGATGTCCATCCAGCTTACTGCCCTGCTTTTTCTCATCATTATCAAGAATTGCAACCACGTCACAATCCTTAAACCAATGACTAAATCTCTTATAATAATCCCCTGTTCCAAAAAGCACATATTTCATTTACAAATCCTCAGGAATAGCATACAACACCGTATCATACCAGGAGAAAGAATAGTGCCTTAGGAAAAGTCTGTATCCTTCGCGGATATCCAAAATGTACTCCGGAAGAGTGATTATATCCTCCGGCTTGTGATAGATACTGACTGCAAGAATAGGATGTTCTCTCTTAATCGTGCTCTCAGCACCCTTTAATGCCTCCAGTTCCGCACCTTCAATATCCATTTTTATCATGGCTATCTTGTCATCTGAAGCCACTAGATCTATAGCTGTTGTAGGGATTGTTTCTCCCATATCTCCCTCTTTTATCCTGGATCCGGGGCTTCCATTAGATACAAAAGAAACCTCTCCTTCTTCCTTCCAAAGAGCCTTTGGGACCACTCGGTAATTCTGTTCATATCCCTTCAGTTGACTACTAATCATCTCAAGGCTGTGGCTGTCCGGTTCAAAACAGATCGCATAACCATGATACTTATCAATGAACCTCTTTGCATCACTTCCGTCAAAACACCCTCCATCAATAAAGGTACCTTCCTTCATATGGGTGATAATTTCATCATCAAAATATATAAGTCCTTCTGTTAGTTCATAGATAACACTTCCAACATCAATGATATTGCTTTGTGGCACGCCATTTTCAATGCACTGGCCGATCATCGCCTTCCCATTTTTAAATGAGGAGATTACTATTATTTCATTTTGGTACCCATCAAAAAAATCTTTGGCAAGGACAATAGGTATTCCACCTTTTTCTGCCTGTTTAGGAGAATTATCTATTATACATTTCCAGGGAATATCCTTAAATTCTGTCAGAACAGTGTCTCCCCAGATACCACTCCCAAATAATACCATTTCAGAAGTAGCCGCTTTCTGCATTGTATCCTGAAGTTTCTCCCAAGAAGGACTAATCCTTACAGTTCTGTCCAATATCTGATCAATGAATCTCTTCTCACTGCCTGACATGCTGTAACCCAAACGGTCCATATAGATTTCTTTTGATAATTCATCCTGAAGATGCTCATATATGCGCTGTAGGTTCCGGATCATTATTTTGTCCTTACTCTATTTCCTTTAATGTATCAGTCAATAGTTTTATCTCGTCTGCTGTAAAACTCATTTCTTCAAGTGTACTCTTATCACACACGTAATATAATCCATCAAAAGGGTATTCCAGAAACCATACATCTATTCCACAAGCCATCGAAGCCGCGATCCTATGGGCACCATTTATAAGCCTTCCTTTTTGGTCAACCGGTACAAAATGCTCCCTTTTATAACCATGCTCTGCCATATTGCGGACCAGATCAATAAAAGATCTTTCAAACGCCTCTTTTCCCCGCTTAACCGTGTACTCAGAAAAGTATGCTGATACGTAGTTTTCTGTAGGCTCCTGCTCATCCCACTGCTGCGTTACGAATTTCAGATACATGTTGCGATGCATCTCATCAGCAGCTTGTTCGCATATGTCCTTTGCGTACAGATATCTGATGACAATATCCAGCCTGTCCTCACTGACAAAGTCAAACGGACTGCAGGTTTTTGCTCTCTTTGCCTCCTCAGCAATATCTCTGTCCTTGAAGCTGTATACCACATTTTCATGAACAGAATAATCCTTGTCCCAAATGAGCCTGTCTCTGCTAATCCCCATCTGTTCAACATCTCTTGCAATCGAGTTAAAGACATTCTCTCTTTCTGCAGTGATCACGACATAGTCAAACTCTGCCTGCTCAATTCGATCTGGAGGATCAACAGGCAGATTCAGCATTCTAAACCACTCATATTGCCTGTCTACCCAGAGGACCAGCTCAACATATTTTGATGTCATTACCTGTCTGTAAAAGTCGTAGCCAACTTCGCCTGCACCATACAGCACTATGCGGCTTCCTTTTGGAACAGCTGAAAACGGAAACAAGAATCTCATATTTGTTTCTCCGGCATCTCCCACAATATTTTTTCACCAAGAATCCCCATGTCATTTAGCTTAGCTTTTATCTCAGACAGGTACCCAGAATGCTCACTGCAGATCACTATATAGTCAAAAGAAATATTTCCTAGGATCTCAGGTGACTGCAAAGGGTATCCAATTGTATCAAATCTGGCATCCACCCACGCAACTACTTTAGCAGTAGAAATGCTCTGGATCTGAGGAAAATAGGATTTTCCAACCATTCCTCCGCCATATAATGCCACCTTGCAGTCAGCTTCCTTGAGCGTTTGGTAAATCTGGCCCGGGAGAAAATATACCGTCTTGGTAAGGAGACCTTTATCTTTATACTGCTTCTCTTTCAAAAAGAAATATTCAGGCAGCTCATTATCGATAATACTTCTCTTTATATTTCTCCAATTGTCGCCCTCGATGAACTGGTCCTTATCGTCAGTAAGTCCAATCTTCTCAAAGCCTCCTGAATGTAAAGCATCATATACCTGTGAAAAGCTTTCAATAGACTGAAACCAGCTTGTCCGTTCAAACAAATATTTAAGGGCAAAGTTGATGTATATATCCTGTCGGGATGATAATTCTTTATCGGCTCTTAGCCTGTCCCAAATTGTCCCCAAAACATTAAGTATATCCAAGGGTCTTTTGTCGTGCTTTCTTGTTAAGCTCTGAGGATTATCACTTCTATAATGAAGAAGCACTTCATCCATAAACGAAATCTTTTTTGCATACATGAGAGCAAAAAAAGTAAAATACATCGTATCAGCTACTACACGTTCATCCATGAATCTGACCTTATTCTTTACCAGATAGTTATGTCTGAATAACTTGTTCCACACCGTTGTAGTTGTGTAATGGAAAGGGTTGCCATCATAGCTCCCGCCCCTGCTCTGCATGAGCCAGGGTGCAGGTCTGCGAGCACCAGTCATGTAATGAAACTCATCAGCTGAAAACATAAGTACATCGCTTTTTTCTGAAACCGCTTTAGTAACCGCCTTTTCAATCAGGGTACTTTCAAATCGGTCATCTGCATCCAGAAATATAATATATTCCCCACTTGCCGCCTCATAGCCTCTGTTTCTGGCAGCACCACCGCCCTGGTTTTCCTGAGAGATAACGATCATGCGCTCATCTCTTCCTGCAAAGCTTTCCAGTACAGCTCCACTATTATCGGAAGAGCCATCATTTACGCATATGATCTCTATATTGGAATAAGACTGTTTAACCAAATCTCCCAGTGATTCTTCCAGATAATCCGCTGCATTATATACAGGCATTACAATTGTCACCAGAGCATCATTCATAAGTAGTCAGTCCCCTTATGTCAAACTGTGTTAAAAGATGGTTATTTCATTTTTAACTTTATCAAATAGTTCGCCTGTCAGCTTATCATCAAGTATAAGTGAATCATCCTTTACGCTGTACAGTTTCCTTTTTCCATCAGAGAAAACAAGAAGCTTATAGCCGTTTCTAAAAATAAATCCTTCAAATGCTTCCCCGTTATATTCACTGGACATCAGCCGGTATAATTCTCTGAACTGCTGATTGTATATTGCAGAACGTCCAATCTTAATGAATTCCGGCTCATCATGTCTGTACTCGTTTCCAGCCATGACAGAAAGCATGATATCATTTAGTTCCATCAGCGATATCAGCCTGTTCTCTATACGCGGCTTTAGGCCGTTAACCCTGATGGAAAGAGGAATGCGTATCCACTCCTCGCCGGCATGAAGTTTGGGTTCATCTATATCTTTTAGTTCGGTATCATGTTCAAGTATCAAATTTCCATGATCTGCAAATAAAACAAGGCTGCATGGTAAAACTTCCAAAAAAGGAGTCAGAGTATCATCCAAATATCTTATCGCATCGTCATGCTGTTTCTTATAGTCTGTCCGCAGGCATCCTGAATTCTGCGGCAGAAAATCAAACAACATCGCTGCCCCCTGCGAAACAATCCTCTCTTTTGAGTATGGATTAGCAAAAGAATAATGGCTCTCATACAGCTCATGTAAATAAAAAATACCATTATCAACTCCGTCACAGTCAATGATGAAATCCCATAATTTCTCTGTCACCGTCTGAGAATAGCCTGAATACTTTATTGCATCATCATATATGTAATGGTTTCCATCCCCGTATACAGCAACAAATCTCTTCTCTTCCAGAGCCTTTTTTATAAATCTGCAGTCTTTTGAATCCACCTCTTCTCTGAGATAATAATCAGTCTTTTGATCAGTGTTCTCTTCAAATGTTGGAACCAAAGACTCAAATGTCATTGTTGAATATGAATATGCATTTGAATAAATGCATGACGAATTCTTGAGAAGTGCGTAGGTCTTCTCCATCCGGCCATCAATAAAATCCTGTCTCCTCATTCCATCAAGGCAAAGCATCAGGACATTGTTTTTTCCGGAATGAGCCAGCTTGCTTATCTGCATCTCATAGAGTTCTGCAGTAGCATCACTTATTTCTTTATCTGTTTTATCACCGGTAAAATTGTAGATTTTTTTCGATAAATCCCCAGCCAGTCTGAAGTCTTTGATACTGACATATTCTTTGAGAAGGTCTCTAAGCAGATCAATCGACTCGCCTTCCTCAAGCTTCATAAGCAAAGTGTTTATCCTTGAATAGCTTTGATAAGGTCCTGCGTAAAAGAAATCATGCTCCAGGATGATCCCCTGTTTAGCCAGCTCTTCATAAATATCCAGAACATCAACCTCTTTATGATTGTCATGGAGTCCCTGCTTGATCTCATTCATATGCTTGAAAGAAGAGACAACTACTCCATCCAGTCCAAACTGCTCAATATCCCCGTCCTTGATGATCTGAAAGCTGCTGTCATTACTGACGTTTCCATTGTCAATAATGCAGACTACATCAC
Organism: Lachnospiraceae bacterium AD3010; assembly: GCA_000622025.1. GTDB lineage: Bacteria > Bacillota > Clostridia > Lachnospirales > Lachnospiraceae > NK4A144. The sequence goes on along the minus strand of KK211387.1, from coordinate 81,194 downwards.
GAAGCTCCGCCACAAAGTCCGTCAGAAGCATCTGGGTGTGGTAGCCATAACAGTAGATAGCGACTTTTTTGTGGGTGTGCATAAACGATTTGAGAATTCTTCTGATAAAAAGATTTAGATCATTGTGCTCGCTTTCCAAATCAAGCCCCAACAATCCACACAAATTATCAAGTTTTTCTTTTAATATATTTTTATCCAAAGCGAGCTCAGCCATAATTCTCTTTTACCATTATTTTCCGTAATTATTAATTATTACTTCTCTAAAATAACATCTTGGATAATGCTCTCAATGCGCCTTATATACTCAGGGGTATCATACATTGATATAACTTCTGTACAAGCACTTTTTATAGTTTCAGGATCTGTTTCAGCTAGTCTGATTATTTCAGATGTTGCCTCATCATCTTCATTAAAAACACCACCAACATTTTGATTCTCAGATAATTTTCTGCTAATTCCAACATCGGTTGACACAAATGCTTTGCCCAGCGCCAAACCTTCGAGAATAACTAGTGGTCCACCTTCCGACAGCGATGTTACCAACATTAAACTAGCCTGTCTAAATACAGGAAATGGATTGTCAAAATACCCCAATATATGTACGTTGTTTTCCAGTCCATTTTCATTAATAGTCTGTATCAATTCCTGTTCCAACACACCATAACCCACCAAATACAGATGTGCATCCTTGCGAACTTTTAATAATTTTCTTAAAATACTAACTGCACGAAGAGGATTTTTGTTAGTATCGAATCTCCCCGCAAAAACAATTGCGTAGCCTTCAAGCTTAATATCAGTTTTTTCTTCTGACATGGATTTTATTCTATTGACATTAATTTTATTAGCAAGAAGAATAATCTTATTTTTTTGTTCTGGATAAATATCCTCAATAGACTGTTTTGTTATATCGCTGATTGCTATAATACGATTAGCTTTTTTAAATGCCTCTCTCTGGAGTTCGCGTTCCTCGCTCATGTCCTTAGTCTGATTCGGATATCTGTTAATAAGGTCATATATATCTCCATGAATCCAAGCGATATTCTTTTTATCAGGTGGAAGAAGAAACGATGGCTTTAGATAATTAAACGATATATACACATCATAATCATCAGGAATGTATTCTTTAATCACTTTATCCCATTCATGATACACATAGTACATTCTTTCTTTTCTGTCAGGTGCATCAGCATCCGTGTAATAAGGATATACTTTTATCGATTTATTTATAGGCTCTTTTTTTACGTCTGCATGGATGATCTCCATTACACCTATCTCATATCTGCCAGTATCATCCAGCGCATTCATAATAGTGGTGAGAAGAGACTCTGCTCCACCTCCCCACGAAAAAGAGTTAATGATAAAAAAAAGTTTTGTTTTCATTGGTCAATCCACTGCTCCATGTGCATATTACTTCTGAATGTTTCATTTATATCCGGAAACCAAATAAAACGTAAATCTGGGTTATTGTACTTACGCAGTTGCTCGCTTACTTTTTCATGTCCTTTAATTAGTGCAATTATCACATTCCATTTCCCATTGCGCAAGCAGTCCGGAGACATAACTCTTATTCCTTCAATACTTTTTCCATTCTTTTCTGACGAATTATCAACTATCCCCGTGCAAAGTAATCCACACTCATTGATTTTTCTTATCACTTCTACTCCCCAATAACCTGCGCCAAAAACGCATAACTGACCATCTGGATTTTGAAATGAGTTCTTAATATCCTGCACAAATTTACAGTTATCAGACGAACAAACATAATCAAAAACAGATGATAAATATCTGTTTTCAATAAGTGGAATATATTTCTCCCGATTATCACATTTATCGATATATTTCAGAGAAATTTGAACCACTTCTTTAGCTGTATCCAAAACCCTTTGCGTTGTAAGGCCTCCCTTACGAAAAATAGCAAAGCAATGTTTAACATATTTGAATCTGGCGCCCAATGAATAAAACCTTAAGATCATCTCATAGTCTGCTGCTATTTTATAATCAGTATTGAAAGAGCCCATTCGTAAATATATCTCTTTTCTTACAAATATCGAAGGATGAGGAACCATGTTAAACCATATATCTTCAATCTGTTCCCCCTTTGAAGTTCCAACACTTCCATCTTCAAAAATAAGATTTATATCTCCATAGGTTATATCTGTTGCATCATCCATCATTGAAACAGCAGTCTCAACAGCATCCGACTCATACCAATCATCGCCGTTAATGATTCCTATAATATCCCCACTTGCTCTTTGAATCCCCTTGTTCATGGCATAATACAACCCTTCATCCGGTTCATGGATTAACACTGAGATTCGGTCCCTGTACTTGCAGATTTTTTCCCAGGTTCCATCAGTGGACATACCATCAACGATAATATACTCAATATTATCAAAGGTTTGGCCAAGAACGCTCTCGATGGTCTTTACTATTGTATCTGCAACATTGTATGTAACTGTTATAATACTAACTAGTTTCTTCATTTTTCCATTAGCTGTAACTTGTGCACATCAACTCATCATAAAAATATTGAAATAAGCATTTCTCAGCCAGCTCTCATTAGTCACAAAAATATCGTCACTCTTCACTTGTCTTTCTTTCAAGACAGCAATCACTTCCTCGATATACTTAGAAGACATCGCAACAATTACGCCATCATTCTCTCCAAATTGAGTGTTTGATACATCAGCAATTGATTTGTTGAAAAAAGAATTTGTTTTCTGATTATTTGCAGCCGATGTTACAACAATCTGGTCAATAAAGATATGCTTTTTATCAAGAATATGCTTAATCCTAAATGCATATTCACCAGCACCATATATGTACAATCTACTATGGTTTTCACAGAAAGAAAGTATCTCTGAAAATAATGCTCTTTCTATCTCTATTCGTTCTAATACAGCATTTCCGATAGTTTCAAAATTTTTGTTAAACGTTTCCAGCGAAAATCTATTTGAGATTAGATTACCTTCTTTGATCAACCTTTTACGTAGAGATTCATCTTCCCATAAATTGTTCATTGCCGAAGCAATCCCATCAACATCGGAAGGATCAAAATACAAAGCTGCATTTCCTAATTGCTCAGGCATTCCATAGATGTTGGAAACAGCCACCGGACATCCTAAGGTTATTGCTTCTATCGGCGGAATGTTAGTCGGACCAAAAAAGGTCGGCATGAATAATGCGCATGCATTTTCATAAAGGAATCTCATTTTTGCATCAGACACATAACCTAGTATTGATATCTGTTCGTTCAATTTCAATTTATCAATGAGCGTTGCAACAACATCATAGCCATTCTTTTTTGAACCAACAAAAACGACTTTAACTAATATGCCTTGATCACGCAATTTTGCCACAGCATATATCAAGTTAATATGGTTTTTATGTGTCCAAAACTGCGCAGGATAAAAGAAGTACTTATCAAAAGGTAGTTCAACTGATTCTCCATCATCAAAAAGATAATGCGGAGCAGCAAATGGAAGCACATAAATCTTATCTTTATAGCAATCCCCGTAAGAATCCTTTACATGTCGTGCACCTTCGTTTGAATCAACCAAAACACCTACTGCATTCCTTACAATCGACAGAAACAATTGCTCTCGCCGTTCATAAGTGTCATTCTCACTCACTTCAGGGAACCCAGGCTCATATCGATGCATCAAGTCATGTATTGGTTCAATAACTGGCGTCACTAATCGCTCGCTCCATCCAGTCTGAGCAGTTCCAACAACAAACATACATTTTTCTGAATCAATGGTTATTGTATCTCTTATATACTCACCAGCTATTTTGATGCATTTCACATTAAAACCACTTAAATAATCCAACCATCCGGGTTGAATGTAAAATGCTAGCAATTCAGTTTCTTTTGTCTGTGAAAAACTATACACTGCCTCAAATAAGCATTGGGCGTATTGAAAACTACCTCCCCAATTTGGTTCGCAATCCAATATTATCCCTATTTTTTGCATTTCATCCTAACCGCTCCATTTTAATAAACACTACATACATCTCTGTGCATAGCATAATCCATACTGTTCTGTTGTATTTTTTATAATATATGCAAACCTATGTTTTAAAAGAAAAGCTTCTAACGCCCCTCGCTTTCCCAAATGCCATTCCATAACTATTGCGTCTATTTTATCTATCCAGCCAGTATTCTCCAGTCGTTCAAATATTTCATATTCGGCGCCTTCGCAGTCACTTTTTAATAAGATTTTTTCTGTAGGATGTTTTTTCACTATTTTCTCAAGTTCATCGGCTACATCAACGCAATCAATTTCAAATACTGAAGTATTATTGTCGTCACTTCTTATTTTTCTAATTCCACACACACCATTGCCATGTTCAATATTCACATACTTTTCCACTCTATTGCCATTCGCTAAGGCATATGGAAAAACTTCTACTTTTTCTTCAATCTTTGGATTAAGTTTGATATTAATTTGAGCCTCTTTGAATAACAAACCATCCGGCTCATAACCATATACTTTTGCCACCTCATCCTTGTAGGCAAAAAACAATGATGCAAAACCAGCATTAACTCCAATGTCAATAACTATGTATGGTTCTGTACAGTTGTAGTTATAGCATTCATTAACAAAGATATCTCTAAATATAGCCTCTTGAAATTCATTATCCAAATAGACGCTTACCCCATCAAAAGACTCAAATATTACTTTATTCTTACTTACCCTCAGCATCCCCCCCATGTTTTTCATCCAATCTTCCGTCACAAAACTAATATTTTCTTCTTCAATTCCCTGCTCTAAAATCTGATTAACCATAACGTATTTATTAGCAGGACTAGCAATCAATACATTGTCCCCCTTTGATAGTTTCTTTGCATCCATTACAACGAAGCTATCAATATTTGTTCCAATAATTCTTATATCATTATCATATATGCCTATCACACCATAGTCATTGAAAATTTGTTCTTTTTTTAATTGATAATACTTTCCCACGCCCATTACATTAATGTTCATATCAAATCAAACCTCCTCTAATAGAATTTAATCTATTCACCACCTCATTGTATTCAACATCCATTTTTTCCACTTTGAATCTACTGGCGCATTCCTCTAAATGCTTTATCAGTATCTCATTTCCACAATATGAAATAACGTCCTTCTCATATTTCTTCCATAACATCCACCAACCAATAGCTACCCTCTTGCCAGAGCCTCCTATTTGATTTCCAGCGCCAACACCATATACCCCAACAATTTTGTCAACAAACCCTATCTTAAATTTTTTTGCAATACGAAAACATATATCATCATCCTGACTTGATGGTAATAGTTCATCCCAATCACCAATTTCTTTGAATATGCTTCTTCTCATTGATATAAAAGACGAAGATGTCAAATAGCCCTGTTCTAAAACTTCCTTATAAACATTTCCTTTAAGAAAATCGTTTCTGGCTAATCGCAATGAACCATCTGCGTTTTTCAGTCCCGTCAGTCCATATACTGAGTCTATTGAATGATCTGAATTATATTCATTTACCATCATGTCAATACATGTAGGCAATAATTCATCATCAGAATCCAAAAAAAGAACATATTCTCCATGGGCCAAATTAAGCCCTGCGTTTCTAGCTTTTTGAGCTCCACCATGATTCACGTAATGATAAAGAATACTCTCAAACTCTTTATTATCTATAAATAAACCTCTCGTATCATCTTCGGATCCATCATCTACAACTATTAATTCAATATTCCTATACGACTGACTCAGAACACTATTAATAGCTCTCGAAATGACATGTCTTCTGTTATACGTCGGAATTACAACTGAAAATAAGTCTTTTTCCATAATTATCCACCTTTTTGAAATAATGATAATTCTTACAGTGTTGTGAGAAATCTGTTATTTTCAGAAACAATAATAGCCATTGCTTTTTCTCCGCCATAGCTTTTAATGCTGTGTAAAATGCCACAGCTATTTAATTTCTCCGAAAGCATCCGAACCATAGCCTGCTCACCAGGTTTATGATAATCATCCAACAGTATTGCAAAGCTCTCATCCAACAGCTCAGGAATATAATCTATTACATCTATCCTTGATATTTCTTTGCTTCCCCAAGGTCCATCAATAGATATCACAGTGTATTTATTACCAGATACAACAGAGCCAAAATCATTATATACATAACAGCTTTTGCCATTTTGATTAATCTGTTTTATATCTCGATGATGAATTTTAACTCGATCATTAATCATATTTTCATTAGTAAAAAAAGAAAGCCAATCATAATCTTGCTCAACTATATCAGCCTGTGATCTCGGATGGTAATTCACATAACTATTGATTATTTTTGTGCTCTGTCCCAATCCACATTCTAGAATTTTAGAAGGTTTTAGAGAATTAAGAGTTCTTGATAAAACATATGCATATGAATACCCAATAGCCCAACGCCCCAATGAAATCGAGGTAACATTATACCAATCATATCCTTTTACCGTATCTACAAAAATGTTACGCCAATAGTTTTCATGTACTTGGCCTCGTATTGGCTCAAGCATATTTTTTATTATTCTTGGCATAACTTCAGGTCTTAGGTATTCCGAGATTATCCCATAGTTTTCGACTGATAATTTACCAGACAATACATTTTTTAATCCCATTCTTTTACACTGGTCTAGTACTTCATCCTCGAAAACCGTGCAGACAACAACTATGATTTCTGGCATATCCAACAGTTTATTTGGTGAAATAATTGGAACATTATTAAGTGTACTATCCCATAGCAGTCCATTATTGTCCACAAAGCATAGAACCTGCGTAACAGTTTTATTCACATATTCGTAAAACCCTTTCCCATTATTCCCAGCACCCCAAATTGCTATCTGTTTCATTTAAGCCTCCTCATTATTTGACATGACAGCGGCAATAAACATTTCCATACTATCTATTCGAGTCTCCGGAATTATGCCATCAATACTATACTGTTTTATCCACATACCAATATCATTGATCCTTGCTGAAATCTGAATAGCGTCATCAAAAATCTTATCATTCTGGTCTTCTATAGAAAGTTTCATCGTTCGCAAATCTTTATAAACACGATATGCACCATCTGTCGACAGTCTTTCTTTCTCAGCCATAAATGATATATGGTCATACTTATGTGTTATTGGTTGAAATGTAAATAGAGTTGGATTACCATTAATAATCTCAAGTCCTGACAGCAAAGTATTCTCATAAATCTTAGTTGTCTCTATAACCTTGAAATTCTTATCACATTTTACTACAGACATCCCACCTCTCCTTGGTGAAAGCCAGATATAGTTGTCCGTTTCTCTTATCCCCGAATAACCATTTTCTTCTTTAGCTATCTGAATTATCTCGTGTTTCATTTCTCTGTAGTAGAACACCAATACAGCATTTGCGTTACAAAAAGGGGTAATAAAACAATTATCATGAACGATCCCACAGGATCTGAAATAGGCATCAGAAGGATTGAATAACATTGGTTTTACGTCATCAAAGCATCCCCTTAAGACTTGCACACTATAATCGTCAATATCAACCCTGACAATAACAGGCGCAGTCCCCCCGATTATATACACATATTTATCAGCTGCAAATGCATCCCCAAACGTTCCCTGAACTTGAATACCTTCAGCATTCCGAATATCTATCTTTAAATACTCCAATGTGGCCGTATTATACACAGTTAGATATTTGGCACAAAACGGAACAAAAAAAATCTTATCCCCTGATTTGATTATTTTTTCAAATAATCGATTTTCACATTTACTCTCCCACGGTATAAATCCTAGATTTTCAATACTTCTATCCAACAAACAAAGTCTATATAAACAATTGAATTCTTCAGGAAAAATATAAATGTAGTCGCTATCATGTAAAGCACAGTGGACATTTAAGGATACTGTTTTCATTTTGGAAAGTTCATCCATCTTAATCCCCTCTCTGGAATATCATCATCTAAGGTCTAATTGAACCAACTTAAATCACTTTCCTGCACATTAATAACATATCATCTTTAATGAAGCCATACTTTTCAATATCTTGATCAGCCATAAAATTAGTAGGAGAATAGACTTCTATACTTAAGCCATAGTTCTTAAATCTTGTCAAAAAATCATTTCCATACAACCTCACGTGATCTACCTGACCATAAAGCTGCAATCTGTCATTATCTGATATAACATTTTCATCCTCCTGCGTCACCATATCTAGACATATTGGGAAAGACATGATAATTGTGCCACTTGGCTTTAATACCCTTATTATCTCTCTTACAGCCTCACTTTCATTCACTATATGTTCCATTACATGGTTTAATATGATATAGTCAAAAAATCCATCTTTAAATTGTATGTTTGTTATATCTATTTTATGCATTGCTCTTTCTATCAAAATATCACCAGAATAATAGTCGCAGTAAGAATTTGACTGTATTCTCTGTGAAATATTATCTTCTGGCGCAAAATGTAATACATTACAATGGCTGCTGAATATATCTGTATAGTTACTCAGGCAATACAAAACCCACCTGGACCTGTCATCTCCTTTACATGCAGGACAATACATATTTCTCCTGTATCCCGCTCCAACAATGTGATGCTTTTTAAATAATTCAATGTCTCCAGCAATTGACCCCGGTTGAAATTCATCAAGATACGAATTACACAAATTACAATAATGAGAATCTCCATCATTTTCCAATTTGCCATAATTATCCCTGATAAAATCACTAATTTCAATTACAGGAATTCGATCAATGAACACACTGCTAAAATAGCTTCTAAGCCTTTCGCTTTCTTTTTTATCCTTAATGGCGATTAAAACTATTCCAATATCAGCATAACCGCTTATAAGTTCCAATAAAGAAACCACTGGAATTTTGCCTATTCTTTTTTCTTTTACATTCGTTTCGCAAAAAATTACCTTATCAGAAATTCCCAAAACCCTTAAATACTCAACTGCTTTTCTTCCAAACTGCCCGGTACCAAAAACAACAATCTTCTTATCCATAACTGATTCCCTATCCACCTATCTACTGTTATACTATCCAATCATTAAGCGTAGGCTGTTTGCCACATTCCCACTCAAAATCAGTATCTTTTGCACAATATTTACATGCGGATGTAGCCATGTTATCTAGTACATCCACCAGATTGTCCCAATTGGTATTCTCGTGAATTTTAACGCCATCATTAAGATGTATATCAATTGAATAATAATCAAACAAAACATTGCCTAACGCCGCAAAAGGGCATTTGTAAATTTTGCCGTTTCTGAAAAAATGGCATTTTGATTCTCTGCATTCAATAAATCTATTTATATTGTCTTCAGACCCTTCTAAATCAATGTTCTTTCCAAAAGAACTTATTTCATCCCCAATAGTAAAACTAACGTTATAGCTATCTAACTCTTTTTTTATGGAATCCATAATTTTAAGAGTAGGCTTATAACCAGTAATGAAGATTTCTATTCTATTTTCACTGATTTCTCTCAAAATCTTCTTGTCTACACAAGGAATCAATAAACCATTTGTGTAAATGACAATCCTCGAACAAGGCAGTTTAGTTCTAGCATAATCAATGTAGTCTGAAAGATTTGGATGCAGAAACGGTTCTCCACCCACAAAAGCAAAATTACAGATGAAAGTCTCCCTACTAATTCTATCAAGATCTTTGCAAAAAACACCAAATGGCACTGAGTCATTTTGGTTAAAAAGATTAGAAAAATGGCTGCACCCTTTACAATTTAAATTACACGAGTCTACAATATTGGTTTGTAGATGCCACAGAATTGGACGTTTCCATAAATCATCCCAAATCACATCGCCTTCTGAACAAATGTCAAAATCTCTTTTTTCTAAAAAAACATAACTCTGTATAATTCCAATTCTTTTGCATCGCAATTTTTCTAATTCTTTGATGCATTGAAGAGCTCCTAAAAATGCTACTAGCACCACGTCAATTGATTCATCATTAAATTCATCTATATGTATGACTTTCAATCCGCAGACAATCTTATTTTTTATATTTAAATCATTGTCAATAAAGCATGTAACATCATTTTTTTTGTTCAGGCATTGGTAAATATATTGCCCAAACTTTCCTGCTCCATATATTGCTATCTTCATATTTATAATCTCCTATTCAGCAACTGCGATAAAATAGCATGTCCATGAGTCAAAACTAGTTTTTTCAAGTGTCTTACAATCTAATACTTCAAGCAGCTTAAAACCTGCCTGTCTTAAATACTCCTTCACCTCAGGGCAAAAGAAAAATCTCATGTGATGCGTTTCATTAATTGCTTTTGTTGTACTATCATTTTTATTTACAACAAGTATTTCATAATGAACATCAACAGTGTTTGTCGTATCCCGTATTTCTGGTCTGCATAAACGTATCAGTCTATTTTCATCATCTTCTACTTCCTTTATTCTTACAGCAGGTGGATCGGTCAATACTCCTGGCCCATACCAGGCATCAAATACAAATAAGCCATCGGGATTCAACGCAGCTCGTACCGAAGAAAAGGCTTTTTTGATGTCATCATTGCTTGTTTGATAGCTCATCACATGAAATAACGAAATTACCGCATCATATTTTTTCTTACTACTGTATTCCCTGATATCTGCAATCTCATATGTAATTCCTAGTTTTAAAGCCTCAGAGTTTTTTGAGCCTCATCTATCATAGTTGAACTGATATCTATACCATGGCACTGGTACCCCATATTTGTTAGTTCAGCATCATGACTGCCTGTTCCACAACCAAATACAATAATATCTTTGATGTCATTACCGTACTTTTTTAGAAGAGAGTCTACCTCTCTTGCCTCACTCGCATAATCTTTATCTTTATAAAATGAGTTGTAATAATATGCGTAATCTCCAAATTGTTCCATTTAAGGTCTCCGTCCATCAAACAAATTCTGTAATCAACTGCTTAAAAACATCAGCAACACATTCTATCTGCTCATCAGTAAGAGCCAAACCACTTGGGATATACAATCCTTTCCTGGCAAGTTTTTCTGCTACCGGATATTTCTCATTTTTAAAAAGCCCTCTCTCTGTATACACAGGCTGTTCATGCATACACCAGAAAAATGTTCTGGATCCTATCCCTTTTTCTCCCAGCTTCTTTACAAACTCTCGGTTATCACACTTTATTTCATCGCCTAAAACAATGCCGTAAACCCAATAAATATTCTGATTATCGCCTTCATATTCCTTTGGCAGCTTAATCCCCTTAACATCTTTGAGAAGTTCGGTATATCTCCTACCCATATTTCTCTTTTTTTCAACAAATTCTTCAAGTCGCTCTAGCTGGGCCAGGCCAACTGCTGCCTGAAGGTTTGTGAACCTATAATTTCCACTTAATTCTTCATGAACATATCTCACTTCTCGCTGGAAACATAGGTTTCTAAGCGAACGGCACTTTTCTACAAGTTCTTCATCGTTGGTAACTATCATGCCGCCTTCGCCGGTTGTTATATGTTTGTTGGGATAAAAACTGAATATGCTTATATCACCAAAGGATCCACAAGGTCTTCCATTGTATGTCTGGCCATGCATCTCTGCTGCATCTTCAACGATCTTAAGATTATGGCGTTTGGCTATATCAAGAACCTTATCCATATCAACTGGAAGCCCATAAATATGCACAACCATGATAGCCTTTGTCTTTGGTGTTATCTTGCTCTCTATCTGATCCACACACATATTCCATGTATCAGGATCACTATCAACTAGCACAGGCACAGCTCCAACTCTTGTGACAGCTTCAGCGCAGGAGATAATAGTAAAAGTTGGCATAATTACTTCATCGCCCTCAGTAATACCAATAGCCCTTACAGCTATTTCCAACGCTGCAGTACCATTTGTAACTGAGATTCCAAATTCACGATTTACAGTTTTACTGAATTTAGATTCAAACTCTTTGACAAATGGTCCCTCTGAAGAGATCCAACCAGTATCAATACATTCACAGAGATATTTCTTTTCGTTTCCATTTAGCAATGGCTCATTAACGGGAATGAAATCACTCAATCTTTTTCTCCTCCATACTTAACCTCTGAATCATCAATGCCCGCAAATCTTTCTTTATCAGCATCTCCAGCATATGGTCCCTGCTTAACCTCGATCATTTCCAATTCTTCCAAAGCTTTGAATCCATGACCACCAGATATGAGAAGTATTACATCTCCGGCATTTAAGATCCTGCTCTCAAGGTAGTCTTCATAATCATCATAGAAATCCACACGAAGTTTCCCCTTTTTTATAAACAGTACTTCCTGGGTCAGAACAACATTTCTGTGCACAAGATTATGAACATGTGCATCAATAGTTTTACCAGCAGGATGATGCATATACGCAACCTGTTGCGAATACTCGTTCGGAGTAAGGAAATCAACTCCTTCACAGTCATGCTCGTTTCGTATGATCATCGCAAGTGTTTTATTTTTCTTTTTTATTATCTCTACTGCACTCATTATTTGATTCCCCTTTCCATTCTTTATGATATCCTTTAGATTAACTATACTTCTTTAACAAGCATCTGGTCTCACATATGATCAAAACTGATCTACTTAGTGTTACCTATCTTAGTCCATTGCGTTATTTATCTTCATTAATTAATTAATTAAAGTTGGAAAATAGCATGAGCAGTATCTCTGAATGGATGATAATCATTGTTCACGCTTTTGGACAAATGCCATCGATTCGAACAGGATTATACATCTACTGTATTTAGTTCCAGCCTGTACTTGTAAGCTACCGCATACGTTTACTCTATACTTTACTTCACTATTCCTCTCTCCAGAAACTCCTCAAGGTTTACAGTTTCGACCATTCTCTCTTCAGCGACTTTTCTCATATCATGTTCGACCATGATCTTTACAAGTTCTTCAAAGGGTGTGGTATTCGGATTCCACCCAAGTTCTCTCTTGGCTTTAGACGGATCTCCGAGAAGGTTCACTACATCAGTCGGTCGGTAGAAATCAGGACTCACAGCTATTACTTCTCTACCTGTGGCCTTGTCTATCCCGACTTCGTCAATCCCTTCGCCCTTAAAATCAAGCTCAATGCCCACATAATGAAAGGCCAGCTGACAAAATTCCCTTACGGAATGCTGGACGCCGGTCGCGATCACATAGTCATCCGGTTTATCTGCCTGGAGCATGAGCCACATACATTCTACATAGTCCTTGGCATAACCCCAGTCACGGAGGCTTCCTAAATTGCCGAGATAAAGCTTGTCCTGCTTTCCCTGCGCGATCCTGCTTGCGGCGAGAGTTATCTTCCTCGTAACAAAGGTTTCTCCCCTTCTCTCTGATTCATGATTAAAGAGGATTCCGTTGCACGCAAACATCTTATAAGCGTCTCGGTATTCCTTAACGATCCAGAATCCGTACTGTTTTGCCACTGCATAAGGGGAATATGGATAAAACGGGGTTTCCTCAGACTGAGGTACCTCTACCACCCTTCCATACAGTTCAGATGTGGATGCTTGGTAAACCCGGCATTTATCGGTTAATCCACAGACCCGGACTGCTTCTAGAACCCTCAGCACTCCCGTTGCATCTACATTTGCCGTAAATTCCGGTGCATCAAAAGACACCTGAACATGTGACTGTGCAGCCAGATTATATATTTCATCGGGTTTTATCGCACTTATCAATGCAACAAGCGACATCGAATCACTCATATCCCCGTAGTGAAGATGAAAATGCTCATGACCTTCTAAATGAGCTATCCTATTCCTAAAGTCCACGGAGCCTCGGCGTATCATTCCATGAACATCATATCCCTTTTCCAAAAGAAATTCTGAAAGATATGATCCGTCCTGTCCTGTAACTCCGGTTATAAATGCTGTTACCAATTCTTCTCTCCTCTCCTCAATCTGGCTAATACATCCTGGTAAACATATCTTCGCCATGGCCCACCCTTGATCATATTTTGATGTACCTCTAATTAGGTGACATTCATATCGAAAGTCGTTACCACCTACCCATTTTTGTTCCCCGAACTCTCTTTCTGCTCTGCAGAAGACGGCCCAAGAAGATTAAAGACCTCATTTGAGAGGGAAACGGTTTTCTTCTTTTCGCCAAGCATGTGGAAAGTGACTGTTTTTCATGACCGTGCACATCTGAAGAAGCAAGGTCCATAACTCCGGTACAGTTTGACCGGCACCTGAACGGCTTTAGCACGGATCCAAATACCCAGTCTGCACACATTGTTTCTGTCTTTTACAAGACTCATTTTAATCCATCAGAATCATTTGCTTGCTGTTTCCTTTTCAGAAAAAACTCCCAACATAAAGTCTATATACCTTACATTAGGAGTTTTAATTCAATTTCATAACTATGAGCTATTGATTTATATATTTTGCGATATACTCATCCGATTTTTCTTCTGATATAACAAACCTTTTGCATAACTTACTTTTTATAACATCCACAGAAACGCCATCTTCTATCTTGTCTTCAATAAATGCCTCTATTCCCTGTTCTCTTCCTTGTTCTAATCCTTGCTCTAATCCTTGATCATATGCCTTGAAACATGGTAGATCTAATACCTTTCCACCCATAACGTCACCTACTTTCCTTTGAACATTATCCTGTTTCATAGTTAACTTGTATGCCACGCTGTACGTTAACCTAATGATAGCATCATAGGATACCGCAGACAAGTTCCCTGAATCCTGCTCTTTTTCAAGCCTAGTGAATAATTCCTCATAATCATCCAGGAGTTGATTTAACTGTTCCTCACTGTTATTGATATCCTCAAGCCTGGATTCGTAATTAAAGATATAGAATGGGATCAGCATAAACATCTTTTCTCTGAAGATCTCTTCTACACTATAATCAGATATTTTTATCAGCGGAATATCATAATTTATTACTTTTCCACCCGGCATGCATATTTCAATCGCAGCCTTATCAGCAGTTTCATTTCCCGCTTTTAGCAGCAAAACTCCCGATTCCGGAAATGTGAATCTCGCCTTATAGGTGCTCTTTTCACCTTCATCAATAGCTATCTGAGCTCCATACTCAAATACTCTGACCAGTATTGAACCATCGTATTTCCTGCTCTCACACTCCAGATGATATTTTTTGGTGACGCTCCTATAGCTTATTTCAAAGTATGAATCCGTAATCCTCTTTTCTTCTGATCCATCTTCGTGTTCGATATAATGCTCGTTCCTAAGCCTCGTTATTACTGCAGACCTGTCATAGTTCTCACCAAACAAATGATTGACAAACGGTATCAGCAAATCATCACATCTGCCTTCCATTGTCCTGAATGCGTCATCGTAAGCCGTCTCAGAATAAACCGGATTTTCCTTCTTTTCCATATTCATTTTCTCCTTATGTGTATTTACACTTTTTAAACACACATAGGCGAGAATTTTAGAATACTTCCAGGATAATAAAGACAATGATACCGGTGCTTATTGTAGCAGAAAGTAAAAAGTCAATCATGGGAATAGTCCGGCGAATGCCAGGAACGCTATGCATGAATAAAAATTGTACTGCAACAATAGCATATTCCTGCCCTAATGTAAAGTATGAACTTGTCAAGGTTCGTCAGATCACTTTTAAAATGCATCACAAGCGCATATTTTCAGTAAATATTTGCTTGTTTGCAAGAGGCGAGTTTGTTGGTCTTCCTAGATCAGTCCTTGATTCCTTCGAACATTTCAGTTCTAAAAAGCACAATTGATTCGTTTCTTTTATCTTTTGTAATTCATCATCTAATTCACTATATGTACTGACAGCGGCTGCATATTGATAGCCACAGGCTTTTGCAATATCAACAAAATTAACCTGTCCTGCAACTGTTGGAACTCCACCAACGCTTTCATGAGCTTCGTTGTTGATCACTATATGTATCAGATTTTTTGGCTTGTTTGCACCAATAACTGCCATGGCTCCCATATGCATCAGAGCAGCTCCATCTCCGTCGATACACCATATACGTTTATTGGGCTTACTCAGCGCTATTCCTAAAGCAATCGAAGAGCTGTGTCCCATGGATCCTACTGTGAGAAAATCATATTTATGAGACTGATTATTAGCTTCTCTTATTTCAAACAGTTCACGGCTTGCTTTTCCAGTTGTACATACAATTGGATCCTCTCCGCTTACTTCAACTATATGGCGAATGGCCTCTTCTCTGGTCATGAGGTAGTCGTTCTTATATTCTACTTCAGGTGCTCCGGTAAGTGCTCCTTTGGATATGACAAATGCCACATCTTTTCCTGCCTGCAGTTTCTCTCTAAATGAAGCCATTACCCCTTCTACTTCATCGTCGGCAGTTTCACTTCTTAGCACAAAAGAATCAATGCCCATATCCTCTAAAAGCTTAAGCGTGACTTCTCCCTGATAGATATGCTGCGGTTCATCGTGAACCCCCGGTTCACCTCTCCAGCCAACGATAAATATCATTGGGATTCCATACACTTTTTCATTTAGCAAAGAAGCTACGGGATTTATGATATTGCCTTCACCGGAGTTCTGAAGATATACTACAGGAACTTTCCCTGTTGCCAAATGGTATCCTGCAGCTGTTGCAACACAGTTCCCCTCATTAGCAGCAACAATATGATGACCCGGATCTATGCCATATTTATCCATCAAATAATTACAAAGAGCTTTTAACTGGCTGTCAGGCACTCCAACAAAATAATCAGCACCTATAGTTTCAATGAATTTTTCTATTTTCAATTCCGAGTTACCTTTGAGTATATATTATCTATTTCTGCTAGTTCGCTTAGCGTATCGATTTCAGACATCTGATCAGGTAATATCTCATGTACATTAAGGTCAAGGGCCTCCAGATTATCATTAACTACATCATCCCAAAACTTACTCTCATAACCTTCTCTTCCATATTCATCTTGAATAAGTCTGCCGAGCAACTGAGCGTCCTTCATGGTAAACCAGGATACGCCAACCATGTTGAAACAGTCAGTTCCTCCTTTTCCTACCCTTGTAATCCTCCCAGCATTATCCGTGTCAAATACCCAGTCTTCAGAATGTCCATTTACCATCTTTCCAAAGTAACAAGAGTGGTCAAGTGGGCATTCAAACAACGAAGAATCTCTGATATACAGATCTGCTTCACAGATAAAGCAATCTGACTTGGCATTTATCAGTTCTTCACTGACTGCATAAATAGACGAGATATTATTTATCGTCTGATAATCTGTGTTTTCTACAATAGTTATAGACTCATATTTTTCAACCAGATAATGGAACTGTTCTCCGAGGTGTCCCACTACTACTATTATCTTGCCGACACCTCGTTTTTTTAAGCCTTCAATAACAGTCTCGATCATCGGTTTCCCTAAAACCGGAATCAATGGCTTTGGAGTTTTTTGTGTTAATGGTAACATTCTAGTTCCAAGGCCTGCTGCCATAAGTATGGCTATTTCGCTCATGGATCAGCCCTCGCTATATTCAGCAGGTACCTGAACTCCATTTTTATCAAGAGCTTCTTCAAATACCTTCCAAAAATCTTTTATATCATTTTCATCAATTGCACCCAGTGCACATAGTCTGAAAGTACCTTGCTGTTCAATCTTACCAGGGTATATGGTAAATCCCCTTTCATAGCAATAATCATGGATCTTGTCAAAGTTCCAATTAGGATCATCAGGATACAAAACTGCAGACACCAATCCTGACTGAGCATCACGGCTTAGATATTCCTTAAATCCGAGCTTATCCTCTCCTTCATGGATAGCATTCATCACTCTCTGATGTCTTTTCCACTTGTTATCTTCACCCTCATTCCAGTATTCCACAAGAGCCTGTTTAGCAGCATATATAGCCTGAACCGGCGGTGTGAAGTGCATCTCGCCTGTTCTATTAAAGAAGTCATACTGCATGAAAAGGTTACAGTAATATGATCTTACAGGAAAATCTTTTGATCTTTCGATGATATCTTTTTTCCCTATCACGAAAGATAATCCTGTCATTCCCTGAATACCCTTCTGTGCAGAAGCCATACAGAAGTCTATGTTTTCTTCATATACATTTATTGGGATCATCGCAAATGCACTGGTGGTATCGGTAATAAGAAATGCTCCGTATTTATGGGCCAGAGCACCTATCTCTTTTACCGGATTCAAGAGACCTGTACCTGTTTCATGGTAAGTCACATATACGTATCCCACTGACCCTTCGTTGTCTTTAAGTGCCTTCTCAATAGGAGACAGATCTGGCTTTGTATCTATAGGCTGTTTAAGTTCGATAAGAGGAAGCCCATAAGCCCTACATACGTCCACAGCTCTCTGGCTGTATGACCCATTGTTGATAACAAGCGCCATTTTATCTTTATCAAGAAGAGAGTTGAGTGCTACATCAATACAGATAGTACCTGATCCACAGAACAGAACGGATGTATAATCATCCTGCCCGTGCACTATCTTAACAAGGTCCTCTCTCATAGGTCCCATGATGGACTGGAATTCTTTCTCCCTTGGGCATATATCCGGAACAACCTGCGCCATCTTAACAGTATCAGTTGTTGTAGATGGTCCCGGGTTTAATAAAACATTTCTCTTTATCTGCATAATGCTACGCTTACCTCAAATCTCATCAATTAATGTGATTATCTGCTTTATAGGCATCAGTCTGTCATCCACTTCCTTAGCTCTGTGATATTTCAAAATATCTTCTGCCGTCTGCTGCATTGCAGGAAACGCCGCTCTTGTGAGCTGATTTGCGTAGATGACTATATTAACGCCATGCTCCGACAATTCAGCCTCTGTTATAGTATTAAAACTGCTGGGAACCACTACCAACGGAGTGTCTTTGTCTTCCAACCTGAATGTATCACAAAACTCTAATATTTCACCAGGATCTTTTTTGCGACTGTGGATCATGATCCCGTCTGCACCGGCCTTAACATATGCTCTCGCTCTATTAAGAGCATCATCCATGCCCTTTTCAAGGATCAGGCTTTCAATCCTTGCGATTATCATAAAGTCATCGGTTAGTTGAGCCTTTTTACCGGCAGCTATCTTTGCACACATCTCTTCCGATGTTGCCTGAGTCTGCTCAACTTCAGTACCAAACAGACTGTTCTTCTTAAGTCCTTTTTTATCTTCGATGATCACTGCGGAAACGCCTAATCTCTCCAGAGTTCTTACTGTATAAACAAAATGCTCTGTAAGTCCACCGGTATCACCGTCAAAAATAATAGGTTTTGTAGTAACTTCGGTAATATCCTCTATGGTCCTGTACCGTGATGTCATATCCACAAGCTCTATATCCGGCTTGCCCTTAGCTGTACTGTCGCACAAACTAGATATCCACATAGCATCAAACTGATCCAGCCTACCATTGTCGCCTTCAATAACAGTCTTTTCTACGATAAGCCCGGTAAGACCACTGTGGGCTTCCATAGCCTTAACGATAGGTGTGAGCGAAATAAGTTTACGAAGTCGTTTTCTACGATACTCAGGCATTGAAAGCTTTTCTTTTAGCTGCAGATCTATCTTTCTGACACTCTCATTGTCTGTATACTTAACATCGATCACTTCTCCTCCATACGGAGTTATCAATTTTTCAACATGTGACCGAATGGCTGATTCAGTGCCAGTTGTCCAGTTATCGCCATGAATTATGAAATCAGGATGTAGATACTCCACGATATCATCATAAAGCATGTCGTTCTGCATGATCACTGAATCTATGCCTTCAATGGATTTATATAACTCGAAGCGCGCTTTTTCTGAGATTGTGGGAAAACGGTTATACCTGATAGATGCCTTATCAGACAGACAGCCTACCACAACTCTTCCGTATTTTTGGGCTTCTTTAATAATATTCAGATGTCCTTCATGAATAATGTCCGTGCTGAAACAAGTATATGCAGTCTTCATTTGTCCTGTTAGTATATTTTCCTCACATTTACTGGGTGCGGTTTTCAATGACGTTACCACAGTTATAAGGGTGAATCATTCCTTCTATTGAATTAACCTAAGCCCAAGCATCAATGATACATATGCTCCATAAGTTATATCGTCATTTTTGCCTCGAAAATAAAGGGCAATCATACGCAACGGGAGTTTATTTCGATAAATACCCGTTCAGCGCTTGACGCCCGGCTGCCATTTCAGAGAAATACGATCAGCATAACTCCGGGTGATTTCTCATCTCTTTTACTGATCAGTTCAAAAAACTCCCAACATAAAGTCTTTATACCTTACATTAGGAGTTTTATTTATAGTAAACGACAAAACTCTTTTCATTTTGGTGTTTACTGCGCCGGATTTGATATTGACCAAAAAAGACTATTTTGGTCAAGCGACGACTGAACGCCGCATTTTTCCTATTGGTTTATATATTTGGCGATATACTCATCTGATTTTTCTTCTGAAATAACAAACCTTTTGCATAACTTACTTTTTATAACATCCACAGAAATGCCATCTTCTATCTTATCTTCGATAAATGCCTCTATTCCCTGCTCTATTCCTTGTTCTCTTCCTTGTTCTAATCCTTGCTCTAATCCTTGATCATATGCTTTGAAACATGGTAGATCTAATACCTTTCCACCCATAACGTCACCTACTTTCCTTTGAACATTATCCTGTTTCATAGTTAACTTGTATGCCACGCTGTAAGTTAACCTAATGATAGCATCATATGATACCGCAGACAAGTTCCCTGAATCCTGTTCCTTTTCAAGCCTCGTGAATAATTCCTCATAATCATCCAGGAGTTGATTTAACTGTTCCTCACTGTTATTGATATCCTCAAGCCTGGATTCGTAATTAAAGATATAGAACGGGATCAGCATAAACATCTTTTCTCTGAAGATCTCTTCTATGGTATAATCAGATATTTTTATCAGCGGAATATCATAATTTATTACTTTTCCACCCGGCATGCATATTTCAATTATAGCCTTATCAGCAGTTTCATTTCCCGCTTTTAGCAGCAAAACTCCCGATTCCGGAAATGTGAATCTCGCCTTATAGGTGCTCTTTTCACCTGCATCTATAGCTATCTGAGCTCCATACTCAAATACTCTGACCAGTATTGAACCATCGTATTTCCTGCTCTCACACTCCAGATGATATTTTTTGGTGACGCTCCTATAGCTTATTTCAAAGTATGAATCTGTAATCCTCTTTTCTTCTGATCCATCTTCGTGTTCAGTTAAACTCGCAAACGCTTCGCTTTTTGCTCGTTATAAAATCGCTGCTTACGCAGCTCTCCGGGTACGGGGCTTATAACCCCGCACCCGAAATCAAGATATTCCCACCACCTAAAGGTGGTGGGTTATCTTGAATATTTTATATAATGCTCGTTCCTAAGCCTCGTTATTACTGCAGACCTGTCATAATTCTCACCAAACAAATGATTAACAAACGGTATCAGCAAATCATCACATCTGCCTTCCATTGTCCTGAATGCGTCATCGTAAGCCGTCTCAGAATAAACCGGATTTTCCTTCTTTTCCATATTCATTTTCTCCTTATGTGTATTTTCACTTTTTAAACACGCATAGGTGAGAATTTTAGAATACTTCCAGGATAATAAAGACAATGATACCTGTGCTTGCTGTTACAGAAAGTAAAATGTCAATCATGGGAATAGTCCGGCGAATGCCAGGAACGCTATGCATGAATAAAAATTGTACTGAAACAATAGCATATTCCTGCCCTAATGTAAAGTATGAACTTGTCAAGGTTCAGCCATATTAACCTTTTGCTTAAATAACTGCTGTATTACAAATTATAAACCACTTTTATCCAATCAAAACTTTCTTCCCCTCAAATGCGAAGCCATAGCTATAAATATTCTTTTCGGCAATTCCTGCATTTTCAAGCTCCATTCAATTCGCTATAAGCTATTTCTTCATCCAGAGTAGTCTCAATCTCACCATCACTTAGCAGCTGTTCAAAGTCTTGCCAGATCTTCTTGGCCTGGTTATCAATGTGACAACATCCCCGTTATCCCACCAGTCCTTGATAAAGCCTGTTTTATCGATATAGAAGCAATCATTCTCAATATTTCGATTGTCTTTTCCACAGTCGATCCGGTAAGACTACTGTAAGTCTCCATTGCTTCCCGTGAAAACTGATTTAATGCGTCCTATAATATTTTTTTCTTTTTCTTTGAGCCTGAAGCGGTCATAATCATAGGAACCCCTGTATTCTGCATATGAGCCCTTGCCCTCGCTTTCAAGCTTATACTCTTTTCCGCTTTCATCCACTGCGAAAAGCTCATACTCCTCAAAGGGGTTATAGAGTCTTAATGACTGCACTTCCTTAGCCCTGTCACCGCTTATCAGGATTTTATAATCCACTGCTCCATCGGAAGTATTCGTGATCTCTGCCGACAAGCTGTCATTCCTTGTGAAATTGCCGGATACAAATGCTGCAGGGTGTTCTGTGCCGGGATACTTTTCTTCACTGTCAAGTGTCTTCTGGACCTCCGTTATCTGACCCTTTACAGCAAGAGGCGCCGTAAGCTTTTCATCCTTCTCAAAAAGAGGCCAGTCCACATATTTCTCTTCTTCTATATCCGGCGGCACGGGGAACTCCAGAGCTGAAAGATCCGCACCGTAAGGCAGTCTGGCTGTCCCGATGATCTCCGTTTTATCATCTTCATCTATGGTTATGAAAACAACAGGAAGCCTCTTAAATTCGTCAGAAACAGAATTAACCGATACCAGCTCGTCATAGCTCACGTTTTCGGCAACTCCCGCCATGCTGAAATAGTCTATGGCTCCAACGCTGTCATTTACATACCTGTTATCCGATACAACCTCCAGATGCTGCATATGGGTGTCACTTTCCGCATCTATCTGTCCTGCAATTGATCCTGATCTGTTATTTCTTTCTTCAAACACAGGGATTGCAGAGCATCCCGTAATGGTGGTCCCGAATCCCGCAATGCCTCCCACATAGGAAGCTGCATCCAGATACGACATTGCGTTTGAGTCCTTTATTATAGAGAAGGACTGACCCGCTATTCCCCCGGCATAGCTTCCCTCTTTTGATTTTACGGGTCCTATGCTCTCTGAGCGCACGACTATACCATGTGCCATATAGCCTACAACACCTCCGGCGCCGTCTTTTTTGCTTTCTATCTGCCCCTTATTCACACATTCCAGGATGATATTCCTCAAGAGATATTTGTCGGAAAAGCCGCCGTCCAGATTTCCCGCGGCATTCTCCTCGGGATCTTCCGAGTCCGTGCACATAGATCCTCCAATACCTCCAATATCTATATCGCCTTTGACGCATCCGTTATTTACACAGTGGTCTACCCTTCCCTGCTCTATCGCTTCGATATCCTCTTCGGAAACGTCCTTTATGACCTCGTCCGTATCTCCCTTGGCAAAGTCCCCGATACGGTCAAGCTTGTCGGAAAACAGATGGAATACCTTATTTGTCTGATCATTGACGTCAGAAAGATCGTCGGAAACTATATCGGAGGTATGATCACTGTGATCAGCCATGTTAGAGAGGGTATCGCTCATGGCATCCAGATTGATCCTTAAGATCTCCCTCGCAAAATCAAATTCTTCCCCAAGCCTCGGCATTTCAGGCTTCGGCATTTCGTTTAAGTGGTCAAAAACCTCTTCGGTATCTTCTATGGTGTCATGAAGTGCATCGGAAATATCATCTAATCTGTTATAGATCTTTTTCGCATTTTTCTTTGAATCCTTTGAAGCCTCCACCGATTCCGGGATAATAATGGAAAGCATATCCTTCACCGCCTCATATCGGTCAGGAAGATTACGGAGCCTTCTGTCCTTTAATTCATCCCTGTCCTTTTCCAGCTCCTCAAGTTCCGAGTCTGAAAGGCGTCCGATCACATTTGCTTCCTTCATAAACTTTTTCAGGCTCTTTGCCGTGTCATGAAAACTGTCATTTGCTTCATCCAGATCATCAAGTATATCCGGCATCGCATCAGTAAGATAGTCTACCCTGGCCTGAAGTGAATCCGCTGCGTCTCCGATATTATTTAAATAGTCCTTTCCCGTGGTGGTAAGAAGATCCCCCGCATCAACGGCATTTTTCGCATAATCAGAAAGAAGCTTCATGTCATCCTTCATTACATCTGATGAATCGTGCATGTCGTCTATGGATTTTTCCACGAGGTCATGGAGCTTGTCGATGGCATCCGACAGAGACTCCAATTCATCAAGTGTGAGATAGGGCTCCATCTGCCCCACGATACCGCCTACATCCTTTCTACCGTACACGTTGCCGCCATTTTCACAAAACGATACAAAGCCTGCCTGTCTCCCCACTATGCCGCCCACGTTATAGCCTGAATGTTCATAACCTACATCCCCGTAATTTCCGCTTTGGAAAACAGCTCCCGTGGAGTAACCGGATATTCCACCGGTATCGATCCCCTTATTCAGGTTATAGCTTTCTTCACCGTCCCTGCTGAAGCCTCCTGAAAGGATCGCAGACATACGTTCAGCCTTGGGATCCTCCTCATCAAAACCCTCCAGCCATTCAATGTCATTATTTATCGGGCCGTGATTATATGAATAGGCTATGACCCCGTAGTTCTTGCCGCAGATACCTCCGGTAAAATAATAACCCTGAACTGTTGCCCTGTTCGCGCAGGCCATAATGGTACCCGGAACCTCATTTATGGCAGCTATTCCGCCTGTTATGTTCTTGCCCTTTATATCTCCCTCAAAGGTGCAGTCCGAGATGATACCTTCATTGATCCCGCAGATACCGCCAGTTATCAGAGAATCATCAGAAACGCTAATAGAGGCATTAAGCACCAGATTCCTTATGACCGCTCCCTGTTTCACATAGCGGAAGAGACCTGAAGCGTAGCCCTCCTTATCATAGGACAGACCGCTGATCTTATGGCCCTTTCCGTCAAAGGTTCCGAAAAATGCCGGAACTGAGAGATCCGGATGTCCGGAAAGGTCAATATCGTCTGTAAGGACAAAGGTTTTATCCTTTGAATATTCCTCGATCCCGGCATTTTTTGCCATGTCACAGAACGCGGAGGCAGAGCTTATCCTGACTATGTTATTTCCGCTCTCCGGGGTGAAGGTCTCCGCCTTTTCCGAAGCATCCTCCTTAAGGTATTCGCTCTGTATCACCCTTGCCTCTCCTGCGCAGAGACCGGCCATATCCAATGTCTGTGCATAGGCCGCACCCGGGCAGAAAGAAGAGATAACCATTACGGCGGCCAGCAGACAATGAAGCTTTTCTGATCTGAAATATCGGGATAAATCACTTATTCTCATCAGCTTCCACCTCATCTTTCATCTTTCCCGCTATCATGGTCACATTAGCGTCTCCCCTGAGCACTCCCTTCATTTCCCCTACAAAGTGTCCGTTGATATTTCCCTGAACCTTTCCGTCGATACGTACCAGGCCTGACCTGTGTTCAAGCGTAAGGGGCACCGAAACCTTAAAGGATGTCTTGTCTATTATCTTTTCACCGAGCAGAAGAACCTGCGGCAGAACAAGCATGACAAGGATAATGGAGATAATGGTTCCCCGTCCGAGAGCCTGCCCGATACCGCATATAGAGGCATCGGAACTCATATTTCCAATGAGTATCCCAGCCAGGGCCAGGATCGATCCGGAGGTTATTATGGTGGGAAAGGCGAAATTCATGGTCTCTATGATGGCATCTTTTTTCGGCATGCGATCCTTTAATTCCATAAATCTTCCGGAAATGACAATAGCATAATCAATATTAGCACCCATCTGTATGGAGCTTACGATCAGGTATCCCATAAAGAATACGTTCTGACCCTGTATAACCGGGAATGAATAATTTATCCATATGGCACCCTGAATAACAAGGATCAGAAGTATGGGCATTCCTACAGACATAAAGGTAAACAGCAGAACTGCAAGAACCGCAAGGATGGAGACCACATTTACAACCGTATTGTCTCTTGCAAAGGTGATTTTCAGATCACGCTGGGATGTGGATTCTCCTGCCACAAGCACCTTTCCTTCATAGTAGTTCTGCGCTATGTCATGCATTTTTTCGAGGAATGCAAAGGTTTCCTCTCCCTCCTCCGGCAGATTCAGATACACCAGCATTCTGGAATAATTTTCCCCCTCCAGCTGATTTCTGGCTATCAGCATCTTTTCGTGTGCATCAGTAATATCTTCCATTACATCGTCATCCAGGGATACGTAGCCCTTATCTACCTCGTCAAAGAGGAACATCATCAGATCGATAAACGGAATCGCATAGTCCGTCGGGTTTAATATATGCCCGTACTCCTCGTCATCTACGGCATAGGCTGCATATAGAAGCTTCGCCACTTCATAATCCACATCCATAAGCTCTGAAAACTGCCTCGATGTGAGCTTATCGGTAAGCATATAGCCGTCCTTGGCTTCAGTGCTTGCAAGGGCTGTGACACTTTCAACCTCGGGGCACTGCTTCAGGTCACGCAAAAGCTTTGCCTCGGTCTCATAGCTGTCCCTCGGGATCAAAAGAGCCGCAAAGTTTTCTTCACCGAAGGTCTCCTCTATCATTTCATCCGCTATCTGAATATCATTTTTAACAGGGGTCTCAAGTGTCGAATAGCCGAATACATAGGGACACTTATTTGATGTTAAGAAAGCCGCCACCAGGAGAACCATAAAAAGCGGGGGCACAATGAAACGGGTATAGTAATTGAATTTTCCGACAAAAGGTATGTCCGGTACAAAATTCTTGTGCTTTGTCTTATCCATTGCCTTTCCGAATAGCATAATAAGACCGGGCATAAGGGTAAATACCGCAAGAAGTGAAAGAAGGACTGCTTTGATAAGACAGAATGCCATGTCAGGTCCGATGCCGTATTGCATGAACATCATGGCAATAAGACCGCCCATGGTGGTTAGAGATGATGAAAATATCTCCGGGATGGCTTTACTTAAGGCTATAATATCCGCCTCTCTCACAGGCAGCTTCTCATGCTCTTCCTTATAGCGGTTACAGAATATGACCGCGTAGTCTATGGACAGCGCAAGCTGCAGCACTATCGTAACGGAATTTGACACAAAGGAAATGGTTCCTAAAAAGAAATTCGTGCCTGATGCAAGAATAGCCGAAGACCCGAAGGTCAGAAGGAGTACCGGCACCTCCGCCCAAGTCTGGGATGTGAAAAGAAGGACGATCAGTACAAGGGATGCTACGATAAGGGAAACCGTCTTCATTTCCTCGCCTATGATCTCGGCAGACTGGTCACCCATAGAAGTGGATACATAGATATCATATCCGGACAGCTCTTCCTTTATCTCATCAAGTGCCGTAAGTGCCCTGTCATCATCCTCGGGATACTTGAATGTAATACTGTAGAGCGCAGAGAAATTGTTGTAATGGTCATTGGTATTGTCAAAGTCGAGCATGGATACATCTTCCCTATCTTCAAGCTTTTCTGACAATTCCTTTGCATCATCATAGTTGATATTCGTGACCATAACCTTTGCAGTACCGTAGGTCACAAACTCCTCATCCATAAGATCAAGGCCCTGACTTGTCTCAGTGTCATCAGAAAGATAAGCTGACAGGTCATTTTCAACTTTTACCCAGCCTGATGCTACAACTGAAAAAATGATCCCTATGGCAAAGAGCAGAAAGATCAGGTTACGTCTGTCCACAATAAAGGTTGCCAGCTTTATCATGGCTGAATTATTATTCTCTCCCTTTGCTTCCATTAATAACTCTCCTCTTGATTAATGACTCCATTACTTTTGTTTTTCAGTATAACACAGAAAGGTAATATTTGCAGACAGTACGAAAATAGAGTACAATCATCCCGGAAACGTTCTGAAGAAAGAGGGGTTTTTTGAAGTGCTGTTACGATCGTCGCAGATCAGAAGAAGTGTAGTGCTGGTTATCGATATAAGCAGCCTTTTGATCGCCTTTTTTATATCTTTATACCTGAGATTCGAGGATCCTTTTTCGATTGCGATAATCGATCTTTATCTGTCTGCGCTTGTTGTGATCATTCTGATGTACGTTGTCATTTTTGTGTTTTATGACAATAACCGGCCGTCAGTGGTTCACCAGAGTGCCCTTGAGAATCTCTCGTCAGTTCTGAAAAACCACGTAGCCCTTCTCGCCATGACAATGCTCTACCTCTTTATAATGCAGCAGGGAAGCATTGTTTCCCGTTACGTGATAGGGCTTGTTTTTCTCATGGCCTTTGTCATCGACTATATCTTCCGAATGATCTTCAGAGCGGTTCTCATCAATCACGCAAAAAACGGCGAAAAGATCAATAATGTGATGCTTGTCACCCTGTCCTTCCTTGCAAAGGATATTCTCGCAAAATTCGAAGAAAAACAGGGGTATCTTATGCGGATCTCCTGTATAACCATACTTGATAAGGATATGGTAGGGCGAAATATAGACGGAATCCCTGTTGTTGGAAATGAGGATAATTATCTTCTTACCCACAGGCAGAATGTCTATGACGAGGTTTTCATCAATATCCCATACAGTTATGAGGTGAAGCTCAGAAAGATCATCACCGGATTTGAACAGATGGGAGTAACGGTGAATCTGAATATCGAATTCAACCTGGACGCCAGAGAAAAAAGAATAAGGGAATTTGCGGGCTATCAGGTTGTGAGCTTCTCTGCCGCCATACATAATCCCGGCGCTCTCTTCATAAAGCGACTCTTTGATATCCTTGGCAGCTTCATAGGCTTAATAATCTGCGGCATCTCCCTACTTATCTTTGGTCCGGTGATAAAGCTCACAAGCCCCGGACCCATATTCTTTGCACAGACCAGGGTGGGGATAAACGGCAGAAGATTCAAGATCTACAAGCTCCGGACCATGTACCAGGACGCGGAAAAGAGAAAGGCGGAGCTTATGGAGCAGAATGAAATGAACGGGCTTATGTTCAAGATCAAGGATGACCCGCGGATAACCCCCATAGGCAAATTCCTACGGAAATCGAGTATTGACGAGCTGCCACAGTTCTGGAACGTGCTGATGGGCGATATGAGCATGGTGGGAACGAGACCTCCTACGGAGGATGAATATGAAAAATATGGAAATATCCACATGCGGCGTCTTTCCATCAGACCAGGGATCACCGGCATGTGGCAGGTCTCCGGTAGAAGTGAAATAAAGAATTTTGATGATGTGGTAAGACTGGATCTATATTATATTGACAACTGGTCGCTGCTTCTGGATCTGAAGCTCATATTGAAAACGGTATTTGTAGTGATCTTCGGGAGAGGAGCGTCATGATCCCTTTATTATCCTGCAATGGTGTTTCTTATCTCTGCCCGATGAACGGGTGACACTAGGCGACAACGCTGCTATCAAAAGAATTTTCCCAGTTCACTCTCATCCAGACCATAGTATTTCTTCACTCTCTCTTTTATCTTCTCATCAGATATTCCGTCCTCTCTTTTATCTGAAATGAAGATCTTGATATCTTCCGTCCTGGTCTCTGCTCTTCCCTCGGCTCTACCCTCAGCTCTTCCTTCTTCTCTTCCTTCTTCTCTTCCCTCTGCTCTTCCTTCTGCCTTCCCCTCTTCATATGACTCTTCTCTTATGACTTCCTCATATCCTTTTTCATCAAATTCGGTCAGTAACATAGTTCTCGCCTCCGCTCGGATCTTTCGCAGATAATCCACCAGGTATCCTTCCCTGATGGCCTTATCGATAGCAACTTCCACTGCCTGTGTCGTGCTGAGTCCTCTTTCTATACCCTCCCTGATTTCTTTTATCAGAAAAGCATATCCTTCCAACGCCGGGCAATTATCCATAATCCGACCATTATTCCCGGCATTTATATTAATCATATGGGCAGTCCACTCGTAACCCTCAGAAGGAACCTCGAAAGCCTCCGACAGTCTCAGATCAATAGCTTCCGGACTCTTTTCAGTGCCATTATAAAAAACATAATACTCCGGTGCAGGAATCTTTACAATCGCTCTTCCGTATAGCCTCTTTTTCTGTTTTTCATCCATAATGCCCTCAATATTATGGGCAAAATAAAGCATCCCCCGGAGCGGCATATTCCTGTTCAAGGTCGACTGATGCTCCCACAGAGTCAGTCTGTGATCAAAAAGGATGGAGACATCATTCTTCTGATGCATGAATATCACATCTTTAATAGTAACAATGCTGATCTCATCAGGATCGGTATAATCCGTCCCCCTGATTGCGTTGTATAAAGACAGTGCATACTCTTTCACCGAAAACAGATCACAGAACAAACTGTCCTTATGATTCCGTCTCACCAACAGTTTCCTGAATTCATCAATTATCCACATAAGCATTCACCTCATAGAATAATATTCATTCTAAAAGGAATGTCGGCGGATACTGATGATAAAGAAAGCGCCACGGATCAGAAACGATCCAGAAATACTCAAACCACAATCCTGTCACTTAAAACCATATATCAATATTCTTTGGAAAATTCGCTGAACAGCGTGATATCCGACAGCATCTCTTTTAGAAAGTGCCACTAAGATATCTCAAATCGGAACCTCTGTCAAGTGAATTTTAGAATACTATCAAAGCCGCCGACAAATCTGCCCGTTCTTCTTCGCCGCCAGATATATATCCTTGAATCTCCTCGCCATGTTACTCCCTATGATTACATTATACGTCTGTATCAGCCCATCGGAGATGATCACATCCTCGAAGGGTAGGAGTGTTGCATTTATCATCAACGGCAGATGCATAAATCCAAACATCTCATCCCATGTAGAAATAATGCCGGACACCTGATAAACCTTCTCGTCTTCTACGGATATCAGTATCGCACCTTTCTTCAGGATTCTCTCCAATACGAACTGCCCACTAACGCAATGCTCCCAGCTCTTTAGCAATTCCCTGTCATTGTCCGCTATACCTTCAGCTTCATTTAGATAACCATCGATAAGATTCGTATCAGCCCATAATATATCCGATACTTCCTTGACCTCAGCCGGATCCAGACAATCCGAAAGCTTTATATCCCGAAGGTTTGAATTCACCCCTCTTTTCTCATTCACATAATCCAGGAGAGGCAACCAAAGATCGTAAAAACGCTTTCCATCTTCTTCTGAAAGTCTCATTTCACTTTACCCCTTTTATTCTTGAAAAATAAAAATGCTGTACTATATTTCCTTTAAAATCGCTGGTTGACGATTTCTTTGCATGGGCAAAAGAATCTGGCCTTAAAGTACCTGAAACAACAGACTATCCGCCCATTTACATTAGGACGCAAGAACTTGGGTAACCATCAACTCAAAGGGAGGCGCTGAATCAAGCGCAATCCTGTACAGCCTTGTAGAAACCGCAAAAGCCAATGGCATACACGTCTATACAAATGTCCCATCCTGAAAAAATCCTGATTAAAATTTCAATGTGCTATCTATAAGGAATCGCCTTTAAATAGGCGGTTTCTTTCAATTTGTGGTACTCATGAATGAGTGCTTACGGAAGTACTGTCAAGTACAAAAGGAGAGCACTCTATCAACAACTTCCCGTATTACACCCTCTCCGCCCTTAGCTCTTGTAACATACTGGGCTACGTTCTTTGTTTCGGGAACTGCATCGAACGGAGCACAGCCGTATCCTACAAGTTCAATGGCCGCTATATCATTAATGTCATCACCAATATAGCAGACATTCCGGACATCAATCCCACGTTCCTTGCAGATTGCTTTGATAGCAGCCGCCTTATCCCGACAGCCGCTCTCCAAAATATCAAGCTTCAGTTTCTCAGCCCGTCTGCGATTAAGATCGACATCCTCGCTTGTGATTATGCCAGTAACTATCCCCTTTTCGCGTAAAAGCCGGAACCCCATTCCGTCCCTGGTATTAAACTTTTTAAGTTCGTCCCCTTTTTCCGAATAATACATTCCTCCGTCAGTAAGACATCCATCGCAATCCGTAAGAAACATTTTGATCTCCGGAACAGCTGTTTCTGCAGTCAGCCCTCTTTTTTTCATCAGAGCCTCAATAATGATCCAATCCGAAGGTTCATCTATTTCAAAAAAAGTATCTTCGTCCATTTCAACCGCTTTGATATTTCCTGAAAGACGATTCCCCGTTTCAAGAAGCCTTTTTCTGGACGTGATATAGAACGCCCCGTTTTCCACATAATAACCGTCAAATTCCTGCCGTCTTGGTCTATGGTAAAAGTCATAGTTTATGGGACGTGAAAAGCCCTCTGCATCCTTTTCCCAATTGAATCGTTTTTGAGGAACCACAGACAGCACAGAGTCTACTCCTTCCGACTCAAATGCCTCAAAGCCATGATCCAGGTCTTCTGAAAGAAGCAGGGGAGATGTAGCCTGAATAAGAACAATATTCTCAAAAGAATGATCCGCAGCAAATTCAAGCATTGCTGATTCTGTAGATGCAGTATCAGAAGCAGATTCCGCAGATCTTCCAACAACCTCAACCTTTGAAAAAAGTTCTGTGTCACTTCCGCTCTTAAACCCTTCAACAGTATTCTTTATCTCTGAACTATCTGTTGAAACATAAATCTTCTCAATATACCTGCACTCACAGGCTGCTTTTACCGTCCAGTAGACAAGCGGTCTTCCACATATATTTTTGATATTTTTCAGAGGAATTGACTTACTTCCGCCTCTGACGGGGATAAATGCAATGGATTTCATTGTAACACCCGGTCCCTTATTTTCCTCGCTGGATTTCCTACACATATTGCATATGGAGGAATATCATTTACCACAACACTTCCTGCACCAATAACCTCACCCTCATGAATCGTAACTCCTTGAAGTATGGTCACATTACCCCCTACCCATACATCCTTTTCTATCGTTACTCTCCCATAATTATCTACCAAGTCAATTGTATTCGGATCATGTCCGGCTGAAAAAATGGTTACATTCGGACCTAAAACCACATGATCATCTAGCACGATATTTCTATTATCATCAGTATGAGCAGATGCAAAAAACCTGCACCCTCTGTTAATAGCACATTTTTTTCCAATATGTACCTTTTTAGGATACCGAAAATACACCCTGCGATCTATGAATCCACCTCCCCATGACCCTAAGATAAGCATAAACACTATCTTTCTGATTATTGGCGGCAAAAGATCAATGATAATATACCCAAGTGACGTAAGCCACGAATATTCCTCATATAACAGTATCATTCAAAGATTCATCCCTTTCTGGCGACTACAATGATACTGCTGCCGAACGGCACCCTAGCCTCCTTCCTCATCAGAATCTGTTCAATATTCTGAAATACTCCAAGTATTGCATTGATAATCACTGAGCCGGATTTGAACTGTGAGTTCATTATTTTTTGATTTTCCTCTTCGGAGCGATCACCTTGTTTTTTAAGAAGCCCGATTTTTTCGAAGAAGACCCGGATTAGAAGAATTGGCAGGAATAAAAAGCCCATAAAATAACTTCGGTAGCAGATATCAAATCCACATTCTTCCAAAAGCCTGCACAATTCACCTATCCGGTATCTGCGGTAATGCCCGGCTGCATCATCTTCGCTGCTCCAGAGGCACATAAAAGCAGGTACTGTGATAACGCAGTACCCCCCCTCATGATCATTTTGTTAAGTAGTTTTAGAAAATAACTATCATCTTTGATATGTTCAAGAACATCAAGCAGCAAACCCTGTTCAATCGAACTATCTTCCACGTAATCTTCTGAAACAGTTCCACAGCTTATCTCATCTATACCCCTTGATCTTGCATGGCGACAAGCCTCCAGATTTGGTTCTATAAGGCCAGTATAGTATCCTTTTCTCTTTGCTACTGATGAAGTAAATCCATTGCCGCCACCTATATCAATAGTTATTATGTCCTTTGAATAGTAATTATCCATGAGCCTTGTGATTACATCAGCACGGTAAATAAACCACCATGAGTGATCCTCTAGACTCATCAAATCATTCTGGGTTTTATCTGTAAAAGCAGTATCCGTTGTAATGTCATCTGCAATACGAATACCACTAGGCAAATCCTCTTTCCATTTCCCTTCTTTTAGATACTTCATATCTCTTGACCTAATAACGCATATACCAATATTCCTGAAATGATAAGGACAAGAGCCAAAAATCTCCGTCCCGTCACACGTTCCTTAAAAAATACAAAGCCAAATATAGTAACAAATATATAGCCAGTCGCATCCAAAACCATCGCAAGAGAGATTGGAACTACCCTATATGCAAAAACACTACATAGCGTAGCTAAAAACATCATTGCATATCCCAAAATCACCATCCAGTTCAGGTATTCCCTTATCCCGCTTTCATGCTCCTGTTGTGCCGACTTTTTCAAAAGCACTTGCGCTAGGGATGCAATAAATACGCCAAACAGCATTACTGTGGCAAATAATACCATACTCAAACCGCATCCCCACATTCACTTGTAGCAAACAGGACTACGCCGATTACCACCGTGACGATCCCGGCTAATTTCCCAGGTGTCACAGTTTCTCCAAAAAACAGACATCCCCAAAGCGATCCCCATATTATAATGACAGCCTTATTTGCATAAGCAACCATTAAAGGGAGTTTCTTTATAATTTGCTGCCAGCACAAAGCATAAACTCCCATCACCATCAAAGAGCCGCTGTAAAGTATTAGAAATCTTAAATTTATCTCATTCTCTCTTGCCGCAAGCTTTCCAAGAACACTCATAAAGGAATATACAAAGAACATTATATTCACAGCAAATAAATACTTAACTCTACCTTGCATAATTAAATCCTGTACACAAATACACCCGCATTTCGTTCAGAGCTATCATTAAACTCTGTCAATTTGTCCGGATGATATCCTACGGTTTTTTTTATCCTTTCCGGGCTTTCTCTTCTTATTTTTTCAAAATAGTCAATATCTGCTTTAGTCAAGATATATTTAACCGCATAGCTTCCAATATCGTCAGAAACAGGTTTGAGATTCGGAGCATCTCCCATAGCAATATCTATGACCGCTCTTACATAATCAACGCCGGTAGACAACATAACTAAATCACTGCCAATCAAATCTCCTCCCATACGTGCACCGATTTCTATAATCCTTATGTCGCCATCTTCATCTATCTTTATTTCCGAATGTGATGCCCCATTTTCAATTTTCAAGCTTGAAAGTGCATGACAAACAATATCCGCTATTCTTTTCTTCGTCGTTCCATCAAGTGAAGCAGGCTCCATATGACCTGTTTCAATATAATGAGGCTCGCCGGTCGTATATTTTTCTGTGTAAGCTAATATTGTATGCCGACCTTTATAAGTCAGCCCCTCTACGCTGTATTCTTTACCCTGTACATACTCTTCAACTATAGCCTTTTTTTCAAAACTTTCTGAAATTGCTCTGCTTATAGCATCCTTTATGCCAGACGCATCATAAACCTTTGTTACTCCGCGGCTGCCACTTCTGTCTGTAGGTTTTACTATGACCGGAAACTTTATATTCCCGTCAGGGAAACCCATAGAATCCTTCACTTTCACGAAAGATGGAATCGGGTCTCCATTCTCATAAAATGCTTTACGCATTGCATATTTATTAGTTGAAATCAAAGTAGAATCCCATGAATTTCCCGTCAGTTTCAGTGCTTCGGCCACATAATTTACGGTCACCATAGCAAGATCAGACGCAATAGATATAATCCCATTTATTCCGATTGTTCTGCATCTTTCAAGTATTTTCTCTTTCTCCCTTATGCTGATCGGATAAAAATAATCCGCAGTTTTCTCTCCAATATCACCTGCTTTCCATGCGAATACATGAGTCTCATATCCCATCGCTTGTGCTTTTTCAATAAGTGGAAGTTGTAAATAGGATGCCCCTATGATTGCGATCTTTTTCATGCCGCCACCTCCGCTGCATAAAAAAGACTTTCATTCTTCTTGTTGATGGACTCAATATATAAAGGACTTTTCTCCCGTTCTCTCTCTCCATCCCCATATATAATATGGTGCATCCGGGCCAGTGTTAAACAGCAGATCCAAGATAGAAACATAATGATTGAAATGCTCTCCGGACTGAGGATACTCCGGATAATTCGCATAACTCTTCCAGCAAAGTCCAATCCCCCTTGCCTTATAATCTTCTGGAATAATATAATCCTTTGCTGCGTGGCCAGATTCATATACTGATACCCCATATTTTCAATAAGGCTTAGAAGCCTTTCATGCTTTACACCGTGCGTCTCAAAATCTCTACTATCCGCAAATTGAGTTTTTATCCCTAAAAACCTTCTGGCTATTTCAATTGTCAAATATTGATCCAGCTCATAGAGATACTCCCATTTCTTTCCCAGATAACAATTCTCGAAAAAATCTTTATATAACTTGAAATATGGAGCTTTTCCATACGAAAACTTTATGATCTCATAGTGATTCTTCTGCCAACTGTCATTCTCCATTTTAACGTCACAAATAAGACGGTGTGTATTCTTCCCGACAGGAATAGTAAGCCACTTCTCACCATTTGGGGTGATAATTATATTTCTATTACGCCAATCCCTTGTCGTATATTGCACATCATTATAAAAGATAAATAAATCCACATCATGGATAAGATCAAAATATCCCTTCCATGGAATGTAGTTTGGTTGATCGATAGCAATCTTCATTTCGCCTATCCCCTCGTCAATTAATCTATTTCTATTTCTATCACTTTCGGTCTATTATCATCCTTAATATCACACGGCCATTTATAGTAATCAATACCAAATCCCTGGCTCAATTTCATAATACTTGGCACTTCATATCCCCACACCGAGCCATAATATCGTTTCTCAAATACAGCTTCTTGATAACGACTAATCATCTCAAGTTTTTTGTTATTCAGTACTACTATTGTTATTGGAAGTTTATCCCTTACAATAGTTTGTATTTCCTGCAAATTCATCATCAGTCCACCATCGCCTGTAAATGCCACTACTTTGCATTTTTTTAATCCATATGAAGCGCCTATGCTAGCTGCTATGCTGTAGCCCATTGATCCAAGACCTCCTGAATTCAAATACTTCATGCATTTTCTTACTGTAAGGTTTTCAGCCACAATCATCTGATTGATACCTACGTCCCCGGTTACAACTTGCAGATCTCCAATAGCCTCACATATTTCATCAACAAAACTATATTTGCTTGACTTTAAATCCCTATATGACTTGACTAGGTTTGTTTTGAAATTGCTCATTTGATTTGAGTTATTCAAAAAATATTCTAAAAAAGTTGCAACATCAGAATTAACATTCACTTTATCAATACCTGTACGCCGCAATTCATCTGCATCTATATCTACATGAATAATTTTCTTGCCAGAAAATAAATTCTTACCTTTTGCATCAAATAATTGACGCTCATCTAACCTTGAACCTAATACCAATATTAGATCAGAGTTTATGATCATCTCATTAGCTGTTTCATTGCCAAAAGCACCTATCATTCCTACAAAAAGAACATCGTCATTAGGAAATACGTCTTTCCCACATAACGAAGAAACAACTGGCATATTTAATCCATGAGCAAATTCGTAAATATACTCTCGTGAGATTCCCTCTCTTCCACCACCACCTACTAATAAAACTGGATTCTTTGAGTCGTTTAACAGTTCAATACATACATTTAATAGTTTTACATCATTGGTATACGCTGTCGCCTTTTTTCCAGAATCTTTCAAAGCTTCAATTTTCTGTCGCTGAATATCATGTGGCAAATCTATAAGCACAGGTCCCTTTCTTCCTGACATCATACTTTTAATAGCTTCATCAAGTATATCCTCAATAGAATCTTCATGATTAACCTGTTTGGCATATTTGACTATTGGTCGAACCATTGAGATGATATCAGCCTCTTGGAATGAATTCTGACGAAAACATTCTTCCTTCCGCATCCCTTTTGTATTTACATTTCCTGTAATAAACAAACATGGTATTGAATCATAAAAAGCATTCGCCACACCATTTATCATATTTATAGCACCTGGACCACTTGAAGCAATTGCAACACCAAAGTTTTGCGTCACCTGTGAATATGCATTTGCTGCAAACGCTGCACCTTGCTCATTATAT
Organism: Lachnospiraceae bacterium AD3010; assembly: GCA_000622025.1. GTDB lineage: Bacteria > Bacillota > Clostridia > Lachnospirales > Lachnospiraceae > NK4A144. The sequence continues at coordinate 43,189 of KK211387.1, read as the reverse complement.
GTTTGAACGTATTTGATATCATCATGTTCTCCAATAGAGTCAACAAAATATGTAATGTTTCCTCCTTGGTATCCAAAAACGGTATCTATTCCATTTTTAACTAATTCTCCAACTATATAGTCATTAATAATCATAATCGCTCCGCATATTTATAGGAAAAAACCTGAGTCCACTGGCATAATATATCCATTAATTTTTTCGGATCTATCCGACAAAAGAAACTCTATCGTATCACACATCTCTTCCACTGAAATAATGCCCAACGGATAGCTTCTTTTCATTCGATCTTCCAAGCCTTCACTCTCTTCATACAATTTCAAGAGCATTTCCGTTTGAATTGCCCCACATGCTATTCCATTAACCCTGACCTTACCGTCAAGCTTACATGAAAAATCGCTAATCATACTTTCTAGAGCAGCCTTCGAACCGGCATATACTGATTGACGATTTGATCCTCTTGAACTAACTACACTTGATAGTGCAACTATAGAAGCGCCTTCACTCCACCCCCCCATTTTTCAACGGATTGCACTATATCGAAAAACGATAGAGCATTTACTTCAAAAACATCTTTAACTTTTGCTCTCTCATTCTCTGTCACTCTTAAATCTGGTGCAATTCCAGCACAGTGAACAAATCCATCTATTGGCAACAGGGACTCTTTATTAATATGATCCACCAAATCAATGCCGCTACAGCTGACTGCCAAGTCAGTCATAAAGAAATGTAGCTTTCCCATCTTTTCTTCAGCACCAAATGAGTTTGTTCTTGCAGTAGCAATAATTGTATGCCCCTGCCTTAGTAGCCTTTTCACAACAGCATTCCCAACACCTTTTGATGCACCCGTTACAATAATTCTTTTTCTCATAGCAAAAACCCCGAATCTACGGGCACTGACGCTCCCGTGATATGTGATGCCTTATCCGACAGCAAAAACTCTATAATCTCACAAATATCATCAACCGGTACTATCCCAAGCGGAGAATGACGCATAATTTTTTCATCTAAATTTGGACTTTCAGTTCTTAATTTCTTCAACATTTCAGTTTCAACTGTTCCGCTGACGACTGCGTTAACCCTAATTCTCCTATCTATCAATTCTTTAGCCATGCATCGTATTGTTCCCTCGAGAGCCGCCTTTGTTCCCGAATAAATAGATTGTCTGTTTGAACCTCTATGAGCTATCACGGAAGACATCGCTACAACAGCTCCACCATCCTTTAATACTCCAATCTGTGTCATACAACGCATTAATTCAATAAAAGAAAAAACATTCGTTTCGTACGCAGTTCTCAACGTTACATAATCATTCTCATCTGTCCTTTTAAGAGGTGCAATTCCTGCACAATGAATCAAGCCATCAAACGGAAACATAGAACTGTTGGAATTGAAAACATCTTCAATGCTCTCAATAACAGTCAGATCGATAGTATATGATTTTGCGAACTCATACTTGCACGACATTTCATCTAATCTATCTTTAGAACGTGCAAGCAATAAACATTCGTTTCCTTCTTCTAAGAGTCTCTCTGCGCATCTCCTTCCAATACCACTAGATGCGCCAGTAATTATATACTTCATCTTCTTCCTGCATTTCTCTTTTGTAATAGTATGACCATAAAATATGATGTACACGCCACAAAAGCAGAAATCAAAACGAAAACTGTCATTCTTTCGCTTCGCCCCGCCTCCGTCATAAAATGACGAACAAGTCTTGCCATAGGCCAATGCCAAATAAATAATGGCGTACTTAGCGCGCCTAAAAAACCAACAGGACGCTTCATCCAGTTTGGAATAATATGTTCCTCCGAAATACAAAATAACAAAAAAATTGCATCTAATAATAACGAAACAATAACAGTATTACCCACATTCTTATACATCATAATTAGCACCACTCCGAGCAAGCAGTACCCCCCCCACTCAGTCCTTTGGCGTTTAGCAACAATATAATTTGCAAGATAATAAATTGCCATTCCCGCAAATAATCCTAAAATCGCTCTTAACAAATCTGTTGTATATATGCGTTTGCGACTGTATCCGATATCAATAACCAAACATATTTGAGAGACAACCCAAAAGATTCCTGTTTTATTTCTACTTACGCAAAAACAAAACAATGGGAAAACAATAAACATCGCGGACAAAAACCAAAGAGGTGCATTTAGCGGAACAGCCGGAATTCCATCGACATACTCATAATTGAACCCAGATGTAATAAGTAACATTTCCAGTGGTAAATTCATCAGTTGATTTAATACTTCTGTAATCCCACCGGATTGATACCTTTCTGTTAGATCTACAATATATACCACTACAACGCTTGGTATTATAAACGGAAGAAATCTTTTAATTTTTTTCCATACATAAAAAAATAATTCCTTAACACTGTGCTCACTTTTGCCCTTCTCAAAATGAACCACGGTATAGTACCCTGTCATAACAAAGAACAGATCTGTAAACATCCATCCATTTGCGAATTTGTAAGATCCATACGGAATACCTGTAGCATAAACATGAAAAAACGCAATTAAAGATATTCCTATAAATCTCAATAATTCCACATTATAGTTCTTGTTGTTCATAACTTCATTTACCAACTATTTCCCTTATGACAAATTGTGGAGAACTATTGATATTCATATAAATACGACCAATATACTCTCCTATCATTCCTAAAATCATCATTATCACGCCACCAACGAACAGCACAATCGCCATCAGGGAACTATAACCCATCATAACTGCCTCTGGATTAATCATTTTTTTAATTATTAGACCTATTCCAAAAACAATTCCAAATAATGCAGTACATACTCCCATAACGCTCGCTACCCTCAAGGGTCTGACTGAAAATGCAGTGAACCCATTAAGCCATAGCTTTAATAGTTTCCTTAAATTATATCCGGACGAACCGTATTTTCTTCTGTGTACCGGCAGTTCAACAGTTGCAAAATTTCTGGATCGTTGCAATATCAACCCCATAATATATGGATACGGGTTATTGTTCTTTATTATTTCATCTACTAGATATCTCCTCATGCAATAGTAGCTATTAAATTCAAAGTCTCTAGGCTTATCTATTAATAGTTCTGCCATCATACCGTTAATTCTTGTTCCAGCGTTACGAAAGACGGATTCTCTTTTAACTGTTTGATGAGAAGCACAGACATAATCATATCCGCCCTTTTCAAGCTTTTCTATAAGCTTAAACATATCCCATGGATCTTGCTCACCGTCATCATCAATTCCCACAATAATATCGCCTGTAACATTGTTATATGCTGCCATCAATGCATTATGTTGTCCAAAATTTTTTGATAGATTTATTCCTTTTACACTTTCAAAATCATTCGAGCATCTCTTTATAATTCCCCATGTCTTATCCTTCGATCCATCATTTACTAATATTATTTCAAAATCATATTCTTCATTTTCTTCCAGACACCTTGAAGCTTGCTCTACAATTTCATATAACGACTTTTCAGAATTATAACAAGGTATCACCAGTGAAACTTTTTTCTTCATTCACCAATCCTCTTTCCCTCATATAAACATTGCCAAATCCAATCACCCAATCCAGTCTTTTTCATTTCTGAAATAATCCATTCAACATCGTAGGACACTCGTTTCAACTCTACTACTCCATTATCCGCGACAGCATATGCAGCCCTTGAATCATGATCTCTCGGTTGTCCAACGGACCCAGGATTACAGTAAAACTTGTCTCCGCATTTCTGAATACTCTGCATATGTGTATGGCCAGAAAAAAAATAATTCTCATTCATATCTTTAGTGACAGAAAAATCAAACTCTTCAATTCGTTCTTCCAATGGGTCGTTCCACCCACCATGTCTAAAGGAATAGTTATTATCATTCATTGACAACGGTAGTACACTTAACCATTCTGCATATATATCTTTTATAATTTGTTTTTGATAATCTATGCATATTTTTACAGTTTTTGAATCACAACATGCGTCACTAGACAAGTAATAATCGTGATTCCCCATCAAACATATAGCATCTCTTTTTATCAATTCTTCTATGCATTCATTAACCATACAGTAATATCCGCATATATCCCCCAGACATATTATTTTAGATATGCCGTCTCTTTCAATACAATCAAGGACTGCTATAAGTGCTGGGTAATTGCCATGTATATCTGAAATAATTGCTGTTTTCAAACTTCTTTCACCCATTCATCTATATATCTAATAGCCATTCCTTTTTTTAAGTCTCTCCTTTTCCCTAGTTTCTTGTTTTCTAAAAACCAACCTATACACATTTCTGCTTCATTAAACCCAAAAGCAGTCCGAATTGATGTAGATGATGATATTCGTGGATTAATTTCAAGCAGGTAGTATTCATCTTGATCACGCCTAAACTGAAAATTTGTGGGGCCAATCGGTTTTATCAGTTCACAGATTTGCTGTATTATTCCTTTTATCTCGGGAATGTCCTCAACAAATGCCTTTGCCGTAGCGCCCTCTTGGCTAAGCTTCCTCCGAAACATAATAGAATCAGAACATGTACCATCTCCGTATCCAAACACGGCGGCCGTATATTCCTTCGCATCATCACCTATAATCTTTTGAACCATATAATTATCTTCTGAAATGTAGCCCGAAAAAAAATCTAGTTCTCTTTTTGTAGAGATCTTTCTTATTCCCTTCCCTGCATAAGAACACCTAGGTTTGAGTAGGAATGGTACTCCAAGTTCTTTACATATAGATTCGTAATCGTGCTTGAGTGAAGAAGGAATTGGTCTGAATCCATTTTCTACAAGAAATGTGTATGTGAGCCATTTGTCCTCGGATACCCTGAAGGCTGCATCAGAATTCAGCACACACTTCCCCTTTATATTTTCATCATCACATTTCGATACAATTTCCAGCTCCTGTTCTGTCCCCAAAAAAATAAGATCTATATTATATTTTACAATCAGCTCATGAAGGAAAGTGATATATGCAGCATCATATGCTAAAACAGCTTTTTCAAAATGGTCGGTCCACGCCTGTCCGACAGCATCCTCATAAATATCCATTCCTATAATATTGCAATTATATCTACTTTTACGAATACTCTTAATTATCCCATATCCGATAATTGCTCCTACACCAGTAACCAATATGTTATATTTCTTTAGGGATATATCCTTCAAATCCATCTACTTTATCTCCCTCCCTCAAAAAAACTATATATCTCGTCACATATTGTATTTATATCGCTATAATTAATTCCATAGTACAATGGCAATCTTAATAACCTCTCGCTTTCTCTAGTAGTATGAACATCTTCCCCGTAGAACCGCCCATATTTTCTCCCTGCAGGCGCAGAATGAAGCGGCACGTAATGAAATACGGATAATATATCCTTTGATTTGAGATAATCTATTAGTCTTGTCCTTTCATCTAAATCTTTTGTCTTAATATAAAACATATGCGCATTATGTATACATTCATCTGGTACATAAGGTAGCCGTATATATCCGCTATTCTCCAGTTCTATAAGTCGATCATAATATGTATTCCATGCCTGCATTCTGTCAGAATATATTTCATCCGCTCTCTCAAGCTGTGCATACAGATACGCCGCATTCAGCTCACTTGGAAGATATGATGATCCGGCATCAACCCAGGTATACTTATCTATTTGTCCACGAAAGAACTTGCTACGATTTGTCCCCTTCTCACGAATAATCTCCGCAGGCTCGATCATATCTTCATTTTTTATTACAAGCGCCCCCCCTTCTCCCATGGAATAATTCTTTGTCTCATGAAAACTATAACATCCATAATCTCCGATTGTACCAAGAGGAACACCTTTATATTTACTCATAACCCCTTGAGCTGCGTCCTCAATAACAAGCAGATTATGCCTTCTGGCAATATCCATTATGGTGTCCATCTCGCAGGAGACTCCTGCATAGTGAACCGGGACTATTGCCTTTGTTTTTTTTGTTATGGCACTCTCAATAAGACTTTCGTCTATGTTCATGGTATCAGGTCGAATATCCACGAATACTGCTGTCGCCCCTCTTAAAACAAATGCATCAGCTGTGGATACAAATGTATACGATGGCATAATTACTTCGTCGCCAGGCTGAATTTGTGCCAGCATAGCCGCCATTTCTGTTGCGTGCGTGCAGGACGTTGTTAATAGGACCTTTTTTGCTCCGAATCGCTTCTCCATCCATTCACAGCAAAGCTTCGTATACTTGCCGTCACCGCAGATTTTATGTCCATTAACCGCATCCTTAATATAATCTAGCTCAGTTCCTACAAATGGTGGTATATTAAATGGTATCATAAAATAACTTAATTACCTCTTTTCTGAATTAATTCTGCTAATGTCCGTTTAATTGGAAATAAGCATACCATGCAAAACATCTTGCGATAACTCATTCTTATAGTACAAATCAAATATCCTATCAGATGTCTCTTTATCCACTCTCAAATACTGAATATCAGTCCTATTTTGTATATCATCGTCAAACATACTTGATCGGAATAACTCATCATACTTAATTCGTAATACTTCATCATTATTTAGCGTGACATTATTAATAATCAAAACCCCATCAATACTCATGTCCGCCGGATCATACTTATTGCAGTTATACGCAAATAGGAAATATGGATCAAATTCCTCTTTATACTTCAAATCCTTTATTCCGCTATAATAAAATATATCTTCTTTTCCTGTTGTTGTTTTTGAAAGTGCATTTATCGTATAAAACCTTGTTCCATCAATAGGAGATAAAGTAGAGAAATCACATAATATTGTATTATCATTTCCAAAATCATCATTATTTTCAAAATATGACTCGACCTGCTTTTGATAATACCAATCTTCTTGATAGTTCAGATACCATTCGTTAAAATGTAGTACTCCCAGAAGGATTAAAAATACAAGAATAGTATTTTGTAAAGGGATTTTTATTGGAGTCATTCGTACTATCGCAATTATCATTATTCCTATCCCAAATCCTATCAAAATTGAATCTCTTCCTTGAACGCCGGTTATAGCAAGGCCTTGTTTTCCACCACCCCTTACAACAGCATATGCAAACAATCCTGCGTAGTACACAATTATACCAATGATCAAATTAATTACATAGTGCCTAAAGCTGTTTTTCTCAATTGAACTATACTCCTTATTACGACACTTAATAATAAAAAATAGAACAATCATTATAATGAAAACACACGACCATAATTTGACCTGGTTACGATATGCAATAACAACATTTGCTACTGTTGTAATGGCACATATAGGAGAGAAAACCACCCCTTTTAATACGGACTTAATAGTTACATCATTATAACTAACATATCTCCCAACCGGACTAAAGATAAGTTCTTTGACAGCAAAAAACACAAATGGAAGAATTAAGAAATCCCAGTATGAAAATAGAAATTTTTTTATCCTTTCAACACTATTTAATTCCGTGTACTCTCTACATACACAATAAAACAGATATGCCCAAATTAGCAGAGTGAATACAAGTAATGACTCCATAATATAAGAACAGAAAAGACACAGTAAAGAAAAAAAACGAAATGCTGTTTTCTTGATTCTCTGTTGTATATCCTTTGATAGTATGAGAACAACAAACGATAAGAAAAAAAGCATAAGCGAGATAGCATAACCAGCGCAAATTAATGTTGTTCTTGCGTCATTTATTGGTACTGTAATAGCAATTGCCGACATCCAAAATGCATCTTCCCTATGTATAAAATCTAAGTTTACAAGAATATAATAAAACATCAACCCTATACAAAGATACACAAAAAAAACAACCGTTCGATACCCCCCATTTGGTATCCACATTAAGGCAGCATTAACATATGCCCCCCAAGGTGCACCATGTGCAGCAAAATGCTGCTTAAGCTCAGCAAAATCCATTGTTCTTACGGTCCAATCATCCCACCACTGACCAGATATAATGAGCAACAGAAAATGTGCAAAAAAATAGATTAAAACAAGATAAATTATCTCTTTTATTTCTGTTTTAGCATACATTGCCCTATTATTGTTATGATCTGAACTAAAGGCATAACCGTTATCAACTGTATCAGTATTCATTCTTGATAGAATCCCCCTCATTATTTTTTCTGTCTTTTTCCTCTTATCCATACAACTATAAATTTCCTGAAATAACCAACAAAAGAAATAAATCCAACACCAGTAAGGCAGTATCGGATTACTCGATAATCATATGTAAAAATAAGTACTCCTGCAACAACAGCTGTCATAAGCATGGATCCAAACATAAACAAATCATCATACAACCTGACCTTCAAAACTTTTCTTGTTATCAGGAAATGAATAAACATTAGAAGCATATACCCCGCCAGCGTTGTATAAGCTGCTGCCACAAATCCATATATGGGTATAAAGATAGCATTTGCAGCAATATTAAAGCATGCAGCTATTATTGTACCTGCCGAAACAAATATTGTCTTTTTCAAATGTAATTCAATATTAACGTAATGAGTATATATAGATGAACATATAACTCCTAAAACAACCGGTGCAACACAGGGTACGCCCCTAAGATATCTGGATCCTCCCATAACTAAGACGATTTCCGGAGCTAGTGCAATACAGGCCAATCCTCCATAACATCCCAGTATTACGATTGGTTTGGCATTTTTCTTTATCTCTTCAAACTTTCCTTCAAAATAGGTGTCATGAAACCACGGAAGCCACCCTTGTGATACGGCTCCGGTTATCAAGGTAAGCAAAGATCCGATTGCATATGCAAGACTATAAAATGCTGTATCTGTTTTTCCGCATATTTTTGTAATGAAAATACGGTCTGACTGAGCCAGGATATGGAGTGAAACTGTATGCAAGATCAACGGAAGGGAGAGCTTTAACCCATATTTCCAATGCTCCCAATTTACGCTTATGTTGCCTTGATGAATATTTTTTATCCAAAAATACAATGACAACAGGATCGTGGGAGATACAAGTCCGATTATCCTTAAATCATCTCTATTATACCTAAATACATATATTAGTATCAAAGAGAGTATAGAAGTTGATAATGTACTATACCAGGCAATGGCTATATTTTGTTTATATTGGTATCTATATCTGAATCCATTCTGATTAAGAGTAATCGCATTCTGAAAAAGCATATATGATACCAAGAGGATACTTTGGAATTTTGTTAATTCAAAAATAGAAGAAAAAGGCGAAATAAAAATAATAACAATAGATGATAACAGAAATGAGAACAAGGTTCCTAACAGCTGCATAGAACCGATATACTTGTCTAATTCACCCTCAAAATCAAGCTTGGCTCTCCCTATGCTGTAGGTGAGATTCAAGGAAAAAAAAGTAATCAAAAGATTATCCCAGGAGCCAAAGGTCTGTACGGTACCATATTCCTCTGTACTCAGGAGACGTGTAAATATTGGAGTTGTGATAGTAGACATGGCCTTAACCAAAACACTGGATACTACATACCAGAATCCGGCCTTTAGCGCAAGCCTGCCTTTATCCTGTTTTTCAGTACTCATTTTACAAAAATATCTGCCATGACCCCCGCAGATTATCGAAGCAGCTCCTCCAATTCAAAATCCAGACATTCTCCCCTCATCCACCCTTTGTAGCAATCCTATGCTCAGCTATAGCTGACATGGAGCAACTTCATCTCCTCTGAAAAAATAGTTTCCTCAAATCTTTCATCAAAATGCATGGCTTTGCGTTCCGATATTTTGTATTCGACTGAGTAAAAATTATGTGTCAGAAAGGAAATAAACTGATATGGGGTCAATCCTGATTTGACAGGAATCCGACAATTCTTGTATCCTCCTACAGTCAAATGCGAAACAGGATGCCTGATAGGTTCGCAGGATCCTTCCCTTTTATCAAAATCAAATCTTAACGGAAATGGAACAATCCCTTTCTCTATAATATTGACATATATTTCGTCCTCAAGATATATTTCAGGATAATTCTGAAAGTCATGCAACTCCGGAGATGGCATAAAAGACAATCTATGTGCTAACAGCTCTTTGTTACAAAACCTGTAATGCATCGAAATCAAAGCACCATCAATCATTCTATAGTTGTAATTGCCAGCGTTATTTGTAATTGTATACAACTCATCATATTTTATATCCTTTAGCACATCGGAAGAAAGCTTGTGTTTTGATATTCCAACTTCTTCTACATTATCTCTTAACTGTTTTATAGCCGGAAAATTAAATTTATCACAAAGCCCTGTTAAAATCAAATTTTCTGTAATGCAATTAATCTGCTTGAAAATAATACTTGCATTAATCATAATTAAGCCAGCATCCTGACAATTGCAGCCCTTATTTCAGGATCAATATCCTCAACCCTCATATCTCCGGTTGACAGTTGTTGCAAAAGCTCATTCATGTTTTTATTATTATTGTTAATACGTATTTTTTCTGCTCTGCTCAAATCCCTGTTCACAATATTTATATGTTGTAACTGACTATCCGTGGGATAGGTGAAATCAAGTCTATATCCATGTTTTTTCACTTGGAGGTATTCTTTCCGAAGTTCCTTCATTCCCTTTCCAATCCCAAGAACTCTGACCCATGCCTTTCCCCTGGTAATGGCAGTAAAGAGCTGATTTCGTATTTTTGCTTTTTCATATGGTGCATCGTAGCAGCTTTCTGAATTCACAACGTACACCATGGCTGCCTCATTCCCTTTTGCCCTGTATATTCCGGTAAATGTTATAGAATCATTGTTTTCCCCAAAAAAGACATCCGGATCTGTATCCACTCCGGCTGTATGTGACATCACACCGCGCTTAAACAACATTGCCCTTATGTCAGAAACATTTATTTTTGCACTAATTGGATCAGGATTTATCACCAATATATCATTCGGCCGTAATTCGTCCTCAGTAAGGTTCTTTATAATCTGCTCTGCAACCCAACAATCCTGGGCTTCTTTATTGTCAAAACACAAAAATGAGATGAGGTCATCCTCATCGGAATGCTTTTCAAGAAATTCCGGACTGGTATCAGGAGTACGACTCAAAACCACTCTTTTCCCCTCATTAAGTTCACCCTCCATCACGCTATAGCCAATATCCTTCCATAGCGAACTCCTTTGAAACATCTGAACAAGCCCGGTTTCTTCATCAAATTTCTTTTCTCTGTATATACCAAAGCCCAAAGCATGGGCTGTAACAAGAACCTGTTTTGAGTTTCTATAGCACTTTTCAAGTATGATATCCTGATTTTCCTGCTGCCCATCCATCCTGACTCTCGGTAACCCGTTCTCATCTAACCCAAATATTTCTTCTGGTGACGGCAATGATTTCATACTCAGGTTTTGAAGTTCATCATATGCATATACCAGCCTTTTGGGTTCATTCAATATACAATAACAGAGCCTCAGAAAGAATTGTGAAAAATCCTGTGCCTCATCAATAATTATTGCATCATAATACTCCTCATAACTGCCTACTTCAGATAGGGCAATCTCACATGCCTTACCAAATGGATCCTCACTACCGAATCTGTTTTTTGCAGAGCTGTAATCATGGTATTTGACCCCATGGCTACAACAAAAATCATAATATATTCCTCTTTTATCATCTGCACCCGGTGCACCCCATGCATGGATAATAGATAAATTATCCCAATTTGGTTCTTCATTCGTCATTTCAAGATAAAAGTTACTTATCAGCTTCTTAAACTGCCCCTTAAGGGATCTAGTATTAAATGTTACAGCAATCTTCCAATCTGGATGCTGCGCATGCAAATAAGCAGATTTTAAGGCAAGAACTATGGTTTTTCCCGAACCTGCCAGTCCCCTGATTCTTTGTACACCCTCAACGGTCTCAATTACAGCCTCGCTCTGTCTGTTATCAAGGTTTGATATTGCTTCCTCTAAAAGCTGAACCTTTGCTCCTCTTGAATTTTCCTTTTTGATTATACGCTTCCTTCCCTTACGTATGGAAGAAATAGACTGAAGAACTGACAACAGCTCTTTGAAATAATTACTTTCATCCCAGCTGATACTATCAATCCACTTTTCCATCGTCATGTCATTACATAATGGATAATCCTCATCAAAATCCGTTATTGAATTGACAGAAGGGGCATATGTCACAACAGAAATCTTGACGCATAAGTGTCTACGATTCAAAAGCTCATTGTATCCGCGAAGTTTGGCCTCAAGCTTATTCGCACATTCATCCTGTACATCTTTATATCCCTCAACATCTGTTCCTGTTATCAGATTAAATGCCATCAGCCCTTTATCCTCTGACACCAGCATTGCATCTATGGAAAACGGACCATTTACTGTTCCTATTATAGGATAACCTATATATAGAAATCCCTCATACTTTTCATGTTTCGTGAAAAAATCAATAAGCTCCTCACTTACCACGGATTTATTGTTTGTACCCTTTATTATCGTAACCATACTGACCCTCCCAAGTCACAAATGCAGAGCAATAGAAATAGAATCATCATGGAAATACTCCGCTGAAATGCGGAAAAAGAAATCAATCCAGAAACCTCTATATCTTAATGCATCTCCATCGACCTGTCAAGACAGATCATTTGTAAATATAATCACTGGCATTTCAAGAAGCTTTTCTATGTGTCCCGCCATCATTCACTCAGCAATAATTTCACGTAGTATTTTATTCTGCTTGAAATACTCGCAGCATCGGGTGATATACAATGCTTGTCAGCCCACATATAATCAAAACGTTCTTTTAACTTGCAGTTCAGCTTTTCGCTATCAAGTAACATAAACATCTCCCGGTCTGAATCCAAAGATCTTTCAAAAAAATTAAGCGAACCTGTAAACACCATATCCTCATCAATAAGCATGGTTTTGTAATGCATTAAAGAATCCGCTTTAGAGTATACCCTGATATCAAATCCGTCAGCTTCCAATAAGCCTGCAAAATCCTGATAGGAATCATCCATAAGTATCCTGATACCAACACCTCTTTTATTCGCCCTGAGTAAAGCTCTGCGAATGGTTTCATCCCTAAAGAATCCCATGGCAACATCAATCTCATGGTCAGCGCTTTCAATTACTGAAACTACCGTCTTTCTGGAATCACATTCCGGAGAGAACCAGATACCATCCAATATACTATTATATGTCCTTCCCGAATTCATGTCTGATTCCCCGTCTGTACTATCAATACCGGTTTCTGTCTTAGATACTAATCCGCCCCCCCTCATGCCTTCATTCATTACGCATGTCCGTTCATCCATTTTCAGGTTCTTAATCTGAGCCTTAATAATTGAACATGTTTTTTCGCCTATATTAAAATCAAAAAATACCTCGTAATTGTTCTTTATGTCTGCATCAAACATATTCTGGGATCCGGTACATAGCTCATAATCATCAATCAAAATAACCTTATTGTGCATGATGTTGGGAGCATCATTATAACGGAATAACGCAATTCTCTCCTCGCTGCCATTGAGCAAGTAATCCTCAATCGGGGTATCCTCTATCTTGTACTGTGTACTTCTTGCATCAATCAATACAGAAACCGTTACTCCCCTTTCAGCGGCTCTGATCAGTGAGTCTGCAATGCTCCTACTATCAAATTTAAACATAACAAACTCAACGTGATCCTCCGCATTATCTATCCTGCTTACCAGATTGGGGGCAATATCTGCGTCATACCAGATATCTTCAAGTATGACCTGCTCGAAACTTTTGTCCTGATCAAATACAGGAACAACATCATATCTCCTCAGTGTACTTACAACAGAAGAGACAGAAAGAAGTGACAAAAAAAGCAGTACTGCACAGATTGAATAACCGCGCCTTTTCTTCATAAGCCCTTGACCCTCTTTCTTCTCACCAAATTCTACATATGATTTTATAAAATGCCTTTTTTATCATTGGCTGCTCATATGCCTTACTTTTCCGTGAAATTTGCGGGTCGTATCTTTCCATCAGCTTAACGTCTCTTTGGTCTTTTTCTCTTCCCAGTTCCTTCTTCATCAAATAGCATATCTCAAGGGGTATGATATTCCAGCCGTTATAAGTATTATACCAATGATTTGAAAATATATCATTGTCTGTTATTCCCACAAAGTGCAGATGATTCCGATAAAGCTCAATATTGCTACTTAAATTTATTCTCCATCTGAACGCACTCCTTCCCGGACACTCGAAAACTCCGGTATCAAGTATGTACGGTTTAATTATAACATCAAGATCATTATTGGGACGAATGCCCATCTGCGCTAATATTTCACTGCCTGTTAATATTACGTTTCTCTTATCAATTCCTCTGTTATTAAGTATATCTTCAAGCTCATCCACATAATTAACCTCACACAATATCTGCCTCCATAATCCTTGCAGATTATTGAAGCAGCTCCTCCAATTCAAAATCCAGATATTTTTTTGATAATTCCGATTCGTATTCCTGTATGTGCTCTTTCAGGTATAGGAAATGATGTTTTTTTCTTTTATTTCTCCAATAAGCATTCATCCTTACAATATATTCATATTCAGGAGAAAGCACATAATACAGGCCGTTGTCTGTTCTGGTTGAAAGAGCGTCTTCAATAAAGCTGCAATTAATGCCCTTTACTGTCCACGCCAAATCAACCTGATAGAGAAGTACCCCCCCTATTTATTCTGATACGTGTTCCAGATTCTTCATTAATCCGGATAACATCATAGTTAAATCGTTCCTTAAATCTGCCTGCCCAGTCAGAAGCCATATCAGCTACGGAATCAAAATCACCTTTCGAACAGATAATATCTGCATCCTTTCCGACTGGAATCTCGTACGGGAAATCGTCTGGCATGTATGGCACATCCATTTTAATAAAAGCTGTGCGGAACAAGTGGATTTTATTTACAAATTCATCAAATCTAAGCTCTCTGCATATGTCCCTTCTTGATAACTGATTGTATATCAAGCCATCTAACAGTTTATTCAATCTCAACCTCCTAAGAGGTCATGTAAATCATTGAAGAAACGTGTTCTTATTGAAGCATTTCTGAAGATAGTATTTTACCAAATCTGCTTTTCTACAATCTTCACGTTCCTTAAGCCATTGGATATGATAATCTTTTTTTATCTTCTCACAGCTTCGTAAACGATAAATAAACTCATACTCATCACTTAAGCGGAAGTTTCCGTTATATTCTTCCCTGTTGACAATTGCTTCTTCAATAAATTCATGACCTAAAACCAAATCATTGCAAATAATGTCAACAAGAAAGATCAGTGTACCCCCCATTCATCCTGATTTGTACGCCTGTATCCGTTTCTTTTACGACAATATAATATTTGTCATATTTCTTACATATATCCATAATCTCCCTCTTCAGACTGTCTACGTCCTCTCTTCTTAATAAAACATCCACATCCTTCCCCACCGGAACCTTATCGGGAAAACTATCCGGCATATATGGCACGTCCGTCTTGGCAAACGCGTAATCGTATTTCTCAAATACATTAATCATTTCAGTAAAAACAATCTGATTATCAAGTACCTCTCTCATATAATCACTTTGGTATATATTATCGGCAATATGAAGTATAATATCAAAATAATAATCTGTTATGAGGCTTTTATATTTTGTTCTTAACGCACTCTTAGCTCTTTCGCCTACTGTAGACAACGGCAAGCCCGTTACTCTTTTTAACCGGTATTGTGGATCGGAAAATCTTACATCTATTTCAACTATTCCCGGGTTACACTCCCTCATGTGTTCGAGCTTCTTATCAACCTTCCAGCTCTCAATATCATCAATCTTATAGATCGCTCTGACTATATTCTCATATTGTTCCTGCTTAAACTCATACTCCTTAACCCTGACTACCTCCCCATATACTTTCAAATCCTCTATTATGTCATTAGCGTATTCCACTGCCGGAGACCAAATTACACATGAAAATGGCTTATTGTTTTTTTTAAGAAGTTCCTTATATTTTTGCGTAATCAGCTTCACTTCATCAGTGGTAAACCCGTTCATAATGAACCAGTCAATCTTATAGTCTATGGGATGATCAAATGATGTAATATTAACTGTGATATTATCAATTCCATAATACAAAGCCATGGCGATTCTATGAGAGCCATCTATCAGTCCCAGATTTCTATCCAAAAGGATTCCTGATTCTTTATCGTATCCAACCTCTTCATAAGATTTCATCAGTTCCTTGAACTGTTCTATAGCAGTATCTGCATATCCATAATTTTTTCTGGCATTCTGCATCTTTGCATATAAGGAAAATCCATAATCATTTTTCCCATAATTCTCTTCTATCGCAAGATAACGTACAACAATATCACAACGAAGAAGCTCCCCGTTCCTGGTATGTATGTGAAGCAGATCCGCAACTGACATCTCCGTGGTCTTATATTTCTTATTATCTAATTCCCATTTTTTGATCTTAGACTCTACTTTTCTTTTTACTTTGGAAAACAGTTTACGCAGCATCATCAACTTCCTCAATGATATTTATATACGTAGTTCTCATCAGTCAGTGATTCCTGTATTTTAATTTATCCCTTTGAACCTGTTCGATGGGGAGTATTTCCTGATCCTTATAGGTAAGTGCCTGATATACTGCGTCCAGATTCCTTGCCAATTTTCTCACACCGTCAGGTTCCAGGGATGCCGCATGATCAGTTCCCTTCCAGGTACGGTCCAAAGTGTAGTGTCTCTCGATATATTGGGCACCAAGAGTATAAGCGGCAACATCCACCGCAATTCCGAGGTGATGTCCGGAAAAACCGATTGCCTTCACCCTGCTCTCGTATTTTTCTTTCATTCGGGTGATTTCCAGAAGACAAACATCCTTAAATGGAACAGGATATCCCGAAGTGCAATTATACAGTATCAGATCTTTAGCCCTTCCGTTTTTCTCAAAGAAACTGACAATCTTTTCTTCCTCATCATGAGATGTCATCCCGAAAGAAAGCTGTATTTCTCCTTCATAATTGTCACATAACCACTGAAGCATCTCAAAATGCGTATTGCAAGCGGAGGGAATTTTAATAAATCTTGGATTTAAGGATGCGATTTCCTTTGCACTTGTCAGATCCCATACTGAAGTAGAATAGATGATTCCCGCTTCCTCGCACCAATTCTTCAACTGCTTGTGTTGGTCCACATCAAACTCAAGAAACTCTCTGTGTGCTCCATATGTATCCCCATAGGAATTATATGGATTTGGGTGAGGCGCATTATACTGTTCCGGTGTCAACAGTTCCTTCGGACATCTCTTTTGAAATTTAATTGCATCCACCTTGCAAAAATGGGCAGCTGTTTCAATAAGATCCTTCGCTATTTCCATTTGTCCCATATGGTTGCAACCTGCTTCAGCGATTACAAATGGTTTGTTATACATAACGTTTCTCTCTCCTTGATTTTAGTCATTCGATATTTATTCCATACAGCATATTATTCACTTAATCGCTCGTTTTTTAATCTCATAATCACATCCTCTAACTCTTTATAGGAATTTGGAACAATAAGGACACTACGAAAAGTCTGAATAAAACTTGCTATGTCATCCTTATATCCTGATAAACTGCCGCAATTCTCTATCTTTCCAAGGCATATGGGAGGAATTCTGAAGAATAACTCCCCTGTCACTAAAGTGGTACTGAAAAACCCTATTATCGCTAACGGTTTTTTTTCTGCTCCGGCAAGAAGGATTTCTTGAGACGCTTCTTTATTGCTTTCATCTAACGTAAATTCTCTGTATCTGTCAAGCTTCACCTCCCGCGGATGTGGTTTGATAACTAACCGAAGCCCATGTCTATCGCAAATCCTTTGGATAATCCTGTAACATTCGATATCAATGCTGCTATTCAATTCCTCAAAAAATCTTTGAGAATTAATGAGAATTACATTACTGTAGTCAACACCTTCTATTTTGTGTGATCTCTTAGATAAAACCTCTGAGAATGCACCACAGAACTCCCTGTTTGGCTTTAGTCCCTCATCAGTTCTATTAAAGAAACAGCAGTATTTCAGCCTTCCCAAGTCTGAGAACAGCTTTACAAGACCGTTAAAGCCGTATCGGTTCCTTAAACTGTTTCTGATAAGGAACACTCTCTTCGATAAAGGGTTTCGCTGCTCTAATCCTCTTTCCTCCCATCTTGAAGCCCCTCTTATATATGATCCAATCCCCTCTTCAAGAATAACCAGAAAAATGTTGTCAGCTTTAGAATCTCTTTGCATTCTATATAATTCATTAAGAGGAATGCCCTGATAATCAGGAAACATACATACAACTGAATTCCCTTCTTTTTGGCTGAGCTTAACAAGATTGAAGAAAAACAGTCTTTTTAGAAAATTGAACCCGGATTTTAGTAAAGAAAACTCCTCATATTTAACAATTTCTATACTATATGGAATGTCAAATTCTATATCATCTCTGCTTATAAGGAAAGATCCATCCTTTTTGGGAATCAGGTAAATCCTGAGCTCATCATTCTCTATATGCTCCTGCATTGACAAGAATGTGTATAATGAATTCAGATGAAGCTGACTTGATATCACTGCAACATAGCGCATATATAACACCCCTAATGAAACTTGCCATGCTCCTTCAGTTCCTCGTAATGCTCAATATCCCTTGTCTTAAATGGAACTGCTGGATGTCCCCCGGCGATGGAGTACTTTGGAATATCATTAACCACCACGCTTCCTGCTTGGATTATTGCACCTTCGCCAATATGCGCTCCTGCAAGCACAATTACCCTGTCCCCTAACCATACATTGTCATCTATAGTAATATCTTTGCAAATATATGTGTCATCGTATGGAATTGATTTTCCCTTATCATAATTGTGGTTTTGGGATATCATAAGACATTCCTTTCCGGAATGGAAGTTATCGCCAATTCTCACCGTACCACCCCCCCCGATCTGCATACCGTTGAAATTTACGTTGTTTCCGAGAATGGTAGTGTTTGATACGCTTGAAGGGTAGTTTACCCTTAAATTCTCTCCCACGGATTTTGCCTGCCGCTTTACCCGCCAAGTGCAATAGCATCTTTCCACCATTCTCTTAATATCTCTAATTCTATTTCTTATTTCTAATCCCATTTACAGTCTCCAATAACAGTATGAATTCTTCTCAAATTCTTTTTTTTCATAGATCCCTTTGATGTCAATCATTATTTTTCTCCCATTATCATACATCGCATCAATGTCTGGAAGAGATAATTTACAAAAACTGTGATGCGCCACAGCAACAATAAGTGCGTCTAGTTTTGTTAAATCCCTTTTTTTAGCCAGCTCAATGGAATAGAGTTCTTTTGCCTCTTCTGAATCAGCAACCGGATCATATATCAACGGAACTATTCCATACTCCCCCATTTCATTTACAATGTCAATTACTTTCGTGTTTCTTACATCAGGACAATTCTCCTTAAATGTCAATCCCAAAATCCCAACCCTGGCTTTTTTTACATGCTTATCATTTGCAATCAAGAGCTTTACACAGTTTTCAGCAACATACTTTCCCATATAGTCATTGATTCTTCTCCCAGATAATATAATCTGACTATGATAACCTAACATCTCGGCCTTGTATGTAAGATAATATGGATCAACTCCTATACAATGCCCTCCAACCAATCCAGGGAAAAAACTTAGAAAATTCCATTTGGTTCCAGCAGCCCTTAAAACTGCCTGGGTGTCTATACCCATCCTGTTGAAAATAATGGATAACTCATTCATAAAAGCTATATTTATATCCCTCTGGCTATTCTCTATAACTTTAGCTGCCTCAGCGACCTTAATACTCTCCGCCTTATAGACACCAGCATCTAATACTATCTCATATACTCGTGCTATTTCGTCTATAGACTCCCCATCGATACCAGAAACAACCTTTGTTATCGTATTCAATCGATGATCCTTGTCACCAGGATTGATCCTTTCTGGACTGTATCCTACCTTATAATCCACACCGCATTCCATCCCTGAATTATCTTCAATAATAGGAATACAAATATCCTCAGTAACACCCGGATACACTGTTGATTCATATACAATTATTGATCCTTTAGTGAGATTTCTACCCACAATACTAGATGCAGATTTTACCGGGAAAAGATTCGGTGTATGATCGTGATTTACTGGAGTAGGTACTGCAATTATAATGAAAGATGCATTTGAAATATCCTTTTCATCGAATGTAAATTTGACACTTGTTTTCTTTATTACAGCATCACCAACCTCTTTTGTTGGGTCTATTCCGGCTCTATATTTCTCAATTTTCTCCTTATTTGTATCAAATCCTATAACATTGAGCCCTTTCTCAGCGAAAGCAATTGCTATAGGCATTCCGACATAACCGAGACCAACCACACATAGCGATGATTCCTTATTGATCAATTTCTCATAAATATCCAATTTTCTACCCCCTTAAATTAGATGATGTCAACCACATAATATTATCAATAATCCATAAATGTCTTATTCTCTATATTACTAAATATGACTCTTAATTATGTCTTTATAAATTTCAAAGACAGATTCTGCACAACGCTCGTTTGAAAAAAGTTCTACAGCTACACACTGAGATTTTTTCATTTGATCTATGTATTGATTTTCATCAAGCTCAGCTACTGTTTTCATTTTATCTGCCAAATCCAAATAACTACCTGTATAATGAAAGCCACCTGTTTGTTCAATTATCTCCTTTGTTCCACCTGTATTATTACCAATAACTAAGCATCCCCTGAAGCAAGCCTCTGCTGTCATTCTACCAAATCCTTCATATTGTGAAGAAACAATTAAAGCAGTTGCGTTGTCTAAAAAAGGACAAACATCTTCTTGATAGCCTATAAAATCAACTGTATCGCCACATTGTACTTCTCTAGAAAGCTTTCTCAAATCCTCAACTATTGATTTTTTACCAAAACCTGCTATTAGTAATCTATATTCTGCATAATTCCTATTTTCCTTGAAAACAGAAAAAGCTTTAATTGCTTCATCTAACCCCTTTTGCTTTGTTATTTGACTACAGCATAAAAAATATTTTTGTTTAGGATAGATATTTGTCACTTCCTTTTCAGAAAAACAACCATTATAAACACATTTAACGTTATTCAATCCAGTTAAATTAAAATGATTTATCAAGTCTTTTGAAATTGTTATTACATAGCTATGTCTTAGTAATGATTCATATGCCTCCTTTGTCGGAAAAATCCTCCATCCCAAACCTTTTGTTTGATACTCTCTAACATGCCAAATATGAGGGATATTCGTTTCTTTAGCTGCATAATATCCCGCACGAATAACGCCGACGTTTGTATGTACTATATCCGGCTGTACTTCCCGAATTATTTGTTTTACTGCCATAGTCTCCTGCCTTTGACATAGGGGGTTTAAGTACATTATTCTTTTACAAATATTCTTTACCATCCTTTTAAGTGTAGTTTCTGACGTATCCAAAAACCACGTTCCCATCCTGACATGGTAGTAACCCTTCACGATATCTTTTGTTCTCTGATAAAACACCTCATCAATTTTTTTGTCCGGGTAAGCAATATATGCTTCAACCCCTTTGTCATATAACCCACTAATCATGTTTATGAAAGAAATATTTCCGCCGCCCATGATAGTGGTGTTCAGCAAATATAACACTTTCAAAATACGCCTCCGACATGTATCTACTTTCTGAGGCGCTTGTACTTAGCAAATCAAAACCTTCATTAGAGCAATATTTCTCTGAACTTATAAATCTAGAAGTAATTGCATACGGATGAGTGGAGCAGTATTTACAGTCCATTCCGCACTCTTAAGCAAAGGCGTGATTATAATTCCTCAGGATTGTAGATATGATAAAAATCATAATCCTGATATACAGTTATATTCCAGTTTGAGGATTTGAATTTCTCATATCATCCGTTGACCCATCATCAACCAATATAAGTTCCCAATCACCAAATGAAATACTTTGAACACTCTCAATAGGTCGTTGAATATTCATACTTGTAATATTGGGATAATACCTTATTTCCTTTTTGGAAACCATCCCAATTTCCTCTCTATTTCTTCAAGAGTCAGCCCATCAATATCATTGTAGAATTCATCTATATGATCACAAACCATCTTTCCTTTTAAAGCACCATAGTTCAACGTGAGTAGAAAATCAATTGTTTCTCTCTCAAAACGATATTTTATCAGCTTTGCTGGAACACCCCCAACAATAGCATATGGCGGCACGTCTCTACTCACAACTGCTCCAGCGGCTATCACTGCTCCCTGACAAATATGAACCCCTGACAAGATTATTACTGAATCGCCGATCCAGACATCATCGTCAATAAGAATATCCCCTTTTGATCCAGCCTCTGAATCAACCTCACAAATCATTGCCTTAAATGGAAAAGAAGAAATCGTACCAGTCCTATGCTCACCAGATAAGATAAACCTTACATTATCAGCTATAGAACAAAAACAACCGATTATTAGCCTCCCAGTTTTTCCATGATCTATAATATTAATATATCCGTATGATTGATTACCAATTATTACTCTACTTGAGTCAAATACATTTACTGGTGATGTCTTATTATGTCTATTCTTGATCTTATATTTGAGCTTAAAAAAAAAGAATCTAATTCTGTCAAAAACAATCATTGTATTAGTCCCGTTATGACTTTGGCTCTTTTTACACCTTCTAAATACCTATATCCATTTGTTTTATCTGGCTCTATATACATCCCTTCCGCCCATTCATTCCATGCATTTATTACAATCTGTGGACAACCATACTTTTGTGCCTTCTTGATCTGCTCAATCAAGCACTTCTCAAATACATCTGCGCTTTCATTCTCAAAAAGACATCCACTATATCCTTTTCTTGGGGTATTGTCCCAACCGGAAAAAACTCCCAAAATGGTTTTTTCCAACGCAGAAGGCTTCATTTTGATTATTTTACGACATGCCTCCGCGTAGTCCCGTCTCCATAATAAATGCTTTGTAATTCCTATTCGATTTGTATACTCCCAAATTCGGGAAAACAATAATCTGGAATACTTTTTTATCAGATTTTCTCCTTTTCCTAACTCAAAAAACGGTTGTCTTTCAAAAACAGCATCAAAATGTCCTGTCTTAGAGGTTGTCCTTGCAGTAACATTTTTTACAAAAAAAACTCCATCATACCCTTCTTTTTTTGATAACTCATTCCATAAATCAATGAATGCATCTATTTGTTCAAATTGCCACGGTTGATATATAAAAAAAACGGGCTTATTGTTGTATTTTAAATATCGAGAATCATTAAAAAAACGACTACAGTACTCATAATGAACGATCCAATCGTTTTCTGTGCCATAAACCTGCGGCCAGATCACATTTTTATCCTGTCCAAACCAATTCTTCCTCCAAGATTCATTTGCCCAAAAAAAATAAAATGGAAAATCCACCTCTGGATGTTCCAACAATAGTTCCATCGGCTTATTTAACAGTTTTTCTCCACAAGAGTAATAATGATAGACCGCAAAACCATCTATACCATAATGTTTTGCTAGATCAGACTGATACTTTATATTTTCAATTCTGCTTAGATCATAGTAACGATTTTCTAATGGTTCTCTCGGTTGCCTATGTCCATCAAACAACTGTTTTGCCCGCCTGCAAGCAGTCCATTCAGTATAACCACTCTCCCAATGAGTATTATTGAACTCGGTTTCATGAAACTGTGGAAGGTATATTGCAATGATTAAAGGCTGTTTATCTGACATAAACTGATTTCCTCATGATGTGATCATTAATAATCCCATTTTGTAATGAAAAAGTAGACGGAATCGTTTTCTTATATGCATTTGAATAATATCCCTGAAAAAGCATAAATCCGGTAATAACCTGCGTAGTAAAGGTGTTTTCCTGAAACATAAATACTGCCATTAAAACAATGGGTAATAACGAAAAAATAAAGAAATCATTGCCCCCACCATTTCTAAACCCCTTATATGCATCTTGAGACATCCTTCCTAAAAGCACAATGAATACTACGGCTCCTTCTATTCCAAGTTGGCAAGCAAAATTAAGCAAGCCTGTTTCTGCACCAATCAAAGATTTTGCACTAAAGAAATTACTCATATTCCCCACTGATCCAACGCCAAATCCCCAAGGTTGCTTAATTAATGCCTGTAAAGTGATTTTTATTGCATAAAAATGAAGATTATACGAATAATGTGTACCATAGAAAACACCAAATATCAAAATCAAAAATAATAACCCCGTTATTACTGTTTGTCTAGTAGTCTTTCTGGAAAATCGCATTTGATTGTATAGAATATATTTAAGAATTAAACCAAACATACATATCCCACTTATAAGCAATCCCCCTTTTCCAAATGTTAAAAAATTGGTTAGTAAGAGGAACAATAATTTCATCCAATCAATAGCCTTTCTCAAATATATTGTTTGAAGAATCACCGCTAGTGAAACAAATGAACTAAAATTAACCGGCTCTAGAAACAAAGACGCCATTCGCAAATAGTAGGTTCCAAAAAAATCCCCCATGAAAAACCCTGGCAATCCTGTAAATTTATAATAGCTACTGTTCATTGTCTTGATATTTGCCACTTCTGTGGCCCCCATAATTTCATATAGCTTTCCATTTGTCAGTACGCCAAACAAACCGACGACACCTGCTAAAATAACGCATCTGATATAAAATACAGCTAACTCATCTACTTTTTTTCTGGTGTCTATTATTTTTTTTCCTACAATATAAGAAAGATAAAACACTGTAAAATTCCTAACGTTATAAGCAAAAATAGAAATATTTTTTATAGGACTAATTATAAAATTTAATCCTACCAGACAGACAAATAAATAAAACAACAAGTATTCTTTCTTTGAAAACTCATTTAATAGTATAATCATGGCCGGAATAAATATGAGAATAGTAGGGACCTGTGTGTATAAAGTAATACTTTCCCCCTTTATTCCAAATAAATGCATCCCAATTCCTAAAAAAGTATTTTGAAATAAAATAGCCAAAACAATCAATTTAGGAATTAAAATTGAATTTATCCTAATTAGCTTAAAGGAATAATAAGTATAGAACGTAATAAAAAAAATAAGAAACAGATTATGTAATGGGAATAATATTCCAAATAGATATAAACTTAAAAATAATAGCAAAATAGCATTCATCAATTAATACCGTTTCTCTTTAATAATGCATTACCAAATCTCATACACAGAATACAAAATGACTTAAGTAAAATACCTGAGAAGAATATTAACAAAACTGCTGAAAACACATTTAATGGAAATACTACATTTTTAAATAAATCTATAATAGAAAACTGGACGAGATAGCATTCCAATGATGTTTCACTAATAGTAATAATTAATAGACATAAAACAATATTGTCTGATAGCTTTCCAAGATTACTCCAGTAAAAACTTGATACAAAAATGTAATATGAAAACAATAAGACGCATATTTGTGATATAAACTGATACTTCATCATCTCTGGATACTTCATCATCAAAAATTTTGAATAGTACATAACGATAACAGAAATAATCCATATGATATTATAATTATAGCCTATTTTTTTTGTTTTTAATGAATCAACAGCATATCCTCCAAGCATCATAATCGTGAAATAATACACCAGCTTAAAACTACTGTCAATATCGCCCAATCCAGCTTTTTCGACTACCCATGTACTTGTATCCAAGAAAAAAACGTACCACAAAAAATAAATTAATATACTACTAGCAATAAAAATACTAAAATGATAAAAAACTCCAATTCTATCCAACAATGAATAGCAAATATAAAAAAGAACGATCGCCCCAATAAACCAATAGTTCGTAGGCCATACGAATTTCCTGAAAGAAACCTTTTCAAAACAACCTCTTTGCATAGAGGAGACAAAATAAACAATATACATCGGAAAATATATCCTTATTACTGATTTAAGTAAAAAAATGATATCTTTTCTCTTCTTTCTAATTAAAAATCCTGATACCATAAAGAATAATCCATTTCCAAGTGCTCCTCCTGTTGCTATTGCACTAGTTGGATATAATGAATCTAGATGTGAATTAATAATTAAAAAAACCGCAATTGCCTTTAGAAAATCAATATTAAATAAACGTTCTGCCCTATTTTTTTTGGAAAACGATTGTAACACTCTACTCTTCAATCAACCCTAGCTGATTGACCTTACCATAGACTCCATTTGGTGAATTGCTGTTAAACACAATACCAGTATGATCCTCAAAACGAATTGAAACTCCATCATATTGACATAAACAATAGTGTAAAAAATTGGAAAAAATCTTTATTTCTTGTTTGTCAAATGTTTCATATTCTGTTTTCTTCACTTCATATTCAAGTATTCTTAAACACTCTTCCTTTGAAGAAACATACTGTGTATAGTTGGTCAAGTCATTTTGTCTTAGACATACCATAGGAGTGATCTCTTCTTTATCAAAGGAACACTTGGGTGAAACATTGATAAGATATTCATATGGGGCATTAGCATCAACAATAGAGAATTTCCTTTTATCATTGCCATCCGCGACTATACAGTTAGATTTAGGACACCAAATCACGAAATGTACCCCATTCATATAGGCCCCGCCATCATCAAAATAATACTCCCCCTCTGGCAAAAGCACTCTGTATTTTCCTGTGTTAAATGCTCTAAGTTCATTGTTTTCACCATCTACAATTATCTTCCCTTCCTTATCTGAGATAAAATGAATACCATGAACATTTTTGTCAATATCTGGATAGATAACCAGATTTTTTTTTAGATCTCCTTTTTCATCTACTGGTAAGTATACTTTTTTTTCTATACCATGATGGAAAGAATCAAAAAAAGATGGGTATCTTTCCTCTTGTAAAAGAAAATCGTCAAGTATGATCCCAAAATCAAAAAACAAACTCGTACAAATTACAATTACGGTAAACACGACTGAAATAAAATTTGAATAGTAATTTACTCTATTTTTCATGATACTATATCTGGTTTTCGCCTTTTTTTCTTCGTGGTCTATACTTAAATACCAACCTCACGATTTTCCAATCGTCTACCAAATATCTCTTGGTCATTCTTCCCGGTTCCTGTATTATTCTGTATATCCATTCCAAGCCATGATTAGCCATCCATTTAGGGGCTCTTTTGAGCACTCCAGCTTCAAAATCTAAACTTGCTCCAAGTCCAAGACTGATAGGCACGCCTAATTCTATCCTATTGGTATAAATAAAATTTTCTTGTTTAGGACATCCAAGTGCAACTATCAAAATATGAGGGCTTGTAGATTTAATAATAGTTTTAATTCTAGACATTTCATCTGGATTGTTTTCAAAGCCCTTTGGTGGGGAATATGTCCCTACTATTTGAAGTCCTTCATATCTTTTTTTGAGCCGTTCTGCTGCTTTATCAGCCACCCCTTCTGCTGCTCCCAAAAAAAACATTTTATATCCATTTTTAGCAGCTCTTTCGCATAATCTTGGAAAGAGATCTGAACCTGATATTTTTTCTTTTATTGGAGTACCATACCATTTTGATATCCATATCAACGGTTTGCCATCGCATAGGATTAAATCCGCATTCTTATATATTTTTCGTAGCTCCGTTCCAGTTTCTAGCTTAATAATATGATCAACATTAGGCGTTACCACAAATGAACTATTGTTTTGAGAGATAAGAATCTCTATTCTATCTAACGCCTCATCCATCGTTATATTATCTATCTCTGTATTCATGAACTGTATTCGTGCCATAAGTCAAAAACCTGTGTTAAATATCCCGTTTGTTTTATATATGATAATTATTCAAACCGTTCTATATTTTCCTCAACAAAAACCCAAATTATTTATACCATAGTCCAAAAAACCTTTATAACAATACCCATTCCCCAAGAACCTTATTACGCTGTCAACAGACTTGCTAAAAACAAGGTTCATAATAACCATAATCCACAACACTGGTAGCCCATACTCCAACTTATAACAGGGAATAAAATTTATCATGGCTACTGTTCCAATAACAACTATTAATGTTTCCAAAACCCTTAACAGCGGATGAATCGGTGGTGTGTGCTTGATTATAAATAATACCTCATATTCATCATCTAATCCGTGCTTTTGTGCCGCATCCTTCAGGTTTTTTCTTCTGATTTGCTGTCTCATTATTTCCATGTAATCATAGACATTTATATCCTGTCCATTTAATAGATCTTTGGATTCACCATTCTTATCATCATCGCCTATCCATATGCCCTTCAGTATACCGCATGTAAAAACAATAATATCAATCTGTGCCAGAATTATACATAAAATGAGTAATACAAAACCAATGATAACGAAAATAGGTCTTCCAATTAAATAACCGAGAATATATAGAACCAGGCCTAATAATCCTGTGGCCTCAACCGCTACAACAAATGGCTTCTCAAGAGGATGACGCCTAATCTTTCTTTGTTCTTCTTTTATCCTTTTTTTATATTCCTTCTTTAGGTCCAGAAAAATTGCTCTAAATTTTCTAAATATCTTATAACGATCAACCAACTCAGACCAGATCATACATTAATCTCCAATATTTCGGAAT
This sequence comes from Lachnospiraceae bacterium AD3010, assembly GCA_000622025.1. GTDB lineage: Bacteria > Bacillota > Clostridia > Lachnospirales > Lachnospiraceae > NK4A144. The sequence continues at coordinate 14,607 of KK211387.1, read as the reverse complement.
AAACATAATATGATACGTACACTTCCATCGAGTATAAACTACTCCCAATCAAACTCATACCTCTCTATATCTTCCTCAACAAGCTCTGAGCCTATCTGTACCTCAATAATATGAAGATTCCCTTTAACTGCCTTTACTCCGTGTTTTTGACCCGCAGCTATCATTACCGTATCACCAACGCTGACTTCCCGGCGTTTATCATCAATAACAAGCACTCCGAAGCCTTCTGTGAATGTCCATATTTCTGTTCGCTTACTATGCCTTTGATAGGATAGATGCTTGCCCTCATTGATCACCAGCTCTTTTACCAGACTGTTGCTCTCATCCTTATGGATCTTGTAGTCTAAAACTCTGTATTCACCCCATCCCCGTCTCTCATACATCGGTCTGCTGTCCGAAACGTATTCTTTCAGATAGCTGCTCTGATGCTTATCCGATACCAGTATTCCATCAGGGGTTGCTGCAACAACAGCATTATTTACACCCAGCACAACCATTGGGATCTCAAGCTCATTGATCACGTGCGTGTTGGAACATTTGTCGGCGTTTACCTTTCCGCTAACCTTCTGTTCCATAGCTTCCGTGAGAGTATTCCAGGTTCCGAGGTCTTTCCATTGACCTGAGAAGCGAATGACATTTATGCTTGACTCTTTTTCTACAACAGCGTAATCAAGGCTGATCTTATCCAGAGATCCATATGATTTATACAACTTATGAAAATCAGATGTTCCCAGCAATTCCCGGCTTTTCTCGAGCATATATGAAAGCTTAAAGGCAAACACTCCACCGTTCCATAGCGCACCTTCTGACATATACTTTTTAGCAAGGATTTCGTCCGGTTTTTCCTTAAAAGAATCAACTGCGGATATTTGATCTTTACTCTTTGGTATAATGTATCCGTACTTTGCGCTGGGATAAGTAGGCTCAATACCCATAAGTGTTATATTTGCCTTATCCACATTCTCGCACATAAAACGAAGGGTATTGAAATAGTCAGCCTCGACGTATGGATCTACCGGACATACAATAACCGGCTCTGAATCCTCAATCTTCTGGATATCGTGTAAATAGCTTACTGCTAAAGCTATGGCCGGAAATGTATCCCTTCTGCAAGGCTCAATTGAAATACCTACATCATCCCCAAGCTGATTCCTGATCTGTGGGATCTGGGATTCGGATGTGGCAATGGTAACAGTAGCTGAGGGTGATGCCTCTTTTATCATCCTGTACATCCGCTGCGCCATCGACTCTTTATTTGCTGACCCCGGGACAGAAAATATCTTCAGAAACTGTTTACTTCTTACATCATTTGATAACGGCCACAGCCTCTTTCCGCTGCCACCGGATAATAGAATTATGTTCATTACCTTTTACCCTCAATGACTATACCCCTTATACCACTCACAAAACCACCTCAGGCCTTCTGTTATTCTACACAGTACACTCAAACAGTACCTTGTCTCCAATCTCAACTCTCTTTATGCCTGTTTCCTTTTTCTTATTAAAGTTGAAGCTTAGCATATAACCGGTCATCAGCCCATAATAGTCAAGGTACTCACTGATCTGCTTTTCTCCTTCTTCATTGTATCTGGCTCCACGCCAGATCTTAAGCTCTATGATATACTGCTGTCCCAGGTAGTCCACGATCACATCTGTTCTCGTCTGGTCTCTTGTCTGTGACTCTATATAATAATTCCCGGTACCATTGATGATCGGCTTTAGGTACAGCAGGAACAGTTCCCTTCCGTCCTTTTCCTTGAATCTGTCCACAAGAGATCCGTATATCCGGGTATATGTATCCTTGAAACCTTCAAGAATCAGTCTCATATTCAGCCTGCCGTCTGTAATGAATCTGTTCTTCGCGAACTCGCCTTCTCTTGAGAATGCATTCTGCTTGAGTTCCTCATCGGATAGGAACAGGTTGTAAAGCATAGTCTCGAATATCCGATTCGATACTCTGACTGTATTATTCTCTTTCCTGATCAGACCATACATCTGCATCTTAATTATGGAATCCTGCTGGGCATTCCATGTCAGTTTTGTTCCCTCCATCAGAATGCTTCTTATTGATGCCCTGAGATCAGGAAGGTTATTCAGGTTTTTTGTCAGGGACTGGAAAAGTGTATTATTTTCAGAAAGAACCATCTTTACAGCTTCATCTATGCCGGTTACCGACCAAGCATCTTCAGAACTCATAACCTGACTCACATCATCATCAATAAGCTGGCAGATTCGGCTCACCAGGAACGGATAACCGTTTGTATAGTCATGGATCTGCTTTGCAATTGCTGTTGTATCCATGCCTGTGTGGTGATCAGCCTCGTATTCATTGAGCATCCCTTTGATGCCATCTTCCGACAGGCTCATATCTACTGTAAAGTCTGCCGCAATGTTCCATGGACTGTTTTCCTTTGAATCATCATTATCACGGATTTTGGCTTTTAAGTGCTTTACATCTGTTACACCTGCTAAAATGACAGATTGGAAGGTTTTATAGTTACTGTTTTTTTCTCTCTCCAGATACTGGAGTCTTAACTGAGCCAAAAAATCAAGAAACACCTGATTATTTGTAGCGCTATCCACCTCATCAATGATCATTACAATCGGCTTGTCTGCTTCATCGCACCAATCATTAAGTGTCGTGAACAGTTCGTCAAGAACCGCTTTATCTTCTTTTCTACTGATATACTCTTTAAGAACTTTGACAATATCTGCCGGGATATTTGCTATTGTTGCCTTTTTAATCACATTTCTTGAAAATGCTTTAACAAAAGCTTCTTCTGTTTTGAAGCCGGCATTACTGATCCCTTGAAAATCCAGGCTTAATATATCATATATAGGTTTAATAAACCCTTCCAAAGCCGTCAGTGTAGTGGTCTTCCCATATTGCCTGGCCCGGTTTATCGAAAAATATTCACCGGCATCCACCAGTTTCTTAATCTCTTTTACTCTCTCGGAAAGGTCAACCATATAATGCTTTGAAGGTATGCATACCGCTGTAGTATTAAATACTTTCACCTCGTGACCCCTCCTTTCTCTTTCCATCCTGTCATTCTTATGGCTTCCATCCTGTCATTCTGAGGGCGAAGCCCGAAGAATCTTTCCTCCGGTGGGAAAATCCTTCGCTTCGCTCAGCTCTGCGGACGGACGATGAAGTAGGCGATGACGGGCACATTGCTTTCTGTGCAGATGGAAATATTCCTCTTTATGCTTTCCGGAAGACTTTTCTTGGTAGTAAGCATAAGTACCGCTCCCTTTGTTTCCTGAAGTGACTTTATGTCTGTCACGGATACAGAGGGATTACCCGGTATTACACTGAGTCCCCTATCCTTCAAGGCGGCAAGGCATCTTTCGCGTATATCATTTGAATATTCGTCAACAGAATCGGCTATAAGGGTGATACTGTCTATGTTCCTATTCCCGGTGATCTTACGTATCCTTTCAGAGATGATGGACACGGCCTCACTGTCATCTATTTGCAGCACACCGTGAAATTCCATCCGGTTCGCTATGTCATGGATCAATTTGAATACTGAGACTCTGGCCTTTGGAGGCTGAGCTATCATCCCGAGGCTGTCAGATCTTGTGAGGCGTCTTGCATCATCTGCGGTTTTTATGGCCGGGATCATAAGGTAACTGATAAGGAGATATACGCAAGCCAGTACGAATCCGGCGCCGAAGCCGATAGCCACCCACTTTTTCCAGTTAACCCTGGCCTTTACTTCTTCCTTTTTGTCTATCTGATACTGAAAGAGCGCGATCTCTTTTTCGTCCAGAGACTTTTTTGTCTCTGTCTGGAATGCGTAATAATCGGAAACCATACTTGCCCCGGCTTCTATCATGGACTGCTGGTAATCAAAAAGATCATTATCTACTCTTTCGGTATATGTATTTGTTAGCTCCTTTATTTCCAGCCCGACTCCCGCATCCTTCAGCTTCTGATAATGGGTCATTATTGCATCGTCCGCGACACCCGTGAGCTTCTCGCAGATATCCTTCTTGTCGTAGATAACTCTGAGTGTCAGTATTCCGTTATAGTCATTCGATATACTGCCGTTTATCACATCCCCAACCTTGTCGGTATCTATATCATAAGCATCCTGCTGAGTGGTATTATCCACACTTACCAGCTCTCCCACGTATCTGGGATCGGCCTCTGTACCTATTATCTCCGCCATCCTTTTATAATCATCGAAGTCAAGTGCCGCCTCAGAAAATGACAGAAGAACCTGCTGTGCATCCGTCTTTATCAGGTATTCCCTTGTACTCATCGAAACATTGGCAGAATCCAGTTTCATTTTGATACTGCTGTCTATATACTGCTGGTTATTTGCTATTCTCTGCTTGTAGGTCAGATAGCGGTTGAAGAACTGGTCAACTGTCTCTATCTGTTCCTCAGTCATCCCGCTTGTCATTGATTTATATGTATTATCCTGATACTTATTCTGTATGCCCTTCCATTCCTTGTAGGACATATATCCTCCAACCAGGATCATAAGAATTAGCGAGCTTATTAGTATTATCTTCCAGCGGTGCAGGAGATAGGCCGCCATGTCTCCAAGGTCGATAACCGCTTCGTCTTCTTCAAGGTATAGTTCTTTTTCCATTTTTGTTGTGTGTTTCCTTTCGTTTGTAAGATCCTTCGCTTCGCTCAGGATGACAGATGAAGTCAGAAGATCCTTCGCTTCGCTCAGGATGACTGGAGTCTGATCAGGATCATACAGACATAGCTTCACCATCGGGCCTGCATTCTCTTTTTAAAAATACACGTCCATTGGTTTGAATTAAGCTATGTCGCAGATCCTCACCTGCCGCGTTCCTGCCGACGAGCAGGGGTTTTGGGTCCGGTCGTATCAGCCTGCGGATCGGTTGCCCGCCGCACGGCTGTGGTTGTCAGTAGAACGACATTATATTATATCATTTTTTCTGCCTGCTGAACAGCTCCTCGTATCTGTCGGCGATGTACTGCCAGCTGTAGGCCTCCCTTATCCTTTCCTTGGCCCGGGCGGAGTACTTCTCCACCTTTTCTTCCGGGAGCTGCTCAGCCATATCGATAAGTGATGACAGGCTGCCGCTTTCCTTAGTCCAGTACAGAGCTCCGTCCTCACCACATTCGTGATTGAAGCCCACGTCCAATAAAAGATTCAGCCTGGTACTTCCCAGAGCCTCCAGGAGACTGGGATTCGTGCCGCCTACGGAATGTCCGTGCAGATACCCGAAGGCCTCCTCCCTGATCTTCTTTAAGAGCACCTGATCATAGACCGTGCCCACAAAGTTTATACGTCTGTCCCGGCTGAAATGGAGTGCTTCCTCCAGTTCATCCAGGTATTTTTTGTTTATATTGGTGATGATAACGAGATCACGTTCACTTCCGCACTTCATATATTCCCCTATCATGGTCTCGAAGCTGTTATCGGAAACAAACCTGCCTACAATAAGCCAGTACGAACCTCTGATCCCGTGTTCCCTGCACCATTCCATATATTTTGCATCTGCGGAGGCCGGGCTTTCCTCAAATTCCGCCCCGTAGGCGATATATGTGGTCTTTGGATCGTAATCACAATATGTGGCGTTGATATAGGTCTCGATATTCTTGCTGTCGCAGACAACCATATCTGCGTATCTTACCATCAGCCTTTCGGAATACTTCCAGTATCTTCTGACAAAGGGACTCCAGACGGATCTTCTCCATTCGTGCCCATCCGGGTTAACATAATATACCCCGCCCATCCCGTGGATCATATCTGCTATTATCTTTATAAAGGGTCCGATACGACAGGTAAGTACATAGAGCACGGGCTTTTCTGTTTTGTGCTTCTTAAAGTATTTTATACAATAAGCTGCCGCAAGGAGATCGTAAAGAATGGCCTGTCCTGCTCCTATCTGGGGTACCCTGATCTTGAAGCACATCGCGTTGTGATACTTGAACTCACTGTCACTAATGCTTACCGTCCCCTTCAGCTGAGTCTCATCCATAGCGCCCTGGCCGTTGGCCTTGCAGGCTACGAGATAGCGGATATTCTTATTCGCAGCGTGATATTCCGTGAGCTTGTCCACGAAGGTCTCAAAGCCGCCGTAATTCTGAAAGCCCTTGGCTCCTATGATCCCGACCACCGTTTCATCGCTTTTGTACACAGCGTCTCCGGCAGCCCTCTCCCGCCTTCCGGCCTTTGACCTGCCGCATTCCGCCACTATCAGGCCATAAACGATCCAGCTTACCGGATCATCAAATCGTCCCCTGGTGAACTGACTGATGATAATGTAGATCAGAAGCCCGAAGGACAGCGCTTCTCCGTAAAGGAGGCACTGCGAAAAGAGATAGAAAACTATACACGTGACAAGAATGATACCCAGTATTCCGCCTTCGATCATTATGTGGAAGTATGCATTGATAATACCGCCCTTCACTCCAAGCGGATGACCGAATTTATCCTCGGAGACCTGTCCGATACCGATGCCTCTCCCCCTTGTGCTGTCCATTACCTCCAGGAAACCGGTAATCGGCTTTTGTATCGTAAGCGTCATTCCCATATCCGTCCCTCTGAGTATCGACATTCCCCTGAAACCAAAGGACATGGACAGCATGATTATCAAAACAACAGAGGCGATTGAAATGATGGCAATAAAAAACCAGGCAAGCCTTCCCCGGGAATCATAGAGAATACTTTCGCGGTTAACTGAGACATAGATCATCAGCATTATCACTACTGCAATGATCATAGTTATGATTCCGCCTATTCCGTTGGAAAGAAGCATGTCTCCAAGGCAGATCGCTGTGCCTGCCAGAGCTTTCCAGGAGAATTTCTCTGAAACCAGACAGTATATGAAGATCACAATGAGGATCCCCGAGATGAACGACAGGTATGAGGGCTCGCTGTAGAGGAGCTTCAATCTGCTTACCACGATTCCCGTACCGTATTTTCTGTGCTCCCAGAGTATAGAGGAGGGAAGGGCTAAAGCAACAACCGTCTCGGCGGCCTGACAGAGAGCCACTCCGAAAGCAAGCTTTAATAGCTTCCATCTCCGGAAATTATCGGCTATATATACCGCCAGAGTGATATTCAGGACAAACTTTAGAAGAAAGACTCCGGATTCCCGGTCTACAGGTAAACCCGTGATAAACTGAACGAGACAGGTGTAAATTACAGCCAATACCGACAATAAAAAAACACCTTTCAGAGCCCTGCTTCTACGAACCAGATACACTAAAAGCACGACTGCCGAAAAGATCTCCAAAAGACTGAAGGTATCCGCTATCTTTATACAGTTATTTAAAACTATCAGAACTCCAAGTATAAATTCCATAGTGTTTATGTCTTCTTAGTCACTTCCAGGCCCAGAGTGATTGTACGCCTCTCCCCCAGAAAGTAAAGAGCTATGGTAGCTGTTTTTTTATGCCGGTCTATATGTACTATGTCTCCGGTGAAATCCTTAAGCGGTCCCTGAAGTATAGTAAGCCTGCCTCCTTCTATGATCCCAACAGATCCTTCTGCATTATGATCCTTTCCTCCCAGGCTGCTGATAACCTCATCCTCATCCTCTGTTACATGGAGGAACTCTTCATTCACCCTTAGCAGCTTCGATAAAAGAGGAACCGTTTTCAATCTGAAAAAAAGACCTACCGGATCACCGGTCCTGAAAAACACATACCCGGGAAACATGGCGGTCCTTATGATCTTTTCTGTCTTTCTGTATCTCTTCGTCCTCTCCACCGTCGGAACAAAGGCTTCCTCATCATCCCTGCATACGTCTATCCCGCATCTGTTTAGAAGCTTCTGTTCGTCCCCGGCAAGCGTTTGAAGTACATATAAATGCATTTGTTTATGATATCATATGTCGCAGATTATGTCACTTTAAGATTCTTCGGGCTTCGCCCTCAGAATGACAATGCCCCCTGTCATCCTGAGCGTCAGCGAAGGATCTTTTCTCCGCAGGTAAGATTCTTCGGGCTTCGCCCTCAGAATTGTAAAACGTCCAGTGGACGTTTTACGCCCCCGTATACGAGCGCTATGCGCGAGTGGGGGGCCGCAGGATGTGCTGTCGCGTCAGCGAAGGATCTTTCCTCCGCTAAGCACATACACCCCCGCATAAACCCCGAAAAAGAGCGATGCTGAGACCGCAAGAGTAAAAAAATTCCCAAATCCGAACAGCTTCACCCAGACCGATGCGGCTGTTGCTATTATTACAGCGGCTGTGACCCGGAAAAGATCAAGCTCCCTAAAGAAACCCGGAAAACTCATAGCTTCGTATTTTCCTGTCCTTACCATCTTTCTGAAGATAAATGCCTGGACAATGAGTACCACGGCTTCCGCGACAAGGGTTCCCGCTGCCGCTCCGGCAGATTTAAAGTGCGGGATCAGCAAGAGATTAATTATGACATCCACAATAGCCCCGGCAACCTCCGACCGAAGCACCTGTTTTTCCTCCCCAAAGGGGATAAAGATCTGTATTCCGATTATATTGCTAAGCCCGATAAAAAGTACTGTCGGCATTATTATCCTCATAGGAAGTATGGATCCCACATAGTCTCCGCCGGAAATAAGGAGTACCGTTTCCTTTGCAAAGATCATAAAATAGACCACCGTCGGAACCGCTGCAAATACCACAAAACGGAAGGCCTTCATACAAACCTCCCGGAATCTTTGGTTTTCTCCCTGTTCTATGTAGTATGAGATCCTTGGCAGAAGCACGGCTCCTAGGGATGTGATCATTGCGGTAAGCACAGACTTGATACGGACTGATGCGTGGTAATATCCCACCTCTTCATTGTCTGTCATAAACCCCAGCATCACCGTATCCAGGTTGAGATACACCGTGGTTGCGCAAGTCATGGCAAAGAAGACCAGAACGCTCTTCAGGTGCTTCTTTATGTCATAGGAACCCACAGAGCGGATATCCACATGCTTTCCGATATTTATGAGATTGATAATATTTGCTGCGGAAGCCGCAAAGACCGATATGGCGCCGTATATCACGTAATCACCTTTTTCATGCACCAGAAGGAACATTGCAATTACGGATATAATCTTGAAGGTAATGGATCTGACCGTGATATAGGTATACTGCTCCAGCCCCTTGTAGAGCCACTCCGTTCCGATGGCATCGAGGATTATGGATGCACTGACCACCAGAATAAGCAGCCTGTCCTCAGAAAGCCTCGGCACCGTGAATAACAGTATAAAGAGCACACCATATGAGATAAGGCTCATTATGAGGTTGATAAACAGGAGCTCATGGGTGACCCTTGTCAGCTCTTCCCTGTTGTCCCTTACTCTCGCTACAGCCCTTATCCCATAGGTAGGGATCCCGAGCTGTGAGATCATTGTAAAGTAGGAAACGATTGACAGGGCAAAAGAAACCCTTCCCATCCCATCCGGCTGCAGCACCCTGGATATGTAGGGAAAGGTTATTATGGGAAAGATAATGGATGATACGGTTAGAAGCGCATTCATCCCGAAGTTTATTTTCAGTGATGGCTGATTATTCATGCTGTATTTTTTGTTACCGGTCATAGCCAGCAGTCTCTGCTATACAGGAAACTTTTATGAATACAAATCCTCTGCTGTGATCTTTATTGTATTTTGAATGTCCTCTTTATCAAACCACTTTGTAAATCCGCCGAGCGAGAATAATAAAAAACGGATAATATGATAATTTCCGGAAAGCAGCTTTGATCTACGCAGCAGGGTTTCATATATCTCTTTACCAATCTTCTCATTCTTAAACTTACATTCTCCTATAACCGCAGTCTTGTCTACGGAAGAGATGCCTACCACATCGATATCCGCCGATTGTGAATATCTTTTTCCTTCTTCATCTATTATCTGTTCCACCCCCCACCAGGTTCCCGTCTGTGTCAGGAAGGAACCGTATGTTCCCTGAATCCCTTTCTCTAAGGTGTAATGACGACACATTTCTTCAAAAACACTCCCCATATAAGAATGTATCAGCGGTTTAACAGCTTTTTTGTAATACATCTCTCCTTGTCCCATTTCAATCACGCTTACAGCCCTTGGAATGAACTGATACCAGAACTTAAAACTGTGATCCCTTAATACATACTGGGTTTTTTTCTTATTCTTCTCCTCTGTTATGCAGTTCTTCTTCTCCACCAGTCCAACATCGATCAGTTTCTCAAGTGAATACAAAACAGTAGTATCTTTCTCGTGTACTTTAGTTGCTATATTATTCAATGCATTTTCACCGGAAGCCACCTGCTCGATAATATTGTTTACCAATGTCACATCAGAGAACTCCTGAACAAGGAGATTTCTGGTTTCATCATACAAATATCCGTCAGCATTAAAGAACAGCCTTATAATATTTTCATCAAGACTCTTTTCCGCATCAAAAAGCGAAAGGTTTTTTGCTACCCCTCCGGTAACTCCAAAACAGATTGCTTTATCTTCTGCAGAATATTCCGGAACAAACAAAGCCGACTCTCTATAATTAAACGCCTCCAGTTTTATCTGCGAATCCCGCCGCCCGAATATCGGGCTTTTTTCGCTTAACACCTTTTTCTCCATGAAACTCAGCGCCGACCCGCAGAGTATTAACATCATATTTTTGATACCCCATTGTGTATCAATATACTTCTGAAGAACAGACAAAAGAGATCCATCCTTCTCTGCCCAATAGGGAAGCTCGTCGATCACAATGATAGTTTTATGATCATCCGGTAATTTATTAGTTATTATATCAAACAGGCTTTCTAACGAAGAAAAGGATGCTGAGCTCATATCCGGATCAAGCACATCCAATACCTGCTTCGAAAACAATTCGAGATTTCTTTCAGCACCGACCTTGGTAGCAGTATAAAATATCACCTTTTTTCCTTTGATGAATTCTTTGATCAGTGTAGATTTTCCAACCCTCCGCCGACCGTAGATAATGGTCATTCCGAAACCGTTCTTATCATATACATCTTTTAAGGCCTTCAGTTCTCGTTCTCTTCCTACAAACATCTGCTTCCCTCGTTTTTATTCAGCTTATTTTTATTCAAATCATTTTTAATAATATCAATTTGAATAAAATATAACGCTTGCCGATCTTTTTTTCAAGCCTGATCACGCTCATGACCAGGATAAACGCATCAATTGGCTATCTTCCGCCACTTTCAAATACGGGAAGTATTCGTTATAATATGATGATAAAAGAACCCTTTACAAGGTTCTTAACTTTATGGTGCTGCATATTGATATAACAAACAGGAGGAACTGAATATTGAAACAGACTATCAGGAATCTCCCGATTGGAATCCAGAGTTTTGAAAAAATACGAATCAATAACTACGTATATGTAGACAAGACGCCTTATATTTACAGACTTGTACATACGAATGTTCCTTATTTTTTAAGCCGCCCCAGAAGGTTTGGAAAAAGCCTTCTTCTTTCAACCTTGAAAGCTTACTGGGAAGGACGAAAGGATCTTTTCAAGGGACTTAAGATAGAGGAGCTTGAGAAAGACAATGAAAATGCATGGGAGCCTTATCCGGTTTTTTATCTGGACTTCAACACCGGAAATTATAAGGAGGATATGGCTCTTGAAGGAATACTGGAAGAGCACCTTGTTAATTGGGAAGAACAGTATGGTCTGAAACCAGGCATAGAGCAGTCTCTTCCCATAAGATTTAAGAGGATAATCAGAGCGGCAAAAAATCAGACAGGAAGAGGATGCGTTATTCTTGTCGATGAATATGACAAAGCTATGCTGGAGTCGATGGAGAATGAAGCTCTTCTTGAGCATAATAAAGCAGTTTTTAAGGGTTTTTTCAGCAATCTTAAAAGCGAGGATGAAAGCATTCAATTCACCTTTATTACAGGGGTGACAAAATTCAGTAAGGTCAGTATATTCAGTGACTTAAATAATCTCCGGGATATTTCCATGACCTCTGACTATGCAGGGATCTGCGGTATTACCGAGGACGAGATGAGGGATGATTTCATATATGAAATAGAAAATATGGCTGCTGAACAGGATATTTCCGAGAAGGAATGCTTTGCCAGGATCAAGGAGAAATATGACGGTTATCATTTTCATCAAAAGGGAAAAGGAGTATACAATCCTTATAGCCTGTTAAACGCATTTTCAGACCGGGAATTCGGAGATTACTGGTTTGAAACGGGAACTCCGACATTCCTTGTGGAGAGACTCAGAAAAACGAATTTTGATGCAAGGAAATTTACGGACGACACATTATATGCGACTAAGAAGATGTTGAAGGATTACCGGGATGATAATCCGGATATTATCCCACTGCTTTATCAGACCGGATATCTGACATTAAAGGAGTATCATAGGGATGATGATTCTTTCACGCTTGCTTTCCCGAATGAAGAAGTAAAATACGGATTTTTAGAAAGCCTTACCCCCGCATATGTGGGCAATGCCGGAGCCGGTTCCGGCAAAGATATACTTACACTAAAAAGATATATTGAATCGGGAGACCTTGATAGTATCAGGAATGTGTTTATAGCGCTTTTTGCAGGTATCACTTACACGTCATCTGAAACGGTATTTGAGCATTACTTCCAGACGGTGATCTATCTTACATTCACTCTTCTTGGCGAGTATGTATACTGTGAACAGCATACCAGCCTTGGCCGAATCGACTGTACGGTTGAAACCCGTCAGTTCATATATCTTTTTGAGTTTAAGCGTGACGACAGCGCAGAAAAGGCTCTCCGGCAGATAGAGGATATGCATTATGCCGACACTTACGCTGCTGATAAAAGAACACTTTATAAGATAGGCGTTAATTTCAGTTCAGAAACTCGTCAGCTGGACGGATGGGAGGTTGCGGATCAACTATGACAGATCTTCTTCAAGGGTGTTTAGTTTTTTAAACATCCGATGGGAATAACATATACGCCATCTTCACGTTTATAACCAAATGGTGTTCCGGTTAGAACAATTTTTAAATCAGGCAATCTTAGCGGAGCCTGCTTTTCGTTAACATTGTGTTCTGCTAATAGTCTTTCAATTTCAATAAGATGCGCAGCTCCTTCTTCAATCTCATTGCTTCCAAGCTTTATTTCTATCAAGGCATACCTGCCATCTCTTAGGTGGAGTACAGCATCTGCTTCCAGCCCATATCTATCATGATAATACGAAACTACTCCCCCCATAGATGAAGAGTATACTCGTAAATCCCTTATGCATAAGGTTTCGAAGATAAATCCAAATGCTTTAAGGTCTGTATTGAAGTACTCAGGGGCAACTCCAAGAGCAGCAACAGCAATTGAAGGATCTACGAATTCCTTTTTATCAGAGGACTGAATCGCTGTTTTCGATCTGATTTGGGGACACCAGGCTTCTACATCTCTGATCACATAAAGTTTTTGCAGAGTCTTAATATAATCATAAAAAGTAGTTTCACTCATGGGGAAATTTGCATTAATTTCACGAAGTATTGTTCGATTTGATGCAAATGTTGATATATTTCGAGCGTAGGATCTGAGTAACAATCGTGTTCCCTGCTCGTCCCTTTTTACGTTATCCACATTGCAGATATCATCTTTGCACAAGCTGTCAAAATAACTGCCAGGAACCATAAGTTTTGCCTTATCAGTTTTTTTGTTCATAATAGATGGCCATCCGCCACGACATGCCGCCATAATAATTCCGTCAATAGTTAAATCAGATATACAATCATCAGGAAGTTCTTTATTTTTGAATAAATCTGATAATGATATTTTCCCGTTGGATTCACCGGATTCATAAAGACTCATAGGATACATCCGGAGTGTATCTATCCTGCCGGTACCCGTGTGCATGATTGCTGTTTTATCAATAGAATTCGATCCTGTAAGAATATATAGCCCGGATTCGTTTCTCTTATCAACGGAAACTCTAACGGCATCCCATAAATTCGGTGCTATCTGCCATTCATCGATAAGTCTCGGATTCTCGCCGGAAAGTAGATTGGATGGCTTAATCTGTGCCGTATGTATATAAGAAGCTCTCATATCCGGATCCTGCATTTCGATAAAGCTTTTGGCAAACTGCTTGGCTGTGGTTGTTTTACCGCACCATTTTGGTCCTGTGATATGCACAGCTCCAAAAGCGTCCAGTTTATCCTGTAATTCAGTGTCACAGACACGTTTTATATAGTTCATCTTTACCTCCAGATTGCACTAATATATCTATGCTCTATTATATGTATTTTACTGGGTTTTGCAATATTTGGTGAAGAGATTTGCGGATTTTTGACGAAGAGTTTTGCGGTGAAATGATGAAAAGATTTGCGGTCTTTGACGAAGAGTTTTGCGACTATGTACTTGTCAAGTTGTAGCAGTCAAGAAAAGTAGACACGAAAAATATTTTTTTTGATATATTTTTTACACAGGTAGACACCTGTGATATTTTTTTGTTTTAAGACTTTTCAAAAGTAGACACGTGAGTCGTTTTTTGGTTCTTTTAACTTTTCAAAAGTAGACACACCCGCTAAAATACAACATTTATGAGTTCTCCTGCTTTTTCTCCCGCTTCTTTTGGACGAATTTCGGTTCCTCTGTCAAAATACGCTTGGAAAATGTGTCTTTTTTCTCAAGTTCCCCGGCCTTATATTTCCTGTAGTATTCATCCGGGGTATTATAACCAATAGCA